>NZ_OU912926.1:1200000-2400000 GCF_918378365.1 Candidatus Nitrotoga arctica | reverse complement strand
TTAAAGGCCCCGCCGGGAATGTCGCGCCAGACCAGTTGCTCGACGTTGCGAGTGGCGTCCTGCTTGGTCATGGTGGGTAAGCGGCGCAGTGCTTCCAGGGTGAGCGGCGCGTCGCTGCGCGGCTCCAGACCGGCGGCGTGAATGCGCTCGGCATGCCATGGGCTGTGTTGTTCCGCCGACTGGAGCAGTAGTTTGAGCTTGTGCATCTGTAATTGCTCGACCCCTGCGCGAGACAACCATTGGCTCTTTTCCAGCTCGTCCACGTAGCCGAAAGTAGGGCGCTGCATCAGCCGTTCATGCAGAGGAAACAGGGTATGCGCCACCAATTTGGTATAGAGACTGGCCATGTTTATTTTCCATCTTGGGTAACAGCCAACGTTGCCCCATCCAGTGCCATTTTGTACGCCAAAAAGAGCGCATCTCGTACGCTTCCCCATGCGAATCGGTGCGCGTGATCCAGACCATTTTTAACCATGCATTCTCGCAACGATTCATCACGCAATACGCGCAGCATAGCCTCGGCCATCCGCTCTGGATTACGCGGTGGCACCAGCAATGCGGTCTTTCCGTCTTCCACCAGAAACGGTATGCCCCCGACATCGGTGCTGACCACCGGCACACCGCTTGCCAATGCTTCCAAAATCGAGATTGGCATATTGTCTGCCAGACTGGGATTAAGAGCGATATCTGCCTCGCGATAAAGTACGGGCATACGTTCGTTATCTATTTGACCTGCAAACACTACAGCATCGGCCACGCCTAGTTCCTTTGCCATCGCTTCCAATTTCGCGCGTTCTGGGCCGGAACCAGCGATAGTCAAATGCGCGTCAGGAATGGCTTCACGCACAATGCGAAATGCTTTCAGCGCAGTGGTATTGTCGTACAGAGGTTCCAGATTACGCGCGACCACGATATGCGGTGCCGAAAGGTTTCGTTTGCGCGAATGGTTAGGGATGAAACGGCTTAAATTTACAATATTGGGCACTATGCGAGTGAGGAAATCTCGATTCGCGAATATTTTTTCCAGGAAACCGGAAGGCACGATGATTATATTGACTTGCCTCAGCGTCGGCTGTACCCAGGCAAATGCCTGAGTGAAGAAATCGTCGGCCTCGCCACCGCGGTAATTGACTAACACTGCTTTGCCCCGCAACTTCGCGACCCACACTGCTGGTGCCGCAAATAAGTGCCAGGACCAGCCGGAATTGGCCATGACGTGAAATAAATCGACTCTGCCTGCAGCGTGCCATAAATGGAATAAGTACGGCAGCAAGCGAAACACGGCACGCAGTCCTTTGATACGGCCGACACAGCGTGGCTGGTAAGGTGCATTCACGGGGACAAGCTCTACGTTGGCTCCTTCTTGCTTCAGTAGCGTAGCCAATTGCCATGTTTGGTTGGCCATTCCGCCCGAAGGTGGAGGCAGTGGCCCAACGAGAGCAATTTTTAAATCTTGAATTCGCATCCTGATTATTCCGCCATCTTGTCGGTTAAGCGTTTGTAAACGTCGCGATAGCGAGCTACGGATACTTTCCAGTTACGCTCAGTCTCGACAAAGCGCCGCCCGGCGGCTTTCATCGCCGGCCATCGCTCGGGCGTGTTAAGCAAATCGAGCACCTTGCTCGCTAGGTCTTGTGGAGACTCAGCTTTGAACAGCACGCCCGTTTCGCCATCACGAATTAGTTCTCTGTGACCGCCCACGCTGGAAGCCACAAACAAACGGCCCTGTGCCATCGCTTCCAGCGGTTTCAACGGCGTAACCAATTCCGTGAGACGGATTGAGTGGCGTGGATAAACGAGTACGTCCACTAGGTCGTAATAGCGGTTTACTTCGCTGTGTGGCACTCGACCGGTGAACACAACCTTATCGGCAATGCCGAGTTGGTGAGATTGCAGTTTCAGTGCTTCTTCTTGTGGCCCACCGCCCACCAACAAAACACGGATATCCGGCATTTGATCGAGCATGCGCGGTAATGCAGTTAGCAGCAAATCCAGTCCTTCATAGGCATAGAATGAGCCAATGAAGCCGATGATTCGGTAGCCTGCCAAACCTAATTGCTGTTTAAGTGCGTTATCCGGCGTGCTTTCAAAGGAAAATTTTTCAATATCCACGGCATTGGGGATGACGGTGACTTTTTGCGCTGAAATGCCACGCAACACGATATCGTTGCGCAAGCCTTCACAAATCGTGGTAATGGCATCCACGCGCTTTAAGGCATAGGTTTCAAGTGCACGAGTGAGGCGGTAACGCAGCCCTTGTTTTTTGCTGGTGCCATGATCCACCGCCGCATCTTCCCAGAATGCACGAACCTCATAGACCACTGGAATGCCCAAGCTACGGCCAACGCGTAAAGCAGCTATGGCATTCAGAGCAGGGGAGTGAGCATGCAAAATGTCTGGTTTAACAATTCTGGCTACTTTGTTAAGACGACGAGTAAGACTGTTAATAACGGAAATTTGGTTCAATAAAGGTATTTTCGTCATTTGGGCAATTGCATGGCGTGCACGGAAAAAATGCCAGCCATCGATAGTCTCTTCGCTTGTGCTACAGACTCCCTGTTTTGGGCTAGTCAGGTGAGTGGTTTCCCATCCTAAAGCACGTTGTTCCTTAAGAATAGAGAGAGTGCGAAAAGTATAGCCACTATGCAGTGGAATTGAGTGATCGAGGATGTGTAGGATGTGCATTGCTTTTTTAAATCGTTTGCGTATTTTAAATCGTGAATTTAAATTCAAAGCGCAGTAATTAATAGTGGCCAGGTATAGCGTACTTTTTTAAAGAGTATCTATCCGGATTCATAGTCTCAGTATTTTGTATATCATTCCATCAGGGCACGCGCGTCTTTAATTTGTCCGCGGTAAGCATCAAAAATTTTACGCAGAGCATCGGCCATTGAAATGACGGGCTCCCATCCCAATTCTTCGCAGGTATTGGTGATCTTGGGAACGCGGTTTTGCACGTCCTGATAGCCATTGCCGTAATAGGCTGCCGCAGTGGTTGTTACCAATTGCACCTTGCCTGCAGAATTGCGGTACTCCGGGTATTCCTCGGCCAGTTTCAGCATCATGGTAGCCAAGTCATGGATGGAATGGTTGTTGACCGGGTTGCCGATGTTGTAAATTTTGCCGGAGGCAATACCATCCTTGTTTGCAATGATCTTCATCAGTGCGGCTATACCATCGTCGATATAAGTGAAAGCGCGTTTCTGTTGCCCACCGTCTACCAGACTTATATTTTCGCCGCGCACGATGTGCCCGAAGAATTGTGTCAGCACGCGCGAACTTCCTTCTTTAGGCGTGTGGATGGAGTCCAGTCCAGAGCCGATCCAGTTGAATGGACGGAAGAGAGTAAAGTTTAATCCCTGTTCCATTCCATAGCCCCAAATTACGCGATCCATTAATTGTTTGGCACAAGAATAAATCCACCGCGGTTTATTGATCGGGCCGCAGATAAGCTCAGAATTTTCGGGGTCAAATTCCTCATCGTGACACATGCCATATACTTCAGAAGTGGAAGGAAATATTAGGTGTTTCTTGTATTTAACGGCTGCGCGCACGATGGGCAGGTTAGCTTCGAAATCCAGCTCAAATACACGCAACGGTTCCTTAACATAGGTGGAGGGCGTAGCAATTGCCACCAATGGCAAAATTACGTCGCATTTCTTTATATGATATTCCATCCATTCTTTGTTGATGGTGATGTCACCTTCAAAAAAGTGAAAGCGTGGCTGATCGAGCAAGTCAGTGATACGGTCAGCGTTCATATCCATGCCATACACATCCCAATCAGTGGTAGCAAGAATGCGATTGGACAAGTGGTGTCCGATGAAGCCGTTTACGCCAAGGATTAAAACCTTTTTCATTACAATTTCCTTAAATAGATGCACTGCAAAGTAGCATGCGTGTTATGAATTATTAATTAAACTAACTTAAGCGGGAAACATGAGCACAAATTTAGGTGCAATGAATACCATTGATTCCATTTTGTCGACGCCCAGCGACTTCGTCACCATGCTCCAGTAAACGCTTGAAACATGCATGCCGATAAATCCGGGTGCACGGGCAACTAATTATTTCCATTTTATTTTTGCCGTTATTAAAGTTTGTTTTGTGCTGGTCAGGTGAAACGTTTCCCAGTCCAGCGCGCGTTGCTCGCGCAGCATTGAGAGCCTGCGGGAGATGTAGCCGAAGTGGAGTCGAGTGATCAAGTACGTGCAGGATATGCATGATTAGGCTGTTGAAACTTTGGTTGAATCATCTCGCCGCACCCAAGTTACCAAACGTTCGGTGAGCTTCTTCAAAATGACTGCGGCAACAATGGCCAAGGCGATTGCAATCGTGCCGCTGAAAAGCTTTTGCTGGGGCAGGAGCCGCGCTAACCCGACAAGGAAAATGCCATGAACCAAAAAATATTCATAAACATAGCCGCGCGTAACGCTGGTCAACCTGGTATCGGAGGTTTGCCATGCCAGCGCCAGCGCAAGCAACGCGATACTGAAAGCCGCATAGAAAGATTGTGGCCAAAGAAAGGCTGCACATAACAGGCTGGAGATTATTGCGAGCATCACGGCGGGACGCGGGCAAGTTTGGGCTATGAGACCTGCCACGCAGAACGTTAGTACATGGCGGCTAAGCGCAACCTCGCTGCGTGTTGCAAGCAGGGCAAGGGTGATGATGGCGACAAAGACAAGTATCAGTCGCGGTGCGCCGAGCCACTTGCCGACAAACGCAATGACATAGCAAAGCAAAATGAGTGAGATAAACCAGGACACGACATTGATAAGCTCCCAACCATGAGTGAAGTAACCCGTGCCTGCTATTTGAGACAAGAAAAGCCACCCATCAATGCGTTTCGTACCGGCCGCCCAAGTGAGCAGGAAGGCTGCAATTGTCGTGATCCAGTAGGCTGGATAGATCTGCCATAAGCGCTTTTGCAGCCAGCCGATGGCAGGTGGCGCTCCGCCGGAGAAAGCGAGATAGCCGCTCAGAGCGCAGAACAATCCCACACCCACCTGTCCCAGATTCACATTTGCCCAAGTGGTTTGTTCATAATAGCCGGCGACTGCCATTCCGTGCTGCAATGTAACCAAAACCATCGCGAAAAGGCGCAGGTAATCGAACGATGCAAACCGCGGTATGCCGTTTCCAGAATGTGGCTTCTGCTCTGTTCGTTTAGCTTGGTCTGACGTGTTGCAATGCATCAACTAACGCTCCAGCTGTTCTTTTGCGCCACAATTCCGGCGCAGGAATGCCTCGAACATCAGTAGCGTCCAAAGCGGGGTACTGTAATCGCGTAGTCCGGCTTGATGATGGTCGACCAGTTCACGGAGGTAATCCGCATTAAAGTAGCCAGTGGCAGCCAGCGTGGGGCCTAGCACTGCCTGCCGGACTTTTTCTTTCAGGGGGCCGCGGAACCAGCTTGCAAGCGGTACCGCGAAACCCATTTTCTTGCGGTATAAAATTTCATTTGGTAGGTGCGACTCCATCGCTTTCTTGAATATATACTTGCCTTCTCCTCCCTGAAGCTTCAGCGATGCGGGTAAGCGCGAGGCCCACTCCACCAATTTGTGGTCAAGCAGAGGTTCGCGTACTTCGAGCGCGTGCGCCATGCTGGCACGGTCAACCTTGGTGAGAATGTCGCCTACGAGATAGGTCTTGATGTCGAGGTATTGCACTCGTGCCAAGGGTTCCTGGGCAGGCGAGTGTGCATCGTGGCGATACATAACTTCCACTGCGCGGTAGCCTCTCAGCTCCTGGCTAAATTCCGGACTGAATAGGCGTGCACGCATTGCATCGCTCAAGAGCGAAATGCTATGAAAATAACCTTCTACCGAATCGCGCGCTATGCCTTCGAGCGTGGATTTGGCACGAAAAATTTTAGGTGCCCAGTCTGCTTTGGGATAGAGCTTGCCCAGCAGGCCAAATACGGGGCGACGCACAGCAGATGGAATGAAGCTACGCATGCGTTCTTCGTTAAGATGCCAGCGATAACGTCGGTAGCCAGCGAAACTTTCGTCGCCACCGTCACCGGAAAGCGCGACAGTGACGTTTTTTCGCGCCAGTTGGCATACGCGGTACGTGGGGATGGCGGAGCTGTCTGCGTAAGGTTCATCATAGAGTGCAGCTAACTTATCAATGAGATCGAAATCATCGGCATCAACTTGTTCTACTCGATGATTAGTGTGATAGCGCGTTGCGACTTTCGCTGCGTATTCGGATTCATTGAATGCCGGATCACCGAATGAAATAGAACAGGTATTTACCGGTTCGGTGGACAATTCGGCCATCATGGCTACCACGGCGCTGGAATCTACGCCACCAGAGAGGAACGCCCCGAGCGGTACTTCTGAGACCAAGCGGATTTTCACAGATTCGCGTAGCAGGGGTATGAGTTCTTCTTGTGCTTCGGCTTGCGTCATTGGAGTAAGGGGCTGGAATGGTACGTCCCAATATTCTCGCGGCTGCGGAATTGGCTGACCGCGCTTCACGGTGAGAGTATGTGCGGGCGACAGCTTAAAGGCTTGTTGGTAAATAGTGCGTGGTTCGGGAATATAGCCGTAGGCGAAATACTCCTCAATTGCGCGCGGATCAATGTCGCGTCGCAAAGCTGGATGGGCGGTCAAGACCTTGAGCTCGGAACCGAAGATAAGCTGACCGTCGTCGAGTAGTGCATAGTAGAGCGGTTTCACACCGAGACGATCGCGTGCCAGAAAAAATGTTTCTTTATTGCGATCCCATAATCCGAACGCGAACATGCCGCGGAAACGTTCAACGCAGGCTTCACCCCATTGCTCCCAAGCATGCACGATGACTTCAGTATCGCAGCGGGTGCGGAAAGTATGACCCAGAGCTTGCAGTTCGGGGATCAAATCGACGAAGTTGTAAATTTCGCCATTAAATACCACCACCACGCTACCGTCTTCGTTGAACAGGGGTTGGTGACCGGAGGAGAGGTCTATGATCGAGAGCCGCTTGTGCGCCATTGCCATTCCTGGCTCAGCGTGCAAGCCGCTTTCATCTGGACCGCGATGATGCTGAGTCTGATTCATGCGCGCAAGTAGTGCCTGGTCAATGGGGCGCTTGGCTTGCGTATCAAATATGCCAGCTATGCCACACATGGTTTTGTTTTCATTTTTATTATGTTGTCTGTCTCTATTTTAAATTACCCAGCACTGTGTCATATACGCCCAGGTATCCGCGTACCATAGCTGACATCGAAAAGTGTGCCTCGATTTTGGCCCGCCCCGCCGCGCCATGTGTGCGGGTAAGTGCACTATCTTGATAATACATTAGCAAGGCATGTGCCATTGCCTTCGGGTCGGCACATGGCACCAACGTCCCAGTGATGCCCGCATCTACCAGTTCGCTGTTGCCCCCGACGGCGGTTGCAATTACTGGCAAACCGCATGCCATTGCTTCTAAAATAGTATTGGATACACCTTCGCCCAGCGAGGATAAGCAGAATACGTCGAATTGGTGCATCAAATCCGCTATGTCGTCTCGGCTGCCCGGTAGCCAGGCGAGATGTTCGGCATTGGACTGCTTGAGCAAGGCCAGGCAAGCCATGCGCGCCACGCCTTCGCCTAGGATAACCAGCCGCGCGCGTGCATGGAGCTCAGGTTTAAGTTCGAGCATGCGCAGAAATGCACGCACCAAATTTGGATAGTCTTTTACCTCCGCCATGCGTCCCACGGCGCCGATCACAAATCCATCCGGAGGGCAAAATCCCGGCGGGCCGAAGTTAATTCTTGGTGCAGTGAACGGTGTGAATTTTACACTATCGACACCGTTGTAAATTTGGGTAGCGATTGCCGGATTGACCCGCACGGTATCGATTAACCAGCGTTCAAGATCCTTACTCACTGGAATGTAATGCTTTACCAGCGGCCGGATTGCTTGCCTCAGCAAATTGTATTTACGATTCTTGCCCTGCAAGTCGAACATGTCACGCCCATGCTCGCCATGTACTCTGTTGCTGATGCCCGCGGCAGCGGCAACAACTTGTCCTTCTAAGGCCGCGAGGTTGCGGGTATGCACAATGGCCGGCTTGAGCCGCCGCAGCTCACGAAACAATCGACCATACAGGCCAACATCATTGCCGGCGCGCTTGTTGAGGGCTACCAATTCAACGGGTTGATTCAGGCGCTGACGAAATTCGCTGTATCCGGTCAGGCATACGATGGCGTGGCGATAGCGTTCTGGGGGCATATGATTGATCAAATTCACGATGCCATTTTCCATGCCGCCCACGCCAAAATGATGAATGACGTGCACAATCAGCGGTGGACTATTAGCGTGCATGTGTTTCGCGCTCTGCTACTTCATTAAGACTGGCGTCAATTGCCGGCAGCATATCGTTGGCAAAAGATTGCAGTGATACTGCCGCTGATTCCGGTGTACCTTCATAGGGGGCAGTAATAATGATCACTGCACCATCGTCACGCTGCCCAAGTAGTTTGGCCTTTGCCAAAAGCAACTTCGCCAGATACGGGTTAATAGTATATGTGCCTCCCAAGCTATTCCAACTCCAGATTAACAACCGGTTATTGGAGGCACGTAATAATGTTTGCTGGATCGTCCCATTCTTGCCACGGAGAGAAATTTTGCGCTGTGTTTCACCCACATTGCTCCATACTGGATGTTTTTGTTTGATCATGTAGTTTTGGGAATTGATTAATTCCGCATCTTGGCGCTGAGTCCGGTAATAACCGAGGTACACGCTGATGACCTTATCTTCCTTGCGATAAGTGTGCATGACTTGCGCATTCGTACCAACATAGTGCGGCTGCCAATCCGTAAGTGGCGTAGATTGTAAATTCCAGCCTTGATTTGATTCAGGCAGTTTAATTGTGAGTCCATCGGTTTTGATTGGACGGTTGTTCAAATAAGCTGCGTAAGCAGGCCACAAGGCTGCAATCAGAATGGTGATAACACCCGCCATGGCAAATCCTCGGTTCGTGATCGTCCCACGAGCCGTATTAACCACAATCCTGTTTTTTTGTTGTTGATGATCTGATTGATCTTCCCGCCAGAAAGCACCGACCCAGAATAGCAACGTCATAACGATTCCGAAAAAGACCCAGCCGTAGATGTAATGGTCAACTCCCAATGCTAGTTTCATATTGCTTAAGTGGGCGATCATCACGATCATATAAGCACGCATACCATTGGCAAAAATGGGGACGATCAATGACAGTGCGGCAAAAATGAGCCTGCGTTTATTACTGCGATAGGTGAGATAGCCATATAAGGTGCCTAGCGTGAAAGATGCGATCAGGTAGCGTAAACCGCTACAACCTTCTACGACGGACCATTGGCCACTGGGTATCGTGAAGAATGTTCCTTCGCGGTAAACCGGAATGCCTGTTGTTTGCAGTGCGGTCACTACAAAATCGGCAGTGAAATCCATTAGCGGGGGAATCAGAAATTCCCCGAAAGGAACGTCAAAAAACAGGAATCCGAGGGGAAAAGTTATCGCGCGGGCCACCTGCAGCCCCAGCATAGTCCAGACCGTCACCGGGATCATTGCTACCAAACATAACTGAGCGACAACCTGAACACTTCCGGCATCGGCAAGCAGCCAGCCAAGGCCTAATCCTGCCATGGCCAACAAACCGCGGTAATCCGGGCATGGGGCTATCTCGGCAAGTGATTTGCGTTTCATCCATATGAGATAGGCACTAATCGGAAAAATAAAAAAACCGTGGGTAAAGGTCTCGGATCGCAGCCAGATAGCGACGGTAGATAATACGGTTTGCTGATAAATGACTAGAATTGTGGCAATGACCGCAAGTGTGAGGATAGCCATAAAACGCCATTGCAATTCTGGCTGCCCGGTTTGGCTGTCGATGCTGGACGGAGTTAGCGCTTCGGGTGTTGTGCCAGTCATCGTTGCTCATCCTTGAAAGTAATCAAGTGTGGGATTTCTTGTGGTATCCAGGGATTTTTGTCTGGTTTACAGGATTTAGGCGCAGTTATCGGCGCTTCATCTAGCAATGCCTTGACATGCGCAAGGCTGCGTCCCCATTCATAATCAGCCAGAATCCGGGCGCGTGCGGTTTCGCCATAATGTTCTTCGGCTTTACTTGCGAGCATCGATATAATAATGCGGCTAAACTCCTGGCTGCTGCTGGCAATATGCAGCTCTTTACCTGATGTCGCCAGAATGCCTTCTGCTGCCTGAGGAGATGCGATAACAATCTTGGCCATGGCCATGGCTTCCAGAACTTTGTTTTGTAAGCCTCTGGCGATGCGTAAGGGTGCCACCGCTAGTTGGGCATGGGCGAGATAGGGTCTGACATCCGCTACGGCGCCTGTTACCAAGACTCCAGGCAGTTGGGCGAGTTCCTGCACGGCGGCGGTTGGGCGAGATCCTACGATATAAAAGCGTGCATGGGGGTGATTAGCAAGCACAACGGGAAAGATTTCCTGGGCGAACCAGCGTACCGCATCCACATTCGGCCAATAGTCCATGGCGCCGGTAAACACAATGGCCGCCATGTTTGGCTGATATGGATCAGGATATTCTCGGCTAGGCGAAAAATAGTCACTATCTACACCATTATTGAAGAATCCAGTTTTCTCAGCGCTCTCCGGTGCCAGTTGTTTAAAAAGATCGGCCTCAGCTTCCGAAACGAACAGCGATGCATCATACGTGCACGCTATTTGCCGTTCGTAGCGGAGCAACAAGCGAGCTTCGCGTTGATATAGCCAACTCATGGGCCATGGCTTTCTTTTTGCGTATTGACGCCATTTGTCGGAGTCTATGTCGACGAAATCGATGATGCAACGCGCTTGTTGAATGCCTGTTACATATTGTGTCATGGCGGAAGAAAATATTAGAACGCGCTTAATTGCCTGCGTCTTTATTACTTTTCTTACCCACTCCTGTAAATCGTTGTTGCGGTAATAATTAAGAGTTAGAGGACGATTCATCATGAGTGCACCCAAACTTCGCAGACGCGCCGTGCGGGGATTTAAAGATGCAAAATGGGTGTCTTCGCACAATTGCCTTACTGTATTTACGTATTGCCAATCGTCTGGATCATCGATAAAGGTGCCGAGATGAACATGGTAGTGTCGGGCTAAATATTTTAGTAAATGGTAGGAACGTATTTTGTCACCCTTGTTGGGTGGGTAGGGGATGCGGTGGGTAAGATAAAGCAAATGATCCATTGGCCTTATCCCAAGTTTTTTACGATGTGCGGTCCGAGCCAGTTGGCTACTGGCAGGGGTAGTTTTTGCCATATTTTGATGAACAACTGGTATTTTGGATTCAATGGATTGGTGTCAGGCACGGTTTTCGCCCGGAGCAATTGATATTCGTAATGCAGCGGCTGCGGCTCAAACCCCCAATTTTTCTTGAAATCGAATGGGCCGGTGCCGCGCTTGCTGCGTCCATAGTCGAAGACCTTAATACCGCGCTCGCAAGCGCGTCGCATCAGCTCCCAGTATTTAAAATCATTTGCCGCAAAATCGCGAGCTTCCACGGTGTCGCCCGCGTAGTAGGGTAACACTTCATCGCGGAAATAAAAGCTCAGTACGCTGCTTAAAATAAGCCCATCCTTAACTACTGACAGTACTTCGCAGTCGCTGCCGAATATTTCTTTAAGTAGTACGAAATAGCGTTTTGGCAATGCGGGAGTGCCATGACGGTGTACATTGTCCGCGAACACGGAAAAAAACCGCTCTACACTTTCGTCAATCTCGCTAGCGAGACCATTTTTAATGCCCTTTCTAACCATCGCCCGCTGTTTGCGGGGGATGGCGAGCATGTTTGCTTCCACGTCCGGCTCGATGACCTTGCGAAAAGAGACATAGAGACTCTTACTTGGCCAGTCAGTGTGGAAGGGCAAAATATTGCGATATTCCAGGAAGTCCACCGCTAGTTTCGCAGCCAGCATTTGAGCTGCATCATCCAGTGCCATCCGCGCTGGCTCTGTACTTGCGATGATACCGCCGTAAACGCAAAACGGTAGTGAAGATAATGAATGTCCAAATAATCTGCTGTTAATCTCTGCCAGCGGCAGGATGCCTTGAATGGTCCCATTTTCTTCAGCCAGCAGGAAGTGAGTATGGTGCCCAAAGGCGCGTTCTATTACTTCTTTCCAGCCAGCACGATGAAAAAATGTGGCGGCAGGACAGGCGTAAACGAATTCGTCCCAGCGTGCGGCATCATTTGATGTCATCACACGTACCTGCATTGGGGATGCGACCGCTGAAAATTCCTTCACGCGCCTGCTTTCATGAATATGCGGTCCATGCGGTCCCAGTGAAAGTCCTGCAACAACGATTGGATGCGGGACTCCATACGTTTCAGATTGACGTAATGGCGAAAGCGTGTTTTCGTCGAGATACTAACTTGACGCGGTTGGTCTGGATCAAGTTCCCACGGGTGAAAATAAAAAATACAGGGTTCCCCGTCTTGCTGATTGACACGGCGTATGAGCCAGCGAGACGCTTGATAGGGTAATAGTCTGAAATAGCCTCCACCTGCCGCTGGCAGATTTCGGCCCAGCAATACTGCAGTGGTGGGGGGGAGTTCCAGCATGCCGTCTGTGCCACGCGGGTAGTGGGCAAAGCGAGGTGCCTCGGGCATGCCGTAATGATCGTGTCGAATCGGATATATGCTGGAGCTATATTGATAGCCAGCTTCCTGTAGTAAATCAAGCGCCCACAGGTTATCAGCGCCGATGGAAAAGCTCGGGGCGCGATAACCAATTACCGGGCTACCTGAGAGGTCTTCCAGTATTTTTTTGGCGCGAGAGATATCTTCGTTGAATTCATTGCGGCTCAGCTCGCTAACGCGCTGGTGACCATAACCATGACTAGCAAGCTCATGTCCATTGTCTACGATGCGACGCACAACGGTAGGATAGCGCTCAGCGATCCAGCCTAATGTGAAAAAAGTTGCATGCGCATTCCCTTCATCCAGCAAGGCTAGCGCGATATCAATATTGCGTTCTACCCGGCACAGCAGACTTCCCCATTGCTCGCGCGGGATGGTGGAGGCGAAGGCCGAGACTTGGAAGTAATCTTCCACATCGATAGTCATCGCATTACGTATTAGCGCTGTGGTCATCAGATTTTTTTCCGGTAAAAATCCATATTTGAGAACATTTGTTGCGCACATTGCTTGTTTAAACCGCTTCATTTTCATCTAAGCGCATTGCGAGAAAAGTGTCGTACTTACATATTCGCCATACGAGTTGCTATGAAACACTTGCAAGCAGACTATTTGGGTAATATATGCTCGCAAGCTTTCTCCGCACTTTTTATTTTGGCGCACTCAATATTTGTCAAGGCTTCAATAATTATTTGCTTTGTAAACCGTTTTTCAGCCAATCGAGAATTTCCGCTGCAATGCGTGTTGAGGCTTGCCCATCCCAGAACTCAGGGATTCTGCCTGTTTTTCCGCCGGTAAGCATGATTTCGTCAAATATCGTTAGTATCTTTTCTGAATCCAGGCCGGCGATAGTGTTGGTACCCTCATCCACTGTGATTGGCCTTTCCGTATTATTTCTGAGTGTAATGCAGGGTATGCCAAGGGCCGTGGTTTCTTCTTGAATACCGCCTGAGTCAGTCAATACAACTCGTGCATCCTTCATGAGCCCCAGCATTTCCAGATAACCCATTGGAGGCAGTTGCAGCACCGTAGGAACATCCAGTATTTTGTTCAATCCAAATTTTTGAATCATGTCACGAGTGCGTGGATGCATCGGAAAAATAATGGGTAATTTGGTACTAATCTTGAGAGTGGTTTGAAGCAACGAGCGCAGGGTGTCAGGATCATCCACATTGGAAGGCCGGTGTGCGGTGAGGATGGCATACCCGTCATGGCCAACCAGAAATTCTTCCTTGTTGGCATTCTGTAGAATTTTAGATATCGGGACTGCTTTTTCCAGGTTGTGATGTAAGGTGTCGATCATGACATTGCCGACAAATCGAATGCGATATTCGGCTATTCCCTCGCGCAACAGGTTTTCGCGACCACTGCGTTCAGTGATGAAAAGGAGTTCAGATATCTGGTCGGTCAAAACCCGGTTGATTTCTTCCGGCATAGCGCGGTCGAAACTGCGCAGACCAGCCTCAACGTGAATCACGGGAACCCCTTTTTTTACTGCCACGAGCGCGCACGCTAGAGTGGAATTCACATCACCGACTACCAGCACTGCGGAAGGGTGCTTTTTGTTCAGAACTGATTCGAAGCGGAGCATCACATTGGCCGTTTGTGCTGTGTGGCTTCCCGAGCCAACATCCAAATTAATATCGGGCTGCGGTATGCCAAGCGCTTCGAAATATTGATGGTTCATGGCTACGTCATAATGTTGACCGGTATGGACCAGGGATACATCGAGTTCTGGTCCAAGAGCGTCAAAGGCCGCCATGATAGGAGCCATTTTCATGAAATTAGGACGCGCGCCTACAACACATAGAATGCTATGAGGTCCGAGGGCAGGTGGTTTAATGATTTGCATTAACTATTATTTACAATATGAGTTTTTCAAAATGATTTTTGTGAGGTGTGCAGCACGCTGTTGCATTCTTTGAGCTTTGTTAAACTTGTTGAACACGTTTGTTGATTTCAGATTATGTTCTGCTCTGACAAATACCTGATTTGCTTATCCTGCAATTCCCGGGCCCGCTTTGGATTCCATTCAACTTGCCAGTGCACTCTCATGTAAGTTGATTTATGTACTTCAATCTCATTCGCAAAGTGAATTCGCTCCTCATTGAATAGTCACAATATTGATGTGGCCATTTACTTTGTAAGGTTATTGATGTTGGAGTTGGAGCGAGAAAGAATCCGTTTAAGCAGATCCAGAACTGAGATGACTGAGTTTTCCATCTTGAAAAGTCTTTCGTCCATATTTTCCAAACTCCCCTGAGCATTTTCTTTCTGTCCGATTTGCGGGACGTCGGATGAATTTCGTGCGGCGGCCTCTGATATAGGGAAAGCAAGTTCCTGTTGAATATCACCTAATACTTCCGTTACATCAGAGCTTCTGAAATTGTGACGTTCTTCGAGATAACCCATTAGAAAAAGGCGATCACAAAGCGTATTTATTTTGCGCGGAATTCCTCCAGTAAAATTATAGATTTCAAAGAAAGCATCTTCGCTCAAGGAAGGATCTCCATTCCAGCCAACGGTATGCAGCCGGTGTTCGATGTAGTCTTTTGTTTCCAGGGCGTCTAATGGTCCCAAGTGGTAGGTCGCAATTACCCTTTGTTGCAATTGTTGCATGTCGCGCCTAAGAAGTGTTTTCCTGAATTCAGGCTGTCCTAGCAGGAAGATTTGCAGTAATGATTTGTCAGCTGTTTGAAAATTGGACAGCATCCTTAACTCTTCCACTGCTTGGTGGGAAAGATTCTGTGCTTCATCCACTATCAGTAGCGCGCGCTTTCCTTTTTGATCGCATTGTCGAAGAAATTGCTCAAGTCTGGTTAGTAAGGAGGCTTTGGAGTCGTCTTCGTAGGGGAGTCCGAATGCTGCGACTACCATTCTTAATGTGTCATCTGCATCAAGGTTGGTGTTGACGATTTGTGCTGCTTGAATTTTTTCCGATTCAAGTTTACAAAAAAGGCTGCGCACCAAGGTGGTTTTGCCTGCACCGACGTCACCGGTGATGACGATAAAGCCGTCCCCTTGAGACAGGCCATATTCCAGATAGGCCATGGCACGCTTATGACCTCTGCTGCCAAAAAAGAACTGTGGGTCAGGTTTTAATTGAAACGGTTTGGCACTTAGTCCATAGTAAGATTCATACATTTATTTGATGCTCCAGCTAGAAACGCATATTCAGGGATGCAATGATGGCATTTTCGCGATATTCACCGATATTTTGGTTAGAGGTTCGCTCGACATGTCGAAAATTTAGTGCGCCATTGAGCTTGGTCCGTATTTGTTGTGTTAAACCGATCCTGAAAGTCTTGGTTTCGTCCTCATTGCCCGTGGCGAGTATATTGGATTTAATATACACGGCGCCGATATTGGCGCTGGTTCGTGGAGAAACTTTCCAGCTCCAAAGAGCATTGCCGCCAATTTGTTTTGTAGTGCTATTCAGTGCAAGGTTGTTCGTCCCAAACAAAATACTATTTGCATCTCCTGATGTTTGTGGTTCACTCAAACTATTGAAAATGCTAAGCACGAGTGTGTTTTTCGCGCCACTTAAAGCGACGGTTGCCTGCAAGCGTTTTTGCAGAAAAAATCGATTTGTGAGGAAGTTGATGGGATCAAAAATGGAGGCTGAAAGTCCATTATCTCTGATGAAGGCATCGACTGTTTGCTGCCGCATTACGGGGTCGGGGATGTTGGACGTCCAAAGCTGGTTCAGGAAGTTTGCCGTATCGGTCGTGGCGGGAATCAGAAATTGATCACGGGCGGTTGTGATATTCTGATTGGCGCTTAGGCTCCAAGCTGATCTGCGAGTGCGATGGCTGGCCGTCAGTGTGTAGGTAGTGCCAAAAAAAGCTTTACCAGTATTGGCAGTGATATTAGTTCTTTCGGCGGGTGTCCAAATGAAACCAGCTGTCCAGAAAGATCCAGCCGATTTTCCGGTTGTTGATGTATAGCTGAATTTTTGGTATCCGCTTGTTCCAGTCAGGCTGAATTTTGATGAAACTCGGTAACGAAGATTACCCGTATATTGTTCATTTTCTACGGATGTGTTTAAACCGCCTATGGATGTGCCTAAACCGTCTATTTTTTGTTTACTATAATTTAAACCCCAGCCTAGCTTTCTGAAAGCAGAACCACTGGTAAGGCTTAACAGGACGCTATCTGATTGGCTTGTAGATAGCCCACCTACGTCAGTGTAGACTGCATTATGTGTGTAGCGCGCTTGAGTTGAAGCAAAATTGGAGAAGTTGTGACGTATATAGGGGCTAATGCTATAGGTTTTTACATTGGTTCGGTTGTTTGTGATATTTTCATTATTGGTTGTCAGTGGGCCCAAGAGAGAAATGTTTTGTTGACTTATTGAAGCACTGCTGTCGAGAAAAAAAAAGTTTTTAATTAGCTCCGCGTTTTCTCTTGCGGTTAGCTGATGCAAAGTTCTATTTTGGTTGCTTTCATTTGCATAAAAAAGATTTTGCATTGTATAGTTTACGTTGACTTTCAAGCGCGCCCCGGTTCCAGATAATGATATTCCCGGATTAATTTGGGTGATGAAATCGCTTTTTTCATTTCCTCGTTCAGCTAGTGTCACATTGTCGGTATAAGTTTCTAGTAAACTTAGGTTGGGCACTATTTTCCAGTCAGCAGCGGTGGAATAGGCAGGCCACATCAATAGGATAGTGGTAACTGTTTGTACTATCCTAGGGTAAATCTTGTGAAATACATTATTCCCACCCACTTCAGTCATAATAGCCGTAACCATAGTTGGTTCCGCCTGGGAATGCCCTTGCCTTATTGTAGACTAAATTAATGTTACTGTTTGTTTCGATCTGACGAAGTGCCTCTTTGACTGCATGCTGAGTAGTTGTTTCGGCTTCTACCACCATGACAATTTGACCCATCTGGCTGGCTAGAACACGTGCCTCAGTTGTGGGAAGCAAGGGGGGGGAATCAAATATGACAATGCGGTCTGGATATCGGTTTGAAATTTCATTTAATAAGCTGCTCATCGCCTGGCTTGCCAACAGTTCTGTGGCGTGTCTGTGACTTGTTCCAGCAGGTAAAATTCTGAGAGTATCGACGTTAGTATTAATCATGACTTCTGCTAAATCGAGTTTTTCGTCGAGAAGAATATCCATCAACCCGACAGCTGACTTCAATCCTAATGTGCGGAGAACCGATGGACGAGCTACGTCTGCATCTATCAGCAGAACCGTATGGTCCATTTCTGTCGCAATGCTCATGGCCAAATTAATGGCGCAGAATGTTTTTCCCTCTTTGGGTAACGAGCTAGTTACCATAATCAAATTTCCGTGGTGTATCGCGCCAGCCCCTTTAATGAAAGCATTCTGGATCAAAGAGCGCTTTATTCCTCTAAACTCCTGTGCGGCTAAAGTTTTCCCTTGATCCGGTGTGATCATTCCCAATTGATGCAATTTAGTAAGATTGATTTCAACATGCGCAATTATTGGCCTATCTAAATTGCGGGCATTGTGTTCATTAATTATTTTTGAACTTTGTTCATTTGGCTGGGCCGACTCTATTTTTGGTGCGGGCGTTATCTCACCTTTATTCTGCTCGAATCTGTTTGCTGCTTTTTCAATAATGCTCACATAATCTCCCAACGGTATTTGATCGGGCTGCTTTATCCGCTCTTTGATTTGGGTTTATTAATTTAACAAACGCCTAGCCTTAATGCCGCCTATATATTAATTGCTCTTAGCATTGCAGTTTTAAATTTAAAGAGATTTCCTCAAAATTATAGTTTAAGGAATAAAAACACCATTACCACGCTATATAGAGCAACCAGCAGAGAGATAGAGAGACCAAAAGCATAAAGGCTCCTTTTCCGCTTGATTATTTCATTGGCAGTCCAATTCATGGTCACGGTACCTAGTATCGGTAAACCAATTGATTCCCGTAGACTATTTTGACTTAAAAAAGTAGGTCTGATTTGGCTCATTAAGAGCGCACTTCCTATTCCACCCAGCAGGGCACCAACAAAAACTAAACTAAATAACATTAACCGGTTCGGTCCTGAAGGAACAAGTGGAACTGTAGGTGGATCTATGACCTTGAATGTCAGCATATCTGAAGTGGCACTCAATTCCCCTGACAGCTTTGCAGATTCTCGGCGTCCTATGAGACTTTCATAATTTGATTTGTTGATCTGATAATCACGGTTGAGTTGAGAAAACTGTTCTGCTACCTGGGGTTTCGCAATAGTCAGTGTTTTTAATTGAGCACTGCGTGAAGAATACTCTTCTACTCGAGCCTTCATTGCTGCGACCCTGGCTTCAGCCTCTGATAAAGAAACATTAAGTTGTTGCAGCATTGGGCTGTAACTCTTACCTCGATCTCGATCAATGACGGGTTTTTTAAGTTTAGCCTCTTCCACCTTGCGCTCTTCAAGTTTTGTAATCAGGCGCTTGATTGAAATAACATCTGGATGGCGTTCTGTAAAGCGTAGTCGCAAGGCATCCATGTCATTAGTTAATGCCTGGATGCGAGCGTCAATTTCCGGGTTAACGATAGTTGAGGGAGCTTGTCCTGCCGTCAGGTCTTCAGGAGGTACACCATCTTCAATTTGATTTTTGATGGCATTGCGCGCTTGCTCTGCTTCACGTAGCCCCAATTTCGCTTCGTTCAGACTATCCGAAACTGCTTGCAGTTGTGATCCATAATCACCGTCCTTGGGCAATAGGCCACTATTTTTTATTTGGAACTCCGTGACAGCTTTTTCCGCAATGACCAATCTATCCTCATAATTTTTGATTTGCTCCTCGATAAATTTAATTGCTTTTTCGGAGTCTTGTTTCTGATTACCAAAGCTGCCTTCAACAAAGATGGTTAAAAAGGACTGAACTACATCTTTCGCCATTTTTGGATTTTGGTGGTTATAAGAAATAACATAGAGGTCAGCACTATTACTTCCGTTGATCTTGATCTGCCCCATCATATTACTGACTAGCCGCTCATGATCCTTGGCATCTATTGCTTTGATATCCAAATCCACCATTCTCATAACTCGTTCTACGTTTGGACGGCTAAGAAGAGTACGGCTCATGATTGAAACTTGTTGTTCCATGTTAGGAACAGTTGTCATACCTGCCAGTAATGGCTTTAAGATAGTTCGGGTATCCACGAAAACTCTTGCGGAAGCCTCGTAATTGTTAGGTAAAGAATATACCTTGAACCCTCCAACCAAGACAATGATCCATGCAATAACCACCGCGTACCATCGGTATTTCCATATTCCCTTTAGGTAGGAAAGTAGCAGGGCTATTAATTCCTCCATCTTGTCAAGTTCTCCATAATGGTGCAGGTATCAATTTTTATGCAGCAGCACTCCGCGATTACATAGTGGAGTAGCCATTTTATTAGGGAAATGTATTGAAAAATTAGGTGTGTGACACTTGATCTTTTAAATCATGTCCATAAGTTTAATAAAAAAGTATAAATCAGAAAAAACTTTCAGGAATTACTAAAATATCCCCTGGGCGTACTGGTATGTTGGCTGAAATGTCACCATCTTGAATTAAATCATCCAACCGGACTGCAACATACTGTGCTTTTCCATCAATGTTGCGAATAATGCTGGCCTTGTTGCCTGCGGCAAAATTTGTGATGCCGCCTACGGCTATCATGACATCCATGAGTGACATACCTTTGTTATAGTGAAGAGCTTGGGGTTTACCAGCTTCTCCTATGACACGAATTTGTTCTGTATATGGTCCAATGAAACCAGTCACAATAACCGTTACAACCGGATCTTGAATGAATGTAGCCAGTGCCTTCTCAATGTCACGAGCCAAATGTGTTGATGTCTTTCCCATGGCGGGCAGATCTTCTACCAGAGGGGTGGTAATTTTTCCATCTGGGCGAACTGGAACTGACATGGAGACCTCTGGATTGTGCCAGACTATGATATTAACGTTGTCACCCGGACCAATTATATAGTCATGTGAGGGAGGCTCGTCTGAGGGAGAAAGAGTTATACGTTTAGTGTTAGCGCAACCTCCAAGGGCTAATGCCGAAAATACTATAACAAAACAAACTAGCCATTTCATGATATTGGTATGTAGAGTATTCATCTGAATTTCCTTAAATTTGCGATCATTATGATGATGGTAGGTTTGTTAAGCGCATGTCTCACCCCCGTCATGATTATTAGATGAAGTCGTAATTTCGTTGCTAGACTTTCAATTATAAATATGCTGAGTTTTTACTAAACTAATGATAGATCATCGGATAAAGCATGAAAAACTTTAGTACAGCTCTGACTTATTATCTTCGCTAACTTTGGGTTTCGGCTTCCTTCTTTATCAGAAAAGATATTAACTTTATGAGAAAAAGTATTGAAAACGGTATCGCTATGGAATATTCATACTGTTAAATCACTTTCAGTTTTATGCAAAGTCGTCCTTTATTCAGTAACTCCCTCTTCGAAAGAAATAAGGACTTGCCAAGTATCGCTTTTAATTCAATTCGAAGAGGTGGTTATTATGAATAATATCGATCTAAACTGTTATATATTTTAGCATAACATTGGAAAATCGTTTGGAAAGGCGATTGAATATCCTTGTGGCGTGCAGGTAAAGTGTCCCAGCTTGAGATATATGATATTCAATTTAACTTAGCCTCTAGGCGTGAAGAAACGATCTGGATGAAAGTACTATGGAAGATAGAGTTTGAAGACATCCATGTTGGAGGGCGAGCAGCTGGAAAGGTAGTCACAGCGACTAAAAATAGGAAAAATTAAAATGAAGAGAATTTAAGTGCTAAAAACCGGACAAATCTATTTTGTTGCTAATAGGCTAGCATTTGAAGGGATTGCTGTCATTTAGCTCATTCATATACTGGCTGATGTTTCCTGTCTCACGCTTTAAGAAATCTTCTACTGCTCGTGAGAATTGCGGATGCGCCAGCCAATGCGCCGACCAAGTTGTGATCGGCAGAAATCCTCTGGCAAGTTTATGTTCTCCTTGGGCACCGCCTTCAAAGGTGGCGATTTTATGTTCGATGCAAAATTCAATGGCTTGGTAGTAGCAAGTTTCGAAGTGCAGACCAGGATGATATTCCAGCGTACCCCATGAGCGCCCGTAAAGAACATCACGGTTGAATAAGTTGAGTGCGCTGGCAATCTGCTTTCCACTGCGCGATGCGATAATCAGCAGAATGTTTTCAGGCATGGCCGCGCCGATGCGTTTGAAAAAATTCAGATTCAATGATGGTGGGGAGTTGTACTGACTATGGGTATGGGTATAGCACTGAAAGAAAAAATCCCATTGGGCTTCAGAGATATTTTCTCCGCGGATGCGTTTGAAGTAAATGCTGGCTTCTTTCACCTTGCGCCGCTCATGTTTGATTTTTTTGCGCTTGTCTTGACGCAGGCTGGACAGATAAGCATCGAAATCGGCATATCCAGGATTTTGCCAGTGAAACTGCACTCCGCGACGCAACATCATTCCTTCCTGTTGCATTTCCAACGCCTGGTTTTCGTCGGGGAATAGGCAATGGAGGGAGGATACGCCTGACTCCTGCGCCATTTGCAGAGCGGAACGAATTAGCTGTATTCGTACTTCGGAGGTTGCTGCCAGAAGCCTTGCCCCGGTAATAGGCGTAAAAGGTATGGCACACAATAATTTTGGGTAATAGTTCAGCCCATGTTGCTGATAAGCCTCGGCCCATGCCCAATCAAAAACGAATTCACCATAGGAGTGGTGCTTGCGATAAATCGGCATGGCGCCAGCAAGAAGGTTGTCTTGCCAGACCGTGAGAAATTGCGCTTCCCAGCCGGTATGCGGGGTGGTGCAGCCACTTTCTTGTAGTGCCCGTAAGAAGGCATGGGAAAGAAACGGGTTGTTCCCCGCGAGAGCGTTCCATTGCGCCTCGGAAATATCCGCTATGGATTCGATTATTTTTATGCTCATGGTGCTTCAAGGATGTTGGGAGCGCGTTGCCACACTAGGGTTCGGTTGTTGCTAGGCATGGTCACATCCCTCAGTAGAAACAGTCCATGCGCCTCGGCGAGCCGATTGATAGCTTCAAAATCCCGCACACCGCTGTTGCTGTCGCGTGATTTGAGCCATGCATCGAAACGCGCATTGCTTTCGGAGGTAAACTTTCCCTTATAGTTATAGGGTCCATACAGGCACAGAATGCCACCTGCACTTAAAACACGTGCTATGCCTGCAAACATTCGTTCAACTTCTGGCCAAGAAATGATATGTACCGTGTTGGCATTAAACACTGTATCTACAATTTCGATAGGCCATGGGCCATCGTTCACGTCGATGGTCACAGGTGGAAGCACATTGGGTAGTTTCGACTCGTTCAGCCAGGTCAAGATGCCTTCATGGTTTTGCGCTAATTCGCTGGTTTGCCAGGTCAAGTGAGGGAGCGCACGCCCGAAATAGACGGCATGCTGGCCGGTCCCACTGGCTATTTCCAATACACGCCGTTGATTGGGAAGCGTTTCTCGTAGGATTTCAAGTATAGGAGCTTGGTTTTGTTCGCATGATTCAGAGTAAGGTTTCATAGGAGGGCGGCAGCATTTAATACATGATGCATGTTAACTTTTTTCAAACTTATCTTTAAATATCTTTTTTGAAAATATGGCCGCTGATAGGGTGATAAATCAGGAAGCCAGCAAAATTAAGTTATTCAGCCAAAGTATTTTTTTCAGTTTCGGCGATAAGCTCGAGCACATAACGGATCATGCCAAGCGCAAGTTCGTGTTCGCTCATAAATATTTTTCCTGCATGCTCTTTTTGGAGTAGCGCCGCATCTTCATCGCTATGGGTGCGCACGACTGTCTCGACGCTTGGGTTGAGCATACGCGCGATTTCGATTATTCGTCGTACAGGAAACGAATCCGGAGTAGCGATCACTAATATATGGGCCCGCGCAATATGCGCCTGAATGAGTATGGCCGGGTCAGAAGAGTTACCGGAGACGGCCAACATGCCGCGTTTACGTAATTCCTCGACCAGTTCGCGATTTTGTTCGGCTACAACGAATGGTACTCCGCGCTTGGCAAAGCGATTCGGCGAACGGCCCAGAGGTCATCTAGAGAGAAGTGCAGCCCAACGCCAAACATTAGTAGAATTACGCCGATTTCAGCAAGTTGACTGGAAAGACCAATGTCTGCAACAAGTCCGGGCGTGCCAGGACCAAGAATTATGCCAGCAATCATGTAGTCGACCAGAACCGGCAGTTTAAAGCGTGCAGCGATGAAACCAAAAATCAACGCGAGTCCAAAACTGGCGGCAATCGTAGTGATCAGGCTAATACTATGTGGCACGTATTTTCATTTCCTATTATTGGTTAGTTTTAAATTGAATATATTTTGAGTCTATCCAAAGTTGTTACCTTAAACTTCAGATCACAAATGCTTGAATACTCAATTTACTATATTTCTTTTAGACAAAGAAAATATAGAGTCTTTGGCATGGATATTTATTTAGCCGCTCGTGACATGGTGATTAAGGCATGGCGAGCCTGTTGCGCATCGAGTACCATTTCGGGGAAATCAAAGCGCAATATTTTTTCCTCAGTGCGGACATCGAAACCATCGCAGTCGATGCCTAACATTTCCACATGCAGCACTTCGATTTTATGAAAGTGTTGGCAGTAGTGACGCATTGTGTCGCGATGATCCGTGTTCATGTGCGAAATTACGTCATTTTCTTGCGGGATTAACGGATAGGGTGGCACTAAATAACTATCCGCCTCGACCCAATGGATTTTGCCGAAGCCGCCAATATAACGTAATGACTGCGGCATAATGCGGTAGAACGAAAAATCATGCATGTCAAAGTAGCTTTGCGCTTCCGGAAAGTAGCGCAAATAGCGTGTGCCAGCTTTGCCTTTATCCGTAATGATTTGCGCTGTGCCTACCACGGTGATGCGTCCTTGTGTCTGAATGTGAGGGCTATCTTGGTTATGCGTTATTAGGCTCACACGCGGGTCATGCTGGATGTTTTTGGTGTGTTCCGCTAATGAGCTAATCAGTATGAGCAGGCTGCCATCATGGTCAACCACATAGGGTGTGATAGAGCCGAACGGATGACCATCAAATTTTTTAGACAGCGTGCATAGCGCGCCGTAGCGATGAGCACGTAACATTTGGCGAGCTTCGCGCGCATTATTCATGAATATTCCTGAAAATTATTTATGTTGTTATTTCCGGGAAAGTGGAAGTAGTTGAGGTATGTATTCGCCTAATTTTATGCGGCCAATTTCAATGCAGTTTGAGCGAGTCGCTTGCCGAGCGCGATGCATAGTCTTTTTTCGTCCTCGCTAACGGGGTGGTCGTTAGCCATTCCTGCAAAATGACTGGCGCCATAAGGTGTTCCGCCCTGTTGTGTAGTGGAGAGTTCCGGCTCGGAATATGGCAGGCCAACGATAATCATACCGTGGTGCATCAGCGGTAACATCATAGACAGTAGTGTACTTTCTTGTCCACCATGCATGGAGCCAGTCGAGGTGAAGAAGGCAGCAGGCTTGCCGACCAAGGAATGTTGCATCCATAGCGAACCAGTGCCATCCCAGAAATACTTCATTGGAGCGGCCATGTTGCCAAAGCGCGTGGGGCTACCGACAGCAATGCCTATACATTCTTTTAGATCGCATAACTCGGCATAGGGGGCACCCTCATCGGGTATGCCGGGCGTGGTCGTCTCACATACGGTAGAAATCTTAGCTACGGTGCGCAGTCGCGCCCGAACACCGGCCACCTGTTCCACGCCACGCGCTACCAGTTGAGCCATTTGACGCACTGCACCGTGCTGGCTGTAATACAGTATAAGGATTTCTTTGTCGGTTATCATGGGCATATTGTATTTAAGTTGTTAATTATGCAAAAAAGTTGTTTTATCAAACAAAATGAACCATGAAAATTTTCTGGATGGATTTGCTGCATTTACTGCGTTTCATCGCAGACCAATTCAGACAAGATCGCTCTGTGCGGAGATGGTGGCTAGCCTGACTTTTATCACGTTGTTGTCATTGGTACCGTCGATTACCAAACATGGAGCCGGAAACTGGCGGCAAAATAATTTTGATTCTATGTGATTTGCAATGAGCAATGCGATTATGAAATCATAAATTCTACTACGTTATTTAGCATGGCGCTTGGCCTGCAAGCACCTTGGCAAGTGACACATCTTTGTAAGTGATTGATATTGGTTGCCCTCAAGGATTCCAATCAAAAAGGACTTCATCTGAATATTAGTTTTGCGCGTGGTTCGCGATTCCTTGATGAGACGGGCAGCGTGTAAGGTACACGGTACGCCAAGCGCGAATGCAGTACCGTTGCCCAAGGTTTCAAGCCGGATGGATTCATGAGCGAAGCGTACGGTCTGATGCAGAAAGCTGAAAATCATCTCATGGTGTCCGACGATACCGCCCAGCCGCAACGAGGTAATGATTGGATTATTTTCGCTCAGTCCGTCTTCATTTCCGATGAACGTAATTGTAAGGGATAAACCATGAGCACAATTACAGATCCTGTATGCGGTAGGGAAGTTGACAGCGAGTCGGGGAGCAGCTTGGAATATGCGGATAAGCGTTATTATTTTTGCTCACCACACTGCGTGGAAAAGTTTTCGGCAGATCCTGACAAATACCTTAATACCGCCACGCCGGCTTCCACAATCACAACACCATCCGTTCAAGGTTTTACCTGTCCGATGCATCCTGTGCATCAGGCCACGCCCGGTTCATGCCCGATTTGCGGCATGGCGCTGGAGCCCAGAACTGTGGCTGCCAAGGAAGAGAATCCGGAGCTGGACGATATGACGCGCCGCTTTTGGATCAGCACTGTATTGGCCGTGCCGGTGTTCGTGATGGCGATGGCTGCTGATACGTGGATGGGTTTTGCGCCGCAAATGATTTCGTTTACGCATTTGCAACTGGTTGAATTCTTGTTGGCGACTCCGGTCGTGCTGTGGGGCGGCTGATCGTTTTTTCTGCGCGGCTGGGCATCCTTAGTCAATCGGCATCTGAACATGTTCACACTGATTTCGCTGGGTGTCGGCGTGGCCTGGTCGTACAGCGTAATTGGCACTTTTTTGCCGGATATTTTTCCGGCGATGTTGCGCCGTGAGGATGGCACGCTGCCAATTTATTTTGAAGCCGCTGCGGTAATTACCGCGCTGGTTTTGTTGGGACAAGTATTGGAACTGAAAGCGCGCAGCCGCACCAACACCGCGATCAAACTGTTGCTCGGGCTTGCGCCTAAGACCGCGCGCATCGTGCGCAGCGATGGCAAGGAGAAAGATATTCCGCTGGAGCAGGTACAGGCCGGGGATCTATTGCGTGTACGTCCCGGCGAAAAAATCCCGGTTGATGGGCAGGTCGTGGAGGGCAGCAGTTCGATAGATGAATCTATGGTAACGGGTGAATCAATGCCGGTGGAAAAGCAGCCAGGAGAGCGCTTGATCGGCGCCACGCTGAATGGCACCGGCGGGCTGTTGATGCGCGCGGAAAAGGTCGGTGCTGATACCTTGCTCGCGCAAATCATCCACATGGTCAGCGAAGCGCAACGCAGCCGCGCACCGATACAGCGGCTGGCCGATACGGTGTCAGGTTATTTCGTGCCGGTCGTGGTGCTCGTCGCGCTACTGGCATTTGGCATATGGATGTTTTGGGGACCCGAACCGAGATTCGCTTATGCCATCGTGGCAGCCGTATCGGTGCTGATCATAGCCTGTCCCTGCGCGTTGGGTCTGGCGATGCCAATCTCGATTATGGTGGGAACGGGTCGCGGCGCAACCGCAGGCGTGCTGATCAAAAACGCCGAAGCGCTGGAGATCATGGAAAAAGTGAATACGCTGGTGACCGACAAGACCGGCACGTTGACCGAAGGCAAACCGAAACTGACTTCGATAGTGGCGCTGCAAGGATTTTTGGATAACGACATTTTGCAACTGGGAGCCAGTCTGGAGCGCGCCAGCGAACATCCGCTGGCGGCAGCTATCATCAAGGGAGCAGAGCAACGCAGCCTGACATTGGCCGAGGTCACAGATTTTCAATCCGTCAGTGGCAAAGGCATCACTGGTCTGGTGGCTGGCCGCAAAGTCGCGATCGGCAATCAGAAATTATTTGTCGAGTCGGGCATAGAGATGGCTGCGCTGCTCGAACGTGCCGATGCGCTGCGCGCAGAGGGGCAGACCGTGATGTTCGTGGCCGTGGATGGCAAGCCTGCAGGTTTGATCGCCGTGGCTGATCCGATCAAGGAATCCACACTGGAAGCGGTGCAGGCCTTACAGGCTGCCGGATTGGAGGTGATTATGCTCACCGGCGATAGCCGTGCTACCGCAGATGTGGTCGCACGCAAGCTGGGGATCAAACGCGTGGTGGCCGAAGTGCTGCCGGAACAAAAAGCTGAGATCGTGAAACAGCTGCAAGCCGAAGGACGCATCGTGGCGATGGCGGGAGACGGCATCAACGATGCGCCTGCACTGGCACAAGCACAAGTGGGCATCGCGATGGGAACGGGAACCGATGTGGCGATGCAAAGCGCCGGAGTGACGTTGATCAAAGGTGATCTGAACGGCATCGTTCGCACGTGTCACTTGAGCCAGGCGACGATGCGCAATATACGGCAGAACCTGTTCTTTGTCTTTGCCTACAACGTTTTGGGTGTGCCGGTCGCGGCGGGACTGCTGTACCGTTTTTCGGCGTGCTGCTCTCGCCGATTATCGCCGCAGCTGCAATGAGCTTTAGTTCGGTGTCGGTGATCACTAACGCGCTGAGGCTAGGTCGAGTGAAGTTGTGAAGAGGAATTAACGCAGACTTATATATTGATCCGGCACAAATTATTCATGAAGCCGCGTAGGCGACTTTTGGGTCGCGGAAATAACGGCGCACGCGTTCGGGGTTTTGCTCAAGCATGGTCATGTGATCAGTCGCAGCAGCTCTGAGTTTTGCCTTGGTGCGCACTGGCACCTTTGAAGTGATGACGTGCTTGAGATCTGCATTCAGTCTTTCTTCGGGGTTGAGTTCAGGGCTGTAGCTGGGCAAGTAGAACAACTCGATTTTCTGTGCGTTCTCGGCAGCCCAAGCCTTTACAGGTTTGCTGTGATGAACTCTCAAGTTGTCCAGTATCAGAAACACCTTGCGGTCTGTATCCTTGATGAGCGCCTCCAGAAATTCAATGAGCTTGTCGGAGTTAAATGCCTCATCAATAATCATCCAGCGCGTTTTACCCTGATTGGTTACCGTCGCAATCATCGATAGCTTGTGGCGCGTGCCGCCTACTGCGAACGTCACAGGTGTCTTGCCCACCGGCGCATAGCTCCTGCCTCTGACATCCGTGTTGACTAGCGCCGTCTCGTCGCCCCAGTGAATTTCCGCACCTTCTGTTTTTGCTCTGGCTTCAATGGCCGGATATTGTTCATCAAGCCAAGCCTGGACGGCTTCAGGCCGCTGCTCGTATGCTTTTTTAATGGGTTTTTGTGGTGTAAAACCCCAACGTGCCAAGTAGTTGCCTACTGCCCGAATAGACAGCTTGATACCGTGCGCCAGCTCAATGTGCTGGCGCACAGCGGGCCTGCTCCATAGCGCAAAATCCATCTTAAGTTGTTCGGGGCGTCTGTCGCAGATGGTTTGTTGAATCGCCAGCTCTTGGCTAACCGTCAAGCGACGTCCACTGCCAGGTTTTTTACCCCGAACGCCGGGCTTGAGTGCCCCCGAACCTTCAGCCTTATACAACCGCAGCGCCGTATTGACTGCCGTCCAGCTCAGTCCCGTTTGCACCACGATCTCCATCACCGCCACACCTTTGCGGTGCATACGAATGACTTGCTTGCGTCGTTCATGCAGTACTTCTCGCGACTGCTTGCGGGCATCTTCTTTTTCCATACTCCATAGACATCGAAAACCAATAAAAATTCATTTATAAATCGTGCCGGGTCTATAATTAGACACTTGGATTGGGTTCGTCACCTTGTTTGGAATCCGTCAATCATAAGGGGGGTATGACGCATAGCAGCACATTCTTTGTTCGCTTTTGCTTTCCACAATCACTGTACTTCTGTGTTCCCATAAAATTTATGGTGTTGGAATAAATGGAGGTGAAGTCTCTGGAATCGAAATACCTTGATTCGAATTTGCTGGATTGGAGAACGTGTGAGGAATAAAGGTTGGTGGAGTAGAAAATTGTGGGGATGAAAGCAGGCCCGATGTGATATTTGGAGTAGACAGCAATCCTGGTGTAATATTTTGGGTAGACAGCAGTCCCGGTGTAATGTTTGGGGTAGACAGCAATCTGGATGTGACATTAGGAGTAATAATCTGCGGAATAGTCCTTGCTGAGGCTGAAACAGCAATTATGCTGAGTAAAGCCAATATAATTCTGTACATTGACATTCCTCCTTCAGTGAACCCTTGAACCAAAATAATAATGTATTTAGTTAAAGAGAGTATCCATCTACATGCAGCGGATCGGCGCTGCCCCGTGATTACTTCTATTCTTGAATAAGTTTTTTTGTCTCGCTACATTTGTCTACAATCCTTGCTCTGCGTTCTTTACTACCACAGAATATCTCATTTATAAAATTTTGTCGCATTAGAAAACTTTTGTTAGAAATTCGACTAGAGTGTTGGCCTGAGACCTCGCTGCCAAGGGCCATACGGGGTAGTGGTAATGCAACCCTTATGTGTAAGCAAGTTTCATTATGCTTATTCACTTGCCCTTTTGTTCATTGCCTCATTCACAATTCCCGCTACGATGTGCTGAATCAGATTGTAGAAAATTATTGGCACCATTATATTTGGGTAAGAAGATAAAGCTAAAGAGGCCAACACTAGCCCGGTTCCATTATTGTTCATTCCAAGCCCGAACATGAGCGAGGTACGATCATCTCGTTCTAACCTGAATAAACGGCTCATAACGTACCCGGCTGCAAACAAGGTTAAACATAACCCTGCAGAAATGGCCAATGTGCAGGCCAGGAAGTCATAATCACGATCAGCAATGGCCTGCGGTAGCGATACGGAAGCATTGGAATAATTCAACAGCAACAAAACGATGCTATTAATGAACTTTAAATAATGCATTTTACCGGTTTGCCTATCATTGCTAATGATCAAGCGCACTGCAATGCCGAGCAATGACGGCAGCACTACCCAAAGACCAAGAAATGCCCCGGAACCATATGCCGCTAAACCCTGTAATATTTTTTCATACTCCTCGGAAGCCATCTCACCAAAAATGTTAAAAGCAACCGGGGTGATAATTGGACTCAGAATCGTAGAGAAAAAAACCAATCCCAGGCTTAAAGCCAAATTACCATTGGCGTTTTGTGCCCACGCTGTTGACGACCCGGCGATCGGCATAGCTGCGACCAATGCCAGACCCACGAGAATGTGTTGGGTTTCTATCGGATCAGACCAGAGCCGCATCAAAATCGTTACGCCGAAAATATAGGCGATAGGGATAACCATATTTGCCGTTAACCCGGCTAGCAAAACATATTTTTTTTGCGAAATACTTTTTAAGTGAGATATTTTCAATCCCAGTCCAGCATTGAACATGAGTATGGCGAGCATAATCATCAGCAACGATATGTTTGTTTTGTGTTGGCTGAGAATGATTTCGCCGAATGAACTATTTCTGATCCATAGACCGGCACTTGGAAAAATTACGGCAATGACATACGCCGCGATCAAAAACCAGAGCAGATGGCGGTGTAAGAAGTGTGATACAGAGAACATCGTTGTGTTTTATAAAAATTATTCTAAAGTATAACAAAAAATATTGAATTTACAGAAAGCTTAAAACCCCTTAATTGGGGTTTTGAACTGGCACAGTCGGTATTTTCAGCACGGTATGGTGATTCGGCAAGATTCGGGTCACTTCAAAGAGCAAGCCTATGGCTGGACCTCAGAGTCCGATTCAGCCATGGGTCTTACGCAGCTATTTTAAAAAATGGCACGCCGTGAATGGAGGTCGCCATTCTTTGAATCAACCGGATCATCATCAGCGCCATTTGCTGGGCTGACATTGTGAGAGGTATTGAATTGAACGATTGTCGTCGTAGAGTCATTCCGTATGTTTAGGCATAACCCGATTCAGCAGCGTTGCGCTGATAAAGAGCGGGTTGCGTACGAGAGTTCGGTAGAATCAAACGGCCTAACTCGTACGCAAGCCCTTGATGGCCTGCCGTCGCGCGACCATCGACCCATGCCTCCCCAGCGGTTTCGAGCTTTTCTCTCACAAAACGTACCTGTTCGACGCTCAATACCTCAGGAATTTGCACTAACATGGATCGTGGGCGCTGAAATATTTAAAAACGATGGGCAACGGTTATCAGTGCAGTACGTCCGCTTCCAGGTACCGCGCGCCCCCCATCTGATGGAATCAATGAGCTGATATATTCCTTGTTGGTCAGATTAAGAAGGTTCAACCGGATATCATACTTAGGCAAATGATAGGCAACCGTGCCATCCCAGCGAGTGTAGCCAGCAGCAGAAACAACATTGGTGTTGCTGGCAAAGCGTGAGGACATATAGGTGGCCCCGCCACCGGTTTCCCATTGCGGGGTCACTTTGTAGGTCGTCCATAACGTGGCCATATCGCGCGGCGTATTAGCCAGATCTTTTCCATTGGATCCCTCCAGCGGTGAAGCTTGAGCAATCTTGGGGACAAGATGCGTGTAGCCGCCCATCAGTTGCCAGTCGCGCGTGATCCGACCCGCTGCACCAAACTCAAAACCGGTGACGCGCACGTTCCCATTAGAGATATAGATCCCGGGCGATACTTGTGAGCGCGAATTGGTCTTTTCAATATCGAATAAGGCCGACGTCAACGATAGATTGCCGCCCAGTACATCCCATTTGGTACCGACTTCGTAGGAACGACTTTTTTCTGGTGGTAAGGCTTGCGTACCCTGGGTCGCGGTTAGTTGTTCCAATGAGGGGTTAAATGAGGTGCCATACGATGCATAGTACGATTGCACATTATCCGGCTGGTAAATCACGCCACCCCTTACGCTGGTGAAGCTCACGGTTTGATCGGCTCTAAGAAGCGGCGGGGTAGCGGTGCTGACAGTGTTGGTCAGGTCCGCCTTGAAGCGATCCCAGCGCACGCCACCGACGATCTTCCATTGCTTGTTCAATTCGATTGTGTCGTTGATATATGCGCCGACTGAAGTCGCTTGTGAATCTGCTTCATTTCCGATCGTTTTCACGGAATTGGCCGGTGTTGAAAGGTAGGCTGGATTGATCAGCGATACGACGGGCAAGTTGCTACGGGCACTGGACAGAATGTTGGAGGTCTCGCGGCTAATTGCAACACCGGCGATCATCGTATGCTTGAGGGTGCCGGTATCAAATTTTGCGATCAGATCGGTCTGATTGTTGAGCATTTGATTTTTGATCACGCGATCATGGCTGCTGAGCCTGACAGACAGTGCACTCAAAGGCAGCGCAGTAGTATTTCCAGCAGCTTGAATGGTGAACGGGGTAAATACGCCGCCGGCAAGCGTGCCCACAGCGTTAAGACCCGTTGCCTGGGCGTCCGTGTTGTAATGGCTATATTGCAGCTGATTACGCAGTGTCATGTTCGAATTCAACTTGTGTTCGATGAGGCCACTTACAATAGCTGTATTTTGTACGGTCTTATCGTCTGTCAAGCCATAAAAAGTATCGCGATTAACCTTAACCGGGCGGCCATTGACGGCAGGAATACCATAATCCGGCATGTCGTTGTTGTGAGAGAGAATCGCTGACAGTGTGATCTCAGTCTGCGTGCCGATTCCAAAGCGCAGGGACGGTGCAATTCCAAAGTCTCTATTGACAATGACATCCCGTGTCGTTTGCGCTTTTTGACCCATCATGACAACGCGAACCGCTGAAGTATCCGACAATTGACGGTTAAAGTCCCCCGTTGAACGCACTCCCCCGTTGGTGTCGATGGTGGCGGTAACTTGATTTGCATCGCCTAATTGCGGGCGCTTGCTGACCTGATTGATCACGCCTCCGGTGGAACCGCGCCCAAACAGCATGGACGATGGGCCTTTTAATACTTCGACCGACTCAAGATAGTAGGTATCGCGATAATACTGACCGCTGTCACGCATGCCATTGAGATACATGTCGGTACGCGCAGAAAAACCGCGCAGGTTGATGTTGTTACCGATCTGCCCGCCTTCGGCGCCGCCTACGGTAATGCCGGGAACGTTGCGTAAAGCCTCCGATAACGAAGCGATCGCCTGAGAATCCATTAGGGCACGATTGACGACCGTGATTGTCTGCGGAATATCGCGCAAGGGGGTCGGCGTTCTAAAGCCGGCGAAAGAACTCGCTGCAAAATCGTCGGTCACCTTTTGGCTGTTCACTTTAATTTCCGGCAACTGGGTGGCATCAGTTGATTTATCGCTTTTGCCATCGTTTGTGGGGGTTTGTGCGAAGGCTGGGCTACAGAGTTGTTGTAATGCCAGCGCTACCAGTAATGCAGGACGTGTTTTTTTGAATCTCATGAGTTCTCCCTGTTCTTTAAATAAAAAAAGGTGGCTGGCTGAGAAAACACGTGGCTGGCTTCCAGATGTAAGTGCAAAAAAACGATTAATTAAATGCTAATTATCGTTGTGTATAGAAACATTAAAATTGTTCTTTAATTCCTGCAGCGGTCACAATAACTTGGCAAAGTTGCAAAGATTTGTTTGTGTGTTTGATAACCTCCTTAATTATCCAAATGGAACGTAATAGGTACGATGGTATAAACGGCAATCGCTTTGCCATCTTCGATATGGGGTTTGAACTGTGAACGCAGGATTGCTTGCCGTGCTTCTTCGTCGAGTCGTGATGAACCCGAGGTTTGTTGTACATTGACTTGATCTGGATTGCCCTTCTCATTCACCAATACGCGCAGAGTGACGCGACCTTCTTCACCCATACGTTTGGAGAGAGGTGGATATTCAGGCTCTGGCGCTTTTAGATATTCCACGCCTGAAATTATTTTCGGGAGAGGCGGTGCTTCCACACCGGTTCCGGTAGCGGAGGGTATATTATTGTAGGTTCCAATACAGTCGGTTCGGATAACGGTTGCGTAGTGATAGTTTGTTCTGACTGTGTGTTTTTAAGAGCTGGGGTAATTCTTTTTTTAACAGGTTTTTTAATGGTTTTTTTAACGGTTGGTAACGCTTTTGAGGATGTCACTTCCGATTGCGGTGGTATTGAGTTCTGTGCGAAGACAGGACTACAGAATTGCTGTAAAACCAGCGTTACCAGTAATGCAGGTCGGATCTTTTTGCATGTCATGAATGCTCCCCATTACTTGAATCAAAGCGGGTGGCTGGCTGGAGTGTCGCAAATTACAACACTCGGCTTGCTCCCTGGATAATTGAAAATCACGTGTGATTTAATGTTGCTTACTTACTAGTGGTGCACTAATTATTTTTAGTTATGCAATGTTCAGATTTATTGTTATTACATGAATTATTGTCGTTCGTTACTAAATTTAGTTGTGTGTTTATGCTGTTAAAATCATCTTGTTGCTTTGAGTTAACTGAAGCCGGTAAATGCGGCCCGCATGTTCAATTTCTATTTCGCGCCTTAGTTGAAATAAATCCTCACTTTTAATGCGAATGAGTGAATTTTTTTTAGAGTTGGAAACCGACTCACACACAGTGTTAGAAGTTTCTGTCTCGCGTTGAATTGGCATAGCTATTAAAATCCACTTAATAATAAGAATTGTTCTTGTTATTGTTACCTTTTTCAAAAAGGATTGCAAGTTTTTTGTATTATCTGAATGATTACCGGTGATAAATATTCAGCACTTACTAGACCTGGGTGGAAAGTGTGAAATGACGTCGAGCTAAGGTAGAATTCGACAGAGGCGGTTTTTGTCTGTGATTTAAGTCTTCCTCGGTATCTATTTAGAAATGTTCCAAAGTCTTCAATTTTAATTACAAATAATTTGCATATGCGAGTGACAAATTCGCGTTTTAATCTGATGGTAGTCAAAGGCATAGGGTATGGTCTTTTGGTATGTGTGAGGAATAATTATGACCGCTTTTCAAGCTCTTAAGCAGAGTCTTCCGCAGGAACCTCGTGTTTGGCTGGTTACTGGCGCGGCTGGATTTATTGGGAGCAACTTGGTGGAGACACTCCTCCGGCTGGAGCAGCATGTTATTGGTTTGGATAATTTTGCTACTGGTTATAGAGAGAACCTGGAGGAGGTACAGCATTACGTCACGCCGCAGCAATGGGCTCGGTTTCGTGTCATTGAGGGTGATATTCGCGATCTAAGTGTTTGTCGAGAGGCGGTGTCGGGTGTTGATTATGTACTGCATCAGGCAGCGCTTGGTTCGGTGCCACGTTCGCTTGAGAATCCCATTCTTACTAATGAAAATAATATCTCGGGTTTTCTCAATATGCTGGTGGCGGCACGCGATGCAGCGGTAAAACGCTTTGTATATGCGGCTTCCAGTTCAACTTATGGTGATCATCCCGGGTTGCCCAAGGTTGAAAATTTAATAGGCAAGCCTTTGTCGCCTTATGCAGTGACAAAGTATGTGAACGAGCTTTATGCTGATGTATTTAGTAGATGTTATGGATTTCACACAATCGGTTTGCGCTATTTCAACATCTTTGGACGTCGTCAGGATCCTAACGGTGCCTACGCAGCGGTAATCCCGAAGTGGGTGGCCAGTATGATCAAGAATAAGCCGGTTTATATTAATGGCGATGGAGAAACCAGCCGCGACTTTTGCTACATCGACAATGCCGTGCAAGCCAATCTTCTTGCCGCGACTGTAGAGGATATCGCTGCCACTAATCAAGTTTACAATATTGCTGTCGGGGATAGAACTACGCTTAATAACCTCTTTGATCAATGCCGAATATTGCTCCTGCCGAACTTTCCCCATTTGAAAGAATTTAAACCGGTTTACCGTGATTTTCGTGCGGGTGATGTGCGCCACTCTCAAGCAGATATTTTAAAAGCCCAGTCTTTTCTGGGTTATGCGCCTAGTCACTTTATTGCCCAAGGTTTGGAAGAGTCGATGGCATGGTATGTTAAAAACTTGGCCTGAATGCAAGCGATGTTATTGAATATTCGGTCTTGACATGTAATGGCTCCACTAAGTGGTAATAGCCTCTTCCGCTGGCAATGACAGGCGTCGACTGGCTGGAAATACTATGCTGAAGGTGCTGCCCTTGCCTTCCACGCTGGCAATCTCAAGTCGCGCTTGATGTCGGCTGGCTATGTGTTTGACAATGGCAAGTCCTAGACCTGTGCCTCCGGTTTCTCGTGAGCGACTGCGGTCTACCCGATAAAAACGCTCGGTCAGGCGCGGAATGTGTTGCGGCGCGATGCCGCTGCCGCTGTCCTGCACACTGAAAACTGGCCGATCGCCCTGTTCGTGCCAGCTCACCAAAATCTCGCCCCCTTGTGGAGTGTAATGGATGGCATTTGATATCAAATTACCGAAGGCGCTGCGCAACTCGTCGGCGTTGCCAAGCAGAATGCAACTACTCGTGAGTTCTAGTCGCAAGGTGTGTTTTTCCGCACTTAAAGATTGTCCCTCTTGATGTAGCGTGCGTAAAAGTCTGGATACATCCACGGTTTCTTCTTGCAAGGCGTTGAGTGTGTCCTCCAGCTTGGACAAGGTAAGTAAATCGTCTACCAGCCGCTCCATGCGGTGCGTTTGTTCGCCCATCAGGTGCAGCGCGCGGCGCGTCATGCTGTTTTCAAGGTTGGGCATGTCGTGGAGGGTCTCAACAAAACCGTTGACTACTGTAAGCGGTGTGCGTAATTCGTGCGACACATTAGCGACAAAATCACGGCGCATGGTCTCAATACGTTCCAGATGAGTAATGTCGCGGCTGATCAATAGCAGCTTGTTGTTGCCGTAGGGAATCAGTTTAATGGACAGCGTCAGCCCGTCCTGCCGCGCACCGCACAGAACCAGCGGTTCGCTGAATTCGTGCAGGGCAAGGTACTGGACGAATTCAGGCTGACGCGCCAGATAAGTGATTTGCTGGCCGATATCGCGCTTGCAGTCCAGGCCAAAATGTTGCTCGGCAAGCGGGTTGCACCATTCAATGCGGTAGGCTTCATCGAGTATGGTCACTCCTTCTGGCAGTGCCGAGGTAGCCTGTTCCATGTGCTGTAACGCCGCGACACGTTGCTCGTGTTCTTTGCGGTGTTGACGTACCATCCTGTTCAGCCGTGTAAATACCTCCTCCCACATCCCCGGACCATCAGGCACTATACGCTCATCAGAATCGGCCAGCCAGTAATCAAGTGCTTCGAGCTGGCGCAAGTGAAGAACTAGATGTATTAGCAGAAATACACCAAAGAATAAGGTAGCGGATAACGCTCCAACTGTTGCCCACACTAGCAAGGAGAGAGTCAAAAAGGCAAATGGAAAAAAAAGTGCACGCCGCCAAAAATCAAACATGGTGTAGCCTTTAAAAATTACGCTGCGCCATTATTTAGGATGTGCAAAGCGGTAGAAAACCACATACCGGCAGGATGCAAACAGACTGCAATTGACGGGATGAACTATGGCTACGATTTACCCACCAGTTTAATTGCATGAAAAACGGTAACCGCTACCGCGCACAGTTTGAATCAGTCCATCGAGGCTGGAGGGTTCAAGCGCCTGGCGCAGCCGGCGAATGTGCACATCCACAGTGCGCTCTTCCACAAATACGTGATCGCCCCAAACTTGGTCGAGCAGCTGCGAACGACTATAGACTCTCTCGGGATGGGTCATAAAAAAATGTAACAAACGAAACTCGGTCGGCCCCAGATCAATCATTGCTCCATTAGCGTTGATACGATGCATCGCTGGCGATAATTCCAGCCCACCCGCCGTGACTGTTTCATCGCTCATTTGGGGTGCGCGGCGGCGTAACACGGCACGGATGCGAGCCATCAGCTCACGCGGCGAAAATGGTTTGGTTATGTAATCGTCTGCGCCTGACTCCAGCCCCATAATTTTGTCGCGTTCGTCGGTACGCGCAGTCAGCATTATAATGGGAATGTTACGTGTACGTTGATCGGCGCGTAGACGGCGCGCCAGCTCCACGCCACTGCTACCGGGCAGCATCCAGTCAAGCAGGATTAGATCTGGCAGCGCATGGTTGATGTGCTTCCAAGCGCCATCGGCATCATATGCCTCGATTGCGCGGTAGCCACATTGCGCTATGTTGAATGCCAGCAGTTCCTGTATCGCAGGTTCGTCTTCCACTACCAGAATATTAGCGGTCATTAATTTCTCCGTCGTTCATATGACAAACAACTTGCGATGGTATGACAGAATTGTGACAGTAGTATGACGGCCATATCTGTTATTTAATTTGATGAACAGCTTGGCGTCGGCGCTTTCAAATCAGGCAGCAGCGAGCCGACCAACATGCCTGTTGCACTCATCAGTAAGCCCGCTAGTTGCGGCGGCCACAGTCCTTCAGGATTAAAAATTTCAAGCAATAACCAGGAAGACAGCCCCGCGGCAATTGCAAACAACGCACCTTGCGTGTTCGCGCGCTTCCAGTACAGCCCGCACACCAGAGGAATGAATGCTGCCACTAAAGTCACCTTGTAGGCGTTCCCTACCATCGAATAAATACTCGATGTAGATTTTAGTGCAAACAAGGTAACAGCCACGGCGAAGCATACAACTACCACGCGCATGGTCCACAAAAAACGTCGATCGCTCTGATGGCCGATAATGCCTTTCAGGATGTTTTCGGTAAAAGTCACTGACGGTGCCAGTAAGGTGCCGCTCGCAGTGCTCATAATAGCGGCAAGTAGTGCACCAAAGAACATCCCCTGCGCAAACACCGGTGTGTGGTTCATGATCAGCGTAGGCAGAATCAACTGCGCATTTTCGTCGATCAACGTGGCGACCATTATGGGATCAATCAACGTGGCGGAATAAGCCAGAAAAATGGGAATGAAGGCGAACAGAAAATACAGAATGCCACCGAGTAGCGCACCGTGTACGGCAGTTTTTTCATTTTTTGCTGACATTACGCGCTGGAATACGTCCTGCTGTGGGATGGAGCCTAGCATCATGGTTACCGCTGCGCCGATGAATGCGAGCACATCTCTGGTTTCAAGCTGCGGCCAGAAAATTAGCTTGTTGGCATGTGCGGCATGGTCTATGACCATTCCTGCCCCACCTGCTATACCGGATAACAGCCAAGCCAGGTACGACATGCCGACAACGATAATCGTCATCTGGAAAGCATCTGTCAACGCCACTGACCACATGCCACCGAACAGGGTGTAAACCAGCACGATGCCAGCACCAACCACCATACCTTCACTGGGCGAAATCGCACCTTGAGTGATGAAGGAAAATACCAAGCCCAGCGCTGTAATTTGCGCTGAAACCCAACCCAAGTATGAAGCGATGATAGCCAGGCTGGTAAGTACCTCCACCGAGCGATTGTAGCGTTTCCGATAATAGTCGCCGATGGTAATCAGGTTCATCTTATAGAGCTTGGCAGCGAAGAATGTCCCTACCAAAATCAAGCACATGCTGGCACCGAAAGGGTCTTCAACTATTCCTCTCAAGCCTTGCTGGACGAACTTTGTGGATATTCCCAATACCGTTTCCGCACCAAACCAGGTAGCAAACACGGTGGCAGTCACAACATACAGCGGCAAGTGCCGGCCAGCCATCACATAATCTTTGACATTATGTACGCGCGTGGCGGCATACAAGCCAATTCCGATAGAAATCATCAAATACAGAATCACGAGCCAAATCAACATAAGTGCCTTGCAAAATCGTAACAGAATGGTCGAATTGTAGCAGTCCTTGGCAGCTATTGAGATCAATAAAAAGGCTCCCGAAGGAGCCTTTGCGTAACTTGAAAATAAGCGTTTATAACTTTTCAGCGTGCTCGGCCAAGTACTTCGCTACACCCTCAGAAGAGGCATCCATTCCAGCTTTACCTTTGCTCCAGCCAGCGGGGCAAACTTCACCATGCTCCTCGTGAAATTGCAATGCATCTACCATACGCAGCATCTCATCAATGTCGCGACCCAGCGGTAGATCGTTCACCACTTGGTGGCGTACCACACCGTCACGGTCTATCAGAAATGAGCCGCGGAAAGCCACACCATCCTTGTGTTCAACGTCATAAGCACGGCAAATGTCGTGTTTAATATCGGCCACGAGCGGGTAGCGCACCTGGCCGATGCCACCCATATTAACGGGCGTATTTTTCCAAGCCAGATGTGTGAACTGCGAATCAATGGAAATGCCGATTACTTCGGTTTTACGCTCCTTGAAGTCGTCTAGACGATGATCGAATGCAATCAATTCGGAAGGGCAAACGAAAGTAAAGTCCAGCGGGTAAAAGAACACCACACCATATTTACCGTCCAAGTGGTTATTTAAGTTAAAAGTTTCGTTTATTTCATTATTGCCCATCACTGCAACAGCAGTAAAATCGGGGGCAAGTTTACCGACGAGAACAGCCATGATTTTTTCCTTTTGTTGACTGAATTGCCAAGGTATGGAATTTAGCGAGTGATAGAGTAACTGTCAACCATAATGCACTGAGGTAAGTTGGCAAAAAAATCCAGTGTTTCTAAAATACTGACGATAGGGGACGAAGATGAAATGGAACCGCCAGCTAAACTATAGCCTACCGTCCTTTTTTGGGCTTGAATGCAGTTTGACATTGTAAGCTACAGCGGCATTTCTGTTACCTAAAATATAAAAGAGACGCTATCATTTCCCATGTTAGTCTTCAGGTCGTGTTCAGATTACCCTACGAACCGTAGCTGCCGATCTTTTGTATCTCGTAATAGATCAGATAACCGTTAAATCTAAAATCCGGTTGAAGCAAGCAATTTGCCGCGATGGATGATGGTTTGACTGGCTCGCCAAAGAAGATGAAATGGAGTACATCTGGATATTGAAACAAAATATAGTAAAAGAATTCCCCTGCGGCAATGTGAATTTTATTAAGCAGTTGGGGAAGGTAGTGGACGCCAGTTGGAGTATCGCCCACAAGGTCGGCTAAGAAAGGCAGAACATGGAAAATAAAAGGGCAGGCACCTTTTCAACACTTGGCGCGCTCAATAACCAACCGCAACACCTTGGAGAGGTTAAGGTGTTGGAATGGAGAAATCAGGAAAGCATTACAAGCAGTTGAATGCTGAAGAGCGCGCGACGATTATGCTAATGAAACGAGAAGGAAGTGGACTGAGGGAAATTGGGCGATTCTTGAAACGCTCGCCAAGCACTATCTCAAACGAGATTGCACGAGATTTGGGATGTGAGTCTGGCTACGTTGCCTCCTTGGCTGGCGAACAGGCACGCCGTTTGCGAATCAAGCCCCGTAGGCCATTGAAGCTCGTGGAGGGGAATCCGTTGTTTGAAGTTGTGAAGGAACATCTCAAGAAGAAATGGTCACCTGAGCAAATTGCAGGCACACTTAAAAGTATGTACCCAGATCAGCCTTCACAACGTGTAAGCCATGAAACGATTTACCACACCCTTTACGCCATGCCGCGTGGTGAACTGCGCCGTGAATTGATTGCCAGCTTACGCTGGAGTCGTGACAAGCGCCGTTCCAAGACCCGTGCTCCAGATGGTCGCGGACATATCGCAGAAATGCAGAGCATCCACCTGCGTCCGCCGGAAGTGGCGGATCGTTTGATAGCGGGGCACTGGGAAGCCGACATGATCAAAGGTGCGATGAACCGTTCCTCAGTCGGCACGCTGGTCGAACGCACTACATTACTGGTGGTGTTAGCCAAAATGGCTGATGGCACGGCGCAATCTGCCCTGGACGGTTTCAGTGAAGCGCTCAGTGCAATTCCGCCAGAGCTACGCAAGACCTTCACCTACGATCAGGGGCGCGAGATGAGCAAACACGTGCAACTGACTGAACGAACGGGTATGGCGGTTTACTTCTGCGACCCGCACAGCCCGTGGCAACGCGGCTTGAACGAAAATACGAACGGACTGCTGCGCCAGTATTTGCCGAAGGGAGTAGACCTGTCGACCTACACGCAAGAACAGTTGGATGAAATTGCTTGGAGTTTAAATACACGTCCGAGGAAATCGCTCGGATTTCGAACACCCGTAGCGGTTTACAACGAGCTCCTGCTCAATATGGAATTCGCTAAATTCGCGACTAAACATTAACTGTTGTGGTTGGTTCTTGAATCCGCCCTTCTTAATCTTCTTTAATCCTTATCAACATTCGGAGCGCCTCATGGACTGCGTTGTTCGTCTTAACTGGATTATCCGTTTTGCCAGCGTGGTCGCGATCGGTCTGCTGACCACTGCTTGCGCGGCACTTCCCGAAGTGCGCTATCTCAAAAGTTCGCTGGTAGCGCCGGATAGTCCAACGGTGACCAATGCGCAAGGTACCCTCAGCGCAAAAAAATCAAATTCCCTACTGGCCAAACGCTGGCGCAATTCGCACGTGGATGTCGCAGCGCTGGCGGCGCTGGAAGAAGCGGCTACCGGCAGTCCTCTGATTGCCGGCAACAAAGTTACCTTGCTTTATGATGGACCGCAAACCATGGCCGCGATGATCGAGGCGATCAGCGCGGCCAAGGATCATATCAACTTGGAAACCTATATTTTCGATCAGGATGAGTTGGGTATCCGCTTTGCCGATCTTTTGATTTCCCGCCAACGCGCCGGGGTGCAAGTCAATATTATCTACGACAGCGTCGGCACGATTGGTACGCCGCAGGCATTTTTCGACAAAATGCGCGATGCCGGAATTCATCTGTTGGCCTTTAATCCTGTCAATCCACTGAAGCTGACGGGGCCGTGGGGGCCGAATAACCGTGATCACCGGAAGATTCTGGTCGTCGACGGTGTGGTCGCCTTTACGGGCGGCGTGAATATCAGTAACGCCTATGGCAACAGTTCGCTGTTTCGCTCGAAAGTCAAGCGCAATACCAAAGTCGGTTGGCGCGATACCCATATAAAGATCGAAGGGCCGGGGGTCGCTGCATTTCAGTGGGCATTTCTAAATACTTGGGCCAGCCAGCAATCCCCTGATCTCCCGGACAGCGATTTTTTTCCGCCTTTAAAAGAGGTCGGCAACAAGCTTGTCCGGGTGCTGGTTAGTGAACCCGGTGGCGATTATGATACTTACAAGGCTTATGTTCTGGCGATACAAGAGGCAAAGAAAACGATCCATATTACCTGCGCTTACTTTGTTCCAGACGCGCAGATTCTGCAGGCGTTAATTGATGCTGCACACCGTGGTGTCGACGTTAAAGTTATTTTGCCTGGAGTAACGGACAGCGGCTTGGTCTTCCATGCAGCGCAATCCTTTTACAGCGAAATGCTGGCCAACGGAATCAAGATCTATCAGCTGCAAATTGCGGTCTTGCATGCCAAGACCGCCGTGATCGACAAGGTTTGGTCGACGGTGGGGTCGACCAATATTGATACCCGTAGTTTTTTGCACAACAATGAAATCAATGTGGTGGTTTTTGGCGATGAATTTGGCACTGCGATGGAAAATGCGTTTTTCGAGGATCTCCGCAATTCAGTCGAAATTATCAAGGAAACATGGGAGCAGCGTTCACTGGGCAACCGACTTAAAGAATGGGTTGCTCGCAGATTTGAATATTGGCTGTGATATGTGTCCCTCGCTGGCATAATTCAAGGCCTGAATTTAAATGTGAGCGAGTAGTAATGCTATTGGAGCTGAATGTTTAAACTTGAGTATCTCAGCACCTTTAAAAACATTCCCTCAGTCTGTGCGGGAATAACGAATGCCAAGATATTGATAATGCATGGTTTCTAATTGCTATCCTCCCATAAATCTTTGCTGTTAGCATTACGTGGCTGCACTAGTCCAAAATGTTTGTAGGCATTAGCGGTCGCCACCCTTCCGCGTGATGTGCGTTGCAAGTAGCCCTGTTGAATCAAATAAGGTTCCAGTACGTCTTCAATGGTATCGCGCTCCTCGCCGATGGCAGCGGCAAGATTGTCTACGCCCACTGGGCCACCGGTAAACTTTTCGATCACGGTCAACAATAGTTTTCTATCCATCATGTCCAATCCCTGCATATCCACGTCGAGCATGGTAAGCGCAGCATCTGCCACGTTGCGCGTAGCTTCGCCTTGTGCCCTTACTTCGGCAAAATCGCGCACGCGGCGTAGCAAACGATTTGCAATACGTGGCGTACCACGTGAACGCTTTGCAATTTCCAGAGCCCCATCGGGCGAGATCGGCAATTCCAGTAAACCGGAAGAGCGCGTCACGATGCGCTGCAATTCACTGGTGGTGTAAAACTCTAGACGCGCTACGATACCAAAACGGTCGCGCAGGGGGTTGGTCAACATACCGGCGCGAGTAGTTGCTCCAACCAGAGTGAACGGTGGCAAATCCAGTTTCACTGAGCGTGCCGCGGGGCCTTCGCCGATCATGATATCGATCTGATAATCCTCCAGCGCGGGATACAGGATTTCTTCCACCACCGGCGACAGACGATGGATTTCATCGATAAACAGCACATCGTTCGGCTCGAGATTGGTTAACAGGGCAGCGAGGTCGCCGGCACGTTCCAAAACTGGCCCGGAAGTATGGCGCATGTTGACACCCATCTCGCGTGCGATGATATGCGCCAAAGTCGTCTTGCCCAGTCCTGGTGGGCCGAACAGTAGGACATGGTCAAGTGGCTCCTTACGTTTGCGAGCCGCCTCAATGAAAATTTCCAACTGTCCGCGTATTTTTTCCTGGCCAATATATTCGTCCAGATGTTTGGGGCGCAATGCACGCTCCTGCATTTCCTCCTGCAAAGAGACGGGAGCGGGAGAAATAATGCGATCGGCTGCAGTCAGGTTATCGTTTTGGATCATGCTTTGGATAATAGCTTAAGTGCTTGGCGGATGCCGTCCGATACATTTGCATCGGCGGGTAATTGTTTGGCTGCCCAATCCGCTTCCTTCCCGCTGTAGCCTAACGCCAACAGCGCGTTGGTGATATCGTTACCATGTGGCGTCACAACACCGCTTGTGCCGTCCGACATGGACACGATGAACTTATCTTGCAGTTCCAGCAACAGCCGCTCGGCGGTCTTTTTGCCCACTCCTGGAATTCTGGTCAATAGCCCTACCTCCTTACTTGTCACGGCAATGGCAAGATCGTTCAAGCTCAAACCAGACAGCACCGACAGCGCTAACTTTGGCCCCACGCCACTAATTTTCAACAAGTGACGAAACGCCGCGCGCTCGTCCTCAGAAGCAAAGCCATAGAGCAGGTGTGCATCCTCCCGAACGATAAGTTGGGTATATAACACCACACGTTCATGCAGTACAGGCAGGTTATAGAAGGTGCTCATCGGCACATTCACCTCATATCCCACGCCTTGAACATCCAACAAAATTTGCGGTGGGTTTTTTTCCAACAAGTTACCTGTCAAACGCCCAATCATGTCTTCCTTGTTAATCTTTCTCGGCTAATCGTGCAGGCGCGATAATTATTGCATTGGAAAAATTACAATCACGTTTAATCCGTGGCTGGAGAAGTTACCATGTTTTTTAACTTAATCTGCCATTGCGCATGCGCAAGCCCTTGGTCGCCAGCTGGCCCATTCCCATACCAGCATGTGCATGACAAATTGCACACGCCAGCGCATCCGCCGCATCCGGGCTGGGCGAGCCTGATAATTCCAACAGTCGCTGTACCATATCTTGCACCTGCTCCTTTTTGGCATGGCCATTACCTACCACCGCCTGCTTCACTTGCAACGCAGTGTATTCCGCAACCGGCAGGTTCGCCAGCACCGCCGCGCAAATCGCCGCACCGCGCGCCTGCCCCAGCAGCAGGGTGGATTGCGGATTGACGTTAACGAATACTTTTTCTACCGCCACCAGCTGCGGCTGATGCATTTCAATCACTTCACGCAATGAATTGAGAATGACTTTAAGACGCTCAGGCAACTCGCCTACCGGCGTTTTAATAAAACCGCTGGCGACATAAATGAGTTTTTGCCCCACTTTGTCCAGTACGCCAAACCCGGTGATCCGCAGGCCGGGATCGATACCTAAAATGCGTGCAGGAGAAGAGTGAGTCATTGGTGTAAAGAGAATTTACCTTTTCTCCGTACCTCTTTCATTTCCTCTTCATTCCGCAATCACGGCCGTTGTGTAAACTTCTTGTACATCATCAAGATTTTCCAGCGCATCCAATAGCTTTTGCATGCGCACTGCATCGTCACCCGTAAATAGGACTTCGGCAATAGGCTTCATAATTATTTCCGCCATTTCCGGCCTAAATCCAGTGGCTTCCAAGCGCTGCTTAACCTCGATAAAATCATTGGGTGCGGTGATAACTTCGATACTACCGTCATTGTTGCTCACTACGTCCTCTGCTCCTGCGTCCAGCACTACTTCCATTAGGGCGTTCTCATCGGTGCCAGGTGCAAAAATCATCTGCCCGCAATGTTTAAATAGAAATGACACAGAACCATCTGTGCCGAGATTGCCGCCGTACTTTGTGAAAGCATGGCGTACATCGGCCACGGTGCGTGTCTTATTGTCGGTCATGCAATTGACCATCACCGCTGCGCCATTGATGCCGTACCCTTCGTAGCGAAGCTCAATATAATCCACACCGTCCAGTTCACCGCTGCCGCGTTTAATGGCGCGCTCCACATTATCTTTCGGCATGTTCTGGTCATAGGCTTTTTCCATCGCCAATCGCAGGCGCGGATTACTGGCCGGATCGCTGTCGCCCAACCTGGCCGCCACGGTGATTTCCTTGATCAGGCGTGTAAAAACCTTGCCACGCCTTTCATCCTGACGACCTTTGCGGTGTTGAATATTTGCCCATTTACTATGACCCGCCATGACATTTTCTCCGTTGATTGATTCCCGCATTGACGCCGCAAGGATTGGTATCCTGATAAGTAGCGCGGATTTAAATTCGAAAAAATCGAAGTGCAACAGCCGATGATAAAGCAGTATGTCTATCGTTTTAGTGTAGCGCACCTTCTTCTTAAAGAATACCTGAAATAATGGTCTACATCCCAGCACTTTGCGAGACCAATGCTTGATGCCGGCTCCCATAAATTACACCTGCTCCAGATGTCCGTTACCTCACGAAAGCTGGATGTTGACAATGATGTGTAACAGGTGTTAATTTTGCACATGCGCCGATTTGAGGAACAGCTTGCGGGCGCTTTATAAATACAGCTAAAGCGGGTGAAGCCCGGTTTAGCTTAAGCTATCCGGGTTTTTTATTCTGCACGAGGGAGTACGTTATGCCGGAACAATCCAACCAAACAGAGCATTCTTATCAGCTTGAAACACTTGCAGTACATGCGGGTACAAAGCGTAGCCAATTTAATGAGCATAGCGAAGCTATGTTTCTCACTTCTAGTTTCGTGTTCGATAGCGCGGCCCAAGCCGCTGCACGATTCATCGGCGCAGAGCCGGGAAATATTTATTCGCGTTTCACCAACCCCACCGTTACCATGTTTGAGGAGCGTTTGGCCGCGCTGGAAGGCGCGGAGCAGTGTGTGGCGACGGCCTCAGGTATGTCGGCGATTTTGGCGTGCTGCATGGGTTTGCTGAAAAGCGGGGATCACATCGTCGCTTCGCGCAGTATATTCGGTTCGACGGTAAATTTGTTCGGTACCATCTTCAAACGGTTTGGTGTGGACACCACCTTTGTTTCTGCCACCGATGTGAACGAGTGGGAAGTTGCGGTACGTCCCGACACACGGCTATTCTTCCTGGAGACGCCGTCCAATCCGCTTACCGAAATATCCGATATTGCGGGAATTGCGGCAGTGGCGAAGCAGCATGGTGTGTTGCTGGCAGTAGACAATTGTTTTTGCACCCCCGTGCTGCAGCGCCCGCTGGAATTGGGCGCGGACATTGTAATTCATTCCGCCACCAAGTATCTTGATGGGCAAGGGCGTGTATTGGGTGGTGCGGTGCTGGGCAGCAAGAAAGTGTTGGAGCCTATATATCAGTTTCTGCGTACGGCGGGGCCGACTATGAGTGCATTCAACGCATGGATATTCCTGAAAGGCATGGAGACGTTGAAGGTCCGTATGGATGCGCACAGCGCTAATGCGCTGTCCGTGGCGCAATGGCTGGAGACGCAGGCGAATGTGGCGCTCGTGTATTACCCAGGTTTACCATCGCATCCACAACATGAACTGGCGATGAAGCAGCAGAAGGCTGGTGGCGGTATCGTATCGTTCGAAGTAAAGGGTGGCAGAGAGGAGGCTTGGCGTATTATCGATAGTACGCGCATGATTTCTATCACCGCTAACTTGGGCGATACCAAGACTACGTTAACTCACCCAGCTACCACCACGCATGCCCGTATAACTCAGGAGGCAAGAGATGCAGCTGGTATTAGTGAGGGCTTGCTGCGCATTGCGGTCGGATTGGAAGCTGTGAGCGATATCCAGACCGATCTAGCAAGAGGGTTGTACAAATAAAAAGCTGCTATCTCCGCACCGAGCTAGGATACTTTTATTTTGAGATAACTGGGCGCCCTATCTGACCGATGTTCAATTTGTCGTGCGATGAGCTCAAGCGTGAGAATGACGAGCTAATGAAATTATGTTTGTGAATCGTGATATTGAAAATATGGCAATACAAATCGGCAGTGCGCTAAAGTCGCATGGCCTCATGTTGGCCACCGCCGAGTCATGCACGGGCGGTGCGGTGGCGAGTGCCATTACTGATATTGCGGGCAGTTCCGAATGGTTTGAGCGCGGCTTTATCACCTATTCAAATGAGGCCAAACGCGAGATGCTGGGCGTAACCCAAGATACTCTGATGCGTTACGGCGCGGTAAGCGAGGCCGTCGTGCGTGAAATGGTAGCAGGCGCGTTGTACCATAGTCATGCGCAGGTGGCATTGGTGGTCAGCGGTATTGCCGGGCCAGCAGGCGGTACGCCGGACAAGCCTGTTGGCACAGTGTGGTTCGCTTGGGGGATTAAGGGAGGACAGTGCGTTGTGCGCCTGCATCATCTCTCAGGTAACCGTGCAGAAATTCGCACGCAGTCGGTAGGCATGGCTTTTCAAGGAGTTTTGGAACTGCTGGGTCAGGTAACAGAGGTAGTTTAAGATCGTGCCGGTTATGGTTGTCACAATAAAAATCCTAAGGACATTTTTAAAATTAGGAAATTTAAAAGTAATGGCTGACACTATTGATAGTGAGGAGCAGTAGTTTGCGGAACACGTTTGCTAAACCCTTCAACAATCCGAATTGTTCAAATTCGCTTTGATTATTTTTTTGTGAGGAGGTTTCAGGAAATTCGCGACAGTCTTCAATAACATCGTAAAAATCCAGTGTTCATTCGCAACTAGTCCAGCCGGAGTCTTTTTGGTTCAGACTCGGATGGCTTATGCCATAATCATGTATCATTTTTGAAGGGAAAAGTTGCATGGATGATAATAAAAGCAAGGCACTTGCGGCGGCTCTGAGTCAGATCGAAAAACAGTTCGGTAAAGGCTCTATTATGCGTTTGGGTGAGCATGATATTGCGCGTGATATTCAAGTGGTTTCGACTGGATCATTAGGGTTGGATATCGCGCTGGGCGTGGGTGGCCTGCCGCGTGGTCGTGTAATTGAAATCTACGGACCGGAATCGTCCGGCAAGACTACGCTCACATTGCAAGTGATCGCCGAAATGCAAAAATTAGGCGGAACGGCTGCATTTATTGATGCAGAACATGCGCTCGATCCGCAATACGCGCAAAAGCTGGGCGTGAATGTCAGTGAGCTGCTCATTTCTCAACCGGATAACGGTGAGCAAGCATTAGAGATTGCTGATATGTTGGTGCGTTCGGCTGCTGTGGATGTGGTGGTGGTTGATTCTGTGGCAGCACTGACTCCTAAGGCAGAAATTGAAGGAGAGATGGGCGAGCCGCAAATGGGCTTGCAGGCGCGCTTGATGTCGCAGGCATTGCGCAAGCTGACCGCTAACATCAAGCGTTCTAATACAACGGTGATTTTTATTAATCAGATACGTATGAAAATCGGTGTGATGTTTGGTAGCCCGGAAACTACGACCGGCGGCAATGCTCTAAAATTTTATGCTTCTGTTCGCTTGGACATTCGTCGTGTCGGTGCGATCAAGAAGGGCGATGAGGTGATCGGTTCAGAAACCCGCGTGAAAGTGGTTAAGAACAAGGTGGCGCCGCCGTTCAAGCAGGCGGAATTCGATATTTTGTATGGTGAAGGTATTTCTCGTGAAGGCGAAGTCGTCGAGCTGGGTGTGCTGCATAAGCTGGTCGAGAAAGCGGGCGCTTGGTACAGCTACAAAGGCGAGAAGATTGGCCAGGGAAAAGATAATGCGCGCGAATATCTTAAAGAGCATCCTGAAATGGCAATTGAAATTGAGAACAAAATCCGTGCTGCGGCTGGGGTAGTTGCACTCAATGATGGAATGGAAAGCGGTGTCAAAGAAGCCTGAGTTAAATCTGCACACCCGCGCCATGAAATATCTGGTGCGGCGTGAACATAGTCGTGCTGAACTTCACGCGAAGCTTCTGCTCAAGGCTACACCAGACGACAATGTGGATAGGGTTTTGGATGAATTGGTGGCGCGCGGTTGGTTATCCGATTCTCGTGCAGCTGAGCAGTTGGTGCGCATGCGCCGCAATCGTTTCGGCATGCACCGCATTACATATGAACTTCGCCAGAAAGGTATAGGCGAAGATCTGATTAACGATGCATTACCGCAAATGAGAGATACCGAACTGGAAGCGGCTCGCAGCATCTGGCAAAAAAAGTTTGGCATTACCCCTGAGAATGCCAAGGAAAAAGCCAAGCAGCTACGTTTTATGCAATCGCGCGGCTTTATGCCGGATGTGATTTTTAAGGTATTACGAGGTATAGACGATGGTGGATAGGTTGTTGTTTGTGTATCAGTCGGTATGTAAATCGGGGTGGACAGATTAGGGGGTTAGAACCCGGTTTAATGTGCCGTCTGTAGTAGCAACTTTATATCCTGCACTAACAATTCGGCGCGTTGGTTATAGGGAGAGAGCAAGACGGGCTTGCCGCGTGTACCAATTAGGTAGGTGCCATCGGAATGATCCAGTGTATAGCTTCCTTTTTCGACCCGTTTCTCATAACTGACGCCAAATGTCTTGGCTACCTGTGCAGTAGTTTGGGCATCACCGTACAAGCCAAGAAAAGACGGGTGAAAAGAGGGGACATATTCAGCTAATAGTTTTGGCGTATCGCGTTCTGGATCCAGTGTGACAAATAGCACCTGCACCTTTTCTGCATCCTTGTCGAGTAGGCGCATCACTTGCGCTAGGTCAGCCAGTGTAGTCGGACAAATTTCCGGACAGTGGGTATAACCAAAAAACAATACCACCACCTTGCCTTTAAAGTCCGATAGTCTGCGCGTTTTGCCGTTGGGGTCGGTGAGATTGAAATCCACAGGTTTTTCTATATACCGCCAACTGACATCAATAGCTTGGAATGGTGTAGGCAGCTTGGATTTCTCGCAACCGATCAGCAGCGTCATAAATAACAGTAAAAGCAGGTTACCCATTTATTTTTCCTTACAACAATCAGCAATTGCGCCGATGGATAATTGTAAAATTACGAAAAGGATATAAGTCTAAGCTGATAAAAGAGATGATGGGTGCACAACGATCAATCAGTTGTGACAGGTTTTCATTACAGTGATGCTGGTGGTTACACAGAAAGTTATTAGGGTTCATGTTCAGATTGAACAACAATACGGGGTGCGTTATCAAATAGTTGTTTGATATGTTAGCGCGCACGCTTTCCTATGCAAGCTTGTAGCCCGGGCAGGCAAAGTATTTCCAATGATCTATTGCGCACATTAATCAATTTATTTTCTTGTAGGTGCGACAGTGCGCGGCTGACGGTTTCCAGTTTTAATCCGAGATAGCTGCCGATTTCTTGACGCGTCATGCGCAATTGGAATGATGTGGGGGAATAACCGCGTACCGCAAAACGCTGCGATAGATTGAGCAGGAAAGCAGCCAAGCGTTCCTCTGCACGCATTGATCCAAGCAGCAGCATAATATTTTGATCGCGGACAATTTCTCGGCTAAGGATGCGGTGCAGGTGTCTCTGTAGTGGAGGGAGCTCTCGACCGAGATCCTCCAGACGATTAAAGGGAATTTCACATATCTCACAGTCTTCAAGTGCTACTGCATCGCAAGTGTGTGTATCACTACTAATGCCATCCATGCCGATGATTTCTCCAGCCATCTGAAAGCCGGTCACTTGTTCGCGTCCGTCTTCATTAAGGATCTGGGTTTTGAAAAAACCAGTACGAATTGCATACAGTGCCTGAAATTTGTCCCCGCTCCGATATAAGATGCTGCCATGACGGTAAACACCCTTACGGGTAATTAAATCATCCAAGCGTGCCATTTCGATATTACTCAGGTTAACAGGCAGGCATAGTTTGCGCAGATTACAAGTCGAGCATGCAGTTTTCAGCGAATTGTTGGGAACAGATTTGTGCATGGTATGGATTTTTATAAGGTATATTGGTATGCGACATTTTTATTTTGATACGGGCAAAAAATTAATATAAGCAAAAATTATATGTTAATTTTGACATATATCAAGCCGCAAGTGAGAAATTTCCAATATATAATTATATTTGTTAGGGGGCGGCTGTTAATTCACTGAGGTAAACCTCCGGCTTTGCAGGGGGGCTCACCAAGGTTTGACCTATACGACGGTCGGAGTGAATCTCCGAGTCTTGACCAAAAGACGAAGGAGATTTACAAATGAAAGAGTACCAGAGCCTCGCGCATACGAGATGGGATTGTAAATATCATGTGGTGTTTATCCCGAAGATGCGAAAGAAGAAAATATTTGGAGTATTGCGCCAGCACCTTGGTGCGATATTTCGAGAATTGGCGAAGCACAAGGAAGTGGAAGTGTTGGAAGGGCATCTGATGTCAGATCATGTACCTAATATGTCTGAATGTCTGAGCATACCGCTGAAGTACGCGGTCTCGAACGTGGTCGGATACATCAAAGGCAAGAATGCAATCACCATAGCAAGGAAGTATGGAGGTCGAGCGAGGAACTTCACTGGAGAGGTATTCTGGGCAAGAGGCTACTTCGTATCGACAGTAGGATTAGATGAAGCAATGGTTAGAGCGTACATTCGAAATCAAGAAGCAGAGGATGAACGATACGACCAGATGAAACTGGACGTATAGCCGCCTTGGGCGGCTCACGGTTTTATTGGCCCCTTTGAGGGGCTCATCTAATAAGTCCCTGGCTTTGCCGGGGGTCATTTAACTGGTTTGGATGTCGAAAATTTTTACACCTTATAATAATAATATTCAGCAGAACTAGAAACCGACAAAGCATTTACAATGTATAATTATGTTTATTAGCATATTATATTTTATATGTAATACGTGGCATGTATTTTGCTTAAGTTGTTCAGTGTATTCTACCAGTCTCCTCATTATTTACCTGCGCTAAATAATTGAGTTGTAGCAGTGCATGTAATGCAGGATGCAACTTTAAAAGGATGATTATTGATGACTATCAATTTGGATCAAAATGATGGGCTGGAAAAACAACAATTATCTCAGGATACGGATGATCAAATAAAGTTTTCAGGCGAATCTCGCAGACGATTTGCGACGTCTGGTTTGGCGGTATCAGGGGTAATTCTAACTCTTGCGAGTCGGCCCGTATTGGGTGCTGATGCGTTTTGCCTGTCACCATCTGGATTTTGTTCTGGCAATACCAGCCAGCATGGTGCTTGTCCTCCAGCGTCCAGTGTTACCGCTAAATTTGTCACAAATCCGGACGAAACATTTTTAACCGCGTTCCCAAAGTCAAATCAATCAAATACCTCATATAATAGTAGACGTTTGTCAGATATGCTGACAATTCCTTGGCCAGAGCCTCAAGTTGCAAATGTAAATGCTCCAGTGCAGGCGGAAAAAGGCAAATTGGGAGCTGCGAGCTACATGACGGCGTTTCGCGCTTCATCAGGTTCAAATTCTTCGGCGCAAAAGGGCAAGGGCGCAAATAATATAACGGTGCCAACTTCAACTTCTGTAATTGCACCTCCAAACCCCCCATTTCAAACACAAGAACTCTTACAATGTCTTGTAAAAGCATTACAACATGCGAGAAGTGGAGCTACTCCTTATTTGACTGAAGATAGAATTCGATCGATGTTTTATGAATGGCAGGATCATGGTACTTTTTCTCCAACTGTTAATGTAAATTGGAATGCTTCAGAAATTATTTATTATTTAAAACAAACTCAAAATAATTGATTATCGCTATAACCAGATGCTCACCTTACTTTCCTTTCACACATTGTGATTAAACATGAAATGGAAAGTAATTCCTGATCAAGCAGTTAACTGCTGCTCATGGGATGATGAATTCGTGTTTTATAACAAGCTTTCGGGAGATACGCATCTGCTTGGTTCAACGGCTACTCAAATACTGTTGGAATTACGACAATCGCCATCAAACGTGTTATTGTTGACGCAAGTGCTTGCTCCCCGTCTACAAGCCAAAATGGTAACGCATGAGGAATTTTCATTTCAAATTGAACATCTTCTCAATGAGCTTAATACGCTTGGGCTGATAGAATTTAGCTGATTTTGAATGTTTCTGCATTAACTCCATCAGAACTTAAACGCCGTCTTAGAAAGACGGGGATATTTCTGCAAACCGGTTCTTTTACCACGCACCTCAAAACTTCGATTTCCAGTGTGGCTGAAGGTATCGGTTTGCTTTATGCCGATTATCCCTTAGTCGAACAGGATGGTTTTGCAGATTTTCACATTAGTCTTGTGCGCCCACGTAACCTGCGGCGATGGTTCAAGCCACAGGCGCTGTTTTTATTTGATGGAAACACTATATTTAAACCTCTGCCGCTCGACCAGGCATTTCCTATGTTGGAGTGGGGGCTTAATTGGTGTGTATCAAATCATGCTAACCACTGTTTGATTATTCATGCGGCGGTGGTTGAAAAAGGTGGTTATGCGGCAATTATGCCCGCTCCTCCTGGTTCGGGTAAAAGCACCTTATGCGCAGCTTTGGTAAACCGCGGGTGGAGATTGCTGTCTGATGAGCTTGCGTTGGTTCGTGTTGGTGAGGGGAAACTCATCCCGCTTCCGCGCCCCGTTAGCTTAAAAAACGAATCTATCGAGATCATCAGGCGTTATGAGCCAAACGCGATTTTCAGCCGCAAGGTGGCAGATACGATAAAGGGCACGGTTGCCCATATGAAAGCACCGCCTGATAGCTTAGCCCGAGCTACAGAGGTCGTCCAAGTTGCGTGGATTATTTTTCCAAAATATCAGGCTGGCGCTAAGGCGTGTTTGGAGACCTTACCTCAATCCCGCGCTTTTATGCGGGTTGCGGATAATTCTTTTAATTACAGTCTTCTTGGACTCAATGGCTTTAGGACCATGACGAGTTTGATTGATGCGTCTCTATGTTATGATTTTACGTACGGTAAATTGGATGATGCCATTGAAATATTTGGCGCACTAAAGCCAAAAATTTGAGAAAGTAATCATCATATATACCAATAGAAGCCATTTACGATGAAGCTACTCCAAGCCTGTCTTTGAAGGGAGCGAACCGAGTATTTAAGGCAGACGGATTTATTTCTTCTGCGAGAGGTTAAAACTTCATTATCCGCTCTATTTTACATAGAGCATATTAATTATTTTGCCAGACATTATTAAATGTGATCCAAAATTATTTAATATTGCAAGCTCTCCGAGAGCCAGAAGCGTTAATTTCCCTAAGTCTACCTGATTGGGATTTACTCATACGTCAAGCACGTCGCGCCAATCTGTTGGCACGCATTTGCATTTCACTGGACGAACGCGGCTTACTCGAACAGGTGCCGTCAAAACCCCGCGAACATCTAGAGTGGTCGCGAGTAATTTCTGAAAGACACATTCAAGCTGTTCATTGGGAAATAACTCAAATTCGAAATGCATTGGCGAAAATAGGGATACCAGTCATTCTCCTCAAGGGCGCTGCTTATGTAATGGCAAAACTGCCGTCCGCCAAAGGGAGATTATTCTCCGATATCGACATCATAGTACCTAAAGGTAGTCTCAATGCTGTAGAGGCCGCCTTGATGCTTCATGGTTGGGCTGCGACGCATCACGATGCCTATGACCAGCGCTACTATCGCACATGGATGCACGAACTACCCCCTATGCAGCATATTAAACGGATGACCGTCATCGACGTGCATCATGCGATTTTGCCGGAAACGACAGTTCTTCATCCTGATTCGGCAAAGCTCTTGGCTGCGGCACAATTACTTGATGGCTACGACAATTTAAAGGTATTTGCCCCAGTCGACATGGTGCTCCATAGTGCAGTTCACCTGTTCTATAATGATCAACTGGATCAGGGCCTGCGGGATTTGGTTGATATTGATAGTTTGTTACGTCATTTCAATAATTTGCCAGCATTCTGGCCCAATCTAGCCGTCCGAGCGCGGGAACTTGAGTTGAGCCGACCACTTTTTTACGCCTTGCGCTATGCTGTCCATTTTTTGAAGACTCCCATCCCCTTAGGCATGGTAGAAACAGCCCAAAATGGTCGCCCCAACCCATTAACCTTGATATTTACAGATCAGCTTTTTGAACGTGCGCTCATGCCAACCCACAAGAGCTGTTCTGACTGGTTGACCGGTGCAGCCCGGCAGATACTTTATGTACGCGCAACCTGGTTACGTATGCCTTCTTTGCTTCTTGCGCGTCATCTGTTTCATAAGGCTTTTATTTCACCTAAGCTTGAATGATTGTGTTCCGGACACTGCTGATTATTGCGCAATATTAAATTGTGAGTTGTTTGTGTGCTTGGATCAGTAAAAATTTGATTATAGGGCTGCTTAATATAGTAAAGATAAGGATAATCTTATAATGAGTGATGTGGAGACTTCATTGATCAAGCTTCAGGATTTGTCTAATTTTTTAGAAAAGGGCAACCTCAATGACAACCTTGCACAACTAGCTGAAATGACGGCTAAAATATTGAGCGCCATAAATTGCTCGATTATGCTACTCAATGATGACAAATCCGATAATTTACTTATGAGTGTGTGCGCTAGCTATGGCCCGCTGCCGGCTGCAGCGTATAAACAGTTGATAGGGAAGGGTGAGGGGATTGCTGGCTATGTGATTGCAACCGGGCAGTCATTATTGATCGAAGATATTAATCGTTCGGAGTTCGCCAAATTGGCCCGACGTGCAAGTGAACCAGGTAAAAGTCTGATTTGCTCGCCTATCACCATTGGTGCGCAGATTATAGGTGTAGTTAATATAAGTGGTCACATGCGCAATTGTGCATTCAATCTGGTGGACTTGAATCTTCTTAATGTGGTTGCTTTATTCATCGGTAAATCGATCCAGTCAATCCAATTGCAGAGCATTCTGAATTCGCGCTTTGCCCAACTGGCGCTAGCCCAAGAAGCCCAAAATAATATGAGTGCATCTTTGGGTAGCATTCTTCACAATCCTGATCAAGTAGCGAAAATATTTGCAAAATCTTTCTACAAAGAAATGACCCGAGGAGGGTTCGGTTCAAATCAAATTATTAGTGCAGCTTCGGAAATTATTAGCCAGTTGAGTGATAATTTACAACATCACAGTCAGCGAATGGAACGGAAGATGGCTAAACCATTAGGCGATATACCATCATTACAGAAAGTTGCTCCACGGGGGGAACTTTAAAATTCGCCTATTCCGCTGTTCAATCAGAAGCCGTATTTCATTTCTGCAAATAACAATGAGTTATCTCGCAGTCGACCGAAGAACGTGTTAGTTTCTCCTCGATAAATATCCAGGCCAAGCGATCCTTTCACGTTGTCACTAAAGGCATAGACTAGTTTAGGCCTTATGAAATAATTGCTCTGTCCAAAAGAGGCGACAGCAGCGATTTCGCCTTCCAGTGTTTCATTAAACCATTTGTTGCTGACCCGGACACTTACTCCATGCTGAGAACGGCTGAACTGGTTCCATAGCGCACCTGTTTGAATTGCGACTGGGCGCAGGAGAGGGTTTGTTATCGCCTGCGGGTCGGAATAATTTGCAACATGACGGAGGTAATATTGAATATTGATGTTAAGGTAGTCAAGGAAAGTTCTGTCACCGCCCATCACCATATAAAGAAACGGCTTCTTTACAAAGAAATCGTTCGCGCCTGTGTTAGCTGTCCAAGTGTATGCGGCTTCAGCGCGCAATCCATAGCGCCCAATGACCGTAGCGGCATCCATTCCCAATACGCGGATGCGATTGTGATCGAATATTACATTTGTTCCAGACGGGGTTGTCGCTCCAATCGCGATGTCAGGAGTCAGATCTAACCCACTATAGTAAGAAGCCGACCAATCCATATTACCCCCGCTGTGATCAAATTTGAGCGCAATCCGGTTGGTATGGGGGATATGTTGAGTAAAAAAAATGCCTGGTGTTGCAGCGACAGGGAAGATATGGGGATCCATACCGGGGAGCCATATGCCGGTTAGTGAATTTTCATGTGAGTGATAAGTTATTTTCGCTGCCAATGATCCTAGTCTCTGATCATCTTCCTCAGGCGTTAGCAGAGTGAAGTTTCGTGGCGTCAGATTATCGGTTGGATTCAAGCGATCTGCACGTCCCCATGCTATGATTTGTTTGCCGATTCGATAATCCATATTTCCTGCACTGAATTTTAGATATCCCTCTTGTAATTTTTTTGAATCCGCGTCTGCTCTGAAAGTTTCGTCGTTACGAACCCATCCCTGAGCAACCACGGAAATGTCCTCTCCGATATTTTGCGTAGCTTTAAGCCATATCGAGCCGGTACCTAAATCGTTTTTCCCATCCAGCTTGCGTGATGAACTGAAATATCCCGCTCGAATCGAACCACTTAACTCTGGTTTTTGTAAAAGATTTACATCCACTTTTTCCGCTGGCGCGGAGAAACTCTCTGCCTGTGGGAATAAAGTGTTTAATGCTGGTTTCAGTTCGAGGTTGAATTCGCGGATAATTAGACCATTCGGTACACAGTGTACTTTTAGCGGGAGCGTCAGCAAACGCGCATTGATTGGGGTCGCTGTGGAAATTTTGATTCGTTGGCCAATGTTTCTGTTGTCTTCCAGTTCCAAGCTTGCAGCGGACAAATCCGGCTCTTCTTGTCCGGGAGTGATCCTTGGCTTAACCAAGGAAAAGCAGCCGGTAGTTATTTTTTCGTCAGGACTTGTAGGGGATATCTGAACATACACGAGCAGTGGTTCTCCTTCCCTGCTAATAATTTCGATTTCACCTATGATCAATGCATGAACCGGCTGTGTGCTGAGCGATGCAAAGATAATTACTGATGATAGAACGCGCTTTGCGTAGCAGGGAATACTAATGCCCATTCGTAACATTATTCTTTTTCCATGTACCGTGTAGTAAAGAACTCATCCTTTACCTGCTGGTTCGCCTTGAAGTTATCGAATTTAATCACTGTGCGGTGGCCGGTCTGGATGTTACTTGCTTCAAGGTGCATGGCTTGCCACTTGCCCCGCTTCTGGTCTACCAATTGAATATCGGTGTAAGTCGAGGTTTTCAACATCTGCCCTGCCTCATCCCAATATTCCATTTTCACTGCCATCAGATTGTCCTTACGTAGCCAGCCGATACGTTTCGAGTAGCCATTGCTGGTTCTAATGGCGTCATTTTTGGGTAATGCTTCGACGACATAACAGGGCTGCCCGTCCACCAGCTCCTCTTTCAGCAGCTTGTAATTCCATTCACCTACCTTATAACCAATCACGTCAGCATAAGTAAAATCCGTGCCCATAAAACTATCTTTTTTGTTGTTAGAAACAAGGCGTCGTACCTTTTTTAGCGCGGGTAAATAAATCCAGATGTCATCATCCTTATTGGCATGTTCAATCAGCAGCGACACCGTTCCTTTCACATCCGGTGGTGACAAGAACCGCGTCATACGCATAGTGTCATTCCCGATTTCCTGAAGCTTGGTCGTGCCAAAAGTCTTTCGAATCCGTTCCTGACCAGTCTTATTGATTAGGGTAAACGTGGCATTAGCCACTGAATCCAAAACCTTGGAAACGACGAAATTCTTTTCCATGATCTGGGTCAGATCGGGTTCGGCTGCCCAGACATTGTGGGGCTGCATTGATAAGCCTAAGGTTAGTGACAATACAGTGATAGAAGCAATCAGTGGGGTATTTTTCACAGCAATTCTCCTGAAAATAAAATTTGGGCGAAATGTAAGAATAAGTGCGGGAATAAGCAGCAGTGCAGACAGCGAACTCATGACCATAGCCGTAGCAACCAGGATGGCCAGCCACTTATGCAGATTGAAACCGAATGATAACAAGAGTACTCCATAACCAGCTGAGACCGCGATCGCAACAAAGAGGATTGCCTGTCCAGCTGTTGCAATAACGTTCCGCACAGCGGTGATTTCGTCAACTCCCATCATGAGTTCTTCGCGTAACCTATAAATCAGATAGATTGCGTAATCTGCCCCTATCCCAACGGCCATTGCCGAGATAAGCGAAGTCGAAGTATTTAACGGGATTCCACTCCACCCCATAAGGCCAAAGTTAGTTAGAACAGCAACCACAAGAGGAAGAAGAACCAGCATCCCGGCCACCAAGGATCGGAAAATCAGGCTTGAAATAATGAAAACAACAACGGCGATTTGCAGAATGTTAAGTATCTTCCCGTAAACCATGACTTCATTCAGTGCCGCACCTTGTGGTACGCTGCCACCGATGCCGATATGCACATTTTTATCAAAATTCACCGCTGTGAACGCATTAATTTTTTCGACCAGTGTTTCTATGTAGGCGCTGCTGTCTGTTTTCAGAAATACCGTCAGATTGGCAGAGCGGTATCCATAATCGACATAGGAATCAAAATCGCCCGGTCCGCCGGACATCGAGTAGAGTAATAAATATTGAGATATCAATTCCTGGCTTTCCGGAATTTTGAAATAAGCGGGATCATCGCCATGCATTGCCTGATTCATGCGCTTGATAAAATCGGCTAATGAAACAGTCTTGCCGACATAGGGCTGTTTTTCAAGAAAACGTTGCAGATCCTCCATCGCCTGAAGTATTTTTGGGTTTTTAATGGCGTCGTCGCTTGCGCCTTCAACCAGCAAATACAGCGTATTGGTACCGCCCAGGTGTTCATTCAACGCCTTATCGTCTTTTTCGAAAATCAGGTCAGGTGAGAAATAACTCTTGATAGAGTTATCCATCACTACCCTGTCCATACCAATCATGGCAACAATTATTAAGAGCAAAACACCACTGTACACCCTGCGTCGGTTGGGGCCAGTTACCCAGTTTGCCATCGCTCCTGTTGCTTTGTCCCAGATCCGCCTATTTTTCTCGCGCTTTCTTTCAGCATCATTGGGTGGTGAAAGAATTGAACGTAACGCCGGGATAAAAGTCATTTCCAGAACCAAGGCAGCTAGCACTCCAATGCCGGTAAAAATCCCGAAAGTGCGTACCGTGCTGATTTTAAATACCACCAAGGAAAAAAAACCCAATGAGGCGACCACTCCAGCAGCTATCATGACAGGTCCAACGCGGACAAGAGAGGCAATGACTGCTTGATTATTCGCGTCCTTGAGGGAAAGCCCCGTTGTTTCACGCAAGCGGAAATACTCTTCGTAATAACGCTTAAGCATCTGTACCGCATGACCTGTTGCCACCGCCAGGATCAAGATGGGGGTGGCGGAATTAAATACATCCATCGGAATACCCAAAGCTCCCATCACACCGACCCCCCAAGCTACAGCAAGAGTTGCTGTAGCCAGCGGCAAAATAAGTCCTTGCTTCGTTCGGAACGCTTCAAAAAGTACCAACCCCAAAATCAGAATGGCAATTGGAAAGAGAAATGCCATGCGCTCTGAGTAAGTTTCTATGCTGGCGAGAAAACTTGGCAATCCGCCCACGTTGATTTCAAACCGCGGGTCTCGCTCTTGCTCAACGATGGCCTCCACCTTGTTCATGATAGCCCGGAAACCTCCCGCCTCGTCTTTAAACTCCACGAGAATGGCTGCCGTTTTTCCATTTGTAGATACAATAGAATTAATATACACAGGGTTTTTTGCGACCGCCAGGCGCAGTTCCGTCAGTTGTGCGACTGTAGTTGGGGCGTTCGGCATAAGTTGTTTGACTTCCATGCCTTCTGCCGTACCAACAATATTTTTGGTGCGCTTTGAGGAAAGACTGAGCAAATTTTCTTTAACTATGCCGGGTGTTTGGAGAAAAGCTGCCGTCATATGCTGAATTTTTTCCAACACGGCAGGCTGATAGATATCGCCCTCTTTTGGAGTAACCCCTATCATAACAATATACTTCGACCCAAAAATATTTTCAACCTGGTTGCTCGTCGTCACATAGGGATGAGACTGTGGAAGCATGGTATTAGGATCAATAATGATCTTTAGATTTTTTGCCTGAATGACTGCCGCAATGGTGATTACTAACGTCAAAGCAATGACTACGAATCGGTAGCGAATAATCCATTCTATGTAGCGTTGCATGCTGACCTCTTTGTTAATCATACGTCTGGCAATTACTCAAAAGTTGATAATGTTGAAACCAGCCTGCTTTATACCAAGCCGGTTTGAGAGGCATTATTATTGCCTCGGATTGTTGATTTATAAGTGAGTAACTTACTTTATATTCGGAACATATGGATGAATCTTTAACTTACCTGATTAGCCATGAAGTTCAGCCACCGCAATCGACAAGCCTGAAGAGGAGCAAGATATGCGCATTCCGACGAAAGGCGATGTGAAATTTGGATTAACAAGGTGAAGTTTCAAAGGTTTTTCATCTATGCCGGGTAATGAAATTCTGTGGCTGAACATTGTGGCTAATCAGGTTAACTTAAGACAGCTAAGTTAACTTTAGTTTAATCTCTTTGATTTCAATTTCTTCTCTTGAGGTGAAGGTTGGCGCGCCACGGAGTGCTTTATTGAAATGTATCGAAAAACCTTACGCTCATCCTTAGGATACACCCACCCTAAAAGGGGCCAAGTTTCGTCATCATAGCTCTTACTCTGATCAAAAATGTTATGTCCAGTTTCGCCTCTCACTTTTTAGGTTATATCATGTTTGCGATATTGATATCATAGGCTATGTCGCAATTAGCTGTTGAATTTGATTTAAGAATTTACTAAATATCTATAAATAATAGGCGTAGACGTTCTTGTGACTAACGAAAAATTATTCATAATTAAATGGTTACCAAGAACAAACAAATAACTACGACATAGCCATATCATATGGAATTGAATCATGCGACACACGATTGTTAGTCTTGAACCTGAGGAATGGGCTTGGCTCGTCCTAGGGGCGCAGATGGAGCACGTTTTATAAACAGAAGCGGTGCGTCATGCTTTGCCGGTTTACCGCCAAAAGATGGAGATCAGGGGCCATAGTCCTTCGATGATTTGGCACGGCTCAACAGAGGTGCCCAGCGACAGATTGCCTTCAGGTGTTTCGATAAGCAGATGATAGTGATTTTCCATCAGGCAATACGCGTGACACACCCAGCCAAAAGGCATTATCACTTCGCTGAGACAGAGAAAAAATATTCTCGGTCTTCATAATCGAGAAAATACTGCATTCCGTGCGTTGCCGTGTGCGCTAATAATAACATGGTAGATGTATCTGGAAACTCAAGTCGGAGTGGACGAGCCCATAGTAGAAGACTATGTCATCAAAAACGCTATGTAAGACCTGCCTCTTTCTTTGCAAGTCCAGCAGCTAGCTGTCATGCAAAGGGGTCATTGTGTAATCCGCCTAAAGCGAAAAAGGTGCGCATGTCGTTCAAGTCACGTCGATAGCGGGGTTTGAGAGCCTTGCGCATGATTATAAATCGTTGTCGCAGGTGTTCCTGCAGAGGCTGATCAGCCGTCTTGATAATCATTAGGAAGGGTACCTTAAAGGTCGATACCACCCTGACCTCAGGCGGAAAATGCTTGGTAGCCAAAGCCTCGAACTCCTCCTTCAGGAAGGCAGCGCGCAGGGAACGCTCATAGTCCAGCGAAAAGAGGTGAGGCTGGTGTTTGGCGTTCAAGTAGGCAAAAAAGATCGCCGACTTCAGTGATTTCAACCGGCCAAAATCCGTCAGGTATAGCGCGCCGCCCGGCTTTAGGACACGACGGATGGATGCAAAGCAGTCTTCCAGTTGTTGCAGGGTAGGGAGGTGGTGTAACGCCATGGTGCTGATCACTGCATCTATGCTGTGGTCAGCGATACCTTCCAATTTAGTGATGTCCCCTTGACGAAGCTGGATATTAGCCAAACCCAATGATGCCGCGTGCTTTTCCGCATTCGCCAGCATAGTGGAAGAGAGATCGATTCCGGTGAAGCGGATATCCGGATTCATACCAGCGATCTGGGCGAGTTGGGTGGCAGGTCCACATCCAAGGTCAAGAACGGTGTCGCAGCCTTGGATCACCTGACTGACGCGAGCGGTATGAAACAAATAAGACGCGGCCATAACCCCGTCGATGCGCCCTGCCTCCACATATGCTGCCACCTGATCCGGGTCGTCCATGACCAAATCCGGCTCGGGCTCACGGGGGAGTGTGCGCTCTACAATAAGCTCGCGCAGAAAAGTAGTGATCAGAGCGAGATTGGGCATAAAGGCTTTATAAATTAAAAAACCCCGCCTGACAAGCAGGCGGGATTTAAGTGTTGCTATCAAACCTTAGGTTTAAGGCCAAATATTCTGATAATTAGGAAAATTTACGCTTGCGCAATGAAACACCCATGCCTAACAACCCAACACCCAACAACGCCAAGGTTTCGGGTTCGGGCACCGATTGAAAGGTCACATTGCCATGAGCGGCATTGACCGCCGTAATTATGTTACCACTAGCATCTGTTCCATAAGTGGTTCCATTGGCGGTATTATTAAACGAATTAAACGCAAGACTATAGAAAGGATTTGGGCTGGAAAAATACAGGCTACCCGTATTGCCTGTGCAGGCCGAGTTCGTTTTCGATCCGCCAAGACCATCTTGAGCTGTACCAACGCCGTTGCAAACCTCAAAAGACGTAAGCGCGTTCAGGGCGGCGCCACCGCTATTTAATACAGCGGTCCCATTAACCAATTCCCCTGTGCCGAGCACTACTTCGGTCCCGGCAACATAGGTGTGCGTAGCTTCCGTACCGGTTCCGGCGGCGCTTGCGTTCGTGAACATGTCTCCGGCCGTCCCATTCAGCGAATTACCGTACACGGTAAAATTTAATGTATCAAGGGTGTAATTAGTGCCGTTCCACGTATTCGTCAGATTGAAGGTGAGAAAGAGATTATAGGTGCCAAGGACTCCGATTGCGGCAACGGGTGCGTTAGTCAAATCTATCTCACTGAAGTTAAGCCAGCCGCTCGCAGATGACGATGTTAAGATAGTAGTAGTCGAATTAAAGTGTATTAGTTCTGACGAGGTGCCTAGAAATGCATCTCCTGTAACTAAGTTCGAGGCCCCTCCGTCAACTGCGCTCGTATCGACTGTAAATGTAGGGACAGCCACGGCTTGAGAGGTGGCACCCATGGCAAGCGCGATTCCCGCAACGCCGATTAGTAATTTCTTGTGTAGTGTAAACATTATTTGTTTCTCCTTTTATGTTAATGTTGATCTTTACCGAAGTGTAAGGTAATTTGCTTTGTCGTCCACGCATCACCTGATGAATTATGTGGTTGCCTTTAATACTAAGCAGATATCATGCCACTTTTAATAAAGTATTAAAAACAATATATTGAGAATTTATAGAAAGTTCATCGTTGGCAATGTGTAAAACATTTCGACACTATGTAGGTTCATCCTTATAATCCTGTGTCTACATAGTCGCTCGCTTCACGGCGACCCGTCACCACCAATGACGGCTTCGCAAATCCTATTCTGAACAACATCAATGGAATCGCCCCACCTAGGCTGGACTTCCAGCCTTCCGCCAGATCGTACTGCAACTTTGCAGGTATACCCTCCGCTCGTGCTCCATCCAAGGCATAAAGCGCCGAGGCGGGCATGGGCTGCAGGACGCGACCTTGACTGGTTGCAGCCAGCCAGAGGCGCTGGAATGACCGCCCGGCGTCAAACACGGACTGATTGTCGGTATTTTTTACAGTCAGCAATCCTAGGTGGGGCGCTAGCCGACAAGGCAGGTCGCATGCGCGCCAGCCCAGCATGTGGTGCGCCCCCAACAGATTGGCTAGGCGCATGATAGGCCAGTGGCGCAGCAGGGCGAAGAAGGCGCGTAACGGCGGTTCCACACCCAAAGCGCCAGGTGGCAGACCTTCCGAGCAGGCTCTGTGCCAACCCACGTCGAAACGGATGGCGGAGAACAGTTCTTCGTGCAGGATGCGGTTATGGAAGCGCTCGGTTTCCGCCTGCCGCATGAGGCGGAGGGCTTGTCTACGCCGAATTGGTTCATCCAGCCAGACTAGTTGGCAGGCGGGGTAGGTACGTGCAGCATCCAGTTCACTTCGCTCTGCGTCAGTCATCCTGGGCCCGCGAAAGTGCACGCGACGGTTGGTGTGGCGTAGAGGGATGCACGGCCATAGGGGATCGACTTCCGCCTGGTCCGCTTTCAAACGGATTTGCATGATGAGATCGGGCTGTGTCGGGTCGGGCGATAGAACCGTTTCCGTACCTATGCCAAAGCGGCTGGCGGCAATTGTAAGGTTTTCCGACACGGCTCCTAGTGACAGTAACGCGAGCACTTGTTTGTAGCCCCCTTGTGGGGGGAGTTCGGCCTGGGTGTAGTAGACTCGGATGGTGTTATCAACAAATTGGAATCGGATTCGATGATGGTTGTCCGCCGAGGGCGCCAGGATGGCGCTCTCTAGGACGAAGTTGAGTTGCTCCTGATCGAGTTTCAAGTCAGGCCAACCCCAGATGATGGCTGGCGATGGCGATGGCCAGGCGATTTAGAGGATTGCGGTTGCCACCCGGCCGCCAAGTATGCGCCAGCCTGTTGCGGTAGCCGTCGAACTGGATGCCGTGGGGTGCCGCCCATACCTTGCCTCGATTGAGCAATATCTTGAGGGCTTCGCTGGCGGCAACGCCGGCACAGAGCTGGCAGGCCATGATGGTGGAGGGGCCGCGACGTTCCTTGAGATTGACGCGAGTCTTGTCCGCCAGGTAATGCCGATGCAGCAGGGTGGGGGCGAGGCCAACCAGGAAGCGCACGGCTTTCTCCAACTCGGGTCGTCCAGCCACTTGGAAGTAGTCTTCAAAGCTCATGCCGCCGGGTATGAAGTTGAGCAGGGCAGCGCCCATGCCTAGCGGGGCGACAGTTACCGCAGGGATGTTGTGTTGGGCGCAATGCGCGAAAACCTGCTCGCGCGCATCGAAAGCGAAGAAATCGAGACCGTCAATATAGAGGTCTACATCCTGAAAGAAAGCCTGAAGGTTGGCCTCGTTCACGCCTTGTGGATAGATTGCCAAGTTGCATTCCGGGTTGATATCCCGCGCCATTTCAGCTAGAACTTCTACCTTTGGGCGATCTATGGTAGACATGCCTGCCCCGGCCTGCCGGTTAAAGTTGGCAAGTTCAAATGTGTCGAGATCGGCGATGTTAAATTTTTCGACACCAAGGCGTGCCAGCGTTAAAAGATGGAAACCGCCCACGCCACCCATGCCGGCAATGGCGATCCTTTTATTGCGCAATATCTCTTGCTCACCGGTGGTTACCCAGCCGATATTGCGCGAGAATGCTTCGTGATAGGAAAAACCGTCTGCCATTAATGTCAATCCGATAGTTTAGTAAAATGAAGGCAGGGTTGTGAAGGGGCGCTGAGAACAGCTCGACAAAACAACGCGGCTATTTTTAAAACTCAAATTGGTTAACTATAGCATTAGTTGATCTGAATTAGCCGCTTGACTATTCCACATTTCTATTCAGCTACCTAACTCGAACCTAAAATGCTACTGGTCAAAAGCCTGAACCATAACGACTGGTTTTGCCCAATTTAAACTGACCTACAAGCTGAACAGCATGCCGTTTAGCTATTGATCCGGCACCGTTTATCCAAGAAGTCGTTCGCATTGAGCTTGTCGAAATGTGAATGGCTTCTTATGCTTCGACAAGCTCAGCACGAACGGCAGTCAAGTTCAATTCGTGCCGGATCAATAGTTGACCCTGGAAAACCTTTTTGTCTTTCGCCACGTCTTCGGTAAAGCCGATTACGTCAAGTTCAGGATTGATATCCCTCGCTTACTCCCATGCCGATTATCGCCACCCGTTTTTGGCGCAATTAATTCTGCTCTTGCTGTATTACCCAGCTAAAATTGCGGAACTTACCCATACTGAATATGCTCATAACAACTAGGTGGGGCCAAATCCATCTCTTAATAAGCGTTGGGTGATCCCGAGTTCATCTGTGCTGGAAAAGAAGTAAGGGTAAATCGATTTAGTGTTTTTGGTATCTGGCCCGAGACCGCCATATTTTTGTATCTGTTCGGACATATATGACCCTGTCAGCCTCATTAGCACTGCTGGGGCATTAACGCGAGGACAGATTCTCTCTGGGCCAAATCGTTTAAAACCCATCATGCGCTCATAAAAAACCACATGCCTTGGGTTGACCTCAATTAAAGTATCAGTGCAATGATGAATATTTCTTGCATAAATATAGGCAACATGAAATAGCGCTGGCATTACCCTTTTGGATTTGAGGTCCAAGTCGATTGCTAAGCGTGTGATGTCGCAAATTTTTCTACCCTGACTACGCAGGAGTTCTACCTCAGGATGATAAAGCTCATCGGCTGTTAAGCCTTGAGGGGGGGAGTCGAGACCCAAAGTGAGCGTACCCACTACAGTATCTTTATAGTCAGTCACCAAGGTGATCTTGTTGGGATCTTTGGCATCCGTGTCATAGCCACGCCAAGCATACATCTTCTTAATCAGCAGACTGGCGGCTTCACGTATACCTTGCGAATTTGCTAATCGAATTTGAAATTGTTGCTGAGCGAAGGGAATCTCTTTAATAGTATCGGGTTTTAACTTGGGGATTGAAATATCCTGCAATCGGTGCGGAGATGGGAACGTAATGATGGCTTGATCATTCTGATCCTCGGAATCTAGCTGAGTAGTCATTGGCAGACAACCTCACAAGTTATGTTATTTAAATTAAAAGTTATCATAATTAATTACATATAAGCCAAAAATTTCTTCAATAATGTGTTAAATAATTTGTTTGTAAGGCATTATTAAATCAATATCGGTCAATATAAAATATTATTTAACTTTATATTGTCTCCATATGGAGACAATATAAAGTTTTGATTCCATTAGTAAAATATTAAAACAATATATAAGTGTCTCTAAATTAAGACACTTATATAAATTTAGTGGGGTATTCACCTGAATGCGGGAAATATTATCATGCATTTAACTTTTTGATAAACAAATGAAAGTTCACGGTTTATTATTGCTTGGATAATGACATGTAATTGGCGTGTGTTGTAATTTATTGTAATTTATAAGAGTTTATTTATTTTTCGTCAAAATCACAATATTGACGTGGACACCCCACTTAATTTATAGAACAAATATTAGACTTCAGTATTCGTTCTTTAGATCCAAATTCAAAATAGAGATTTCTCTCTATAGTCCTTACCTTACAGCAGGAATTTGATAATCCTTGTTTTCAGATTCGTTCATGGCATAAAACTTGCTTTATGTTTGTAAGTTGCATATAGCTTGGACATGTACCGAACAAATATTTCAATGTTGCAGCAAAGTAACTTAATAATTTTCAGATAGAAAATAGCCTATTCTGTCGTTTATAAAATGTTTTTAACAAGGCGGAATGTATTAAGTTCAATCTTGCTTTGCTATATTTCAACTTGTCAGGGGAGGAACCGAGAAAATGATAAACAGCTATGAAGTTGTACTGGCTGATACTGAAGAAAGTAAAAATATTCACTACAATCTACGATATCAAATCTTTTGTCTGGAAAAAGGATTTGAGGAGGCGGGCAGATTTAAGAATGAAATGGAAAAAGATATTTATGACGACAAAGCTATTCACTTTCTCGTTAATAGCAATAACCGCTGGATAGGCACTTTCCGTCTTGTGGTCGATCAATTTGGAAGTTTACCCTTTCAAAAAGTCACGGCTTTTGACTCTCCACAATTCCTTCCACATAATCTCCAAACCGCCGAATTTTCCAGACTAGGCATCCTTCGTCCTTTTCAGAAGTTAAGAAATGGCCAGCCGCCGAAAGAATCTTCCGAGAACGAATCCGAGATCATGCTGAAGATGTTGCATGCGGCCCGCGAGTACTGTTGCGCAAACGGAATCGGCTATGTCATTTGTTTGTGTCGCCGCTCTATCGCCCGTGTCCTGAACCAGTTTGGAATTCAAGCCCGATCAATTGGCCCCGCGATAATTCACCATGGGCCCAGAATGCCTTTTGCCTTAAATCTGGCTGATAGCCATGCTTTCGACTCCATTGTAAATTCATGCTTAACAGCTGGAAGAGCTTACTCAGTTTATTCTGAAATATACTCCAATGAAGCGTTGCTAGCACTTGCAGCATAGTAATCAGCTGCCTTTGGTAGGGGTCAGACTCAATATAATTACAGCAGAAAGGTATAGACAACCATTCAAAATTGATCTTAAGATATTAATGCCGTCGATCAGTGTGACGATGTCTCTTCGATAGATTATTTTTTTCAGGGGAACAGGGGAATTGGTAAATCATTAAAGTTGTTTTAGCAAGGCTCGCGCTTCCTCAATCTGGGGAAAGGTTTTTCCAGTGGCCAGCAACTGCTCCAACTCTTTACGCGCCTTGGCCTTGTCTCCAGATTTAACCAACCCCAGCACGAAATGGTAACGGATACTTGCTGCTTCCGGCGCCACGCTGGCGGCCTTTTGCAAAAGCGGCAGGCCGCGCGTTGTGTTGCCCTGCTCCACCAGCATCCAACCCAAGGTATCAAGTATCGCGGGATTATCCGGTGCCAGTTGATTGGCCTTCTCGGCATATTCCAAGGCGCGAGGATCTTTTTCTTGCTGATAGAGCCAGGCTAGATTGTTCAGCGCTGGAATGTTTTTTGAATTCTGTTGTAACACAAATTGATATTGTTCGATGGCAGCTTTGTTCTGCTTGTCGGCGAGATAAATTCCTGCCTGATACATTCGGGTGGATTCATCGGTAGGGTGTTCTTTTAGCCATTGAGACAGACGGGTGTCCGCTACCTTACCTTTACCGGCCTGACCTAGGGAAGCGTGCAATTTCACCATGAGCGCACCATTCTTGCTGATAGTGAATGCCTGCTCATAGGCCTTCACCGCTAGATCTGGTTTTTTTTGAGCCATCAGCAGATTACCCTCCAGCTCATAGCCTACGGGTGATTTCCCGTTTTTTTTCTGAATCTGCCGGGCAATTGTGAGAGCTTGCTCATAATTTCCTTTGTCGGCCTCCAAAGAAGCTAGAGCCAATTGCGCCTCCAGATAATCTGGTTGCAATGAGAGTGCTTTTTTGAGGGCGTCTGATGCTGCTGGTTGGTTCTGCATTGACATGTAAACGGCGGCAATAAGGAATTGGGCCGGTGCCGAGTCCGGTTTCATGGCGGCAAGTCTGTTATAGGTTGCCAAAGCGGCTGGCTTATCACCGTTGGCGAATTGGGCTTGTCCCAGAGTATTTAAAACATCTGGATTGCTGGAGTTGGAGCCTTGAAGTTTTTGGGCGAGGGTGAGTGCTTTTTGTTTATCACCTATGCGTAGATAATGAGCTGCCAGCAGCATGGCTGGTTGTAATGCATCTGGGTTTTCCTTGCTGGCCGTCTCCAGCCAAGTGGTGGCTTCCTTGATCTGCCCTTGGGAGGTCGCAAGACCGGCTAGTGCAGTCATGATTTGAGAATTTTTCTTATCTTTATCTAGGATAGCCTCAAGGCGTTTTTTGGCTACTTCTGGTTTTTTGTCCTGTAGATCAAGTTGTGTAAGGCTTATTACAGCAGGGAAATTGGTGGGTTGAATGGAAAGAGCCTTATCAAAGCTCGCGCGTGCGGCAGCGCTATCTTTTTTGCCCAGATAGGCAGCACCTTTGAGGTTGTGAGCTAAGGGGTTGTCAGGCTGCTCTTTTTCAAAAGCTTTCGCTGTTGCGAGTGCTTTATCGTACTCCTTAAGGCGAAGGTGCGTCATCACCAGTAAGACGCCTGCCTTGGGTGATTTAGTGTCCAATGCTGCTGCTGTTTCCATTTCGGCTACTGCGCGGTCGTTCTCACCTAGCGCCAGTTTGCTTAAGCCTAGAGCGGTGTGAAGTTCTGCCGCTTTTGGAGCAAGTGCACTGGCCTTTGCAAAATATTCCGTCGCTTTTGTGTAGTCTCCGGCCTGCATATATGATTCACCTGCGAGAGCAAACAGTTGGAGATCATCCTGTTGTGCGACTTTAAGCACTGGCGACAACATATCGATTGCGTCTTTTGTCCGGCGGCTTTTCAATAACGTGGATACCATTAATTTACGAGCGTAGAGATTACTTGGATCCTTCTCCAAGTATTTTTTAATGTGTTGTTCGGCTTGCGGTAATGATCCAAGCGCTAATTGCACGGCTCCTGCCAGCAGAATGCTAGGCATATGCTCCGGTGCTGCACTCAAAACCTTCTGCAGAGATTCCAATGCTGCAGCATGTTTGCCTTGGCGAAAATCAAGTAGAGCTTGCGCATAGATTATAGTTAGATTGTTCGGCGATGTTTTGCGTGCCGCGTCAATATCTGCTTTGGCTACATCGAATTTCCCTGTACCAATTTCCAGGAAGGCTTTGTTGATATGTGCTGAGTTATTGTCCGGCTGTAATTTTAAAACTTGGTCATAAGCGGCAAGAGCGAGCTCGATTTTTCCTTGGGCACGCAGAAGATCGCCTTTAAAAAGCAAAACGTCCGTATTTTGTGGGTTTTTGATTACAGCTTGCTCGGAGAAACGTGTTGCGGCATCAATGTTTTTCTCCATAATTGAATGTCTGGCTAGCCCGATGAGTGCGTCTGGGAAATCCGGCTTATCCTTTAAGGCTTGTTCAAAGGATTCTTTTGCTTCCTGGCCTTTGCCTAAGGCTAGGTAAGCATTACCGCGTGAGATTGATATTTCAGCAGATTCTTTTTCCCCTGGGATCTGCTTTATTTCATCCAGAACTATCTGGAATTTCCCTTGCATGAGTAAGGCACTACTCAAGTCAGGAAATACTTTGGCGGGGCTCATGCCCAAGCTCAATGCCTTACGGAGTTCCTTCTCGGCTGATTGGGAATCTCCTGTTTTATTGTAAATGGTGCCCAAAAGATAACGAGCTTCGACATCATCTGGGTTCTTCTGTAACGCATTTTTTAGTTGGATGATGGCTGCCTTGTTGTCGCCCTTCTGCTGATATTGTTTGGCTTCAGTAACTAGTGTCTCAGAGGTCTGCGTTTTGCCGCAGGCGGTAACGCCACCTATGAACAGGATCGTTCCAAAAATTATAATAACGGTGATTTTTTTCCTGTTTATGTTTGGCATAACTTTCGTTCCTTTTGATCTCATTTTGGCTTAAATTGATAAAACAGCAACGCTATTAATGTGGGAGCAACGTGCAAAAATTCTTACAAGGTCTTAAATTTTAATGGTTCTATTATGGTGGGTAATCAACTTTCAATCTTTCGCAGAAGAAAAAATCTGTTCGTCCTGAGTCTGTCGAAGGATGAGCGGATTTCTAGCAGATTATTTTTATTGTTTATCTGGTACTTATTTAAGTGTTACCACTACGAACTACGAGCCATATCCAGAGACAAATTACTTTTTTCTAGAGTCTCCAGACGTTAAGGCCGGCTGCACGCAACGCGGCCTGATCAAAATGAGATTTTACATCTATAAAACAGCCATTTGAAACAATTTTTGTTTGAAAGTCGGTAAGAGGTCTGGCAAGAAATTCACGGTGTGAAACTGCGGCAATGAGTGCATCTGCGCGTGGCAAGTTTTCCCAAGTTTTAAGTTCCAAGCCATACTCGTGAAGAGCGTCTTTGACGGTTGCTACAGGATCATGGATATGTACTTCTACACCGTAGGACCGAAGTTCGTGAATGATGTCCACGACCTTCGAATTCCTCAGGTCAGGACAATTTTCCTTGAACGTCAATCCGAGTATGTTCACTTTTGAGCCTTTTACATTGAGGCCGGCCCGGATCATTTCCTTCACTGTTTTTTCCGCAATAAATTTGGCCATTCCATCATTTATTCGGCGTCCGGCCAGTATCACTTGGGGATGATAGCCAATCATATCTGCTTTGTGGGTAAGATAGTAAGGATCTACGCCAATGCAGTGTCCACCGACTAAGCCAGGACGGAATGGAAGAAAATTCCATTTAGTGCCGGCGGCTTGTAATACCTGCAGTGTGTCAATTTCAAGCTTGTCAAAAATGATGGCCAATTCATTAATTAATGCAATATTCAGGTCACGTTGGGTATTTTCGATCACTTTTGCTGCTTCTGCGACCTTAATGCTGGATGCTCTGTGCACACCGGCACTGATGATGGTTTCGTAAAGCTTTGCTACTTTCTCCAAAGTATTTGTATCATCCCCTGATACAATTTTTACAATGGAAGTGAGAGTACGTTCTTTATCGCCGGGATTGATTCTTTCTGGAGAATACCCAATGTGGAAATCTTTTTTCCATTCCATACCGGAGTTCTTTTCCAGAACCGGGATGCATATTTCCTCAGTAGCTCCAGGGTAAACGGTGGATTCATAGATAATGATTGCGCCGCGTTTCATATTCTTCCCAACTGTTTCGCTGGCGCCAACAAGAGGGGAAAAATCGGGTTGATGGGCACTATCTACGGGTGTTGGAACTGCGATTACAATATAGTCGGCAAGAGATAACTCGGATGGGTCGGAGCTGACGGTAAGATGGATGGCCGCTTGCAGGTTTTCGGTTGACAACTCTCCAGTAGGATCAATATACCGTTTGTAGCTTTCGATTTTGGTGGCGGAGAGATCGAACCCGATAGTTCGCTGTTTTTTTCCAAACTCTACAGCCAGAGGTAAACCTACATAGCCAAGCCCAACTACGGCAACAATGCCCATACTAAACTCACTTTGCTATTATCATAATTTTTTGAATCTAGCAGATATGCTGAAAAGCTTCAATCTTATTCTCACAATTATCGGCTTATCAACATCCCTAATGTTCTTGCTATAAAAGTCGATATGATGTGAGCGTGGTTTAAAATATCAGCAAATTTTTGGAGTAAATTTAATGTTGTTTAGAATTTCCAATCACTATGTCTCCAAAATAGTGTCCATTCTGCTTTTTGTTGAAACTCTTGTTTTCATGGCCTCGGTTTATCTTGGGGCGACTATTCGGTTCTTTGATAGTAACTTTCCATATTTCGTCAAGATGGAGAATTTTTTCCTGACGGCATGTGCATTTGCATTAGTGATGGTTTTCAGTATGAGTGCTTTTGGCATGTATAAACACAATTACAGAGAGGATATGAGAAATACCTTTCTCCGACTCATGCCTTCTTTTGCCTTGGGATTCGGCATCATAACTTTGGCATTTTATATAGTGCCAGATATTTATATTGGTCGCGGTATTTTAGGTATCGTAATTGTTATTGCTGTTTTTTTGATTTTATTGGTGAGGACTATTTTTTATCAATTATTCAAGTTGAAGTATTTGGAGTCACGAATTATTTTTATAGGGTGCGGTACTCTGGCAAAGGAATGCGGTGAGCTGGCCATGCATAATATTAGCTACCATAAATATAATATCGTTGGCTTTGTTCAGTTGCCAGGGGAAGCAAGCTGTATTCTACCGTCTACTATTTTACCGACTGGAAATTCTTTAATAAGTTTGACAAACAAATATAACGCGAATGAGGTCATTGTCGCGGTAAATAATCGGCGAGGGGAAAGTTTCCCCATTCAGGAGTTATTGGTATGTAAATTAAATGGAATTAAAGTGACCGATGCAGCGTCTTTTTTTGAGCGTGAAGCATGCCAGATCAGGGTGGATTCTCTTCAACCAAGTTGGTTAGTTTTCGGTGGCGGGTTTGATCAGAGTTTCCTACGATCTTTTATTAAAAGAATTTTTGATTTATTCGCCAGCACTATTATTTTGATTGTTTCGTTTCCGGTGATATTGATTACGGCGCTGTGCATTTATTTTGAAGATCGAACCCCTATCTTTTATCAACAAGAACGAGTTGGTATGGATGGCCATACTTTTATGGTGCTGAAGTTTCGTAGTATGCGAAATGATGCTGAGAAAGGAATGCAGCCTCAATGGGCGGCTGCAAATGACACCCGTACGACGAAAGTAGGACGTATCATTCGCAAACTGAGAATCGACGAACTCCCGCAAATTCTAAACGTTTTTAAAGGAGAAATGAGTTTCGTTGGGCCACGCCCGGAAAGACCTTTTTTTGTAAAGCAGCTTTGTGAAGAAGTTCCTTATTATAACGTGAGGCATAGTATTAAACCGGGGATAACCGGCTTAGCTCAAGTACGCTATCAGTATGGGGCCTCAGTTGAGGACTCTATCCAGAAGCTCCAATATGACTTGTACTATGTGAAAAACAATAGTTTATTCCTGGATGTACTTATATTGATCGATACGTTCCAGGTCGTTATATTGGGTAAGGGTAGCAGATAACCCAATGGAACAACCTTAATGTTGACAAGCATCACTGCATATAGCTATGGCATAGCCGCTATAGCTTTTTTTACGCTAACCCTTCTATTGTTGACCAGTTGGCGTGCCCGTATTTTCGGGACAGCGCTGACGGTTGCCTGCGTGCTGACCATGTTTTGGGCAGCATCGATTGCTTACCAGGCAGTCAGCGGAATTTCCTTGCCGCTATTAACGGATATTTTGGAAATTCTACGAAATGCAGGGTGGTCAATCTTTCTGTTAATGTTACTGGGGCCTTTCCAACAAACAAATTCCTTACCTCCTTTCAAATTTAAATTAAAACCCTATGTGGTTGGTGTCGTAGCGTTTTATTGTTTACTCTTACTTGTGAGCATTTATACCTATTGGAAACTTGAATCTCCGCAAGGAAAGACAGGTTTTATGACGGGCATCGTTGGCCGTGTGGTAATTGCGGTTATGGGCATGCTCTTGGTGGAACAGCTTTACCGAAATACCCCGGCTAAAGGACGATGGGGAATAAAATTTGCCTGTTTTGGAATCGGGGGGATGTTTGCCTATGATTTTTATTTATATAGCGATGCTATGTTGTTCAGGCAAGTTAATATGGAAATCTGGACTGCCAGAGGAGCAGTCAATGCCCTGATTGTTCCTCTAGTTGCTGTGTCGGCAGCACGTAACCCTCAGTGGTCATTAGGTATCTCAGTATCGCGACGTATTTTGTTTCATTCTGCAACACTGCTAGGCACTGCTCTGTATTTATTAGCTATGTCAGCTGCTGGCTATTACCTGCGTTTTTTCGGGGGAAGCTGGGGAGCCGTCATGCAAGTGACTTTTTTGTTCGGAGCGGTGGCTTTGCTCGTTGGCATACTATTCTCGGGAGCTTTTCGTTCATGGCTTAAGGTATTCATCAGTAAGCATTTTTATAATTATAATTATGATTATCGTGAGGAATGGTTAGGCTTTACGCGTACGCTTTCTGAACACGGCCATGGACTGGGCGAACGTACCATCCAAGCGATAGCAGCACTCGTGGAAAGTCCAGGGGGTGTATTGTTCATAAGTCGGGAATCAGGCAATTGCGAGCCTGTGGCTCATTGGAATATAAGTTTGCCGAATGAATCTGAGTCTGCAAGTGGTTCTCTTTGTCAGTTTCTGGAAAACAAGCAGTGGGTGATAGATCTGCAGGAATATGATTCAAATCCTGAAAAATATGGTGCAATTTTTATTCCTCAATGGTTACGAGTTTTCCCTAAAGGTTGGCTGATAGTTCCCCTAATTCTGCTGGGAAAGTTGTTTGGTTTTATGGTATTGACGCAGCCCAGAAGTAGAATTAAGTTAAATTGGGAAGTGATTGATTTACTCAAAATTGCGGGTAGTCAAGCTGCGAGTTATCTTGCCCAACAGGAATCGACTAACGCTCTCATGATTGCACGTCAGTTTGAATCGTTCAATCGTATGTCGACTTTTATAGTCCATGACCTGAAAAATTTAGTTTCCCAGTTGTCGTTATTACTTTCCAATGTCGAAAAGCATAAGAATAATCCAGAATTTCAGAAAGATATGCTTGATACGCTGGATTACTCTGTTCAGAAAATGAAGCTGCTTCTGCATAGATTGAGCAGAGGTTCTTCCATTGAGCATCCGGCCCCGCTTTTTATTGACAAATTATTACGGCAGACATTGACGTTAAAATCTGTATTTGAGCCTAAGCCCGAGCTTGAAATATTAGATCCTGACCTGATGGTGGTAGCTAATTGGGATCGCCTTGAGAGAGTGATTGGCCACATTATTCAGAATGCTGTTGAAGCCACACCTAAGGATGGCAAAGTAACAATCTGTATTTCGAAGCAGGAGGCTTTGGTGGTGGTCGAAATCAAAGATACCGGTCAAGGCATGAGCAAAGAGTTCATTCGTGAACGACTATTCAAGCCATTTGAGTCTACAAAATCGGCAGGTATGGGAATTGGTATGTTTGAGAGTCGTGAATATATCCATGAACTGGGTGGTCAGATTGAAGTCTCCAGTTGTCAAAATACCGGCACGATTTTCCGAGTGATTTTACCTTTTCATATGCATGTCGATGATGTTAAGAACGCCGTGTCACGGCAGGAATAATTCCATGAATCAAGATAAAAAAAAGCTGCTTGTTATTGAAGATGATCTTGGCTTGCAAAAACAATTGCGCTGGAATTTTGATGCTTATGAAGTACTGTTGGCGGGAGACCGTGAAAGCGCGCTGGCGCAGGTCAGACGCCATGAACCGGCGGTTGTCACCATGGATCTTGGACTTCCTCCCGATCCCGATGGTGCTTCGGAAGGATTGGCAATCCTGCAACAGATCCTTGCGCTAGCCCCTGACACCAAGCTGATTGTACTTTCAGGGAATCAGGATCATGCCAATGCGGTGAAAGCGATTGGCATGGGTGCTTATGATTTTCATCAGAAACCGTTTGACCCGGAGATACTGGGTTTGGTGGTTGAACGTGCATTTTATTTGCACGCTCTGCAACAGGAGAATCGCAGAATTTTACAGATTCAGGCGGATTCCCCCTTATCAACTATTATCAGTCGGGATCCCGGCATGTTGAAGGTGTGCCGTAGCATCGAGAAAGTAGCACCATCCTCTGCCTCGGTAATGCTGTTGGGTGATAGCGGAACGGGCAAAGAGCTGTTAGCGAGAGCACTGCACCAGATGAGCCCACGGCAGGAGAAGCGCTTCATGGCAATCAACTGCGCTGCAATCCCGGAAAATCTTCTGGAGAGCGAGTTGTTTGGCTACGAGAAGGGAGCGTTTACCGGAGCCGCCAAACAGACGTTAGGCAAAATTGAACTTGCCGATGGAGGCACTTTTTTTCTTGATGAAGTAGGGGATATGCCCATGCTTCTACAAGCGAAACTTCTTCGATTTTTACAAGAAAGGGTAATCGAGAGAATAGGAGGGCGTCAGGAAATTCCTGTTGATGTGCGGATTATCTGCGCAACACATCGTAATCTCAAAGAACTGAGTATTGCAGGGCGCTTCCGCGAAGACCTTTATTACCGTTTAAGCGAGATTGCAGTCACTATTCCCCCACTGCGGGAGCGTGTGGGCGATGCCGCGTTATTGGCGCACCACTTTAAAAACAAATTTAGCGTAAAGGAGGGGCGTTCTTCACTAAACTTCAGTCAGGAAGCTCTGGCCATGATAGAAGGATACTCTTGGCCAGGTAATGTGCGCGAAATGGAAAACTGCATCAAGCGTGCCGTCATCATGGCTGAAGGCTCTCAAATAAGCACTGACGATATTGGTCTGTCGACTTCCCCCAAAATGATAGAGTCAATTAATTTGCGACAGGTACGTGATGACGCTGAATACAATGCCGTGGTGAAAGCGCTGGCGAGAGTAAATGGCAATATTGCCAAGGCGGCCGAATTGCTCGGTATCAGCCGTCCAACACTCTACGATTTAATAAGCCGTCATGGTATTGTAAGCAAAGCTTAAGAAGAGTTGCGGATATAGCTGAAGATTTAATTTATGGCTTGTATTTTGATGCTACATCGATTATCTGGAGAGAATAAAATATTTCAGGGAGTGCTTTTAGAAGGGCAAGTCTCAACGAAGTAGTATCCCTGTAACTTTAATTTATACCTTTCTTTTTAATTGTTGGGTCATTTATCGCTTAGGTAAGATTTATTTTGTATCAACAGCCAGTTAGCCCGCTCTATCTCCCCGCTATAGGGAACACAAAATTGACACCCAGGTATAGTTCATAAAAAATTAGACCTCCGGCTCATTGTTTTACTTACGAATAAAAAATCGATCAACTGATATTTAAGACATGGGTGTTCTCCCATAAATCTGGTGAATGGAGTCTGAATTGACCAGCGACATACTTGGAGCGGTAATGAAAATTGATCAATTGTTAAAAATCGTCGGCATTTCTTTTTCGACCGGTATCTCACTACTGCTGCTGCCACGAAAGTTGGTGCATTAATGGCAAAGATGGATGCAAAACGCTGGTGGTGGCTATTGCTAATGGTCGTCGTAATTTGGTTTGGTACTTTGGAATACCGTAAGTTGATAAAGCCAGACGAAGGACGTTACGCCGAAATTCCGCGCGAAATGGTAGTGAGCGGTGACTGGGTAACGCCACGCCTGAACAATCTGAAATATTTCGAGAAACCTCCGCTACAATATTGGGCGACTGCGACTGCATATACTTTGTTTGGTGAGCATCATTGGACGTCACGTTTGTGGCCTGCATTGACCGGTTTTGCGGGTTTGTTATTGGTGTGGTTTGCCGGTGTACGTTTATTCGGGCGCGAGGCAGGACAGTATGCAGCCCTGATTCTTGGCAGCAGTTTATTGTATGCGGTGATCGGGCACATCAATACGCTCGATATGGGTGTCACGTTTTTCTTAACCCTTGGTATTGTCGGCCTGTTACTTGGTCAGCAGGCCGAGGCAGATACGCGCACCCGGCGCAATTGGCTCTATTGCGCATGGATGGCATTGGGTTTGGCAGTATTGAGCAAGGGGCTGATAGGGCTGGTACTGCCAGCTGCCGCGCTGGTGATTTATTCTGTGTTGCAACGCGATCTGACACCATGGAAACGTCTTAATCTAGTGACCGGGCTATTACTGTTTCTGCTTGTCACTGCCCCATGGTTCATTCTGGTGATGAAAGCAAATCCAGAATTCTTCGAGCGTTTCTTCATCTACGAGCACTACACGCGATTTTCTACCAAGGATTTGGGGCGTTATCAACCTTGGTACTATTTTATTCCCATCCTGCTGGCAGGTATGTTGCCATGGACTATTTTAATGTTTGATACCTTGCTACGTGCTTGGAAAAATACCACGTATATCGGCACGGCATTTAACTCGGAACGCTTTCTAATGATATGGGTGGTATTCATTTATGTCTTTTTTTCGGTATCCGGATCAAAACTACCGTCCTATTTGCTGCCGATGTTTCCGGCTCTGGCATTGTTAATGGGTAAACGTCTGGCCGAGATACGGGAACGAGTATTGTTGTGGCAACTCGTCCCCGTCTTGCTGGTGCCGGTGGTGACGTTGGGGTTCGCACCGTTTACAGCACAGCTGACAGAAACCCCGCTAAAAATAGAAATGTATAGCAATTATGCAGTTTGGGCCGCGGTGGCAGCACTGGTTTATTTGTTTGGGTTGATCTCCGGCATGATATTGTTGGTACGCAGAAAAAAATCTCTGGCGGTACTGGTGGTGGCATTAAGCACTTTGATTGGGGCACAAATTGTTTTATCCGGGCATAATACAGTGGCCAGATGGCGTTCTGCGTACCATATTGCCGAGTCAATCCGTCCCTATGTCAAGCCCGATATCCCATTGTATTCGGTAGGCACCTACGAGCAGACTCTGCCGTTTTATCTGAAGCGCACCTTCACCTTAGTTGACTATCAGAATGAAATGGCATTCGGTATTATGCAGGAGCCGCAGCGTTGGATACCAGACACCGTCAGCTTCGCGAAAATATGGGATAAGCAACCAGCAGCGTTGGCGATTATGCCGGTTCAGTTATACCCGCAACTTCAACAGCAAGGCTTGGCAATGAAGATTATTTTCGAGGATACACAATATATCGTCGTGATCAAACCATGAACTTGATCAGTTTTGGTTTGATTTTTGCTGGCGTGATGCTCAATGTTGCTGCGCAGCTCTTGATCAAGGCCGGTACCAACAGCATTGGCTATTTCGAATTTAGTCGCAGCAATGTCTTACCAATCGGTGTGCGTCTTGCCACCGAGCCTCACATCATTGGAGCAATAGCCTGTTATGTGCTTAGCGTGGTGATTTGGATATTGGCGCTATCACGCGTGCAGGTCAGCATTGCTTATCCGTTGCTGTCCATGGGGTACGTAGTAAATGTAGTGGTAGCGTGGTGGTTTTTTAACGAATCAATCAACCCGGCTAAAGTGGCCGGCATCAGCGTTATAATTTTGGGTGTCATCATTATTTCTCGAGCATGAACGAATTTCTTCCATTTTCTCGCCCATCAATTGATGAGGCTACTATTGCTGGTGTAGCGGAAACCCTGCGTTCCGGCTGGATTACCAGTGGCCCCAAGGTACAGGAATTCGAGAGGCAACTCTCTGAGTATTTCGGTGGACGTTTTGTACGCACCTTCAACTCCGGGACTTGCACGATGGAAATCGCCCTGCGTATTGCGGGTATAGGACAGGGTGACGAAGTCATCACCACACCCATTTCCTGGGTGGCTACCGCTAATGTCATACTCGAAGTCGGTGCAACCCCGGTATTCGCTGACGTTGACCCGGTCACACGTAACATTGATCTAGATGAGGTTGAGGTGGCGATTACGCCGCGTACCAAGGCAATCATCCCGGTCTATTTGGCGGGCAAACCGGTGGATATGGATCATCTCTATAAGATAGCTGCCAGACATAAATTGCGCGTAATCGAAGATGCCGCGCAAGCCATCGGTTCAACATGGCAAGGCAAGCCCATCGGCTCGTTCGGCGATTTCGTTTCGTTTAGCTTCCAGGCCAACAAAAATATCACTACCTCTGAAGGCGGCTGTCTGGTGCTGAACAACGCAGAGGAAGCCGCACTCGCCGAAAAATATCGGCTGCAAGGCGTCACGCGGAGCGGCTACGACGGCATTGAAGTGGACGTGCTGGGCGGTAAATTCAACATGACCGACATCGCTGCCGCCATTGGCTTAGGGCAGTTTGCGCAATTAAATGTTTTCACCGCGCAACGACGTAAATTGGCACGGCATTATTTCGATACACTCGGTGAAGTTTTTGAGATACAAACTGGCGCGCAATTACCTCCGGCTGATTTTGAAAATACCAACTGGCATTTGTTTCAGGTAGTGCTACCGGAGCGTATCAACCGTGCCGATTTTATGGCGCATATGAAAGACAAGAACATCGGCATCGGTTATCACTACGCGCCTATTCACCTATTCAAACTGTATCGAGCACTGGGTTTTAAGGAAGGCATGTTCCCAATTGCAGAGCGTATTGGGCGTCAGATTGTTTCATTGCCAATGTTTGCGGCGATGAGTGAAAGCGATGTCGAACGCACGTGCGTTGCGATGTGTGAAGTATTGAAAAATTAGCGTGCGCAGAGCACGCACTATGCTGCTGGCATTATCTTAAATTTTGCTTATATCTATTTCCAATTTCGCTAACCTCACCCTCTGAGGTAAAATCCTGCGCCATGAATACCCCCCAACTTTCTGTCGTCATTCCTGTTTATAACGAAGAAGAAGGTCTGCAAACCTTGTTTGATCGTTTATATCCGACACTGGACAATCTTGGTATTAGCTACGAAATCGTGTTTATCAATGATGGTAGCCGTGACCGTTCGGCAGCTATCCTGCGCGAGCAATTCCAACGCCGCCACGATGTAACACGGGTGATTCTGTTCAATGGCAATTTCGGTCAGCATATGGCGATCACTGCGGGCTTTGAGCATGCGCGCGGTGCGCGCGTGGTGACGCTGGACGCCGATCTGCAAAATCCGCCGGAAGAAATATCCAAGCTGCTCGCCAAGATGGATGAGGGTTACGATTACATCGGTTCAATCCGTAAGCAGCGTAACGATAGCTGGTGGCGGCATATGGGCTCACGCACCATGAACCGGCTGCGCGAACGTATTACGAATATTAAAATGACTGATCAGGGCTGCATGTTGCGCGCGTACGACCGTCCCCTCATTGATGCGATCAATAGTTGTAAGGAGGTGAATACTTTTGTTCCGGCTCTGGCCTATACTTTTGCGCGCAATCCCGCTGAGGTGATGGTTGAACACGAAGAACGTGCGCTGGGTGAATCAAAATATTCATTGTACAGTCTGATTCGTCTTAATTTTGACCTGATGACCGGATTTTCTGTCGTACCCCTGCAATGGTTTTCCATGGCTGGAATTGCAATTTCATTGATGTCTGCATTCTTCGTGGTCTTTCTACTGGTGCGTCGCCTATTTGTCGGCCCCGAAGCGGAAGGGCTGTTTACCCTGTTCGCCATCGCTTTTTTCCTGATTGGTCTTACCCTGTTCGGCATCGGTCTGCTGGGGGAATACATCGGCCGCATTTATCTGCAAGTGCGCCATCGTCCGCGTTATCTGATCCAAGCAGTATTGGACAAGACTGAATGACGCGCGTGGTAGCTTTTGCTTACCATAACGTGGGGGTTCGTTGCCTGTCTGTATTACTGGCGCATGGCATAGAGGTGGCGCTGGTGGTTACTCATCGGGACAACCCGAAAGAAAATATCTGGTTTGCCAGCGTGGCCGAGTTGGCTGCGCTGCATGGCATTCCGGTCATCACACCGGACAATCCGAATACGGTGGAAGTGCTTGAGCAGGTTCGAGCGCTGCAACCAGACTTTCTTTTTTCATTCTATTATCGCGAAATGTTTAAACGCGAGTTGCTGGGAATTCCTAAACATGGTGCGCTCAACATGCATGGTTCGCTGCTACCGAAATATCGAGGTCGGGTGCCGGTAAATTGGGCCATCATTAAAGGCGAAACAGAAACTGGCGCGACTTTGCATTACATGACTGAAAAGCCGGATAACGGCGCGGTGTTAGCGCAGCAGGCCGTACCAATATTGCCGGATGACACTGCATTCGAAGTGTTTCAAAAAGTCACCGTGGCGGCTGAAATCGCTTTGAATGCTTGCTTGCCCGCGCTACTTGCCGGTACAGCAAAACCAGTAAAGCAGGATTTGAGCAAAGGTGCATATTTCGGTGGACGCAAACCGGAGGATGGCATTATTGATTGGTCGCAAGACGCGCGCAGTATTCACAACCTGGTGCGTGCTGTGGCACCGCCCTATCCGGGTGCGACCACCCAATTTTTGGGTAAATCCATGCGTATCCTGCAAACACTGGTCACAACTTGCGCTGCAACAGGTGAGACACCAGCCTTTTACATCAAGGAAGGCAAGGCATACGCTATCTGTGGGCAAGGCGTACTGCGCGTAGTACGTTTTGAGCTGGATGGCATAGAGATGAGCGCCACAGAGTTTGCCACACAGTATGGGGTGACAAGATTTGAATTCAGTGTATCTCTATAATTTTCCAAGAATTTATGAGTCATTAATCGAATCGCCCTGATGAAATGATTGTGACCGTTATGGAAATTAGTACAAATTTAATATTCATCATCCCCGCACAGACGGAAATATAATTTTCATGCCCCAGTTAGCTCTTAAAATTGACGTCGATACCTATCGCGGCACGTGCGAGGGGGTTCCGCGTTTAGTAGAAACGCTGAAGCGACATGATGTGCAAGCCACATTTTTTTTTACTCTTGGCCCTGACCACACAGGGCGTGCTATCCGGCGTGTATTTCGTCCCGGTTTTTTAGGCAAGGTATCGCGCACCTCAGTGCTGGAACACTACGGCCTTAAGACATTGCTGTATGGCACTTTATTGCCTGGGCCGGATATTGGACGCAGCTGTGCACAGATATTACGCTCAGTACGCGATGCAGGTTTTGAAGTCGGTATTCATTGCTATGACCATATCCGCTGGCAGGATTTTGTCGCGGGTAAAGATGCCGAGTGGACAAGGCGCGAGATGCAGCGTGCCGTGGATAGATTCATCGAAATTTTTGGCGTAGCGCCTAAGGCGCATGCTGCCGCCGGTTGGCAGATGAATCGGCATGCCCTACGCCTGATGCAACTACTAGGTTTTGATTACAGCTCCGACACACGGGGTACACATCCCTTTATTCCCACTTGGGATGCAGAGATTGTTGCCTGCCCACAATTGCCTACCACCTTGCCTACGTTGGATGAAATCATCAATCGAGAGGGGGTCACGCTGGAAAATGTGGCGCAACACTTACTGGGACTGACTGCAAGTCCTCCAGCTAGGGGCCATGTATTTACACTGCATGCCGAGCTGGAAGGCGGCAAGTGGATGCCAGTATTTGAACAGCTCATCATAGGCTGGAAAGAGCAGAGCTACGAGCTTGTTTCATTGCGTCAGTATTTGAAAAATCTTAAAGGCACTCTGCCACGGAATGAGCTGGTAATAGGGACAGTGGATGGACGTAGCGGGACACTGTCCATGCAGGGAAAATAGGCGCGGTGGGCTCCATATTTTCAGTTTGGTTGGAATTTGAGTGGCTGCTTACAAGTGGGGCTGGATGTGATTGCGTGTAAACGCGTTATGGTTTGACTTTTTCGTCATCACATCAGTCACCAAACCGATATGAAGCCATAGCGACATTAAATACTTTATCTACAAAAATACGACGCCCGACATCATTACCAGCTGCACCTACTACTACCATTAACGGAATGAGGTGGTCTTCCCGGGGATGAGTCAGCCGAGCTGCCGGTGCTGTTTCCCAATTGATTAATTTTTCAGCGCGGTTAACAGGGTTTGGTTCGGAAATTGCTTCATTTAGATACTGCTCGAATTGTTCGGACACAGGTGTCGCATCGGCTTGTCCGAATCCTCGCATGTTGTGGTAAGTAAGACCACTTCCGATGATTAGAATACCTTCATCTCGTAGGAGCTTTAAAGCTTCACCAGCCCGGATATGCTCCAAGGGATCGTAATCCGACTTCAATGAAAGCATTACTATTGGAATACTTGCATCTGGGTACATCAGGAACAAGGGAACAAAGGTTCCATGATCGAATCCTCGATGTGGATCTTCCTTGCTACTAATTCCCGCTTGACCAAGCAGCTCGCGAACGCGGCTTGCGAGCGCAGGTGATCCTGGTGCCGGGTACTTGATCCGGTAGGTATATTCAGGAAAGCCAGAGTAGTCATACCTCATTGGAGGGCTGGCTGCAGTTGATACTGTAAATTCGCTTTCCTCCCAATGACCTGTAATGACTAAAATCGCTGTCGGTTTGCAGGTGAGGCTTGCCGGAAGCTGACTCAATTCCCGGGCAGTTTTTGCAAACTGTTTTTTCATGTCGTCAATATATGACCAAGGGCCACCACCATGCGAGATGAAAAAAGTTGGAAGTTGAGTGTTGTTCATATATTTATTAACTATTGGATAATACGTTTTAAATATAATTTTGTAGTTATAGTAAAGCGGCTATCTAGATAGGATATTAACGTAGGTCAATACTATAGCGAGCAACGGCTATGCTGTGGGGTACCTATCAGCGTGTTAGAACTTGAGGTTGCCGTTAATGAATTTATTGTTCATACAACTAAAGATATCAAGCCCTTTATCTGGACCGTGAAAGTCTTCGACATTTCCCAAAAGCAAAAAGTCATCAGAGCCGACAGTTGCATTAAGTTGTAAATGCCACGTTACACTAAGCTGCATAGTGTGCCCGGTTGCGGCCAGCGCGCTTTGCCTCATAGAGTGCACTGTCGGCGCGGGAAAACACCGCTGTCGGTGTAACGTCGTCGGACTGCTGGCACTGTACGACACCGATACTCACTGTCACGGAAACTAACTGACCGTTGGCGCTGTAGCGCATGTCATTAACCTGAGAACGGATGCGCTCTGCCGTTTTGAGCGCCATATCTGCCGTTGTTTCAACCATGATGATAATGAATTCATCGCCACCATAGCGCGCAGCGTAATCTACGATACGAATCGACCGGCTAAGTATATTGGCCACAGCTGTAATGACTTCATCACCTGCAATATGACCGTGGCTGTCATTGAGCGTCTTAAAGTAATCAATATCCATCATGAGCACCGCAAAGGGCCGTAGATTACGCTTGAATCGGGCCATTTCATCTATCAGGATCGCATCGAGTTTACTGCGGTTATACAGCCCGGTCAGACCATCGGTAATTGAGAGCTTTTCAAGTAGCTGATTCTGTTGCTGCATAGCTTGATTTGTGGCCACTATTTCGGCATGGCTATGGCGCAGCTTGTCCGCCATTTGGTTAAATATGCGGGTGAGATGGCCGAATTCATCATTTCGTGTCACAGGCAGCCGCACATCAAGATTCCCACTAGCGATGCTATTGGCTGCATTGATTAAATGCTGCAGCGGCGTGACGATTGAACGCCCCATCCGAAAAGCCACCGCTGTCACTACCAAAACTAGTATGCACACTAGTGCCAGGTACAGATTGCGCAAATCCACCCAAGTGGCGTAGACATCAGCACGATCTTGTTCTGCCACTATCGTGACCGGTAGCGCAGCAGGTATATCTGCTAGCCCGATGACTTCACGATGCATTAGCCCTTGAAAGACCATGGATTCGCCCGGTTGCGACAGCATTTGCCGCAGTACCGCCGCATCCAGTGACATTAGCTTGGTTGTACTAATAGCGCGGCTACTAAGCAGTTCTCTGCCGTTTTGGTCCAGCAATAACACCTCGCCCGGCGGTGATTTCGTTGAGCTTTTTAGATAAGGTTGTGCGGTACGAAGATCAAGCACCGCCACTAATGCTCCCATCAGCACATTGTCGTACGACAATACAGGAACCGCAACGCTAAGCGTCGCGGTGGCACGCTGCTTTTCCCAGTGGGGTGGCACGAGCACAACGCCTTCGGTGAGCGCATTTTCTGGCCAACTTTGCGGCAAAGTTACAGCGGAGGGTGCCGCAGCGCTGCTGGCCAAAATTTGTCCGGCAGCGTCCACCACGGTTAATTCCAATATTGTGTCAAGTTTTGATTGTACAGAACGCAGATAATGCGTTAAGGCCTGCGGAGTATTATTGGACTTGCCTGCACGTGGATGAGCAGTCGCAGACAGCCCGTCGATGACCGCATTGGATGTGGATAATGCACGAACTGCGCGGATGTGCTTATTGATCCACAGCTCCAACTCACGACTGGCCTGACTTGCCAGGGCGCGTAGTTCACGGGTCACATTTTCGCTGATCTGCGCTTCGTTCTGACGGAATGACAGCAGCCCCAAGCCGAGCGACGGGGTAAGTGTGGCTATGATGGCGAAAACAAAAATTTTACTTTTAATGCTTTTCAACAATACCATCTGTATGAATTTCCTCGCTACAATAAACTGTCGAATGGGGTGTGCCCGACCATAGAACAATTATCTGAGAAGTGGTGTTGAACTTGGCTTTAATTGCTGCAAGAAAAAACCAAAAATTGTAAATAATTAAAATGAATCAGCAACTATTTTGTAATACAGATCAAATGCTAACTTGCAAAGTGATTCGCATCTCGACTGATCGAAGTACTGAATATTGCGGTAAGCCTGAGTCGCATGATTATTAAAATCGGCACCATTACTTTGGCAAGTGCAGAATCATATCGAATCAGTATTACTAAATGTTATTTCATACCAACCACTTATTGATACTCTCCGAAATCTGCGCCAGCAATGCTCGCATTTGCACGACAATGTCCCGCGCTTGTTCAGTATCTTCGCCACCCTTGAGCTGCTCTAACGCCTGACATAATTCGCCAAAACCCATTGCCCCCACAGTTCTGGCGGATGACTTGGTGCGGTGCCCCAGGGCGCTCAGTGTCGCCATGTCTTCATGTGCCAGCGCAGTTTCGATCTCAACTATTGCTTCCCGAGTCAAGTCCAAAAACATCATGACATATTTGCGGATTTTATCTGGATGATTTCCCAATATTTTGGCCAGTATTGACAGATCGATGATGCTGGGGTCGACTGCACCTCCTACTTCAGCTGCTTCCATCGCTGCAGGCTCTAGAAATGAAGTCGTCGTTGATACGGCCACAACACGATCGGATCGCTGCACAAGCCATTTAGCAAGTGTCGTAAGGAGTAACTGCACCTCGATCGGTTTAGTGATGAAATCATCCATGCCGGCGTCGAAACAACGTGTCCAATTTTCACGTCCTGCATTGGCAGTCATGGCAATTATGCGCGTGGTCACGAGCTCAGGATTGGCCCGAATTTGACGGGTAGCTTCAAGGCCATCCATCACGGGCATCTGCATATCCATCAGGACGCAGTCAAAATGTTTTTTAACTAGTAGATCAAGGGCTTCTTTTCCGTTGTTGGCGATGACAACGGTTGCACCCGCTTCTTCCAACAATTCTTTGGCTACTTGCTGGTTAAAGAGGTTGTCTTCAACCAACAGGATGTATGAGCCTTGGATTATACTCAGATCAACCGATGGCATAGTTTGAGTCGCCGTAACCGGCTTGAGGCCTCTGCCCAGCCGGGCAGTAAACCAGAAAGTGCTACCCTTGCCGGGCTGACTCTCTACTCCAACTTCGCCGCCCATCATTTCGGCCAGTTGTCGGCTGATGGCCAGCCCCAGTCCGGTGCCGCCATATTTACGGGTGGTTGAAGCGTCGGCCTGATGAAATGGTTGGAAAAGTTGAGCGATTTGTTCTGCGCTTATGCCGATACCGCTATCCTGCACTTCGAAGCGTATCAAACTGTCTGTTCCGGGGGCTTGATTTTCGATAATTCGGGCACGGACGATTATTTCACCCTGATCAGTAAATTTGATGGCATTGCTGATGTAATTAAGTAACACCTGATACAGCCGCAATGAGTCTCCACGGAGCGGATGGGATAAGTCAGGGTCAACGTCAAACACAAGTCTCAGGCATTTGCTTGAAGCGCTCTCGCCAAGTTGGCTGGAGATGTTCTCCAATATTGTACTTAGCTCAAAATCCATTACATCCAGCTCGATTTTGCCCGCTTCTATTTTGGAAAAATCGAGCATTTCATTGATCAGGCGCAAGAGATGCTGCGCTGAATGATCAATCTTTGAAATATAATCAAGCTGCTTGGGATTAAGTTCTGTACGTCGCGCCAGCTGTGCCATGCCAATGATGCTGTTCATTGGAGTGCGAATTTCGTGGCTCATGTTGGAAAGAAATTCGCTCTTGGCCTGGTTGGCTGTTTCTGCTTGTTGCTTGGCTTGTTCGAGTTCGAAAGTGCGTTTCTCAACCCGAACTTCCAGACTTGCATTTAAATTGAGCAAGTCTTGCTCGGCACGCTTGCGTTCGGTGTGATCAATCCCGACTGACAGGATCATTGCCGTCTCGCCTGACTGGCCGGAAAGACGCGAGTGATTCCAGGTGATTTGGTATTTTTCACCTGGCTTGCTCATCAAAATCGATTCACGCTGAATGTGCCTATGTCCTCCCGTAGCGAGTTCTTGCAATGCCTGTTGCGTTCCTGTTTCAGTCGTTTCAGGACGAACAGTTGCCTGAGTAAAAGACTTGCCCAACAATTCTTCTTCACTGCAACCTATTAATAACTCTCCATAACGATTTAGACTGTGAATCGATCCACTGGCTGATTGCGTCAGAATGATGACCTGTGCGGTATCGAGCAGGCTCTTATTAAAATCCCGCTCAATTGAAATACGATGCAGCATGTCTTGTAACTCTTCAGCATGCGCTGCCACTTCTTGCTCCAGCATTTCCAACCGAAAGGACAAGGCAACCGCAGCCTCATCCAAGCTGTCAATTTCGTCATCCAAAAAACGTCGGCCACGTGGGGCAATTTTTGTACGCGCCTCGGCAAAAGCACTTCGACCGAGTAAAGGAATTGCCCGTACTGCCCGCGTCATGCGCTGCAAGGGCGCATTCACAAGAAAAGCTAGTAATAGTAAAGAGATTAATGATGTCGCTAGCTCGGCTTGTAAACGGCTCGCCACTGATTTGCGAATTTCGGCCAAGGACTGAGTCAAATTATCAATCACCACTAGCATGGCGCCGGAATATGCGTCACTGCCATCATCCATAGTCACAAACGACAATTCGAATTGCTTGTCCTGGTAAGGTACCAATTGCCAATTTGTTTTGCTTTGCTTCGGTGGCAAAACCCTTAGTTGATGAAGTAGCGGAAGATTACGTTCGGAGCCGCTCAGGGCGACTACCTGCAAACCCAAGTTGGGCAGTGAGTTTTTATCCATAATAAAGCCGTCAGGGGCCAGCACGCCAAGATCGGCCCCGGATAAACGGTTGAAGGAAACAATCACTGCTGTCAGAGAACTACCCAAAACAACTACTCCAACCACTTGGCCCGCCGACAGGATTGGAGCTGCAGCAAACTGTGTGCATGTCTGTCGACAGTGCGTCCAATGCATGGCGCGCTCTTGCGAAATTACGGCATGCACACGGTCATTCTGCTCTATATCGGAGAGTGCATCTGCATGCCAAGCGGCCAGAACAACTCCCGTCCTGGAATACACCTTCATGGAATTGATGTCTAGATCGAGCTGCAAGACAGGCCAATAATTATCGAGGTGCTCATGAAGCCGCCGAGATATCGGCTCCAACTGGAATACACCTCCCGCGCCAACCGTTGCGAGCATGCTGGCCATCGTTTGTAAACGCAGAGCAGAATCAGTGTGCACAGCGATAGCTTCAGAAATCAGGCGCTCGCGCGAAGCGGTACGTTGCTCCTCGAAGCGTGCCTTCAAATCATGAAAATGTAGCCAGGAAAGTGTGCCATTAACCGAGATCATCACCACACCCAGCGTTAGTAGCACCTTCCACTTCAGACTCAAGAACCTGAATGTACTACGGCCTGAACCAGAGGATCGGCTATCCGACATGAGAGTCACTAAAACCGGAAGGAAGCCAGTAGCATGAACATATCCCAGCGGCGCTCCAGAGTCCGGGGGTTAGGGTTATCCTGAACCGGCAAGTAGCCTGTGCCGTCAACGCGATGGTACTCGGCACGCAGCATGAACTCGGGGGTCAAATCGAAGCGCACTCCTGCAGTCCAGTCTTTGGAAAAGCGAGTAAAGCTCGGCAGGTGCGTCGCCGCAGCAAATGCCTTGCCATCACGATCCCCTCTGTCGATATACGTCACATCGTACCGCAGCAGTGCTTCCCATTTTGGAGCCAACCGGTAGCTGCCCTGAACATAATAGCTTTGTCCATCATTAAAGGCATCCGGAGAATTCGGACCAAAATTCCGGGTTGAAACTGGACGCAAGGCATACTCACTGGTCACACTCCAGCTTTCGGCATTGTATTGGGCAGAAAAAATTTTTGGCGTATACTTCAGTTGTCCTGCCTGCAGTACATCCCTCACGCCAGGATTATAACTCGCATCAAAGTGCACTGCGGTAAACCCAAGACGATATTTGCCACCGTCCCCCTCGTATATCACCTGGAAAATCGGCACCAGTTTTGATTCAAAGCTACCATTGGGGGTCAAGCCAACCAAGGCCACCTTGCTCGCTTCACTACCAATCTGGGGTTTGCCGAGGGCGAGAGTCACGAACAGGTTGCCAGCTTCATAATTGCGATCGATATAAAGCTCTGCTCCATCACCTGCAATGGTAAGGTTGCGCGTGCGCTCGAAATAAATGGATTGCGGCAACAGGATACTGGGACGAGTGAAAGCGACATCGCGAGTCTTGTTATACAGTCCAAAGCTATTCTTCAGCCGCCCCAAGCGGATCCCGCTACGGCCTTGCTCGTTCGACGATGCTGTCCAGTCGATTAGCCCGTAATCCAGTCGCACTTCGCCGTTATCGGTCGCCCCGGCCTTATGCGAAAGCAAGCCGGCGGACAGCTGCAAATCGGAAGTTGGCCGCAGGGAAGCATTCACTCCTATTTCTCTAAAGTCTGTACTCGCTTTTTTATTACTCTGACCGAGGAAATTATTGTCGCTGGTGATCACCACGCCCTGAGTGAGAAACCCATGCAGCTGCAACTCGCTACCCATTAGATCTATGGCATGCGCAAACGTAGTCCAAAGCAATAAAACACACGGGACAAATCTTTCAACTACAGTTTTAGCGAATTTGAAGGATACGCACATTATTCGTGACCTCGCTTGTTTTGATATAGCCAACCGCCCCGGGGGTTGATGCTATTTTAGATAGCATTTCTTGCGAAGAGGCGACTTGCTCTGGATATTGGCCCTGCCCGGAAAATACCTGCCGATCCCACGCTAATCGCAATTGATGGGGGAATACTTGCAGAATATTCTTGCTGAATGCGCCATGCTCAGGTGCATCATCCTTCATCACGAAAACCTTGACCTGTGCATCCGCTGGCCACTTGCTCAGGCGCATGCCAAAGATAGCGCGTAACGTGCTTCGGGAAATCGTGTTTTCACTGGTTGAAGGGAATGAAATGACAACAATAGCGGGTTCTTGATTGTCGGCATAAGAATTTGCAGTAACCAGAAATGCCGCCAGCATGTAAAGCGGACAGGCTCGCCAAAATAAAGCAAAAATATTGATACCGAAAAATTTTTTCATCGCTGAAATGGGATACAACCGAATAGATTCGAACACAGGTTGATAATAGTCGAGTTCAATACGCTGTCTTTCGCGTCAAGCTTTGCGCCTGTCGGATTTTTGGCACAAAAGTTGCGCACTGGCAGGAGAAGGTATATGGCCAGCGCGTGATAATGGCATTTCCACCATAACGATTGAAGATGCGTCCAGGAGGATTCCACAGCACGTACTTCATGATTTGAAAAAGCAGTATCTTGTCCATGTTTATGTATCACCTTGGATTTATAAAATCCGCCAATAGCATAAAGATTCAATTTTAAATTCAAATTGCGGACACCCATGAATCATTCAGAAATATTGTCAATATTGAATTTGTAGTGTGTTTGTTTCGGATAAAGCAAACACGACTGTCTGATTAATTATCTTGGTTCTATGTGAACATAGAGTAGGTAGTCAACTTTCAATCTCTCGCAGAATACGTAAATCCGTTCGTCATGATCCTATCAAAGGATGTGCGCCAAGCGAGCAATCCATTTATCCTTCGACAAGCTCAAGACGAACAGATTTGTAGCTGTCGATTTCTTGTTATTCATTTTGCACTTATCGAAGGGTTACCATTACGAATTACATAGAGCTTCAACAATATTGCTAAGAGCAGAAAGTCAACTTTTTATTTGCCCTGGCAAAATCGGGTAATAACGGCTGCCAGTTCATCGCGTGCAATTGGTTTTATCAGCGTACCCAAAGGAATCAAGCCCAGCTTGCTGGAATACATATCCATCCCGGACAACAGATGTTGTTGGGCTCCTGAGATTAGGATGACGTCGCCAACGTAACCCTGCATACCAAGATGCATCAGGAAACCAACGCCGTCCATTTCAGGCATGCTGAGGTCGCATATCAATATATCCGGCTGTGATGATAGCCCGGCTAACATAGCGAGTCCCTGCTCACCATTTTCCGCCCTAATAACTTCGGCAACACCTAGTTCGAGCAGCATATCGCCAACAAATTCGAGTGTAAACTTGTCGTCGTCCAACAACAGTACCCGTAGATTTTTTGCCGCTATCATTTGTGCTGTCCCGTTCTTATTCGTGCCAACCTCAACCATGCAAACTCCTTATTAATATTTTATCTGGCTCCACGAGAAATAGAGTGGATAATTAACTTTCAACTACTTACAGAAGAAGTGAATCTGTTCGTCCTGAGCCTGTCGAAGGATGAGCGGATGTTTTCGCTAAGCGAGAAGCTTCCGTCCAGTCGTCGCGCATTATGGCTTCTTTCTTCTGCTCCATCTGGTTAATCTCACTTGCCAGTTTGTACAGTGCATGTGGCTGCTTCAGTATCTGATCTAAGCTTCAGTCAAAATATGTCTTCCTGGGGAATTCGCTCTAATTTACGTGGTTAAATTTATAAATAAATCCGCACCCAACAGATTGAATGTTTGACAATTCAGCGCAACGTGAATACCCCTGAAAGAATAAATGAACCACTTTTGCAGTGTTGTGCAGGTAAGACTAATCTCGGCTGTGCAATGGAAAACTTTAGGAAGCATCTGTAAAATTTATAATAATTCAAACATAAAGTTAACCAACCTCTGATTTGCTGTGGTCAGCAACACCTCAGCAGCAGCGCTGGAGACCGCTCCATTTTTGCTGTTGCTGATAAAGAAAAAAATCTTTGCGCGCTAGTGGCGTCGTATCAGGATGATTGGTGGTATGTTGTGCAATGTAGCGTTCGTAAGCATCATCTCCACTCAATTCACGAATAGTGCGCCATACATATGACCAAAATGCGAGCGGTTCGATACAGGTTCCGTTTGTCCTGAGTGTAGCGCTTTGTGCGATGTACCTATTTACATCCTGGGTAGTTTCCAAGACAGGCAAACTAGAATCATTTACCGTGGACGATGATTCGCTCGCGCTTCGTTTGATCAATCCCGTACCCACCCTTTCTCCATTCCAGCCAAATGGTGTGAAACCTCGGACAGAGGAGGTACCGGCTTGCCCGTGAGGTAGCGGACACAAACACGCAGCATGTCGAACACGATCAACCATAGCATGCAGATAAAAAATAGGGTCAGTACCGCGTCAAGACGCTGATTGAAGATGAGCTGTGGCGCGATGGCCGCCTTTTCTGGAGAAAGAAGACCTGATGCGAGTTTTGTGGCAAGGTCATTAGCAGCAGCGAGGAAGCCGATACGTACATCTGCGCTGGTGATTTTTTCCCACGCTGCACTGCTGGTAATTATGATCAACCAGGCAAGTGGTAAAGCTGTGATCCAAGCATATTTTAGCTTGTCGGATTTAATCAGGATACCCGTGGCTACACACAGCGCGATGGCGGCCAAGATTTGATTCGAGATGCCAAACAGCGGCCACAAAATATTAACACCGCCATTCGGATCAATCACACCAATATATAAAAAATAGCCCCACGCGGCCACAATGATGCCGCTACTTAACAATACAGATGGATACCATGAGGTGCGCCCCAGCGGTTTCCAAATATTGCCCAGCATATCTTGCAGCATGAAGCGGCCGACACGTGTACCTGCATCCAACGTTGTGAGAATGAAGATGGCCTCAAACATGATGGCGAAGTGATACCACATGGCCAGCATGCCTTGACCAAAAGCGCTGCCGAAAATACTGGCCATGCCAACCGCCAGCGAGGGCGCACCGCCAGTTCGCGCGAACAGGGTAGCTTCGCCCATCTGCTGCGCCAGCAAGTTCATCTGCACCACCGTAACCGGAAAGCCCCAACTGGAAATTTTTGCTACCGCATCTGCCGCTTCTTTGCCGACTACGCCAGCTGGAGAATTGATGGCAAAGAACACGCCGGGGTCTAACACCGTGGCTGCAATGATCGCCATTATTGCAACAAAAGATTCCAGCGCCATGCCGCCGAAGCCGATCATGCGGATGTCGCGCTCATTGCTAAGCAGCTTTGGCGTAGTGCCGGAGGCGATCAGAGCATGAAAGCCAGAGATTGCGCCACAGGCGATGGTGATAAACACGAAAGGAAATAACTTACCTCCAAAAATAGGACCGGTCCCGTCGACGAACTGGGTGAATGCGGGCATTTTTACGCTCGGTTGCATCCACACAATGGCCAGCATTAGCAGGATGACCGTACCGAGTTTCATGTAGGTAGACAGGTAATCGCGTGGCGCGAGCAGCAGCCATACTGGCAGAATGGCTGCTGCAAAACCGTAAGCAATTACCACCCAGGCTAACGGCAGACCGGGGTAATCAAAAAACTCGCGTAGGTTCTGCTGGTGCTCGATCCATCCACCTCCCGCCACAGCCAACAGTAACAGGATGACGCCAAGTAACGAACCTTCAAGCACACGGCCCGGGCGGATGGTACGCATGTATAGGCCCACCAGCATAGCGATGGGGATAGTAGCAGCCACGGTGGAGGTAGCCCAGGGGCTGTGCTTCATGGCATTGACTACTACTAAGCCAAGTACCGCGATGAGGATAATCATGATAAACAGCGTGGTAGTTAGCGCGGCAATACCACCGATGGCACCCAGTTCGTCTCGTGCCATTTGACCCAAGCTACGGCCATTACGACGGGTAGAATAAAACAAAGTGACCATGTCCTGTACACAGCCGCCGAGTACTGCGCCGAACAATATCCACAGCGTACCTGGCAAGTAACCAAACTGTGCAGCCAGAGTCGGTCCGACCAGAGGCCCTGGCCCCGCAATGGCGGCAAAATGGTGACCAAATACGATCCAGCGATTGGTTGGAATATAATCTCGCCCGTTATCAAGTCGCTCTGCGGGTGTAGCACGAGTCGGATCAATGAGCAGGACTTTAGTGGCAATCCATGTCGCATAGAAACGGTAGGCAATCGCATATACGCACAGCGCGGCTGTGATAAACCACAGCGCGTTGATCGACTCGCCGCGATTCAGCGCTATACCACCCAATGCGGCTGATCCAAGCAAAGCGACGGCAATCCAGACAAGGATGGTCGCCAATGAAATTTTCATAGTAAATATTTTTTCATGATGAAATTCTGGCAAGTAATTTTTATGCAAGAAGACAATTTTAAATTATGACATGCCCCGCGCCTATTTACTGTCTTCTATATTTGAGTCCTGCAACAATTTATCTTAATCTGCACGGTAGGCATTGTTAAAATAAGATAAGCCTACCCCTCAGATAGTATTGCCAAAGATTATGATTTCTAAGTTGCTATCAAATTCAATTGGATAGCAACATTTTTGGCTCATATTTTGACCGGAATTAAGCTTGGCTTTAAACTGAACACTTGAGTGCCCCCTTTGCCTGACTGACAAACACTGTCAGAATGTCTATATAATTCATCGCGCAGGAGATTGCTATGAAAGCACCTATTCGCATCGCTATCACTGGTGCTGGTGGTCAGATCAGTTACAGTCTTTTGTTTCGCATCGCCAATGGCGATATGCTGAAACACGAACAGCCCATCATCTTGCAACTGCTGGACATACCACAAGCACAGCAAGCGTTGCGCGGAATAGCGATGGAACTGGAAGACTGTGTATTTCCCCTGTTGCAGCAGGTTGTCATTACCGATGACCCTCGGGTCGCCTTTCGCGATGCAGAAATTGTTCTACTAGTTGGCGCGCGTCCACGTAGTAAGGGCATGGAACGTAAAGATCTAATCGAGATTAACGCTGGTATTTTCGCCGAACACGGCAAGATTCTCAATGCATGCGCCGCACCCTATGTCAAAGTTCTAGTAGTAGGCAATCCGGCTAACACCAACGCACTAATTGTCATACATAACGCACCCGACCTAAACCCGAAGAATGTCAGTTCTATGATGCGGCTTGATCACAACCGCGCCATCGCACAGGTATCGCGCAAACTTTCCCAGCCCATTGGCAGCATCAAAAAAATGGTGATTTGGGGCAACCATTCCGGTACACAGTATCCTGATCTGTCACATGCCGAAATACGGGAACGCAAAATTCTCGACATTCTGCAAGATCACACCTGGATTGAAAGCGAATTTATCCCCACTGTGCAAAAGCGTGGCACAGTGGTGATCGAAGCGCGCGGCTTGAGTAGCGCTGCTAGCGCCGCCAACGCAGCCATTGGCCATATGCATGATTGGATACTTGGCTCACACCATGATGACTGGGTCACCATGAGCGTACTATCGGATGGAAGTTATGATATACCAGCAGGTGTGGTGTACGGTTTCCCAGTCACTTGTCACAACGGCGACTATCAAATTGTGCAGAATCTGCCAATAAGTGAACTCGGTCGCCAACATATGCTGGAAAACTATCGTGAGCTATTGAAAGAAAGTGAGCAAATAAAACATCTGCTAGGTTAAATGTCATAAATAATTTATTCACTCGTTATTATTTAACTTCACTATCTGGATACGTAAAAGTCAAAAATAACAAAGCCGGACGACCTTACTCTTTTAACATTAAAGTAAATTAAATCGTCGATTACACAATAATTTTAAATGCAATATGAAGTTGAATCTGCAAGACTTAGAAAAAATATCCACGCTCACCTTAAAGTACTACAACCAGCATGCCGAAGATTTTTTTGTAGGCACAAGTAATCATGACGTCAGTCAAAATATCATGTCGTTGCTTCACTACATCGAGGTTGGGCCACCTTTCAAGATACTGGATTTTGGCTGTGGACCGGGGCGAGATCTCAAGATGTTTGCACAAATGGGGCACATTGCGGTGGGATTGGATGGTTGCAAGCGTTTCGCTGCGATGGCGCGCGACTACAGCCGCTGCGAAGTATGGCAGCAAGATTTCCTCAATCTAGATCTTCCGGCCAATCATTTTGATGGAGCGTTCGCTAACGCCTCGCTTTTCCATGTGCCCAGTCAAGCGCTGCCACGCATATTAAGTGAGTTGCACACGACGCTGAAACCGGCAGCTGTTCTGTTTAGTTCCAACCCACACGGGCATAACGAGGAAGGATGGAACCACGGGCGCTACGGTGTCTATTACAATCTTGATACTTGGCGGTGCCTCATGTCAGACGCGGGATTCACTGAGCTTATCCACTATTACCGTCCCGACAAACTGCCGCGAGAACAGCAACCTTGGCTGGCGAGCGTTTGGCGGCGCAACTGAAAACCCCTCTGAAAAAATAAGGCCTCTTATTTGCATTACGCCATAATGAATGACATGATTAAAAATAAATAAAGAGTTAAACACCTATCCATATTATTTGCGATCTTTCCGCTTGAACTACCCAGAGCAATTATAATATTGCTATTGAAAGTGACTGTTGAAAATCGGGATTACACCCAAGGAAACTTTATGATTGACCCTCCCACGCAGGGAAAAAAAGCAGCAAAACATACCCCACGTCCGTTTATTGACCTGTTAGTCAGCATTCTTATTCCCTCCGTTGTTCTTATGAAATTCAGCAACGAGAATAGTCTTGGTGCGAGCGGTGCTCTAATTATAGCCTTGGCTTTTCCGCTAATATGGGGCTTATTTGAGTTTTTGAAATATAAAAAATTTAACTTCATAGCACTTCTTGGTTTGATCAGCACGTTGCTTACAGGTGGTATTGGTTTACTGGCATTGAGTACCCAATGGCTGGCCATCAAGGAGGCTGCTATCCCCGGCCTGATTGGCATTGCTGTGCTTCTTTCTACCTACTCACGTTATCCACTGATCAGGACATTGCTGTATAACCCAGCCGTTATTGATATTGAAAAAATCACACAGAAACTTGTTGAAAATGATAGGACCGAGGCCTTTGAAGCCCGATTATTAAACGCTACTTACATGCTTAGCGGTACTTTTTTCTTTTCTTCAGGGATGAACTACGTTCTCGCAAAATGGATTGTTGTCAGTCCTACAGGTAGCATCGCCTTCAATGAGGAGCTGGGACAGTTAACTTTACTAAGCTACCCAGTGATTGCGATTCCTTCCATGCTGATGATGATGATGATTTTTTATTATTTGTGGCGCACTATTTCCAGCCTGACTGGACTTGCTCTGGACGATGTACTCGCATCAAAAGACTTAAAGACGAAAAAACATGAATAGTATATGGCGTAGCATCTGGGCTTTCATCGTGCTGATTTTAGTTGTCATCGCGATTTGTGTGCTTATCGTCGTGCTCACCCTTATTGTTTTCCCATCACACTGGCACTCTTGATGTCTATTTAAAGTGTGAACGTGAAATCACTTCCATTGTGGTGAGCAGAAAGTTTGCTTGCGTTAGCATCGAGGGTGACTGCGGACATTCTTGACGTGCCGTGTATTGACGACCAGCTCGCGAATGCCCACACCTCAGATGAACAATGCTTGAATAAGATAACTCAAAATTATATCCAATCCTAATCCAGCACTGGATTGCCATTGATAAATATCGCAAATTCTTCAGCTAGTAGCGGGTGGCTAAAATAATAACCTTGAATCTCATCGCAGCCTCGAGTACGCAAGAAATCCAGTTGTTCCAACGTTTCCACTCCTTCTGCGATGACCTGTAATTTAAACTGGTGACCCAGACTAATGATAGAACGCACGATAGCCGCATCATTTTCATCAGTAGCAATGTCACGTACAAAGGATTGGTCCACCTTTAGTCGATCGAGCGGCATTTTCTTCAAGTAACTAAGGCTAGAATAACCGGTACCGAAGTCATCTATGGCTAATTGCACTCCCAGCTCATGCATCTGGGCCAGGAAAGCCATGGACGCTTGAGCCTCGTTCATCATGACGCCTTCGGTAATTTCCAACTCCAAGTCCTTTGGATGTAGCCCCGTTTCTTCTAGTATAGCGATGATCATTTGCGCCAGTTGAGGCTGACGCAGTTGACTGATGGATAAATTAATAGATATCGGGAATAAGGACATCCCCTGCCGCCTCCATTCGGCCAGTTGCGCGCAAGCTGTGCGCAGCACCCATTCCCCGATAGGTATAATCTGCCCGGTCTCTTCGGCCACCGGAACAAATTCTGCTGGTGCAACGAAGCCCTTTTCTGGATGCTTCCAGCGCAGTAATGCCTCTGCACCGCACACCATCCCGCTGATTAAATTTGCCTGGGGCTGATAATGCAATATAAATTCATTGCGTTCCAACGCCAAGCGCATATCATTTTCCATAGAAAATAGTTGATTGGCACGGAAATTCATTTCCGGCGCAAAAAACATGAAGTTGCTGCGGCCCTCGGCTTTTACACGATACATCGCCACGTCAGCATGCTTGATCAACGTATTGATTTCGTCTTCACTGTCCGCATTGTCAGGATAGATACTGATGCCGATGCTGGCGTGGGTGGCGATTTGCAGGGTGCCGACATCACAAGGAATAGTCAGCGCCTTGAGTATCTTGCCAGCCACGCGCGCCGCGCCCTTTGCATCAGTCTCACGCAGCAATACGATAAATTCGTCGCCGCTGATACGTGATACGGTATCTACCTCACGCACACATTCCTGTAAACGTAGCGCCACGACTTGCAATAATTTGTCGCCCACCGCATGCCCCATTGAGTCGTTTACATATTTAAAGCGATCAAGATCGATAAATAGCAGTGCAAATTTATGCTGGTCACGATGTGATTCAGCGATCAGTTGCCCAAGACGGTCATGCAGCAAGGTGCGGTTGGGCAGACCAGTCAACACATCGTAGTAGGCAAGGGACTGAATGTGCTGCTCAGATTCCTTGCGTTTGGTAATGTCAACCCTGACCGATATGTAACGTACAATTTGTCCGTTGGCATCTTTGAGTGGCACGATAGTGCTATCCACCCAATAGAGTGCACCGTTTTTTGCGCGGTTACAAATTTCACCGCGCCAGATGTCACCACTGGCGATGGTAACCCACATCTCGACGAAAAAAGCGCTTGGATGCGTCTCGGAATTAATGATACGGTGGTCATGGCCGAGCATCTCTTCCCGGCTGTAGCCGCTGACTTCACAAAATTTGTCATTGGCCTGGATGATGCGCCCGAAAGGGTCGGCAACGGAAACGAGGGCGTGCTGGTCAATTGCCTGGATGTAGCTGATTAACTCTGCGGAACTTCGCTCGGCGTCTTCTTTGGCACGCAACAGCAAACTTTGAGTTTTCTTGCGTGCTGTGATGTCGTGGATGAAGGCGCAGAACTCATATTTACCCTTTTGTTTGACCGGAGATATTGCCAATTCGATGGCAAATTGATGGCCATCGCGATGCAAGCCTGTTATCTCTATACGCTTATTCAGGACGGCTCCCTTGCCGGAAGCTAAAAAATGTTTCAAGCCTTGAATATGCGCATTACGATATTGCGGCGGGATGATCAGATCGTGCAGCATGTGTCCGATGGCTTCTTCCCTGGCCCAGCCAAAAATTTTTTCTGCCTGGCCATTCCAGCCAGTGAGTATGCCCTCGGAATTCATTAACACCACGGCGTCCGGGGCAGCATCAATAATGGTGCGCAATCTCGTATCGATTTCGACCAGCTCCATTTCCTCCAGCTTTTTGCTGGTCACATCCTGAACCACACCCAGCATCTTCAGCGGCGTTCCATCTGTATCGCGTATCACACCGCCGCGCTGATGTAGCCAGCGTACCGTGCCATCCGGCCAAATAACTCGGTGCTCTATGTTGTATCTAGCGCTTTCTTCAACACAGCCATTCATGGAATCGATCATGTACTGACGGTCATCCGGATGTATGCTGCTCAGGAAGTCGTCATAAGTACCATTCTGTTTTCTTGCAGGACAGGCCATAAGGACGGAAATATGATCGCACCAATATAGTTTGCTAGTGCGAATATCCCAATCCCAAGTGCCGATCTCGCCATACATCAGACTAAGGCGTAGGCGCTCCTCGCTCTCGATTAATCGTTCATTCATCTTCCGCGCAGTTCGAAGAGCGCGTTCCCGGCCCTGCACCAGCAATCCTGTGAGTAGGCCCAGCAATATACTTACAGCTAAGCCAACCACGACAATGGATTGTGCTTTTTCTTTGACTAACTGTGCCTCAAAGCGGGGGAGAGAGCTAATAGCCATTGTCCAGGTGTGGCCAGCAATTTCAAGGCGCTTCGAAGCATGAAAGAGCGAGTCCATCTTGATGTCGTTTTTATTGGTGTTGTCTGTTGCATGCATTAGCGTCTTACTCGACATCTCCTCGCTGTCGTGGATTTTGATGTCGATGTCAGGACTGCTCGCCCCGAGAATGCCACGTATAAGATCATCCATCCGAAACAGAGCAAAGACCCAGCCAACAAGATTGGCGCGACGCTCAGCCAAGGTTGCATAGGGTGTCCCGTTTTTATAGATAGGCAGATACATCACAAAACCAGCCTGCGCGCTTTCGCTATTTTCCTGTATCAGTTTCGTCTTGCCGGTGATAACGGCTTTATTGTTGTCACGCGCTTGCTCCATTGCGGCACGGCGCACCGGATCGGAATACATGTCGTAACCCAAAGTACGTCGATTACCCTCTAAGAATGGCTCGATGTAGACGACTGAGGTGGTGATGTCTTGCTTCTCATTAGGAGGGCTGGGGTATGCGGGGAAGCTTTCCTTGGAGACGGTGGCAATGTGGTTATTTTGCTTCGTCGTAGGGGTGATCAGCGAAAACCCCACACCTTGAATACCAGGGAAGCTCTCCACAATATGTTGAGCACCGATATAGGCATGGAACTCGTCCCGCTCTACGCTGATGGAAGCTGCGAATAAACCTTGTGTACCCCGCAACGCTTGTTCATAAGACTGCATGCGTTGTTCAATGCGGTTGCTGACATCAAGTAAACGGAAATTGAAATTATATTGCAACTCCCGTACAGCTTCGTAGTGCGCATTTTTCCACAACTGATGGGTTACAGCTAAAGAAATAATTACTACCAACCATGGTAGAAATCGGATAGCAGGAGACCATGATAATAGCTGTTGAATAGGATTAATGCGGGATGCAGTCAATGGTTTCACCACGTTAATAATTTAGCATCATATTTTGTATGAAAACTCCATAATTGTAGTGTGGCTGAACGCTGAACATAGTTACTCTAAGGGGTCTTTAAGAAATCACTTTTTGTATCTCATGAATAATCATTTTGAATATTACCTTACGACAATCTGTAGAAATACTTTAAGGCACTCCATGGTTTCCTGAAGGCATATGCGATTCGGTTTTTTATGTGGCATGGGTTATGGAACGCAATGTAATTTAGTGTGTCTCTACAATCCAGGTTCTATCCTCTCTGCTGCATTGCATTGTTTAAAATATTGACTAGGTCAGAAGGTATTTGCAAAGTTCTGCGCTATTTTTAGATGCCTAAAATAAATATCCCGGTAAACCGGGATATTATTCGAAATGAAATCAAGTATTAACTTAGTGCTGCAACGCCTTGATTATATCCTCGACTACTTTTTTGGCATCGCCAAACACCATCATGGTTTTGTCTAAATAGAACAAATCATTGTCCAGTCCAGCATAGCCGACAGCCATACTGCGTTTGACTACCAGAATAGTACGCGCCTTGTGCGCATCAATGATCGGCATGCCATAAATAGGGCAGTTCGGGTCAGTCTTGGCTGCAGGATTCACCACGTCGTTAGCACCGATGACCAGCACCACATCAGTATCGGCAAATTCGTTATTGATCTCGTCCATTTCAAATACTTGATCGTAAGGTACTTCAGCCTCAGCCAGCAATACGTTCATATGCCCCGGCATGCGTCCGGCCACAGGGTGGATGGCATAACGCACTTTGACGCCCTTCTCGATTAAATGCTCAGTCATTTCGTTGATTGCATGTTGTGCCCGCGCCACTGCCAGACCATAGCCCGGGACGATGATGACGCTATCCGCATTGCCCATCAGGAACGCAGCGTCATCCGCACTACCGCTACGTACCGGCCGCTGCTCGACCTCGCCAGTCCCCACTCCGCCATCACCACCACCAAAGCCACCAAGAATTACATTGAAGAAGGAGCGGTTCATTGCCTTACACATAATGTAAGAAAGAATCGCGCCAGAGCTGCCGACTAACGAACCGGCAATAATCAGCATATTATTATTTAGGGTAAAGCCAATGCCTGCTGCGGCCCACCCGGAATAAGAGTTAAGCATGGATACCACGACGGGCATGTCCGCTCCACCAATCGGCAAAATCAGTAATACTCCCAGCGACAGTGCTAAAGCAATCATGATCAGGAATGGCGTCCAGCTTTCCGTAAAAATGAACATGATGCCGAAGGCGATCATGACAACACCCAGAAACAGGTTAAACCAGTGCTGTCCAGCAAAATGCAAGGGCTTGCTGCCGAGTTTGCCGGATAGTTTTCCGAAAGCGATAATGGAACCGGTGAATGTAATCGCACCAACAAACGTACCGATGAATAATTCAATCAGGTTGCTGGCGTGCAGCGGTGAGATGCCATAGGCGACTGGATTATAAAACGCGGACATGGCGACCAGCACCGCCGCCAGACCGACCAGCGAGTGCATTGCCGCTACCAATTCCGGCATGGCAGTCATTTGAATGCGCCGGGCGACTACCGCACCTATCGCTCCGCCCACGATGATGGCAAGCGCAATATAAATCAGGTTCTGAGTGATAGTCAGTGTGGTGAGCACCGCAATGGCCATGCCTATCATGCCAAACATATTTCCGCGCCGTGCGGAAATGGGAGAACTCAAGCCTTTCAGCGCCAGGATAAACAGAACTGCGGCGATCAAATAGGCTAATGCAACAAAATTTGCCGACATAATTTTTCCTTGATTATTTTTTGTAACGGCTTTACCTCGCAAATCAGGTGAAGCATCGTGATGCTCAACAAATAAAGTAGGGAGCTATTACAAATTAATGGCTGATATCGCTCCGCTGTACTTTTTGCGTCTGAACATCGACGTTCTCGGCTTATTTACTTTTCTTTTTGAACATGCTCAGCATGCGCTGTGTTACCAGAAAACCCCCGAATACATTAATTGCCGCCAGCATAACTGCGACTAACCCCATTACTGTGCCAGCGTCGAGTTGCTCAGGTCCCGCCGCCAACATGGCACCGACGATGATAATGCCGCTAATTGCGTTGGTCACTGCCATTAGCGGTGTATGTAGCGCAGGCGTGACATTCCATACCACGTGATAGCCAACCACCACGGCCAATACGAATACGGTCAGATTGATAATGACAGGATCAATTGCACTACTCATTTCAAAACTCCTATGTTGAGATTGGCAAGTCTTAACCTTTCCCAGCTCATTTTCTGAGAGGGAGGGGTTAATGTATTTATTTAATAACTACTTCTCCGTCGATACACAGCAGCGATCCGGCGATAATGTCGTCAGTACGATTGATGTTCATCTTCCCGCCGTTCTTGGGGTCGCATAGTAAATTGAGGAAATTGAATAGATTGCGTGCATATAAAGCGCTGGCATCTGCAGCAACCAAAGCAGGTAGGTTGTCTTCACCCACCAATGTGATGCCATGCTTAACCACCGTCTTCCCTAACTCGGACAATGGGCAATTGCCGCCTGCTTCAACAGCCATATCCACGATCACGGAACCTGGCTTCATGGATTTGACCATATCCTCTGTCACCAGCACTGGTGCGGTTTTACCGGGAATCAATGCAGTGGTAATGACAATATCGGCTTGCGCCACACGTTTGGCAACCTCTCCCTTCTGACGTTCCATCCAACTGGCGGGCATGGAGCGGGCATAACCGCCAACGCCTTGGGCAATTTCACGCTCCTCGTCAGTTTCATAAGGCACATCTATGAATTTGGCACCCAGGGACTCCACTTGTTCTTTCACTGCAGGACGCACATCGGAAGCCTCGATTATCGCACCCATGCGCTTGGCAGTGGCGATAGCTTGCAAACCAGCCACACCCACGCCTAATATCACCACGCGCGCAGCCTTCACAGTTCCGGCAGCCGTCATCAACATCGGCATAAACCGTTTATATAAATTAGCCGCCACTAGTACCGCCTTATATCCGGCAATATTAGCTTGCGAAGACAGAACATCCATAGCTTGCGCGCGTGACGTGCGCGGCAGCTTTTCCATGGCAAAAGCGGTGATTCCCTGCTTAGCGTAGGCCGCAACCAAGTCCGCCTGAGAAGGTGAAAGTAAGCCGATCAGCACGGTTTTGGCGGCCAGCTTTGCCAGCTCGTCTTCAGTTGGAGCTTTCACTTTAAGCATGATCTCCGCTTGAGCATAAACTTCCGCGGCGCTGACCAAGGTGGCACCTGCTGCCTGATAGTCTGCATCGGGAATACTCGCTCCTGCTCCGGCACCCTGCTGCACCATGACCGCATGACCAGCGGCCAGCATCTTTTTTACCGTTTCGGGTGTTGCCGCGACACGTGTTTCACCTGCGTGCGTTTCCGTAGGAATGCCTATACGCATGAAACATCTCCCCTTTTAAAAATGCCCGGGTATACCGGGCACATGAACCCATAATTAAATAATTTTATCATCAAGATGTGCCTGTCAATATGTCATCTTGTTCTAGGCAATGCGCTATCCATTGTGCGGTAAGTTTTTCCTGCACGGTATTTTGCTTGAGCCGGGCATTCAACCCGGGGAAATTTACACAGTCTAGTCTCTGATCCTGGTTGAAACAGGAAAATACATAGGTCTTTTCCCCGGTCGATATATCGAAGTGCTCCTGAATGCACTGGCCGCAAATCTCTTTCATCATGCATTGCATGGGTGAATTGATGGAACCAAAGGCGTGGTGATCCGGTTTCATATAGGGTTTCAGCTCGTTATGACGGGCCGCCGCAACCGCAGCCATCATCCTGTCTGAACCAATCGCAATGATGCGATCGGCTTGATTCACCGCGATGTCTGGCTGCCCTAATTCGCCGCTGGCATAGGCTTTGATGGCTTGCACGATGTTGCCTACATAAGTTCGATCTTGGGGACGATTCGGTATAAATCCGGGCGCTTCATCGCTGCACCAAATCACCACATCAGCGGCCATTTCAATGTCTTCCACCTTGTAACGATCTATCATTTTTTTGTAGCCGGCAAAGTAAAGAACTTTAGAGCCGGCGCTACGGAATGCCTTGCCGATGGAAAATAGTACGGCGTTGCCCAAGCCTCCACCAGCCAGCAACACTATTTCCCCCGGAGCAATCTCAGTGGGCGTACCAGTTGGCCCCATAAGCACTACCGGTTCACCGGGCTTCAGCATTGTACATAACTGCGACGAGCCGCCCATTTCCAGCACAATAGTAGAGAGCAAGCCTTGCTCGGCATCAACCCAAGCGCCGGTCAGGGCTAAACCTTCCATGACCATGCGCGTACCATCAATTTGTGCGGCATGAGTCTCGTAATTCTGCAGGCGATAAAATTGTCCTGGTTGAAAGCTGCGCGCCGCGGCAGGGGCTTTGACGATTACTTCGACAATATTGGGGGTAAGACGGACCACTTGATGTATGGTGGCGCGCAGATCGTTGCCCAGGCGTGCAAGAAATTCTTGATTATTCTCTTTTGCTGCAGCGGCCACCTGTGACAGCACCTTGCTCAATACCGGATAACCCTGTTTCGCACTGCCCATGGCTTTGACCACGTTGCCGGAATAAGAAGGATGCAGGTCACCGAAAAAACTGATGAAGCGGCCATCATGGTACTTGTATTGAAGTACTTGTGCCTTGGCCGGTTTGGCATTGCTACGCTCTGGTCTTACCGGTTCCCCTTGTTCGTCACATGCCTGGAAGTAACGTCCATCAAGCTTGAAGTATTCTGGAAACTCGCGGGCCAGCACTGTGTTCGGTTGGGTGCCCGCAGCTACAAAGATGGTGCGCGCCGGCAGATGTATTTGCCCGGCTTTCTGCCAGGCTCCCTCGGCATCTAATACCTGGTTCATCACCACCATGGCAGTCGCATCGCCATTCACATCCACCTCTACACGCACCGGGGTCAAACCTTCGGCAAAATAAATTCCTTCCTCCAGAGCCTTTTCCACTTCCTCATGATTGAGGGTATATGATGGGCTGTCGATCAGGCGCTTGCGATAGGCCAAAGTGACCCCCCCCCATGATTTGATAAGCTGAAGGATATTGGGGTTACGTCCTTCGATCGAGGCCAGAGTCCGCTCCGCGCGTATAGCTCGAGCATGACTCAAAAACTCGTCGCCTATAATTGCTTCAGCCGCCGACCACATGCGGCGCAGTGCCGCTTCACCCTTTTCTGCTACCAGCATTTCGTAGCGGCAAAGAAATTTCTCAACTTGCACCGGGTAATAGGCCAGAGACTCAGTGGCTGTATCAATAGCGGTCAAGCCACCGCCGATTACCACAACTGGCAAGCGAACTTGCATGTTGGCGATGGAGTCAGGCTTGGCGGCACCCGTCAATTGCAATGCCATAAGAAAATCCGATGCAGTGCGAACACCGCATGCCATGCCGTTTGGTATATCGAGCAATGTCGGACGGCCAGCGCCAGCAGCCAGTGCAATATGATCGAAGCCCAGCTCAAAAGCGCTTTGGGCAGTGATTGTTCCACCAAAACGCACACCGCCAAATAGCGCGAACTGTGTGCGCCGCTCCAGCAGCAGGCGAATGATTTTAAGAAAATTCTTATCCCATCGGACCGTAATGCCATACTCGGCCACCCCGCCAAAACCGGCCATGACCCTGTTATCCAGCGGCTCCCTCAATTCGCTTGCATCATAGACCGGGCTAAACGCCACTCGATTACCACCAGCATCTACGCCAGATAAATCGCCCGGCAAGGGCTCGATTTTCAGCCCGTCGACACCGGCAACAATATGGCCGTCGTTCATTAAATGATGTGCCAGCGTAAAACCGGCAGGACCCATACCGACCACAAGCACACGCTTACCTGTGGCAGCACGCGGATAGGGGCGACGAATATTGAGCGGATTCCAGCGGGTGAGCAGGCTGTAAATTTCAAAGCCCCACGGCAGTTCCAGAACGTCCTTCAATGACCGCGTCTCAGACTGTGGAATATTGACCGGCTCCTGCTTTTGATAAATACAGGATTTCATGCAGTCATTGCAAATACGATGACCGGTTGCGGCGCACATCGGATTATCTACAACAATGACAGCTAAAGCACCCAATGCCAGACCGGAAGCTTTAACTTTATGGAATTCTGAGATTTTCTCATCCACAGGGCAACCTGCGAGCGGAATGCCGAAAGTACTTTTCTTAAATGGAGGGGGAGCACCCGCCACGCTTTCTTTTTCTCGCAGCCCGATCGAGCATGAGTCCTTGCCTTGTTCATGGCACCAAATGCAGTAATTAGCTTCACCCAAGGCGCCCGCCAAGTCCGTACCATTATCCGTAAGGGCGAAACCCTCGCGCTGGCGCAGATGGCTATCCGCAAGGCGATGCGCGGTATATGAAACATTTTCAACGGGAACGATAGGCACCAGACGCTGAAAGTCGAGCTTGGCAGGAAGCTTGAACAACACACCATGCCCGTGACGTTTTTTCCCCGCCGTGGTAAGTGCCGCCCAAGCTGCGTAACGCATGGCGGTATCAAGCTTGTCGATATTTTCTGCCTCGGCATCAAGCCAGCCATTAACGTGCCGGGCAAAAAGCAATTCACTCATCTCACCAGTAGCATCGCCGAAAGCCTGTAACAAGGCTGCCGCAAGGATATCACCATCGAAAGCCGCGGCATCAGCTGCCTTGTACTTGTGTATTGCTTTACGCTGCACAAAAATACGTTTGCAGTGGAACAGCGGCGCTAGCTCGTGGTGTCGTTCCGCCAACTCGCGTACCGCAATCTGAATATCAAATAATTGACCAAGAAAATCTTCCAGATGTGGGGCCAGATTAATAATGAGCTGCGATTCTTCCAGATGCGTCAGATTGTCCGGTGCATTACGCGCTGCCGCCAGTCTTTCAGCCAGTAATGGTTCGCTTTCAGCAAGTTCAGCCAGAAAACAAGAGTCGATGCGGGGTAGCCCATCGCAGCTGTAGAGATCTTCAAATTTCATTCCGAACCCCAGTTTTAAAACTGGGGGCGGAGCGACTCCACTATCAGTACCTGTGCTACTTTGCTCAGAATTTAAGCTTTCCATGCAGTGCAAACTCCTAAATTTATTATGCGCTGTGAATTTTAAAGCGGGGAGGTCATCCACCCAGCTGCAAGCGAGACACCTTGCTTACATGCGGACAAAACGTCTGTGCTCCAGTCCAAGCATATTAAAAAAGCCCGGTTATACCGGGCAATAATAATTTATATTAACTTATAATTATACGATTTTATTAGCATAAGATTATACGATTTTATCTTCGCCACCGCACTGCCATAGCGTGAAAAAGTTATAATTCATTGTCCGCAACCTGAATTATTTTATATGTCCGCCATACAGCTATTACCTGATCTGCTCATCAACCAAATCGCTGCTGGCGAAGTTATCGAACGTCCTTCTGCCGCGCTTAAGGAGATGCTGGAAAACAGTCTGGATGCGGGTGCCACTGAAATCATCGTGCAGCTGGAAGGCGGCGGCGTAAAGCTGCTGCGTGTGCGCGACAATGGTAATGGTATTGCGCCAGAAGAGTTACCGTTCGCCCTGATGCGTCACGCGACCAGTAAGATTGCCTCATTAGCCGACTTGCAGCGCGTCGCCAGCATGGGTTTTCGGGGCGAGGCTTTGGCCAGCATGGCGGCAGTGGCGCAGGTAACGCTTACCAGCCGCAAGACGGAAAACTCACATGCTTGGCAGATTCAATCCGGGGATGGCACACAGAGCGAAGTTATTCCTGCTGCGCACGCTCAGGGCACCAGCGTGGAAATACGCGAACTGTATTTTAATACCCCGGCGCGACGCAAATTTCTCAAGTCCGAAGCCACCGAGCTTGCTTATTGTGAGGAAACCTTCAAGCGCATCGCACTGTCACGCCCGGATGTCGCCTTCAGCCTGCAACACAACAACCGCATGATGTGGCAATTACCCATGCTGCCACGCTCAAGCTGTGTACCTTTCACGTCGATCTCCCAGCTTCCTGAAGTAAGTTGGGAAGAAAAAGCAGATGCATTGCCAAAGCGCATCGAAGCCATGTTAAGCAAAGAATTTGGGCAAAGTGCGGTGCCCGTCTCACGCAAGGCGGCTGGATTGCATTTATATGGCATGGCTTCTTTGCCTGCATATTCGAAAGCATCACGCGAAGCTCAATATTTTTTTGTGAATGGACGTTTTATCCGCGATAAGGTAGTCGCCCATGCCATCCGACAAGCCTATCAGGATATCCTTCATCACCAGCGTCATCCCGCCTTTGTGTTGTTTCTAGATATGCCGCCAGAATTGGTGGACGTGAATGTGCATCCGGCCAAGAGCGAAGTTCGCTTTCGTGAGAGCCAGGCCATTCATCAATTCGTGTTTCATACGCTTCAACAGGTGTTGAGCACGCCTGTGGCTCTGACAGAAAATTCGTCTGACCTATCAAATCAACTAGCCCAGGTTTCATCCGTGCAACGAACCACGTCGATACAACAGCCAATGCAGCAGCCTTTGCGGTTGCACATGGCATCACAGCCGCTGGCTTTTTACGATGCTCTTTTTGGAAAGAAGGAAAGCAGGGGAGGGGAGGAGGAAAAATTCAATGACGCGCCCTTTTTAAATACTCACTCCCAATCTTCCTCATCAGAAACTGAAATTCCGCCACTCGGTTTTGCACTAGCGCAACTTGCTGGCATCTATATTTTGGCCCAAAACATACATGGGCTGGTCGTAGTGGACATGCACGCCGCCCATGAGCGTATCGTATACGAGAGACTTAAAACGGCACTTGACGGGCAACAAATTCCCATGCAGCCGTTACTAATCCCGGTGAGCTTTACTGCCGAGGCATTGGACATTGCCACAGCCGAGGAAGAGCACGCAGCTATTGCACAACTGGGTTTTGATATCGCTCCATTGTCGCCGACAACTCTGGCAGTGCGTGCCATGCCTGCTATGCTTAAACAGACTCACGCCGAAGCTGCCGCACGTGATGTATTGCATGAAATGCGTGAATACGGCGCCACTCGGGTGCTGACCGAACGACGTAATGAACTGTTGTCTACGCTGGCCTGCCATTCCGCTGTGCGGGCCAATCAAATTCTTACCGTGCCTGAGATGAATAATATCCTGCGTGAAATGGAACGTACAGAACGCTCTGGCCAGTGCAATCACGGTCGTCCGACTTGGTTTCAAATGAGTATTGCAGAATTGGATACGCTGTTCATGCGAGGAAAATGAACACACTGCCTCCCGCTCTTTTCCTTATGGGTCCTACCGCCAGCGGAAAGACCCAGGTGGCTGTAGAACTGGCCCAGCAGCTACCAGTAGAAATTATTAGCGTTGATTCCGCGCTGGTGTATCGGGATATGAATATCGGTACTGCCAAACCCGAGGCTGCCGTCCTCGCTCGTGCGCCGCACCACCTGATCAATATAATTGATCCAACCAATGCTTATTCCGCCGCCGCTTTTCGCCATGACGCACTACGTCTGATGAAGGACATCACGCAACGCGGGCGCATTCCTTTGCTGGTGGGCGGCACCATGTTGTATTTCCGCGCCTTGCGCTTTGGTCTGAATGAACTACCGCAGGCCGACTCTAAAGTGCGTGCTGCTTTGGACGAGCAATCTGACCGTCTCGGTTGGCCTGCCTTGCATGCCAAATTAGCCCAGGTTGATCCGGAAACGGCAGCACTTCTAAAGCCAAACGACGCGCAGCGTATCCAGCGTGCGCTGGAGGTTTATCAACTCTCCGGCCAACCAATGTCCACGCTGTTTAAGCAGCAAAACAAATATCCGCTGCCTTATCACGTCATGCAGATTGCGCTCATTCCAAGTGAACGTAGCAAGTTGCATGCACGTATCGCCACACGATTTGTTGCCATGCTTAAACTTGGCTTGGTAGATGAATTGCTCGCACTTAAAGAAAAATATTCTTTGCATTCCAACATGCCCTCCATGCGCTGCGTAGGTTATCGTCAGGCATGGCAATTCCTCGCCGGAGAAATAAACGAAACAGAGTTATTGGACAAAGGGATCGCCGCCACACGTCAGCTGGCTAAACGTCAGCTTACCTGGCTGCGCGGCATGCCGGAAATCATCGAATTTGATTGCTTAACCCACAATCTTGCGCAACAAGTACTCGTCGCTGTGCGGCAGCTACATAAAATTTAACCTGCTGCGTGGGTGAAGAATTTTGTATTGAAAAAATCAGGAATTCAGTTTATCGGGAGCGTATTAGTCTTTCTCTTGCGCACCGATCATAACCTTCACTTCTTCTGGCTGCATGTGCAGGAGTTTGCCGATATCAGTATAGTCATCGGGCAGAGCTGCATCATTCCAGCCATTGGCAGAATGGCGCGCAAGATTGACGGCGAGAAAGACATTACGCACGCGTTGCTGATTGGCACATTCGCCATCCATCAGCGTGATCAACAGCTTGGGTAGTGACCATTTGGATGCCAATGCAGATTGCAAATTAAATAATGCAAAGCCCAACACCCGTTCCTGCGCAACATTACTACGCAATGTTTTATCCTGTTGTTGCAGGGCACGGATTTTCAGCATATCTACAGGTGCAAAACACCACATTAGCAGTTCGGTAATATCAAATAATAATGCAGCGATGCGAACTTCTTCAAAATGCATATCACTCAAGCGCACCGCCCAATCCACAGCGAAAGTGGATGCACGGTTTGAACGGTGTATCACTCGCAATAAGCAGCTTAAGGCATCCATCTGCCCGCTTAGAACTGTTTCCGCCAGCGGTTCTGCCGGCACTTTTTTAAAAAACGTATCGAGACCCAACATCATTAATGCTTGATCCACCTGCATCACTTCATGCTCTTGGCTGGCGTGCTTTTGCTGCTGCAGATGGCGCAGCAGCTTGACGGTCATCATTGGGTCAGAATTAATAATATAGGCAACACCCCGCGCACTAAGGTTTTTTTCATGTTGGCGCAATGCAGACAGATTGCGTGCGGTTTGTTTCAATACCGGAATATCGACTTGACTGAAAAAGTCTACCCACTCGGCCAGTCCCCACATTTTCTGATGTTGCATAACATCTCCTTACCATTACTAACCTATCGAATATCTCGGCTCTTCAGAGTAAATCTTTAGGAAGAAGATATTGCGTTGCGATCAAGTCCAAGATTACCTTGGAGCAGATGCATTAGGCCATGGTTGCAGGTGTGCTCATGAGTGTAGTGTTGGCAGACGAAGGTCATGGAAATGAAACCGCCAACGCCAAATGTCAGCCACGTTCAAAGATTACGTCCCCAAGGGCAGTTTAGCGCTCAGTGTCAGGTACAGGACTCAATCATGACACTATGCCTGGCTTGAGTGTCGCACTCGTAAGTGTTTCGTGACAATGTTCTCATTACAATTAGATACGTACGATATTACATTTGTGAGATAGTAAGATTAGTGATTAAGGTTGCCCACTTGTACCTCTACCAAAGTATTTAGTACCCATCCAGAACGCTCATTGCTGGTCTGAACGTGTAGCCAGTCACCCAGATAGGCGTGCGCAGTTAGCGCGGAACCTTTTTTTAGTGCACCAAGCTTAACTGCACTGCCAAATGGCTCTCGGCGCAGCTTGATGTTGCTCTTGGCGCGTAACGGAATGGGGACATTGAACGGTATCATTACAAGGCGTGGATCTGATGCCTTGCGGGTGCGGTTATCCATCACCATGTCGATAAATTCTCGTGTCTGCGCCGTGTGGTCCATGGCTGTGCCGTAGTCTCCTTTGGCGTAGGACGCCGTAGCGGCATCAAGGAGACGTTGTGCTTGCAGTGTTTGTTCGGGCGCTGTGATCTGGGATAACTTTAAACTTGCCAGAGCTACTTCTACTTCCGCGATAGATGAGGCGGCACCGGGCTGTGTGGCTAGCCGCCGTAACCTCACCTGGTCGCGAGTGACTTGACTGGTGGTTTCCTGTAACGCTTTGGCCTGGCCCTGCTGACGAGCGTTCAGGTTTCGGATTAACACCTCTTTTTCCGCCAATTGTTGCTGCAGACGTTCGATTTCACGTTGCAGTACTTCGTTGGGTTCATGCGGCGGAATTGGGGCGGCTACAACAACCGGGATCGGTTTCGGGATGGTGCACCCCGTAATGTTTAAACCTAACAGTGTTATAACTGTTGCGCATAGCATTCGTACCGCCCAAGTCTTGAGCAAGCTATATAGTTTGTCTGACTGTGTCCACAATCTTGTCACTTTGTCACCCTTTATAGTAGGGTACATACCCTACCACAACGCATATTATTGCGCGGCTCAAATTACTTATCTCAACACAAATTATCAAGATGATGTACGAACGAGAATTTCAACTTTCACTTCATCTTTGATAATGAGCTTGCTAGTTTTGTGGTTATGGATGTGGCGGAAGTGGATCCGTTATGGCGCGGGCCGGAGTTGAACAGTCGGAGTTGAATATCAGGCCGAATGCATCAGTGCGACGGTTGTCGGTTGTAATTTTTTCTCGGAAGAGTTAACCCAGCGCTCATACGCTGGCGCAACGATGGTTGTCGGGAGGATTCCGTTATCTGCGATGTGGACATGATTACGCCTCGTCAACTTCCAAATATTGCACGAATAGCTTCTAGTCTCTTCCTGTTCGTTCCAAAATCATTCTTGCCTAGGCGTGACGCAGAGCGCATGTTAATAACGTCAGCCTGTTCATCGAGTGCAAATTCTACGTCATCGGTGAATTTCATTAGACGGCTCTGGAATTCGGCGTATAAATAAGTTGGTTCTGCGGTAATCACCGTTGTGTTATTTATGTTGCGCACTATATTAGTCAGTTTGACAAAGGCGGCTTTACCGTCACCTTGATATGTGAGCGGAGCAATGATGTGGTAGTCGCTGTGCGGGTATAGTGCCGCTTGGCTGGAAATACTATTGGATGATTCTGCAAGAGGTGCTTTTAGCTTGCCATCACGCAGGCCAAGATCGGTTGGACGTTTTCCATTGAATAAGCCAGCCTGTCCCGCAATGATGATAACTACCGGGAGAATGATGAATAGCAGGATGGAAATCTTAAGGATAATTTTGGCCATGATGTAGTCAGCGCAAGGTCATATTATGCACTTTACATTTGAGTGCACTGACATGCAAACGTCGACCCGACAACATTAGTTTCCTCGCGTTCGTACCATACAGTGAAAGGTGGCAGAGCCTGCTAAAGCAATCATTTTGTCTTCTCTATTCACCTCATGAAATTACCAGATTTTTCAATCTCTTAAATGCTGTAATAGTTGAGATGGTAAATCAATTTCGCCTTGCGCCGGCCAATTGGATAATTCCTCCGGAGAACTGTTGTAACCATAGCGGGCGATGACGCAGCGCATTCCGGCAGCCTGCGCCGCTTCCGCATCGCGCTTGTCATCACCCAGATACAGGCAGAGCTTTGGTGCGATTTTCAGCAATTCACTGGCCTTCAGTAGCGAATCCGGGAAGGGCTTGGCACGTGCGCATGTGTCGCCGCTGATCAGGCAGGCAGCGCGCTGTGCATAGCCCAGCGCTTGCATCAGCGGTAGGGTGAAGCGATGGGGTTTGTTGGTGACGATGCCCCACGGCAAGCCACGTTGTTCCAGTACTTCGATCAGTTCCGCCATTCCTGGGAACAGGGTGGTATGGACACAAATATGGCTGGCATAATAATCCAGGAAGCCATCGCGTAAATTCGTAAAAGTTGGCGCGTTTGGCTCAATGTTAAAACCCAGTTTTAGCAAGCCAAGGGAGCCATGCGATGCTTGCGGGCGGATTGTTTCCAAAGGCAAAGGTGGCCTGCCATGCAGGTTGAGCAGATGGTTTAGGGCGGCGCCCAGGTCGGGTGCCGTGTCAGCAAAAGTGCCGTCGAGATCGAACAGTACGGCACTAGTCACGACGACAGGCGAGCAGGTAGTTGACGTCAGTGTTCTGGCCGATTGAGTAGGTTTTATAAAGAGGGTGGTAACTCATACCGCTGATGTCGCTTATGTTAAGCCCTGCATTGCGGCAAGATTGTGCGAGTTCGGACGGTTTGATAAATTTAGCATAATCGTGCGTGCCTCGCGGCAGCAAATGAAGTAAATATTCCGCGCCGATTACCGCGAAAAGGTAGGACTTTGGGTTGCGGTTGAGGGTGGAAAAGAATACGTGACCACCTGGCTTGGTTAGTTGCGCGCAAGCAGCCACGGTGCTGGAGGGATCGGGTACATGTTCGAGCAATTCCATGCAAGTGACCACATCGTAGTGGCCTGGCTGTTCTGCCGCCAGGTCTTCCACGGCGATGTTGCGGTAGTTCACCTGTTGGCCACTTTCCAGCAAGTGCAGTCTGGCAACTTGCAGTGCCTTCTCACCCAGATCAATGCCCGTCACCTGCGCGCCAAGTGTGGCCATACTTTCCGACAGAATGCCGCCGCCGCAGCCGACATCCAGCACAGTTTTGCCGGCCAGGGCCGCGATACGGTTGATATAGTTCAGGCGCAGCGGGTTGATTTCATGTAGTGGTTTGAATTCACTATTGGAATCCCACCAGCGGTGGGCAAGCTGACTAAATTTTTCCAGTTCAAGCGGATCAGCATTGGTCATGATGTGCTCATAAATTCGGAATGAAGGGCAGAATGTAACAAAACTTGTCTTGAACCGCCAGCCAATCAGGCGACTTAATTTCAGGTGCTGCGCAGCAAAGAAATTATGTTTTGGCTCGCTTGAGATGGGCATGTTAAACTTACGAATTGTTTTACAAGAAATTTTAGAGCATCCGCTATACCTATGGAACAATTCGCTAAAGAAATTCTGGTAGTCAGTCTTGAAGGGGAGATGCGCAAGTCGTATCTCGATTACGCAATGAGCGTGATTGTTGGGCGCGCCTTGCCCGATGTGCGTGATGGACTTAAACCGGTACATCGCCGCGCGTTGTTTTCCATGCACGAACTATCCAACGACTGGAACAAGGCTTACAAAAAATCGGCGCGTATTGTCGGTGATGTGATCGGTAAATATCATCCGCATGGAGATACGGCGGTGTATGACACTATCGTTCGTATGGCGCAGACCTTTTCGCTACGTTATCCTTTGGTGGACGGTCAGGGTAACTTTGGTTCGGTGGACGGTGATAACGCAGCGGCGATGCGTTATACCGAAATTCGCATGGCGCGTATTGCCCACGAGTTGCTGGCAGATCTGGATAAGGAGACCGTGGATTTCGGACCCAATTACGATGGCTCCGAGCATGAGCCGCTGGTGTTCCCGGCGCGTTTCCCTAATCTCTTGGTCAATGGTTCAACCGGTATTGCGGTCGGTATGGCGACTAATATTCCACCGCACAATCTAGGCGAGGTGATTGATGCCTGTCTGGCGCTACTGAAAACTCCTGATCTGGATATCGAGCAATTGATAGAATTTATTCCAGCACCTGATTTTCCAACAGCGGGTTTTATTTATGGTTTGGCCGGGGTAAAAGAAGGTTACCGAACTGGTCGCGGACGCGTGGTAATGCGCGCGCGCACTCATTTCGAAGATATCGAAAAGGGGAATAACCGCCAAGCCATCATTATTGATGAATTGCCCTATCAAGTGAATAAAGCCACCTTGCTAATGAAGATAGGCGAGCTGGTGCGCGAAAAGAAAATTGAGGGAATTTCCGAAATTCGCGACGAATCGGATAAGTCCGGAATGCGTGCTGTGATTGAACTAAAGCGCAATGAAATGCCGGAAGTAATACTCAATCAATTGTTTAAAATGACCCAGCTGCAAGACAGTTTCGGCATGAATATGGTGGCCTTGATCGACGGCCAGCCCAAGCTGCTTAACTTGAAGCAATTCCTGGATGCCTTCCTGCGTCATCGGCGCGAAGTGGTAACGCGGCGTACGATATTTGATTTGCGCAAGGCGCGGGATCGGGGCCATATTCTGGAAGGTTTGGCAGTTGCACTCTCCAACGTCGACGAAATTATTGCGCTGATTAAAGCGGCCGCGACGCCTGCGATTGCCAAGCAGGGTTTGATGGCGCGATCATGGCGATCGACACTGGTTGAGGAATTGCTAAGCCGGGTTAGCGATGCATCGCGTCCGGAAAGTCTGGCGCCGGAATTCGGTATGTCAGGGCAGGGTGAGCAGCGCGCCTATCGGCTTTCGGACATGCAAGCGCAAGCTATTCTGGAGCTGCGCTTGCAGCGTTTAACCGGGCTGGAGCAAGATAAAATTGTAAGCGAATATCGCGAAGTGATGGATAAGATCATCGATTTGCTCGATATCCTGGCCAAGCCAGAGCGCGTAACGCAAATTATCATTGACGAGCTGGTTGCGATTAAAGCGCAATACGGCGACAAGCGCCGTAGCGAAATTGTCACCCATACACAAGATATGAGTATGGAAGACCTGATTACGCCGGAAGACGTGGTGGTTACGATGTCGCATGGCGGTTACATGAAAGCACAGCCGTTAGCGGAATATGTGGCGCAGAAGCGTGGTGGTCGTGGCAAACAGGCTGCTCCTCCTAAAGAGGACGATTTTGTAGATAACCTGTTTATCGCTAATACGCACGATTATATTCTGTGCTTCTCCAGCCGGGGCCGAGTGTATTGGATCAAGGTATACGACGTACCGCAGGGTGCCCGTACTGCCCGCGGCAGGCCAATTGTTAATCTGTTGCCGCTGGAAAGTGGCGAGAAGATCAACGCGATTCTGCCGGTAAAAGTATTCTCGGACGATCAATATGTATTTTTTGCCACCGCCAAAGGCACGGTGAAAAAAACCGCGTTATCTGATTTCGCCAACCCGCGCAAGGCTGGCATCATCGCCATCAACCTGGATGAAGGCGATTATCTGATCGGCGTGGCATTGACTGATGGCAAGCATGACGTAATGCTATTTTCCAATGGTGGCAAAGCGGTACGTTTTGACGAAAATGATGTACGTTCCATGGGGCGTGTGTCGCGCGGTGTGCGCGGCATGAAGCTGGCCGCGAAGCACCATGTAATTGCGCTCCTGGTGGCGGGCGATGAAAGCCAGGCGGTATTAACTGCGACCGAGAACGGCTACGGCAAGCGCACGCCGATTTCAGAATATACACGCCATGGTCGTGGTACTCAGGGCATGATTGCGATTCAAACTTCTGCCCGGAATGGCAAGGTTGTCGCGGCTACACTGGTAAACGAGGAAGATGAAATCATGTTGATTGGTACGAATGGCGTACTAATCCGCACTCGCGTCAAGGAAATCCGTGAAATGAGCCGTTCTACGCAAGGCGTGACATTAATTAATTTAGGCAAAGACGACAAACTGGCGGGCTTGAGCCGCATTGCCGATCCTGAGCCGGAAGATCTTTCCCATTTAATCAAACCAGATTAAAGACCAGATTAAAGAATAAACAAGTTATGACAATTTATAATTTCAGCGCAGGTCCCGCAGTATTACCGCATGAGGTATTGCAACAGGCACGTGAGGAGTTGCTGGACTGGCATGGCAGTGGCATGTCAGTTATGGAAATGAGCCACCGCGGCAAAGAGTTCATGGGTATCGCAGCTGCGGCGGAAAGTGACCTACGTGGTTTGCTTGCTATCCCGACTAATTACAAGGTGCTATTCCTGCAAGGCGGGGCGCATTTGCAATTCGCCATGATTCCGCTGAATCTGTTGCGTGGCAAGTCTTCTGCTGATTACGTTAATACTGGTGAGTGGTCCAAGAAAGCGATAGCCGAGGCTAAAAAATTTAGCAATGTAAATATAGTGGCCAGTGGCGCGGACAAGAATTTCATTAATGTGCCGGCGTTTGATACTTGGCAATGTGATCCAAATGCAGCCTACTTGCATTACACGTCGAATGAGACGATAGGCGGAGTCGAATTCAATTGGGTTCCGGAAACCGGTGGAATTCCTTTGGTTGCAGACATGTCATCTAACATTATATCGCGCCAGATTGATGTATCTAAATATGGCCTGATTTATGCTGGAGCGCAGAAAAACATTGGTCCGGCTGGATTGTGTATTGTTATCGTACGCGAAGACCTGATTGGTCATGTGTCACCGAGCACGCCTACTATGCTGGATTACAAGATCCATGCTGACAATGAATCAATGTATAACACGCCTCCCACTTACGGCATTTACATGGCCGGGCTGGTATTTCAGTGGCTCAAGCGCAATGGCGGATTAGCGCAGATGGAGCAGACCAACATCAGCAAAGCAAACCTGCTGTATCAGGCGATTGACGCTAGCAACGGTTTTTACAATTGCCCGGTGGTCAAGTCGGATCGTTCACGCATGAACGTGCCGTTTACCCTGAAAGATGCCAGTCTGGATGGCGAGTTTCTCAAACAGGCAGATACGCACGGTCTATTGCAACTGAAGGGACATCGCTCTGTCGGTGGTATGCGCGCTTCCATTTACAATGCGATGCCCCTGGAAGGTGTGCAGACATTGGTTGATTTCATAACACATTTTGCAAAGCAACATGGCTAAAACTTTTAAGGTACTGACGTTAAATAAAATTTCAACGGTAGGTCTAAACCGCTTGCCCGCTGCAAATTATATCGTTGACAGCGATATTACAGAACCCGATGCGATTCTGGTGCGCTCGCACAATATGCTGGAGATGAACATTCCGGCTAGTGTGAAAGCCATCGCCCGCGCGGGCGCTGGTACGAATAATGTGCCAGTTAAAAAGATGAATGCGCGAGGCGTACCGGTTTTTAACGCTGCGGGTGCTAATGCCAACGCAGTGAAGGAGTTGGTTATCGCGGGTATGTTGCTGGCTTCGCGCAATATGATTGCTGCGCTGCATTTCACCGCCAATTTGAAGGGTGATGACGCTACGCTGCACAAGCTGGTCGAGGATGGCAAAAAGCATTATGCAGGTATTGAATTGCGTGGTCGTACCTTGGGCATTATTGGTTTGGGCGCCATTGGCCGTCTGGTGGCGGATGCCGCCATTGGCTTGGGCATGCAAGTGGTGGGTTACGATCCTGACATTACCGTGGAAGGAGCCTGGGGACTGCCTTCGCAGGTGAAGAAAGCGCACAGCATAGAAGATCTGCTTAAGCAGAGCGATTTCGTTACTCTGCACATTCCCTTGTTGGATGCTACACGAGGTTTGATTAATGACCAGCGCGTACAAGCGATGAAACCAGGAAGCGTGCTGCTGAATTTTGCGCGTGATGGTATCGTGGATGAAGACGCAGTGCTGGCGGGTATCGCCGCCAAACGTATTCGCTATTATGTTTGCGATTTTCCCATGCAGAAGACGCAGGACAATCCGGCAGTTATTGCGCTGCCTCATCTGGGTGCGTCCACGCAAGAGGCTGAAGACAATTGTGCGGTAATGGTGGCGGAGCAAGTGCGCGACTATCTGGAGCACGGTAACTTGAACAATACGGTAAATTTCCCGACTGTAAATATGCCGCGTGAATCGTCTTTCCGTATCGCCATCGCTAACGCCAACGTGCCGAATATGCTCGGACAGATTTCTACTGCATTGGCCGGAGCCGGCATTAATATCCACAATATGATAAACAAGTCGCGTGGCGAGATGGCTTATACCCTGGTCGATACAGATATCGCCACCCCTCCTGAGATGATCGCGCAGCTTGCCGCCATTCCGGGTGTGCTCATGGTACGCGACTTGCCCTTGGATGCTTAAGCAATAGGATGTATGAGTAATGAGTGATGAACTCAAGAAATACCGCGATCAAATCGACTGGATTGACGAAGATTTGCTCAAGTTGCTCAACCAGCGCGCGGCGCTGGCAAGTCAAATCGGTCATCTTAAGGGTGAAAATACGGTGTTGCGGCCAGAGCGCGAGGCGCAGATATTGCAGTGTATGGTTAGCAACAATCTTGGTCCTTTGCCGAATCAGAGTATCACGCAATTATTTACCGAGATCATGTCTCACTGCCGTGCATTAGAAACGCAGCTATGTGTTGCATATTTAGGACCCAGTGGAACTTTCAGCCAGGAAGCAGTAGAGAAACGTTTTGGTCACGCAGTGCTGAGTAAGCCGTGTGTTTCGATAGATGAAGTCTTTCAAACTGTAGAAAGCGGCAAGGCACATTATGGGGTAGTGCCGGTGGAAAATTCCACAGAGGGTGCTATCGGGCGTACGCTGGATTTGTTGTTGCAAAGCCCGCTCAAGGTGTGTGGTGAAGTAATGTTGCCGGTGCATCAATGCTTGATGTCGCGGGTAACTGACCTTTCTGCCATCAAGCGTGTGTTTTCGCATTCACAGTCTTTGGGGCAGTGCCAAGTCTGGCTGAATACGAATTTGCCTAATGTTGAGCGCGTGCCAGTTGGCAGCAATACCAAGGCGATTCTTCTGGCTTTGGAACAGCAGGAAGATAGTGCGGCGATCGCAAGCGCAAAGGCAGCCAAAAGTTACGGCATTCCATTATTGGCTGAAAATATTGAGGACGACGCGCGCAATACCACGCGCTTTTTGGTCATCGGAAATCAGGAGGTGGCGCCATCCGGCAAGGATAAAACCTCACTGGTCCTGTCCGCACCTAATCGTCCGGGCGCGGTTTACGATTTGCTAGCGCCGCTGGCCAAAAATGACGTCAGTATGACCAAGCTGGAATCTCGCCCGGCGCGTTCCGGCGTGTGGGAATATGTGTTTTATATGGATATTGAAGGGCATCAGCATGAACCCAAAGTGGCGGCCGCACTGGTTGAATTAAAGCAAGTTGCCGCGTTCGTAAAAACACTAGGTTCCTACCCGGCTACCCTATAAAACCGTTTGTGTAATTTAAAAATATCGTTATTCCGTGAAGACGAAATTTAGTTCTATCAATGACTGAGTGCCTGCTTCTATTGGTAATGACAGAAACGAAATTAATTAAGGTATTAAATGAACTACAGTGAGCTAGCCCCTCCCTATATTCGCGCCATAGCGCCCTATCAGCCGGGCAAACCGATTGCCGAGCTGGAGCGGGAGCTCGGTATCAGTGGCATCGTCAAGTTGGCGTCCAATGAGAATCCCCTCGGTGCCAGCCCCCTAGCTATGGCCGCGATGCATGCGGCGATGAGCGACATCGCGCGTTATCCCGATGGCAGTGGTTTCGATCTGAAGACAGCATTGTCTGAACGATATCAGATTGAATTTGCATGCATTGTGTTGGGAAATGGTTCCAATGATTTATTGGAATTGGCCGCACGCGCTTTCCTCGCACCGGGCGACAAGGTGGTTTATGCTGATCATGCTTTCGCGGTATATGCGCTGGCTACGCAAGCCGCAGGCGCTACCGGCATCAGCGTGCCAGCTACTAAAGGGTTTGGCCACGATCTTTCCGCAATGCTGCAAGCTGCGGTGCAGCATAAGGTGAAGATGGTGTTCATCGCAAATCCGAATAATCCCACGGGTACTTTTCTCGGTGCGGTGGAATTGCTGGATTTTCTGCGTGCAGTGCCGCCGCAGGTGTTGGTAGTGTTGGATGAGGCATACAACGAATATCTACCGCAAAATTTGCGTTACGATAGTGTGAGCTGGTTGCGCGAATTTCCCAACTTGATCATTTCCCGCACTTTCTCCAAGGCATATGGTTTGGCCGGTTTACGCGTGGGTTATGCATTGGCAGGTGAGTTGGTAGCGGACATGTTGAACCGGGTGCGGCAACCGTTCAATGTCAACAGCGTAGCGCAGGCTGCTGCTGTAGCGGCGTTACAGGACGAGGATTTTGTAAGGCAAACTTGCGAATTGAACCAGGCTGGCATGAACCAGATTACGCAAGGATTGAAGCGATTAGGTCTCGAGTTCATTCCCTCTTATGGAAATTTCGTCTGTTGCCGTATTGCGAATCCCGCCGAGAGTGGGGGAAAAGGGGCGGGCCAGATGTATCGTCGCCTGCTGGAATTGGGGGTGATTGTGCGGCCGATTGCAAACTACGGTATGCCGGATTATTTGCGTGTGAGCATTGGTCTGGAAAGTGAAAATGAGAAATTTCTGTCTGCGCTGGCGCAGGCGTTAGGAGAAGCAGCGTGATTATTGTAATGAACAAGGATGTTACCGACGATCAAATAAGCGTGGTGGTAAAAAAGCTCAAGGATGCCGGGCTGGATGCCAATATTTCTCGAGGCATTGAACGCACAGTGATTGGTGCTATTGGTGATGAGCGCAAGTTGACCGAAGAAATGTTTACCCCATTGCCTGGAGTGGAGTCGGCAATGCACATAGTCAAACAATATAAGATCGTATCGCGCGAATCTCATCCTGAAAACACAGTGATTGATATCGGCGGCATCCAGCTGGGCGGCAAGCAAATCCAGATTATTGCCGGCCCGTGCTCAGTAGAAACTCAGCAGCAGATGGACTTGTCCGCCCAGTACGTGAGTGAGGCAGGCTGCCGTTTGATGCGTGGAGGCGCATTTAAGCCTCGTACCAGCCCTTACACTTTTCAGGGCAAGGGTGTTGAAGGGCTGGATATGTTCCGTCAGGCAGCCAGCAAATTCAAGCTGCCAATTGTGACTGAGCTAATGGATGTCCGCATGCTGGATACCTTTCTTGAAAATGACGTCGACGTAATCCAGATCGGCACTCGTAACATGCAGAATTTCGATCTGCTCAAAGAAGTGGGTCGTATCAACAAACCAGTCATTCTCAAACGCGGCATGTCGGCTACCATTTCCGAGTGGCTGATGGCGGCAGAATACATTGCAGCCGGCGGCAACCATAACATCATATTCTGCGAGCGTGGTATCCGTACTTTTGAAACTTATTACCGCAACGTGCTTGACGTGACCGCCATTCCGGTAATGAAAAAAGAAACCCATTTACCGATAATAGTCGATCCTTCACACGCCGGCGGCAAGGCATGGATGGTCGCGGCGCTGTCGCAGGCAGCGATTGCGGCGGGGGCGGATGGATTGTTGGTAGAGATGCATCCAAATCCGAGTGAGGCTTGGTGCGATGCCGATCAGGCGCTGACTCCGCAAGAGTTGAAGAAGTTGATGGGCGTGTTGGGCGGTATCGCTACAGCGATTGGACGCACACTCTAATCCTATCTCACGCTAGCGGGAGAGGTGGGGAAAGTCGTGACAAAACCATTGTTTCGCAAGGTTGTTATTTTCGGCGTCGGTCTGATCGGCGGCTCGTTTGCGCTTGCTTTGCGGCGGATGAATGCGGTGGATGAAGTGGTCGGTTTCGGGCGCAGCGCGCAGACGCTGGTACAAGCGCAACAACTCGGTATTATCAACCGCAGCGGTTCTGATCTTGCGGCAGAGCTGGGCGACGCCGATCTGGTATTGCTGGCAACGCCCGTGGGTCAAATGGCCGAGATCATGGCTCGCATCGCGCCGCATCTGGGTGCTCATACACTTATTACTGATGGCGGCAGCACCAAGTGCGATGTTGTTAATGATGCTTATAAACATTTGGCCGCGCATATTTCCCGCTTTATACCGGCACACCCTATTGCAGGTAGCGAGCAAAGTGGTGCTACCTCGGCGCGTGCTGATCTGTATCAAAATAAAAAAGTAATATTGACTCCGCTGCCGGAAAACTCCACTGATACTGTGGCGCGTGTAAGATTAGCCTGGGAATTGTGTGGCGCGCTGGTGAGCGAATTAACGCCGAAACAGCATGACGAAGTGTTTGCCGCTGTCAGTCATCTGCCGCACCTGCTCTCATTTGCATTGGTACACGACTTGGCACAGCGCGAAAACCGCGATTTGTTACTTTCTTTTGCTGCTAGTGGCTTCCGAGATTTCACGCGCATTGCAGCAAGCTCGCCGGAAATGTGGCGTGATATCAGCTTGGCCAACCGCGATGCGTTGTTGATAGAGATGGGCCGCTACATGAGTGAACTAGAAACTTTGCGTAATGCGCTTGCCGAAGCCGATGGCAACAAGCTGGAAGAAATATTCAGCATTGCCCGTTCGGTGCGCAGCAATTGGACTTCGCAATAAATCGTCCAAATTTATTGAGAAAGTCCCTATCGTAATGCGAGTGGCAACTTGAAATAATTTGTAAATTGTAAATAATAGTCTGTTGTGTGAATTGAACAATAATTTCTGTATGAGTGATTTTTCATGCCGTTTCAAAAGATGGTTATAAGGAGAAAAGCATGGACTTACGAGTTACCTGTATTAAAAAGAATAACAGTCAACTTGCACATGAGCGCATTCAATTTATAGGTGGGGTGGATGCTGAAGGAGTTCGCTGGAAAATATCCGTGGAGGAGGCAATTGAGGGTATTGCAGTTGGTAAATGGCGATTTTATGCTCATGTAGGGGGGTATCCATTTTGGGTAGTTGTCGCTATTAGTTCACTTGGACAAAAGTATTTAAAAACTGATCACGATGGGGAGCAGCCAGTTAATTTACTTAGCATACGTGAGTGTCCACCAGAGAAATAAATTCTATTTAACAAGGCAGTTGTCTTTTTTATGAAGGCTGGAAATTTAGTTAATGGATCAGAATATTCAGAGATGACCTTCATCTCATACCGCAAACTTCCTTAACAAACATTTGCACACATCTTCATGTACATGACAACTACCTTATTTCCTCAAGCATCAAGATGACCCCCACTTTTGTTGAGCCGTTAAAGCTGCCTGTAACCAGTTCGAGCAATTGTTGAATTCTTCTGCCATGCTTAACTGGGAGGGCGGACAGCCTTTTTCCCGCCGTTTCAGCGATGTCTATTTTTCAGATGATTCCGGACTGGAAGAAAAACGCCACGTTTTTCTACAAGGCAATCGGCTGGCTGAACGTTTTGCATCTTTATCAAGCGGGGAGTGTTTTGCCATTGGCGAGACAGGATTCGGCACTGGGTTGAATTTTTTTTGTGCTTGGCAATTGTTCGATGAGGTCGCTCCATCCAATAGTAGCCTGGATTTTTTTAGCGTCGAAAAATATCCGCTTGATGAGAAAGAGCTGGCCGATGTTTTGGCACTGTGGCCCATGTTGCGGCAGTATGCGAATGAACTCCTTGCCCGTTGGCGCCGCCGCGTGCCCGGCTGGAATCGGTGGTGTTTTGCCGGTGGAAAGATACGTCTTACGCTGGTGATAGGTGACGTAGTCGATGCGCTAACGGAAAGCTGCGGTGGCATTGATGCATGGTTTCTGGATGGTTTTTCACCGGCACGTAATCCCGAAATGTGGACGCAGCAGGTATTCGAGAGCATCGTGAGAATTTCTCAGCCAGGTGCCTCATTTGCCACCTATACTTGTGCCGGCTGGGTACGGCGTGGTTTGGAACAAGCGGGATTTCAGGTCCGAAAATCTCCAGGCTTCGGACGCAAACGTGAAATGCTGCAAGGTCACCTTCCCGGTTCGCCACCAGTGCGGGCTACTGTAACAAAAGCCATCGTGATCGGCGGAGGTGTGGCCGGCTGTGCGGTTGCTTCAGCATTGGCGATGCGCGGAGTCTCCGTTACCCTGATCGAAAGTGCACCGGTATTGGCTGCGGCGGCATCGGGCAATTCGCGCGGAATATTGCATATCCGGTTAAGCGCAGGCATGAACCCGTTGCAACGATTTTTGTTGGCCTCCTATGGGCATGCGCTCGCCTTGCTGGATGAAAAGCTTCCCATTAACGGGATCGCTCGTGCGGAATGCGGAGAACTGCAGCTAGCATTTTCTGCACAAGAAGCGAAACGGATCGACCGGCTGGCGGCACTTGATTGGCCATCGCATGTATTACGTCGCGTGGACGCGGCTGAAGCATCTAAGCTAGCTGGTATCGAGTTGGCACATGGCGGTCTGTGGTTTCCCGCCGGTGGCTGGCTGGTTCCGCCACAGATGTGCGCAGCATTGGCAGCGAACCCAGCCATCGTGCAGCGTACCGGCTATCGCGCGGAATCCTTGACAGCGGTAGAGTCCGGCTGGCGGGTAGAGGGAAAAGACGAGCGCCAACAGATATGGTCTTATGAGGCTCAGATAGTGGTGGTTTGTACCGGTTATCAGGTGAAATCATTTGCGCCGTTGTCACATTTACCTCTAACGCCGGTGCGAGGGCAAATCACGTTGCTGCCTGCTACATCGCATAGCGAAAATCTGCGAACGATTGTATCTGCCAATGGCTATATCGCTCCATCAGACGGAGAGCTGCACGTGCTGGGAGCGACGCATGATTTCAATGACGAGGCAGCGGATTTGCGGGCATCCGATCATTTAGAGAATTTGTCCACGCTGGCGGACATATCCCCGGCACTAGCCAAGTCGATGAATATTGGTTCATTAGATGTTGAGCAACTAAATGGACGTGCATCAGTGAGAGCTTCCGTTCCCGGAGCCATGCCGTTGGTGGGCGAATTATTGCCGGGCTTGTATACCAGTCTGGGTCATGGCACGCGCGGTCTGATAACTGCCGGGCTTTCCGGTGAATTGATTGCGGCGATTGCATGTGGACATTTGTCGCCACTGCCATTGGCGGTAGTAAATGCATTGGTTCCTGTGCCGAGGTTTGTAGGGTAGGCGAGCGATTGATGAATTCACGCTTCTATGCAAAGATCAAAATCATGGTTAGCGCACGAAGTAGGGCAAGGGGAATTGGGGTTAGGATGACAAGCGCTATGAATAATTCATGCTTGGCCTTTAATTTTATGACTTTAGGCTTATGATTGAAGCAAGGGCCTTCATGCTCAAACATTTTTGTTTAACCCAAACACAAGTCCCATACAAATGCGGGAAACAATAAAGAAACTATTCAAGCAACTCATTGAATTCTTCATCGCAGTTTCAGGGTTTATTATTGCCAAGCTGCGCAATCCTCAACAGCGCTATTGGGCGGCACTCCTTTGGGTCAAATGGCTTTTCCCTTTTGCCGTCTTTGTTGATCGCTGGGTTTTTCGTCGACCCCAAAAATCACTCCTCAGTAAAACAGCGCTCTTAAAATTTATTCTTTCTGCCATAACTCGCTACGCTTATATCGAAATCCCCCTCCGTAGCCCTAACGAACGGACGCTCTTGGAATATCACCGCAAATACGGTGGATTCATACTATGTAGCGCTCATTTTGGTCTAACCATGGCTGTATTTGGTTTTCTAGAAAAACACGGAATACCAATTACGAGTATCTCTAATGGCGGTTCCAGAAAAAAAGCCTATGGTTGGAATTGGGGCTGCACTGAGCCCCTACGCCTGATTAAATCTGATGCAAAATCCTTCATCAAAGTCCGCAAAGCACTAGCCAAAGATGAAATTGTTCTGGTTTATTGCGACCATGCAACAGATGACAATTTTCAAAATGACTTTTTGTTCTTATCCCCTAATATTTTTGAATATGCGTACAAAGCAACCATCCCTCTGCTCTTTTTAGGAGCAGCATTGGCATATGACGGAATTATTGAGATCGAATTTGTCGAAGCGTCGCATCCTATCCCTGCATCGGCAGAAGAATTGGTCATGGTGATGGAGGAATTTCGCTTATTCGTGGCACAGCGCATGGAAAAAAGCATCAGCTTCAAAAAAAAATCATCTGTGTTGGTGTGATTATTGCGGGCACGACAACTTTGTCGCTTATTCCCAGCATTGGCAGAGTCCAGCCATCGTGCAGTGTAACGGTTGTCACGCAGAATCCTTGACAGCGATAGAGTCCGGCTGGCGGGTAGAGGGGAAAGACGAGCGCCAACAACCATGGTCTGATGAGGCCCAAGTAGTGGTGGGGTTTGTACGGGTTATCAAGTGAAATCGTTTGCGCCGTTGTCACACGTTCCTCTGACGCCGGTGCGTGGGCAGATCACTTTGCTGCCTGCTACCGCATAGCGAAAATTTGCGGACGATTGTATCTGCCAATGGATATCTTGCTCCATCCGCCGGAGAGCTGCACGTGCTGGGAGCGATGCATGGTTTTAACGATGAGGCAGTGGATGTGCGGGCATCCGATCATGCAGAGAATTTGTCCATGCTGGTAGGCATATCTCCCGCACTAGCCAAATCGATGAATATTGATTCATTAAATGTTGAGCAACTGAACGGTCGCGCATCAGTGAGAGCTTCGGTTCCCGGGGCCATGCCGTTAGTGGGTGAATTATTGCCGGGGCATGGAACTCGCGGCCTGATAACTGCTGGGCATTCTGGTGAACTGATTGCGGCAATGGCATGTGGAGGACAATTGTTGCCATTGCCATTGCCATTGGGAGTGGTAAATGCATTGGCTCCAGCGCACGACGTAGGACAAGAGGAATTGGGATTATGATGCTAAGCGCTATGAATGATCAGTGTTTGCCCCTTTAATTTTAAAAATATCTCTCATGCCAAAGCGAACAAACGAATTCCAGAAGCTCGTATACCTCGTACGGACAAATCTTGCGGCTGGGGCGATGGTTACCGAATCGAAGATGCTTCGAGACCGCGTTACTCAGAAGCGACGCGAAGTTGACGTCTGCATCGAAGGGCGAGTTGGCGGCCAGGCCGTGATGGTTTGCGTTGAGTGCCGTGACCACAAACGGCCAGCCGATGTACAGTGGGTCGATGCATTGTGTACGAAACATGAGCGGCTCCCTACAAACGCACTGATTCTTGCTTCCAAGTCCGGATTCACTCCGGAAGCTCGCCGTGTCGCAGAGGCATATGGTATTGAGACATTCTCCCTTGAAGACGTTGATAGTATCGATTTTCCTTCACTAATTGGTGCCAATGGAACGCTTTGGACGAAGACAGTCTCAATTACTCCGACAAAGGTCACCGCCACCGTATTGGCGACCGACAGTCTTCCCGAAGAGACGGTCGTACTCCTGCAGGACAACCTCCTTTATATTGAAGATGGTAGCGAGCTCTGCCAAGCAACCGAATACGTTCAAGCAGTCGCAAATTCGAACTCCGCCCGTGACTATCTCCTCGCTGAAGGACAAGAGGAGCACACGTGGTTCGAATTTCGTTGCGAGCCGCCGCACGATGCTTTGAAGAGGCCACTCTTCATGAAGAAGCTTGATCCCCTTGTTCTTCGGCCAATTTCGTCGTTCCGCATTATTGGCCAATGCGAATTCAAGATTGCTCCCTTCGCCATGCACCGTGCCAAGCTTGGAGGTGTTCACGTCAGCTGGGGAAAGACAATTGCCCACGGTCGGCTTGTCTTGCTCGTCGCGACTATGGATGATACTGGCGGGCAGAAGGTTTCGATAACTGAACTTCCCGAAGCCTAGCTTGCCGGGATTGAGATATGCCCTTCTTTCGAAAACAAATAAGAATAAATAGGGCCAGACGTTTGCAGTAAAAGAAGTTAGTTAGCGGGTTAAAATCCCGTCAAGGAAGTGCCCATGCACTTTGGGCCTCCATATTTTGAGAACTCAATCTGGGTACAGAAAGCTCATTTTTCGAATTTTCTGTAGCAATTTCACTCGGACAAATCATGTGCTACAAATCCGCACAGTTTATTTGTCCCCTACAACATATTTAAACGTTGGCTTCTGTTGTATTGAGTACAAGCGCGATATAGCGTTCGGCTGGTATCATTACGGTGTTGGGCTAGATACCGACTCTATGGTGGGTAATTGCTGTGGCTTCGGAGTTTTGCCTGAAAATAAACACGAGGAGAATAACATTAAGATATTGATAATATTTGGTATATTGAGCATATTAGCATTGCTGATAGCAAGCCAGTTGGCACGTGCGGGCGAATTGCCGAAAATTGGAGAATCCGCACCAAATTTCAATCTACCCGACCAGAATGGAAAGATTTATACCTTGGCGGATTTTCACGGCAAGTGGTTAGTGCTGTATTTTTACCCAAAGGATGATACGCCAGGCTGCACTGAGCAGGCATGCAACTTTCGTGACGATCTGAATCAATTAACTAGACTCGGTGCTCAGGTGGTAGGCATCAGCGTGGACGACAGCAAGAGTCATGCCGATTTTGCCAAGAAATACTCTCTTCCCTTTCCGTTGCTGGCGGACAAGAACGCCGAGGTGACTACGCGTTATGCCGTGCTACGGAATCTTGGGATATTCAAGGTGGCGCGTCGATATACTTTTTTGATTGACCCGCAAGGTAAAATTAGCAAGGTGTATGACAAGGTAGAAACGTCGCGTCATTCGAAAGAAATTATTGAGGATTTAAATAAATTATTGGCTGCTGGAAAGGGATGAGAAATCCTGTCAGCAACATTCTGGCTGCGACGTTATTCGTTTCTGTCATAATTTTATCGCGGTTGCCGAACCTCGTTGTGGCGCTCATGTTTTTTTCTATTGCGCTATGGCCGGTGCGTTCTTCGTTTATCTATTAATCCTTCTTCGCTAATCAAAAATATAATACCTGATGCCATACATTACTCTTGATAAGGCCGCGCTTGCTTACGGCCATGTACCATTGCTTGATCATGTAAATTTCCAACTGGACGAAGGTGAGCGCGCCGGCATGATCGGGCGCAACGGCGGCGGTAAGTCCAGTATGTTAAAAGTGCTGGCCGGACAGGCTGTGTTAGACGATGGCCTGGTATGGCGCGCACCCGGTGTGCGTATCTGTTATGTGAGCCAGGAACCAGAATTAAACGTTGAAGCGACTGTGTTTGACGAAGTTGCGCGCGGGCTGGGTGAGCTACAACAAATTATTACCGATTACCATCATTTGTCGCATCAACTTGCCGAACCGGATGCCGATTACGAAAGTTTGCTGGAGGCAATGCAACCGCTGCAAACAAAGCTTGAAGCGCAAAATGGGTGGGCGGTGCAGGCGCGCATTGAGACTGCCATCCAACGTCTGGAGCTGAATGCCGACAGTCGTGTGGGTGATCTTTCTGGTGGCGTGCGCAAGCGCGTGGCACTGGCGCAGGCATTGGTGGCTGAGCCGGATGTTTTGATTCTGGATGAACCCACCAACCATCTTGATTTCTCGTCCATTGAATGGTTGGAAGGCTTGCTTAACAACTTTCGCGGCAGCGTATTGTTCGTGACCCACGACCGACGTTTCTTGGATAATGTCACTACTCGTATAATCGAATTAGATCGCGGTAATCTTGCTAGTTTCCCCGGTAATTTCGCGGCTTACCTGCGCTTCAAGGAGCTTATGTTGCAGGACGAAACGGTGCTCAATGCCAAGTTCGATAAAGTGCTGGCGCAGGAGGAAGTATGGATACGTCAGGGCATTAAAGCACGAGGCGTGCGCAATGAAGGGCGCGTGCGGCGGCTGGAGCAGTTGCGGCGTGAGCGCAGTGCGCGGCGTGAGCGTGTGGGCAAAGTTGAAATGAGTCTGGAGGCGGGCGACCGATCCGGTAAGCTGGTGGCGGAACTGTCGCACATCAGCAAATCATTCGGTGACAGGCAAGTCATTAAAGAGTTCACTTGCCGCATTCAACGCGGCGACAAGATTGGTCTGTTAGGCCCCAATGGTTCTGGTAAGAGCACGCTGCTCAAAATTATCTTGGGCGAATTAGCCCCGGATAGCGGTAAGGTGCATCTGGGCACCAAGCTGGCAGTGGCATATTTCGATCAATTGCGTGCGCAACTGAATGAAGAGGCTACGCTGGCCGATACCATCAGCCAGGGCGCTGATTTCATTGAAATTGGTGGCGTACGCAAGCACATCATTAGCTATCTCGGCGATTTTTTATTCGCGCCGGAACGTGCTCGCTCACCGGTAAAGAGTTTGTCCGGCGGCGAGCGCAACCGCTTGCTGCTGGCGCGCCTGTTCAGCCGTCCGGCTAATGTGTTGGTGCTGGACGAGCCAACCAATGATCTCGATATTGAAACTATGGAGCTGCTGGAAGACCTGCTCGCCGATTACGATGGCACGCTGTTTCTGGTCAGTCACGATCGTGCTTTCCTCGACAACGTGGTGACTCAGGTTATCGCCTTTGAGGGCGATGGCAAATTGATGGAATACGTCGGTGGCTATGAAGATTGGGTACGCGTAAAGAAGCAGCAGGCCGGGCAGCGAACGCTCGTAAATGTAGCCGCTGTACCCGCGAAGCCATCGTCGCAGACTGAAGTTCAATCCAAACCTGTTACCAAGTTGAGCTTTAAAGAAGCGCGTGAGCTAGAGCAGATTCCGCAGCGAATTGCATCTCTGGAACAAGAGCAGGAAGAGCTTGCTGCCACTTTGGGCGCGGGCAATCTCTACCGTGATAATCCTGCCCACGCCAAGCAGCTACAGGAACGCACCGCTATTATCGAGGACGAGTTGTTGCAACTGATGGCGCGCTGGGAAGAGTTAGAGAGCCGATAAAATTTATCGGCAATATCACCTATTTAAAATATCCTGATGAAAACTAATCAACTTATTGATCCGTAACCGTTTATCAAAGAAGTCGTTCGCATTGAGCTTGTCGAAATGTGAATGGCTTCTTATGCTTCGACAAGCTCAGCACGAACGGCAGTCAAGTTCAATTCGTGCCGGATCAATATTTATTATCCGAAGAATTCTTTAACTTTGTTCATCCAAGATTTCGCGCGCGGGCTATGGCGTGCGCTATCTTCTTCGTTTATCTGCTCAAATTCGCGTAGTAATTCCTTTTGCCGATCAGTGAGATTGGCCGGGGTTTCTACCATCACGTGGCAGTGCAGGTCGCCAAAGGTTGAACTGCGTACCCCTTTGATTCCCTTGCCGCGAAGACGGAAGACTTTGCCGGATTGCGATTCAGCTGGAATCTTGATGCGTGCTGAACCATCCAGCGTAGGAATTTCGATTTCGCCACCCAGCGCCGCAACAACAAAGCTGATCGGCATTTCGCAATGCAGGTCGTTATGATCGCGCTGGAATACCGAGTGCGACGTGATGCGGATGACCACATACAAATCGCCGGGTGGACCTCCGTTGCTGCCGAGTTCTCCTTCGCCGGACAGACGGATGCGGTCATCGTTGTCAACCCCGACTGGAATTTTTATAGACAGTGTTTTATGTTGCTTGATGCGGCCTGTGCCGTGGCAAGAACCACACGGCGATATAATGGATTTGCCGCTGCCATGGCAGCGCGGACAAGTTTGCTGGATAGAAAAGAATCCCCCCTGCTGCATGCGTACTTGCCCATGCCCGCCGCAAGTGGTACAGGTCGTCGTACTCGTACCTGGCTTGGCACCGCTGCCGTGACAGGTATCGCACTTGGTCATGGTGGGTATGCGAATTTGCGTTTCGGTACCGCGTGCAGCCTGTTCCAACGTGATTTCCAGATTGTAGCTCAGGTCGGCGCCACGGTGCATTTGGTTGCTTCCGCGTGAGCCTGCTCCGCTCATTCCGGCACCAAAAATATCACCAAAAATATCGCCGAAATGGGAGCTGGATGAACCGCCGCTAAATCCTCCTGAACCCATACCGGCATCGGCAGCGGCGTGTCCAAATTGGTCATAACCCGCGCGTTTCTGCGAATCGGAAAGGATCTCGTAAGCTTCTTTGGCCTCTTTGAAGTGCTCTTCAGCTTTGGGATTATCCGGATTACGGTCAGGATGATGCTTCATTGCCAGCTTGCGATAAGATTTTTTTATGTCATCTTCTGACGCGTCGCGGTTGACGCCTAATACTTCGTAATAGTCACGTTTTTTCATTTTTGCATGAAGCGAAAAGGGGTTAAGGAGTTAATGATTTAAGATTTACGTAATTGGTCTCTATATTGAGGTCATTAGCTTAATGACAAATCCAGAAATAGCATCCATTTTTGTTCGTTTTTTCGATAGACCAAGCTGGAGTTAGCTCGGTTGATGTATTCAATTCCAGCAGAGAACCAATAACAGCGATAACCAAGAGCAGATATCGCTGTATCGGGCCAAATTAATTATATTTTTAGAACGGAAAAAAGAGATGACCCTTAGATAATTTTTATTTGCATATTCAAAATGCCAATTAACTAGTTTCGAAGTTGCGATGATTGCGCTTCAGACATCTCTCATCCTATTTCATATTTACTTCTTTTCGTCTTTTGCTTTGTCATCTTTTACTTCGGTGAACTCGGCATCTACGACATCGCTGTCATCTTTCTTGCTGTCGCCTTGCGCCCCAGATTCACCAGGCTGGTGGGACTGGCTAGCTTCAGCGGCGTGCATCTTTTCTGAAAGTTTTTGCGCAGCGGTGGAAAGTGCTTCAGCTTTGGCGTCTATAACGTCTTTGTCGTCGCCTTTCACTACATCTTGAGCTTCTTTCAAAGCGGATTCTACTGCAGCTTTTTCATCCGCACTCAGCTGTTCGCCATATTCCTTCATAGACTTTTGCGTGGAGTGAATCAATGCATCCAGCTGATTACGCGAGGTAACCAATTCGATTGCTTTGCGGTCGTCGTCGGCATACGTTTCCGCATCCTGTACCATTTTTTGAATTTCAGCTTCAGACAAACCGGAATTGGCCTTGATGGTAATCTTGGATTCTTTACCGGTCGCTTTGTCTTTTGCGCCTACATGCAGGATTCCGTTGGCGTCAATGTCGAATGTCACTTCAATTTGCGGCATGCCTCGCGGTGAGGGTGGAATGTCGGAGAGGTTGAACTGTCCCAAGCTCTTATTTCCAGAAACAACTTCGCGCTCACCTTGCAACACGTGAATAGTCACTGCACTCTGATTGTCATCGGCGGTAGAAAATATTTGTGAGGCCTTGGTCGGGATGGTGGTGTTTTTCTTGATCAGTTTGGTCATTACGCCGCCCAAGGTTTCAATACCCAGGCTGAGTGGGGTTACATCCAGCAGCAGAACATCTTTAACCTCACCTTGCAGCACGCCACCCTGAATGGCCGCGCCCACTGCCACTGCTTCATCTGGGTTAACGTCGCGCCGAGCTTCCTTACCGAAGAATTCCTTGACTTTTTCCTGCACCATCGGCATCCGTGTTTGTCCACCCACCAGAATTACATCGGCGATATCGGCATTGGAAACGCCCGCGTCTTTCATGGCAATCTTACAGGGGGCTATGGTACGCGCGACCAATTCTTCCACCAGGCTTTCAAGCTTGGCGCGGGTAATTTTGATGGCCAGATGTTTCGGGCCGCTGGCATCTGCTGTGATGTAAGGCAGGTTCACTTCAGTTTGCTGTGCGGAAGACAGCTCAATTTTGGCTTTTTCAGCCGCGTCTTTTAGGCGTTGCAGAGCCAACATATCCTTTTTTAGGTCGATGCCGCTTTCTTTCTTGAATTCCTCTACCAGGAATTCAATTACGCGCATGTCGAAATCTTCGCCGCCGAGGAAGGTGTCGCCGTTAGTGGACAGCACTTCGAACTGATGTTCACCGTCAATTTCAGCGATGTCGATAATGGAAATATCGAAAGTGCCGCCGCCCAAGTCATAGACTGCGATCTTGCGGTCGCCTTCCTGCTTATCCATACCAAATGCCAGCGCAGCCGCAGTTGGCTCGTTAATAATGCGCTTTACTTCCAACCCAGCGATGCGGCCAGCGTCTTTAGTAGCCTGACGTTGACTATCGTTGAAGTAGGCAGGTACTGTGATTACAGCTTCACTGACCGACTCACCTAGATAATCCTCGGCGGTCTTTTTCATTTTCATGAGTATTTGTGCGGAAATTTCCGGAATGGAAATATCTTTGTCACGGACTTTAACCCATGCATCACCGTTCTTGGCCTTAACGATGCCATACGGCACCATGCCCATGTCCTTCTGCACCATGGGCTCTTCAAAACGGCGTCCGATCAGCCGCTTGACACCATAGAGAGTGTTTTTTGGGTTGGTGACTGCTTGCCGCTTGGCTGGCGCGCCCACCAGCACTTCGCCGTCTTCCATGTAAGCGATGATGGAAGGCGTGGTGCGCGTACCCTCGGCGTTCTCAATCACCTTAGGTTTGCCGTTTTCCATGACAGCAACGCACGAGTTCGTGGTGCCCAAGTCAATACCAATAATCTTGCCCATAACGTTTCCTTTTCGTTGTAATGTTGAAAGTCTTTGCTGCCTGTGTTGCATTAATCTGTGGGCAGCAGATGTGTATTTCAAGTGTTACGATACTTTTTCGCAAAACTCCGCGAACATGCAATTTATTTAAGAAGCGAACTGCTGCTTGGTTATGGAGTTGCTATTCCTTCGCCTTGGCCACCATCACCAATGCAGGACGTAACACCCGGTCGTGCAGTTGATAGCCTTTCTGCATTACGCTCACTACCGTGTTGGCCTCTTGCTCACTATCTACCATGCTGATGGCCTGGTGCTTGTGGGCATCGAATTTTTCACCGAGCGGATTGATTTCTTTGATGTTGAATTTAGTGAATACAGCAGTGAGCTGCTTGAGAGTGAGTTCCATGCCGCTCTTGAAGCTTTCTACTGTGGCGATTTCAACAGCTAATCCCGCTTCCAGGCTATCTTTCACCATCAGCATTTCATTGGAGAAATGCTCGACCGCTAATTTTTTGGCTTTGCTAACGTCTTCTTGCGCGCGACGACGAATATTTTCGCCTTCTGCCTTGGCGTACATCCAAGCGTCATAGTGTTCCTGCCCCTTGCGCTCTGCTTGCTGCAACATCTCTTCGATGCTTGGCATAACCTCTGGGTTAAGCGTATCTTCAGCTTGGGTAGCCTGTTCAGGCTGTTGGGATGAGGATTCGGTGGGTTCCATCTGCTTCTCCAAAATGATTTCTTCAAAAATGCGTAGCATAAAAATGGGGTCGACTTTTTTGATTTCAAGAGCATTGCGCAATATTATTTTATTGACGTGAGATAATACGTTTTCGCGGACATTGCCCCCCAGTTTTAACCCATTTACATTGCTGTGACCCTTCATAAAAACTATCACTGGCGTATCGCTGGGTTTTATTTCTTTTACTTTGCTTTTGTGGGCATGTTTGCGCCTTACTGGAGTTTGTATCTGCAATCCATCCATTTCAATGCAATGCAAATTGCCGTTTTAATGTCGGCTCAGCCAGTGATGCGGATGTTGTCTCCTGCACTATGGGGTTGGCTGGCCGATCATACCGGACAGCGTTTGCTAGTGGTGCAACTGGCGGCGCTGTGCAGTATTCTCAGTTACTTGGGGGTATTCTTTACGACTGAATTTGTGGGCTTGTTGCTGGTTATGATGGTGATGAGTTTTTTCTGGAGTGCTTCCATGCCGCTGGTGGAAGCAACTACGCTGACCTATCTGGGCAAGCACACTGCGCGCTACGGCCGTATTCGTTCTTGGGGTTCTGTTGGCTTTATTGTGGCGGTATTGGGGCTGGGTTATGCGTTTGACTACATCGCTATCGCATGGATATTGTGGGTAGGTGTGGCGATCAAACTAGGCGTTTTGTTGTTCGCGCGTCAGATTCCACCCACCGAAGTGTTGGCGCACCACACCGACAGCCAGCCCATCCTGCGTTTGGTATTACAGCCGCAAGTGTTGATATTGTTTGGCGCATGTTTCCTGATGGCTCTGGCGCATGGGCCTTATTACATTTTTTATTCGATTTATCTGGTGGAGAATGATTATTCGAAAAGCGCGGTCGGTTGGCTGTGGGCGCTGGGTGTAATCTGCGAGATTGCAGTATTTTTCGCTATGCCGTGGCTAATGTCACGTTTCACACTGTCGAAAATTATGATTGCAAGTTTTGCTGGTGCAGTGCTACGTTTTTTATTGATTGGTTGGGGAGTGGACTTGCTGTCGCTGATGCTGTTTGCGCAAGTATTACATGCCGCTACTTTTGGTGCCTTTCATGCGGTGGCTATGGCGCTGGTACACCAATTTTTTCGCGGGCGGCATCAGTCCAAGGGGCAGGCGCTGTTTGGTAGCATTACTTACGGTGCGGGCGGCATGGTGGGTGGATTATTGAGTGGCCCGCTATGGGAGCACTGGGGTGCAAGCGTGATGTACTCCTTTAGTGCCGTAGCGGCGTTGCTTGGATTATTGTTGATATTATGGAAATTGAGGATAGTGGTATTGCCTAGGAGTCCGTCGGATGCCACTCTTTGATTTGTGTCAAGGTGTGGTATCGGCTTCCTTCAGAGAACGCTTAACTTGACGCTAAGGTTTGTAGCCATGCTTCGTTTATGTAGATCACTATGCCATGCATAAGTTTTTTGATTAAAAACATAATATTTTTAAGTCTAGGTCTTGTTGGACATATGGCCAAGCATCAGGCACATTTGAGATTGTAAGAGCCTTTCCCTTTGATTTATTGTTATGTTGCGGTATGCTCCGCTTAGTAGTTTTCCCTGATGGAGAAGATATGTGCAAAAAATTCATGATGCTGGTGCTGCTGCTAGCGCCAGCACTGGTAGTGCAGGCGGCACCTAATAAGGCAATTACCCAAAAACAGGTCGACGATCTGACTTCGACGGTGCTGAAGTACACTTCTTCGCCCAAATTAAGTTCATCGATTGCACTGATTTACGACGAGCAGGAGCAACGTCCCCTATATAGCAAAAATGCCAATGCCGTCGTACCTATTGCGTCCATTACCAAGCTGATGACTGCGATTGTGGTGCTGGACGCAGAGTTGCCGTTGGAAGAAAAAATTACCATCAGCGTGTTTGATTTCGATATTCTCAAGGGCAGTCATTCGCGTATGCGTATTGGCATGACGCTGACACGTGGCGAATTGCTCAATCTGGCGCTGATGTCTTCTGAGAATCGTGCAGCGGCTGCATTAGCGCGCACTTATCCGGGCGGTACCAGTGCAGCCGTGGCAATGATGAATGCAAAGGCGCTCGAACTGGGTATGATGAAAACCCATTTTAATGATGCGACTGGTTTGAACAGTGGCAATACTTCCACTGCGCAGGATCTGGTAAAAATGTTGATTGCAGCACAACACTATAAGCTTATTCATAAATACAGCACGACGGCGTCACATTTGGTTGCAGCACCTGGATTTCCCCCACTGCGGTTTGGAAATACCAATCCGTTGGTGAAAAATGCATCTTGGGATATCGGTGTGAGTAAAACTGGCTACATCAATGAAGCAGGGCGCTGTCTAGTGATGCATGCTCATATTATGCACCGCCCGGTGATCATTGTGCTCTTGGATTCACAAGGGAAGAATACGCGCGTTGGTGATGCCAACCGCATAAAGAAATGGATGGAAAGCGCCGCCGCTAGTCGTGGGCGAAATACGCGGCGTGGTTAACCTTAATGTGCGTAAAGAGAGTTTGATAAAAGTTTTACGGCTACATTAGTTAATGTATATGTAAGGTTGACAGGTAGCGTGCTAAGCGCTATGCGGTTATTGTGCTATCGTCGCGCAGGCGTAGGGCTTCCTCAATATCTACTGTCACCACATGCGATACGCCGCGTTCCTGCATCGTTACGCCGACCAGTTGTTGCGCTAATTCCATAGTGATCTTGTTGTGGCTGATGAAGATGAATTGGGTGTGCTGTGCCATTTTCTGGATCAGCTTGCACAATCGTTCGGTATTAGTGTCATCCAGTGGTGCATCAACCTCATCTAACAGGCAGAAAGGCGCGGGGTTAAGCTGGAACATAGAGAATACCAGCGCAATCGCAGTTAACGCTTTTTCGCCGCCTGATAACAACTGAATTGAGGCATTTTTTTTGCCCGGTGGTTGGGCCATCACCTGCACGCCGCTATCCAGTATTTCATCGCCCGTTAGCACCAGGCGTGCTTCGCCACCTCCAAACAGCACGGGGAACATTTCTGCTAAATGGCGATTTACTTCATTGTAAGTGGTCATCAATAAGTCACGTGATTCTTTATCAATGCGGCGGATTGCTCCTTTCAGTGTGTCCATCGCCTCGGTCAAATCTTTTGCTTGAACATCCAGATAGGTTTTGCGTTCCTGTGCCGTATTTAATTCTTCGAGCGCCGCTAGATTTACTGCACCCAGCCCATTTATGTCGCTGTTCAGGCGATTTAATTCGTTCTGTAACGTATTCAGCTTGATATTGTCGCTTTCCAACAGGGAGAGCAATGTTGTTTCCTCCACATCTTGCAATTGCGCTGCCCATTGTTCATATTGCAGACGTGCTTCCTGTTCCTTGAGCGACAACTCGCTGAGTTTTTCACGCAGAGGATGTAATTTTTGTTCGCACAACAGGCGCTCTTGTTCCAGTCTGTTCAGATTACTGGTGGTTTGTTCCAGCAAGTTGCGCGTCTCGGCCAGCGCCTGTTCGCGCGCTTGACGCTGTTGCAGTGCCTCCTGCAATTGTTGCTTGCTAGTGCCGTCTTCTATTCGGTCTAACTCAGCATGGTTTTGTATCAAAGCTTGTTCTAACTGCGCCAGCGTCAATTCGATTTGTTTAAAACTATGTTTTAGATCGGCGATTTTCCCCGTGCAAGTCTTAACAAAAAAGCGAGCTTCCTGCAATTCGTGATGCGCTTTTTGTGAGCGTTCACGCTGTTGACGCAACATAGATTCCTGAGCGGTAGCTTGCAGCCTCACCTGCTCCACTTCTATCTGCTGTGTCGCAATGTTTTCGCGCAGAATGTGCATGCGCTCAGCGATTTCCTGATGCTGATATTGTTCACCAGCAGACTGTTCGGCCAGCTCTTGCAATTCGCGCGTGATTTGCGCGGCGCGCTCGTGGCTGCGTTCGTTGGCCTGAGTTAATTTTAGAATCTGAACTTGTATTCCATGTTGACGTTGTTGTAATTCGCTATTTGCCGCGCGCAAGAGCGCAATGCGGCTTTCGATAGTGTGATAGGTTTCCTCAGCTAGTGCTGCCTGGTGTTTGCCTTGATCCAATGACTTTGCCTGTTGTTGTGCTGCCTCCTGCAAATGCTCAATTTCGCGTTGCCGCGCCAGGACGCCATGCACTTGGTTGTCCGGAGCATGGAATAGCACGCTATGCGCGCCAATTAGGTGTCCCTGCGGAGTCACTAAACAGGTACCGGCAGGCAGTCGTTCACGCAAGCTTAAGCCCAGTGCCAGCGTTTCCGTGACATACACACTAGACAACCAGTCTGTCACTACGGGCGCAGCCTGTGGATCATGGTAGGTTACGAACTGCCCCAGCGGAGTCAGCCCAATATTTTGTTGGGTTTCGAAATTTGATGCTCTGTCCGTTGCGAATATAGCTAGCCTGGCTGGTGGTGCATCACTCCAATGTGCAGCATCGTTCAGGTGGGGCAGGGCTAGCGCATTGAGTCGTTCGCGCAAAACGGCTTCCAGTGCATCTTCCCAGCCTGCCTCAATACCGATGGATTGCCACAGGCGCGGCAGTGGGTCTAATTGATGTTTGGTTAACCACTGTTTCAGATTCTTGTCGTTATCGACCTGATTTTGAAGCTGTTGCAACGCGGAAAGTTTCGCCTCCACCTGCGACAGTTGCCGTTCCAGTTCCTGCATTGAGGTGCGTTGATCGTGCCGTGTTGTATCGGCCCCCGGTAATTGCGCCTGAAACTCCGTCAACTGCTGCTGTTGTGCTGTGTGTTTCATCTCCATATCGAGTAATAGACACTGCGCTTGGGCCAGCGCTTCGCTATCCACCTGCGGGAGATTGTCCTGTTCCAGCAGCAAACGTGAGCGGCGTGTTTCTAGTTGTTGCACATTGCGTTGGATATGTTCGCGTTGCGTATCGGCCAATTGTAGTTGTTGCTGTGAGATGAGCTGTTCGCGTTGCATGGTGTTGTGGCGCTCCAGTCCGGCGCGCGCTGCTTCTTCCGCTTGCGGCAGATGCAGTGCTTCGGCGTTTGCGCGGTTTTCCCAGCTCTCAACGCGAATGTCTGCTTCTTGTTGTTGTTGCTGCCAATGGGCCAGTAAAGATTCTATACCTTGTAACTGAACGCGTTGTTGTTCAACCTGTAGCTTACTATTGGCCATCTGCTGGTTTAAGCGCTTGCGTTGATCGTTGAGATGGGCAATCTGTTGCTCTAGTCGCGCAATCTCAGCATTAGCCGCATACAGCTCGCCCTGCTTGGCATGTAGTGCATCAGCCTGCCCGTAATGCTCACTGCGCGTGGATTCCAGCTGGCTTTCCATCCCACGCAGATGCGCAGTCTCAGCTTCTAGCTCGTTTTTGGTTAACTCAATTCCTTGGGTAAAACGCACCCGGCGTGTTTCGGCTTCCTGTTTATTCATCAACCACAGCAATTGTTGCGTGGTGTCGCGCTTCGATTCTAATTCGCAGTAACGCCTGGCTACCGCTGCTTGTCCAGTCAGATGGGTAAGTTGTTTGGTCAACTCTAGCAAGATGTCATCAACGCGTAGCAGATTGTCGTGCGTATCGGCAATGCGCAGTTCAGTTTCGCGACGGCGGTCACGGTATTTAGATACCCCCGCAGCCTCCTCCAGAAACACGCGCAGTTCTTCCGGTTTAGCCTCGATGATGCGTGAAATCATGCCCTGTTCGATAATGGCGTAAGCCCGTGCGCCTAGCCCAGTGCCAAGAAAAATATCGGTTATATCCTTGCGTCGCACATGCTGATTGTTGATGTGGTAACTGGAATCACCGTCGCGCAGCAGCACACGCTTAATAGAAATTTCGGCGTAGCTTGACCATTGGCCGGCAGCCTTACCCAAACTGTTATCGAAGATCAGCTCGACGCTGGCGCGCGAGACCGGTTTACGCTTACCGGAGCCGTTGAAAATTACGTCTTGCATCGATTCGCCGCGTAGCGCTGAAGCGCGAGATTCGCCCAGTACCCAGCGTAGCGCGTCAATGATGTTCGATTTTCCGCAACCATTCGGGCCGACAATGCCGACGATCTGCCCGGGTAGAGCAATATGGGTGGGATCAACGAAAGATTTGAATCCAGCGATCTTGATGTGAGAAAGACGCAATTTCAATCAGTTGGACATTATAATGCGCTGTATTCTAACCGACCCACAAGGCATATCAAAATGAGCGCTCTGCCCAGCAAAACCGTGGCCAGCAAACTTCTGGAAACCTTCGCCAACCCCAATCCCCAGCGCGATTACCACATCCACATGGAAATCCCTGAGTTTACCTGTCTGTGTCCCAAGACCGGTCAGCCCGATTTTGCTACGTTGATCCTCGATTACATCGCGGATACGACCTGCGTCGAATTGAAAAGTCTCAAGCTCTATATCTGGTCATTCCGTAATGAAGGGCATTTCCATGAAGACGTTACCAATCGAATTCTGGATGATTTGGTCGCCGTCATCCAGCCGCGTTTCATGCGCCTGACCGCCAAATTTTACGTTCGTGGTGGCATTTTTACTAATATTGTGACGGAACACCGTAAGCTTGGCTGGCAAGCGCAGCCGCTAGTGGATCTGATGCAGTTCGAGACGCAATCAAATACGCGAGGCTAGTCGGTAATAATCGGGTTCATCCGGTCAAGCAGTAAGTTGATATGTGTGGTACAGCTATTAACAAACTTAGTTTAGGAGTAACAGATGGCTGGTCAACCTGAAATTACCAACATGGCTTTGTTTTGCGATTTCGAGAACATTGCGCTAGGGGTACGCGACGCCAAGTATGCGCAGTTTGACATCAAGAAGGTACTTGAACGCTTACTGCTCAAGGGCAGCATTGTCGTCAAAAAAGCTTATTGTGACTGGGATCGTTACAAGGAATTTAAGGCGACGATGCATGAAGCGGCTTTTGAATTGATTGAGATTCCGCATGTGCGTCAATCAGGTAAAAATTCTGCCGATATCCGCATGGTCGTCGATGCGCTGGATCTTTGCTATACCAAATCCCATGTCGATACCTTCGTCATCATCAGCGGCGACTCAGACTTTTCTCCATTGGTTTCAAAGCTGCGAGAAAACAACAAATATGTGATCGGGATTGGGGTTAAGGACTCGACTTCTGATTTGCTCAGCGCCAATTGCGATGAATTCATTTTTTATGATGATCTGGTACGAGAGCAAGAAGCACAGAAAAAACGTGCTGAAAATAAATCTCCGGCAAAAGCACCTGCCGGTGGCACGTCGAAAAAATCAATATTATTGAAGACTGAAGATGACAAGCGGCAGGAAGCACTCGATTTTATTGTCGAAACCATCGAAGCATTGATTGCTGAACGGGGGGAGGAGAAAATATGGTATTCCATGGTCAAGCCAACCATGCAACGGCGTAAGCCGGGCTTTGCTGAATCAGCTTACGGCTATCGTTCGTTCAAAGAATTGGTGGAGGACGCACAAAAGCACAATCTGCTCATGATGGTGCGTGATGAAAAAACAGGTCAATACACCATACGTTTACCAGTTGCGGCGGAATAGCAGAGCTATAAGTAATCCGTATGCAGCGTAGCCAGATTTGGGGTGTAAATTTAATCTACGGATTCATTCCATTCCATCCGAGCTATGCTTGTTAAGCTTACATTCGGCGCATGCGGAGGCTACAAATAAGCACGGGCATTTACTGTCATTCCAATCCATTAACTAAAGTCACGCGATAACGTGTGTCAGTGAGTGGGTGTGCGGACGGCAGGTCAGCAAGGTGCTGCTATACTTCATTTCTCTCCTCTAAAAGCGAGAGAGTATTGAATTGCCGGATTAATTAATGAAACCATTTGTTTCTTTTTCAACATCGTCGCCAGTGAATTTGCGGCGTGTGTTGGTGCTCAAAAATATCGCCGTGGTCGGTCTGACCTTGGCGGTGCTGGTGGTTGCAAAAGGCATGGGGATGCCGTTGCCGTTTGCGGTGATAGGCACCGTGCTGCTGGTACTCAATTTACTCACCTGGATACGGCTCAAATTCGCATGGCCGGTGCGGGAGATTGAGGTATTTGCGCAGTTGCTGCTAGATGTATTGTTGCTGAGCGCGTTGCTCTATCTGGCCGGAGGCGCCACCAATCCGTTTGTGCTGCTGCTATTGTTGCCGCTCACGATAGCTTCCGCCACGCTGTTAGCTATCTATGCTTGGGTGTTGGCTGCGGTAATCGTGGTCTGTTATACGTTCTTGATGTTCGTATACATTCCGCTGCCGCATTTTCATATTGACCACGTTGCCCGCTTAGACTCAAGTGCCTGGATCATGTGGTTCGGGTTCGTGCTGGGCGTGGGGTTGATCGGCTATTATGTGGTGAAGATGGGCAGCACCTTGCGCGAACGCGAGCGCATGCTGGCTGAAGTGCGTGAAAACGCGCTGCGTGATGAACATCTGGTGGCGCTCGGGGCACTGGCAGTGGGTGCGGCGCATGAATTAGGTACGCCGCTGGGGACGATGGCGGTAGTGCTTAAAGAACTTGAACATGAATATGCGATGCAGCCAGAATTGGTAAAAGAGCTGCATTTGTTGCGTGACCAAGTTACGCGTTGTAAAAACACGCTTTCGCACATGCTTTCGTCGACAGAACAAGCGCGAGCGGAAAGTGGTTACAGCATCGCGCTTGACAGTTATCTGGCAGACTTACTTGCGCAATGGCGCAGCATGCGTCCCTCGGCGCAGGTAAGTTATCGCTGGATGGGTCCATCCCCCGCACCGCAGATTGTAGCGGAACAAGTGCTGGGACAAGTTATCACCAATATTCTAAACAATGCTGCCGACGCTTCGGAGCACAGTGTTGAGGTGGAAGTTAGTTGCAATGCAGAGCAATTGAGGATCGAAGTTTCCGACCGTGGCACAGGTTTGACCCCAACTGCGGAAACTCATGCCGGAAAATTATTTTTTACTACAAAAGAAAGCGGGCAGGGACTTGGATTATTTCTGGTCAATGCCACACTACGCCGGTTTGGGGGTGCACTGTCATTGTCGAATCGGGATGGCGGAGGTGTGTGCACCCGCGTGACATTGCCCTTGGCTCGTTTGCGTGTGACGAATTCAATATGACCTTACCAGAATTGAAAAACTCGTTACCGCACACGCGCAAGCTGTTGCTGGTGGACGATGATGTCACCTATTGCAGGGTGTTAGCGCAGGCTCTTTCCCGGCGCGGTTTCGCGGTAAGTGTGGCAAAAGATGTGAATGAAGCCATTCAAATGATTGCACAAAATCTTCCTACTCACGCGGTGATTGATTTAAAAATGCCCGGGCCGTCAGGTTTGACATTGGTAGCCTATCTCAAGGAGCGTAATTTTGACGCGCGCATCGTGGTGCTGACCGGCTATTCGAGCATAGCCACTGCTGTGGAGGCAGTGAAGCTGGGTGCGACATACTATCTGGCCAAGCCCGCGGATGCAGATGAAATTGTCGCGGCTTTTGACCATCAGCCAGGCATTGCTGAAGCTGTGATTAAAACGAAAAGAATGTCAGTGGATCGCCTGGAGTGGGAGCATCTGCAAAAGGTGCTTGCTGACTGTGGCGGTAACATTTCCGCTGCCGCACGCATGCTTGATATGCATCGGCGCACGTTACAACGCAAGTTGCAGAAACATCCAAACCCTGAGCGGGGTGGCTAGTTCAGAAAAAACAACAGCAGTCCGATATGGTTGCCTTGTACCAAGACTGGAAAGCTGCTCCGAACCGGTTTAATATTCAATGTTGAGTACGAGGCACACAGCACACAACGACATTGGAATCAATGCCAGCATATAATCGGAGCTAGTGCCATACGCGCCCGAATTTCGTGCTGTATAGCTGGAAACTTTACGAAATATCATAATAAGTTTTAATAGAGTTAAATAATTCATGGCTAATATTGTTATTGCTGCGCTGTATAAATTTGCCAAACTGCCTGACTACCGTGAGTTACAGAACGGTCTGCTCGATTTTTGCATTGCGCAAGGACTCAATGGAACAATTTTGCTGGCTGCGGAAGGTATTAATGGAACGGTCGCTGGCACGCGCGCAGGGGTAGATGCATTGATCAATTTTCTCGGGACTGATGCGCGATTAAGAGGTATCGAACATAAAGAGTCCTATTCTGATGAAATGCCTTTTGACAGAATGAAGGTCCGCCTGAAAAAAGAGATTGTCACGCTAGGCGTACCAGGAGTGGATCCGAACGAAAAGGTCGGAACCTATGTGGACGCAAAAGACTGGAATGCTCTAATTTCCGATCCAGAGGTAGTGCTAATTGATACACGAAATGGCTATGAATACGACATAGGAACTTTTCGAGGTGCAATTGACCCCCACACCACTACATTTCGCGAGTTTCCCGCGTACATCAGCAAAAATCTTGATCCCGCAAAGCATAAAAAAATTGCCATGTTCTGCACGGGCGGAATTCGGTGTGAGAAAGCCACTTCTTTCATGCTCGAACAGGGTTTCAAGGAGGTTTACCATTTGCAGGGCGGGATTCTCAAGTATCTGGAAAATATTCCTGCTGAAAAAAGCATGTGGGAGGGTGAATGCTTTGTATTCGACCAGCGAATTTCTGTTGGACAGGGCCTGAAAATAGGGACGCATGATCAATGTTATGCCTGCCGTCATCCCGTTTCACAGGATGATAAGGCGTTACCCAGTTATCAAGCGGGCATATCTTGCCTGCATTGTTTTGATACCCTGCCGGAAAAAACACGCGCCCGTGCTGTTGAGCGGCAAAAACAGAATGCACTGGCGCTTAAACGGGGTGATTCGCACATTGGGGTGACGCAAAAAAAACAAACAGAAACGCAAAGCGAGAGCTAATGCCTTAAATGGCTATTTACATTTTAGTCAGAAACGGGGCCAATTGTGCGATAGAAAATTGCTACTTCCCGCTTGAAGAAAAAACAAAATATATTCTCGACATCGGCGCGCAATTGATGACATCATTCGAAGATGCCAGCCATTGTGTGATCAATGATTCTGACTTATAAACTTATTCCCACAGCGTTAATTAGATTTGCCGCTAGCCACGATTAAAATAACGGAGAGAAATTTATGAAGCCATCAACACCCGCAGGGGCGGTCACTAAAGACTTTGAAGAAGGTGAAAAGTTTATAGCCAGCAAAGACTACGCTAAAGCCATAAAATCATTTAAGAAAGCTGCAGAGCAGGGACATGCACTGGCACAAAACTATATGGGACTAATATACGCAAAAGGCCTGGGAGTTACTCAGGAGTTTCAGAAAGCAGAGCCTTGGTTTCGCAAGTCAGCAGAGCAGGGAGAGCCATTGGCCCAAAACAATCTTGGGCTTATGTATGCTAGAGGCGAAGGTGTTGCACAGAATTACCAGCAGGCTGTGTTCTGGTTGCTTAAAGCCGCAGAGCAGGGAAATTCAGAGGCACAATATAATCTGGGATTTATGTATGCAAAAGGTCAAGGTGTTACACAGGACGACGAGCAGGCTGTGTTTTGGTTTCGTAAGGCTGCAGAGCAGGGAGATGAAGTGGCCCAATACAACCTGGCCTTTATGTATGAGAAAGGCATAGGCGTTACACAGGATTACCAGCAGGCTGTGTTTTTATACAGCATGGCTGCAGGGCAGGGAAGTGCAGATGCTCAATTAAACTTGGGCGGCCTGTACGACACGGGTGAAGGGGTAGAACAGGATCAAAAGCAAGCTGTGACTTGGTGGAGTAAGGCCGCAGAGAGTGGACATCCGGTCGCACAAAACAATTTGGGGCTCATGTATGCGCAAGGCCATGGTGTTACACAGGACTATGTCGAAGCACATAAATGGTTCAATCTTGCCAGTGAGGCGGGTGATGAAAGTGCAAAAAATGGATTGAAGATTGCGGAATCGTTTATGACAGCATCCCAAATTTCCGAAGCGAAGGAACTGGCAAGTGATTGGAAAAAATCCCACTCATAGGTATTGGTGATCAACGGACGAATTACATTGAAGGCTTTATAAAAGCAAGAGCCTGCCCAGAATGTATAAAGTGCAGCAATACTCATCATACATTCGCATGAACAATGCTTGCCGGAACCCAATTGAGTTTGGTGGGAAGTTTGGGACATGGAGTATTGCGCCCTGCTGCTTATTCTCTGCCACTAGGAAGCAAATTTTTGCCTTATAGGCACGGGTGATATGTGTGGCAGATTTTTTTATGCAAGCTAGATGCCGGTTATTGATGGTGCCGGCTATGCGTTGAGCTTTTTGTTTATTCAAGACGATTTATCCCGCAGCAAAAATTTCTCATGTCTAACCTCGTTTAAACCTGGCCTTATTTAGAAATTTTAATTTTTGACGGCGCCAATTTTTCCTGTTTTGCTCCAAATAAAAGGTAATTATGGCGAAAGCAAAAATAATATATAGCTGCACTGAATGTGGTGGGCAGGTTTCAAAATGGCAGGGGCAGTGCCCGCATTGCACGGCTTGGAATACGCTGGTGGAAAGTGTGGCGGAATTGGAAACTAGCGGAAAAAATCGCTACAGCTCGCTGGCTACAATGAGCATGATGCAGACGCTGGCCGAAGTAGGAGCGGAAGAAGTCCCGCGCACGCCAACCGGTATCGCCGAGTTTGATCGCGTGTTGGGTGGCGGGTTAGTGAGTGGTGGTGTGGTTTTGATCGGTGGTGATCCTGGAATAGGTAAATCTACCCTGCTGTTGCAAGCACTGGCGCATCTCGCTACACATAAAAAAGTTTTATATGTCAGTGGCGAGGAATCGGCGCAGCAAATTGCCTTGCGCGCCAGGCGACTATCGCTGGATGCGCGGGGAATGTACCTGTTGGCTGAAATTCAGCTGGAAAAAATTCAGTCTGTTATCAAGCAGGAAAAACCTGATGTGGTGGTGATCGATTCCATCCAGACCATGTATTCTGAACATCTCACATCAGCTCCCGGCTCAGTAGCGCAGGTGCGTGAATCTGCAGCACAACTCACGCGCATGGCGAAGAGCACAGCGGTGACCATGATTCTGGTAGGCCACGTCACCAAGGATGGCACGTTGGCCGGCCCGCGTGTGCTAGAACATATCGTGGATACAGTGCTTTATTTCGAAGGCGATACCCACTCCAGCTTTCGCATGATACGTGCGTTCAAAAATCGTTTCGGTGCAGTAAACGAGCTAGGTGTGTTCGCCATGACCGAAAAAGGCTTGCGTGAAGTGAGTAACCCCTCCGCGTTGTTTTTGTCGCAGCATGGCGCGCAAGTGGCTGGTTCATGCGTGATGGTGACGCAGGAAGGTACGCGTCCGCTATTGGTCGAAATCCAGGCCCTGCTGGATGAGGCGCATTCGCCCAATCCGCGCCGCCTTTCATTGGGCCTGGAACAAAATCGTTTGGCCATGTTGCTGGCCGTACTGCACCGCCATGCAGGCATCGCCTGTTTTGATCAAGATGTGTTTATCAACGCGGTGGGCGGAGTGAAAATTACCGAGCCGGGTGCCGACTTGCCCGTATTGTTGGCCATCGTCTCTTCGCTACGCAATAAACCTCTGCCAGAAAAATTGGTAGTGTTTGGGGAAGTCGGCCTGGCTGGCGAAATACGTCCGGTGCAGCGTGGTCAGGAACGCTTACGAGAGGCTGCCAAGCTAGGTTTTACCCTAGCCATTATTCCCAAGGCTAACAAGCCGAAGCAAGAAATAGCAGGTATGGAAATTATTGCAGTGGAGCGGGTGGAGGATGCGGTGTCGAAAATGCGCTAGGGATGTTCAATATAATTCATGCCATCTTTTAAATCATGATGTTATAAATTATGCCATTAACCCTAGCCTGCAAAAATAGATGGGAATTCCAAGTACTTTTTCAATTTCTGCGAATTGAAAGTGCGCTTTATCGATCCGAGCAATCAAGACATCTCTATCGTCGTATCGGGATTTTTAGGATAACGAAGCAGAGCTTACTGCGGTGCGCACATCACTATACCTTCATTGATCCAGCCGCGAGCTACCACTTCCTGAATCGCTGCCTGATCGCTGGTGATCCGGTGGTTACTGTCGATGTTTTTACTAAATCCATTATTGTAGGCGCGATATATCGGCGCGGTGTCGGCGGGACATGTGTTATTCATGGGCATCATCGTCAGGAAATCGAGACTCTCGAAATTCCAGCGCTTTTGTGTTGCAGGCGTTGTCGCCTGCAATTGCTTAAGCTGCGTGCATTCATCTGCGCTGGCTGTATAGAAATGAGAATTTGGCCCGGGCGAGACGCTGCCGTAGAAGCGGCAGACAGGCACATTTCCGCCAGACGCGAACCTGACCCCCGTACGCTGCCAGCGTCCAACTGCGCCACTGTCAACAAAAGCCTGCTCGCCGGGATCGGCCGCAATGAAGTAATGATCCAGATCGGGATTGTAATATTCGACAACGGTGCCAGGGGTGGCAACGGGGGAGAAGGTTGCGGTTACACTTTGGGGCGTATTCATGGCAACGGAACAGGTAGCACTGGTGCCACTGCATGCTCCGCTCCACCCGGAAAAAATAAAACCCGAAGCAGGTGTAGCTGTAAGTGTGACATTGGTTCCGCGGGTAAAAGGCGCGTTGCATCTCGTCCCGCAGTTGATTCCGTCCGGGGATGAAATTACAGTGCCGTTGCCGTTATTAAGCTTGCTGACAGATAGTAAAAACGTCGGACCCGCGTTCAGCCATTGGTGAAGTCTATCGCTGTATGCGATATCAAAGCGGCCATATTCATCTGTTCCACTTCCAAAACAGCTTGGATTTCCTCCCCTCAACTGACCAATTAAATAATGGGCGCTATTAATTGTCTCGAATAAACCGGCGCCGCTACTGCCACCTTCTGTAATCCCAGAAGTATAGGCAACATCGAGAAATTTCCCGTTGTCTTTATTTGCGAATGTGCATTGATAAGTGTCCGTGAACGGATCTGTAGCAGTACAGTCCTGAAAAGATTGAAACCTGCCGAAACTTATTTTCTGCAAATCGCCTTGCGGATGATGGATGCTCGTCACGTAAGCATATAGTTCAGGTGTATTCGGGGACCATCCAGCATATAACGCTCCGGCCGGTGGGAGTTTGTTCAGCTGCATGAAGGACGTATCGGTTGTCTGGCTGCCATAGAGTAATGTTGCTCCACCGGTGCGTGTCTGAAATTCTGAATTAAGCGTGCCATTGTTGCAGGCCGCAGAGCGATAAAACCAGAAGGTTTGTAGTGTCGATGCAATCGTCTGACTGGTGATGCAGTGATTAGCGCTAAGAAAATAAGGCGTCCCACTTGACGCTGCGTCATTGAGCAGTGTTCCCGAGCACAGATAACTACTGCCAGAATCGACGAAGGTTATTTTTGCTGTGGATTTGCTTTCAGGACTCCATTCGCTGTAGCACGACACATCGATTTCACAGCTCGCGGCTTGTCCAATCTTGGAAATCTTTTCTCCCGCAGCCCGGAGGATGCTAAAAAAAAAATGAGAAACGCTGGGAATGGCAATTTCAAGTGTATCGGGGCTGATACCCAACGGTAATTCGATTTCCAGGGTCATTTCTTCGCCCTCGACATAGGGCGACCAATAGGTACGGGCCGCGTCGCTACTGTCGCCTGCATCCAAATTTCGCTGGATGGTCTCCATGATCTCTTTGCCGGCAATTTCGTAGGAGACTTCTGATCCCTGAGAATAGAAGCGGAAGGTAGCTTTCGTCAGCATGCGGCGCACCAAAATGCCCATGCGGATTCCCGTTGCCTGAGGTGATGTAATGCTGATCGCTGCAATCTTTCCGCCCTGGGGCGTGTTCTGCCACTTTAATTGGCTAGCGGTATCAGTGAGATTTCTCAGTTGGGGAATTTCGCGGCCGAAGCCAATTTTGTGGGGCGTACCGGGGCGCGAATCGACATTAGTTTCGGCTGATTTTTTTTCATTTGAAAGGGTGCCAATCGAGATTGAATGTGGTGAGGGAGAGATGCTCGCGCGACGGGGCTTTAAGGGTGAGACACCATCGTCAGCGGGTCGGGTGAAAGATTCGACCCGGCCAGTAATGGATTCAAATGGCTGTGCGTGGGATGGGATTGAGATGATCGTCAGCAATATCCACAAAACAGCTACAACATTGGAGTTTAAGTTGCCTGGCATGATTTATTTTGCGTTCTTTGTATCGTTGGATTTTACAACATACTACACCTCTACGGATTGAGAGCGGGCTCCATTTCGAGGTGTAGAGTTGTCAAGAGTCGCAAGGGGAAGCTATCTGGATGGGGTGGAGTTTTAATTACCGTGCAGTTTTACCCTAAAGTGGCTGAAGTTCACACAATAAAAGATCATAAAAAATTATGGCGGATTTAAATCCGCCCGTGAAATAATACTCCGATCCTCATTTTAGCTTCTTGGGTGGTGCCAAATCCGGTGGCACACGTCCTGAAAAAAGCCCTGAACCTAATTGGAACAGGGGCAGATGTCTTAACTAATTGGGAGAGGTTAAGATTTTACGTTCAAAGAGGGAAAACCTAGTATAGCTTGCGCTAATTGCAGTGGAACAATGTTTTATTTATGGGGGCTAACCGGATAAGCACGGTGGAACCTGTAAGAATTTCAATTTAGAGGAGGTGTTTTATGTCCGTGACTCTGATTAACTTGTTTGCAGTTCCGAATGGTAAGGAAGATGAATTTGTTAAGCTTTGGGAGGCTATCAAAGTAGATATTACCAAGCAGCCTGGATTCATCAGTGGAAAGTTTCATAAGAGCCTCAAGCCGGATAGTCGATTCAATTTCATCAACGTGGCTGTGTGGGAAAATGAAGAGATATATTGGAAGGCCTTTGAAAAAAGCGCAGCACCCATGAAAGAGAAGTTACATCAGATGGGTGTGGAAATGACCCCGGCTCTTTTTAACGTTCTATTCGAATATTAAGTAAAAATATACCACTGCTGCTCTTTGTTGCTTGCGGCGGGGTGCTTGATTAATCAGTTGGAGACTCTTATGCGAATTCTTCATACCATGCTCAGAGTGGGCAACCTGGATCGTTCAATTGCTTTTTATACAGAAGTGCTCGGCATGAAATTGCTGCGTCGAAATGATTATCCAGACGGAAAATTCACACTGGCATTTGTGGGGTACCAGGATGAAAAAGAGGGTGCTGTTTTAGAGCTCACTTACAATTGGGGCGTCGAAGAATATGATCTTGGATCAGGTTATGGTCATGTTGCAATTGAAGTCGATAACGCTAGCCAGGCATGTGAACTCGTTAAGCAAAAAGGTGGGAGCGTAATCAGAGAAGCGGGGCCAATGAAGCATGGCACAACTGTTATTGCTTTCGTATCCGATCCGGATGGATACAAAATCGAGTTTATTCAAAAGAAGAGCTGACCTCGCAGATATTTTTCAGCCAGAATAAAGCACGTTCTGCATAAATCACATACCCTCAGCTCTGAAATAACAGAATGGGGTTTTATTCAATTCACTAAGTTAGTCGACCCATGCTCCCATCTATTGAACAACGGCTCACAGTAGAAATTGCTGCCAAGCCTGCACAAATTGCATCAGCCATTGCCTTGTTGGATGAGGGTGCAACGGTCCCTTTCATCGCCCGCTACCGCAAGGAGGCGACTGGTGGATTGGACGATATTCAATTGCGGCTGCTGGAAGAGCGCTTGCGTTATCTGCGTGAACTCGAAGAACGTCGCGCTACGATCATTACCTCGATTACTGAGCAGGGCAAGATGACCCCGGGGTTGTTGAATGCAATCACGCATGCCGAGGACAAGACGCATCTGGAAGATTTGTATCTACCCTACAAACCCAAACGGCGCACCAAGGCGCAAGTTGCGCTAGAGGCGGGGCTGGCACCGCTTGCCGATTCATTGCTGGCTAACCCAATGCTCCAACCGGAAGAGGAAGCGGCCAAATACCTGAAACCGCCATTTACTGTTGAGCAATGCGACAACCCCGGCGTGCCAGACATCAAGGCGGCACTGGATGGTGCACGCCAAATCTTGTTGGAACGTTTCGCGGAAGACGCGACTTTGCTTCAATCCCTGCGCGAATATGTGCAAGAGCATGGCATCGTGGAATCTAAAGTGATTGAAGGCAAGGAAGAGCTTGCAGCGAAATATGCCGACTATTTCGATTACGCTGAATCGATCAAGACCATTCCTTCACACCGTACCTTAGCCATATTGCGAGGCCGTCGCGAGGAAATGCTGAATGTGCGATTGCGCCTCGACAGCGAGGTAGACAAAACAAATTGGAGTGCGCCGCATAACACTTGCGAAATACGTATTGCAAATCGTTTTGGCATTTCTCAGCAACATCGACCTGCCGACAATTGGCTGGTCGATACCGTGCGCTGGACATGGCGTGTGAAAAGTTTTGTGCATTTGGAATCGGAGTTGATGGGCGCATTGCGGGTTCGTGCGGAAAAAGAAGCGATCAATGTATTCGCGCGCAATTTGAAAGATTTGTTGCTGGCCGCCCCAGCAGGCCCACGCGTCACGATGGGACTTGATCCGGGGATACGCACCGGAGTCAAAGTAGCGGTAGTGGATGAGACGGGGAAAGTAGTGGACACCGCCATCATCTATCCGCATCAGCCGAGAAATGATTGGGATGGTTCCTTGCATACCCTGGCAAAATTAGCCGAAAAACATCGCGTAGCAGTGATCGCTATCGGCAATGGCACGGCCTCGCGGGAGACAGACAAATTGGCGCTGGAACTGATCAAGCGCCATCCAGAGCTGAAACTGACCAATGTCGTGGTGTCCGAGGCGGGCGCGTCGGTTTATTCGGCATCCGAAATTGCCTCGCGTGAGCTGCCTGATATGGATGTATCACTGCGTGGCGCGGTGTCGATTGCACGACGGTTGCAAGATCCGTTGGCCGAGCTGGTGAAGATTGACCCTAAATCGATCGGAGTCGGACAATACCAGCACGATGTCGGTCAATCCCAATTGGCACGTTCACTCGATGCCGTAGTTGAAGACTGTGTTAATGCTGTTGGTGTCGATGTTAATACCGCATCCGTTCCTTTGCTGGCGCGCGTTTCCGGGTTGAGCAGTAGCGTGGCGCAGGGAATTGTGGCTTACCGGGACATCAAGGGTATGTTCACCTCTCGTGCTCAATTACGCGAGGTTCCGCGTTTGGGTGAAAAAACCTTTGAGCAGGCAGCGGGTTTCTTGCGCATCATGGGAGGCGACAATCCGCTCGATGCCTCTGCCGTCCATCCTGAATCCTATCCGCTGGTGCAGCGTATCCTCGCGGAGCTCAAGCAAGATATTAAATCTGTTATTGGCAATAGCCAGCTATTAAATGCGCTCAGTCCCGCCAAATATGTGAACGAGCAATTCGGACTTCCGACCATTTACGACATACTGAAAGAGCTAGAGAAACCAGGGCGCGACCCGCGTCCTGAATTTACCACAGCCACTTTCAGGGAAGGCATAGAACAATTGTCTGACTTGAAGCCAGACATGATTCTTGAAGGTGTCATTACCAACGTTGCTGCCTTTGGTGCGTTCGTGGATATTGGTGTGCATCAGGATGGACTGGTACATATTTCAGCCTTATCGAATAGCTTCGTTAGAGATCCGCACACGATCGTTAAAACGGGACAGGTGGTGAAGGTGAAAGTGCTGGAAGTGGACGAAAAACGCAAGCGTGTCGCGCTCACCATGCGTTTGACCGATGCTGCACCGCAATCAAACGGTAAGCCAGAACCAAGGAACACACAGAGACAGCAAGATAGTCTGAGCCATACAAAGAGCGCAGTGGGAGACAAGCAACGAGAGCTTCCACGAACCGTACCAAGCGCTATGGCAGCCGCTTTTTCAAAAATTAAAACGTAAAGTGCCGGTAGAAAATGCAAATTGATTCGTTTTTGTTCAGCTGCCCGTGGGCACAAAGACGTGCCCACCCTACTTGACTTTGACCGGACAGTTTGTGCGGCGTTTTGGTGTCGGTGCAGGACATAAATGCTCTCCAGGATATCCGTTCTTCTTCACTCATTGCCGTCCCCTCATGACATTGGGTTGACGCCACACTTCAAAACCTTACAATCCCCATAGGTTCCGATCTCCTATGGTTCAGTCCAACGAGGTTTATCCGCCGCCAATAAGGTTGCGGGTTTAACAAGTTTGGGGAGGGCGGCAGATAAACGCTATTCGTTAGGTGTCACATACAATGCGTACTTTTTTTCGTTTGTCCATTTTTGCCGGTGCCCTTTGCGTTATATCCACGGCGTATGCTACAGCCGCTGATGACGGCATCGTGCCCTCCTATACGATGGAGGAAATATATGAACGCGCCGCTGCACTTAAACAAGTGCTGAGCAAAGACAAAACCCCTAATGATCCTACCGCACTTCTCGAACTTGCCATGAAAGCAGCTGAGTTTCGCGGCTACGTAGCTGGAATACTTGATTTACAGGCAGCGTATCCCAAGTTGGTTGAATGCTCTAAGCGGAATTCAATCGGACTAATCGCAGCGCGGACGGCTGGTATGGTTACAAGCGTTCCGCTTGACCGTGGGGGTCATCCTAGTTACAACATCTTGCTCTCCATCTATTTCGCGTGTGACGAATCCAATTGGACTAAAAAGAATAAATGACAAAATATCTCAACCATGTGACACCCAACGAGCCATGTAGGGTGGGCACGTCTTTGTGCTCACGCGGATTCGTCATTTTGGAGTAGACAGCTATGTCACGTTATCGCCGCGCAATGGCTGCAGGTTCAAGCTATTTCTTTACGGTGGTCGCTTACCGGCGGCAGCCGATTCTTTGTGACGAAGCGATTCGTAACGCCTTGCGCGCCGCAATCGAAACGATACGTGTGGCGCGTCCTTTCGTCATTGATGTATGGGTATTGTTGCCTGATCATTTACATTGCGTGTGGACATTACCTGATGGTGATGCCGATTTTTCCACCCGTTGGATGAGGATCAAGCGAGCGGTTTCTTTGGCCTGCAGAGAAGATTATCGTCGTGCCGACTGGGTGACTGCCTCAAAACTCAAACATCGCGAATCGACTATCTGGCAACGGCGATTCTGGGAACACCAAATTCATGATGAAAATGATTTTGCCCGCCATGTCGATTACATTCATTTCAATCCGGTTAAACATGGGCATGTACAACGTGCAGTTGATTGGCTTCATTCGACATTTCACCGCTATGTGCGTGATGGGAGATATGCGCATGACTGGGCTGTTGCGACGGAAAGTCGGGCCTGGGGTATGATTAACGCTGCCCGCGTGGGCACAAAGACGTGCCTACCCTACTTGGCTAACGTCATGCTCACCGGCGCGCTTCAGCGCGTCCAGTGCAGCTAAAGTTACCCTCCGCCTTCCTGTTCATGCCTCGCCAAGCCTACGTACCCGAGCCATTAGCGCCTGCTCTATGTGTGGTGCGACCGATGCCAGCCCCTTCTGCAGAAGCAAAGCAACGGTGTCATCGAGGGTTTCAGCTACTTTCGCGTATGTAGCGAGTTGTACCTGTTCTGCGATATCGATCGGGAGCCGAACAGTCAACTCCTTCAGCTGAGCTGTGGGGGTGGAGGGTGTAGCGAGAGAAGTGGAGGCAGATGGTTCGGAATATTCCCAATCTGGAAGACCCACCAGCCGACCAGCGGGGCTGTACACAAATTTGAGTTCTGGCTTGTTGTAGACCCTGTCGCGAATGTTCTTCTCGATTGTTTGGGCGAGGCTATCGATCGGTTTTTGCGCGTTACTCGTGAGAAGCCCGCGCTCGAGCGCTAGCCGTGCTAAGTCCTTGGATGCTGTGGGTGCTTTCAGTTCACCAAGGATGGTGTGAGCGGCTTCTTGCGCGGTTTTCATATGGGCGGACTCCTTTCTGTCTGGTTGTCTGTATTTCAACACAAAAGAAACGCCGCGTCAAGGGGGTACGTTCGGTGCGCTGGAGCCATGTAGGGTGGGCACGTTTTTGTGCCCACGCGGATTCGTTTATTTGCGTGATGGGGTATATGCGCATGACTGGGCTGTTGCGATGGTAAATGCGGTGCTGGGTATGATTAACGCTACCCGCTTGGGCACACCCTCCGGGTGCGAGAACCTCTACGAGGCAAAGACGTGCCCACTCTACTTGACTGATTCGGAATGACACGAAAAGACACAAAATCTCGGTTTAAAGCAAAACTGCTTCGTCCGGCAAAGTCTTGCGGTGATACTTCGTGGGCTTTTGTGATTCTGCCCAGGGATGCGAGCGGAAAGCTTCCTAGACGAGGAAGGACGACGATAGAGGGTACCATCAACGGCCATGGCTTCCGGGCTACGCTTGAGCCAGATGGCCAATTGAGTCATTGGCTGCGCGTAAACAAGGAGCTACTCGAAACCGCAGACGTAAACATTGGCGACATTGTCACGTTCGAGGTCAAATCAGTTGAGCAAGAGCCTGAACCTGAGATTCCCCCTGACCTACAAGAAGCCCTGACGACCACTCCCGAGGCTCGAGCCGTTTGGAACGATACAACCACCATCGCACGCGTGGACTGGATACATTGGATCACTTCAGCCAAACAGCCCAAGACTCGTGCGCAGCGGATTAGTAATGCTTGTGACATGCTCGCTTCTGGAAAGCGTCGGGTTTGCTGTTTCGATCCGTCGGGTTACTACAGTAAAGCCTTCAGCGCGCCCAAAGCGGTAGATTAGGTCAATCCATCTTTATGTTTTCACATACGCCTAACAATTTCTTCACGCCGAAGCCGCTTCGCAGGTCGGACTACCGGATAGAGAACACATGTAAAGTGAAAGACTAAACTGAAGGAGAAAGCACTATGAGAAGTACCTTCGCAATCAATTACATGACGCACGATGGCGTCATGCAATCAACTGGAGTCTTCCAATGACCCCCACCATCACCGCCTTTGAACAATCGCCCGATCGCGGTAAAGGACTCGCGCGCGACATGCGGGTTCGCTGGGCCCTCGAAGAAGTCGGTCAACCTTACGAAGTTCGTCTTGTTTCGTTCAGTGCGATGAAGGAACCCGCGCATCGAGCGCTTCAACCTTTCGGGCAGATTCCCACCTATGAAGAAGGCGATCTCGCCCTGTTCGAGTCGGGGGCCATCGTGTTCCATATCGCGGAGCACCATGCAGGCCTGCTGCCAGACGATGAAAATGCCCGGGCGCGCGCGATAGCGTGGATGTTTGCCGCGCTCAACACGGTGGAGCCGCCGATCCTTGATCTCTATACCGCCAAGCTCCTGGAGGGTGACAAGCCCTGGTCCGAGCAGCGCCTGCCTCTCGTCGAGGATCGCATCCGTGACCGGCTGGGCGAACTTTCCGCTCGTCTTGGTGATGCCGACTGGCTCGATGGTGCGTTCAGCGCGGGCGATCTTTTGATGGTGGCGGTACTGCTTAGGTTGAATGCATCGTGTTTGCTGGACGAATATCCGAACCTCCTCGCCTATGTCGCCCGTGGCGAAGCGCGACCCGCCTTCAAGCGTGCTTTCGACGCTCAATTGGCGGTGTTCACTGGTAAGCCACCGACAGGCTGATAAAGGTCCGCTGTGGTTTAGGGTTGTCAGATGCCTGCCCTTAGTCGCAGCCCGAGCAAGATGCAACGACCCTCAGTGGGGCAGGCGTCTGACAAGCCTTCAGGGAGGAAACCGCGGTGATGCTGCTGGTGCGCGTTAGTGTGGGCAAAGACCTATGGGGATTTGAGGAATCACGCTGCGGCTGAAGATGAAGATCCCATCGTTTGAGCTAACGATGACACGGCTCAGCTGACCCAGGCATCCGGTATCGGAGCGACTATTTGCAATTTCACATTGAGGCGGTGCGCCAGGAATGGCGTTTTTACATCGCCAGGCAACGCCTTCTCGTATCGGTATTGACCGATGTCGTTTGGATTGTCGAAACCCGCTGATGCTCATGTCACACCTCGACACGGTGGTGGCGCTCGGATGTTTGATGCGCGTGCCAATATTCCAGTCACGATCATCGCCGCACCACATTCCCGGCAAACGAAGGTCGGTGTAACCGTTTCGTTCGACACATCAATCTCTTTGGGCTCCACCGGTGCCACATTCAACAGTTCGCGCGCTCGTGCAAGATTCTCCCGCCGACCGGAATTAGCGATCAGGCCGTAGTGACGGATACGGTGAAATCCACTGGGCAGCACATGTAATAGAAAGCGCCGCATGAATTCGTCGGTCTTGAGCGTCATCGTCTTGTGGCGTGTTCCCCCCGTCTCTCGGTAATCTTTCCACTTAAAAGTCACACCACGCTCATCCAGCGCGATCAGGCGAGAATTGGCGATCGCCACCCGATGGGTGTAACGCGACAGATACACCAACACTGCCGCAGGTCCGGCAAAGGGGCGTTTGGCATATACCACCCATTCGCACTTGCGCAGCGGAGCAAGCCACTCTGCGAAGGCAGTCGCTTCACTCAGCTGCGCATACTCACCGAAGAACTGCAATTGACCAGCACGATGAACCTGCGCCAGCTCTTCCAAGAAGCGCCGCCTAAACAATCGCGACAACACACGCACCGACAAGAAGAAGCCCGGCTTGCACGCCACCCAACGCTCCCCATCCAATGACAACCCACCGCCGGGAACAATGCCATGCACATGAGGATGATGTGTAAGCGCCGATCCCCAAGTGTGCAGCACCAACGTTGCCCCAATGCGTGCCCCCAGATGCTCGGGATCGGCGGCGATGGTATGCAGCGTCTCGGCCGCCACCTCAAACAGTAAACGATAGATCACCGCCTTGTTGGTGTAAGCGATGGCGCTGATCGGCGCGGGCAAGGTGAATACGACATGGTAATAGTCCACCGGCAACAGCTCGGTCTGACGGGCTTCGAGCCAACGCTTGGCGGCGCTGGCCTGACACTTTGGGCAATGCCGGTTACGGCAGGAGTTGTACGCGATTTCGTCATGCGCACACGCTGGACAATGCAACACATGCCCTCCCAGCGCCGCGCTGCGGCACTGTTCGATGGCTGACATGACCTTCAGTTGCCCTAAACTCAAATGCCCTTGCTGAGCTGCTCGCCATGCCGGACCCTGGGCGCGGAAGATATCAGCGACCTCCAGTACGGGACGCACCATGCTGGTGAGTTACACGGTGTCTACATGGAATTCAGGCTATCCAACGGACTGACCACTTCGCGCAGAATCTTGGTCGCCACTTGCGTATAGAGTGCTGTCGTCTCCAGTTTTTTATGCCCCAGCAAAACCTGAATCACCCGAATATCCACCTTCTGTTCCAACAAGTGAGTAGCGAAGCTGTGACGCAGGGTGTGCATCGAGACGCGTTTGTCGATCTGGGCGACCTTGGCCGCCTCATGGATGACTCGGTTGAGCTGACGGGTGCTGATCGGGTCAGCGGGATCCTGGCCCGGAAACAACCAGCCCCCATTGAGCATCCAACCTGAGGCACGAGCAGCGCGCCACCAAGTCCGCAGGCTCTCCAGCAGGACGGGGGAGAGCATCGCGTAGCGATCCTTGCTGCCTTTGCCCTGTTCAATGCGCAGGGTCATGCGTTCGCTATCGACATCACTGACTTTGAGCGCAGCGACCTCGCTGACGCGCAGTCCCGCGCCGTAGGCAACTGACAATGCCGTTTGGTTCTTGAGGTTTCCGGCACAGCCGATCAGGCGCGCGACTTCTTCCTGACTCAAGACAATTGGAATCTTGCGCGGCTCGCGCACCGGATGCATGTGCCTCATTAACTCGGGCTGATCAAGGGTGCTATTGAAGAAGAACTTCAATCCGGTTATCGTGATGTTGAGTGAGATCGACGACATGCCGTGATCGACCAAGTACATCTGATAACGCCGTAAGTCTTCGGCCGTTGCGGTATCCGGCGAACGTTTCAGCCAGTCATAAAACCGGCTGACCGCGCGGAGGTAACCGCTCTGGGTCTTGGCGGCAAGTTTGCGCATCCGCATGTCGTCAAGAAAGCGTTGACGCAACGGACTGAGGGGGTGTGTCGTTGAGTTCATGATGCTGCTCCTATCGAAAAATGAGGCGGATTGCCTCACTTCTCAACATAAGCAGCGGTGCGCTTCTGTCAACTACCCACAAGCGCTAAATCGGAGCGCCAATTACCGCGCGAGCGGTTTAGTCCTTGGGCTTTGAGCCGTCCTTCGCTGCTCTGAAGACGTAAGTTACGCGCGAACGGTCTCCACGTCGCTGTCGATCTTGACGCCTACTGTCACGGCCATGCCGAGACTATAGAAAATTCCATCACGTTTGGAGCTCCTCTCAGGGAGAGAAAGTCATCAATGTGCCACTCCAATACATTGGAGCGCCGTTTAGCCAAATTAACACTGAAACGTATGTACTGCCCACTGTATCGGCACGTTGGTAATGTATTGTTCATCCGCCCATTGCAATGGTGGGTTTCATTTTATTTAGCTTAATTATGTTTTGCATAATGATTGATTCTGAAATTTAATTTCAGATTTTTTAGTAGGAACTTTGGTTTTTAATTCCAGAAATCCGGCTTCAGAATTTGTGACTGTCAGAATTGATTGGTTAATAATCGTTATATACATTAAAATATAACGATTCCTGATCTGTAGGCTGGATTTGGGTAAATTCCCCATCATTTCTCATCGCGAGCCTATATGCCAAACAAGCTTTTTTCTTCTCGACGGATTATTTTTCTGGCCGTTCTTTCTACTAATATGGGTTTATCTGTCACGGTTTTAGCGGAAGAAGACCCAGCTTTCTTGGGTGAAATTAAAGTCAGCGGAAAAAAAGTTGATTCGGATTACCGCACAGACAAAGTAAAAATTGGCCCCTTAAGTGAAAAATCGTTGTTGGATACTCCTTATGCGATCGATGTGATTCCCGCGGAGCTGATGCGAAACCAGCAGTTTAAAAGCGTGCGTGAAGCTTTTCGTTATTTGCCATCCGTTCAGGGCGAGAATATTCGGCCGCAAACGCGTGGCCTGCAAGCTGGCGTGGTACAGAATACACGCATCGACGGTATGAATATCGCAGCCACTACCGATTATCCCATTGAGCAGTTTGAGCGCATCGAAGTGTTGAATGGGTTGGCAGGAGCGATCTATGGGCCTTCTAATCCGGCTGGTACCTTCAATTATGTAATAAAGCGTCCGACTGATGAGCCTCGGAGGCGGATCGGTGTGGGCTATGGCACGCAGAGCGCGGCTCTGGGCAGTGTCGATTTGGGCGGTTATGTGGATAAGGGAAAAGTGTTTGGTTACCGCCTTAATTTATTGAATGATACCGGCGAGGGTTACGTTGACCGTAGTCGGCTTGAACGTAAGCTGGTGAGTCTGGCAGTGGATGTCAATTTTACCGATGTCACCAAATTGGAGCTGAATGCCAGTCGCTACCATTACCTCAGCATGGGTTTTCCCGGAACTTTTAGCTTGCAGAACGACAATGTGCGTTTTCCTTCAGCGCCTGATCCCACGCGGGTGGGTTATGGCCAGCCTTTTGGCGGTGATAACAATATTACGAAAACTTTCAGCGGTAAACTTAAGCATAGTTTTAACGCTGACTGGCAAATATCGGCGGGCTTGTTGCAACAAGATAGTGATCGTGCTTCGACCGTACCCACCAATACACTGACAAATAATGCAGGGAGCTACACTACGACAGCCGCTACGACGACTTTCAGTCTGGATCGTATTCTCAGTAATACGATCGCGCTCAATGGTCATGCTAAAACCGGAGATTGGACGCATGATCTGATATTTTCCAGCACTGGATTTACTTGGGATCGCTATACACCCAACAAGATAGGTGCAATTACTCTTGGAAGCGCCAGCCTGGATAATCCTGTTATTTTCAATGAGCCAGTATTTCCAGATTTCAAAGATCGTTATAAATCCCAGACCACGCGCCAGCAGTCTCTCAACATAGGCGATACCATTAGCTTCAATAAGCAATGGTCAGCAACGCTGATTGCCAGCCAAAGCTGGATCACAGCACGCAGCAATAACAAAGCTGGCGTGGACACCAGCCGCTATGACAAGGATGGCATTAGTACCAACGCCATCCTTTCTTATAAGCCGCAAAGCAATATGACGGTGTATGGGTCTTATGCGGACAGCCTGCAGCAGGCAGATCCAGTGCCCAATAATCCGCAAGCGATATTGGCGCCGTATCGTAGCAAGCAGTGGGAATTAGGCTATAAAGTCAGTATTGCGAAAATGAATTTGACTGCGGCACTCTTCCGCGTTGAGCGACCTTATCCCTATATTGGAGCAGATGGCGTATTCAGGGTGCAAGGCGACCAGATAAATAATGGCCTGGAATTAACCGCTAACGGTACCTTAACCCGAGACCTGACGATATACAGTGGCGTAACTTTCCTTGATCCACGTCTTGAAAATACACTAACTGCTGCCACTGAAGGCAAGCAGATTCTGGGTTTATCCAAGGTAGTAAGCAGTGTATTGCTTGATTATCGCATTGCGGCGGCGCCCGGCCTATCGGTCAATCTACATATTGCGAATGCGACAAGCCGCCCAGGAAATCATACCAACACTTATTCGGTGGCGGGTTTTACGACAGTAGATGTGGGCGCACGTTATTACAGCCAAATAATGGGCAAAGCAGCGAGCTGGAACCTGACTCTTTATAATCTCGCCAATGAGCGCTACTGGGCCAATATTACGCCCAATGGCCAAAACGGTTTTAGCGCAACCGGCAATGGTACCGGCACTTTAGGCGCGCCGCGCACCCTGCGTGCCTCATTACAGATAGATTTCTGATTCAGGTGAAGTCGATATTAAATTACATCATTAAATTACATTGCGAAGGTTACTTATGCTAAAACTTAAAAGCTTTCACTTTACCTTGGCTATGCTTTCCTGGTTGGCAATAGTCTCACCCCATGTCTTGGCAGCCCCGCCAATTAAGGTGCTGGCAGCAGGTAGCCTTACTGGTGCCCTGACTGCTGTCATTAAGGCCTATCAGGAAAAAACCGGCGAAGCCGTGCAAGCTGATTTTGGCCCGGCTGGGTTGTTATTGGAGCGCATAGAGCAGGGTGAGCCAGCAGATATATTTGCTTCCGCCAATATGGCGCACCCGCAAAAGCTGGCGGATAAAGGCTTGGCAACGCCCCCTGTAGTGATGGCACGTAATCGATTGTGCGCAAAAGCTCTGCCAGAATTCGGCCTGACCAAGGAAAATTTTGTGGATCGGCTACTGGATCCAAAAGTCGGGCTAGGAACATCAACTCCTAAATCTGATCCCGGCGGAGATTACACTTGGATGATGTTTTCCAAAATAGATAAGGTGCGGCCAAGTGCTGAGGCCATATTGCAGGCTAAAGCGCAGCAATTAGGTGGAGGCAAGACAAATCCGCCCGTACCCGCAGGAAAAACCGCTCCGCTCTATTTTTTTGAACAGCATAAAATTGATATCTCAATTGGGTATTGCAGTTCGCGTCAAACTACCCCAGACCCTGCCTTTACTATGATTGAATTACCTGCGGAAGCTGCCATTAGGGCAGATTATGGTTTATCGGTGCTGACCTCAACCGCTGCAAGCCATGATGCTGCTTATCGTTTTGCTTTATTCATTATGAGCCCGCAAGCTCAGGGCATCATCAGTCAATACGGATTTACCACTGTAGCGGAAGCTAAACCTAATCCTTAGCTATTTCGATCATGATGATTAGAGTGGGTTTGCAAGAAAAATCCGATAGGCTGCTAGCCTTAAAACACCCCACGCAATCGAACAGCACCGATGGAAACCGGCCCACGGTCGGTGTTGTACGCGGGATTGCGGATGTGTTGGTAGTCCAGTGTAAGCCAGGTGTTTTTGATAGCGCCAAGACTGTAGTAGGTTTCGAGAATATTTTCCCGTCGGTATTTGAGAGCGCCGTCGCCAATGAAGAAACTGATGCCGCCGGCGGCCAAGTAGTCGCGTCGTTGACGCGACAGTCCATTTTGCACGAGTGCGATGCCCATGCTGTCCTGAATACGACCCCAGGCACTGCCTTGGACGACTGCCCCTGCAGCAAGTGAATTGTCTATTTCGGTAAAGGCGTAGGTTTCTGTTTTACCGTCTGCCCAACTGGCGCGGCCGAACATACCCACATTTTGGATTAGCTGTTGTTCCAGATTGAGGCCAAAGCCGTATTTTATCTGTTCACCGTTACGCACATTGTTGATATTCGGCACGCCGCCGTTGAGCGTGGCGTAATCCAACGCATCCTGGAAGCGTGACATCAAGGTGCGGTTGCGGAAGGCCAGCAGACGTATCTTGCCCGGTTGACCGATAAGCACATGCCCATGCCCCACTTCGATCTGATCGCCGTAGTGACTGAATATATTCGGATCCAGGACGAGCTGGTTAGGCACTTTAGGCTGGATGAAGCGGCCAGCGCGTATGGCCCAGTCGTCGTAATAATATTCCAGCGCGGCGCCCCAGGAATAACCACGCGCATCGGCTGCATAGTCGTAAGCGCCCGCGGTCATGAGAGACCAGTTGATAAACTGGGTCCGCGGATCGTGGCTGTAAACGTTGTTGTCGAATAGATCCGTTACCGAAAGTTTGCCCACGGTGAGGGCTATTAGGCGCTGGTGAACTTTCCCGGCCAGTTGATTGGCACCAGAATCAACTGCATCTTGTATCTCACCCAATCCCCAGCTTTGGCGCAAGAAGGCCCGTGCCATGTAAAGTTTTGGCTTGGGCCCAGAGGTGCGGGCGATTTCGCCATTGGTTAATCCGCCCAGTCCCGTGAGGTTGGAGAGCGGGACGCCTTGAACCACTTCCGGGTTGAAATACAACTCGCCTCCCGCCCATGGCCGCATGCCGAGGAAGGCGGTTCCGGTGAAGGAATAGCTTTTTTCCCGCTCCGTAGAGAGGCTGTTGCGTCCGCTGTAGGCGGCATTGAATGGCGCTTTGCTCTGCCAGACGTAGGTAGTCTGGAACTTGGCGTTCCAACTTTCCTCTACCCCATAGGCGAGAGAAAGCCCGAAGTGAGTCGCAATACAAGCCAGTAGCCAATGAGGGATCGTACGATGAATGTCCATAACGCTACTCCGTTGGCAGTTTATAAAACTGCCAACTTGATTCATTTAAAAAATTCAGGAAAGCCGAACAATCCTGACATCTCGATTTTCATCCTGCCAAAAGACCTGCAGGGGATCGAAATGAATTGCGGATGCTTTTAGTTTACAACAAACTGATTTTCGACGGATTCGATAAATGGAAGAGAGGTGCTTTACAGGTAGTCTTTAAGGAGATGATTTAACCCTCCCTGTGAACTTTCAGCTTGCGGTGCACGGATGGTCTAATAATACATGTCCGCAAAAGTACATTTGCGGAAGCCGTGTTGCTGGCAATTTATCAAGCACTGGGGATAAACCCTGCACTCGGAGGAATCAAAAAACTGGTTGGCTGACGAAAATAACGAGCAAATACGCTTGTAAAAATATCAGTACGCGCTAATTGCATGATTAGGAAAGATGGTTCTTTGGGGGGAGTTAAAGATGGGTTGGTTGACGCCACACTTCAAAACCTTACAATCCCCATAGGTTCGGTTCTCCAAGGTTTAGTCCAACGAGGTTCACCACCGCCAATAAGATCGCGGGTTTAACAAGTTTGGGAAGGGCGGCAGATAGATGCTTATATGTATTCGTTAGCAGATTGGGATCACGATTTCAACTGCAGGCAACGACAGGATATCGTTATAGACGCGCGCACCAGTGTGAGTACCCATCTTGATGGTTATGCTTAACGATCAAAGACCTTGAAATTACAACGTCACCAAATATAAAAATTAATTTATGCCTGACTTGCATGCAACTCCGAAATATCTCCAGCAAAAGTCGGGTGGTGACTCGCTCAGCATTTCCTCCGCTCGTTTTTCTATACTGGCTCTTGCCATTGTATACACCCTGTTTGTGATATACGGTAGCTTGGTACCTCTGGATTTTCATCCACGACCCTGGGATCAGGCATGGGAAATGTTTCAGCATATCAGTCTACTCAACGTCGGAACCCAAGGACGTGCCGACTGGGTCGCGAATGGCGTGCTCTACGTACCCGTTGGTTTCCTCACCGTCACCCTATTTACGCGTTTCAAGACGCATCGCACACTTGTCTTGGCATTTATCGGTTCGCTTCTGTTTTCGTTCACTTTGGCCGTAACAGTTGAATTTGCGCAACTATTTTTCCCGCCCCGAACGGTATCCATCAACGATGTAATTGCTGAGTTTCTCGGCAGCATTCTGGGAGCTGTTTTTGCAGTGCGTTGGCCAGATCGATTCATGTCGTTCCTCTCCACGCTTATGGGAAATCCGGATCGCTTGGTTGCCCATCTGCTGAAAGCATATGCTATTGGCTATGTTGCGTTCAGCCTATTTCCCTACGATTTCTTGGTATCAGTGCCTGAACTCGAATGGAAGCTTCACTCGGATGGCTGGGGATGGCTGGTAGCATCGGAGTCCGTACGTGGCAACATCGCGCTTCCTCTTGCTAAGCTGTTTGCAGAAACCTTGGCCGTCGTACCCTTGGGTTTGATACTCTGCCAACTGACAATTAGGGGGCGCCCGTGGTCTTTTACCCGTGCATTTGTCGTTGGCGCGGTCCTTGGACTAATTATTGAGATTGCCCAATTTTTCATTGTGTCCGGCATTAGCCAGGGTCTTTCCGTGTTTACACGTGCGACGGGAATTTGTCTGGGCGCACTGTTTTGGCGCCATCGTACACGGTTGCACTTATCACGACTGGCGTCTGAATTCAGGCGATTCGGTCTACCCATGGGTATCCTTTATCTGATTGCCCTGACTGCGGTAAATGGCTGGTTCGAGCATCGCTGGATAGGCAACGACTTCGCCATGAGCATCTTAAATGACATTCATTTTCTTCCGTTTTATTATCATTACTACTCTACGGAACAGGTCGCCCTGTTAAGTTTGACATCCATATGCCTATTGTATGCGCCCATTGGAATTCTGGCTTGGGCATCCTGGAATCCTCCCGGGCTAGCGATGTTAATGGCAATGTTGTTAGCTGGATTCATGGAAACGAGCAAGTTATACCTTGAGACTCTCCACCCCGACCCCACCAATATTCTCCTCGCTGGGTTTTCTGCTTGGGCAACAGCGAAACTGGTCAATCGGCTTGCGTCTGCCCCTACTATATCTGCAGAGATCTCGAAGCACATTGACTCGCCGATGACTGCGGCATCAACTTACCCCATGCGCAGCCGTCCCTATGTTAGTGAAACGGAAGCTCCCAAGGCCAAGGCGCCAGCAATAAATAACAAAATGTCGGACACGACAGTGTCGGCCGTGCCGCTTATCATGCTCAAAAGGCCATCTCTTATAGGTTACGCCGTCCTGATTGCGGGCTTGGCGAGTGTCGGCTGGGGTGTCGCGACCTTTCCTAGCCAGCCAGCTCTCCTCGCTGCGCTTTTCGCTGGGTATGCGGTTCTGCTCTGGTACCGGCCACAGTTGATATTCATTGTTGTTCCAGCTGCTCTAGCGTTTTTCGACCTCGCGCCTTGGAGTGGACGCTTTTATTTTGACGAGTTTGATTTTCTTCTATTGACCAGCGTCACCGTCGGTTATGTCCGATTACCGCCCGCGCGTCGTCATTCACCACGCGACCTGCTGTTTCTTTCCCTCGCTGCTTTACTGGGTCTTTCCTATGCGATTGGCATCCTCTGCGCCTTGCTGCCATGGCAAACGCTAGAGGCAAACTCATTCACAAATTACTACAGTCCCTATAACGCGCTCCGCATTGCAAAGGGTGCATTATGGGCATTCCTTATATATGGCCTGCTCGGACGACTGGCGTCCATCGGGCAGGATGTTCGCGGCCTTTTCGCGCGAGGTATGGTGGCCGGCTTGGCCGGTACGATTGTGATGTTGGCCTGGGAGCGTTTCGTGTTTCCTGGATTATTCAATTTCACCGACGTTTACCGGGTGACAGGGCCTTTCTCCCAGATGCATACCGGCGGGGCTGATATCGAATCTTTCCTTACGCTATCGACACCATTCCTGGTGGTGCTGCTGTTTGAAAGACGGAGCTGGGTAACAAGGCTGACCGGTACAGCGTTGCTGGTTGGCGCCACCTATGGAGTGATGGTCACTTTCTCGCGTATTGGCTACGTTGCCTTCGGTATCGCTATGGCACTCGCCCTGCTGATGGCTATGGCAAAATCAGACAATCGGGTGCGAACGAGTTTTTTTAAGCGCGGCATGGCGGCTTTCGTACTTGTGATTTTGGCTCTCGCAGTGGCGGTACCGATCTTCAAAGGTCCGTTCACGCAGACTCGTATGTCTCAGGCTGGAGTTGATCTGGAAGTACGTTTAGCCCATTGGGCCGATGCTTTGCAGATGCGGGATCCGGGCTGGCCCACAGCACTGTTCGGGATGGGAATTGGCCGTTACCCGGAAACTCATTCTTGGCGTAGCGAAGAAAACCGAGCAGCCACTTATCGGCTAGGTTCCGAAACTGGCAACACGTTCCTGCGACTGGGAACGGGTAGTCCACTTTACGTAGAGCAGTTCGTCACGATTGAACCACAGCGTGATTATTTGCTCAGCCTGAACGCCCGCAGCGATCAGCCTAACACTCAAGTCTCTGTGTCAATCTGCGAAAAGTGGCTACTCACCTCAGCGCGCTGCACCCTCAAGTCCATTGATGTTACAGGAAACGGACGATGGCAATCAGTCCAGACGCGTCTGCAATCGGGCGATGTGGGAAGCGGCCGCTGGTATGCATCCCGTCCCGTCAAGCTGTCTATCTACAATTCCAATGCACATGCCGTGGTAGATGTGGACAACGTGCGCGTGCAGTCAATGGACGGGGGTAACCTGCTTGGCAATGGAGAATTTTCGATGGGATTGGACCGGTGGTTCTTTACCGTTGACAACGATAGGCCATGGCATATCTGGAGCCTGCCAATTCAAGTCCTGTTTGACCAAGGGTGGTTGGGTTTGGTCGCCCTGACCTTTTTCGTCGTGGTCGGCTTATGGCGCGCTGGCCGCGATACTTGGCGCGGCGACGCGATAGCTGGTGCGATGCTGGCATCCAGCATCGGCTTCCTCGTAATCGGCACTCTAGACAGCCTGGTGGACAGTCCGCGCCTCATCCTTCTATTCTTGCTGCTTATCCGATTCTGCTGGGGGGCCAGGATGAACCCCCCGGCTTCCTGAAAAACCTTGCTCCGTCAGCCCGCTCCTAGCGTATTTATGGTCAGTTTGGATAGAGGTGAACGAGTGTTACTGATGCGGCATTGCATCCTTATTTAAACCCGCATGAGACTTGACCTGAAAGCAAGGTCACGTCCACGGTGGGGGCGCCGCCAATACCACAGAACGTGTAGGTGCCGCCCTTAAGATGAACTTTATAGGACGGCGACCCTCCGGTCCCGTAGTTATATGTTACTTTGCTATTGCCCCCATTCCCGCTGGTGCTCCAGGTGCCTACTTGTTTGGTCTTCTCCATGGGATCAGTCGGTCCCTTCTTGTAGTCGATAAGACTCCCCCCGGCACCATGGAATTCCTGCCATTTTTGGCTTCCTAACATGGCACACACTGTTTTATTAGAAATAGCGTCAGCAATAAGGGCAGGATCTTTCAATTGGCTGTTACCTTGACAGTCTAGTGCCATTGCTTTCCCAGAAATTCCTGCGAACAAGACGATGCTTGTAACCATAAGACGCTTCATAACCGTATCTCCTTTTAGATGAATAATGTTGATCTTAATTTATTGCTTAGAAATATGCACTATTGGCAAGTTGATGAACGACATCAAATTCAGCAATTTTCACGCCAATTATATTTTTTCATTGTTAATCAAATAGATATTGAATAACAAAAATTTACCGGAACTGCAAGCGTAAATATTTCCGACAAGCCCTCGTCCAATTCAACAATGTTCGTCTCATGGCAGGATTACTGAACCTACAGCCCATGCGAGCGACAGGATAATTCCAAGGAGGCACTCAAAGCAAATGTGGCAATAAATGCCTGAAATTCGATAGCGAGAGCACGTTATATTTGGTGTAATGCTAAACGTAACAGTGACAGCGGCACCAACAGCTACAGCCAGATTCTGCGTTATCACCGTAACACAGAGTAGGCTAACGGACGTAAGGAAGTGGCCAGTTCGCATATCCAAATCGTTGCAATTCAAGTATCACCATAATAGAAGCATTTGCAAAACTTGAAATCGAGTAGGCAAATATAGACATCTGCTGGCGACCGAATAGTCTTGTTTAAGTATCGCTGCTGTTTGCAATCGCGTTGATTTTGGTGTTGTCGGAGCGTTGCCTAGCGCATATTTGTTAAGCCTTTCGGCTTGAATTTTTCTCAACAAATTCGATTTTCTGTTGGTAATAAAATTGATAGGAAAAATATGACGTTGTGCCGATTAATTGCCCTAGGTCCGGCTCCGCGGCGGCTTTCGCGTTTGCTTCGTCCAATACCTGGGGTTTGTTCAGGAGAACATAGATTACAAAGCCACCTCTAACGCGTCACGATGTCCAGCAATTAATTAATTTCGAGCCAGCTTCACCCATCAAGGTAGCTGATCGTCTACCAAAGCGGGCTGTTGGCTGGAATTAACAGCCTCATCTACCCCCTTTTCTTTTGCCGAGCTGGGCTTGACGATTGGTTTCGATGAGGTTTGTTCGGGCAGAGGTTGAGCCTTATCAGTGAGCGGTTTCAAAGTAGGCAAGAGGTATTTCAAAACTTGCGTAGAGAGTGCTGAAGTAAATTGATAGTTAGCTGCGTCCGCGCCTGGCACAAATGCAGTCAGCGTTCCGAAGAATCGATCCCCGATGAAGAACACAAAAGTGGCGGAGCGGTTTACCGCATGGGATTCTTTGATAACACCGGCCGAGGAAAAAGTGACATAACGATGATCACCGGTTCCAGTTTTGCCGCCGATCGGGATCCAGGTACCATCTTCTTTCACAATTGAGTGGGCGAGTCGCGATGCGGTGCCTTTTTCCACTACTCTGGTTAATACGTCACGCACTACAGCGGCTAGGTCGGGTGAGAACATTTTTTCACCTTGGATAGGGATACGTTCCACAATGGTTTCAAAGGGCGTGCCCGCTGCAAAGTGCAGACGTTCGATAAGCATCGTGGGAATTCGAACGCCATTATTCAAGATAATGCCCATCAGTTCGGCGAGTGCGGCAGGTCGGTCAGCGGAACTGCCTATTGCCGTGGCTAGTGATGGTACAAGGGCATCGAAAGAATAGCCGAGGCGTTTCCAACTGCGGTGAATCTCCAGAAAGGCTTCCAGTTCCAGCAGGCTGCGGATTCGGATGTCCTGTGCATTCTTGTGGATGGTCTTGAATAGCCAGCGATAGACAGCTATACGCTCTGCGCTGCTGGCTTTGATCACGTCCTTAAATTTCGCATTTGGGTGGCTACTTAAATAGTGCACGAGCCATAATTCCAAGGGGTGTGCGGCTACGATATAACCCTGGTCCGCCAGTGAGTATTTGCCTGGCGCATAGCGCTGATACTGGTCATGGAGAACGCGCTCATCCGGCCCCTGGAGGCCAGGCAGACGCGATGTCATGAATTTATTGAACTGAGCGGGCGTAGCCTCAGGATGAATATAGCGGTAAGCGGCGGCAAGTCGGCGCGGCGTGTGCCGAAAGCTGGAAAAAAATATCTCGTCAATCTCGCTTGCCGTTTTACCCTTGTACTTAAGATAAAAACGGTTGATGAATTCCGTGCCTTCCTTGTCCGCAAATCGCCTGAGGTATGCCTCGCGACCAGGGTGGTCAGCATCCTTGAGTATCTTGGCAGACGAACCCTTGATATGAAGCATATGGTAGCGCACGATATCGCGCATAAGGCGGATGTAAACGAGGTTGACGGAATTGAGCGTCGCTTCGCGCACACTCAGTATCCTGCTGTCGTCTTCATGTTTGAAATTTTGGAAATAATGCGCTCCACCACCGGTAAAGAATTGTTCAAAAGGGTTAGCAGAATATTTGCGTTCCAGGGCAGCTCCCAGCATGGCTGCCAAACTTTTGTCCGTGCTTTGTAGTAGATATTCGATCGCCCAGCGACTTAGGACATCGTTAGGATCGCTCACTTCTTTATGTAACGTCTCTGGTTCAAGTGCAGCATATTTTCGATGCAGTGCTTCGACAATTTCAAGATAAGTTACCAATGTCCTTAGTTTTGCTGTGGATCCAAGATCCAGCTTAGTGCCTTTATTGATGTCTAAGGGTTGATCGAAGTTGTCAGCCTGAATTCGAAATTTTGCACCCTGCGGTGTCAGCTCGGAAAGCGTGAAACTGTAAATTATTTTGCCCGGATCCGCTTCGCCCAGCAGGCGATTGCCATATAGTCCCGCAGCGCGCGCATATTCCGGATTTTTGAGCTGACGCAAGATATCGGTAGTCTTTTTTTGCAACTCGCCGTCGAGCGTGCTTTGCACCGATAAATCCAGACGATCCAGCTCATACAGACGCTGTAACCCCAGTTGAGAAGCAAGATGCACCCGTACCGCATTAGCAGCCTTTGAAGCAGAGAAATTCCTGGTTTCTTCTGGCACAGCGGCATAGCGGAAGCGTAGCGGTACGTTTATCGCAGCCTCACTGAGTTTGGGTGATATTACGCCGGCCTGCGCCAGCACGCGCAAGTGGCTATTGGTAAGTTCATTTAGCGCTTTGCGTTCGCTAATCAAGTAACTGGAAGGCCTGCGCTGGGCGATCATGAGACTTAGCACATGTTTATAGTAACGTGCCGTCTCGGCAAGGTCCGTACTGCTTGCAGACCCGGTTTTCAGGATGCGATTAGTACGTTCGAAATTCAGGCCGTACCATGCCCACAAACCGTCTCCCAGTCCGTTGGCTTCTCCGAAGCCCGCGGCAGCGGCAAGTGGAACCGTATTAAGATAATCTACTACGATACGCTTGCGGGCAGGCATTGTTTCCTCCCCATCCAGATAAGCGCGCACAGAGGCCGAGGCGATTTGTTGTATCTTGTCATTGGGGCTGAGGGTCATCCCGTGGGGAGAATGCCGGTATTTCTCAATTTGAGTTGCAAGTGTGCTACCGCCCGGTACGTCGTGTTCAGGTCGAACGAACTGAATAGTCTTGTCGAGCACTGCCTTTCCAAGCCGGGTCCACTCGATGGCCGGATTTTTTCTGGGTTGGGCCGGGTCCAATAGCTCACGATTCTCGATAAATAGTAGGCTGTTTGTTACCAATGGCGGAACCGATTCAAAGTTTTCATAAACGCGAGTTGGGAAAACAGCACGGTAAAGTGGCTGACCGTTGCCGTCGACAATTGCGAGACCGGTCTGCGATTTTTCCCGGTAGGGGACGAATAGTCCCTGTTCAACGAGTTTCTTCATACGCGAGGAAATTCTTGCCTGAGCATGCACATGGAAGCCGCGATCGGTCAGACTCTGAAGAAACTCTGGCAATCGACTATATCCAAGGCGCATATCGTATGGCCCCGCCTGGGGTAAATGTAAACCACCATTTGGACCACTTTTCACCTCCCAGCGAAGATCATTGCCCAGTTTTGCAAGACGGCGCGCCTGGTATGCAGAGGTTTCTGTTTCTCGATAAATAAAGAAAGCGGTAAGGGCCAGTGCAATAAGAAACAAGATAAGAACAGCCAGGGTAAAAAGTTTGAGCGTGCGCTTTATGATGGAGCTACCAGAATGATTGAGAAGTACTTTTTGAGTTCTTCTTGGAAAAATAGATGGGTGGATTTAAACGAAAATTGCATCAAATAATTTAGACGGATTCAAATCCAGAAGGTGCCTTTGAAAATTTAAAGTTTGCCGGCAGGTAAGTCATGGGAATAATTTCAAGGTGCTGCATTTATCTGCCTATATAAACAAGATTTTGTTAACCCAATAATGGGCGGGAAGCGGATTCTAGTGGTGCCTGAGAAGCGTAAATATCACTTTTTTAAGTATAGCTGATCCAATAAAATATCGTGAAGCGTTCGACTGTGTTCACGTTGAAAAAAATACTTTTAGCGGAGGTGTCCTGAATTTTATAGATGCGGAATTGTTAATACTGCGGCATTCATTCCTTCGAACTGGATAGTTAAAGAGACAATGTGCGCTTTTTAAGACGCAAAGTCAGTATTGCTCATCCCGTAGTGATGGTGACGGTAATGTTGTATAACGGTAAGCCCGGCGTCAGGCAAGCATCAGTGCTGACATGATCGAAGTATTTTTTATTGAGCCCAATATGCCTAACCGCCTTGCCCAAGAGACCAGCCCCTATTTGCAGCAGCATGCCGACAATCCAGTTGACTGGTTTCCTTGGGGTGAGGAAGCACTGATGCGCGCTCGCGAACAGAATAAACCGATCCTGCTATCCATTGGTTATTCGGCCTGCCACTGGTGCCATGTCATGGCACACGAGTCGTTTGAGGATGCAGACGTCGCCGCAGTGATGAACCAATATTTCATTAATATCAAGGTGGATCGTGAAGAGCGCCCCGACCTGGATCACATTTATCAGGCTGCCCATAATATGCTGGCCCAGCGTAATGGTGGCTGGCCACTCACCTTATTTTTAATGCCCGATCAAGTGCCGTTTTTTGGCGGTACCTATTTTCCAAAAGAGGCGCGCTACAATCTGCCTGGTTTTGTGCCTTTGCTCGAACGTGTGGCTGATCTTTACCACACGCGTCGGGATGACATTGCCAAACAAAGTGCGTCGCTGTTGCAACTATTTGGTACTAGCCTGCCGAGTGCAGAAAACCAGGTTAGTTTCAATAAAACGTCATTGGAAGAGGCATTCAGCGGATTGCAACAATCTTTTGATCCGATTCACGGTGGTTTCGGCGGTGCGCCTAAATTTCCGCTCCCGACCGAAATGGAATTTTTGTTAAGGTATGCGACGCGCGGCGGTAACCCCGACGCGCATCGCATGGTGCTCCACACTTTGCGCAAAATGGCAGATGGCGGGATCTACGATCAGCTTGGTGGCGGTTTTTGCCGCTACAGCGTGGATGAACGCTGGGAAATTCCCCATTTTGAAAAAATGCTCTATGACAATGGTCCACTGCTGGCGCTTTATACCGATGCGTATGTGCTATCGGGCGAGGCATCGTTCAAGCGTGTGGTGCAAGGAATTTCGGATTGGGTCATGCGTGAGATGCAGTCGCCGCAAGGTGGTTATTATTCCAGCCTGGATGCGGATTCAGAACACGAGGAAGGCAAATTTTATGTGTGGACGCCAGAGCAGGCCGCAAGCCTGTTGAGCGTTGAAGAATATGCCATTGTAGCGGCTCATTACGGTCTGGATCATCCGCCTAATTTTGAAAATAGGCATTGGAATTTGATAGTTGCCCAGCCGCTAACCACCATAGCAGAAGCGCGCCATCTGCCTCTTGAACAAATCGCGCAGCAACTCACCAGTGCGCAAAAAAAATTGTTTGCCGCGCGCGCAAACCGGGTTCGCCCAGGACGTGACGAAAAAATATTGGTCAGCTGGAACGCTCTTATGATTAAAGGGATGGCGCGTGCCGGCAGGAGACTGGGCGAGTCAGAGTGGATATTGTCGGCACAGCGGGCGGTGGATTTTATCCATGCCACGATGTGGCAAAATGGTCGCCTGTTTGCTACCAGCAAGGACGGCAAAGCGCATCTGAATGCGTATCTTGATGACTATGCATTCATGCTGGACGCCTTGCTGGAATTGCTGCAAACGCAGTTCCGTCTGATTGATCTGGAATTTGCCCGCGCGCTTGCCGATGTGTTACTGGAACAATTCGAAGATCAGCAAGCGGGAGGGTTTTTCTTTACGAGCCACGACCACGAAAAGCTCATCCATCGCCCGAAACCAGAGCATGATAATGCCATGCCTTCCGGTAATGGCATCGCAGCGCTCGCGTTACAGCGCCTCGGCCATATTTTGGGAGAGAAGCGCTACCTTGAGGCCGCCGAGCGCACCCTGACGCTTTATTATCCGTTTTTTGCAAAGCAACCAATGAGCTTCACTAGCCTTCTAATGACTTTGCAAGAATATCTCATGCCGCCGCAAATTGTTATTTTACGTAGTACTCCCGAAGCAAGTGCAGCGTGGCGCGAGCAATTATTTCAGCATTATTGGCCTGGTACCCTGATTTTGGCTTTGGAAGGCGAGCTAATTGGACTACCAGAAACGTTGACGAGGCCTTACACACAAGATGTTAGCGCTTGGGTGTGCCAGGGAGTGCAATGCTTGCCGGTAATTGAAGATTGCCAAAAATTGATAGATGTTTGCAAATCTGGCGAAACGGGTTCAGGCAGTATTAATGCACAGAATACATAGTCACCTGCGTGCGACATGCATTCGTTGATAAAATTTAAGGAGTATTTATGGATTTAAAAGAAACGCGTATTGATTCGATGGCTGTGTATGAAGGTGATTTTATCAAGGTGTTTAAAGACAGTGTGCGCTTGCCGGATGGCAGTGTGGGTTCGCGTGAACATATAGTCCATCCCGGCGCGGTGGCTGTGTTGGCAATTTTGGACAATGGCGACCTATTGATGGAACGGCAATTTCGTTATGCGCCGCAACGCGAATTCATTGAGTTACCTGCTGGAAAAATTGATCATGGCGAAGATATTTTGCTCACCGCGCAACGCGAATTATTGGAAGAAACCGGTTACATTGCCAGCCAATGGACGCATTTGACTACGGCTTGGCCGTGTATAGGTTTTGCCGATGAACGAATGGAATATTTTCTGGCGCGAGGTCTGACCTACCAAGGTAGGCAACTAGACGATGGCGAGTTCCTCGAAGTATTTGAGCTATCGCTCTCCGATGCACTGGATTGGATAAGACAAGGCAAAATCAATGACAGTAAAACCATGGTTGGCATTTTCTGGCTGGAAAAGATGTTAAATGGCTGGAAAAAATATTAAATGCTGGAAATCTTCATATTTCAGGTTGACGCGCCAATATGAAGCATGAATGAAGTAATAATGCACCAAATTGGTGAGCCTATTCATATATGAATATCGATTCCATAGGAATACGTATGCAAATCAAGCCACGAGCAAACTGGAACGAAATTTGCATATAACCTCTGGGCTAGTTCATATGGAGTAAGAAATGGAAAATATTGGAAGCCTGAAAGCGGGCAGTGACGCGTTGTTTATTCTGCTCGGCGCTATCATGGTTCTTGCGATGCACGCAGGATTTGCATTCCTTGAATTGGGCACAGTGCGAAAAAAAAATCAGGTGAACGCATTGGTGAAAATTCTCACCGACTTCGGCATCTCCACGCTGGCATATTTTTTTATCGGCTACGGCATCGCCTACGGTGTCAATTTTTTCACAGATGCTGAACAATTGGCTCAGAAAAATGGTTATGAACTGATCAAATTTTTCTTCCTTCTTACCTTTGCCGCTGCCATTCCCGCGATTGTTTCCGGTGGTGTGGCTGAGCGTGCCAAATTCAATCCGCAGTTAGCTGCCACTTTTTTACTGGTAGGCTTTATTTATCCCTTTTTCGAAGGCATCGCCTGGAACCATCGTTTCGGTATACAGAGTTGGCTGCAAACAAAATTTGGCGCAGAGTTCCACGATTTTGCCGGTTCTGTTGTGGTGCATGCAGTGGGTGGCTGGATAGCACTGGCGGCTGTTTTACTGCTCGGGGCGAGGCGCGGACGTTACACCAAGGAAGGGCGCGTCTCGGCGCATCCCCCTTCCAGCATTCCCTTTCTTGCACTAGGCGCATGGACCCTCACTGTGGGCTGGTTCGGTTTTAATGTCATGTCCGCGCAAGAAATAGGCAAGATTAGTGGCTTGGTTGCAGTTAACTCGCTGATGGCGATGGTGGGCGGCACTCTGGTTGCACTATTTGCCGGCAAGAACGACCCCGGTTTCGTACATAACGGTCCACTGGCCGGGCTAGTAGCTGTATGCGCCGGCTCAGACGTGATGCATCCCCTTGGCGCATTATTGACCGGCGGCATTGCGGGTGGGTTGTTTGTATGGATGTTCACTCTGACGCAGAACCGGTGGAAAATCGATGACGTCCTTGGCGTTTGGCCGCTTCATGGATTATGTGGCGCATGGGGCGGTATCGCAGCAGGTATCTTCGGGCTAAAGGCATTGGGAGGGCTTGGCGGAGTCAGTTTGATGGCACAAATAATCGGTACGCTGCTGGGTGTCGTTATTGCATTTGGCGGTGGTTTTTTAGTCTATGTTCTCCTTAAGAAAACCGTAGGTATTCGACTGAGTGCGGAAGAAGAATTCAATGGTTCGGATTTAAGCATACACAAGATTACGGCAACACCGGAACGTGAATCGGGGTGGTAGCTTGGGGTTTGTTTCAGGCAAGAGCAAGTAAGTGTCAGGCACCAATGCTTAAAGATAAGAGGTATAACGCAGCCAGAAGGGAGTGGGGCCACTTGTTATGTATAAACTGAGGAGTGTGCTGAAACCATCAGGAATACTCAAAGTTGGCGCCTTTTGTCGTTAGTTTATAGAGTCCTTAAGTTTTTCATGATGCTCAATAATAATATTTGGCAAGAATAGAAATATGAATGCTGATCTTTTTGAGGGTCTGCCAGACCTCAATCTACAACAGGTTTGTCTTGATGATGGCGCATTTTTATTGCGAGGCTTTGCCAAAAATGTCGATACTGCCTTGATTAGCGCGATAGAGAAGGTCGTTACTCAATCGCCTTTGCGTCACATGATTACCCCAGGCGGTTTTCGCATGTCGGTGGCAATGAGTAATTGCGGTCAGGTCGGCTGGATAACAGATCGTAGCGGATATCGCTATGGTGTTATCGATCCAGAAACCGGACGTCCATGGCCAGCTTTGCCTGAAACATTCATAGACATAGCGAGGAGGGCGGCGATGCGTGCCGGGTATGAGAATTTCTTGCCCGATGCCTGCTTGATTAACTGTTACGAACCAGGCGCTCGGTTATCCTTGCATCAGGACAAGAATGAGCGCGACGAGTCTGCCCCGATTGTCTCAGTATCCCTTGGCCTCCCTGCGGGGTTTTTGTTCGGTGGATTAAGTCGCACCATTCGACCAAAGCGCTATCAACTTGTGCATGGTGATGTAGCGGTTTGGGGTGGACCTTCGAGGTTTAATTTTCACGGCATTGCTCCACTCTTGGACGGATATCATCCTATCCTCGGCGGCAAGCGCATCAACCTGACGTTCAGGAAGGCCCTATGACTATGGTAGCAGGTACCATCAGCACGCTGGTTGATCCATTTGGTCCCGCAGTTGCACATCTGGCAGCCTCAGATCCCGATTGGGCAAACTTGATTGCTCGCGTCGGCCCATGTGGATTGCAGTCAATACCTGAACGTGAACCCTATGAGGCGTTGATTCGGGCAATTGCACATCAGCAACTCCATGCGCGGGCAGCCGAAGCAATACTTAATCGATTTTTAGCGTTCTATCCGGACGTATCCTTTCCATCACCGACGAGCATTCTTGCAACCGACGGAAACATAATGCGCGCCTGTGGTTTCTCTGCTGCGAAGGTTACGACAATTCACGGAATTGCGGAAAAAACTCTGGATGGGATAGTGCCCGCACGGAGTGCCGCGTTGGCAATGACGGATGAAGAATTAAACTCTCGGCTGGTTTCGCTTCGCGGGATTGGTCGCTGGACGGTAGAGATGTTTCTTATCTTCACACTGGAACGTCCTGATGTTTTGCCCATTGACGATTTTGGCGTGCGTGAAGGTTGGCGAGTGATGAAGTCACTGCCCAAGCAACCTCTGCCCAAGGAGTTGTTTAAAATTGGACTAGATTGGAGTCCTTATCGTTCAACCGCCGCCTGGTATTTATGGCAAGTAGCAGATCAGTTTAAGCGCTTGAAAGCCAAATAGCTCTGCATACTAAAACAGTATTGATGAAAATAAATTATCTTTTAATTACATTAATGTGAAACTTTTTATTAAGGTTGAATATACGTAATATGTTTACGTTCTTCAAGTTTTATCAGGCTCAAACCAGCAGAGTTTCTCTCTGAGTTTTACCACGCCACCTATGATAATTAAAGTTGGAGCTTTAAGTTTTGCAGCTTCTGCAATTTTTGGTAATGTAGTCAGAGTTCCGCAAACTACGCGCTGATTTTGTGTTGTTCCTTGTTGCACGATGGCGGCAGGGGTGGATTCCGGCAAGCCATGTGCTATTAGTTTGGAGCATAGGATTTCGAGACCATGCAGGCCCATGTAAACCACAATGGTCTGATTGGGGCGTGCCAACATTTCCCAATCGAGATTCATGCCACCCTCTTTCAGATGGCCCGTTACGAAAATACAAGACTGCGCATGATCCCTGTGTGTGAGCGGTATCCCGGCATAGGCTGCAACACCGGAGGCAGCGGTGATGCCCGGTACGACCTGGAAATTTATTTTGTGTTCTGATAGCGTCTCGATTTCTTCTCCGCCACGCCCGAAAATGAAGGGATCACCCCCCTTGAGTCGCAAGACCCGTTTCCCTTCTTTCGCTAGTCTTACCAATAGATCGTTTATGCTTTCTTGCGGCATCGTGTGGTGACCGCGCATCTTGCCGACAAATATTCTTTCTGCATCGCGTCGCGTCATTTCCAGTACCGGTTTGGAAACAAGGTTGTCATAAAGCACCACATCTGCCTTTAGCATCAGCCGTAACGCTCTGAAAGTGAGCAAATCGGGTGCGCCTGGGCCTGCGCCCACCAGGAATACTTCACCGACTGAGCCATGATTATTGTCTTTCAGCATAGCCAGTAGCATGGTTTCGGCAGATTTGTCGTTGCCCGAAAAAATTTTCTCAGCAATAGGACCTTCCAGCACGTTCTCCCAAAATATCCGACGCTTACTGAAATTGCTGATATGTGTTTTGACTGTTTGCCTGAATTTGGCGGCGAAGGCCGCTAGCTGGCCATATGCTGGCGGTATCAGCGTTTCTAACTTGCCTCTTAAAATCCTCGCCAGAACAGGGGATGCCCCTCCGGTGGAAAAAGCGACCATGAGGGGAGAGCGATCCAGTATTGCGGGCATAATGAAGGTGCAGAGATCGGGGTTGTCGACCACATTGACGGGTATGTTTCTTTTTTTTGCTTGGTTTGAAATTTCCTTGTTGGTCTCGATTTCATCTGTGGCGGCAATGACAAGGGTAATGTCATTTAGATGTGCAGCTTGAAACCGATCTGGAACATATTCGATATTGGGAATACTTTTAAAAGCCTCACACAATTCTGGCGAGACTATCTTTACTAATGCGCCCGCTTGAATTAGCACGGAAGCTTTTCTAAAGGAAACTTCACCCCCTCCTACAACGAGGCACTTTTTCTTCTTGAGATTTAGAAAAATGGGGAAAAAATCCATGTCAAACTTTGTTCCTGTTAAAAATATGGTTATTCTTCTGCGATTAAAAAATGTTTTGCCATTCTACTAATGGAATTGGCGTCTTTTCACAAGACATCAAGCTTTCCTGCTATCATTGATAACAATAGAATTTAGCTGTAGCTTAGTCTTTTAGTTGAATTTTATATTTTTGTATATCGAAACTTGCGCTGGATTTTTTTGTTCTGCAATACTTTATTCTGACGGGTTAATTGCTACCCGCTTCTTCATATTGTTATCTATCGAGCAAAGTATTGCACATCAGACGAAAAATTTATGAAAACAATTACCATTCCTTACCTTTAAGTATCTAAAATACTTTTAGACATGTTGTTTCAATTTACCGGGAATTTTGCTGTAATTATTGAGTTGATCAAAAATGCTGCGTGGGTGTTGCATTATGTAAATGCCTGTAAAGCTCTCAGAAGAATTTCTGAAATAACAATTACACTAGCTAATATGAAAATAAATGAAAAAATGCCCCGATGGGCACTTTATAACTGGATGAATAATAGTGACAGTTTATTTTATGGTGCCCAGAAGAGGACTCGAACCTCCACACCTTGCGGCACACGGACCTGAACCGTGCGCGTCTACCAATTCCGCCATCTGGGCAATAAAACAAAACTTTGCTTCTTAAGGGCGCACAAGTTAATCGTTATAGGATTTTCTGTCAATGACAAATAAGAAAAACAACATTCGTGAGCTCGATCCATTCCTGGAACGCGAGCGTGCCCAGTACGATCATCCGTTGCCCAGCCGCGAGTACATTCTGCAATTACTGGAAAAGCAAGGCGTGCCGGTTGCTGAAGAAGAGTTGTGCCACATGTTGCGGATTGATGAGCACGAGGCTGAACTGTTTTCGCGCCGCCTGCGCGCTATGGAGCGCGATGGTCAGATAATGCGTAACCGTAAGCGGGCTATCTGCGTGATGGATAAACTTGACCTGATTAAGGGCAAGGTACAAGGCCATCCCGATGGCTTTGGTTTTTTGATTCCTGATGATGGCAGCGCCGATTTGGTATTGAGTGCCAAGGAAATGCATAAAGCGTTGCATGGCGATACTGTCGTGGTACGCGAAACGGGCACCGATCGGCGCGGACGCCGCGAGGCCGGTATCGTGGAGGTGTTGGAGCGTGCCACCCAGCGTCTGGTCGGGCGGTTGTATGAGGAGCATGGAATTCAGTTTGTGGTAGCGGAAAACCGTCGTATTAGTCAGGATATTCTTGTTGCTCCAGGTGAGCACATCGGGGCAAAGGCGGGACAGGTGGTGATGCTGGAAATTATGCAGCAACCCAGCAAAAATGCACAACCCATAGGCCGCATCGTACAGATTTTGGGTAATTATGCCGACCCTGGCATGGAAATTGAAATTGCGTTACGCAAGCATGATCTGCCATATGAGTTTCCAGTCGACACGAAACATCAAGCTGAAAAAATTGCGCCCCAAGTGCTGCCAGAAGATTATGCAGGACGTGAAGATTTACGTCAGTTGCCGCTTGTCACTATAGACGGGGAGACGGCGCGGGATTTTGACGATGCGGTATATTGCGAGCCGAATGCCGATGGCTTCCGTCTGGTGGTGGCAATTGCCGATGTAAGTCATTATGTAAAGCCCGGGGATGCGCTGGATAAGGAAGCTTTGAATCGAGGTAATTCGGTATATTTCCCTCGCCGCGTTATTCCAATGTTGCCGGAAGAGCTTTCTAACGGCCTTTGTTCGCTTAATCCACTTGTTGAACGCCTGTGCATGGTATGTGATATGCAGGTCAGCGCTCACGGCGATATTGAAGCTTACCGCTTCTATCCATCGGTCATGTTCTCGCAGGCTCGCCTGACCTACAACCAGGTAGCTGATATGCTGGTTCACCCACAAGGCGAAATGGCGCAAAAATTTGCCGCCGTGCTGCCGCAAATCAATCATTTACACACTTTATTCAAGACCTTGCTGCAAGCCCGCGAGAAACGTGGTGCGATTGATTTTGAGACCATAGAAACTCAGATGATGTTTACCGATCAGGGCAAGATTGAGCGCATCGTACCCTTGGTACGTAACGATGCTCATCGCCTGATCGAGGAATGTATGTTGGCGGCCAATGTTTGTACCGCCAATTTCCTCAGCGAACGTAAGCACCCAGTGCTATATCGTGTGCATGAAGGCCCCACCCCTGAAAAATTGGAAGCAGTGCGTGAGTTCTTTAAGGAATTCGGCCTGGAACTTGGGGGGGGCGAAAAACCTGAGGCTGGCGATTACTCCAAGCTGCTCAAGCAGGTCAAGGGGCGACCTGATGCCGGCTTATTGCAGACAGTAATGTTACGCTCATTGCGCCAAGCGCGTTATTGCCCAGAAAACACTGGTCATTTCGGTCTCGGCTATGATGCATATACACACTTTACTTCGCCTATTCGCCGTTATCCCGATCTGTTGGTGCACCGCGCTATTAAGGCTGTGTTAAATAACAATCAATACAAGCCAAAAGAGAAGTGGGAAGAACTTGGCATACATTGTTCTATGACAGAGCGCCGGGCTGACGATGCTACACGTGATGTTGAAGCGTGGCTGAAGTGTTTCTACATGCGGGATCATCTCGGCAGCAGCTTCGACGGCACCGTATCTTCAGTGACTGGCTTCGGCCTGTTTGTTGCGCTCGATGATCTTTTCATCGAAGGGCTGGTGCATGTGTCAGAACTCGGTACCGATTATTTTCATTACGATGCGGCCAAGCACCAGATGTTAGGTGAGCGCTCTGGTAAGCGCTATCGCTTGGGAGATCGCGTGCGCGTTAAAGTCGTGCGAGTAGATATGGAAAGTACCAAGCTCGATTTTGTGCTGGATCTGCCAGCTGGAGAATCGCCAGCTAAGGAAGCGAAAATTAAGAAACCAAAAAAAACCAAATTACGTCATGGCTGAAACTCGTGTAATTCATGGTTTTCATGCCGTCACTGCGCGTATTCGCCAGCACGCTGACAGCGTGCTGGAACTTTATGTAGATACCCAACGTCGCGATCCACGTGTTCGTGATCTGTTGAAGTTGGCGGAAAGCAACAACGTGCGCGTGGTCCCTGTGGATACCAAGCGTCTTGATGGCATGGCTGGCAATGCTCGCCATCAAGGAGTCGCCGCTCGCGTAGATGCCGCGCAAAAGGTGCGGCATCTGGATGATGTTCTGGACACACTTACCGAACCCGCGTTGTTACTAGTGCTGGATGGTGTACAAGATCCGCATAACCTGGGTGCTTGTTTGCGCAGTGCCGATGCTTTCGGCATACATGCCGTCATCGCTCCCAAAGATCGCGCCGTTGGTTTGAATGCGACCGTGGAAAAGGTTGCCTGCGGCGCGGCGGAAACGGTTCCCTATATTACCGTCACCAACCTCGCACGTACCCTGCGCGAGCTACAAGAGCGTGATATCTGGGTAGTCGGTGCGGATAGCGAGGCCAAAACTGACCTGTATGGGTTCCGGCATACCGGCGCATTGGCCTGGGTGCTGGGCGCGGAAGGAGAAGGCCTGCGTCGGCTTACCCAAGAAACCTGCGACCAGCTGGTGCGTATTCCGATGCTGGGCAACGTAGAAAGTTTGAATGTATCTGTGAGCGCAGGGGTGTGTTTGTTTGAGTCTAGAAGACAACGGATGGGGTAAATTAGCAGCAAACTGGACGGAATAACTAGAGTAGCGTATTTCACCGATTACTTTTGCTTTGCTTATTTCACTTCATGTTCTGAGCTTCAGTATCCAAATTTTCGTTCCAGTATTTCGCATTGCCAATATGGATCACCCTAACATCGCCTTCAGTCGCGCTAATTTCGCCATGCCCACGTCTTTGCTTACTTCGGGTGTACTGCCTGTGGGTAGTACACCCGAATAGATTAGTTCATCTGCGGGTAATTCTTTCAAGAAGCGGCTTGCTTCACATGCCTGCCATTCTTTTCCGTGTTTACGTTTGGTGCAGTAGCTGATTTGCAGTGAACGCTCTGCGCGAGTTATGCCCACGTACATCAAACGACGTTCTTCCTCAATTTGTTCCGGTTGCTCGCTTTGGTGGTGCGGCAGGGTGCCTTCTTCCACTCCAACCATGAACACATGGCCGAATTCCAGACCCTTGGCAGCATGCAGAGTGGATAATGAGACGGCATCCACTTCTTCTTCGCGGGATTCGAGCAGGTTCATCAGCGCGATGGTTTGGGTCATCGCCAATAACGTTTTGCCGTCGGCTTCTGATTTGCGGTTGATCCAGCCGACAAAATCCGTAACATTCGCCCATTTGCTTTCCGCTTGACGCGGTTCATGGCTGTCGAACAGCCATGCCTCGTAATCGATTGCGCTCATTAGATCTGCCATCACCGTCGCACACTCTTCCTTGTCGGCACGCGCTTCCATGCGATTGATGAAATTGCAAAAGGTTAGTAACTCTTCGTGCTGTCGCGCAGGAAGTTGATGTGCCATGGCGCTTTCGAAAGCCGCTGCGAACAGGCTGATGTTGCGTGTACCCGCATAGCCCGCAAGTTTCTCCAATGTCTGGTTGCCAATACCTCGTTTAGGCGTGGTAATGGCGCGAATGAAGGCCGGATCGTCATCCGTGTTTGCAATCAAGCGCAAATAGGCAGTGAGATCCTTGATCTCCGCGCGATCGAAGAAGGAGCTGCCGCCACTGACGGTGTAGGGCACTTTCTGTCCACGCAGTTGTTCCTCAAAAGTACGCGATAGGTGATTGCTGCGATACAGGATGGCATAGTCAGAAAAACGCGTATTGTGTTCAAATTTATGTGCCAGCAAACGCATTACTACGGACTCTGCTTCGTTCTCGCCGTCCCTGGCTGCAAATACGCGGATAGGGTCGCCCGGTCCATGGTCGCTCCACAGTTTTTTTTCGAATAGCTTGGTATTGTTGCGTATTAAATGATTGGCACAGGTCAAAATGCGTTGCGAAGAACGGTAGTTCTGTTCCAGCTTGATTACGCGCAAATTCAAGTGGTCATTTTGTAAATTCTGCAAATTCGCAGTACTCGCTCCGCGCCAGGCATAGATCGCTTGATCATCGTCGCCCACTGCCGTCAGTGCTGCGCGACTGCCCGCCAGCAAACGAGTCATTTGATACTGGCAATCGTTGGTATCTTGATATTCGTCGATCAACAAATAACGAAAACGTTGCTGCCAGCGCAGCAGGGCTTCAGGAAAACCCTGAAACAAATCCACTGGTAATCGGATCAAGTCATCAAAATCCATCGCCTGATAGGCGCGTAATGTTTCTTGATAGCGTGCATAAAGTAATGCAGTACGTTGCTCTGCTTCGTTTTCTACCAGACTTAACGCTTGTTCCGGTGAAGTGAAAGAGGATTTCCATTTGGACATGACACTTTGTGCGGTACGGATATCTTGCTTGTCCGGTGCCCCCAACAGCTCGCTAATGATCTTTGCAGTATCAGCACTATCGAAGATAGAAAACTGTTTTTTGTAGCCAAGCAGACCAGCTTCCTCACGCAAGATTTGCATACCGAGCGCATGGAAGGTACAAATGGTTAAACCCTTGGTATTTCGTCCAGATAACAGTTTGCCTACGCGCTCACGCATTTCATTCGCAGCCTTGTTGGTGAAGGTGATTGCGGCGATGTTGCGCGGTGCATAGCCGCATTGCTCAATGAGATAGGCCAGTTTATGAGTGATAACACGCGTTTTGCCGCTGCCTGCGCCAGCCAGCACCAACAGCGGGCCATCCAGATACTTAACTGCTTCGAATTGTGAGGGATTAAGTTTACTTAGCATTAGGATACCTCTAAAAAATCCAAAATTCATTCCTGCTGACGCTGATAAAAATGGGTGTTTGCGACAACATTCAGAGATTAAAAAGATCGGATTAGCGGGAATGTTTTGATGGGCTGAGTAAAGTTACAGCGGAAAGTCAGATTGTGCATTGAATGGGAATTTTGTCTTGACTACTTTCACGATCGTAGCAACATAAATTTTATTGGCATGCTGCACCGTGAGTGCTTGTACTTTTTGTGTTTGTTGTGTCAGGTCACTCTCCTTTACGGTTATTTTTTTGTTCGAATACCGGAAAGTTCATTTTTGCGGAGCAGAGCTTGATTTTTGAAAGTTACAATTTAGACGTAACTTATTGATTATTGGTGAACGGGACCGGACTTGAACCGGTACAGAGATTTCTCCCCGACGGATTTTAAGCCGGATTATAGGCAATACACCGAGGTACGCCGGGCTACCACACAGCTCTCTTGAGCAGGTTTCCTCTCGAAGCATCGACCCCCATGATACCACGGTGTTCGACCAAAATCGACCCGGTTCCCGTTCGCTTGGCTCCTGGAAATGGGGTATTTCCAGGAGCATTCATGGCTAAGATCAAATTGACGAAAACGGCTGTTGACGCAGCACAACCTCAATCCACTGACGTGGAACTACGCGATACCTTTAGTGCCGGGCTTTCTATGCAAGGTCACCCCGGCAGGTCGTAAGGTCTTCATGATTCAGTATCGCACCAACACTGGCGAGCGCCGCAAACCGTCGCTTGGGTTGTTCGGCGAGTTGACCGTCGAGCAGGCCCGTGCGCTTGCGCAAGACTGGCTGGCCGAGGTTCGCCATGGCGGTGATCCAGGCGGTGAGAAGGCAGATGCGCGCAAGGCACCGACCGTCAAGGAGCTATGTCCCCGATTCATGGAGGACTACTCCAAGACCCGCAACAAGCCGAGCACCCAACGCTCATACCAGCATCAAATCGATCGCTCAATCATTCCCGCTTTCGGCAGCAAAAAAGTCCCTGAAATCACGCGCATGGACGTGATTGTGCTGATGAAGCGCAAGGAGAAATCACCCATACAAGCCAACCGTGTGCTCAGCTGCATCCGCAAGATGTTCAACCTTTCCGAGCTGTGGGGCTATCGGCCCGATGGCTCAAACCCCTGCAGGCATGTTCTGAAGTATCCAGAAAAAGTCAAGACCCGTCTGATCACTGATGCGCAGATGGGGCAACTGTTCACCTATCTCGACAAGGCCGATACCGAAGGCCTGGAGCATCCGACACTGACTCTGGCTATCCGGGCTGCAGTTCGAGTTTGCCGCCCGCATGTCGGAAATCCTGCTGTTGCAGTGGGACTGGATTGACCTGCCCAACAAGCGTGTGGTTTGACCGGACAGCAAGACCGGCAACATGTCCAAATCCATGAGTGAGGAGGCTTACCGACTTCTATCGAGTGCTACGCATTACGAGAACTCCCCCTATGTGTGCCCGTCGATCTTCAATCGCAAGCAGCCACTGACCCGAAATTCGTACTACACGGCTTGGCGGCGCATCCTTGATCGTGCCGGCGTGCCCCCGGTCGGGACGCACGAAATCCGTCACCGATCAGCCACCGACATAGCCAATTCTGGCATTCCGGTCAAGGTAGGCATGGCGCTGACCGCGCACAAAACGGTCACGATGTTCATGCGTTATGTGCATACCGAGGACGATCCAGTTCGCGCCGCAGCAGAGTTGGTTGCCAATCGGCGCAAGACCGTTGTGGAGAGCCATCCGATTTCTCCGAACGATATTCCTGAGCCTATCGCTGACACATCTGGAGCGACGCCGCCAAGCCTTCCGCCACCGCAGGGGGAAAACCGCTCCACGCCTCCCGGCAGCAAGCGGGCCGCCAGCACTTCAACCTAGTCTGCTGTGTTATGACTGTCCAACGGCTTTTCACTGGGACTTCGCAAGCTTTGACTTCTGTGAAGTATAAGTTGCAATGGAGGCTGCGCCATGATTGAAGTGCGCCGGTATCAGCGCATTGATGGCGAAGTGCCGTTGACCGACTGGCTTATCGGAATGCGTGATGTGCGGGCTATGGCCAAGCTGGAAATCTGTTTTCGGCGGGTGTCCTTGGGCATCTTCGGTGACATCAAGCCAGTCGGCGAAGGTGTGCCTGGAGTTGCGCGAAGACATTGGTCCCGGCTATCGCGTGTATCTGGGGCGGCATGGCGCGACGTTGGTCATCCTGCTCTGCGGCAGCGACAAGCGCACGCAGGATACGGACATCAAACGGGCCAAGGAATACTGGTTGGACTGGAAACGGAGAAAACATGAGCAATCGCAAACATGCCGCTTCGATACCGCATACCGAAGCGATCATTGCCGAATTGCGGACTGATCGATCCTTTGCAGTCGAGTACCTGAAATCGGCGCTGGAAGAATTGGACAATCCAGATCATCGGGCCGTCGGTCTGCTCGCGCTACGCGACGTGGCTCAGGCATATGGCGGGCTTGCGAACGTGGCGCAAGAAGCAGGCGTCACCCGCGAGGCGTTGTATCGTGCATTGTCACCGAGCGGCAACCCGACGCTCAAGACACTTCTGGCAGTGCTTCATGCTGTCGGTATGCGTCTGTCTGTTGTGCCAGCCGAGCCTACTCCGGTTCACGGCTAAGCTTCACGTCATGCGCTGGACGGCGGTGATCTTGGTGTGCCGCCCATAACGCACTACTCTCAGCACCAATGGACTCGGCCTCCAAGAATCCAGAAGTGAGAGCGACAGCCTTTCTGCAGCCAGACAGACAGACGGAGTAAGGGTTGGCCTGCTCCTGGCGTCTACCGACACGTCCCACCGTGGCTTCGCCTCCGCAACGACTAAAAGCTCGATCGCGTAGCCGCAGCCACAGGGGCAGCGCATGCCCACACACCAGTCCTCGCCATCGTCGCACGCGAGGACAAGATCTCGCCTAGGCATATGAGACGGCAGACTATCACCCGCGACAATGCACAGCCGTCGGCACGGGCCGAACCGGGCTAGACGTTACGCCACCATCGCGTGATTTTTGCCGAAATCGTCATTGCGCAAGCACCCTAAGCGCAGGCAAACCCAGCAATGGTTCGGCATCGCCTCGCGCAAGGAGGTGATTCGGCGTGCACTTGAATACATCCTCGGCGAAGTATTCTTCTTCGCAAGCGGAGAGACTGAACTGCGTACGGGCATAGAGACGGTTGGATTCCAAGTGGAAGGGAAAAGCGCGCGCGATGAACTCATTCACGCAGGCGGCTGCGGCACGCATGTTGAGCGTGACCACAGCAGGCGCTTCCTCAGTGAGGCCCTTGAGGTAGCCAGCCTCAAGCTCCTGCTGGTGCGCTTCGGGAGCTACCTTGCGGAGATATTCGCCGCGCAAGCTTTCCGGTGTGTAGATGCCAACAGGTCGATCCGCTGGGCCAGTGAAGGTAGCCTTGTCGGCCCACCAGTAATACAGATCATCGCCGGCGACCGTCACAAGATCGACCGTACGCGCTTGACGGTGCGCTCGCAAGTGGCTCCCGATTTTGTGACGGTTCGGAAGCATCCCGATCCAACATGGCGGCGGTATCTCAATGGATGCCTCGGGGTGTATCGGTGACACAGACTAGGTATGGGTGGAACAACCGTTGCGCTATTGCGCCCATTCACCCTTCGAGCGGGAGCATCTGCATGTGCGGCCGTCACGGCCTTGGCACCGCTGCCGGTGGTTGTGCCTCGCTACTGGTGGAAGTCACCGCAGCAGACGCACCACTCCGCCGTGCCGCATCATACCTATCTGTGGAAAATACTGCTGGCGCGCTATGAAGTGCCTCCGTTGGTGTGGGCGATTTTGTCAGATACAGATGCTGATCATTGATCACCTCGGTGAATCCACGCAGCTACCGAGAATCGCCCCGGCGCATGATCTTCCGCTGTGGGAGGCAGCGATGGCTACAGAGCGAACGGGCAACGATTCTCAAGGGGATTCGGCGGCTCAGCTAGAACCGGAGTTCAAGTTCGATAAGCGCATCGCTTGGTGATATCAATTTATTGCTCACCTTGGGTAGGCTTGTGCGCTGTGTCTGGCGTGTGCCGTTTTTTGGCTTTGACGCGACCTATTTTTACCGTGGGAATGGGCGAAATGCAGAATCTGTTATGGATTTGACGATGGAAATTAGATTGGCAAGAGGATGTGGGGCGAAGTTAATTTGACTAGAGCGGTTGAATTTCCTATCCTACGGGTGGAGTAAATAATCATTATGAAAAAAACAAATGAAATTATACTTCAACTTCAAAGCGTAGACCAAATGCTTATGCTGCCTGAATCCCCGTTTTATCCTAACCGTATGTTAAGTCCCGATGCAGAAGAATTTCTCGCCGAAGAAGCGGCAACACAGCCTTACCATGCCCGTGTATATTTGAAAGTTCATCTACCCTCGGAGGCTGCTAACAGGGCGCATGAAATTGAAAGTGCTATTCATAAGCATTTTGCTTATCTAAAGAATAAATCAGAAAGAAAATTAAAGCAGACTTTACAACTTGGCTGGAGAAGTCTTCTGATTTCGATTGTATTTTTAAGTTTACTTATTTCATTAGCTACGTTTGCTGCCCAACTATTACCGGAGGGAGGCTTATCTATCACATTCCGTGAGGCACTCGTTATTCTTGGATGGGTTGCCCTTTGGCGACCTGCAGATCTTCTGCTGTACGAGTGGCGCCCATTCAAACGAGAGGTCAATTTGTTTAGCAGACTTGAACAGTGCAAGGTGGAAATTATTATTTAATATACCTTTTACTGTTTTCGAGAAATATCATGACGACCACATCAAAACCAGACCTGATTAGCCACAATGTTCAGCCGCGCGAATGAGGCGCTCAGGATAGGGCGAAGTGACGGATGATGCTCGAAGCAGTCTGACCAGAATGACAGACAGGTCGAAGCGGCGGTTGAATCGATATTGGAACTCGGCGAGGTAACGATGGGCGTACTTGGAGAAATCGAACGCATGGTAGGTTCCAGAGAACATCGTCTTCAGATTGCCCAAGAGGGTATTGACCGCGTGAAATTGCTCCAGTTTTACGCAGGCAGGACCGCTATCTTGCCGTAAACCACTGCCAGGCGACTCTTAATCAGGTTCTGTTTCTGCCCACTATCAGGGTCGCAAGGAATCGTTAATGAGCGACTCTCACTCGGCTCGAGAGGATGTGAGCTGAGCCAGGTCTTTTTCGTGCGGATAAGTTGAATGGTGGCTTCATCAGCAAGATGATCGTGCTCAATCGAACGCAAAACTTCTTCGAGTGCAGGATGTTCGCCATGGTGTTGACTCCCATTGTCATGTGCCAGTGCGCGATAGTAGCCTTCATAACATATTAATCAGCATTAGAGACGTCCTTACCTTTGCATTTTGTCTAGGCGAATGTCCTTTAAATGGCCTGACTTAAATTAAAAGCGCATCACATAGAAGAATCTAAAGCATTAATGATCCCATACTGAAATGTATCCAGAAAGCATTGAGATAAGCAAAAAGAAGGAATCCAATGGTACGCGCAAAATGCGTTGAACAAAATTCTTAAGACGGAACAGTTACCTATCACTCGCTCCTAAACACGTTGAATTCTACTATTGCCTACCGACCTAAGGTACTGAAGCTGACACATGGGGTCGTATGTTAAATTTCTTGAAATTATGAACTTATCGTGTCAGGACTTAAACTAAAAGGCACGCCGCCGTGCACGACAACATATAGTAAGCCGCCCATCATGGAAATGGTCTTCATGAAGTTGATCTTCTGATTTTGTGCTTCGTTGGGCGGCACAGCCCAGAAATTATGGAAGAACAGCGCAGCCATTGCGGTGAATACAAATATTGCGGCCGCGACCCAACGTGCATTCCAGCCAATGATCAGCTTGATCCCTCCGCCCAGTTCAACGAAAATGACGCCGATAGCAAGCATTTCCGGCATTGGCAGTCCCTTGCTGGCTATATACCCTACGTCCCTTCGAAGCCAGTCATTTTATCGAAGTTCGACATAACGAAGATGAAAGCGATCAGCAGGCGACCTAAAAGCGGGCCATAGCGGTTTAGTACATTCATGGTGATTGTCCTTAACTTAGGAATAGCTAGTTCAAAGATACATTGCAATGCGCCTGTGTCCCAAAATAGTTTCACTGTATAGCAGTTTTTGCTTATGGGCCCATGAAGGAATATCGCCAAACTCATATAGTGCTATCTTACTCAAAATAAATTTGCTGCATGTGCAGTAACGAACATACAGAGTGAAGAGGACCTTGATAGTATTTTCTTTAAGGCACTTAATCAATTCAACAACCACCAGGAGAACTATCATGATTTCACGCGTCACAAGCACTCTCATTTTCGCGACGCTCGTTACTGCCAGCAATGCTCACGCACAAGTTCGCACCGTCAGAGACATCCCGACCGCACTGGCAGTAGAAGCCGTTGCCGCCGCCGTCGCTGACTGCTCTTCCAAAGGCTATAACGTCAGCGGAACAGTGGTTGATCGCGCGGGACAGCTCAAGGCGCTGCAACGTGCAGACAACGCGGGCCCGCATTCGGTCGATACCAGCCGCAGGAAAGCTTACACAGCTCTTACGACCAAAAATTCGACCACGCGGCTAATGGAAAATACACAGAAGAATCCCGCAGCTGCTAATCTTGTCTTCATAAATGATTTCATTGCCGTGGGTGGTGGAGTACCCATTCAAGTGGAAGGCGACACAATTGGTGCCATTGGCATAAGTGGTGCACCTGGTGGCCATCTCGATGAGCTGTGCGCGGAGGCAGGAATCGCTAAGATTAAGGATCGATTGAAATGATTTGATTGATGTTAGAGAATTTTATTTGGCCACGGCTTCTTGCGGTGCTCTGAATTAAATTCTTAAATCCGATTCAGTTCGGCGTCTATCCCAGGACCGACGACTTTATCGCGCCGGGAGCGTAAGGCATCGCCGAAGAGTTGAAGGATTATGATTTCGAGGCGACCTTGCGCGAGCGCGACGACCTGCTGGTCAAGCTGATCGCGATCAAGAAGGATGCCAAGCAGATTTCGTAAATCTGCCCAGGCATCTCAGGAGAGATTAGGCGACAGCCAGCGTTCCAAATTTTCCTTGGCCGCGCCGCGCCGCGCTGCCATGTCGTCGAGCTGGCCCATGCCGATCTTGCCGATGCTGAAGGACTTCGAGTCGGGATGGGCGAAATAGAAACCAGATACCGATGCGCCGGGGAACATGGCGAAGATTCGGTCAAATGCATGCCGATTTCCTCGCACTGCAAAGCCTTGAACATCACGGCTTTCTCGGTGTGCTCGGGGCAAGCTCCCGAGGCAACGGTGGTTTGTGCCTCGCCGATATAGGAACGGCATTTTGCCAATAATCATTGGCCTACAAACAGGTATAAGATTGCCTGTCGTGACCTGAAAGGGACCGTGTTCATGAGTACGCAACTGGAACGCAACAAACAAAACGTCACCGCCTTCTACGACCTGATGTTCAATCAATGTCAGCCGCGCGAGGCGGTACATCAATATATCGACGACACCTATATTCAACACAATCCCCAGGTGGCCGACGGCGTTGATGCTTTCATCGCATATTTTGAGCGGATGGCTAGCGAATATCCGGGTAAGCATGTACATTTTAAGCAGGTCATCGCCGAAGGAAATCTCGTCGTTCTGCATTGTTTTCAGCAATGGCCGGGCGACCATGACTGGGCCGGCATCGACATTTTCCGCCTGGATGATGCCGGCAAAATTGTCGAACACTGGGATGTGTTGCAAATCGTGCCGGACAATTCCGCCAACAACAATACGATGTTCTGACAATGTGAATGAACCTTAAACGCAATGTTCTCGCTTACCTAGTCGTACCGACCTTCGGTCAATCGGAAGCATCCGTCCATGTAAGGGATGGATTGTTTGATGAGGCTGGCGACATTGATGAAGGCAGCAAAAAATTCCTCCAGAACTGGATAGACCACTATGTCGCATGGGTGAAAAAGCATGCTGCTTGACGCGGAGAAAAAGTCAGGAGCATTATCGCCATTTGCATTCTTAGTCAATGGATGTGCGTCAGATTTCACGGGAAGAATCGACTGGATCTTTGAGCCAAGTAAAAGCGTATTTCAAACTTTAGTACTATCTCATTTGGTTACTTTTAAGTTAAATTGAATGGAGCAACTACAGCGTTAAGGTACTTAGCATGTTGACGACATGCCATAAAACGTGATTGATTATGCAAACCCCTCGAAATGAGATCATTCCCAGAATGAACGATGAACCTATATCCATCTGTATTAAGTACGGATTTGACGATACGCGTATCCGAGAAACCATTTTGGCATTGGACATCCATCCCGCGTATGCTGATCTCGCAGACCGAATTAACAGGGAAGTCATCGGGGACGAGGCCGAGGAGCTTGTAAATGTCTGCTTCGCTGTATTGGCACGTCTTCGGGAATTTTCCCTGATCGAGCCAAATTTAGATGTGTCCGTTTTCAAACAAGTTTGGGCCGACCAGTTGCGGCGCTTTGGCCAAGGATTCCATACCCCTGCATATTTTGCGGAACGTCTTACTCTTTCAGCTGCCCGTGTTCATGATGGACTTTCGATGAGCGTTCTGCACTTGCAGCATCAAATCACCCAACAGATTTTAGTTGAGCGCCTAATTACCTCTTTCCAGAACGACCCCAAGACTGTGTGGGCACTAATGCCTTGCATCCTCAAGTTCATCGCTTTGGATCTGCACTTGACAATAGAGGCTTATCATCTTCAGGAAATCGAGGGTCAGCAGAAAAAGTTAGCAGCCTGTCGGGCTGAATCAGCCAAGCTGTATCAAAAAGTAGCAACAGATCAGCTCACGGGTGTGATGAGCTTCAGTCATGTGATGGAAGCTCTTGAAAATCATATTAATAAAGCAGCGCAAACGGGAACGACGCTGTGCGTCATGATGATAGACCTAGATTTTTTCAAGAGGGTTAACGATATCCATGGCCACTTGGTCGGAGACAGCGTGCTCATACATACTGCGGAGCGCATTAAGTCGGCAGTACGAGACTTTGATATGGTAGGGCGTTTTGGCGGAGAGGAGTTTACAGTCATTCTGACGAATGCTGATATGGCGTTGGCCAGGGTTATCGCCGAAAGGATTCGTCAGGATGTCGCGGAAACCCCATTTCATGCAAAGGGGCACATCATTGAGGTGACCATCAGCCTCGGAGTGGCGATGTTGAGGCCGGGCGAAACCAGGGAAGCTATACTGGAGCGTGCTGACGTATCCCTGTATGAGGCGAAGCAAACGGGACGCAACCGAGTGGTGGCCGCTGAAGATCTCGAACAGGCAGCAAGCGCTCGGGAGAGGTAACGAGTAACGCCAAGGTGACGATATATCACCACGCTGACACAGAGATCCCTAATACTGAGATACTGAATATCACTTTGTATATTCGCCGGATCTTTCTGGTTGGTAACTGACATCTAGGACTCGTACCTTTATGGTATTGCCGCCGGGTACCGGCCATTCCATCTGCTGACCGACTGCCAGTCCCAGTAACGCGCTACCTACCGGCGCCAATACGGAAATTTGACCGGGCTTCCCCTGCACGTCTTCAGGATATGACAGTGTCAGTTCGAACGTTTTTTCCGTCGGCTCAATAATGAATCGAATGGTTGAGTTCATGGTTACAACGGTCGCCGGGATATTCTCCGGCGCAACCACCACCGCACGATCCAATTCATACCGCAGATTGTCCAATTCAGGCTGCGAATCCGTCGGCAGCGCATCTATTAAGTGGTTAAGACGCGCTAGATCCAAGCTCGAAACGATGATGTTGGGAAGATCAGCCACAATATATTTTCCTTCAAAAGTTCGGTCGTATAACAATAATTATATGTACTATATTCGTGATTTTGTTGAATTGCGTGTAATGTTGACACGGATTTTACTTTGAATTTTTACTCGTTCTTAGCTTATTTTCCATCAATTGGTAAAAACCACCAGCTTCAGCTGATGCATTTAAGGTTTTAAACACTACGAGTTTCATTATACGTTCTGTGAATATGGTTTTAGCGGAGTCCGCCACAGTTTGCCCACTTTTAGGGGGCGATGGTCGGAGCCTCAGCCCACCTACTTTAGTAGGTGGTAATTGAGTTTGCCAATCCCTATTACTCCTAGGAGCGGGGGTTTAATGAGAACAGTAACGGGCTGTTGAGGCAGTACTTTCCCAAGGGCATGGCGCTGACAGACATCACCGAGGAACAAGTGCAGGAGACGGTAGAGCGATCAACCACCGACCTCGAAAAGTACTTGGATTTAGAACCCCGCATGAGGTATTCTTTGAGATAGAAGTACGCTACACCAAGCAACCACTGGCTGTTGCACTTCGAACTTGAATCCGCGCAAAAAAACTCGAGCGTCGTCTCAGATACGCATCGAAATTAATATTTAGAGAAGCCCTTAAGTTATTTTCCAAGGGCGTCCTACTTTACAGGAGAACAACCATGCTGGAAATTCGCAAGGCAAACGAACGAGGAATAGCGGAGCATGGATGGCTCAGTTCGCGACACACGTTTTCTTTTGGCCAATATCATGACCCATCCCAAGTTGGATTCTCGGATTTGCTTGTAATTAATGATGATCGTGTTGCGCCAGGACAAGGCTTTGGCAAACATCCTCACCAGGATATGGAGATTTTTACTTATGTCCTGGACGGCGCTCTGGAACATGAAGACACGATGGGGACCGGATCGGTAATCAAACCTGGTGACGTCCAGATGATGAGCGCAGGCACTGGCATCGCACATAGTGAATTTAATCACTCAAAAAGTGAACCGGTTCACTTTCTCCAGATCTGGATCGTTCCGGATAAAAAGAGGGTAGCCCCACGCTATCAGCAGATACATTTTTCATTGAAAGAAAAAAGAGGAAAGTTACGGCTCATTATCTCACCTGAAGGTAATGAAGGTTCTTTAGGGGTTCACCAGGATGCACGCATATATGCAGGTTTTTTTTCTGATGGGGAATCGGCTACACTTAACCTTAATGAAGGACGATATGCATACGTACATATAGCCGGCGGAAGTATAAAAGTTAACGGTCTGGTATTGTCAGAAGGAGACGGACTGCGTGTACGGGAGGAACATTCACTATTTTTAAGCGATGGACACGATGCTGAGGTTCTCGTATTTGATTTGCGAGCTCGCGAATTGCCCGACTTTTGAAATACATCCATGAAATTGTTTAAGGTATGGGGTATAAAGTACAAGATCAATGTCTGGATAAAAACATTTTAAAGCGTAAGGCTGTTTGCTGTTACAGGCTCTGACAGTAGGCAAGCAGATAAAACCGCGAATATTTCTCGAGTCGCTATCTGGTGACGATGAACTCGACTGTTTTCTTTCGAGATGAACAGAGTACGAACTTGCTTTGGTTTACCCCGATTCAAATGCGCATCCTAATCCTGTCTCTATTTTGGCGCCCGTCGGCAGTGCTCTTCTGGAGATTTCAATTGGCCAATCGATTGCGTGGCAAGTACCGGGTGGCCAGCTTGAACTGCGTGTACTCGATGTACGGTTCCAACCCGAAGCGAATAGCCAGCTTCATCGATAACGGCATTGGTGACAGCAAGTATCAGGCAGTATAAATTCCGGCCTGAACCTAAAAGAGTGTGATTTGATCATGGTCCGCTTAGACCGTTCTGAGGGCGAAGCTTAATCTGACTTGAATGCATTTCCACTGGACAGCTCGTCAGAATTTTTTTGACCTAAAAACGGACACTGCCGGATGCCTACGCTGCTGTTGATTCTTATTTTGCTTCCCTTTGTTGGCAGTGCAGTTGCGGCATGCATGCCGGCCAATGCACGTAATCGGGAGGCCATACTGGCGAGTGTTGTGACCTTGTCCGGGTTGCTGGTGGCGGCTCTTCTTTATTCGAAAGTGGGCAATGGCGAAGTCGTACATTACCGCGCCACATGGTTGCCAGCCTATGGGGTGGATTTCGCGTTGCGCATGGACGGTCTTGCCTGGGTGTTCGTCATGCTGGTGTTGGTGATCGGCCTATTGGTGATGCTGTACGCACGCTACTATATGTCGCCCAAGGACCCCGTCCCAAGGTTCTTTTCCTTTTTGCTTGCCTTTATGGGCGCCATGCTGGGGGTAGTGCTTTCAGGGAACCTCATACAGCTGGTGGTGTTCTGGGAGCTAACAAGTCTCACGTCGTTCCTTCTGATTGGCTACTGGCATCATCGTATCGACGCCCGGCGCGGTGCCCGCATGGCATTCACAGTTACCGCGACCGGTGGATTGTGTTTGTTATTCGGCGTCCTGATTCTCGGTCACATCGTCGGCAGTTATGACCTCGACGCGGTACTGGCAGCAGGTGACTTGGTGCGCGCGCATCCGTGGTACCTGGCGGCGCTTATCTTTATCGCTCTTGGGGCGCTCACCAAAAGTGCACAATTTCCTTTTCATTTCTGGCTGCCGCACGCGATGGCCGCCCCTACCCCCGTGTCAGCCTATCTGCATTCGGCCACGATGGTGAAGGCAGGCGTATTTTTGCTGATACGTCTGTGGCCGACATTGTCCGGTAGCCAGGAATGGGTGTGGATCATCGCTGGCGCGGGCATCTGTACGATGCTGCTCGGCTCTTTCGCAGCGATTTTCCAGCATGACATGAAGGGTTTGCTGGCGTACTCGACTATCAGCCACCTGGGCCTGATCACGTTATTACTGGGTCTGGGTACACCGCTTGCCATGGTTGCGGCGGTGTTCCACACCTTCAATCACGCCATTTTCAAGGCGTCTTTGTTTATGGCCGCAGGTATCATTGACCATGAATGCGGAACCCGCGATATGCGCATACTGCGCGGGCTTTATCGGCAAATGCCATTCACGGGCACGCTGGCCATCGTAGCCAGCGCCGCAATGGCCGGCGTGCCACTCCTCAACGGGTTCCTTTCCAAGGAAATGTTCTTTGCTGAAACTGCGCTAGTGGGCGGCACGGAAGATTGGTCGATGTCGGTCGTCGCGGTGATGATGGGAATCTTCAGTGTGGCTTATTCCTTGCGTTTCATTAGCGTCTTTTTTGGAAAGCCGACTCAAGTCTTGCCGAAAATGCCGCACGAACCGCCACGCTGGATGCGATTCCCGGTCGAGATACTGGTCTTGCTGTGCCTGGTGGTCGGGATCGCACCCGGCCCTAGCGTGGAACCCACCCTCAAGCTTGCGGTTGCGTCCGTGCTCGGCGAGCATACGCCCGCCTTTAGTCTGCAAATATGGCATGGCTTTAACGTGCCGCTTCTCAAGAGCGTGATAGCGCTACTGGGCGGAATCACATTCTATGTCTTGCTTCGCAAATACTTTGCGCTTGCCACTAGAGACAAGACGCCGCTACTGAACAGGTTCAATGGTGCGCAAGCCTACGAGACCACGATCTTGCGTTTGGGCGTGGCGGCGTCCTGGCTGGTGAAATGGCTCGGCACCCAACGTCTGCAACCGCAAATGCTGCTGCTGATGGTGGCACTGGTCGGCATACCGCTATTGCTTGTTCAGCCCTTGCCGAAATTTGCCAAACCTGTCATTGCAGGATCCGATGCATTGTTCGCGTTGATGTGGTTGATAGGCTGCGCGTGTGCAGTGACGGCCGCCTGGCAAGCGAAATATCATCGTCTTGCCGCGCTCATGCTGGTTGGTGGTACCGGCATCGTCACCAGCCTGACCTTTCTGTGGCTGTCGGCCCCTGATTTGGCATTGACACAATTAATGGTGGAGACCGTCACTACGGTGCTGATCCTTCTTGGCCTACGCTGGCTGCCGCCGCGTTTGACGCCACGTGAATTGAACATTCAGGTGTCGCATCGGGTATGGCTTCGCCGTTCGCGCGATATACTGGTTGCCGTGGTTGGCGGCTTAGGCATGGCCGCCCTTAGCTATGCGGTCCTGACGCGGCCAGCGCCGCAAGGTATCGGCGATTTCTTCCTGTTACGCACGCTGTCCGAAGGCGGCGGAAGCAACGCAGTCAACGTGCTCCTAGTTGACTTTCGCGGCTTCGACACCATGGGAGAGATTACCGTGCTAGCCATTGTGGCATTGACGGTATATGCGCTGCTGCGCCGCTTCCGCCCCGCACCCGAGAGCATGGCCATCCCTGCGCAACGGGCCAATGACGTCGACCCGGTGGCGCGGCAAGCACCAGCGCAGCAAGCTAATAATGGATATCTGTTGGTCTCCGGCGTTTATCTGCGTTTCTTGCTGCCGTTCATGATCGTCGTCGCGACGTACTTTTTCTTGCGTGGGCACAATTTGCCGGGCGGCGGTTTCGTCGCCGGATTGATCTTTGCAGTGGCGATCATCGTGCAATACATGCTGGCGGGTACGGTCTGGGTGGAATCACGATTCGGCCTGCGAGCGCATCTCTGGATTGCGTATGGACTCGTCATTGCCTGTCTGACGGGGCTCGGCGCATTTTTGTTCGGCTATCCGTTTCTCACCAGTCACACAGCACGCTTGCACCTGCCGCTCTTGGGAGAAATTCATGTTCCGAGCGCCTTCTTTTTTGACCTGGGGGTGTTCGTGGCGGTGGTCGGCACCACCATGCTGATCCTGCTGGCGCTAGCGCACCAGTCAGTACGCAGTCACCGGCTGCCGCAAGGCATGCCTACCGCCGCTCAGACCGCTTCTGCACCGGAGACCATCTGATGGAACTAGTTATGGCGCTCGCCATCGGTATTTTGTTTGGATCGGGTATCTGGTTGATCCTGCGCCCGCGTTCCTTCCAGGTATTGACTGGACTGCTGTTGATGTCCTACGCGGTCAATCTGTTCATCTTCATGATGGGACGTCTGTGGATTGATCGCCCGCCTTTGACGCTTGGCGCGCATTTGCCCGATCCGGCCACGGTTGCAGATCCTTTGCCGCAAGCGCTGGTGTTGACTGCGATCGTGATTGGCTTTGCCACCACGGCACTCTATCTCGTGATCATGATCGGCTCGCGCGGCCTGACCGGCACCGATCATGTAGATGGCCGGGAGCCGGATCAATGAACCTGGCATGGGATCAACACCTGATCGTTGTGCCCGTGTTGCTGCCGCTGCTGTGCGGCGCGCTGCTGATTGCCCTCAACGAACGGCGCCATCATCTCAAGTTTTTCATTAACCTGGGGTCGGCGATTTGCCTGCTCGCGGTAGCGGCCCGACTGATGTGGATGGCCGATAGCGGCCACTGGCCGCAAGGCATCGGCGTTTACCTGGCGGCGAACTGGGCGGCGCCATTCGGCATCGCGCTGGTAGCCGATCGTCTGGCGGCACTGATGCTGCTGCTGACAGCGGTACTAGCGACGGCTGCGTTGCTGTATTCCATGCAGCGCTGGAGCCGCATCGGCGTGCATTTTCATTCGCTGTTCCAGTTCCTTCTGATGGGTATCAACGGCGCCTTCCTGACGCACGATCTTTTCAACCTGTTCGTATTCTTTGAAGTCATGCTGGCCGCTTCCTACGGGCTGCTGCTGCATGGCTACAACGTGACACGTATCCGCGCCGGCATGCAGTACATCGCAATCAACCTCGCAGCCTCTCTATTATTTCTGATCGGTGTTGCGCTGATCTACGCCAGCACGGGTACGTTGAACATGGCTGATCTGGCCGCGCGACTGTCTGCCATCAACACGGATGGACTGGCGTTGCTGAAAGTTGGTGTGGCAGTGCTGGCTATTGCCTTTCTCGCCAAAAGCGCAATGTGGCCGCTTGGTTTCTGGCTGCCGGCCACCTATGCGGCGGCGTCACCCCCGGTGGCGGCAATGCTCGTGCTGATGACCAAGGTCGGCGTGTATGTGATTCTTCGCGTATGGCTTTTGATTTTTTCCGGCGAGGCCGGCGCTGCCGCCGGTTTCGGCTTTGATGCCCTGCTTTGGGGGGGCATGGCTACCATCGTATACGGCGCCGCTGGCATGCTGGCAAGCGAGGCACCGGGACGCTTGGCGGGCTTTGGCGCGATTGTTTCGTCCGGCATCCTGCTGTCGGTAATCGGTTATGGACAGCCTTCACTGGTGACCGCGGGTTTGTACTACCTGCTCGGATCGACTCTGGCGCTGGGGGCGTTCATGCTGCTGCTCGAATTGATCGAACGTATTCGCTCACCGGGCGCAGCGGTTCTGGCATTGACAATGGAAGTCTTTACAATCGAGGAAGCCCCTGATGAGCCGGTGGGCGAGAGTATCCCGGGCGCGCTCGCATTCCTTGGCCTGTCGTTTGCCGGCTGCGCGCTGATCATCGCAGGATTGCCGCCCCTTTCCGGTTTCGTTGCAAAATTCGGTCTGTTCCATGCGCTTCTCAATCCCGGCGTAGCGGGCAGCACTCCCACCCCCGCTACCTGGGCACTGATGGCCTTGATTCTGCTGTCAGGCCTGGCAGCCACCATAGCATTGCTGCGCTTCGGCGTGAGGACCTTCTGGGCGGCAGGCAAAATTTCGCCGCCTCACCTGCCATTCATCGAAGCGGCGCCGATCAGCCTGCTATTGCTGCTGTGCGTCGTACTGACGGTGCAAGCCGGACCGGTTCTCGCTTATCTGGAGCGTACGACAGAAGATTTGCATCGTCCCCAGCGCTACATAGACAAGGTACTGTCGGAACCCGTCATCTCAGGTCCGCTGGGTAAAAAGGAAGTGCAATGAAGCGCGGGCTGCCATCGCCGTTGCTGTCGGGAGTGCTGTTGGCGCTCTGGCTGTTGCTCAACCAGAGTCTGAGCCCGGCCCATCTGCTGCTGGGCGCAGTGCTTGCCATCGTTGCGCCGTTGCTGGCACGTCCCCTGATGCAGCCAATCGGCTATCCCCGACTGGCAAAACCCGTAATGCTGATTCGCCTGCTGGGAATGGCGCTGGTGGAAATTGTGCATTCCGCGATTACCGTCAGCCGCTTGATCCTGTTTCCCAAGCCGGATGGAATGAACTCTCAATTCATTAAAATTCCGCTCGACCTGCGTAACCCATATGGGTTGGCATTGTTGTCATGCCTGATCAATTCGACTCCGGGGACTGTTTGGGTGGAAATTTTACCGGACCGGCACGAATTGGTGCTGCACGTGTTCGACCTGCACGATGAACAGTGGTGGGTGGCTACCATCAAGACCCGTTATGAAAAGCCCATTATCGACATTTTTCACGAGGAAATTCATGAGGAAAACCCACCATGATTAGCCTGCTGGCGCTGGCAATAAACTACGCGCTGATTTGCGTCGTGATTGCCATGCTGTTTTGCACCGTTCGCCTGTTGATCGGGCCAGCGGCGCATGACCGTGTACTCGCGCTGGATACGCTGTGGATGTGCGGTATGCTGCTGGCGCTGATCCTCGGCATGCGGTTCGGCAGCCAGATCTATTTCGAAGCAGCGCTGCTTATTGCACTGCTCGGTTTTGTGTCAACTATTGCCTTTGCAAAATTTCTGATGCGCGGAGAAATCATCGAATGAATGAAATGGAAACCATCCCACTATGGGCCGCGGCCTTGCTTGTGCCGTTACTGATACTAGGAGGAAGCATCATCCTGATTGGCGCTCTTGGATTAATGCGCCTGCCTGATTTCTATCAGCGCATCCATGGTCCGGCAATTACCGTCACGCTTGGTGCCGGATGTCTGCTGATTGCGTCCATGCTTTATTTCACCGTGCTGCAATCGCGATTGGTGCTTCATGAATTGCTGATCGCCGTCTTTGTCTTGATGACTGCTCCGGTCGTGTCAATGCTCATCATGCGGGCAGCGGTGTATCGTGATCTACGCGCCGGCAAACGCGACAGCGGGGTTGCGTCTGGTGACGTCTACCGTTTTCCCGAGCAGGAATGAGAGCGATTACTGGCTTCAAGGCATGTAGCTATTTCAGGAATGGAAATGCTCTGAAAAAGCATTCCGCTGAATGCCAATGTTCCTACGCAGCGAGCGGAGGGACAACCATAATGTCGCATTTTGTCCAGTGGATCGTGTCACGAGTAACGCTGCCCACAATCAATTCTTCGATGCGTGAGCGTCCGTGTTTTCCTATAACGATTAAATCTGTTTGCATTTTTTCAGCGTGATCTCGCACGATCGCACTGGGATGACCAAGAACAACGTCGCGCATTATGCGCCGCCGCGGAGCATTGAGGTCATCAATGAACTTGTTCATCGTCAGAAGGGCTTCTTGGCGGGTCTTTATACGGTAGTGATCAATGGCGTCTTGCGAAACGCCTGCGTAAGATAATTTACTTGCGAACATAACTTCATAGGCATGAAGAAACGTGATTTCTGCTTGTGGTTCGATCTGGAGCGCCAACTGTGCCGCCTGCCTCGAATCATCCGAAAAATCTACCGGAACAAGGATATTTCGATATGGGGAAGCCGGTTCGTTTCTCACGACCAATAAAGGTCGCCTACAGCGTCGGATCAACTTATCGGCCGTATTTCCGAGAAAGATATCGGTGAAGAAGTTGCCGCCGTGCGCACCAATTACAATCAAGTCTGCAAAAATTTCCTCACTTCGGGCCGATATCTCGATGGCTGGCTGGCCGAATCGCACGGTGCAAGTAAATTTGACGCCGCATTCATTGGATAACTCGCTGGTCCGGGCCTGCAGTTCGCGGAGAACCGCATCGGTAACCTCTGTCTTGGCTGCTTCAGGTGACTTATTCATGAGTCGCGCAAGCCCCTCGAGTTGCTCGGACTCTCTCACTGTCATTAGTTCCGCTGTGTTGCATTTGTGTCCCGTACACAGCATAGCAGCGCGCTTTTCCGCTCTCTGTGCCCGTTCCGAAAAGTCAGTGGCGACGAGAAGATTTTGTATGCCTGGCATATTGCCGCTCCTTGAAACGAAGCTACCTATATGAGTAAATGAATCACGCTAAAACGCCTTCTACATCGCAGAGTATCCGAAGACTATTGAGACAGCAATCCCTCGCGCTTGATTCCGATCAAACGCCGCCGCGAAGCCACCTTCGCCGAGCGCCCGCTGGAACACGCGCATGAACCGAAGCCGATCCATCATGCACTCGAAGCGGCGACGATTGATCGTCAGCGCTCTCGCGGCTCACCGCCTCGATCGCCACCAGCTCGCGGTAGCGCACCACCTTCTCGCGCGCCGATGACCACGGCGCTCACGGCGTAGTCGAGGGCCTCGGTCATCCACACGATCACCGCGAAGGTGAGGAATGGCGAGCATCACCTGCCCGCCGACCGCAGGCCCGCTACGCCCGACAACCAGGTGATGACGAGCAGCGTCACGAACGCGGCGATGAGGCCGGCTTGCTTCGCGGTGGAAGTGCTCGCGGCAGGCGGTGCGGTGGCGGCTAGAGCGTTCATGGGACTCTTTTTTTCCAGCTTGAAATCTACGAGGCAGGTCCCCGTCCCGGGTTGATGGAGATCAAGCGACGAGGCATTCGCCGCGTCGGCTGTTCACGTACGCAACAGCAGCAGCGAGCTCAGATAGGCGATGTAGGCGGCAACGAAGAACGCGCCCTCCCGACGCGTGACCTTCTGATCGCTCCTGAACACCGGCAGGCACACCAGGGCTACCAGGGCGGCCAGCGGCAGGTCGATGCGCAGCACGTCTGAGCTCACCTCGATGCCCCCCGGTGCGGCCAGGCAGATCAGGCCGAGGATGACCAGGATGTTGGTGATGCTGCTGCCGATGAGATTGCCGATGGCGACGTCGCGGTCGTCCTTCAGCGTGGCGACCAAGGTGGTCGTCAACTCCGGCGCATTCGTGCCGAAGGCGACGATGGTCAGACCGATCACTGCATCGGAAACACCGAAGCTCGTGGCGATGTCGACGGCTCCGGCTACGAGCAGGTTGGCGCCGATGATCGTCAGCGCGATGCCACCCGCCAGCAGCAGCCCCTTCCACGCCCACTGCCGGGGGCTGGGGCGGGTCTTCAGCGCACTCGGGCTGTATTCCTGCGCGAACTCGAGCTTCATCCGCGCGCTTTCGCGCCGGCTCAGGCGCACCAGCGTCGTGAAGTAGGCAATCGAGGCGCCCACCAGGATCGCGCCCTCGGTGCGGCTGAGCACGCCGTCCCAGGCCATGGCGATCAGCATCAGCGACGTGGCGATCATCACCGGCACGTCGAACTTGATGCTCTGCAACCTCAGCGGCAACGGGCGATACAGCGCGCTCAGGCCGAGCACGAATAGCAGGATGAAGAGGTTGCCGCCGGCGATATTGCCCACGGACAGCGGCCCCTTGCCCTCGTAGGCGGCGGTGATGCCCACCGCCAGCTCGGGCATGCTGGTGCCGATGGCGACGACGGTCAAGCCGATGAGGATCGGCTGGATGTTCAGCATCGCTGCCATGCGTGTCGCGCCGCGCAGCAGCACTTCGGCGCCGACGATGATGACCACCAGGCCGCCGAGAAAGATGATGGCCGGATGCGGCTGCATCTCAGTTGCGCCCGCTCCACGCGCGCAGCGCCAGCTTGCGCAGTTCGCCGAACCATAGCACCGTGCTGCCCATGGCCAGGCACACGGCCCACTGTTCGAGGCTCAGGGGCACCGTTCCGAACGCCACATTGAGGAAACCGATGTGCACCACTGCCACCTGCAGGATGGCTGACAGCGCGATGGCGCCCCACAGCCACGAATTGACGAACAGGTGGTGGAAGGCGCTGGTCGTCTCCGAGCGCGCATTGAAGCAGTTGAACAACTGGGCCAAGACGAGCACCGTGAAGCCGGCGGTGCGGGCGTTGTCCAGATCGTTCGTGCCTTCGATCAGGCCGCCCGGCAGGTACAGGTCGATGGTCAGCAGCGTGGCCAGCGCCATCACCAAGCCGATCTCGACCACACCCCACCACATGCGCGCGTCGATGGCGCGCTCGGTGGGCTTGCGTGGCTTGCGCGCCATCACGTCGTCGGTCTCGGGGTCCACGCCCATGGCCAGCGCCGGGCCGGAGTCGGTGATGAGGTTGATCCACAGGATCTGCGTCGCCAGCAAGGGCAGCACGATGGCTTCACTGCCGCCGGTCAGGCCGATCACGCCCGCCCCGACGACACCGAGGAAGACGGTTAATACCTCGCCCATGTTCGATGACAGCAAGTAGCGCAGGAACTTGCGGATGTTGTCGAAGATGCCGCGGCCTTCGCGCACCGCGTCGACGATGGTCGCGAAGTTGTCGTTGACGAGGATCATCTTCGCCGCCTGCTTGGTCACCTCGGTGCCGGTGATGCCCATCGCCACGCCGATGTCGGCCGATTTCAGCGCCGGCGCGTCGTTGACGCCGTCGCCGGTCATTGCGACGATGTTGCCGTCGGCTTGCAGTGCATCGACGATGCGCAGCTTGTGCACCGGCGCCACGCGGGCGTAGACCGAGGTCACGCGCACCGCAGCGGCGAGACCAGCAGCGTCGAGTTCATCGAGCTCGGCCCCGGTTAGCGCCTGCGCGCCCGGCTCGACGATGCCGAGGTCGGCGGCGATGCGCGCCGCCGTGCGCGGGTGGTCGCCGGTGATCATCATCACGCGGATGCCGGCCCGGTGCGCCTCGCGGATCGCCACCGCGGCCTCGGGGCGCGGCGGGTCGATGATGCCGACGGTGCCGACGAAGATCAGGTCGCGCTCCAGGTCGGGCGAAGCCTCGGCACGCTCCCCGGGGGCCAGCGGGCGGTAGGCGACGGCGAGCGTGCGCAAGGCCTCGTCGGTGAGCCGGGCCACGTCGGCGAGGGCGCGCGATCGCAGTTCGTCGTCGAGGTCGACGACGTCCATGCCGACGCGTGCACGCGTACAGTGTTCGAGCAGTACGTCAGGTGCGCCTTTGGTGATGACCACGATCTCGCCAGCGTGCTCGTGGTCGCGCTCGATGGTCGACATCATCTTGCGGTCCGACGTGAACGGGACCTCGCCGATGCGCTCGAAGCGGCGCTCGCGCCGCTCGGTCGCACCGAGCTTGTGTTCGGCGACGAGGAAGGCGGCTTCGGTAGGGTCGCCCTGGATCTCCCATCGACCATCGTCCGCCTGGCGCAAGTTGGCGTTGCCCGCCAGGCTGCCGCCGCTAAGCACCACGATCTGCTCGTTCAGCAACGCGCCGGGCTGGATCTGCGCGCCTTCATGCTCGACCTTGCCCTCGGGTGCATAACCTACGCCGGTGACGAGCGTGTCGCCGGAGGCGGTCACGACGCGCTGGATCGTCATCTCGGACCGTGTCAGCGTGCCGGTCTTGTCGGAGCAGATCACGGAAGCGGAGCCCAAGGTCTCGACCGACGACAGCTTCTTCACGATGGCCTTGCGCCTGGCCATGCGCTGCACGCCCATCGCGAGCACCACCGACAGGATCGCAGGCAGCCCCTCGGGCACTGCGGCCACCGCCAGCGACACGCCGAGCAGCAGTACGGTGATCAGGTCAGACGGGCCGCGGATGTCCGACATCAGCAGGATCGTTGCGACTACGACGACGGCGATGATCATGACCGCGATGCCGAGCATGCGGCCGATGCGGCTGACCTCCTTCTGCAACGGCGTGGCCTCTTCAACGGTGGCATCGAGCATGCTGGCAATCGAGCCCATCTCGGTGGACATGCCGGTCGCGGTGACGACGGCCCGGCCAGTGCCTTGCGCGACCGCCGTGCCCTTGAACACCATGTTCAGCCGGTCGCCGAGCGGCGTCGGTGCCGGCAGCGTGGCCACGTCCTTCAGCACCGCCTCGCTCTCGCCGGTGAGTGACGATTCCTGCACCCGCAGCGCAGCGGTGCGCAGCAGCCGCGCATCGGCGCCGACGAGGTCTCCTTCGCCAAGTACCAGCAAGTCGCCGACAACGAGCTCCGCGCTCGCAATGCGCAGCGGCTTGCCGCCGCGCAGCACCGCGCAGGTGGCGCTCGTCATGCCGGCCAATGCAGCCACCGCGTTGCCGGCCTTGGCTTCCTGCGCGTAGCCGAGCGCACCGTTCAAGAGGATGACCAATGCGATCACGATCGCGTCCACCGGCCAGCCCTGCCGGCCTTCGACCAGCCAGGCCGCCAGCGCGATCGCCACCGCCGCCAGCAGCAGGTAGATCAGCGGATCCTGGAATTGGCCGAGGATGCGGCGCCAGGTGGGCACGCTCGTGGCGGCGCGCAACGCGTTGGGGCCATCGTGTGCGAGTCGGGCAGCAGCGTCGCCTGTGCCGAGCCCGCTTTCGAGGTCGGTGCCCAGCGCGCGGGCAACCGCTTCGGCATCGAGGAGCGAAGGGTTGTCGATCGGGGGGCTGCTGTGAACTAGAACCTGCGCTTGCAGCATCAGATGTTGGTCTGTTCCGGCGGCACGCCAGCAGGCAGCAATTGGGCCTCATCCCCGCTAGTGCGAGCCACGGGTGGCTGCATGCCGAGCAGGTAGCTGGTCATGCTCAGGGAGCCCAGCGTGCAGCCTGCGGCGAACGGCTGCGCGGCTTCGCCAGCGGCGGTGCACAGCCCGGCCAGGTAGGCAAGCGGCAGGAAGTGCTCGTTGGTCGGCACGGCCAGGGGGTAGTCGGGGTGCTTCTCCACCGCCGCCAGTGCAGCGGGATCGGACGTCATGATGGACCGCACGTGCGCATCGAAGCGCACGCCCCAGTCAAAACCGCGGTTGCCGTACGACCAGTTCACGCGCCGAAGGTTGTGCACTACGTTGCCGCTACCGATGATGAACACACCGCGTTCGCGCAGCGGCGCGCGCCGCGCGCCGAGTTCCATGTGGTAGGCCAACGGCGCGCCGGCGTGGATGGATAACTGCAGCACAGGGATGTCCGTTGCCGGGAACACGTGTACCAGCACCGACCAGGTGCCATGGTCCAGACCCCAGCTATCGTGGTCCAGACCAATATCTCCAGGGCGCACCACATCCGCGATCTCCTGCGCAATCTCCGGGCTGCCCGGAGCTGGATAGCGGACGTCGAACAGTTCGGGCGGAAAACCATAGAAGTCGTGGGTCACCCGCGGCTGCGCCATGGCTGTTAGGGCCGTGGACTGGATGAACCAGTGCGCAGAGATCGCCAATACTGCGCGCGGGCGCGGCATCATACGCCCCAGTTCGCGCCAGCAACGCGTGAAGTCATTGACCTCCAGTGCATTCATCGGTGAGCCGTGGCCAATGAATGCGGCCGGCATGCGTAAGGGAGTGGTCATGGCGTGTTCCTTGTGACCTTGCTCTGCCGTTGCAGGGAAAATCACTTCAACTTTCGCCCATCCCCTCAGCCGGCTTGCCGGCCGCGCCGGTGCGCACCTTCTCTTCGATACGCCGTCCCACGTCGGCGTCCACGCTCTTCCAGTAGCCGAAGGCGCGTTCGAGCACCGGGCTGCGCACGCCGCCCAGCAGGCTACCTGCAACCTGGTCGACCAGCGCTGCTCGCTGGGCGTCATTGAACACCTCGCGCACCAGCGTGCCGGCCTGGCCGAAGTCGTCGTCCTCGGCGTGCAGCGTGTAGGCACTGCGCACCATCGCGCCGTCGGCTTCCCAGCCGTCGGCCGCGGGGCCGGTGCTGTCGGCCCAGGGCCGGCCGCCGCTGTTGGGCACGTAGACCGGCGCGCTGCCGCTGTGCTGGTAGGCCATCTGGCCGTCGAACATGTAGGTGTTGACGGGCACCTTTGGCTGGTTCACCGGCAACTGGTGGAAGTTGGTGCCGATGCGGTTGCGCTGGGCATCGGCGTAGGCGAACGCCCGGCCCAGCAGCATCTTGTCGGGCGACAGGCCGATGCCCGGCACCGTGTTGCCCGGGGAGAACGCTGCCTGCTCGATCTGGGCGAAGAAGTTCTCGGGGTTGCGGTTCAGCGTCATCGTGCCGACCTTGATCAGCGGATAGTCCTTGTGCGACCAGGTCTTGGTCAGGTCGAACGGATTGAAGCGGTAGCTTTTCGCGTCGGCGTAGGGCATCACCTGGATCGACACGGTCCACTCCGGATGCTTGCCGCCGGCAATGGCCTCGAACAAATCACGGCGGTGGAAGTCGGCGTCTGAGCCCGCCATTGCCGAGGCTTCGGCGTTGCTGAAGAAAGCCATGCCCTGGCGGGTGTGGAAGTGGTACTTGACCCAGAACTTCTCGCCGGCCGCATTGACCCACATGTAGGTGTGCGAGCCATAGCCGTTCATGTGGCGCCAGCTGTGCGGCAGGCCGCGCTCGCCCATCAGGTAGGTGACCTGGTGCGCGCTCTCGGGATTGTTGGTCCAGAAGTCCCACTGCATGTGGTTGTCGCGCAGGCCCGAGTCGGGCAGGCGCTTCTGGCTGCGGATGAAGTGGGGAAACTTCATCGGGTCGCGCACGAAAAACACCGGGGTGTTGTTGCCGACTAGGTCGTAGTTGCCTTCGGTGGTGTAGAACTTCAACGAAAAGCCGCGCACGTCGCGCCAGGTGTCGGGGCTGCCTTGCTCGCCCGCCACGGTGGAGAAGCGCGCCAGCATCTCGGTGGACGCGCCCTTCTGGAACAACGCCGCCTTGGTGTACTTCGAGACGTCCTCGGTGACCTGTAGCACACCGAAGGCGCCAGAGCCTTTGGCGTGCGGCTGCCGTTCGGGCACCTTTTCGCGGTTGAAGTGCGCCATCTGCTCCAGGAAATGCACGTCGTGCAGGACGATCGGGCCGTCGGCGCCGATGGTCAGAGAGTTGCGGTCACTCTCGGCGGACGCGCCGGAACCGGTGGTCGAACCCGAAACACTGTTCTTGTCAAGGCTGCTCATGGGATTTCCTTTCATTGAGGAGTGCTGTGTTGCAATCGTACGCTTGGGCCCAACCGCACATTGAGCCGAGAAGCCAGTTTAGACCGTTGCGAACGGCTCGGCAACCGTTTCTACAAACCAAACTGTTCGCTCTGGGCGCGGAATTCCGCCTCGCGCAGCGGCTTTCCCGCGAACAGGATGGCCCCGCACACCGTGCTCGCCACCGGTCAGGGAGACGCCGCTGGGTGCTTGGCTCTGTGCCAACCAAGCGACCTGTCCAGCCTCGACAAAAGTGGATGCGGCGCCGATGGCTGCGCTGCCGGTGAAAACGACGACGAAGCCGTTGTAGTCGGCAGAAAGGTTTTGCTCGATGATGGCACCGGGCTGCAACCGGATTTCAACCATGGTCACGGGTGTATGGTTCTGCGTCGGCGATTTCAACTCGCCGGAGACGTCGGAGACGCCGGAGAACACCCGGATTTTTGCTCCGGCTTCGTGACGCACCGGCACTTCGTCAGCGAGGATGTCCTGGTAGTGCGCCGGGACGAGTTTGTCAGCCCTTGGCAAATTGACCCAAGCTGCAACGAATGGACGGTCAGCCCCGCAGCCGGCTGCTCGTTGTGGATCAGCCCGCGCCCTGCCGCCATCCATGGGACGTCTCCGGGGTGAAGGGTGCCTTTGTTGCCATGGTTGTCGTAATGATCGATCACGCCGTCGATCACATACGTCAACGTCTCGATGCCGCGATGCGGATGGTGATCGAACACGCCGACCGGGAACCAGTCTTCCATCAGCAGCAGGAATGGGTCGGTCGCTGCCCAGCGCAACGAGCAGGCGCACGCGATGGTCGCCGCTCATGCCCCCCGGCCGATTGAGGGGGCGTCGACCCTGGTGACGTCGCGTTGATGCAGTTGAGTGGTTGTCATGGTTCTTGTCCTTTAAAAAGTGGATTAACGGGCCGCGATAGCGATGGAGCCTGTCGCCCAAGCTTTAGACGTGCCCACGTTGCACGGGGGGGTGCGCACGCCTGCGGTTCGGCTCCTCAGGCCAACCCGCGGCGCTTCGTGGTACTTGTCTGAACCGGTTCGTGACACTTACGGGTGCCTCTTCATTCGGCCGGTCGTTAGGCTAACCGGTCCGCGCCCGCTTGCACCGGCACTTGCGTGCCCGGCGCAGCGGACTGGCGCAAGTGCTGTCGGCCGAGCGCGCCGATGCGGTTGGCGCCCAAGTGCAGGACGGTGTTCACGGTTTCGCGGCGCAAGTAGTTGATTACGCTATCGACGCCGCTCGCACCGCCCAAGGTCAGGCCGAACATGACCGGCCGGCCGATGGGTACCGCGTTGGCGCCCAGCGCCAGCGCCTTCACTACGTCGGTGCCGCGCCGGATGCCACTGTCCAGAATCAGGGGCACGTCGCCCTTGACCACCTCCGCGATCGAAGGCAGCACGGTGATGACGGCCGGCGTGCCGTCGAGCGCGCGTCCGCCGTGATTGGAGACCTGGATCGCCGCAAGCACTTCGCTACGCGAGATGTGATCTATGTTGCTCACATGGGCGCGAAAGCGGGTTCCTCGCACAACCAGATTGAGCGCGCGTGACTTGATTTCATAACGTGCGGATGGTTTCTGCTGTTCCGTTACGTGGGTGTCCAGGTTGCCTCGATTCAACTCGATAACCGTTTGGGCCATGCCAGTTTTTCCAAAGAGCATCATTTCCGCTAGGCTCACTTGCGTGTTCTGGGTGAGCAGGAGACATGAGCCGCTTATAGACCCGGCACGATTTATAAATGAATTTTTATTGGTTTTCGATGTCTATGGAGTATGGAAAAAGAAGATGCCCGCAAGCAGTCGCGAGAAGTACTGCATGAACGACGCAAGCAAGTTATTCGTATGCACCGCAAAGGTGTGGCGGTGATGGAGATCGTGGTGCAAACGGGACTGAGCTGGACGGCAGTCAATACGGCGCTGCGGTTGTATAAGGCTGAAGGTTCGGGGGCACTCAAGCCCGGCGTTCGGGGTAAAAAACCTGGCAGTGGACGCCGCTTGACGGTTAGCCAAGAGCTGGCGATTCAACAAACCATCTGCGACAGACGCCCCGAACAACTCAAGATGGATTTTGCGCTATGGAGCAGGCCCGCTGTGCGCCAGCACATTGAGCTGGCGCACGGTATCAAGCTGTCTATTCGGGCAGTAGGCAACTACTTGGCACGTTGGGGTTTTACACCACAAAAACCCATTAAAAAAGCATACGAGCAGCGGCCTGAAGCCGTCCAGGCTTGGCTTGATGAACAATATCCGGCCATTGAAGCCAGAGCAAAAACAGAAGGTGCGGAAATTCACTGGGGCGACGAGACGGCGCTAGTCAACACGGATGTCAGAGGCAGGAGCTATGCGCCGGTGGGCAAGACACCTGTGACGTTCGCAGTAGGCGGCACGCGCCACAAGCTATCGATGATTGCGACGGTAACCAATCAGGGTAAAACGCGCTGGATGATTATTGATGAGGCATTTAACTCCGACAAGCTCATTGAATTTCTGGAGGCGCTCATCAAGGATACAGACCGCAAGGTGTTTCTGATACTGGACAACTTGAGAGTTCATCACAGCAAACCTGTAAAGGCTTGGGCTGCCGAGAACGCACAGAAAATCGAGTTGTTCTACTTGCCCAGCTACAGCCCTGAACTCAACCCCGAAGAAAGACTGAATGCGGATCTCAAACACGTCATCACTTCAAAGGTGCCAGTGCGCACCAAGGCAAAACTCAGAGCTGCTGCGACTGATCACATGACCATGCTTGAGCAAAACCCCGAACGCGTGCGCCGTTATTTCGGCGACCCAAAAGTCGCCTACGCGGCTTCATGAATAATTCGTGCCGGATCAATAGGTTCAGTCACGTCATGGAGTTTTTGAAGCTGGTGCCAGTCGTTGGGATTGGCCAAATAGTCTGCCGCAACGCTGATCAAAGTGTCGCCGGGATTTACCGCGTACAACCATTCAGGTTCAGCCGCAGCGGCAGGATTGACAAGCTGCAGACCTAAGACGAGTGCTATAACGTAGCGCAAGGGGCAAAGTAAATGCAACATGGCTGTCACCAAACGAGTGCTGTATTTTCCAATACAGAAAAGTGGAATAAAGAATGTTGAATCTGGGTAACTGGATTTTTTCCAGGTTCGATCGGCTTGGTAAATATTTCCTCAATTTGCCTTGTCGATTTCTTTTATTTTTCAAGTGGATTTTTTCTTGCCTTATAGATCCGGCCATTAAATAGTTTGAACTTTTGGTGATTTTGCATGCCATAGTTGCATGGAAAAAATAGACGCCAGAACCCTCAAAGACGAAGCACTGCATGAACGCCGCAGGCAAGTTATCCGGCTACATAAGCGTGGTGGCACCCCCGCGCAAATAGCTCAAGTTTCGGAGTTGAGCTACCCCGCTGTAAGGAAGATCATTCGACTCTATGAAACAGGCGGCACGGCTGGAATAAAACCCGGAAAGCGAGGCCGTCGTGCAGGTGAGAACCGCAGCCTGTCCGAAGAACAAGAGCGGCTATTGCAACAGTTCATTTGCGAGAAACGCCCTGAGCAGATGAAAATGGATTTTGCGTTGTGGAATCGTGCCGCGGTAAGTCAGTTAATCAAGCAGGAGTACCATATTTCCATGCCGATCCGGACGGTAGGGCATTATCTCAAACGTTGGGGATTTACACCCCAAAAGCCAATCAAGAAAGCGTACGAACAGCGACCGGAGGCGGTAAAGCAATGGCTCGACGAGCAGTATCCGGAGATTGCCAGGCGCGCCCGTACCGAGGGCGGAGAAATTCACTGGGGTGATGAGACGGCACTGGTTAATACCGATGTACGCGGGCGTGGTTTTGCGCCTAAGGGAAAAACGCCGGTGGCCTATGCACCCGGTACGCGGCAGCGGCTATCGATGATTGCCACTGTAACCAACAAAGGCTGTGCACGTTGGCAGATTATCGACGGAAATTTCGACTCGGATCGGCTCATTGAATTCCTTGAACTACTGATCAAGGATGCGGGGAGAAAAGTGTTCTTGATTCTGGATAATTTGAGAGTGCACCACAGCAAACCCGTGAAGGCTTGGCTGGAAAAAAACAAGGAAAAAATCGAATGCTTCTATTTGCCCAGCTACAGTCCGGAATTGAATCCGGAAGAGCGGTTGAATTCAGACTTGAAGCAGGCTATCGGATCGAAAGTGCAGGTGCGTACCAAGGAGAAATTGCGTGCCGCTGCCAACGATCACATGACAATGCTGGAGAGCAACCCTAGACGCGTCGCTTCTTACTTTCAAGACCCACGCGTAAAATATGCCGCTTGAAACTATTTAATGGCCGGGTCAATAATAGATGGATTTAAACAACTGTTATCTTAAATATTGTTAAGCTTCATAAAGTCATTTTCGTTCATTTTTGCTGCTTGTACGTCCCGTGCTCAAAGCCGATGTCTGGCTTGAAGTAATCACTGGCGCTTAACCAAGGATTGAAGTTTCTCCTATCTAAGGACGGATGCAACAAAGCCAGGCGATTCATTGTCCAGCTCTAGTCGCCATGCCCGTATGAGGAGTACATAGTACAGAGGTGCTAACAAATTAAAATAAGCAAATTTCTTATTCTCATGGGGACGCAACCCACACTTTCCAATACTTCGCACGGGTGCTCAAGATGATGTTCAAATTCCGCCAGCCTTCTCATTACGCTCATACCTCGATATGAGAATGGATCGTTATCGCAAGGCTCGTTTAAATTTGACGCAGTTAAGACTAGCAGCAATGACTCTGTCATAGTCATTGCTTGCATCAATAGTCGGTGTATCCTTTTTCTCCCGGTGTATAAAAGGTATTGGAGTCTGGTGATGCCAATGGGGTGTCATTGCGTAATTTTTCCACCAGATCGGGATTGGAGATGAATGGGCGGCCGAATGCGACGAGGTCGCCACGTTGCAAATTGAGATCGATGTTCGCGCGAGTCAAATCATAGCCGCCTGACAAAATGTATTTTCCTTTGAACGTGGCACGTATCTTTGCCTTCAACGCTGGGCTAACTTCCGGTGCGCCCATCGAGCTGTGATCGACAATGTGGATATAAACCAAGCCGATGCTGTTTAATTCGGCGATCAAGCGCTCGTACAACGCGTCCATCTCAGCATCGGGAGTCATTCCGTTGAATACACCATAAGGTGAGATGCGCATACCGATGTGATCTGCACCGATAGCCACGGCGACAGCTTTGGCAACTTCTACGGCGAAGCGAATGCGATTTTCAATACTGCCGCCCCAGCGGTCAGTGCGCTGATTGGAAGCGGAGTTAAGAAATTGATCGATTAAGTAGCCATTCGCCCCATGCAACTCTACTCCATCGAATCCAGCTTCGATCGCCCGCTTGGAGGCAGCTGCATACTCGGCGATAGCCTGAGCAATATCGGCTTCGTTCATTGCAATGGGAACAGGATGCGGTTGCAATCCATTGCTGTCCGTCCACATTTCACCTGGCGTGGCAATGGCGGATGGCGCGAGCACCCTGGCATCGGCAGGCATATTCGCGGGATGACTAACCCGCCCAGTATGCATCAGTTGCATAAATATCTTGCCACCCGCCTGATGTACACCGTCCGTCACTCGCCGCCAGCCTTGTACTTGTGCATCGTTAAATATGCCGGGAATCCGCGCATAGCCGAGTCCGTTCGGCGATGGCGATGTGCCTTCAGTAATGATGAGTCCTGCTCCCGCACGCAGTCGGTAATATTTTTCCATCAGTTCGTTCGGCACATTGCCGATGGCGCGTGAACGCGTCAGGGGTGCCATGACAATGCGGTTCTTCAGTTGCAGTTTGCCTAGCGTGGTGGGGGTGAACAGGGTAGTGGTCATATAATTTTTCCTTCTGTTGAATGAATCGTAAAAAAACTTGAAGCCTATGCAAAGCGCCCGTTGCGGAAATCGTCCATTGCCTGATGAATCTCTTCCTGCGTATTCATCACGAACGGCCCGTACTGCACGATGGGTTCGTTGAGCGGCCGGCCAGCGATCAGAATCAGACGCGCATCGTCTGTCGCTGTGAGCGTCACGCCATCGGCTTGCGGTGTGTTGCTCAAAATACCCATGCGATGCGATTCCACCGGCGTGTCACCCACCTTCACCGTGCCGCGATAGACGTAAATGAACGCGTTATGCGTGGCGGGCAATGCCGTCGAGAATGAAGCGCCCGCAGGCAAGTGAATGTCCAAATACATGGGTTCGGTCTCTTCGCGTGTAACGACACCTGCCACACCGTTACTCATTCCGGCAATGACACGCACGGTAACGTTCTCTGCCGTTATGTATTCTGGAATCTCCTGGCTTCCAATGTCGCGATACCACGGCTCGCCCATCTTGGCCTTCGCGGGCAGGTTGAGCCACAGCTGAAAACCTTCCATCACACCGTCTTTTTGCTCGGGAATTTCAGAATGAATAATGCCGCGCCCAGCGGTCATCCACTGAACGCCACCCTGTTCCAGCAGCCCCTCGTGTCCTGCATTGTCACGATGCCGCATCCGTCCGGACAGCATATAGGTTACTGTCTCGAAACCCCGATGCGGGTGATCCGGGAAACCCGCGATGTAGTCGTCCGGGTTATCGCTGCCGAATGCATCCAGCATCAAAAATGGATCAAGGCGGTGCTGCAGTTTGCCCGTCAGTACGCGAGTGAGCTTCACGCCGGCGCCGTCCGAGGTGGCAACTCCTTCGATGATGCGCTCGACGCCACGCGATTGATGCAGCGTTGTTTGATTGATGGTATTCATATTCATTTCTCCATTAAATTAATGTGACTACATCTTAGACGGCTCGAAAAGATAGATAAAGCCATGAAGATGGGATAAGCTGTTCCACAAATGGAACAAAAGAATATCTCCGCTGACGACTACATTCTGTTCGCTACCATCGTCGAACAAGAAAGTTTGGTGCGTGCAGCCGAACATCTCGCCATGCCCAAAGCCACGGTCTCTCGCCGCTTGACGAATCTTGAAGCAGCACTGGGGCAGCGGCTACTGTTGCGCACGACTCGTCGACTCACACTCACCGACTTTGGTCAGGAATTCCTTGATCATTGCCGACGCGTTGCAGAAGAGGTTGCTATCACACAAGATTTCGTGCGCAGTCAGGATGTGCAGCCGCGCGGACGACTACGCGTTTCCATGCCGGGCGACTATGCCAAGCAACATTTCTCGCGCGCCATCGCCACCTTCATCGAAACCTATCCCGAGATACAACTTGATCTGGATCTGTCTTCACGACGCGTTGATCTGATCGGCGAACGCTTCGATCTTGCCATTCGCATGGGGGTGCTGGAAAGCGACTCCACGCTGGTGGCGCGCAAGATCGACGCGCTTGGTTTCGGCCTGTACGCCAGCCCCATCTATCTCGCGCTTCATTCTGCACCGCAGCATCCTGATGAGTTAGAACGTCATACGGCGGTTCGTTTACTCTCGGCGCGAGGAAGCGCAGTCCCTTGGAAACTCACAAATGGCAAGATTGTTTGGGAAGGGGTTCTCCCCGGACGTCTCACCTTGAATTCACCTGACATGATCAAGCAGCTTTTACTGGATGGTGCGGGCATCGGTGCGTTACCGGATCGTTTCGTAGTAGAAGATGTACATCACCAACGTTTGGTGCGGATATTGCCGAAGTGGCGCCTTCCCGCCGTGCCCGCCTGGGCCGTGATGCCCATGCGCCGCTACCTGCCCGTCAAGACACGCGCCTTTCTTGCACATCTTGAGCAGTTTATGGAGAAAGGGTGATCGAGGAAAATATTGATGCTCGCATTCTGCACGGGGTTGGTCGTGTGATGTGACCCGTTGCCCTTTGCTAACCTTTGCCTCTGGGCGCCTTTCCTGATGCGCCAAAACGCGGCAAAATCTTTCACTTTTCGTGCTAACTAAACCGGAATACAGTCATTTTCGATCGATTATCCCACTGTTTGACAGCCGAGCCAGCTTTCAGTACATTCAATGCTCATGAAAGGTGCTTTATTTTTCCTATACTTGGCTTGAGATGCTGGGTTATACACAATTAAGCGCGCTGTTTAATTAAAAATTAGCGCTTTTCGAAAATGTTGAAATAGAAGTTGTGCTAAGAACTTTGGCAGACTAACCTGTGCAAGTGTTACCAAAATCAAGTGTTTTTGAGACCATGTCTAAAATTTATTGTTATTCACACATTAATATATTGTAATATTCATGTCAGGTACAATCTATATTGTATATTTTAAAAAATTAATTTAATTTAGATGCATAGGAGAAAATCATGAGAAAAGTAAAGAGTATTTTATTCATTTTGTTATCTGTTTTTTTTGTATCTCCAGTGTTTGCAGATATAAAAAGTATGGTTGGGTCGAACACTTTGGTAATGTGTGAAACTGACAATCTCCACAAATCGCCCGGGTCAGATTTTTTAAAAATGTTCCCAAAGCTACTGGTTTTAATGAACGGCTACCGGCAAAAAGGTATTGTTACAGACGCTTATTTTATGCAAAAACTTAGTGAAGGTGTTGTATTTGTTGTAGCCACCACCCCGTCAGGTGATTCACAGGCCTATGCGGAAGAGATTATCTCTAAGTCGGATGAAATTTTCAAAGAAGGAAAGTCAGGACGACGCATTAACTGCACCACCCATAGCATTGGCCCGAAATGGCTACCGCTACCGTAGAGCGGGTGTCCCTCACAACTAACACCACGTTTGCTGATCACCGATAAAGTCGGCTGCTTACTGTTCAGTCCAGATTAGGCCGATCAGTTCTTTCTGGTCGGCGCAAACTGTAATGTTCAAGCAGCAACAGGGTGAGGTCTAAATATTGTTCGGTTAAGAAAAATAAATTAAATAAAATCAACGTCTTGAACAGATAAAATACTCCGTCAAGCGCGCTATCCGAACAGTATGAGACCTGACCGTTCGCAGGGGGCGCATAGAATGGGGGGCGCTCCAAGCGCACCGTTAGAGTTCTGGTAGACAATCGAATTGTCGGTGGCGGATTCTTAATCAGCAGCCCGGCTTTGACCGCCCGCCGTTCCGCGCTGAAACTTTTTCGGCGATGCGGGCAGGCGGATTGAGAAGATCGGATCTTCACGAAAGTCAGCATCAACGGAGGCCTATATGCACGTCCCGAAATTTTCCATCCTTCTCCTTCATGCCCCACTGATTTTTGCGGCCACGCTCGCCCATGCCCAAGCGGACGCGACACGCAGCCCCGGCATGCCTACTTCCGACTGGCGCTCCGACGCTCCGGGCGTGCGGTACCACATCAAGCGATCGGACCTGCCGACGACGGTGACGCCCACCGACCCTGAAGGATCGGTGGCCGGCGTCGTGAAGGTGATCCCGCCGTCGCCGGGCGCGCTGCCGAAGGTACCGGAAGGCTTCGCGGTGGAGGTGTTCGCCAGCGGGTTCAAGCAGCCGCGCACGCTCAGGGTCGCGCCGAATGGCGACATCTTCCTGTCGGAGAGCGGCACCGGACGGGTGCTCGTGTTCCGCGCCAACGCGAGCGCGCCGGCCAAGCCCGAGGTCTTCGCCGAGAATCTGGATCGTCCCTATGGTATCGTCTTCCATCCTGCCGCCGATCCTCTCTATGTGTATGTGGCGGCGGCGAACCAGGTAGTGCGCTACCCCTATCGCAGCGGGAACGTCAAAGCAGCAGGTCCGGCCGAAGTAGTCATCGACAACATTCCAACCAAGCGCCACTGGACGCGCGACCTGGCTCTGTCGCGCGACGGCAAGCGCCTGTTCGTCTCCATCGGCTCGGCCTCCAATTCTGGAATCAGCATGCCCGAGATGAAACTCGAAGAAATCCGGGCGCATGAAAAAGCCCAGAGCCGCGGCGCTCCCTGGGCCGAAGAAGAGAGCCGCGCCATGGTCCGCGTGTTCGACCTGCAGGGGAAGAAACTTCGCAACTACGCTACCGGACTGCGCAACTGCTCGGGGCTGGTGATGCAGCCTGGTACCGACAATCTGTGGTGCGTGGTTAACGAGCGCGACCATCTCGGCCCCTTCCTGGTGCCCGATTTCATGGCGCGCGTGAAGGACGGCGATTTTTTCGGCTGGCCCTGGTACTACCTCGGTGCCAATGAAGATCCCGCATGGAAGGGGAAGCGTCCCGATCTCAAGGCACACGTGCGGGTGCCGGAAGTGTTATTCCAGGCGCATTCAGCCGTGCTCAGCGTCGCGTTCTACGATCACACGGCCTTCCCTGCCGAATACCGCGGCGATGCTTTCGTTGCGATGCACGGCTCGCATAGCCGGCCCGACAGGACTGGATACAAGGTGGTCCGTGTGCGCATGAAAAATGGCAATCCGACCGGCGAGTACGAAGACTTCATGACCGGATTCTTCGTGGACAACGACACTGTCTGGGGCCGGCCGACCGGAGTGGCCGTCACTCGCGATGGCGCGCTGCTGGTGAGCGACGACGCCAACGGCACGATTTTCAGGGTGACTCGCAAATGACTAAGTTAGATCAGTTTGCAATCAGACGAACTTGTCCTCAAGGTAGCGTCCCGGCCGGGTCATCATCAATCCGCCAATGGCCATGGGAACCACCGTACCTGCAAAGTCCCAAAGCGCCATCGTCCAACTGTCCGTGACAGCGTAAAGCCAGCCGCCCAGCAGCGGGTCTAGCGTGCTGGCGAGGTAGCCAATGCCCATTGCAAAGCCGGCGATGGCCGCAGAACCCATCGTGGTACGGGTGCGCAGATTAAACATGGCGATCGCGAGCGGGAACGCGCCGCCGGCCAGGCCGGCAATCAATGTCACGAGCCAGGCCGGACCCACGCCGAAGATCATACCCAGGTAGCCGAGTGACTCAACCGCAGCCAACAGGCCTGCAAGGGCCATCGGATTCTTCGGCTATCCGGATTACTCGGTAGAAAGTGATAAACAATGAGTAGTCTCTTCCAGGTGGAAACGGGTCTCGCACTTCGTACACGTAATCAGTCCGTTATCCACTTCCGCATGGCCGGAAGAAAAAGCTCTGACGGCCGCCAAACCTTCTTGTTTATTGTCAGTATCGCCGTCGCTAGCTAGGCGTGGGCGCAGCTTGCCGCGCCAGACAGCGAGGCAAGCCTGCCCGCAATCGTCGTGACCCCCACCCGCAGCGGCCAGTCCAGCTTCGATCTGCCGGTGGCGATCGACCTCGTTGACCTCGGCTCGGCAGACCGGATCGAAGTCATGCGCGGACCGTTTTCCGCGCTCTACGGCAATTCGTCCGGCGGCGTGATTGCTATCTTTACCGAAGACGGCCGTCCCGGCTTGCGGCTTGATGTTGATGCGGCAGCGGGCAGCAATGGCGCGCGGCGCTTCGGGCTCAAGGCTGCGGGGCAGCAGGGGGATGTCAATTATGTGGCAGGCATTTCCCGTTTTAGCACCGATGGTTATCGCCAGCCCAGCGCCGCCAGCCGCGATACGCAAAACGCCAAATTACGGCTGGCGCTGGACGACGATGCGCTGCTGACCCTGGTAGGCAATGCGGTGCGCATGAGCGGGGTGCAAGACCCGCTCGGCTTGTCGCGCACCCAACTTGCCGTCGATCCGCGCGGGGTCGATCCCGGCGCCATCGCTTTCGATACCCGCAAGTCAGTCGATCAGCGCCAACTTGGCCTGTCTTACGAACGTTTTTTCGGCGCGGACAGCCTCAACTTCACGCTGTATGGCGGGCAGCGCAATACCCAGCAGTTCCAAGCGATTCCGGTTGCGGCGCAAGCCGCTGCCACCAGTGCCGGCGGCTTGATCGATCTGGCGCGCGGCTACTGGGGCGGCGATCTGCGCTGGAACCGGCGCACCACGCTCGCTGGCGGGCCGCTGCAATGGACGGTCGGCATCAGTTACGACAATCTCGGCGAACAGCGACGCGGCTTCCAGAATTTCATCGGCAGCACGCTGGGCGTGCAGGGCGCGTTGCGGCGCGATGAAGACAATCGGGTCTGGAATCTCGATCAGTATGCGCAGTTGCAGTGGCAGCCGAATCTGGATTCGCGCTGGTTGCTGCTGGCCGGCTTGCGCAACAGCATGTCGTATCGAAGGATCATTACATCGTGCCCGGCAATGGCGATGACAGCGGCGCAGTCTCCTACCATACGCTGACGCCAGTGCTTGGCGCTACATTCAGACTGACCCAGGATTGTGCCGTCAGCGCTGACCAGGCCGGACTGAATTTCGGCCTGGCGGCGGCGCGCAGCGACAACTTCGAACTTGGCATCAAGGCCAAATTGGATGAACGCATGCAGGCCAGCGTCGCCGCCTTTCACATCGCCACCGCAAACGAGCTGGCGGTGCTGGCCAATGCCGGCGGGCGGACGGTTTACCAGAATGCCGGTGCTACCCGCCGCGACGGCATCGAAGCCAGCGTCAAGGGCGACTGGAAAAATGGCATCGGTATGGTCCTGGCTTATTCATGGCTGCGTGCAGTTTATGCCCAGCCGTTTTGCAGCGGCGCTTGTACCCCGGCGACCATGGTGGCCGCCGGCAATCGCCTGCCCGGCGTGCCGAATCAAACCCTGTATGGCGAACTGTCGTGGCGTCATGCGGCCAGCGGTTTCAGCGCCGCATTGGAAGGGCGCTACAGCGGCAGGATGTTGGTCGACGATCTCAACAGCGACGCTGCCTCCGGCTATGTCCTTACCAGTTTGCGCGCCGGCTTCGAACGCAGTGTTGGTGGCTGGACTTTGAAGAGCTATGCCCGCATCAATAACCTGGCCGATCGTTGCTATGCCGGCTCGGTGATCGTCAACGAAAGCAACCGGCGCTTTTTCGAGCCAGCGCCGGGGCGCAGCTGGCCGGCATCGGCATTAGCCATGCCTGATAAGGGCGCGTGCGCAATCGAATAGAATGGCAAGAGACCATTCTGTCGGGAATGTGCTTCATGGTAATTGTCCTTCCATGGCTCCCTTCGTGTCGATGCTACACGCTACACGCTTGCAGACGTCGCGTCACTCGCCAATATCGCCTTGTCGGCTCCGACGTTCGAGCGTAGAGTCATTCCTACAGTCCCGTGATACGGGGCGCCACCACAGGAGTCAACCTCATGCTTGGAGTCCAGTCCTGCGACATCCTCGTTCTCGGCAGCGGAGAGTCCGGCAAGTATCTTGCGTGGACGATGGCCAAGGCGGGCCATCGCACCGTCGTCATCGAACGCGCGCTGGTGGGCGGTTCCTGTCCGAACAGCGCCTGTCTGCCCAGCAAGAACGTCATCTACAGCGGCCACGTGGCGGCGCTCGCTCGCTGCGGCGCGGAATTCGGGATCTCCAGTGGTCCGGTGCGCGTGGACATGGCCGCGGTCCGCGAGCGCAAACGCAAGATGGTTCAAGACCTCATCAAGGTGCATCGCAGGAACTATGCGGCCAGCGGCGCCGAGCTGGTGATGGGCGAGGGCCGCTTCGTGGCGCCGCGGACCATCGAGGTACAGCTGCGCGATGACGGCACGCAGGTTTATTCGGGCGAACGGGTCTTTCTGAACCTCGGCACGCATGCCGCAATTCCAAGTATCCCGGGACTTGCCAAGTCGGGGCCGCTGACGCACGTGGAGGCGCTGGAGCTCGGTATCGTTCCCGAACACCTGATTGTGCTGGGCGGCGGATACATCGGCCTGGAAATGGCGCAGCCCCTGCGCCGTTTCGGCAGCCGCGTGACGGTGATCGAGCAGGGCCCGCAGATCGCGGGCCACGAGGACCCCGACGTGGCGCAGGCGGTCATGGAGCGCTTCAACGCCGAAGGCATCGCCATCGTCGTCGGGGCCCAGTCTGAGCGGGTGGAAGGACATAGCGGCGAGCAAGTGCAGTTCCACCTGCGAGGCGCTGCCGGTGCGCAGCGCATAGACGGCAGCCATATCCTCATATTTGCCGGCCGCACGCCGAATACCAGGGACATCGGGCTGGAGCAAGCCGGCATCGCCCTGGACACGCGTGGCTACGTGCAGGTCAATGAACGGCTGGAGACGACGGCGCAGGGCGTCTGGGCCATGGGCGACTGCGCCGGCAGCCCGCAATTCACCCACGTCGCCTTCGACGACTTCCGCATCGTGCGCGACAATCTCGTGGGCGCGTGGTGCCGTACTGCATGTTCACCGATTCCGAACTCGGACGCATCGAGCTCAACGAAACGCAGGCGCAGCGAGCCGGGGTTGATTACCGGGTGGCGAAGATTCCCATGGCCGCTGTATTGCGCACGCGCACGCTGTCCGAGCCGCACGGCTTCCTCAAGGCGCTGGTCGCCGCCGACAGCGACCAGTTGCTCGGCTTCACGGCTATGGGGACGGGGGCCGATGAGCTCCTGGCCGTCGTCCAGACTGTGATGCTGGCGGGTCTGCCCTACACCGCCTTGCGCGACAGCTTGCTGACCCATCCGACCATGGCCGAGGGACTCAACGTGCTGTTCACCAATGCGCCGGTGGCACCGCTCAGCCGGCAGGAGAAGCGCACGTGATCCCGGCTTCGGGCACTGAACCTTGAGCGAAGGTCTAAAGCTCGCCTGTTTCGGCGCGATGACCCCATGAAGGCAGGGCTCTTGCGCCTATGCGCTGCGACGGGAGTTGCGCTGCTCTGTGCGTGCAGCAAGTTGCCCACGCTCGAGGGTCGCAGCATTTCCGTGGCCGTTCCGGAGTCGGACGAAACCAGTCTGGGTGTCGCTGTGCAGCCGCTGCGGCACGCTCATCCAGGCCTGTCCGGGATCGTGGCACTGCCGGACGGACACGATGCGTTTGCGGCTCGAGCGACGCTCGCGGATGCCGCTCAACGCAGTCTGGATGTGCAGTACTACATTTGGCGCAACGACTTGTCCGGCTCGCTGTTGTTCGACGCGCTGCGGCGTGCGGCCGAGCGTGGCGTCCGCGTGCGCCTCCTGCTGGACGACCACAACACCCGGGACCTGGACGACGTGCTGCGCTCACTCGATGCCCACCCCAACATCGAAGTCCGGCTCTTCAATCCGTTCCGCCACCGGAAGTGGCGCGTGCTGGACTACGTGACCGACTTCTCCCGCGTGAATCGTCGCATGCACAACAAGTCGTTTACCGCAGACAACCAGGTGACGGTGATCGGGGGGCGCAACGTCGGCGATGAGTATTTCGACGCGACTGCCGGTGTACTTTTCGTGGACCTCGACGTGCTGGCAATCGGCTCGGTGGTGACGCAGGTGTCGTCCGACTTCGACAAATACTGGGCCAGCGACTCCGCGTATCCGCTGGACCGCCTGCTCCCGCCCAGAAGTAGGGATGCCGATTCAGCGCCATCGGTGCCGCCTGAAGGCAGTTCCGATGCCGTCCGTGCCTACCGCCAGGCCATCGCTCAATCCGCCTTCGTGCGCGACCTGCAGGCGCGGCGCCTGCCATTCGAATGGGCGCGCACCGAGTTCGTGAGCGACGACCCCGCCAAGGCGCTGGGCCGCGCCGCATCGTCAGATTACTTGTGGGCGCGCTTGCGTCGCGTCGTGCCCCCGGCGGCCACTGAGCTGCAATTGGTCTCTCCCTACTTTGTGCCTACCGAGTCGGGCGCAGCTTTCTTTTCCGACATGGCTCGCCGCGGCGTCCGGGTCAGTATCCTGACCAATTCCCTGGAGGCGACGGATGTTCCGGCGGTACACTCCGGCTATGTGCGCTGGCGTGAGCCCCTGCTTGCCGCTGGCGTTTGCCTGTTCGAACTCAAACGGGAATCTGCCGCACCACCGACGCGTCACCGTCTGTTCGGCGGCAGCTCATCCTCCAGCTTGCACGCCAAGACCTTCGTGGTGGATCGTAGTCTGTTGTTCGTCGGCTCGTTCAATTTCGATCCACGCTCCGCGCGACTGAACACCGAACTCGGATTTGTCATCCACAGCCCGACGCTTGCGGCGACCGCCGCCAACATATTCGCCGGGCGTGTGCAGACGCGGGCCTACAGCGTCCAGCTCACTGACGGCAGACTGGGCTGGATCGAACAGCGTTCTGAAGGCCAACTGCTCCACAAGCAAGAGCCACATGCCGGCTTCTGGCGGCGCCTCGGTGTCAGTGTGCTGTCGGTGTTGCCGATCGAGTGGCTGCTGTGAGCGCTGGGCGTACTGCGAGCAGCTTGCTCGGCGACGTGCGCAGCCCCGTGCTGGAACGCGCCTTCGACTACTGGAAAAGTGTCGACGCCGACGTCGGGCGACGTATCGAAGAGAAGGTGCGCGCCGGTGCGGCCGCCAAACCAAGCTGAAGGCATGGGCGAAAACTGAAGTGCCTTCTCAATCGTCCCCGCTTCGAGGTGTATTATGAATCGCTTCAGTCCGTGCACGTGTTCCAGCGGGTGCTCGGCGAAGGCGGCTTCGCGGCGGCGTTTGATCGGGATTAAGTGCAACGGATTGCTGTCTCAATGACCTTCGGATTTCCTGTGATGCAGATGGGTATTCTGGAGCATCGTGATCGCTGATTCCGGAATACCCAGTCGTTGATCTTACTGAAAGAGCTGCTATGTATACAGTGTAGTGGTCAAGTAATTTCAGACACCGCAATCGGTTGTTTTGCTACAAACTGTTTTTCATAAGCCAATGGTGCGATATTACCTAAAGCTGAATGCCTTCTTATGCAGTTGTAAAAGCCCACGATATAGTCGGTCACATCTTTAATCCCTTCCATCTGATTCGCATACTTGCGCTGCCACACCCGTTCCATCTTCAAGTTCAAGAAGAAGCGTTCCATCACCGCATTATCCCAACAATTCCCTTTGCGACTCATACTGCAAGTAATGCCGTGTTGATTGAGTAACGCTTGATATTCATGGCTTGCGTACTGGCTGCCCCTGTCTGAGTGCTGTAGTGGTCTAATTTACACGGACACCTCGATAGGTGGAAAATCCACCATCAGAGGAGTACTAAATGACAAAGCAACGAAAAAAATTCGACACCAGTTTCAAACTGGAAGTTGTGCGCATGATCCAGGAACAGGGACTGAGTGCTCAGCATGTCAGCCAAAGCATGGGAATCGGCCAGACTGCGATCCGTCGTTGGGTGACGCAATATAAAGCCGAGCAAAGTGGACAGCGTGGCATCGGCAATCCACTCACTGCTGAACAACAGCGTGTCCGCCAACTGGAGCAAGAAAACCGTCGACTTCGTATGGATGTTGATATTTTAAAAAAAGCGTCAGCCTTCTTTGCCCGGGAACTGAAATGAGCTACCAGCTTGTTTGCCTGTTGCAACAGAAGGCGATCCCTGTTCAGCAGAGTTGCCGCGTCTTGGAAGTGAGTCGTTCCGGTTTTTATGAGGCCAGGAGCCGTCTCGCCAAACCAATGATTTGCAAAACAAGCACTCATCTGCGAGCTGCTTTCATGACCAGTCATCAATGCTATGGCAGCCGTCGTCTGGTCACCGCATTGGAAGCGCAAGGTATTCAAGTTGGTCGTTATCGGGTGCGCCGCCTGATGCGTCAGGCAGGCTTGAAGCCAGTATGGAAGCGTAAATTCAGCCACACAACTGACAGCAAACACAATCTGCCAATTGCTGCCAATATTCTGGATCGGCAATTCAATCCAGCCGCACCCAATATTGCTTGGGTGGGCGATATCACCTATATCCGCACCGGGTCAGGCTGGCTCTATTTGGCGATAGTGCTGGATTTATTCTCGCGCAAGGTGGTTGGATGGGCGATGGCGCCGAGCATGCCTGCTGAATTGGTCTGCACCGCACTGCACATGGCAATACAGCAGCGTCAACCAGAGCCGCGGTTGATCGTCCACTCCGACCGTGGCAGTCAATATGCCTGCGGCTAGTATCAGGCTTTGCTAGTGAAGCATGGCTTCGTCTGCAGCATGAGCCGTAAGGGCAACTGTTGGGACAATGCAGTGGCAGAACGCTTTTTTCTGAACCTCAAAATGGAGCGCGTTTGGCAGCGCGAATATGCCAATCAAACGGAAGCTAAAACAGATATCACCGCATACATCGTGGGATTCTATAACTGTAATCGCATACACTCAGTATTGGGCAATCTGTCGCCCTCCGTCTTTGAGCGGAACAGGGCAGCAAAAAAACCTATCGTTGTGTCCGAAATTACTTGACCACTACAGTACTGGAGGGCAATCAAAGCCCTGATCGCAATGCGCAGTTCGAGCATATCAACGCCTCGGTAGCTGTGGCCTTGCAAGCCAATCAGCCCGTGATTTCAGTGGACACGAAAAAGAAGGAGCGGGTAGGTGCCTATAAAAATGCGGGGCAAGAGTGGCTGCCCAGCGGTGAGCCAGTAAAGGTCAAGGTCCACGACTTCATCGACAAGGAGCTCGGGCGTACCAATCCGTATGGGGTTTACGACATTGGCGCGGATGAGGCCTGGGTGAGTGTGGGCACTGACCATGACACATCTGCATTTGCCGTGCAAACCATCCGGCGATGGTGGTTCAGCATGGGCAAGGAGCGCTACCCGCAGGCGAGGCAATTGGTCATTACTTCCGATGGTGGCGGCAGCAATGGGCATCGTGTGCGACTATGGAAGCTCGAATTGAGTCGCCTCGCACAAGAAACCGGACTTGACATTGAAATCCATCACTTCCCACGGGGCACCGGCAAGTGGAACAAGATCGAACACCGCCTGTTCTCGTTCATCACCATGAACTGGCGTGGGCGTCCGCTGATCAGTCATGAGGTCATCGTCAACCTTATCGCCAACACCAAAACCCGCAGCGGCTTGGCAGTGCGAGCGGAACTCGACACCGCTGAGTACCCCAAGGGTTTGGTAATCTCTGATGCCGAACTGGACACCGTCAAAATCGAACGCAACGAATTCCACGGCGATTGGAACTATCGCATTCGATCAAGTTGATTTGCATAGGTTATTTGGTAACAAACCCTTAACAAATAACGTGACACATTTGGCTAGGGCTGTTATTCTTGCCGGCATGGAAGCAGACTCGTCGATTGCACAGCGTTAGGTCAGTGCCGGCAAGGAGTGAGCGTCTATATCCCGTTCCCATTCATTACTAACAAGGAGTGAGCGACCATGTCCAGTTCCCATTACGTCGTCGTCGGTGCTGGAACCGCTGGCCCTGTCATCGCCTCGCGGCTAAGCGAGGACCCCGCTGTTAATGTTGTGCTTCTGGAGGCTGGCAAAGAGAACGTCTATGAGGCCAGTCGCACGCAGGGCGCATTCTTTAAGCTGTTTGGCAGCGAGGCCGATTGGCAATACGAAACAACGGCGCAGGCGGGTATCGGAGGGCGCGCGATCACGCACCCTCGAGGCAAGGCAGTCGGTGGCTCGTGCCTCCTCAACATCGGTGCCTGGTTGCGGGGGGTCCCCGGTGACTACGACCGCTGGGCCCACGAGGGTGCTGCCGGCTGGGACGGAGCTGAAGCGCTCCGCACGTACGTGCGGATTGAGGACACCGATCGCGGTCCTTCCGAGTGGCGCGGTTCGGGTGGCCCGATCACGCTATCGGACCTACCAGCGCCGACCGCCCTTGCGGACGATCTGCTGTTCGCGTTCACCGAGGCCGGGTACGGACCGCGGGGAGACGTCGACGGTGCCACACCGTACGTCGCTGACCGCTATCAGAGCATCTTCAAGGCGCGCACCCGCCGCACCCCCGCCGACGCCTACCTTACGGACGAGGTGCGCGCCCGCCCGAACCTGCGCATCATCACCGAGGCCACCGTCACGAAGGTGCTCTTCGATGGCACCCGAGCCTCTGGAGTCGCATACGAGAAGGGCGGGACCGAACACGTCCTCAATGCCGAGCGCGAAGTGATCCTCTCCGCGGGTACCATCAACACCCCGCAACTGCTCATGCTGTCGGGCGTCGGTCCAGCCGCGCATCTGCGCGAGCACGGCATCGAGGTCATTGCGGATGTACCAGGCGTCGGGGAGAACCTGCATGACCATCCGACCGCCCCGGTCGTGGTGACCGCCCCGCGCGGCGTCGGCGGCTCCTATCTAGCAGACCCGACTTCCGATGAGGCCCTCGCGCAATGGAGATCTGACCGCTCCGGCCCAGCCGCCTTCTTCTCGCAAAATGGCGTCGGGTTCGTTTCCCGAACGGGAGGCTCCCTGGTTCCCGATTACGAGCTCCTCTTCGACTACAACCCGGCGATCGCGTCGAACAGCCCGGTCGGCGGCCCGACTGCTGAGGCTGGTGAGGTCGAGCAGCGCAACGGCTACAAGATATGGGCCGTGCTGTTGCACCCGAAGAGCCGCGGCACGCTGCGCTTGGCCTCAGCAGACTCCCACGAGAAGCCCATCATCGATCCCGGCTATCTGAGTGATCCCGATGACCGCGCGCAGCTCGTCGAGGCGATGCGCCATGCACAGAAGCTGACGCAGACACCGTCCCTGGCTCGGTACACCGAAACGGTCTATCCTGCCGTTGATGCGGATGATTCGGTGTTTCATGAGGCCATCTTGAGCAGCATGTACACGACATACCATCTCGCTGGCACGGCACGGATGGGCGATCTCTCGGATCCACTCACCGTGGTCGACCCCCAGCTTCGCGTTCGCGGCGTTACCGGCCTCCGGGTTGCGGACGCATCGGTTATCCCCACCCTGATCAGCGGCCACACCATCGCCCCGAGCGTGATGATCGGCGAACGAGCGGCGCAACTGATCCGCAACGCTGACTGAAAAACGGTCAGACATACCCCGAGCCGGGCACCGGCAATGAAAGTTCATGTTCTGGTGCTCGGCTTCCTCGTAGAGCGCGGTGTCACCGACATCGCCAGACGGCACTCACCGGCGAGATTCACGCGAAGGGTTTCACTCGCTTTTTAGGCTGAGGCGGCACCCCGCATCCAGGAAAGCCAGTTGGCCGATCTGGTGGTGCCGGATCGCGACCACTTCGCGTGCCCGGAATCCGATATTGCAGACACCACATCGCTCTTGACGATGGAGGGGGCAAGGTGGTCTACGCCGCTGGGGAATTCGCATCCGAGGACGAAGGTGTGCCGCCATACGACCTGACTGAAGTAGTCATGTTATTTGTGAACGGGACCTAAGCAGGAAGCGACCAGCATGAAAATTCGCATGACCATCGAAGGTGCGGTAGTGACCGCAACGCTTTTCGACAATCAAACGTCGAGAGATTTTATTTCGCTACTTCCACTAACTCTAACGCTAACGGATTATGCGGCGACCGAAAAAGTGAGTGATCTGCCGCGGAAGTTATCTACCAAAGGCGCACCGGCAGGAAGCGACCCATCGATCGGAGACATCACCTATTACGCTCCCTGGGGAAATCTGGCCGTGTTCTATAAGGATTTCAGTTATTCGAACGGCCTCATCAAGTTTGGAAAAATCGATTCCGGCGGCGCAATCTTGAACCGACCTGGCCCGTTGAGAGCGACGATCGAAGTAATGGAGAAGTAACGAACCAATTAACTGGACATAGCACTGAAGTGGGGAGGATAGGAATATGGTTTATCCGATGATAGGGAACGATATTACGTCGAGTTCCCCTCAATGTCGTTCTATTTGTACTTCGTCAGTGACAAGGTGCTCGAGTTTATTGTCGAGCACAGTCCCGATCTCCCTAAGGGTTCATCCCACTCGGTGGACATTACCATTGAATATTTGCGCGATGAACTCTACCTGGTTTCATGGCAGGAAAAAAGCGGCAACACGATCGTCCGTCTGGAAGACTTCAAGGAACACAAGGTACATGCGTTTCTGACTTTGAAGGATCTGACGTTCATCAAGCAAACTGCCGCGTTGGTTGAGCTCAGCTCACCACCTGATCAAGTGTAAAGTTCGTGAAACAAGATGAGTATCCATGCTGAAAAAGAAATTGGTGACGCTGGTGAGCGCGCTATCGGTAGTTTTTTCAGTGGATCCATTTGCGCCCAACAAGTTGTGAGGAAAGAGGAAAAAAACATGGCCGGTAAAGTGCAAGTCATTGGCGGGCAATTCGACTTCGTGTTTGGCAAAAAACGCCATCTACCGTCTGAGCTTCGTCGACGCTCAACACCTTGATGTCACGGTGATGGCCGACCCTTCCTACCCCAAGGGAACACTGAATCATTTTGAGATCAGCATGACTGAAATCCGTCCCAACGTGTATATGGTGACCTGGATAGAGCCCGCTACCGGGAACACGGTGACGCACGTGGAAGACTTTGAAAAAAATATTGCCTACACCAACATCACCGATTTGGCATCGAAAGGTTTCTGGCGACTAAAGGGCGAGATCAAACCGGTATCTGGTGACTGAACCAAAATGGGTACATTGCCTAGGTAAAAAGCACAATTGAGCGATTTTAAAATTGAAAATTCGGGTGACAGCGGCTCTGCCACAACGCTCCATATCGGAGAGGAGCAGACCGTTGTCACCAGTCGAAGCGGAATTGAATCGGCACCACCGATAATCCTCCCAATGGGTTCGGTAAAAACCGCCAGGCACTTCAAGCACAATCCACCGACCGAGGCCGAGATGGAAAATGCGATCATGCTGGTGGAGGACCAGCTGTTCCGAATTCGTCACTCGATCGTGAACGGGTCAACACTTTCCACGACAGATGTGTCCGTTCGTACCATCGCCAGGATTGCCGGCGTCCCCGATCAGCCGAACGTGACACTCTCGCGCGATTTGGTGGAGCAGACCTTTAACCGGCTTGTGTCAATCGTGCAGGGGCGGCCGGCGTCCCAAGGTTCAATCCCGACCACTGCGGAATTCTCGGCGACTTTGCTTATACTGCGAGAATTCATGCACCATCTGAATTTTGCGTCAATTGACGTGAGGTCGTAGGACGCGGGCTATCGATCTGCAACCGATTAACTTCATTCGCCAACTGCCGCCGACGTTGCCAGAACGGCTGATCAGACCAGCGTGGCTGAATGCCATAGTAGAAGTCTCGTTGCGACAAGTACTCTTGCCAGAGTTGGCGTTGTTGCTCATCGTATTGATGGACGTATTCATTGCGGCTGTCCAATCCCGCCGCGCCCTGCGGACAGTCTGTCAACGCGTAATGGATCATGTGACCGGCGTGGCTGGCCGTCCTGAGCGCCTTATCGATGCCTTGCGACGACAGCGGATCATATGCTTGCGCCGCATCGCCCACCGCCATCCAAGCGTCACCGCAGAAGTCCTGTAGTCGCTGGCTGTTGGCCGGTGCGCCTCGGATTGTCCCGCAAGGGTGATAGCCCCTCGCTTTGAGCAATGGCGTGATATGCGTCGAGTCGTCCAGTAGCTGATCGAAACCTTGCCGACACGCAGCCATTCTCGCCGCCGGCAGGTCCTTGTCGGAGTGAAAAACCACCAATCGCTTGGTTTCATTGCCTTCAGTGCCTGGCAAGCGGTTGCTATACCACCAGCCGTGTGGCGCGGCCTCAATCCGGGTGTAGCGGTCATCATCGTCGCCGACGCAGGAAAACCATTGTGCATAGGCGAACAACCGGTCGTCATTGTGGACGGTTGGGACACCAAGCGTTCTGGCCACGACCGCCCGCCGACCGGAACAGTCGACCAGATAACGGGCGCGATACTGCTGCGTCTGCGTTTCCGAGGTGAGCCTCAGTTGCCAATTGAAAGTACTGTCAGCGATCCGTGCGCAGGATTGGAAACGAACACCCTTGAGCAAGGTTGCACCGGCGGCAACCGCATTCGAGCGCAGGGCCTCATCGAAAGCCAATCGTTCGACACACAGGCCGAACCCGGTCGACGTGAAGAAGAAGTCTGCGACATCGGCCTGCTCGGTCGCCCATAGCGAAACGTTGCCAGCCGTTCTGAAAAGACCCGGAAGTTGCTGTTCCGGGCCTTCAGGGTCTCCCAGGAAGTGTTTGACCAGATCGATAGAGGTCGGCGGCAGTGATTCACCCAGCTTGAATCTCGTGGATACTCGCTCCTCCACCAAAAGCACACGCTGGCCAAACCTAGCCAGCGTGATCGCGGTTGCGGCTCCCGCCGGTCCGGCGCCGACGATAACAACGTCCCATGTTGTATGGGCCGGGTCGGGTCGGGTCGATGGCACGAATTATTTGCCTTTGGCGGGTGGCCGGTTCAATGCCGGATTACGCTCTTGTTCGACGAACACGATCTGACCGTTGTCTTTCAAGAAACTGCCATCCTCGGTCTTGATCGGGAGCACCATCCCCAGTTTCGACCAAGCATAGGCCATTTGCTCGTAACCATCGGTGGATGATAGCGGTTCGCCGTTAGTATCGTATCCACGGAACCACTCTCTATAGGTTCTGGTCTGGTTCTTTTCATCGTACTCGAAAACGATATCTGGCCGTTGTGTCGGCCACCAGGCTATGTCGCACGACCAGAAGTCACCCTGCCACGGGCTCGACATATAAGCCGCAAGCGAGCCGGGCTCGATGTCTTTGTTCACGCGAAACGCCTCGGCGAATTTCTCCCGATAGATGATCAAGTACGGGAATTCGATACCCGGGTGAAAGCCACCACCGATGGTCGGTTCGAGCGCCGAGCTGTCGAGGGCATGCGGCTGCATGGTCAACGGCAATTTCTCCAAGGATACGGGTTTTTGTGGAACACCGACCTCAAAGTTTCCGTCTGCCCATTCCTTCAGATGATTCAACTGCAAGTCGGTCAAGCTCATAAATTGGTCCGGGAGTTGAATGCCCAGTTGCTGATTCTGTGCCGGCTTGCCTCCCGAGCCCCACAGCTTGGGCATCTTGCGGTCTTCTTCGGGGCGGTTGAACTCTTCGCTCTTCCAGCTGGTTGGCCTCAGCGGGGGGGCGGGCAGCAACGAATCGACCAGCTTTCCGGACTTTCCGGGCGCTCGCCGCATCAGACCATAGGTCCCCTGTCTCGCCGGCCTGCTTTTTTCTGTTGGATCGGTGTACATCGCCATGCGCTGGGGGCTGAGCAAGTTGGCCGACTGCTTCGGACCATGAGCGGTGCCCTTGGTTCTGGTGACGCCCGCGGCTAAGGTGACGCCCGCGGCCTCGGCGCTCACCCAACCGTAGTTCACTGTGTTGGCGAATAGCGGATAGACATCGCGGTAGAAATTCGTCTTCCGCTTGGCGTAGGGGTACGCCTCAGGAAAAGCCTCGTAGACGCGATCCAGAATGGACACCATGTGGTACATGTGGGGTGCAAACTTAGGTGGTGCGGTGACGATCCATGCCCCTGCACGCGGGTTTCTCGTGCCTTCGTCCGTGACCGATTTCACGTTGTCGCGTGTGCTCAAGACAGTGCCGTCCTTGAGCGTGACCGTGACGTCGATTTCACCTTCACAGGTATCGTCCCACCAGCCTGGAACGTTGAAATAGGCAAATTGGTTCGTCAGTGGGTTTGTACCCCCCTCCGGGCCATTCGGGGGGCTATTTGTAACACTCGGGTTCGACAACGCCACCTTCGGTGTTGTAACGCTTTCGCCCTTGCCGGGCGCGGGGACGAACAGCAGACGATCCTTGGAATCGAGGCGAAGCTGCCCCAGCTCGATATCCTTGGCGGCTTTATACGTGACCTCAACTTCTTTCGAAGTGTCCTTCGGCGTGAAACCCACGAAACGCATTGCGCCCGGCAACAAACCTTTTTCAACGCCAGTGAAAACATCACCCTTCATGACGACCGGTCTGGCCTGCCCGGAGGCGATCGTATGCACACCAGGATCGATGATCAACTTATCACGTTCGATTGGCTTCTTACCGGGCTGGATGGACGGGTTTCGCAACTTGTCCGGGTCAAACAGATACGCACCCTGAAACGCATAATTCGCCGCTTTCATGTTCCTGACATGAACCCGCCAGCGCACGGATTGGATCAAGCCAGAATCCGACGTGAGTTCCGCGATGACCTTGTCGTTGGCATCGTAGGCATACACCCGATACCGCTGCGCCTGGCGTTTCAATCGCGCCCCGCTGTCGCGGTAGGTTCCACCGTTCGGCCCCGGCCCATTGCTGCCGCCCGGATCCACCACGACTCCCGGCGCTTCGGGACCGATGTAAAACTCGTCACTATCCCCCAAGCGGGCAATGCCAATACCGGGGTGGATGCGAATGCTCTTGATCTTCTCGGACACGGTTTATCTCCTACACAAGTTGTCTTTATGAATTCGACGCCCAAAAGGACACCTCAGCCATCGAAATGTTCTCACACTATAGAAATTTACAATCTGACGGAAGTCCAATGCGAAGCGCGGGTTAGTTACTCTTAGTTACTCAGCGAGGACTTAACGATCTTCCAATCCAGCAAGTCTGCCGAGGTGACCTCGTACTGATTGCCAAAATGTTCGATACCGGCGCGGGTCAGTCCTCCCGATTGGGTATGAGCCCGTACCGAGAAGCCACCGCCGAAGCTCGCCTTAATCGATTTCTCGATGCGCGCATCGACATCTGAGGCCGGTGCGTTGTTCGCGTTCTCGTCTTTCGAGGCGCTGGCGATGCCCGGCAGCAACAGAACGCAGGCCGCTGCGCACACCTTGACGAAATCTCTACGTTTGATGTCCATGTTCCATCTCTCCTTCTCTCCTTGTTCCAGCGCCCTTTGGTTCCAGCGCCCCTTCGTACAGATTTTTACACAGAAGCCAGCAGGATTGCAAGGGGCATCGGATTCTTCAACTTGTTGGCGATAAGCGGCGTGATGAAGGCGCAAGTTAAAAACTTTATTCTATATAAACCGTACGATTAACTGCAGTTTCTGCTTCATTACTCCCCATACCCCAATATCTGATTGCTGCGCTAATCCGGTATTAAAACGGAACTCCTTCGAGGCGTCCCATGGCGCCGCTGGCGAAATCGCGTTTGGCTTGCACGAGGCGCTCGGGGATATCCATAACAAATGGGCCGCTAAACAGAATGGCGCCTTCGATCGGGGCACCCCCCAACAACGCAACGTCGGTACGTTGATCTGGCACGGCCTGCAATGTGATCTCCGAGCCTGAGGTCAGCACTGCAAGCGCGCCAGGACCCACTTGAGCGCCAGTATCTCCTTCCAGACGCCCGTCGAGCACGTACAGACCGAGTTCGAATGTCGCATTGACTGGCAGAGTAACGCTCGCGCCAGGGTCTAAATTGATGTGAACGAAGAGGGTTGGGCTGGTAGTTTTCATCGGACCTGCGACGCCTTCCAGGCTGCCCGCGATGACCCGAATCAGCACACCGACGTGTTGAATTTCAGGAATGTCGGCAGCGCGAAATGACGCATACGCCGGTTCAGCAAGTTTGTCCGCCGGCGGCAGGCTGGTCCAGAGTTGCAGGCCATGGCGCCCACCGGCCGGTTGTTCCGCGTGCAACATGCCACGCCCGGCGCGAATCCATTGTGCGTCTCCAGGTCCGAGCCGGTCTTTGAAGCCCAGACTATCGCGATGCTCCACGCTCCCTTCCAACAGGTAGCTGATGACCTCGATGCCGGCATGCGGATGCGGTGAGTCGCCGATGCCGCGCCGACTCCGGTGTCGGTAATGATCGATGAATACGAATGGCCCAAGCGAGCTGCGGTTGTGCAGGGGTAACGCCCGCCACAACAGCATATCGCCATCATCGATGACCCGCTCTGCGGGAAAAATAGTGTCAATCGCGCGTTGCATGATAATCATCCTTCAGTTTATCGGAACGCATCTCTTTGTGCCAAACGAGCATCCGTACTGCACGATCAACGGAATGCGCGAACGATCAGTTAGCCGCTTTAATGCCGCCGTCAATACGCAACGAGCCAATCGCGCCATGCAGTTCGAGTGGTGCGATACCTTTACCATTCGTCACTATGCCACCGTCGATGATGATCTCCCGAGCCGAACCGCCAGGCTTGACGCTTAACGCAATCGCTGAAAGCGACACGACGACGCCTTTCACCAGCGAGTCTCCAGTAGCACCAAACGTCTTGATGCCACGACGGACCATCAGGCGCCCGATAGGCTGACTGATCTGAATGCCCACCGCACCGTCCGCGTGTGTGGTAATGCGATCGAATTCCGCTACGTTGACGGTGCCGTCATAAACATTAAAACCACGCGCTCCTTGGCCAAACGTTTCAATCGGCGCGTTGACTTGCAACTCGTTGACAGTCCCAAAGTTGACGAAGCCAATGCCGCTCGGCCCATAGGATGTCAGTTTTTCCTCGACGATCCAGTGGTCCACGGCACCCCAATTATCCAATACCATGTCATTCACCCCGTAGGTGACGACCGGTCCGAGATTGCGCACGATGTCGACAATCGCGTTGTAAACTGTAAAAACGCCCCCTGTGATCACGTCGGGAGTGCCTGGCGCGATTTTGCCATCGCTGTAGACCGCGCCGGTTTCAAGCAGCGGCAGCGTGAGTCGGCCGCCATCGAGCGTGCCGCTCACGAAAATTCCACTGCCAAGCACTGGCGCAGTCGGGCGACCAGCCGATAATCCTGTCAGATCGGCACTGATGCTCACCGTTGCATCGGTTTGCATATTCCAAAGGGTAAATGCACCTTGGGTTACATTGACTCCAAAGCCATTGGGCCGGTCACTCCGAGCGCGGGCATCGGCAGCGATAACGTTCAGCCCTTCAACGACGACATGCCCGCTGCGCACTTTGTCTCGCGCTAGAATCTGCACTTGTCCCACGGTAGTGACGCCCGCAAGCCGTATTTGCCCCAAGCTATCAACATCGGTATCGTTGAAGATTGCCCGCATCTCGACCGAGGTTTCTATGCGAATGCCGACAACTTCATTATCTGTGCTCAATTGGAGGCCGTCGCTTCCCGACGCGAAGGACAGTATGGCTTCCTCGCCTTCTCCCGCCAGCGTCTGTCCTGGAGCGAGCCGGAATGATGACAAGTTGGACAGTGCGCCATGGATGACGATATTGCGGATTGTCGCGTCCCGGGTGGATGCCAGTAGTTCTTCAGACGTTGTAACGATTTTTTTAGCGATGCCATGTGGGTTCCTTTGGTGTGGCGATACAGATTGCCTTTGATCTGATTCAGGCCGCGCGGGTTGTCCGGGCATGGTGCGGCAGTAAAGTCCGGCAAGGTAGGCCGGTTGGCGTATTGCGCGCGATTCACCGCAACGCCGTCATCCGCGGCAAAAGAGCAGATGTGCCAAAGTGCATTTACTGCAAAAATGAGCACACTATTGATCCGGCACGAATTATTCATGAAGCCGCGTAGGCGACTTTTGGGTCGCGGAAATAACGGCGCACGCGTTCGGGGTTTTGCTCAAGCATGATCATGTGATCAGTCGCAGCAGCTCTGAGTTTTGCCTTGGTGCGCACTGGCACCTTTGAAGTGATGACGTGCTTGAGATCCGCATTCAGTCTTTCTTCGGGGTTGAGTTCAGGGCTGTAGCTGGGCAAGTAGAACAACTCGATTTTCTGTGCGTTCTCGGCAGCCCAAGCCTTTACAGGTTTGCTGTGATGAACTCTCAAGTTGTCCAGTATCAGAAACACCTTGCGGTCTGTATCCTTGATGAGCGCCTCCAGAAATTCAATGAGCTTGTCGGAGTTAAATGCCTCATCAATAATCATCCAGCGCGTTTTACCCTGATTGGTTACCGTCGCAATCATCGATAGCTTGTGGCGCGTGCCGCCTACTGCGAACGTCACAGGTGTCTTGCCCACCGGCGCATAGCTCCTGCCTCTGACATCCGTGTTGACTAGCGCCGTCTCGTCGCCCCAGTGAATTTCCGCACCTTCTGTTTTTGCTCTGGCTTCAATGGCCGGATATTGTTCATCAAGCCAAGCCTGGACGGCTTCAGGCCGCTGCTCGTATGCTTTTTTAATGGGTTTTTGTGGTGTAAAACCCCAACGTGCCAAGTAGTTGCCTACTGCCCGAATAGACAGCTTGATACTGTGCGCCAGCTCAATGTGCTGGCGCACAGCGGGCCTGCTCCATAGCGCAAAATCCATCTTGAGTTGTTCGGGGCGTCTGTCGCAGATGGTTTGTTGAATCGCCAGCTCTTGGCTAATCGTCAAGCGACGTCCACTGCCAGGTTTTTTACCCCGAACGCCGGGCTTGAGTGCCCCCGAACCTTCAGCCTTATACAACCGCAGCGCCGTATTGACTGCCGTCCAGCTCAGTCCCGTTTGCACCACGATCTCCATCACCGCCACACCTTTGCGGTGCATACGTATGACTTGCTTGCGTCGTTCATGCAGTACTTCTCGCGACTGCTTGCGGGCATCTTCTTTTTCCATACTCCATAGACATCGAAAACCAATAAAAATTCATTTATAAATCGTGCCGGGTCTATAGTAGTATACCTTGCAACGTTCATGACACACCTCATATGGTTAATAGAGTCTAATGTGATCCTACATCGAACCTTTACGGTCTGTCATGTGAGCGAAAGATGCCCAGCGGGCGCAGTCCTTTTACAGCATCATGATGTCGAGGGTTGCGAACTCCTGGAACACCTGCACAGGGTCTGCGGCGCTCAGCACCGTGACCGTGCTCGTCAGGCGGATCGTCTTGGTGCGCGCAGCTGCAGCCGTGAGGATGATCGCTGGCGCCGAATCCAGAAATTCTGGCACGATGGGTGCTCGCCGATGTCCTCGGTGATCTGCAGCATGCCGAACGCGTCGGAGCCCTTGGCGTGCGGCCGGCGCTCGGGCACCTTTTCGCGGTTGAAGTGCGCCATCTGCTCCAGGAAATGCACGTCGTGCAGGACGATCGGGCCGTTGGCGCCAATGGTCAGGGAGTTGCGATCGCTTGCGGCCGGCGCGCCGGAACCGGTCGTCGAATCCGAAACACTGTTTTTGTCAGAGCTGCTCATGGGATTTCCTTTCTATCAGGGGTGGTTAGTTGAAGTTGATCGCCCAGTTCAGATCCAGGCGCAGGTCGTCTGTGCGGTCGATGCGCGTGCCAAAATCCTCCCGCACAGTGCCGTAGCGCAGGCGGATACGCATGCCCGGGATCGGCGACTCGTAGACGAAGTCGAAGTCGTATTCGCGCCATTTCGGCTGTGCCGCACGCGTCGCCGCGTCGATGGCGTGGCGGCCGTCGGCGATGCTGAGGTCGATGCTGAAGCCGTTCAGGCCGAGCGGCGCCAGGTTGAACGTGGATCCGAACATCAGCGCGTCCTCGCCCGCGCGGCTGAAGGTCTGGATGCGCTGCGAGATGTAGAACGGGCCTTTGCTGTAGGGATTGCGGATCGCCGCGCCGTCGCCGGTCCAACCCGTCGCGCCGTAGAGCGTCAGCCAGTGCCAGCCATACTCGCCGTAGACGGCGCCGTTCCATGTCCTGAAATTGCCACCGGTCAGCAGGTTGGTGCCCGCCGAGCGCTGATCGGTGTATTGCGCGGCCAGGCGCCAGTAGCTGTCCTTCGAAATCCGCTTCACCCAGTCCACGTCGGTGTAGGCAATGCGGATGGTGTCCTCGACCGAGTAATAGAAGCCCTGGACCCACAGGTCCTTCTGCGGCTGCCACTGCAGGCCGCCAGTCCACAGGCCCGTGTCCCTGTTCGCGCCTGCGAAGCGCGACATGCTGACGAACTTCTCGGCGATGCGGTCCTTGATGCCATCAACGTAGCCCGCCTGGTACCACAGCGAGTCGCTGAGCTTGCCGTTCAGCATCGCCGCCTCGTAGGTGTACGGCGTCATGCGCAAGTCGTTGGTGCCGAGGTAGTTCATGTCGGTCTGGATGTCGCGCACGCCCTCGGCCTTCTGCGGGTTTCGGCCGATCAGCTGCCGGTAGAGCATGAGCTCCTGTTCGCGGTACTTGAGGCGCGCATAGGCCTCGCCGATGGTCGCGTAGCCGTCCTGGCCCGGCGTAAGCACGTTGGCGCCGCCGCGGCCCTCGGGGCCGTAAAGCGGGACGGTCCCGTAGACGGTGCCGCCGAGCTGCAGAAAATCGTTCCAGTAGCCGGTGCGGCCCCACACCCAGCCGCCCAGGCCCCAGCTCTCTTGGGTGCTCGCCGGCAGGTCGTTCCGAAAATAGAGGGAGCGCAGCTGGGCGCCCGCCTTGGCGTCGTCCATGAACGGGTCGCCTGCCTTCTGGGCCTGCACCGGCGCGGCGGTCGCGACCGCCAAGGCTACGAGGACGAACCGGATGAATGAGTTTATGGCCATGGGACCCCTTGAGATCGCGGCAGAACGGTTATTTTAGTGCCGCCTTCGGCGGATTGGCGATGGCGTCGCTGGCGTCCACACAGCCGCTCAGTACCTCGATCGTACATGAAATAGACCCCTTTTGTTCTGCCGCTCGCGGCCACAGGATTGCTGCTCCCAATGACCCGGCGAGTAGCGAGGCGAGGAACACGCCGATCTTGGCGGCGGTAAAATCCGCGTCGTCGGGGGAAGGCCCTGTCGGCGATGAAGAGCGGCATCGTGAAGCCGATGCCGGTCAGCGCGCCGGTGCCCAGCATCTGCCTCCAGTTATAGGCTTCGGGCTTCACGGCGAGACCGGACCACACCGTAAGGGCGGCCGCGACGACCATGCCGGCTGGTTTGCCCAGCACGAGTCCCAGCACGATCGCGGCGATCAGCCTCTCGTGCTCCTCGATCACCCCGGCGGACCCAGACGACCCCGGCATTGGCCAGCGCGAACAGCGGCAGCACGGCATAGCTGGACCATGGCTCCACCGAGCGCAGCAGCTTCGCGGCCGGGGATTATATCCGGTCGTGTATCTGATCGATGGCATGCAGCGCCGGCTCCGAAGGCTCGTGCCGCAGCACCTTCTCGCATGAGGCCTGCAGCTCGTGACGGAACACCGCCTTGGCTTGCGACATCAGCGCCGCCAGGTTGCCCGGCGGGCGCGTCGGCGTAACGACCGCCAGGATCACGCCCGCCAGTGTGGCGTGCAGGCCGGAGATGTGGAGGCAGCTCCACAGGAGGACACCGAGCACCGCGTAAGGCAGCATCCGGTAAATTCCGCTGCGGTTGATGAACACCAGCAGCCCGGTGACGATTGCGGCGGCCCCGGCAGAGTAGGCATCGAGCCCGGTGGAATAGAACACGGCGACGATGGCGATCGCCACCAGATCGTCGATGACCACCGCCGCCGTCAGGAAGATCCGCAGCTCGACCGGCACCCGGTTGCCCAGCATGGCGATGATGGCGACCGTGAACGTGGTGTCCGTCGTCGTCGAAACGGCCCATTCGTGCGCGAGGGGGCCGGGCGGCGCCACCGCGAGGTAGATAAGCGCGGGGCAGCAGCATGCCGCCGGCAGCCGCGGCCAGAAGGCAGCGCGGCCGTGCGCCGCGTCGCGAGGCGGCCTACCGTGAACTCGCGCTTGATCTCGAGGCCAATGACGAGGAAGAATATGGTGAGAAGACCGTCGTTGATCCAGTCGCGCAGCGGCATGCGAAACGCGGACTCGCCGGCCAGCAGGCCGAATGGCATGCGCCAGAGAGCCTCGAACTCCGGCCCCAGCGGCGAATTGGTGAGGACGACGGCGAGCAGCGTTGCGAGCAGGAGCAGCAGGCCGGTGGAAGGCGCCCACCGCGCGAAATTCAGGGCGGCGCTCTGCATGGTGGTGGCCGAGCGAGCCGAGGATGCCTCGATGAGCGCGTTCTCGTCCCAGGGTCCCTCGTAGCGCCGGCCGTTGATGAAGAAAGTCGGCGCCACGATCACGCCGCTGCGCCGCGCGCTCGTGATGTCGTCCTCGACTTTCGCCCGGGCCCGGCGCCAGGCCTCAGCGCCTTGTCCCTCGCGCGGAGGCAGACCGAGCCGCACCGCCGTGACGTCGAAATGTTCCGGCGCGAGCGCTGGACCGAGTTTCATCAGCGCGTCGTGGGCCTCCCAGTACTAACCGGCTCTGGTGCGCGTACTCGGCGAAATCGGCGCCTTCGCGCGCGATGTCGTCGCCCATGATGGAGCGGTGGCGGAAGACATAGCGCATCCGGTCGCCGAAACGATCGCGCAGGCTGGCGACGACTTCATGCGCGCCACGGCAATAAGGGCAGTCGAGGCTGCCATATTCGACGAGCGTGATATCCGCCCCGGTTTCCCCCAGGCAGTGATCGCGGCCGCCGTCGACGGGAGGATCAGCCATTTCAGGTTCGCATCAGTCATGGGCATTCCCCGGCACCGGCTGCCTGCGGATCAATGTAGCCAGCAGCCCCGGGCCCCTTCTGCTGGATCACGACCTCATCACAAGACGTCACGTCCAGCCCTAAGTGTCGATGCAATGTGCGTTCGGTTCAAATCCGCGCACCTCGACACGCCGCAATGCAGCATCGAGTCGACTAGCTCCTCGCGCAGGAATTTGATGACGCTATCCGCGCCCGAGGCGCCGCCAAGAACGAGCGCGTACATTACGGGCCGGCCAACGACGACTGCGCTGGCTCCGAGCGCGAGCGCTTTCACGATGTCCGTACCGCGCCGGATACCACTGTCGAGGATGATTGGAACGTCGCCTTTCACGGCGTCGGCGATCCTGGGCAGGACGGTGATGCTCGCCGGCGTGCCGTCGAGCGCCCTCCCTCCGTGATTGGAAACCTGGATCGCCGCGGCGCCCGCTTTGATCGCGGCCACCGCGTCTTCAGGGCGGGTGATGCCCTTTACTACGACCGGCAGCCCGGTGACCTGGCGGATCATTTCGGTGTCCTTCCAGGTGAGATTGGTCTTGAAGGTATTGGCGCTGCCGGCCTTGAAATTTCCATAGGGCAACCAGGGCCGCGCCTTAATTGTGGCGAATGTATTCGTCCGAGGAACCTTGTCCAATGGCATCGACGGTGTGGATGATCGCCTTGTATCCCGCGGCGCGCGCGCGTTGCAGGATCTCGCGCGAGAGCCCCTCGTCGACGTTGAGGTACATCTGGAACCACTTGGGGGATGCCGACGCCTTGACGATTTCCTCCATGGACTGAGTCGATGCGCTCGACACGCCCCCGACTTGGCTGCGCCTTGCGCAGTGGCCACTTCGCCCGCCGGATGGTGCAGGCCATGGCTGCCAAAGAGTGTAATCAGAATGGGATGAGGGAGTTTCTCTCCCAGCAGCGTTACGGAGTGTCGATCCTGTCGCGCACGACACCGCCCATGCGGTGCGGCGTGAAGGCCCAATCGCCCCACGCCCGTTGATTCTCGTTGAGTGTCCAGTTCTTTCCGGACCCGTTCGCGACAAAGGCATAGACCGCATCGGTGTAGACCTTCTTCGCCTCCAGCTCGAGCAGGTCGATGTTGATGACGTTGAGCTCGCGATCGACACCCTTGCGGACGAGCGTCAGGGCCGCGGTCCTGGCCTCCTCGAGCAATTGCACGAGCAAAGTGCGCGGCGTCCCCAGCGCGGCGGTTGCAAGGCCAGCGCTTGCCCATTGCATCATTTCCTGCGTGAACGATTCATCGAAATATCTCCATTTTTTTCCTGCATGGGACCCAAAACAGCGTCCATCGAGCGCCGCGCGTCAGGATCGTATTCGCATGGCGCTCGCCCGAGCGAACCCTCCGCGATGAAACTCAGCAAAATATTGGGATAGCTCGGCCTCCGACCCTGCAATGAAGGGGCCGCGCGATGCGAGGGTGATGTTCTGAGGCGCACCTGCGTAGAGCAGGACTCGAGTGGCGTCCATGCCGGAGCGGATGTTGAGGATGCTGTCGCCGACTTTCGACACCCGATCCAACCAGCCCACTTGACCCGCGGCGATCCCCACCGATGGATCGCCAGCGGTCAGGGCGCCCTCCAAGACAAAGAGGAACCCGTTATAGGACGAAGGGAGCTCCTGTCCGAAAGAGGCACCTGCCTGCAGTCGAATGTCCAGCAGCGTAATAGGGACCGCATTGATCGTGGCAGCCTCCAGCCCGCCCGAGCGCCCACTGTAGAGTCGGGCCTCGACCCCAGGCTCTTGCCGTACCGGCATTCGATCTCGGGCAAGTAGCTGGACGCGAGGCGCAATGTGCCGTTGGTTCTCCGGCAGAACCACCCACAATTGCAGGAGGCGCATGCCTTCCGAGACTACCGCTTTCTCCGCGTGAATGATGCCGCGGCCCGCAGTCATCCATTCCACGTCGCCTTCGAGGAGCTTTCCACCCAAGTCCTCCATAGTGCCGCTGAGTATGAAAGTTACCGTCTCCAGTCCGGCATGTGGATGCTCGCCGCCCATCTGACCAGCTACGCTGATGCGGTCGTCCATCATCAGGAAGAAGGGATCGGTCACTTCGAAGTCACCCGGGGGAATCACCGCAGCGGCGGTGTGCGCGGGCCCCGCGAATCCGGGCCCGATCGGCGGAACCGTCACGACGCGGCTGATCTTGCGAGACAGGGGCATGGCATTCTCCTTGTAGATGCCCAGGGGCCCGTGGCAGTAGCTGGGGGATCCTGATTGGGTTTAGCTTAGCTAGCGGCAAGCGTCATTGGACGCATTCGGAAGCGCCAAAAACGTGATCGACGCCGGCTCGAACGAAACGTCCCCGGCGGGAATAGGGATCCCGGTAAGCGCGGGCAGCGCGTCATTGTGTCCGAGCTCGAGCACCTTGCCGTTCAATTCGACATGGGTGCCCTGCAGCTCCGTCGCGCGCAGCGTGTAGCGCAACGCCGGGGCCGGAACGTTCATCGCGCCAGCCATGTTCTTGTCGGTATTGATCACCATCAGCGCGACCCCGGACGGCACCACGCGTAGGCAGTGTGCATAGACATGGAGGCCGGCAGCGATCGGAACGCCCGAGTCGAGCACGGTGGTTCCCATCAGTTTGCGCCACAGCAAGGCGCCCCAGAACTTGGGCTTGGGCGCGAAGCTGTTTTCGTCCAGGAGTCCGTAATCGCTGGCGACCAGCGTGTTGTGCATGACGACGTCCACCTCCTGACGAGCGAGCCGGCCGAGTTGGTCGAGGTAGCGAAAAGTGTCCAGGAAGGTGCCGGCCCAAGGATTGCCGCCGCAGGCCGTGTCCGCCGTCTCCGTGTTCCAGAAATGCTTGCCCGGCATGGCCTTGTCGCGCACGCCGCGATAGAAAGCGAGCGTCTGGTCGGTGCGGCCGAGCCAGTCCTCGGATAGCGCCTGGTCGGCGCTGGTCTGCTGGCCCATGGCCGCGCATCGCTGCGAGACCGCTCCATAGTGGTGGTAGGAGAAGGCGTCGGCGTTCCTCGTCGAAGCAGCGAGCTCGGCCGCGGGCAGCACCTCCATGTTCCCGTATCCGCCCGCGGCGACGGCCCAATCAGCGTTCGCCTCTCCAACGGACCCGGGGCCGAGAAGCTTGGTGCCCGGGTACTCCTTTCGCATGAAAGGCTCGAATCCGCGGAAGTCACGTCCGAACGCCGCTGCGTCATAGCCTTTGGGAGCGCCGCCCATCGAAGCCATCGTGGGCTCGTTGAAGAACTCGGCCGCGGCGATCGTTCCGCCATTTGCCTTGGTGAAGGCAAGCCAGCGGCGGGCCTGGTCGGGCCGCCAGAGCCCGTCCGCCCCGCGCGTGCCTGTTCCGATCGGCATCGACGTGACAATAGGCGCGTCTACCGCGCGTGAAAAGTCGATCGCCCCCAACCACTGCTGGCGCGTGAGCACGCTGCCATAACCCTGGGGTGGGTTCTTGGGCGGCGTGTCCGTATCGGCGAAATAGGTCGTGTTGGCCCAGGTGCCGCTGATCCGCATGTAGGCTGGACCGAGCGCCCGAGCCATGGCGCGCAGTCGCCGGTTGGTAAGGGCGAGCGGTGGGCGATGCTGGTAGAGGTCGGCGCTCATTCCGGCCGGCGTATCGCCGCTCTGGGCCTCCCTGCCTGACGCCGCGGAGGGTTGCGCCGCCGGCTTCCCAATCTCCTTGTACGGCTTCCAGAATTTGCCGCCGGTCACCTCCAGCATCTCGACGTTATAGGACTGGAAGCGCTCGTCGATCGTCCCGACCCGAGTCAATCTGCCTGGTTGAACCGCGGGAGCCCCGCGTTGCGGCTCCTGCGCGCCTGCCGGCATGACTGCCATGATCACACTCCCGATTAGAAGCGGGAAAGACGACACTGGTCGCAAACCTGTTCTCATAAAGTCTCCTAAAAATTGGGTGATTCGGAGTAGTCGACTGCGTCAACAAGCGACCCACGTCGGCAAAGTCCTGTTCATTTGGCGCTTGAACGTTTCTGATGTCAATCGACGTAACAGGGATCGCATTGATCGTGGCAGCCTCTAGCCCGCCCGAGCGCCCACTATAGAGCCGGGCCTCGCTCCCAGGCTCTTGCCGTACCGGCATTCGATCTCGGGCGAGCAGCTGGACGCGAGGCGCAATGTGCCGTTGGTTCTCCGGCAGGACTACCCACAATTGCAGGAGGCGCATGCCTTCCGAGACGACCGCTTTCTCCGCGTGAATGATGCCCCGGCCCGCAGTCATCCATTCCACGTCGCCTTCGAGGAGCTTTCCACCCAGGTCCTCCATCGTGCCGCTGAGCATGAAAGTTACCGTCTCCAGTCCGGCATGTGGGTGCTCGCCGCCCATCTGACCAGCTACGCTGATGCGGTCGTCCATCATCAGGAAGAAGGGGTCGGTCGCTTCGAAGTCACCCGGGGGAATCACCGCAGCGGCGGTGTGCGCGGGCCCCGCGAATCCGGGCCCGATCGGCGGAACCGTCACGACGCGGCTGATCTTGCGAGACAGGGGCATGGCATTCTCCTAATATCTTTAATTTCGTTCAAACTTCAGTAGTCAAGCCAGTGGACAAGAGCTTGATTGCTGAACCGGTTGACTCACCGTTGTGCAGCTTGAGTCTCCTTCGGGCACGAGTCCGCATAAAAGCACAAGGCGCACGACGGTGGTCTCTTTTCCGATGCCGTCAGCCCCAGCTGTCACACCAATACGCGCTGCACCATGTTTATCGCTTATTGAACCAACCCGATGCTTTATTGAGCCAACCCGATTTGCTTCATGAAGGATTGGTTGTCCCACGCTAACCATTCTTCGTCCATGACACCGTTTTTCCAATGCCCAATGGTCACCATTGTGAGCTTGAACGTCTTACCGGTAGGCGCAATCGTCTTCTCGTTTCCGATCGGCATGGGACGAGTAAAGGTTCCAATCAACTCACCCTGGACTGCCGTCCACTCTCCGGATGCAATGCGAATTGGATGCTCGTTAATATGGGTATCAGGTGCAAATACAAACATCGGTTTAAGTTGCTCGATGTGAGAGTCCAGCCCTTTTGTCACACTGCCATCCGGATAGTGAACGACGATGTCTTTGCCGTGGCTCTTATAGAACTGATCCCATTTTTGGCCGCTATAGACATTGAAGTCCAAATCATCGAAGTTTTCGAGATTTGTCTTTTCAAGTTGCTTGGTGTTTTTAATATCAGCCAACTGATGCTTCATCAAATCGATGTCAGCAGATGTTTGGGTCGAGGATGTAGCGCATCCAGTAAGTGCAGCGACTGACAACAGCAAAGTGGAAATATACTTTTTCATTTTAGAACTCCTTTTTCAGTTAGCGGAAGCTATGCGCAAACTTGCGTTTCCTTATGCGCCGCGCCCAAACTCATAAGATGCCATTGGAACTTTCATCACGTGGTCTACAAACACTGGTCGCCCTATATCATTCCCCGCCGCGCCGGCAACGACCATGAGCGGAATCAAGTGGTCTTCACGCGGGTGTGCCAATCGTGCACCCGGTATGGTTTCCCATTTCGCCAGCATGGCATTTCTTACCTTAGCATCGCTTTGTTCAATCGCATTGTTCAGGTAGTTTTCAAATGCTTCGGCAATCGGCGTGGATTCATCTCGGCCGAAACCTCGCATGTTGTGGTAGGTCAAGCCACTGCCGATAATCAGCACACCCTCGTCACGCAAAGGCAGAAGCGCCTGACCAACGCGAATATGTTCCTGCGGGTCATAATCAGATTTAAGCGATAACATGACAATCGGCACATCTGCGTTCGGGTACATTAGTGCAAGTGGAACAAATGTCCCATGATCAAAACCACGGCCGGAGTCTTCCTTTGCCGAAATGCCGGCATTCGACAATAAACTTTTCACTCTTGAAGCGAGCTCTGGCGAGCCCGGCGCAGGGTACTGTATGTGATAAGTGTGCTCAGGGAATCCAGAGTAGTCGTAAACCATGGGCGGACGCTCTGCCGTCGAAACGGTGAATTGTTCCGCTTCCCAGTGGCCGGTAATCACTAACACTGCTTTTGGCGTTGCCGGCAGACGATTTGGAAGCGCCTTAAACTCGCGTTCAGTCTTGGAGAACTGCTGTCTCATGCTTTCGACATAGGGCCAGGGGCCACCACCATGAGACAAAAAGTAAACGGGCATCTTAGTCATGAGTATCTCCTATGTACTTTTGTGCGCTGAATCAATGCTAAACGCGCCAGGGCCAGCAATGAACAGGTAGAGGAAAACGAAGCAATACAGCACCGCAAGTTCGCCTTGATTCACAAGCGGCAAAAACGCTTGCGGGGCATGGGCCATGAAATAGGCCACCGCCATCATGCCAGATAAAATGAAAGCAACCGGCCTCGTAAATAGCCCCAGAACAATCAGCAAACCTCCGCCCAGTTCTAATACTCCTGCCAGTCCCATAAGGGAAAGCAGCTGCAATCCGTCAAACATGGCGACGTGCGGCAAACCTAGAAGCTTGGCGGTTCCATGCTCGAGAAAAAGGAGACCTGTCACAATGCGTAACACGGCCAATAGACGTGGAGACCACGTATTAATAAATTTCTGTTCGAGTTTCATGATTCGCTCCGTAAATGATGATTTTTCTTTAGTTCTATCGAGTAGTCGGTGCTTGTTACGCCTCTGCGCAAGCACCGTTACTCTCTTTTCAATGCACCAGCTTGAAGCCGATGTTCGTCCCGTTGCCGAGCACATAGCCAAGTTGGATATTGAAGTAGCCGAGTGCTTCCAAGCTCCGGGCGTTTTGCAATGGCCCACCATCAATCGCGTCAAAACCGATCGCTTTACCCAATTCAAGTACCGCCTTGCGTGCCGCTTCGTCATCCCCCGCGGCGAACACGCTTAGCTGTTGCCCTGCAACTGATCCTTCGCTCATGTGCTGAGCAAAGACGGTATTGAAGCTCTTGACCACATGCGCGCGTGGAAGCGTTTTTTGCAGTTCCTCGGCGCCGCTCGTCGTAAATCCGATAGCAAGCTGCATATCTGGCGTTAGCGCATTGGTCACGTCTACGACAGTTTTGCCGTCAGCTGCCGTTTTCAACTCGCTCGCCACATCCTGGATCGCACCAAATGGGACTGCAAGCATGATGACATCGGCCCAGGAAGCGTCCGCAACGACTTGATCTTTCTTGGTGGATCGAACTTCATATCCAGCTCGTGTAAGGCCCTTTTTGAGGGCGCTGCCGACGTTTCCAGTTCCGATGATAGCTATTTTCTGTTTCATGACTGCTCCTTGTTATATGAGTTGCCTTCAACGCTACTACGCATTAGACCGATTTCCTTGATGCGCGTGTTGATGGAAGTACTATAGGCGTTTGTTTGATCATGCACTAGATGGTAAAGTTTGGAATCACTGTGCATAATTTTGGACAATCATATGGATCTCGATGCAATTGCTGTATTCGTGAAAGTCGTGGAATCAGGTAGTCTTTCCAATGCGGCAAGACTGCTGAACATGCCCAAGACGACGGTCAGCGCTAAGCTTGCCGCGCTGGAAAAACGACTGGGGGTGAACCTGATCCACCGCACCACTCGTAAATTGCATGTGACGGAAGCTGGTGAGAAATACTTTCATCATTGCGCGAATGCCGTTCGGGAAGTAGAACTCGGGGAGGCTGCCCTGCTATCGTCGCAAGGCAAGCCGACTGGCGTACTCAAAGTCACCGCCCCTGTCGATATAGGGCATATGGTGCTTCCTCGCATTACGCGTGCCTATCTGGCGAAGTATCCTGAGATCACCATTGAGTTGCTGATTTCAAACCGGGTAACCGATCTGGTCGGAGAAGGCGTTGATTTAGCTATCCGTGCCGGCATGCTGAAAGACTCGTCAATGATCGCGAAACGCTTTATTGACTTGCGCGCCAATCTTTGGGCTTCCCCGGCCTATATCCAAGGATTCGGCAAGTTCACTCATCCCAAGGAATTGGTCAAGGCGTCGTTCGTCGGGCGTAAGGGAGTCGACGTACTGCAGCTCACGAACGGCAAGTCAGAAGTAGATGTACCGGTCGTCAGCCGCATCCTAGCCGACGATCTCGAAACCATCAAAGCACTGACCATTCTTGGCGAAGGAATCAGCTGGCTGCCTGACTTCCTGTCCGCAGATGCGGTAGAAGCCGGCACGCTTGTACCCGTTCTTCCGCAATGGAAATCGATGGGGGCAGGCGCGTTCTATTTCGTCTACCCGAGCCGAAAATATGCATCGCCCAAGGTGCAGGCATTCATCCAAACGGCGATGGATGTCGTTTCGTCAGGCGTATCCAAGTGAACGGTTTTGGTTGGTGAGAGTCCATTGGATCTGGATCGTTAAGTTGAACCAATTACTCATAAGTCAGTAATATAGGAGATAGAAGGGTGAGGTAGGCTGGGGAAAGTGGACACCAACGTTTTGTTAAACTTGAAACGGAGGTGAGAGGTGAAACAGAGAGTACCAAGCGCAATTGAGCGCTCGCGACTATCCACCCTTCTTCCCTGTCTCCAGAAACTGGATAGTCACCCCTGACAGCGCCCGTGTTCCGACGACTAGCGCGCTTTCATCCACAAAGAAATTCGGATTATGGTTAGGCGCGGCGGTCGCCGGGTCTTGGCCATCTGGAGTTACGCCAAGGAAGAAGTATAGGCCGGGCACTTGACTGGCGAAGAAGGAGAAGTCCTCGGAGGCACCGACCAGCGGGCTAGTAGCCACCTTGCCCGAGGCCGCCCGGTCAAGCACGGGAGCCATTTGCGCCGCGAGCTTTTCGTCGTTCATCGTGGTGCCGTAAGCCGGCACCACCGAAACCTCAGCCTTGGCCCCCGCGCTTTCGGCGATCTTCTCGGCGCTGAGTTTCACGTCGCGGCCGACCTGCGCTCGGACCTTCTCGTCGTAGGTACGAATGGTGCCTGCCATTTGTACTTGAGCCGGGACAATGTTGGGGGCGCTGCCGCCCTGGATCATGCCGACAGTGACCACCGCTGGCGACTGCGTCAGATTGGTCCGGCGGCTCACCACAGTCTGCAGGCCGGTGAGCACTTGGGCTGCAGTCACTACCGGGTCGATGGTGTTCCAAGGCATGCCGCCATGGCCCTGCTTGCCGGTGATGGTGATATGCAGGTCATCGCTGCTAGCAGTGGTCGCGCCGGTGCGCCAGCTAAGCTCACCTGAGCGCCCAGGCATGACATGTACAGCAAACACGGCATCGGGTTTGAGTTTGTCGAACATTCCCTCTTTCAGCATCTGTTGCGCACCCCAAAGTTTGTTCTGGCCTGGCATGACCAGACTCGATCCCTCTTCCGCCGGCTGGAAGATGAACATCACCTTGCCAGGCAGTTTCTCGCGCATACCAGCCAGTACTTCAGCGGTGGCCATCAGCATGGCGGTGTGAGCATCGTGACCGCAGGCGTGCATAACGTCCACTTCTTTGCCCTGATACATGCCGCGAGCTTTAGAGGCGAACGGCAGGGTTCCCGGTTCCTTGACCGGCAGCGCGTCCATGTCGGCGCGTAGTGCCACGGTAGGCCCAGGCTTGCCACCCGTGAGTATGCCCACCACGCCGGTGCGAGCGATACCAGTGTGAACCTCCATGCCGAGCTTGCGCAGGTGGTCAGCCACCAGTTTGGAGGTGCGCGTTTCCTGTTCGCTCAATTCTGGATGTTGGTGAATATCGCGGCGCCATTTAATCAGCTTCGGTTCCACAGCGGCAGCGCGGCTGTAAGCCTGCTCCTCAAGTGCGCTGGGTTGTTGGGCTTGAGCGGCACCGGCGAGGCCTAGCAGCAGGCCGACCAGCAACTTTGAAGGTTTGAATGATCGCATTATTTCAACTCCTGACATTGATGCAACGTCCTGTAGCAGTCGCTGCAAAATAACCAGCTTAACCGATTAAGCCAAGGAGCGTCAATCACTGCTGACTTGGCTGAACCCGGCAAAATGGAGTTCTCCATTATTAAGGCAAAGCCAAGCCACCAACGGCAATGTTGAGCCTGAGCCTCCTGTCAGCTATCAATTGGTTGGTCTGATTGAGAACGCCCTGTAGGTGAATTTACGGCTTTCACGTACGGTGGCAACGCTTGCGGTGGAAAGTTCATCGCAATATGTCCATGCGAGGAGAGGATGTGCTTGCATTTGGCTTGGACGCGGCCACAGGGGACGTCTTGATTCTCAAGGGCGAAGCAAAGAGTCGTGTGTCGCTATCTGGTCACGACTGTGACCACCGCGCGAAAAACGCTCTCTGCGAACAAGGGCCGTTCTTCGGCACATGTGATCTCGTTCCTGGCTGATAGATGCGGAAACGCATTTGACTGATTTGCTCGATACGGCACAACTCAGGACGCGAATCAAAGCTGCTCAAGTTACGCACTTATGGTTTACCTTCTCCGGCAATGATCATGCCCCACACTTGCGCCGTGACTCCAATCATATCCAGGAAGCATTGAGCAGATATCGGTTGGTCTCCGCGTTGTGGAGCATCAGAAGGATAAGGTGAACAGCAGTGGCGTCTAGCATCGATGAAAGTGAAGCGAACATGGCCCAGGCAATAACGCCAGTGTTCCGGAAAAACCTGTTGGCGGGGGGGCAGGGAGTACGTGCTGTTCATCGGACATGATGTACTTGTCGTGATTCGTGATGAATAACATAGCTTGAAATCGTCCGCGTCGGGATGCTTCCGTTTACAAGTAAATTAAGGGCAGCAATGCTCAGGGTTACTCCTTGGAGTTTTACGCGCAGATTGATAAAGATTCGCACCTCTATCAAACCGGGTAACCCCACCCTTTAGCAAGGCATTACTGTACGATTAAGTCGGAACTACTACACATGATCACATCCCCACGGTGCGCCTTCACTAACGACGTTTCTTACCAAATCAATCTTGTATCAAGTGAGCACCCGACATCGCCATCAGCGATACGCCGGGCGCTCATCTTCGCCCTTCAATAAATGCAGTTTGATCAGTCTATTTGCTGTAATAGATCATCAGTGTTTGTCCCTTGTCACCCGCCAGATTACATTACCTACATCATCAGCGATCAGCAACGCTCCCTCTGCATCCTGAGCTAATCCCACCGGAGCGCCGTATAGATCTTTTTCGTCATCTGAAGTGAAACCAGTAACGACAGGCTGAGAAGTACCCGTGGGCTTGCCATGTTCAAAGGCAACGTAAGACACCTTATAACCACTTAACGGGGAGCGATCCCAACTACCATGTTCGCTGATGAATGCGCCTCCTCGGTATTTCTCCGGCAGGTTATTTCCGCTGTAAAAGAGTAATCCCAGTGGAGCAACATGCGAACTCAAAGCGTAATCTGGTTTGATGGATTTCTCGACCAGATCCGGCCGCTGGGGCATGACTCGTTGATCGACGTGCTGACCGAAATAGCTGTAAGGCCAACCATAAAAACCTTTGTCTTGAATGGAGGTCAGGTAATCCGGAACCAGATCCGCGCCCATTTCATCGCGCTCATTTACTATGGCCCAAAGTTTTCCGGTCTGCGGTTCCCACTGCAGGCCTGTCGGATTTCGCAGGCCCGATGCATAGACACGACTTGCACCGCTTGCAGTATCCACCTCCAACACAGCAGCGCGTCTATATTCCACAGCCAAACCGTTTTCTGTGATGTTGCTGTTAGAGCCGATGCCTACGTAAAGCTTCTTGCCATCCGGACTTGCCAACAGCGCTTTTGTCCAATGATGATTGATTGTATTGGGCAGATCGGCGAGCTCAGTCCCTGACGCGGATAGTTTGGTTTCCCCAAGGGTGTAGTGATACTTCATGATATTGTCGGTATTAGCGACATATAACGTATCACCGATTAGTTGAACACCAAAAGGAGAGTGCAGGTTTTCGAGGAAGATGTGCTTTTCCCATTCACCAGCAGTACCTTCTTTTTTGCGCAACAGGGTAATTCGGTTCCCTCCCTTACCGCCCTTGCCTGAACGATTTTTGATAATGCCGGCAATAATCTGTTTTGGCGTAGTTACAGGTTCCGTTCCTGGACCATTTGATTCCACGACCAAAACATCCTTGTTAGGTAAGACATATATTTGACGTGGATGCAGAAGTCCAGAGGCGATCTTTTCTATACTCAAACCGGAAACGACTTTGGGAGTCTTATCGCCTTTCCACCCTACACCGTCAGGAACCTGCATCGGCGGGACCAGAAAGTTCTGCGCTTTGGGCAGTAACGGATTGGGGCCCATTTGCTCCGAAGGATTCACCACTGCCTTATTGTCGCAACTACTTAACATCAGTGACGAAACAACCACTATTCCCAGCAAACTCCACAAGCCTTGCTTATTCTTATTCATGGCCGAACTCCTTGAAGCTGACATTTTGCCAAGCCAATATGACTCTCCCTATTGCCAGCGCGACAACCGTAGCGACAGAAAGCCATACCCCATCGGGAATCACCGCATAAGCGTCCCTACTGTGCACAAACGCATTTACAAGCGCAGTTGCAATACCAAACACGTTCAGCCAGAAGTCGACCTTCACGGCCAGTGTGGCCCGACTCTTTCCAAACCACACATAGTAGAGATTAATGAGCCGGGGCACGATAGCAAACAGCAAACCCATGCTTACTAGCCAGGCCGAGCTTTTCACCCAAAGTACATCAGCGCTATTGGCATAAATGATATCAAAAATAAGCACAGCCACAAAAAAACCAAAAGGTATCGGGTTAAGCAAATTGAAAACCGCCGACGCCACCCTGAATTGAGATGATTTATTTTCTACTCTCATTAAGTTGCTCTCCTTAGGTATAAAAGTGATTTTCGCGACGATAAAACACAATCTGGCGCCCAGTTCCAAACCAAGGCAACTCCACCTGCAGGATAACGAACATACAAGTGATTAGCAGTTACCATTTCAACAAAAAAGCAAACACTGATTACTCACCGAACCGTCTCGCGTAACTGCGCATCGCCCCGTGCCTGATCATTTCGGCCGGGGCGTTTGTTTGCGTATTGATGGCAGACCGTGTAACGGTTTTCGCGGATTTATCCGCGAATCATTCACCGCTTTCCATCACTCTTTTGTAAAAACTCCACTCCAACTCCAGTGCATGGGCCAGGTTGCTGGCCAGGCGAAAGCCGTGGCGTTCGTTCGGGTAAAAGTGCGCTTCGGCCGGTAGGCCGTTGTCGTGCAGGGCCTTGAGCATGTCGCGGGTTTGCTGCGGCACGACCACGGCGTCGAGTTCGCCCTGGAAGAAGATGACCGGGGCCTTAATGCGATCGGCGTGGAACAGTGGGGTGCGAGCACGGTAGCGCTGTTCGTCCTGTACCGGGTCGCCGATCAGCCAGTCGAGGTAGTCGCCTTCGAACTTGTGGGTGGTTCGAGCTAGGGCTAGGGGGTCGCTGACGCCGTAGAGACTGGCGCCGGCGCGGAACACGTTGCGAAAGGCCAGGGCACAGAGGGTGGTGTAGCCGCCGGCACTGCGGCCACGGATGAACACCTGGGCACGGTTGATCAGGCCGCGCTCGGCCAGGTGGCTGACCACCGCGCAGGCGTCTTCGACATCGGTCTCGCCCCATTTCAGGTGCAGCGCCTGGCGATAGGCGCGGCCGTAGCTGCTGCTGCCACGGTAATTGAGGTCGGCGACGGCGAAGCCGCGCTGGGTCCAGTACTGGATGCGTGAATCGAACACAGGGTAGCAGGCCGACGTCGGCCCGCCGTGGATGAACACTACCAGTGGCGACGGTTGCTCGCCATTCATGGCCGGATAAAAGAAACCGAAGGCCTGGCTGTCGCCGCTGGCATAGCGCAAGTGTTGCGGGCGGCTGATCTGTTCGGGTGCTAGGGGCACGGTGCCGCCGGCGAGGACTTGCACCGCGCGGCTGGCCCGATGGATGGCGATGATCACCGATGGGCTCACCGCCGAGGCGGCAATGGCGTAGATGAAGTCGGTATCCAGGTTCAGGCTGCGAAAGCGGTTGTAGTCGCCGCTGTAGTCTTCAACCAGGCCATTGGCCGAGCAGATACCTAGACGCGTGAAGCCGTCTTCGAACCAGCTGGCGAGGTAACCCTGATCGGTCATTGGCAGCCAGGTGCAGGCGCCCAGTTGCCAGGGAGCGCCGGCATGGTCGTTGGCCCTAGCGCGTAGGGGGGTGCAGCCCTCGGCAGTTTCGCCCCAGGGCTGCCAGTAGCCATCGCGGTCGGAAAGGCAGAACAGGCGACCCTGTTCGTCGAAACGCGGTTGTTGCAAGGACTGTGGTTCAGAGGTGCCGGCCACGCAACGCGCTTCGCCCCATTGACCCGAAGGGAGGCGCTGTTGGCACATCAGGCGGGTTGCGGTCCAGGGTTGGTCCGGCCGACTCCATTGAATCCAGGCCAGGCGTTGACCGGACGCATCGAGGGTCGGCGCGGCATAGAAGTCGGCACCTTCGGCCAGTAGCTGGCGTTGGCCGTCGAGCAGCGCAATGGCCACCAGACGGTGCTCGACACCTTGCGCGGCATGGGTTTCTTCGACCGCCAGCACCTGTCCACCGGCGAACTGCAGGTCGCCGTAACGCCGCTCGCCTTGGGTCAAGGCTCGCGGCTCGCCGCCTTCCAGCGATTGCCAGTAGAGCTGCTGGTCGCTCTCGTTGACGAAGATCACGCCGTCATCGGTCAGGCAGAACGAGCCACCGCCGTATTCGTAGACTCGGCTGCGCACGCTGAAACCGTCGGGTGTCAGGCGCTCGGCGTGGCCGGCATGCCAGCGCCAGATGCGGCAGGCGGCATCCTGGGGACGGAATTCGTTCCAGAACAGGCCCGTGGGACCAACCCGCAGTTCGTCGAAGTCGGTCCCGGCAGCAACGGCCTGGGCGGCGGTGAAGAGTTCAGCTTTTGGCGATGAGGCGCGAGTTTCGGTCATTGCGGAAGACCAGTTGTTCAATCGTCTGGGTGGCGTGCTCGGCTTCTTCACGGGCCTTGAGAATGATCCCATGGTCGGCGGACTTGCTGCACACCGGATCGGCATTGCTGGCGTTACCCGTTAGCATGAAAGCCTGGCAACGGCAGCCACCGAAGTCCTTTTCTTTCTCGTCGCAGGAGCGGCAAGGCTCAGGCATCCAATCATAGCCACGGAAGCGATTGAAACCGAAAGAGTCATACCAAATGTGTTGCATGCTGTGATCGCGCACATTAGGGAACTGCACCGGCAGCTGCCGCGCGCCATGGCAGGGGAGCGCTGTGCCGTCAGGGGTGACGGTGAGGAAGATGCTGCCCCAGCCATTCATGCAAGCTTTCGGCCTCTCTTCGTAGTAATCCGGGGTGACGAAAATCAGCTTGCACGGATTGCCTTCGGCCTGGAGTTTGGCGCGGTATTCGTTGGTGATGCGTTCGGCGCGTACCAGTTGCTCTTTGGTCGGCAGCAGGCCGACGCGATTCAAGTGTGCCCAGCCGTAGAATTGGCAGGTGGCAAGCTCGACGAAGTCGGCTTTCAGGGCGATGCACAACTCGATGATGCGGTCGATCTTGTCGATGTTGTGCCGATGAGTGACGAAGTTCAGCACCATCGGGTAGCCGTGGGCCTTCACTGCACGGGCCATTTCCAGTTTCTGCGCGAAGGCTTTTTTCGAGCCGGCCAGGAGGTTGTTGACCTGCTCGTCACTGGCCTGGAAGCTGATCTGGATATGATCCAGGCCGGCGGTCTTGAAGTCGGCGATCTTCTGTTCGGTCAGGCCGATACCCGAGGTGATCAGGTTAGTGTAGAAACCCAGCTTGCGGGCTTCGGCGATCAGTTCAGCGAGGTCTTGGCGCACCAGCGGTTCACCACCGGAAAAGCCCAACTGCGCGGCACCCATCTCCCGTGCTTCACGGAATACCTTGAACCATTGTTCGGTGCTTAGCTCCTTGCCTTGGGCGGCGAAGTCCAGGGGGTTGGAGCAGTACGGGCATTGCAGCGGGCAGCGGTAGGTCAACTCGGCCAGCAGCCACAGTGGCAGGCCGACCTCAGGCTTGACCGGCAGCTCAGGCAAGTTCGATCCAGTACTCTGCACGAGCGACCTCCATGAATTGTTCGATGTCGTCACCGAGTTCGGGTATGCCGGGGAACTGCTTGTCCAGCTCGACGATGATGGCCGCGACATTGCGCGCGCCGTCGATCAACCCGCCGATGGCGCTGGCGCTGTCATTGAGTTTGATCATGCCTTCAGGATAGAGTAGCACGTGGCCTTTCTGTGCCGGTTCGTACTGGAAGCGATAGCCGGTGCGCCATTTCGGGGTCAGGTTTCGATCGAAGCTCATAGGGCGATTCCCTTGTGCCAGACACGTTGGTCGGTGACGCTGTGGTAGGGCGGACGGTTCAGCTCGTAGGTCATGGTCATGGCATCGAGCATGCTCCAGAGGATGTCCAGTTTGAACTGCAGGATTTCCAACATGCGTTGCTGGCCTTGCAGGGTGAGGTAGTGCTGCAGGGTGATCGCCAGGCCATGCTCGACATCACGGCGAGCCTGGCCCAGGCGGGTGCGGAAGTACTCGTAGCCGGCCGGGTCGATCCAGGGATAGTGCTGCGGCCAGCTGTCCAGCCGTGACTGATGGATCTGCGGGGCGAAGAGCTCGGTCAGCGAGCTGCTGGCGGCTTCCTGCCAGCTGGCACGACGGGCGAAGTTGACGTAGGCGTCGACTGCAAAGCGCACGCCGGGCAGCACCAGTTCCTGGGAACGCAGCTGGTCAGGGTCCAGACCCACGGCCTGGCCCAGGCGCAGCCAGGCCTCGATGCCGCCGTCTTTACCGGGTGCACCATCATGGTCGAGCAGGCGCTGAATCCATTCGCGACGCACTTCGCGATCCGGGCAGTTGGCCAGGATCGCCGCGTCCTTCATCGGGATATTGACCTGATAGTAGAAGCGGTTGGCGACCCAGCCCTGGATTTGCTCGCGGGTTGCGCGCCCCTCGTACATCGCCACGTGGTACGGGTGATAGATATGGTAATAGGCACCCTTGGCGCGCAGGGCCTGTTCGAATTCGGCGGTGGTCATTGGCGTGGCGTCGGTCATGACGGGCTCCTACAGCTCGATGCTCATGCCGTCGAAGGCGACTTCGACGCCCCGGCGGTTCAACTCGGCGCGTTCGGGAGAGTCTTCGTCGAGGATCGGGTTGGTGTTATTGATATGGATCAGCATCTTGCGCTGCTCGGGCAGGCGTTCGAGCACTTCGAGCATGCCGCCGGGGCCGTTCTGCGCTAGGTGGCCCATCTCGCGACCGGTGCGGGTGCCCACGCCGCGGCGCTGCATCTCGTCATCGTCCCACATCGTGCCGTCCACTAGCAGGCAGTCGGCGTCGGCCATGCGGCTCAGCAGGTCGTCGTCGACCTTGCCCAAGCTCGGCGCGTAGAACAGTTTGCCACCGGTTTTCAGGTCTTCGACGATCAGGCCGATGTTGTCGCCCGGGTGCGGGTCGAGGCGGTGTGGCGAGTACGGCGGCGCGGCACTGCGCAACGGCAGCGGGGTGAAGCGCAGGTTCGGGCAGGCGGGTATGATGAAACTGCCTTCCAGCTCGATACGCTGCCAGTCTAGGCCGCCGTTCCAGTGGGTGAGCATGTTAAACAGCGGGAAACCGGTAGTCAGGTCCTGATGGACCATGTCGGTGCACCAGACGCTGTGCGGGCAGCCTTCGCGCAGGCTCAGCAGGCCCGTGGTGTGGTCGATCTGGCTGTCCAGCAGGATGATCGCGTCGATGCCGGTGTCGCGCAGGGCGCGGGCCGGTTGCATGGGCGTAAAGCCCTGCAGTTGGGCACGGATATCCGGCGAGGCGTTGCACAGCACCCAGTGAATGCCGCCATCGGACAGCGCAATCGACGACTGCGTGCGGGCGCGGGCGTTGAGCGTGCCGTCGCGAAAGCCCTTGCAGTTGACGCAGTTGCAGTTCCATTGCGGGAACCCGCCGCCAGCGGCTGAACCTAGAATCTGGATGTACATCGCGGCCCATTTCGGTGTGCGCTGAAAATAACAACGCCCCGGCTGACCGAGGCGTTGTACAGCAAAACAAATTAACGGTTTGCGAAGTACATGGTGACTTCAAAGCCGATACGCAGGTCGGTGTAGGCAGGTTTGGTCCACATAGGCTAGCTCCTTTTGGGGGATGGGTGGGTGCAACACATTTTTCAGCTCACCTCCGCAGGGAGATGTTCAGCTGATAGGGCAATCATACTACTAAAAATCCATGTGCTGATACGTTAAATTTATGAAAAAGCTTATTGCAGCCCGGTAATGATCATTTTACCACTTGCCAGGACTCGTCCCCTGCGGGGCCGTTGGCCAGGCACAGCCAGCCCGCTTCGGCCCGCGCGATTTGCCCTGCTGCTTGCTCCAGCAAATCTGGCCGTTGGCGCAAAAACGCCTTGCGTAATAGATCCATGAATCCGACGAGTGGCCAGCCAGCCGAGATTGAGGTAGGTTGTCAATAATGGACACCAATAGATTCCTGCTGCTATTGACTCGGCCATTAAATGGTTTCATGCGGCATATTTTACTCGTGGGTCTTGAAAGTAAAAAGATCGCCACCGATGAATCATTCACTACAACAAATATCCCAAACCGTCTATCTGGACAGCAAAAGCTTCTGACATCCTCCAAAAGGTCAATAGAGCTAGCTGTTACTTAAGTTTCAAACAGAATGCAACGCTACCCTAATCAAAAATAAGAAATTTGCTTATTTTTATTTTTTAGTATTACTTTATTATGTCTCTCACAGGCCTGCTCGGTGTGAATGATGTAGGGTTGTACATGCAGCTTATCACGCGCCTGATCAAGTAAATTGGAGGTTTTATCGGGGTGCTTTCATCCTAAAAATTAGGTTGCACTATATTTATTTTTACATCAAATTCAACCTGTTTGAGGAGACGAACCATGAGCAACACATTGAGCGAAGAAGGATTGGACCTGCTGTTTCGCAAGGCCCACACCCACAATGGCTGGTTAAACAAGTCGGTGAGTGACGATATCTTGCACCAGATCTACCACGTCATGAAATGGGGACCGACCAGCGCCAATTGTTGTCCGGCGCGTATCCTGTTTCTGCGCACGCCGGAGGCGAAGCAGCGGCTGTTGCCCGCCCTGGCGCCGGGCAATATAGAAAAGACCATGACGGCTCCGGTCACTGCCATCATTGGCTATGACGTGAAATTCTACGAGCTGTTGCCGAAGTTGTTTCCCCTTGCGGATGCGCGCGCCTGGTTCGCCACACGCCGGAGCTCGCTGAGGTCACGGCGCGACGTAATAGCTCCCTGCAGGGGGCATATTTTATGATTGTGGCGCGCGCATTCGGGCTGGACTGCGGGCCCATGTCCGGCTTCGATAATGCCAAGGTCGACCACGAATTTTTCCCCGCCAGCGGTGGGCTGGATAAATTCGAGCAGGAATACTTTCCCGATAGCCATGTGAAGTCCAACTTTCTGTGCAATCTCGGCTATGGTGATTCAGCCAAGCTATACCCGCGCAGCCCACGTCTCGACTTTGCCGAGGCGTGCAAATTGCTTTAAGGGAGTGCATCAGGATGTTTGCGGCGGTGGAAGGGATGTGGTGGTCTGATAGATCCCTGTGGGTTTCTCTCCTAATCGTTGATGTTGAGATCAAAATGCTGAGATAAGATGAGCGGTGACCTTGTTAGGCATGATGAAACATATGGACGATTGCTGCACTGAGAAAGCTTTTGCGCTCGAGCTTGCTCCAGCGATCGTCATGTCGCGACACTCTAAGCTATGGTATTGGTGCAGGCAGTGCATGAATTAAACTAAATAATTTATCTTTGGTATAAATGTCATATTCTCAAGTTTAGATATTCAGCCCCGATAGGGCTGCAATTGGGCACGTAATGATATTGACACCAATGCGTAATAATCAGTTAAACAGAAGGAACGGTTGGCGCGGTGGCCGCCATGCACGCGAAGATTTTCTTTAGAGTGTGAGGTCAATGTACCCACCGCATTGCATGAATTGGATTAGTCGGTCCTCTATCTTGCTGACAATGTCAGATCATCGCAATTCAATGTAGAAATCTTAATACCGTTTACAACACATGATTGAACGAAACAAAGTTCTCGTTTCATGTTCCATCCCCTTTTGATTCGTAAGACTTCGAAGCCCCAGAACAAGCTGCGTCCGAGAACTGTGACTTAGAGGGAACTAGATGATCAACGTTTTGACATTGTCACGCCCACCGACTTTCAATCTCGACTTGCAAAGTCATGCTGAGAACCGTGCGGATCTGTACGGTGATCGCCAGCACGGCTACGTTCTCCAGTGTCGGCGCCACTCCCACAGTTTGGATAATGTCGCCCGCTACCAGGAACTCCAGGCCGAGCACGATCGCGTCGACGAAGTCCTGCCGGAAGCGCCGAACGTCCATCGCCTGCGCGGCCGAAACGCCGGCGACCAACGGCGACTAAAACGCCACGGCAATGACCACGATACCGCCAGCGTCGAACCCCAGTCCGACCCACTCCATGACTGCGCGAAAGATATTCATGGCGGCGGGCGTGCACCATGAGCTTTACTTTCCGAAACTTCAGCCCTGTGCCGGTTGCTTCTATTTGCAGCAGGTTTTCGTACTGGCAAGAAAGGTTTTTCGATAGCGTTCTCATCACATGGACTGACAGGGTGTGCGCCAATTCTACCGGGGTGCCTGGATAGGCCAGGCACAGCGGCGCGCTACAACGGCGCTGAGCATGTCTGGCGATTTTCAAACGGAGCCTATCTTGAGTTCGGACAACTTGAAACACATAGCGACTATTCCAAATATCAGGGACGCTCTTTCACTCTGCTGATGGCTGATGAGATCGGCCAATTTTCTACACCTGATTTACTTGACATCCTCAGATCGAATCTGCGTGGCCCCAAGGATGTACCTATTCGCGTTGTGCTTGCGGCAAACCCTGGCGGCCCAGGTCATCATTGGATTGCCAAAAAGTATGTATTTACTGGTATACCATGGTGCCCATTCCTCGAACCCAAATCTAAGCGACATTGGTGTTACGCTCCGAGTACGTTCATCGGCAATCAATTCATTGACATTGAGCAGTACCGCAATCAGCTTGAATCATCTTGTCCCAGCGATCCAGAATTATTGCGTGCCTGGATAGACGGAGACTGGACAGTAAGCAGAGGCGCATATTTTGCCAGCGTCTTAGATGAGTCCCGTAACTGCGTAGATCCGTGGGACAAAATACCTGAGCACTATGGCAAGTCCTGGGAAACATACCTTGCTCATGATTTTGGCAGTAGTGCCCCGAGTGCTCCTTACATCTTCGCCAAGAGCCCCGGAACCAATGGGCCGGATGGCCGCTATTATTCGCGTGATTCGCTGGTGATTGTGGATGAACTCGCAACTGCGAAACGGGATAGACAAAACGAGGGTCTAGGCTGGACTGTACCAATACTTTCAGAGGAAATCATTGCCATGTGTAAGCGGTGGAGAATTAAGCCTATGGGCGTTGCTGCTGATGCGATTTTCAGTAAGTCCGGCAGCGGTGCGGGCAATTGCTGACGAATTTAACCAGGGCGGCGTCCGTTTCATTGCAGCCAAGAAAGCCGACCGACTTACCGGCTGGAATATTATGCGTAGGTTGTTGGCTGATGCGGGTAAGCCTGATGTCCCCGGCCTATACATCGCGAGGACGTGCGAATACTTTTGGGAGACCGTACCCTACCTGGGACGTGATCAAAAGCGCGTAGAGGACGTAGATTCGAGTGAGCCTGATCATGCTGCTGATGCGGTGAGGTATGGGTGTTTGAGGCAGCGATTAGAGTGTAAGGTATCGCCGTTAAATATTTGAGGAGCAGATAGCCGTTTGTCTTTCCGGTAGGAGGAGGTGAGCGACTAAGTCGCAAAACGGATAAACAATCCGTTGTTACAATGCTTTAATACGTTATTTTTCATTTACTTGAATAATCTATTTTAGAAAAATAATCATAGAATAAGCGGTAGCCAAAAATCAGAGGCGAATATAGTGGGATGTAATGCAGGCAAAACACGTCAATGAAGCGATCTTACGGTGTCTTTTTTTAGTAGGCGAGAAAGACAGAAAAGAATGGATTAGGTGTAGGGGATTCGTATTGCGAGACTTTCACCATTAAGGCCTATGTCTTTTATTTCAACGAGAACCGGAGGTGCGCCCCAATCATCAGTAATCAGGCGATGAATGAGTTGCTTGCCTGCAAGGCCTTGCGATTGAAGCGAGTGAAGCTTATGCAATAGCTCGTGCCCACAGGTGAATTCTTGCATCCCGCCATCCACCAGACGTATCGAAACTTGGATTGCGTTCATATACAACCTACAATCTGAACAAACAAATAAAAGTTATTTGCAGCTTCAAATTTGATTAAGTTTTATTTAACTTGCTTATTTTAAGATTATTTTTACTTTTGCTCGCTTATAGTATTGCCCATAAAAATACATGTAACTTGTTGATTATTGGTGCCCGGGACCGGACTTGAACCGGTACAGAGATTTCTCCCCGACGGATTTTAAGTCCGTTGTGTCTACCAATTTCACCACCCGGGCGAGATAAAGCAAGTTTGGAATGAGGATTACTAACCGACTCATTTCACATCGTGCATTATACAGAGATGCCCGCCACGTTAGCAAAAACATCGTAATTTTTCTCAATCAAGTCGGGTAATTGGCGAATTGATTGAGCCCATTTTTGTCAGCAATAAATTGATTTGTCCGGTATTACAGCAAATAAACGGTACGCTGTTGATTCCTCCTCTTTCCTGAGTTACAGAGTCAGACCTGTACAGTTCCTGTGGTTGAGTTATACCGGATAAATCATATACCACAAGCTTGGAGAGTTTCTTTGCGCGATAAGAACTTATGCCGTTTTCTTGACACTGATAGCAATATCACTATAATGCGGACTTCGATTTTTGCGGGAATAGCTCAGCTGGTAGAGCGCAACCTTGCCAAGGTTGAGGTCGCGAGTTCGAGTCTCGTTTCCCGCTCCACCTTCTTGGGAAAGTATCTGGCTTTCCCTTATTTTCTTAAAGCATGCGCAACATGGCGGGGTGGCAGAGTGGTCATGCAGCGGCCTGCAAAGCCGTGTACGCCGGTTCGATTCCGACCCCCGCCTCCATCTTCAAGCGTACTTAGCCCAAATTTTTATCCGTGGATTTTTTTTGCTCTGTTATAATTCGTACCTTCGGGGCGTAGCGCAGCCTGGTAGCGTACTTGGCTGGGGGCCAAGTGGTCGGAGGTTCGAATCCTCTCGCCCCGACCAGATAAATCAAAGGCTTGCAGCTTAAACTCTGTAAGCCTTTTTTATTTACTATGACTATCCTATAGGTGCACCAGAAAAATTCTGCTTATCCTGTGTTCGATAATAATTAATATTCAAATATTTTTGGGTGGACTCACAGTACTTCATGAACTTGTTTTTTCGCATTCAGTTATCAGGAAATAAAATACCAATATGTTAAAAGCTATCGAAAAATGGTTCGAAGCTACGTTGTGGAACGGACGCTTCGTGGTAGTGGTAGCTGTTGTGGCGAGCATGGCCGCTGCCATTGCGATTTTCTATATGGCCACAGTGGACGTGGTGTACCTTGTCGGCCACATACTACCTTACGCCGATTCCGCTTTGACCGAAGAGGCGCGCAAGCTTCTGCATGACCAGACCATCAGCCATGTGGTGGAAGTGGTGGACGGCTACTTGCTTGCCACCTTTATGCTGATTTTCTCGCTGGGCATGTATGAATTGTTTGTCAGTGACATTGATGAAGCACATGGCAGCAAGGCCTCCAGCAAGATTCTGGTTATCGCGAGTCTGGACGACCTCAAAGCGCGGCTGGCAAAGGTAATCCTGATGATCTTGATCGTCACCCTGTTCGAAGAAGCACTGAACATGAAGATATCGACCCCGCTCGACCTGCTTTATCTCGGCGGCGCCATTGCCCTGATCGGTGCTTCGCTGTTTCTGACCCACAAGTCGGAAGATAACGGAAAAGAAAGTAACCACTCTGGAGATTGAACCGTGAATTGCATTATCCAGTTTCTCATGCACCCCTGTTCGATTGATAAGCCTCGTCAAAAGTTTGGGCATGATCATTGCATGCCACAGAACTTGATCTTCTGTGGCGGCGAGCATAGCTATTCCAACTACACTTTCGTGGCAGGGTGATGAATATAGATACAGATTATTGGCGCGAACGTTGGGCCAGAAGTGAAACAGGTTTCCATCAGAAAGAAATTAACCCGCACTTGCAGCGATTCTGGTCTGCACTGAACCTTGCTTCTGGCAGTCGTGTGTTCGTCCCACTTTGCGGCAAGAGCCGCGACATGCTTTGGCTGCACGGGCAAGGCCATGAAGTGGTTGGCGTGGAAATCAGTCCATTGGCGGTCGAGGCATTCTTTGCTGAGAGCGGCCTGCATGCGTCAGTCACAAAACACGACACCTTTAACATCTACCAGACAGAAGGACTCCGGCTTTACTGCGGCGATTTCTTCCAGATGACATCAGAGGATGTAGCCGGGGTGAGTGCAGTTTTCGATCGCGCCTCGCTCATCGCGCTACCCCAACCAATGCGCAGTGCCTACGCAGCCCACATGCAGACCATTCTGGCTTCCGGCGTAAAAACCTTGTTGGTCACCTTCGACTACCCACAGCATGAAATGCAAGGGCCGCCTTTTAGCGTAACAGAGCCTGAGGTAAGGGCGCTTTATGAAAAAGCAGGCGAGGTGCGCCTGCTGTATAGCGCGGACATTCTCGACAAGGAACCACGATTTCGCGACAAGGGTATAACCCAATTGCAGGAAAAGATTTTCCTTGTGACGCATAACCCACCTTAAGCAGTATTAAATTTTTCTTAATTCTTTGCACAACACTGCCTTCCTTTGGCGCTTATCGGGCTTCCAATTTATTTCAGCTGGCAATGTCTGCAGCCATCAGTCTTTTAGTTTCAATTCTTGTGTGGCCCTTGCCACAGTGGTAGGCGCGCTGATCCAGATGCCCGCAATGCTTTGGTAGTTAGTCAACAATTCCAAGTCTTGGTATGATCGGGTTTGAACTTTTTGAGAAAAGTAGCCTTTATGATTGACATAACTATTTATCACAACCCTGGCTGCGGCACTTCGCGCAATACTCTGGCGTTGATCCGCGATAGGGGTATTGAACCGCGTGTTATCGAGTATCTGAAAACGCCGCCTAGCCGCGCCGAACTGGTGACATTGATCGCAGCCATTGGCAAGCCTGTACGTGATGTGCTACGCCGTAAAGACACGCTATTTGAAGAGCTGGATCTGGATAATCCGAAATGGAGCGATGACGAACTGATCGATTTCATGATCGCAAACCCGATTCTGATCAACCGCCCGATCGTCGTAACACCATTAGGAACACGTTTGTGTCGGCCATCTGAATCTGTGCTGGATATCCTGCCGCAACCGTAGCAGGGTGTATCTAAGCCACCTAAACACTTAAGGATTTAGAGTCATTAAAAATGACACTCCTCTTCACCTGACCGTGCGCAAATGGCCGATGTCGATATCGTCGAATTGAGCACGGTGGGGTTCAATGACGAACAGATCGTCTAAATCATGATTCACGTCGTATTGAATATTTTTCCTGACTATGTCAATCTGACTTTTTAAAGGGCGATTGATTTCACTAACGTCAATTACGCGTACTTAGATGGCAGCTTTGCTGGGGTGGCTTAGCCTCACTCAGCAATACTTAACCTAGCTCAGGAATAATCGTATGACTAACATCCACCCAGTAGCTCCGGAACTACAAGTATCTCAATGGCTCAATACACTACGTTCTATTACGCTTGCAGATTTACGCGGACGCGTGGTCGTATTGCACGCATTCCAGATGTTATGCCCTGGTTGTGTGTCACATGGTCTGCCACAGGCTGCGGCTATCCATGAAACCTTTCCGGCAGCAGATGTTGCCGTGATCGGTATTCACAGTGTCTTTGAGCATCACAGTGCAATGACACCCGTGGCTTTAGAGGCGTTCCTTTATGAATACCATATTCGTTTCCCCGTTGCTGTGGATCGACCATCAACAACAGGCAACATTCCCCACACGATGGAAGCATTTAATATGAGGGGCACACCCACGCTGATTCTTCTGGACCGGCAAGGCCGCATCCGACTTAATCACTTCGGTCGTATGGATGATTTGCGCGTTGGAGCAACGATCGGCCAACTGGTGAGTGAGGCTGCGATCGATCCCAATAGTAATCAATATCAAGAGCAACCTGCTGCAGGGCGCGTCGGTTGTGATAACGAAGAGTGTGCTATTTCTGACAATATGGGACAAGCGAGTGCATGAGTCGCCCAACTTTACCATCAATATTAAGTGCTCTGAAATGCGGAATGGCGATCTTAAACTGGCAGTGACGATCAATGCATCGTGCCAGCATTAGAACAGCGAAGCTGTCAGAGCAAGTTCACAGAATTCTGCACATACTCAACCTACCAACCGAGCCGTTTTCGGGTCATAGGCCACTTCGGTGATTGACCCATCCCGAATGCGCTGAACCGCTTCGTCAATCACATGGAGCGGCACTAGGAACCATTCCCTTGGCTTCACCGGATTTCCGAAGCGGTCTTCGATGGTCAAGTCGAGCTGTGCTGTGCCGAACAAGCGGTGGAAGACATTTTCCAGCCTAATGCGGTTCAGGTTGTGGAGTTTGTAGGTGGCGACCACCTCCACGTCGGCCAACAGATAGGTGGCATCCTTTTCTGCACCAGCAATGCGAGTCTCTATTTTTCCGCCAGTCACGCCGATCTTGTGGATCAGCTCGCGGTGCTCGGCGACGAATGGATGGCTGGACAAGCTGTGCAGCACATAGATGGTTCCGGTTTCAATGTCGTCTGGTTCTGGCGTATTGCCAAACAGCGGCCCCATGTCCGTACCGGTCAACATGCGGGCGTTTTCGTCTTTGTAGAGCGCACGTTGTAGAGAGCGCATTAACAGATTGCTTTCGGTGCCGTTGGAGTAGAGCACGCGCAGGCGCGCATCGGGTTCATTGTTGCCCGTGCGAAAAATGTCACCCTGCTCGGCCACATAAACCAATAAACCGCCCAAGACAAAAAAATTGCCCACCTTAAAGTTGGAATCACGCCCAAACTGGCGGGACTGGCGAACGCCAGCCTTTAGCTCCCGCTCCACCTGCTCAAACAGCGGTTGGAACTTGTCAAAATCCGCACATGGCGTGCGGTCGGCAATTTCTTCCGCTGCACGCTTTTCAACGCTGGAACGCACATGGCGCAGCACGGTGATGTCATCCTGGTTGGCGGATTTATCCCCTATACCCAACTCGGCCAGCAAGGCATCTTCGTCTAGGTCATCCACATCTGCCAGGGCCGCTGCCCCACCAGACAACAGGCCGGGGCCATCCAGTTCAGCTAGCAGGGTTTGCACTTCTGGCAACTTGCGTAGCTGATCCAGGCGTACGGCATACAGGCGCTCAAAGATGTCACGGTCCTCGCCATGCAGCGGAGCGCGCCCATTGGCCTGATGGAAGCGCAGGATGTCCTCGAAGCCAGCGATGATGCGTTCTTCGCGCGGGGTTCGGCTGGAGGCCTTGAGCGGGGCGACTTGTACACCCAACGCATCCAGCAGTTCGTCATCGTCCATTTCAGCCATTGCCGGACTTTCCTTGCGCCTGTGCCGCCTTCGCTTGTGCGCGGTAGCGCGCTAGCGCAGTCACGCCTTCAGCCATGCGTTTTTCCCACGCATCGGCGGAATTGATATCCGGCAGACGGCCACGCTCGTTCTTGAACTGCAAGGCACGTTTTGCCAGCTCGCGGGCATCGTCTTCGGGGATGCTCACCTTCTTGGCGGCAATGCTGGCCTGTACCTGACGCAGCGATTTCTCATCCATCGCTTTCGCCAGCACAGCATAGGCGGCATCAAAGGGATTGATGCGGTCGATCAGGTCAATGTCCAGGTCGCGCACATTGACGAATTTGCGCACCCCATCCAGCAAAGCCGTATTGCCTTGTACCGTACCGTCGCCTGCACCTCCATTTGCATCGGCCTGGGCCAAGGCCAATTTGGCCTGTTGGGTGATGTTCATCGCAGCAATAGCGTGCTGACGGATGGCCTCTTGGTCAGTATCGCTCAAATCCGGGTAACGCTCGCGCACGATCTTGCCCATGCGTAACTGGGTCAACTCTTCGGGCAGTGTGTTTTCCTTGTCGAACAGGCCGCGCTCCAGCGCGGTCTTGTCCTGCAAAAAGCTGGTGACGACTTCATTCAAGTCCTCCTTGCAGATGCGTGTAGCTTCCGGGCTTTGTGGCGTTACCAGCCCATTGATCTCGACGTGAATCTGGCCGGTGTCTGTGTTCACGCCAATGTTATGGCCGCCGTCCTTGTAGCCTTCCGCGCCATAATCGAAGCCTTCCTTTGGGCCAATGTTTTTTGGCGTGAACTCATAGCGCGGCGCCAGCACTTGCTCCATCAGCAGGCTGGCGGAAATGGCCTTGAGCATGTCGTTCACCGCCTCGGCCACGGCGGCCTGTTCGGCTGCGGGTTCGGCAATCAAATTGGTGAAGCGCGATCGCTCCTTGCCCTCGGCATCACGAGTGGCGCGGCCAATAATCTGCACGATTTCGGTCAAGCTGCTGCGGTAGCCTATGGTCAGCGCGTGTTCGCACCAAATCCAATCAAAGCCTTCCTTCGCCATCCCCAGCGCGATGATGATGTCCACGTGGTCGCGATTGTTCTTCTGCGCGGGATCTTTCAGCGCAGTGAGCACACGAGAGCGTCTCGCCGGATCGCTGTCATCCACCAAATCCGCCACTTTCAGGGTACGCCCATCACGGGCTTGCACCAGATGGAATCCGGTGGCCGGATCAAGGCCTTTCCATTCGCCCAAGCCGTGCAGGATTTCATTTACCTCGCGCTCCTTATCTTTGAGGCTTTCGCGGGCATTCACATTGGGAATGTGGACAATGGTTTTCAATGCCGGGTCCAACACCTTTGTGACGGCATCAACGTATGGGCCTGTGTAGAAGAAGTAGCCGATGTCCAGCGATTGAGCCATTGGTAGCCGTTGAGCTGCTCGTAGTAGGTATAAGTGACCGTCTCGAACCGGGCCTCATCCGCCGGCCCCAATACCGCCTCGCTGTCGCCACGGAAGTAAGACCCAGTCATCGCTACCAGATGCACCTTGTCGCGGGTGATGAACGCGCCCAACTGACTGCCCAGCTTGTTGTCCGGGTTGCTGGAGACGTGATGGAACTCGTCGATGGCGATCAGGCGGTTGTCGAATGCCTCAATGCCCAGTTCTTCTACCGCAAAGCGGAAAGTGGCGTGAGTGCAGACCAAAATCTTATCGGTACTTTCCAAAAATTTGCGCACCGCGTCCACCTTGGACTTGGCCACGCGTGGCTCATCCACGCCGGGGGCATTGCACAGGTTCCACTGCGGCGCTACCTGCCAATCCCAATAGAAGCCGAACTGGCTTAGTGGTTCGTCGGCGAAGCTGCTGCCAATCGACCGCTCCGGCACCACGATGATGGCATGCCGCAAGCCCTGATTGTTGAGCTTGTCCAGCGCGATGAACATCAGCGCGCGGGATTTCCCCGATGCCGGTGGCGATTTGATCAGCAAATACTGTTCGCCGCGCTTGGCATAGGCGCGCTCCTGCATGGCGCGCATGCCCAGCATGTTGGCTTTGCTGGAAGCGCCGGTGCGCGCCGTGGTGATGGACACCGACGGCACGGTGTAGGCGTTGGTGGGACTGGTCGGGTTGGTCACTGTGTATCGTCCTCCGTGGTTATGTCGTTGCCTGCCAGTTCGCGCTCGATCTGCTCGATGCTGGGGCAATTGTGCTGCAGCTTGCTGCACAAATTTCCCATCCGGCTAGACCCAATATTGTTCACTTTAGAAAAATTCCGTTCGCCCTGAGCTTGTCGAAGGGCTCCAGTTGCGAAGCTGGTGGTTCGACAAGCTCACTATGAACGGTTAAGTGAACAGCATTGTGGCTAGACCAATGAGTTAAATCCGGATAATCCATTAGCCCGGCCATTCCTTGTCACCCTCGCGAAAGCGGGGGGCAGGCGGGAATCCAGCAAAATAAACTGCCCGTGAAGCGGACAAAACGAACCGCTTGCGGTAAGTTTGAGGGGCGGCCAAACCTTGAGATTGCGCGGCGAAAACCCCTTCATGTTGGGAAAGGTGGCGAGTTCATGGTGGGAGGCGCTTCATTCATGCTCATTTTTGTCCTCAACCTTAAGACGTAGCTCCAAACGCGGAATATCGACAGAAGTCGGGATATCTTCGCGCAGGGGGAAATCAGCAAAACGTCCCGCCAATGCCAAGCCATGGAACGCGGTCTTTGCTGCGTTCTTTTCGACACCGGTCATCAGGACCAAACGCTGCTGTGCCTCCATAAATCCCCCTATCGGTAAATTTCGCGCCGGTTGCCAACCTGCACCACGAGCACGCGCAATACACCGTCCTGAATGTCGCAAATCACCCGGCAGTCGCGCACGCGATAACGCCAGAAACCACCCAGCGAGCCGGTCAGCGCTTTGCCTGAGTCGCGCGGATTTTCCCGTCCGGCGACCCGCTCATCCATAAAATCAACGATGCGCCGCGCCGTCTGCTTGTCCAGCTTGCGTAGCTGCGCTTTGGCCGTCTCCGCGTAATCAATTGTCCAGGCCAAGGTCTTTTCTCACGTCAGCAGCGGAATGCACCTGTTCTTGTCCCTTGCGGACACGCTCCAGCACGTCGGCGGCAAGGTAATAGTCCTCCATTTCCTCGATGCCATGCTCGATGATTTCGCGCAGATAGTACGCCTTGGTGCGCCCGGTATGGGAGGCGAGGTAATCAAGCCTTTGCTCGATTTCAGGAGCAAGGCGAATTGAAGTTGCCATATTAAGAGTCTCCAGTTGAATGCGTGTATTCACTGTATCACAACGCTATTATTTTGACCAGCCGTGGCCACCCTGCTTGCAACGCCCCTACTTACGGCCTTTGCCCTGCTTGCCTGAACCAGCCATCATCTTAGTATAAAGCTCAAACAATTTTTCCAGCCGCTCGGTGTCGTTCTTGAAACGGCGGCCGATGTAGATGCGCTCCAGCACTTCGTCGTTGCGCTCGTGTGTGAATAATTCAAGTCTAGGTAGCATTATCATGCTCGAAATTTTCCAGCCGCATTCTTCGTTCTCCAGGGTTGATACCTGAGCAAGATGCCAAACCCGGGCTGTATCGACGGAGTAATCTGATTCATAACGGCTTGGACCAACTCAAGTGTCAGCCGATAAGCAAAGTACAATTCCGTGATTCCAGGTGGACTTCCTAGTCCGTACCTCCAATCACTAATGTCCTTGAAAGAAGGCCATGTGGAAAGTTTGGTCGCATCGAAAGTCACGCCGTGCTTGCCCGCTAGTTTCAGCAATTCATCAAGCGGATGAATTTTCTTTTGCGATCTGGTTTCTTTGCGAATTACTGCCTTAAGGGCTGCCTCGTTGGCCATTTGTAAATCAAACCAAGCAGGGCCTATCTCAGGAGTCTGAAAGGAAACCAAGCGCTCTGCTGCTTGCTTCAAATAGGTCAGCGTCGATTGAATCAGCTTTTGTACCTCATGATCGCCATCGTAGCGAAAAGTCACACGCCTGAACTCAAGGTAACGCAAAACTTCGACTGTCTGCCTTGCCTCGGCAGCAACTAACGCACGAGCCTTATCATTGAGTTTTGAAAGATCCGGACCACCAACGATCCAAGAAGTTGCTTCTTCGCCTTCCCCAAGCCCTTCCTCGAAATACATCCAGGCAAGTTCGCCTTCCTCTTCAACTCTCGTCCTATTAGCAGGAGCAGCGATGATGAATGGCATGTCTCGAATCATCACCGCACCAATAAGAGGGGACGTCCCTTTAGCTTTCATGGCGGGTGAGCCGTATTTATCAAAATACCAATATTCTACGGCGTCAAACAGAACCCGAAACCAGGGCTCTTCCCAGTTTTTTGCGAGGTTTGTTGGTTGATCGACGCGCTCTTCACCCGCCTTAACCTCGATAGCACCTTCACGAAACAGCATCATGAGCGCCCGAAATGGACGCTGAGAGAGAGGCAGCTCCTGTTGCGATAGTTCCACATTAAACAGCTCTAGCCAGTGATCTATCTTGTCTGCAAGTTCACGGCTCTGTTTTAGTCCTGCATCTCCGTGGGCAGCATGAAGGTTCTCAGGCGGGTTAGAATTCGTCATATCGATACCTTTGCCGTCATCTTGGTATAAAGCTCAAACAGTTTTTCCAGCCGCTCGGTGTCGTTTTTGAAACGGCGGCCGATGTAGATGCGCTCCAGCACTTCATCGTTGCGCTCGTGGGCGTGGCGCAGGTTGCCCGGCATATTGTCCGGGTCGTACAGGTCGGCGATGGTGGCGGGGAAGTGCACTTCGCGGGCCAGCAGGATGTTCTCGGCGCAGACGGTCAGGTCAGCCTTGTTTTGTTCGGTGAGCAGCGGCACGGGAAAGGTGTTCCAGCCGAGGGTGTTGGAGTAGCGATAACGCGTTTCCAGCTTGCCGCAGACCGTGCCAATCCAGACCAGATGCAGGCGGGAGGCGATCAACGCCATATTCCAGAGGGGCGCATCGTAGAGGGCGAAAGCGAGATTTGTAACAGTTGAGTTTTCGTCAACGACTCCCGCAGGTAAATAATCGCGTGACTCTGATGAAACACAAGGCATAACAATCGTCTGCCTCTGCCCAATATTCATCTCCCTCATCTGGTGTGCCCGCGCAGCCATTTCATTGGCTCCGCTGTCTCGGCTCGCTAGCCTCATTGTTCGCACGCCGTCAATACGTTGGCGAATTGGTGCAATGCGCATCGCTTCTTCAAGATGGGTATCCTCAATCCATAGGCAATAGCGTTCCTGACCACGAATAAACTCTGCCGAGCCGTAGATACGGCGAATAAAACGGGCATGTTGCTCTGGTGTTAGGCTAAGTGCATCGACTTCATCACCGGCGAGTAGCAAATGGCCACCATCATATGGCATGTTGCCACGTAACATTTCTGTCAACTCACCCAAAGGGCGAGGTGCCTTTTCCACGATAACATTGATACTTGGCACCAAATAGGCATTGATGTGTTCGACTTCTTTGACGAGTGAGATACCGTCATCACTCATTGAGAAAATCTTGCGCAGCTTGCCTATTTGGTTGCTGATGCCCACGATTGCCACCGTCACACCCGCATTATGACTGGCCAAATTAGCCCATTTGAACGAGGTGTGCGCAAACGCAATTTTGTTGCCGGTGCTGAAAACCAGCGGCCAAAGAATGGGCACTTGCTGTCCTTGGCAGATGGAGTTGGTGGACACGAACGCGGCAGCGACATTGGTCTTGGTGCCGTAATCGGCGGCCTTCATGAACCAGCCCGCCACATAGTCCAGTGACTTCCAGTTCTTGGTGAGGTTGGCGAATATGGCTTGCAAATCCGCCTTCTGTTCGTCCTTCTGCCAAGTGGAACCCAAATACGGTGGATTGCCACAGATATACGTCTCACCCCCTTCATTCGCAAAATCAATCTCAGCCTGATCGAGCGGTGTGCCGAACAAATCATCCGCGACCACCTTCACACTTGTCCCCGTAGGTCGGCAAATACCCAACCAATCCAGCCGCAGTGCATTACCGCAAACAATCCAGTTCTGCGCATCCAGCGGCAAAAACTCCGCCAGCGCGTCCTTTTGTCCGCGATACAGCACGTCGCACTGGAACTCGGCAATGATGAGCGCCAAGCGTGCAATCTCCGCCGGAAAGTCGCGCAGCTCAATGCCCCGGAAATTGGTCAATGGAATCTCGCTGCCCAAATGCGGCTCTTCCCGGCGGCGGTTGATTTCCGCCTCGATTTCGCGCATCTGCTTGTAGGCGATGACGAGGAAGTTGCCCGAACCACAGGCCGGGTCGAACACGCGGATGCGCGTCATGCGCTTGCGCAGGTTCAGTAGCTTGATTTTGTTATCGCCCGCCTCAGCCAACTGTGCGCGCAGCTCGTCCAGGAACAAGGGGTTCAACACCTTCAGGATGTTGGGCACGCTGGTGTAGTGCATGCCCAATGCGCCACGCTCTTCGTCGTCGGCCACGGCCTGGATCATGCTGCCGAAAATATCCGGGTTGATCTGTTGCCAATTCAAATTCCCGGCATGGATCAGGTAGGTGCGCGCCATGCGGGTGAAGCGCGGCACGTCGGTCGCGCCGGAAAACAGGCCGCCGTTCACATAGGGGAAGCCATTGGCCCAGTTCGGCAAATGGGGCTGGGCATAGTCGCGCTCGGCGACCTTGATGTTCATGGCGCGGAAGATAGCTTGCAGCACCTCGTGAGTGTTGCTGCCATCGCGCTCGCTCATTTGCTCGATGGTGTGGGTGAACAAGCCATCGCCGTTGAAAATGTCGGTGTCTTCTGCAAAGAAGCAGAACACGAGCCGGGCCATGAAATGGTTCATGTCGGCGCGGCGCTCGTCTGTGGCCCAGTCTGGGTTTTCGCGCAGCAGTTCGACATACAATTTGTTCAGGCGGCCCGTGGCACGCACATCGACGGGGTTGTCCTTGATCTCCTTGACGGTGGAGATACCGGCCAGCGGCAGGAAGAAGCCGAAATGGTTGGGGAAGTCGGGGTAGGCGCAGGCGATGGTTTCGCCACCAGTCAACTCTTCAGCCTCCAGGGTCTGCCCGTCGGTGGCGAGGATGAATTTGGCACGGGCTTTTGTAGTGGCGGGGCTGGCGCGTAAGGCCTTGAGGGAAGCACCCACGGTGCCGCCTTCGCACACGGCGATATGGATATTGTTGCGCTGGAGCACGCCACCAGGCACATCCGAAGCATTGTTGTTGCCAGTACGCAGGCGTTTGAGGGCTGTGTCCTTATTGCCGAAAGCGGCCAGAAACTCAAACGGAAACTCTGTCGCATTGAAAGGCTGAAGGGCCAGTTCCGAAATGGCTTCCTCGATTTCTACTGCATTCATGGAGCATCTTGCCTGTGTGATTTCCCCCCGCTCGTATCCGGCTGAGGTTCAGTGACTGACGTGGCACTAAGGGGCACCATTGTAAATGATTGTCTATGAGACCTCGTAACGTTTCGCGATCTGACTAGCCGGAATGGCTGGACATACATCAGCCGCCCAGATAGCCCAATGGCACCGCGAGGCAAGATCACCTTGCGCCAGCATGTAGTTGAAAAGAAACCTGCGCTCACCATCACCCCGGAAGAGTTGCTCAGTCTGCGGGAGAAGTTGCACCTGTCGCAAACCGTATTCGCCAGATACCTGCGTACTAACGAACGCACACTGGAAAACTGAGAATAAGGCCGAGCCAGTCCGAATGCCCAAGCTGCAATTTTGATCCGTATGGTTGAGCGCTACCCGGACACGGTTGAGCGTCTGTCTGCCATTTGATTACTAGCTGATTGGCGCCTGCGCCAACACTTTTGCTGTATGGGCGCGGACAAGCAGCTCAATCTGCAATCAAACGGTGCGCTGTGCCATGGGGATGTTGTAGGGCGTGTCTCTAGCCGAAATAACGCGAATTTTTTCATTCTGGCAGGGTATGTCAATGTAAAGCTACGAGTGGATTCATGTTGCCACCTCCTGATTACGTAGATATGCCGCGCAGCAGTCCAGCAAACCAGGCGCCGTTATTCTCTGATTCGTAGGAGTACGGCAGATTGCCCAGCACTACCATCACTGGTATTTCCTCCTTTACTTGGTTGGCGCTGCTAGCTTCTTCTGCCAGTCATTGGTAAACAGCGGCAGGCCGGTTATTTCGTACGCTTCTCCCAAGGTGTTGGTGAGAAAAAACGCGCAGTCGCTAGTTGACAGGCATTAGTTGGGCGTTGATGCTATGCTTTTATGATGACAACTTACCCCGCAATTCCCTCACTCTTACTAATTCCCGGCGAATCACAAGTGGACTACGCGGCGCTTTATGCAATAGCAACCGCATACGCACATTCTGGTTTACTAATTAGCAGCCATGGCAAAAAGACAGATCGTCCCGAGCTTTCTTTTCCTGCAATTGTGTGTTCCAGCTTTGCTATAGAGCTGTTTTTCAAGTTTTTCTTGATGTTGGAGAGAGCCGAGAGCGAAGAGCCTTCTTCAAAGCACAAGTCTGGACATCGCCTCGGGCACCTATGGGAAAAAATACCTCTAGAGCATCAGGCTCTTATTGCTGGGATGTTTCGCAACAAAACGGAGGTACCGTTGCTAGATGCCTCGGACAGACGAATTGAGTTGTTCGTGGAGGCGCTAGCGCACGTGGGAGACGCACCATTTGTAAAATGGCGCTACGTGCATGAGTTGGTGGATCCATCCCTTATGTCTCACGCTGCCATAACTGAAGTTCTTGATGCATTAGGTTATGCCGCGAACTATGTGATGAAGGAGAAGTCTGGCATGCATCGTCGACATGATACATCGATGCCAGAGGAAGCCATGATCGCACCAGATCAGCCAGACGAAGAACAACTCTTGCCGATCCGAGGGTCGGAGTATCTGCTACTTGGGCGTGACTCGGTACTGAGGCGGATTCCCGTCAATTTCGAGCGGAAGAAAGCATTCTTCTTGGACGGAATCCGACATGCCGTAGAGATATTGGATGTTACGTACAGTCGACTTAGAGATGCACTGACCCATTTGGCGCTGAATCCGCCTGCGTCAAATGATACCCCAGATGTTTTCGCTCACGTCTTTATTGATGCTTGGGGGTTCGTCGATGCTGTTGATCGTTTTAGCATGATGTATACACAGATGCCCGGCATTAAGTTTGGCAACACAAAGGGTGGTATTCCACCGCTACGCGAGTTCACCCAAGAATTCCGAAAGTTGCGGAATATTACCGACCATCTGGCTTCAAAGGCAGACTATGTGATTTCTCGAAACGGCGGGGCTTGGGGTGAGTTAACCTGGCTAACTGGTGCTCAGTTGCAGCCAGAGCTGATCGCATGGCACTGTACTCTCCGCCCTGGAACACTGCAAACGAAACCGTCGATGCAAACTGATCCTATTATGAGTACCCTAGACTGGCCTACAGATTCCATAAGGTTGTGTGCTGGGGAGTATGAAGGAAACCTGTCGGAAATACGAAAACACATCGCTGTGCGCATAAGACACCTAGAAGCCCAGTTGAAACCAGCGTTTCAACAGCCGGCTCAGGCACAGGTACCGATCATCAACGATGCGTATATGCGTCGTCAAGTCAAGAGGGTGGGGTAGTAAGTTACTGACTGATTGGCGCCGGCGCCAACACTTTTGCTGTATGGGCGCGGACAAGCGGCTCAATCTGCGGCCAGACGGTGCGCTGTGCCATGCGGATGTCGTAATCGCTTTGCAGATCGAGCCAGATTTCCGGGGATACGCCGAAATACTTGCCAAGGCGCAATGCAGTATCGGCAGTGATCGAGCGCTTGCCGTTCACAATTTCACTGATTCGATTGGGCGGCACACTTACATCCCTTGATAAGGCATTGATGCTGACGCCCATGGGCTTCATGAATTCTTCCAGCAAAATCTCGCCGGGGGGAATAGGGTCGAGTAATTTTTGAGTCATCGTATTTTCCTTTAGTGATAGTCCACAATTTCCACATCATAAATATCGCCGTCTGACCACTTAAAGTAGAGGTGCTATCGATCTATGCATGTATCTAGCCGAAACAACGCGAATTTTTCATTCTGGCAGGACATGTCACTGTAAGGCTAGGAGCAGATTCAAGTTGCCACGCCCTGATCACGCAGATATTCCTCATACGTACCATGATAGTCGGATACACCTTGTGGGGTGATTTCGAGAATGCGTGTAGCGAGTGAAGTTACAAATTCGCGGTCATGACTTACAAATATTAGTGTGCCTTTGTACTCAGTCAGCGCGGTGTTGAGCGACTCGATGGATTCCATGTCAAGGTGGTTGGTTGGCTCATCCATTAACAATACGTTGGGTCTTTGCAGCATGAGTTTGCCGAACATCATGCGTCCTTTTTCGCCACCGGACAGCACCTTTACACTTTTTTTGACATCGTCACCGGAGAACAGCAAACGTCCGAGAACGCTGCGTACCTTTTGGTCGTCATCTCCCTCGCGTCTCCAATAGGTCATCCAATCGGTAAGTACCTCATCTTTGGCGAAGTCATGTGCGTGATCTTGTGCGAAGTACCCGACGTTGGCCTTGTCTGTCCATTTAATGGTGCCGTTATCCACTTCAAGGCCGCCCGCCAGGCAGCGTAGTAATGTAGTTTTTCCAATACCGTTGGGGCCGATGATGGCGACGCGCTCACCGGCTTCAACACGGAAATTAAAATTAGAAAATAGCGGGCGATCAAAACCTTTGCTCATCTTTTGCACTTCCACCGCAATGCGATGTAGTTTCTCCCGCTCATCATAGTCAAAGCGGATGAAGGGGTACTGGCGGGTAGATGGCTTAATGTCTTCGATTTTTATTTTGTCAATCTGTTTCGCTCTGGATTGTGCCTGGGTTGATTTTGATGCATTAGCCGAGAAGCGTGCCACGAAAGCTTTTAGTTCCGCGACCTTTTCCTTGGCGCGGGCGTTGTCGGTGGCGAGCTGCGTGCGTACGGTCAAGGAGGCAAGCATGTAATTGTCATAATTGCCGGGGAAAGTGGTGATTTTGCCGTAGTCCAGATCGGACATATGGGTACACACGCTGTTCAGGAAGTGGCGATCATGCGAAATGATCACCATGGTGCTTTTACGGGCGTTCAGTAAGTCTTCCAGCCACCGTATGGTGTTGATGTCGAGGTTGTTGGTCGGTTCGTCCAGCAACAAAATTTCAGGATCGGCAAACAGTGCTTGAGCTAACAGCACACGTAATTTAAAACCCGGTGCTATCGCACGCATCGGCCCATTGTGCAGCTCCTGGGGGATTCCCACACCGTTCAGTAATTCGCCCGCGCGTGCTTCGGCCGTGTAGCCATCGAATTCGGCAAATTTTGCCTCAAGGTTGGCGGCGTGCATGTAATCTTCTTCGCTGGCATCCGGGTTGGCATAGATTGCATCGCGCTCCACCATGACTTCCCACATTTCGGCGTGCCCCATCATCACTACTTCTGATACGGTATTGTCCTCAAAGGCGAATTGGTCCTGACGCAGCTTGCCGAGGCGTTCACCCTTGTCCAGCATTACATTACCGGAAGTTTGCGCCAAATCTCCGCCCAAAATTTTCATGAAGGTGGATTTGCCGCAGCCATTTGCACCAATCAGGCCATAGCGATTGCCATCGCCGAATTTTACAGAAACGTTTTCGAACAGCGGCTTGGCGCCGAATTGCATAGTGATATTAGCGGTAGATAACATGGCGTACTCAAAAAATTAAGGCGCACATTCTACCATGTGTGCGGCTCACACCGGTCAGGGCGGCTGGGCTACAATGCCCGCTTTGCATTTCTTCTTAATAGTCCATATATAAAGACACTATGATTCCACATCTTACTACCGCCTTAAATGGTCCACTGCTTGATCTTGAGCGGCGGATGCTCGACGCACAGCCCACTATCGAGCATTGGTTTCGCTCGCAATGGGCAGAGCGCACCATTCCGTTTTACACCTCGGTGGATTTGCGCAATAGTGGTTTCAAGCTGGCACCAGTGGATACTAATTTGTTCCCGGGCGGCTTTAACAATCTTAATCCAGATTTTTTGCCGTTGTGTGTACAAGCTGCACAAAGCGCAATTGAAAAAATTTGCCCGGAAGCTCGTGGTGTTTTACTGATCCCTGAGAATCACACACGTAACACGTTTTACCTGCAAAACGTGGCCCAGCTCGCCCTGATTCTTAAACGGGCAGGTATGAATGTGCGTATTGGCAGCATGTTGCCGGAAATTACTCAGCCCACCAAACTGGCATTGCCCAATGGCAGCGCACTCACGCTGGAACCTTTGCAGCGTAAAGGGAATCGCTTGGTACTGGACAAATTCGACCCCTGCGTGGTGCTGCTCAATAATGATCTTTCCGCTGGCGTGCCGGACATATTGAAGGATTTGGAACAGACCACGCTTCCTCCGCTAGCGGCGGGTTGGACCACGCGGCGGAAATCGCAACATTTCAGCGCTTATGACCGTGTTGCGGCCGAGTTTGCCAAGCTACTCGACATAGATCCATGGCTGATTAACCCCTATTTTGCTAGCTGCGGTCAGGTTGATTTTAAGCAGAGTTCCAGTGAGGAGTGTTTGGCCATGCATGTGGACAGCATTCTGCAGAAGATGCGAGTGAAGTATGCTGAATATGGCGTCAAGGAAGCTCCATTTGTTATCGTCAAGGCCGATGCTGGCACTTATGGTATGGGTATCATGACGGTGAAGGACGCCAGCGAAGTGCGGAGCCTCAACCGCAAACAACGCAACAAAATGGCCGTGGTAAAAGAAGGTATGCATGTCTCCGATGTGCTGGTGCAGGAGGGCGTATATACCTTTGAGAGCATAAATGATGCAGTTGCCGAGCCGGTGGTATATATGGTCGATCATTTCGTAGTGGGCGGTTTTTATCGCGTACATACCGGGCGCGCTGTGGATGAGAATCTCAATGCACCGGGCATGCATTTTGTTCCGCTGGCGTTCGATACCAGCTGTATTTTGCCTAATCCGGATTGTGCTCCGGACGACACGCCGAACCGTTTCTATGCCTACGCTGTCGTGGCTAGAATTGCACTGTTGGCGGCGGCGTTAGAGCTAGAAGAAATGGAAGCGTGATTCAAGTTTGCTGATTATTTTCTCTTGTTTTATGTTTATCGTTTAGGAGTTATTTGAAGTGGTCGGAATTTTATTGATAACCCACAATGGTCTCGGTGCTAGCCTGGTGGATTGCGTACGGCATGTCATGGGCGATGTGTCGCTTAATTTGAAGGTATTGTCGGTTCTGGCAGATGACGACCCTCAGCGTAAAGAAGAGGAGGGACGGGAACTCATAGCGCAATTGGATACTGGAGAAGGAGTGTTGGTGTTATCCGACCTAATTGGCGCGACGCCATGCAACATCGGGCGGCGGCTGTTTCAGCCTGGTCGAGCAGTAGGTGTGGCGGGAGTAAACCTGCCTATGCTGTTGCGCGCAGTTTGTTATAGCCACAAACCGCTGGCCGAAGTCGCTCAGAAGGCGTTGGAAGGCGGGCGCGAATGTATTGTTTTAATGGATACGGATGAGGGATGTAATGTTGAACCAAGATGCACTAATCATTAACAAGCTGGGGCTACATGCGCGTGCCTCGTCCAAGCTGACTCAGCTTGCCTCAAAGTTTCCCTGTGAGGTTTGGATGACACGTGCAGGTCGGCGCGTGAATGCAAAAAGTATTATGGGTGTAATGATGCTGGCCGCTGCCAAAGGGAGCACCATTAACATTGAAACCAGCGGCGAAAAGGAGAGGGAGGCGATGGATGCAATCGTTGCCCTGATTAATGATTATTTCGGAGAAGGTGAATGAGTTTTACCCTGCATGGCATTCCAGTCTCCAGTGGTATTGCCATCGGCCATGCTCATCTTCTTTCGCACACGGTGTTAGAAGTCGTGCACTATGTGATGCCCAAGTATCTGGTGCATGAAGAAGTTGCGCGCTTCGACGCTGCGATGGAAAGCACGCGCCAAGAACTAGCCGGATTGCGCAGCAATCGTCCGCTGCATGCAGCTGCCGAGTTCGATGCTTTTCTCGATCTGCATTTGATGATCTTGGCTGATGAGCATATCGACCAGGCATCGCGCAAAATGATAGAGCGTGAACAATGCAATGCAGAATGGGCGCTCAAGATACAGATGGATGCTCTGGTAGCTCAATTCGAGGCGTTTGACGATGTCTATCTGCGTGAACGTAAAACTGACGTAGTGCAGGTAGTAGAGCGCGTGCTTAAGAAGCTTACCGGCCAGCCGGGCTACCTCCCGCCTGCCACCATGCCTGGCGTGAAAATGATTTTGGTAGCGCACGATATTAGTCCGGCTGATTTGATCCAACTCAAGCCGCACCAATTTTCCGCCATCCTTACTGATTTGGGCGGTGCCACCTCGCACACCGCCATCATAGCGCGTGGTCTGAGTACGCCCTGTGTGGTGGGTTTGCATCGTGCGCGCCAGTTGATGCGTGAGAACGATCTGCTTATCGTGGATGGTGGGCAAGGTGTTGTTATTGTTAACCCGGATGAACAAGTTCTTGTCCAATACAAACTGTTTCAGAACCAATGGGAAGAAAAACGGAAAAAACTGAAGTGCCTCAAATCCACGCCTGCCAATACACTGGACGGCACCGCTATTGAGCTGCACGCGAATATTGAGCTTCCACACGACTTGGCGGAAGTTTATGAAAATGGCGCCACCGGTATAGGCTTATTCCGCAGCGAATTTTTGTTCCTTAATCGTGATGTCCTGCCGGATGAAGAAGAACAATTTGTAGCTTACCGCACTGTGGCAGAAGGAATGAAAGGACTGCCTGTAACCATTCGTACCTTTGATCTTGGTGCGGACAAACAACTTAATGGTGCCCAACGTGTTGCCAGCAACCCCGCATTAGGGTTGCGCGCTATCCGGCTGTGCCTGGTTGAGCCGCAATTGTTTCGTACTCAATTACGTGCCTTGCTACGCGCTTCGCACTATGGCAACGTAAAAATACTGATACCCATGCTTTCCGGTGTGTCGGAGATCAACCAGACGCTGCAATTCATCGTTCATGCCAAGCAAGGCCTGGATGATGAGGGCATCCCTTATAATCGTGAAATACAAATTGGCGGCATGATAGAAATTCCTGCAGCCGCTCTGGTGCTCGACGTATTTATCAAGAAACTGGATTTCCTCTCCATCGGTACCAACGACTTGATCCAGTATACGCTGGCAATAGACCGCACGGATGAAGAGGTGGCCCACCTGTATGATCCGCTCCATCCCGCTGTTTTATACTTGCTGGCGCATGTCATTGGTAACGCCAATAAGGCTGGCATTCCGATTTCGGTATGTGGAGAAATGGCCGGTAATGCCGACTACGCTCGCCTGCTGCTCGGTCTCGGCTTGCGTCAATTTTCCATGAATTCAGCGCAGCTGCTCAGTGTGAAACAGTGTGTACTTAACACAAGCCTGCCAGAGCTTGTTACGCTGACGCAAAGAATATTGCGTGCTAATGATCCGCTAAAAATACGTGAGTTGCTGGAAAAATTGAACGCTGATTAATGAGTTGGGCAAGAAATAATCAATCATTAACTTCTTCAGCTTGAAGCGGTGCCACACCAGCACGAATCACCGCTTCATCAAGAGCGGGAGAACACAGCTCGATGAAACGGTATGCAAAGTTGCGCAGATAGTGTCCGTGCCGCAAAGCGATATAAGTGGTGTTCTTGCCAAACAAGTGTGAGCTGTCGAGCAAACGGAGCTCGGTATCCTTGGATGGATTGAATGCCATTGAGGCAATGATCCCAATGCCCAGTCCTAGTTCTACATACGTCTTGATTACGTCCGCATCGAGCGCGGACATGACAATGTCGGGCTCCAGCCCCGCCGCAGCGAAGGACTGGTCAATTCCGGCCCGTCCAGTTAGGCCATCGTGGTAGGTGACGATGGGATAATCCGCAACCGCTTCCAACGAGATCGGATGAACACTTTCTAACGGATGACCGGCAGGTACAATTACCGCGTGGTGCCAGGAATAATAAGGAAATATATCGAGTCCGGTAACATCGGAAAGTGCTTCAGTGGCCACGCCAATGTCTGCCTGGCCGTCCAGCAGCATGGAAACTATTTCATTAGGGCTGGCCTGGTGCAATTTTAGATGCACTTTGGGGAATGCTTTCTTGAATTCCGTCACCACTCGAGGCAAGGCGTAGCGTGCTTGGGTATGCGTGGCAACCAAGGTAAGGCGGCCTACATCACGTCCGCTATATTGGTTAGCCAAATTAGTTATGTTGTTCGCATCCAATAGAATACGATTAACTATTCCCACAAGTTCACGTCCAGGTTCGGTCAATCCCAGCAGTCGTTTGCCTTTGCGCACGAATAACTCAATCCCCAGTTCATCCTCCAAATCCTTGATGTGCTTGGAGACGCCAGATTGTGAGGTGAATAGCGCGTTAGCCGCCTCGGTGAGATTGAAATTGTTTGCGACCGTTTCACGGATGATGCGCAATTGTTGAAAGTTCATGACTTCCTCCGTTATGCTTCGAACAGCTTAATCTGGCGGGGCCGGATGAACACTTCGTCACCTACGGCTACCGGGGTGAGGTTGAAACGTTCGCGACTTAGCTCGATCTCTACCACTTCACCGTCTTGCCCGATTGCTGCTTCCAGTCGTACCACCGACCCGATGGCACGCACTTGCTTCACCACTACCGGCAGGGAAGATTGCTGCGGTATCAGACTAATGTCAATGTCATGCGGACGTACGTAGGCTACGGCATCGCCTTGTTGTTGCGTCCAAAGGGCATGAGTCCGGCTGTGAAATAAATTTACATTGCCGATGAATTGATACACGAAAGGTGAGGCAGGGTTGGCATATACGTCATCTGGTGAACCCACTTGTTCAATGTTGCCTTTGTTCATTACCACGATGCGGTCTGCCACTTCCAGCGCTTCTTCCTGATCGTGAGTGACGAACACACTGGTTACATGAAGTTCGTCATGCAAGCGACGCAACCAGCGGCGTAGTTCTTTGCGGACCTTGGTATCCAGCGCGCCGAATGGTTCATCCAGCAGCAAAATTTGTGGTTCAACTGCTAATGCGCGTGCCAAAGCGATGCGCTGTCGCTGGCCTCCGGAAAGCTGTGCCGGATAGCGATCCGCCAGCCAATCGAGTTGCACCAGTTGCAATAGCTCATGTACGCGGCGCTTGATCTCGGTTTCGTTGTGGCGATCTTTTTTTGGTTTTACGCGGAGACCGAATGCAACATTTTCGAACACTGTCATGTGACGAAACAGTGCGTAATGCTGAAACACGAAACCGACATTGCGCTCACGCGCATCGCGCTGTTCAACGTCTTTGCCATGAAAAAATATTTTGCCGGAATTCTGTACATCCAGTCCGCCGATAATGCGCAGCAATGATGTTTTGCCACATCCAGAAGGGCCCAGTAGCGCAAGCAATTCGCCGCTATTTACTTCGAGATTGATGTTGTTTAGCGCGGTAAAATTGCCGAACTGCTTATTCAAATTTTGAATAGTGATGCTCATTCCGTTTCTCCATGAGGAAGTCTGTCGCCATTGCTCTTGACCTTAAATTCGACGATCGACTTGGCGAGCAACGTAACCAAAGCTAATAAGGCCAGCAGTGAGGCCACGCTGAAAGCTGCAACAAAATTGTATTCGTTGTAAAGAATCTCTACGTGCAGCGGTATGGTGTTGGTCATACCTCGAATGTGCCCGGACACCACTGACACCGCGCCGAATTCACCCATCGCACGGGCATTACAAAGAATCACACCATACAGCAGACCCCATTTGATGTTGGGCACGGTGACGCGCCAAAAGGTTTGCCAGCCAGAAGCGCCGAGCGATACCGCCGCTTCTTCTTCCTCTTTGCCTTGTGCCTGCATCAACGGAATTAACTCACGTGCAATGAATGGAAAGGTAACAAAAATAGTGACCAAAACAATACCCGGCACAGCAAAAATAAGTTTGATATCATGTTCTTGCAGCCACGGCCCGAACCAGCCCTGCGCGCCGAACAGTAGTACATAGATCAGGCCGGACACTACCGGGCTGACGGCAAACGGTAGATCAATCAGTGTGATCAATACACTTTTTCCACGAAATTCGAATTTGGCAATAGCCCAAGCCGCTGCGACACCAAACACCAGGTTGGCTGGCACCGCAATAGCCGCTGCAATCAAGGTTAATTCGATAGCCGACCACGCATCAGGGTCTTGCAATGCTGCCCAGTAAAGAGACCAGCCTTTGCCCAGTGCTTCGTAGAACACAGCAAATAACGGTATGCCGAGAAAAAGCAACAGATATGACAGCGCAACAGTGATGAGTACCAGCGTTACCGCTTTGGATTCATGCGTGGCGATTTTTCGATTATTGATCAATTGTTGGGGTAAAGACATTATCTAATTTCCCGGCGGTTGCTCCACCACTGCAAGCCATTGATAGCCAATAACAGGGCGAATGAAATTATCAACATGACCAAGGCAATTGCCGTGGCACCCGCATAATCGTATTGCTCCAGTTTGGAGACGATTAGCAATGGCGCGATTTCTGAAATGAACGGCATGTTGCCCGCGATGAAAATGACTGAGCCGTATTCACCAATCGAGCGTGCGAAAGCTAATGCGAAACCCGTCAACAAAGCTGGATATATTGAAGGAAAAATAACCCGACGAAATACATCCCAACGACTTGCACCCAAGCTCGCGGCTGCCTCTTCTATTTCGGCCTCAACATCAGCCAGTACTGGCTGTACCGTACGTACCACGAAGGGCAAGCCGATGAAAGTGAGCGCCACCACTATGCCGAGCGGGGTATACGCTATTTTGATGTCATGCTCGGCAAAGTAGTGGCCGATCCAGCCATTAGGTGCATACAGCATGGCTAGAGTGATGCCCGCTACGGCGGTAGGCAAGGCGAATGGCAAATCCACCAACGCATCCACTAAACGCTTGCCGGGGAAGGTATAGCGCACCAGTACCCATGCGACTACCAGACCAAAGATGGCATTCAGTACCGCAGCAGCAAAGGAAGCTACAAATGTGACACGCAGCGAGGCTAGCACCCGCTCGCCTGTGGCCACCTCCCAAAAACCGCCCCAGCCTAGTGTCGCTGTTTTGAAGAACAGCGAAGATAGCGGAATTAGTACGATCAACGAGAGATACAAAAGCGTGAAGCCAAGTGCCAGATTGAATCCCGGCAACACGCTGTGCGCTTTAAATGACGCCATCAAATTATCCTTAAATCAAATCAGTCGTGCAGTGTATAGACGCCAAGAACATAGTAAAAATCATAAATTCAGCTTTGCTTATCTTATTTGGGAATAAGCACGATATGCAGAGATGCAATACTTAACAGAATGTAAAGGAGTCAAAGACATAATTCCTTTTAATTTTCATTAAAGCTTGCTATTTTGTTCGACTATAAATAGAATGATTCTCATTATCAAATAATGATGGGCAGATATGAATATTCCTCCAATGCCAGAAATAGCAACCAAAGAATTAATGAATTCAGACAGTGAGAAATTTAACGAACTTGTTGTTGATTGGAATGAATGGTTTCGGAAATTTATTCTGGAATTAAATATGGCTGGGAACGCGCCGGAGCAACCAATATCTTGGCTTGTGCATCCATGCGTACAGCCGCCTCGTCAAATAACCTGAGTACAATGTAATGTGATTGTGCCCGAGCTTCACTCCTATCATCCTTGAAGCATACGCGCGTAAAGGTGATTAGCAGCAGCCCTGTAAGCAGCATATACTAGACCTAGCCGGATGAGCTGATATAGGCATGGTGCATCATTGATAGGTTGCTTGAGATAGTGGCAAACCTTCAACAAAATAAAAATGAATAAGGAAAAATATCATGTCACCAGGAATCAAAATAATGTCATTGCAAGCCGTAGCAATCGTCGTGCTAGTGACACTTGTCTATATAGCATTCACAAGTCCTGCGAATGCAGCAGCTGAGACAAAAGATAGCCAGACCGGGCGGCATATGAGCAATCTTAGTAAAAATAAGAGCGAGCAGAGTTATTCGTCCAACGGATATGGAAGGCATGGCGGGAGTCAATCACCAACAAAAATTACTGATCCTTACTCACCTTATGGCAATCCTTACGGTAACGCATCAACTAACAATTCTTCTGCCTTACAGGTACCTGCTAATAATAAGTCAAAATGAACTGTCAACGTTTGAACAGGAGATGTAATGTCGCTTGAATTTATGCTTCAAGAAATGTTGCAACAAATTCGAGTTCGGGGTGGTGCAGAAACACATGTCGACGCATATTTGACCGAATGGCGTAGCGCTATTAAGAATTTTGGGGAGCCTTTACCATGTCCCATTTGTTTTTTGAAAGGCGCGATTCAACGCCTAAATCATCTTGATGACGAAAAGGGCGTGGGTAAAGTCAGATGCACACGTTGTCGTAAGTATTTTGTGTTTATAAACACAATGTGACGATCCACAAGTAATTTGGCAAACCTCGTTTACTCTCATTAAAGCTTGCAATTTACTTCATCGTTGCTTAAGAAATAGAAGCCCAGTCAATCTTCACGAAAACTTGAAGCCATTTTCATCTATTATTAGAATCATTCATCTTTCAAATAAAGAGGCATTTTATGAAAGACTGGATCCCGGTATTTTTTGCGATATGCTCGGTTATCATTATCTTTGCACTGGTAATAGTTACTGTGGCTAGGCTTACCAATTAATCTTTGTGGGTTAAATTCCCCGCCGCTTTGCGGGGTAAGCATTTCGAATGAGCGAACAGTTGTGGGATGGTGAATCTGGACGGAAGGTTTTTTTTGCAAAACCGGTTGGGTACATGGAGAAGCTATGATAGGCAAGTACGTCAAGAATCAAGGCGATGAGTATCATAAATTGCCCTCGAACCATCAGCTTGCGCTGTTTTGAGATATGTGCGAACTGCTCGGCATGAACTGCAATGTTCCCACTGATATTTGTTTTTCCTTTACTGGCTTCCAGAAACGGGGCGGAGAAACGAGCATACATGCTGATGGTTGGGGCATCGCTTTTTTCGAGGGCAAGGGCGTGCGGCTATTTTTAGATCCAAAACCTTCAGCCCAATCGCCTATCGCTGAACTGGTGCGCAACTATCCTATCCAATCCCTTAACGTCATTGCGCATATTCGTAAGGCGACACAAGGCTTGGTGTCGTTAGAAAACACCCATCCGTTTGTGCGCGAGCTGTGGGGCCAGTACTGGGTTTTTGCGCACAACGGTAATCTGCCGCAATTCCAGCCTGAGTTATATGGTGCTTTTCTTCCTGTGGGAAATACTGATAGTGAACGTATTTTTTGCTGGTTGCTGCAAAGTCTGAGAATTCGTTTTAATGACACACCGCCAGCGCGTGACGTTCTGTTTGCCGCACTGCATGAGCTAACCGACCAGCTTGCTGGCATGGGCATCTTTAACTATCTATTGTCTAATGGCGAATGCCTTTTCGCGCATTGCTCTACTGAATTAAACTACCTGATCCGCCATAGCCCATTCAATGTGGCGCATCTTAAGGATGAGGATATGACAGTTGATTTCAGCCACGTGACCACGCCTAATGATCGCGTGGCTATTATCGCTACCGTGCCGTTGACCGATAACGAGCCTTGGCAAGCCATGGTGCCGGGCACATTGTGGATGTTCCATGAGGGTGAGGCTGTCGCACAACTTGCCACGACTCCCAGCCCAATAAAATCGCTGGCCGAAGATTTGCGTACCACGAATTAATCGAGGGGTTAATCGAGAAAATTTTCCGGAGCGTAGGCAAGCATTCCGAATGCCTGCGCGACCGCGTGATGAGTTATTTTCCCATTCACGATATTGAGTCCTTTGCGCAACGCAGAGTTATCCTTAAGTGCCTGCTTCCAGCCCTTATTTGCCAATTGCAGCACATAAGGCAAAGTTGCATTAGTTAGCGCCAGCGTGGAGGTGCGAGGTACTGCGCCGGGCATGTTCGCCACAGCATAATGAATGACTCCCTCGACCACATAAATCGGGTTCTCGTGCGTGGTGGGATGGGTTGTTTCAATGCAGCCACCTTGATCCACTGCAACATCCACGATCACCGAGCCTTGGCGCATGGTCTTGAGATCCTCGTAGCGTATCAGCTTGGGTGCAATTGCTCCGGTGATCAACACCCCGCCAATGACAAGGTCGGCGCTGGCAATTTGTTCCAGCAGATTGTGTCGATTGGAAAAAACCAACTGTACGTTAGCTGGCATGACATCGCTCAGGTAGCGTAGCCGCTCTAGTGAAAGGTCAAGGATGGTGACACTTGCGCCCAGACCTGCTGCCATCTTGGCGGCATTCATGCCCACTACGCCGCCGCCGAGGATGACAACATGTGCGGGTGGCACACCGGGGACACCCCCTAACAAAACGCCCCGTCCACCATATGGTTTTTCGAGATATTTGGCCCCTTCATGTACGGCCATGCGTCCGGCGACTTCAGACATGGGTGTCAGCAGTGGCAATTCGCGTGAGGGCAATTCAATCGTTTCATAAGCGATGCAGGTTGCACCAGAATCCAGATGTGCTTGGGTTAATTTTTCATTTGCGGAAAAATGAAAATAGGTGAACAGTGTTTGACCAGGCTTGATGTGCTGCCACTCTGACTCAATCGGCTCTTTAACTTTAACTATTAGATCGGCATCCTTCCATATTGTATTGGCATCGGAGACGATACGTGCCCCTACCGCAAGATACTGCTCGTCCCTGAAGCCACTACCAAATCCTGCATCTGCCTCGACCAGCACAGAATGCCCGGCCGCAATAAGCGATTCTGCACCGGATGGAACCAGTGCGACACGGCTTTCGTTAGCTTTGATTTCTTTTGGTATTCCGATTTTCATATGATTGCCTCACTAAAGAGGCCCAAGATAACAAAAAATATAACGATGGGTTGCTCATTTTGCTTGTAAATATGGTCTCGATTTAAACACCATTGATCAATCGCGCATCATGAAGGTGTCCAGAGTATCTTTGAACAGCTTTAGCATGCTCATTGTTGCCACGGCTGTGATCCAAGCGTGCAATGACAAGGATCAGATCAAACAAGGCTGACCACGCTCAAGGCTCGTTGAATGATAGCTGGGCAGGCTTTGCACCGATATTCTGTTTTGTGCATAACTTATCTGATTTTCTTGGTTATTGTTTTTAGCTTGGAAGAGTACGATCAGCATCCTTGATTACCAAGGATGCGTTTGTATTCGCACAGAGCCCGTTTTGATAGGCATTCGTTTGAGGAGATTGTTGTATGTTTATTGCCACTCAAAGTAGGCATGGCTTGCATCGGGGTATTGCACACATACACACAGAGATTGCAGCTAAATTCTACGCTGGGGTTAAATGCATTCCATCTTGTTCGATGGGATGTCCAACGTTATGGGCTTGCTAGTATGAAATTGATGGATACCTTTGTTCCGCATCATAACTGGGGGCTAGATCGTGTAGTCAGCGAGTTACATGAAGTGCGTCGGCACTGGCGCGAAACCTGTGCACGTGATCAAGAAAGCGGTGGGCGCGAACTACCCGCCCCAGGCTCCATCCGCGACATTGCGGCAGGGTTGCGCGGTGCATTGTTTCCCATGCGTCTTGGCCCACCTGATCTGCGGCAGGAGAGCGAAGACTTCTTTGTGGCGTATACGTTGGATACCACACTGCATGCCTTACATCAGCAGGTGCTGTTGGAGTTGAATTACACCGCCCGGCAATCCGGCAGAGAACCGGACAATGACATCAAGGCTCACTCGAGGGACATCGTACTGGCTTTTGCGGCCTCGCTGCCCAAGGTGCGAAGCTTGCTGGATACCGATGTCCGTGCAGCCTACATCGGCGATCCGGCGGCACATAGCGTGGATGAAATCCTGCTGTGTTATCCCGGTGCACAGGCCATTATTTATCATCGGCTAGCGCATGAATTGTATCGTCTGGGTGTTCCCATGATTGCGCGCATTTTTGCCGAGCTGGCACATTCCAAAACCAGCATCGACATCCATCCGGGCGCACAGATCGGTTCCGGATTCTTTATTGATCACGGTACCGGCGTGGTAATTGGCGAAACCGCAATCATTGGCGAACGGGTTCGTTTGTACCAGGCCGTGACGTTAGGGGCAAAAAGATTTTCCGTGGGTTCAGACGGCATCCTGGAAAAGGGTCAGCCGCGCCATCCAATTCTGGAAGACGATGTGGTTATTTATGCAGGGGCCACCATTCTGGGTCGAATCACGATCGGAAAGGGCTCAACTATCGGCGGAAATGTCTGGTTGACCCACAGCGTGCCGCCAAATAGCCATATCACTCAAGCCAGTTCGAAGCATGAATTATCCAATACCGAGATGCGCCAGCCATGAGCACATTCATTGAACAATTCTCTTTGGTGCTACGTCAATTAAGGAAAGAGCGTGGCTGGTCTCAGGAGCAGTTGGCAGAACGTGCCTGCCTTAATCGCTTGGCGGATTCAAGAACCAACCACAACAGTTAATGTTTAGTCGCGAATTTAGCGAATTCCATATTGAGCAGGAGCTCGTTGTAAACCGCTACGGGTGTTCGAAATCCGAGCGATTTCCTCGGACGTGTATTTAAACTCCAAGCAATTTCATCCAACTGTTCTTGCGTGTAGGTCGACAGGTCTACTCCCTTCGGCAAATACTGGCGCAGCAGTCCGTTCGTATTTTCGTTCAAGCCGCGTTGCCACGGGCTGTGCGGGTCGCAGAAGTAAACCGCCATACCCGTTCGTTCAGTCAGTTGCACGTGTTTGCTCATCTCGCGCCCCTGATCGTAGGTGAAGGTCTTGCGTAGCTCTGGCGGAATTGCACTGAGCGCTTCACTGAAACCGTCCAGGGCAGATTGCGCCGTGCCATCAGCCATTTTGGCTAACACCACCAGTAATGTAGTGCGTTCGACCAGCGTGCCGACTGAGGAACGGTTCATCGCACCTTTGATCATGTCGGCTTCCCAGTGCCCCGCTATCAAACGATCCGCCACTTCCGGCGGACGCAGGTGGATGCTCTGCATTTCTGCGATATGTCCGCGACCATCTGGAGCACGGGTCTTGGAACGGCGCTTGTCACGACTCCAGCGTAAGCTGGCAATCAATTCACGGCGCAGTTCACCACGCGGCATGGCGTAAAGGGTGTGGTAAATCGTTTCATGGCTTACACGTTGTGAAGGCTGATCTGGGTACATACTTTTAAGTGTGCCTGCAATTTGCTCAGGTGACCATTTCTTCTTGAGATGTTCCTTCACAACTTCAAACAACGGATTCCCCTCCACGAGCTTCAATGGCCTACGGGGCTTGATTCGCAAACGGCGTGCCTGTTCGCCAGCCAAGGAGGCAACGTAGCCAGACTCACATCCCAAATCTCGTGCAATCTCGTTTGAGATAGTGCTTGGCGAGCGTTTCAAGAATCGCCCAATTTCCCTCAGTCCACTTCCTTCTCGTTTCATTAGCATAATCGTCGCGCGCTCTTCAGCATTCAACTGCTTGTAATGCTTTCCTGATTTCTCCATTCCAACACCTTAACCTCTCCAAGGTGTTGCGGTTGGTTATTGAGCGCGCCCTCCTATTTGGGCGAGGTTGAGCGCGGCTGTGCCACGCCCTCTCTAATAACCGTTTTCAAACTGGCCAGTGCGTTAGAGGTTCGGCTGTCAACATTAATTGCCCGCTGCGAACATCTTTGAGATGTTACAAGGCGGTTTGGTGGCTATAGCATGTTGAAGCCCCTCGAGAACTGGCGGAATATCACTTAGCATTGTTTCGAATAACTTTATTCTTTTATTTCATAAGGAGTTGATCATGGCTGTAGACCACAAAGAACAATTGGCGCTGGGCGATGTCGCCGCGCGTACGCTGGCGAATGCCACCAAGACCGTCCCGCAATTATCTACCATCACTCCACGTTGGCTCGCACATATGCTGAACTGGGTCCCACTTGAGGCCGGTATTTATCGTGTGAACAAGGTGAAAGATGCGTCGCGTGTAACCGTTGCCTGCTCGCAACGCGATGAACGCGAATTGCCGCAGACCTTCGTCGATTACGAAGAATGGGGTCGTGAATACATGCTAAGTGCGGTGAATACCGTGGTTGATGTCCATACCCGTGTGTCCGACCTGTACAGCAGCCCGCACAATCAGATTCGCGAGCAATTGCGTCTGACTATAGAGACTGTTAAAGAACGTCAGGAAAGTGAACTGATCAACAACAAGGAATACGGTTTATTGAACAACGTTTCGGATAGCCAACGCATCAAGACCCGCACCGGCGCGCCGACACCGGATGATCTAGACGAGCTGATCGCTAAAGTATGGAAAGAACCCGGCTTCTTCCTGGCACACCCCTCGGCGATCGCCGCATTCGGTCGCGAATGTACGCGCCGTGGCGTACCACCGCCCACTATTACTATGTTTGGATCGCCATTTCTGACTTGGCGCGGCATCCCTCTGGTTCCTTTAGACAAGCTGTCCGTCGTCAAGAACAAGACCAGCATCATCTTGTTGCGCACGGGCGAAAGCAGACAGGGCGTAGTCGGCTTGTATCAACCGAATCTCCCCGGCGAACAAAGCATAGGCTTATCGGTTCGTTTCATGGGCATCGATCGCAAAGCGATCGCGTCCTATCTGGTTTCGTTGTATTGCTCACTTGCCGTGTTGACCGATGACGCGCTTGCCGTGCTCGATAATGTTGAAGTGGATAAGTACCATGAGTACAAGTAATCTACCTTTTCCGGATATCAGTACGGGCGGTATTCCAGCGCACGAAGATGTTGTCGCATTGGCGGGCGGGCGAAATTTTGTGCCGGATACCGCGCTGATTGCTCGGCTGGCGAATGAACTCTTTTCTGCCGTGCCGGGCAGTCCGTCCGCTCACACGCCCTCGCAAAGCGCTACTACACCGCCACGCACAAACGACCTGAACTTGCCGTTGACTGGTCACGATCCGTTGGATTTGCACTTGGCAACCCGAAATAATCCGGTACCGGAAGTAGCAGTGAGTCGCAATTTCGTACCCGGTTCAGACTTCCTGCTAGCACCGAATCTGGGTATGGGGCTGCCCGGTGAAGACGTGCTGCGCGATTTGCTAAAAGAAAATGCCAAGGAACATCCGAGGGCGACCGGCGCTACGTTGTATTTTTTGGAAGAAGCAGCACGATTTAACCGAAAACCAGCACCAGCCAGTTTGCCGCAAACGTCTGCAACAGAACAGATCGCAGCATCGGCTCATCCACCGTTCGATGTACTTGCGGTGCGTCGCGATTTTCCTATTCTGAAAGAGTTGGTGAATGGTCGTCCGTTGGCGTGGCTGGACAATGCCGCGACGACACAGAAACCGCAGTCGGTGATTGACAGCTTATCCTATTTCTATCAGCACGCGAATTCTAACATTCATCGCGCGGCACACGAGCTCGCGGCGCGCGCCACTAATGCATATGAAGGTGCACGCGACAAGGTCGCCAACTTCATTAATGCCAGCTCCAGCAGCGAGATTGTGTTCGTGCGCGGCACGACCGAAGCGATCAATCTTGTCGCCCAAAGCTGGGGACGCAAGAACATCGTTAAGGACGACGAGATCGTCATCACTTGGCTGGAACATCACGCCAACATCGTGCCGTGGCAAATGCTGTGTGCCGAGACGGGCGCGAAGCTGCGCGTCGCACCAGTAGATGACAATGGTCAGGTGCTGCTCGACGAGTACGAGAAGCTGCTCAATTCCCGCACCAAGCTGGTGTCGTTCACCCAGGTATCCAATGCGCTCGGCACGGTCACTCCTGCCAAACAGATGGTGGAGATGGCGCATCGTTACGGCGCTCGAGTGTTGGTCGATGGCGCACAGTCCGTTTCGCATATGCGTGCCGACGTGCAGTATCTCGATTGCGACTGGTTTGTATTTTCGGGTCACAAGGTATTCGGACCCACTGGCATCGGGGTGCTGTATGGAAAGAGGGAAATACTAGAAGCTATGCCCCCGTGGCAGGGCGGCGGTAACATGATCGAAGATGTTACCTTCGAGAAGACGCGCTACCACGACGCCCCCATGCGCTTCGAGGCAGGTACAGGCAATATTGCCGATGCGGTTGGTCTTGGTGCGGCCATTGATTATGTGCAGAAGATCGGCATCGACAACATCAATCGTTATGAGCATGAGTTGCTGGTGTACGCGAATAAGGGGCTGAATAGCATTCCTGGCCTGCGTTTGATCGGCACTGCACCGGAGAAAACTAGTGTGCTGTCCTTCGTGCTGGAGGGCTACCAAACTTCCGAAGTAGGCGACGCGCTCAACAAGGAAGGAATTGCCGTGCGCTCCGGCCACCACTGTGCCCAACCAATTCTGCGTCGCTTCGGACTCGAAGCAACCGTGCGCCCTTCACTGGCGTTCTACAACACCTACGAAGAAATCGATCGCCTGGTAAGGGTGGTGCGACAGTTGGATCGCAACATATAGCTACTGTCAATGTGATGTCAGCCCCGCACGTTTAACCTGCGGGGCTTTTTTATGTCCCTGTGTTTATGGTAGGGGATAGCGTCAGCCCATTGTTTACAGGAGATTTTGCTGCTAGTGTATATCTCATGTCACCGCTGCTCCTTAAGGAATATCATGACAGCCCATAATCACTCACACAGCCACGCCGCAAACTACGGCCGAGCATTTGCCATCGGCATTGCACTGAATGTGCTGTTCGTAGTCGTTGAAACGATTTTCGGCTGGCAAGCCGACTCACTCGCACTCCTCTCTGATGCCGGGCATAACCTGAGCGATGTGCTTGGCTTACTTGTGGCATATGGCGGTTTATATCTGGCACGGTTGCGACCCAATCAGAAACACACTTACGGTTTGGGGCGCGCCACGATTCTTGCCGCATTGTTTAATGCGATGATCTTGTTGATTGCGATAGGCGGCATCGTGTGGGAAGCCGTCGGCAGATTCAGTCATCCGGTGCCGATTCAGGGTGGCATCGTCATGCTGGTTGCCGCTATTGGAGTAGTGATCAACGGCATCACCGCTTGGCTATTCATGTCCGGCAATAAAACAGATCTCAACCTGCGTGGCGCTTTTCTTCATATGGCGGCAGATGCGCTGGTTTCACTTGGTGTGGTCATCGCAGGCGCGATGTTTATCTGGACGGGTTGGGCTTGGCTCGACCCCGCCATCAGCTTGGTCATTGCTGTAGTGATATTGTGGAGTACATGGGACTTGTTGCGCCAGTCTTTACACCTTTCTCTGGATGGTGTGCCGGTATCAATTAAATTAGACGAGGTGAAAAATTATCTGGCAGCGCAGCCCAATGTCATCGAAGTACATGATCTGCATGTGTGGGCGATGAGCACCTCAGAAATTGCACTTACCGTTCATCTGGTCGTGCGAGATGGACATCCGGGGAATGAGTTCCTGTGCCGTGTTGCCGCAGAATTGCACGACAACTTTACTATTGGACATGTGACAATTCAGATTGATATGGACAAGCATCATTGTTCTTTATCCGGTCATACATAGTTGGCGCTTAGAGAAGTAGATTTATCTTCATTCCTTCAAATTTTGAATGATTTTTATTTGATGTAAGTTGAAGAAAATGGACACGAACGAATGAGCTTAAAACGGATATTCAATGGAATAGTGAATTCCTATAATAACGGTATCCTGTCCCGATTGAGCATCACTTCGATGCTATCGCGCAGCCAGTACAAGGCGATGCGCATGGCCGGATGTCACGCCCAATAGAGTTGCTGGGCGCGGTCAATTTAAAGTGGATGGTCAAATTGCTCAACCGGATAGGACGCAGCCAGCCATCAGTATGCACGATGTCCTGTCCAGGCACAGCATGGTCAAACCCAGATCATTGGCGGTGGTCATGCCATTGATTAACCCGCTGCATCAATCACACTGGGGTAATTGGGAACAGAAGGTTGGTCAGTCAATACATTGAGTTGAGCGAGTCCTTCGGCCGTGATCACTGTTCACTCTTAAATAAATTGGTTACGAGCGGACGAGTCAAGCGGTTGATTTTTAGCATTGGTAAAGAGAGGAAACCTGTTCGCATATTCAAACTTACGCCTTATTTTATTAGGCGGGAGTGATATCGTTTCGCCTTCCTTCGGTTCCACCACATGACATAGCCGGTGGTAAATAGAATGAGCGGCGACAGACCGATGATCACCTGTAAAAGACGGGTAGGTGTCCCGCCTATTGCGCCGATATGTATCGGGTAAAGTGTGTTAAAAATGCGCGTGCCCAGAGAAGCCATCAACACGTTTTCCACCTGTAATACCTTTCCTGAATATTGATCAAAATAGACGAAACTTCTGCCATTTGGATGAAATTCTTGGACGAATTTCTTTCGTATCACCAAGGGTGCCCCCGGTTTTTGGGGAAGATTAACCCAGGTGGTGGTGGCGGACAGCATATAGTCGGCTTGATGCAACATCATGTCGAGTGCAGGCCTCGGCATCCATGCTTGATGAGGATCGGAAAGCGGTGGGGCAGCCCGCGGTGGGCTTTGAGTGATTGCATTGATCAAGTTGATAACCGTTTTATTAAATACTAAAGACGTGCCTGTAAAAGCAGTCAGTAGAAGAAAAACAACGGTATAGATACCCGAAGCGCGATGTATATCAAAATTCATTCTTTTCCAATGTGCGGCCCATTGGATTTTAAACCCCGATAAAAACTTTCCTTTTCGGGGCCACCATAAAATGAGGCCCGTTATGCTCATTCCAATCAGTAGCAGTGCACTTACCCCAAGGATAATTTCGCCACGATCGCCACTTAAAAGTTCAGTGTGCAGTAGCGAAATCCATCCAGTAAATGTATCTTCCTGTCGATGTTCCCCCAAGATCATGCCGTTATAAGAATCAACATAAACAAACAAGTCATGCGCACTGTTCATTTTAACTAAATAGGTTTGCTCTGGAGTTCGCGGCATACGGATGAAAAACGGTTTGTCTTCCGGATAGGCGTGCTGCACTGCTTCCAGCACCGTCTGTAAAGAAGCACGCTCGTCACGCGGCACTGATTTCATCAATTCTGGATATACCAGCGCCTCGACCTCTTCGCGGAATACCAACACACTACCAGTCAGCCCGCTTAATATCAGCAGCAATCCAATAGCCAAACCGGTATACAGATGTAGTTTGGAAACAATTTTTCTAACAGTCACAGCTGATATCTCCGGCAGTCTTGTTTCGATTCCTGAAGGGCTGTCTGTACGATAAACATCTTCAATCAAATGGGCCGATTACGTAATTAATACGGCCCGAAAGACTATGTCTCGGTGTCCTTTTATATAATCACCTTTCAAAATTGCATCCGGGCTGTGATCTTCAGCATACGCGGTGCCCCCACGCCCAGCAGGCCATTGCCAGCTGTACTCCAGTAGTTTCTGTTGGCTGCATTGTCAAGCACAGCCTGGAATGTAGTTCGTTGACCTGCAATAATTGTGTTATGACGGGCGCCCAATGACACTGTCGTATAACCGTCTACGAAAGCTTGATTTTCATTATTGACCGGACGCTTGCCCACGTAATACAAGCCACCACTAAGTGCCAGACCTGGCACACTCTGCAGACGATATTCAGAAAACAGGCTTGCAGTTTGCTCCGGAGTGTTGTCGGGAGTCTTGCCGAATGTCCCTGCATTAGCTGCGTTCAATTGTTTGGCATCCAGAAACAGGGCCGAGGCGATGAGCGATAGTTGTTTGGTCACTTCACCTGAGGCCGCCAGCTCTATACCTTTATATTGCGCTAATCCGTTGAGGACAAAGCGGTTGGACGAATCTACCGTGGTAGACGAACGGGTGATATCGAAATAGGCGGCTTGCAGCAGGATACCTTTTGCAATCTCTGCCTTCATCCCTATTTCCTTTTGCTTGGATAAGGCTGGACCCAATAATTCGCCAGCATTTGCACGGTTTGCGGGTGCCTGACCGCTTTCTTCGCGTCCCTCAAGATAGCTGGTATAAATGGACACATTTTTGACCGGCTTGTACATAAGCGAAAGTTGCGGATTGAGTCCATCCGCTTCATAGCGTGTAGTGGTGGTAACGCTCTCGTAGTTGCTTGCCCGCACACCCAGCGTGGCTTGCCATTTTTCACCAATCAATACCCTGTCAGTAAGATACAAACCCTTATCTTTAATCGTTGATGGCATGGAAGTGAACGCCGAGGTGGGAAATTGCTGCGCGATGGCAACCGGTGTGTACAGGTTCTGCGCGACATCCTGGCCGAGAGGCTGGGTGCGTAAATCTGCGCTACGCTCATTGGCGTTATAGCCAAACGTCAGCTCGTGCGTGATCAACTGGCCCGGCAAGCGCCCATACAGTTCTGCGCGGTAGTTCTTGTTTTCAAACTCCTGGCCACGGGCAAAGAAGGTCCGTAAAGTGCCTTGCCCAGTGGTGAGGTTGTAATTCTGGAATTGGGAAAAGTTGCGGTCACGTTCCGTGCGCGCCTTGCCCGCTTCAAACAGCATCCCCCAGTTTTCGCTCAGCACATAGTCAGTGCGAAACAGCAGGTTGGTGGCCTTGGCATCGTATTTTTGCCATTCGCCGGCCAGATTGAGTTGAGCGTCAGGTACCCCGGGCAGTGTGATTATACCGTTGACTGCCGCAGGCGCTACTATCGCTGCTTGCTCGGAAACGTTCTTGCGGTAATGTTCCAGATCGAGCTTGAAGGAAAGATTGTCGCTCTTAAGAAACACCTCCCAACCAACTGATTTTAAAAAGTAGAGTTAAGCGGGCTGTTCATTGACGACGAGTTTCATCCCCATTTTTTCAGCGCGCTGGGCTAGTTGCCGCAACACTCTTTCGCGATAGCGTTCTTCGTAGTAGTCCTGCCCTTGGTCGGTATATTCTTCTCCCTTGGTAAGCATGGTGTAAATCAGGCGTGCCAACTTGTGCGCGGCGGCGGTTACGGCTTTAGGTTTGTCCATGCGCCCGCACATCCTGCGGAAATATGCGCCCAGCGCCGACTGGCTGCTGCGCAATGCTGCTGCGGCCAATCTCAAGGCTTGGGCCGCCCGGTTGGCTACGCGCTTGGTCTTGCCGCTCATCACTTTGCCTCCGGTAATCTTGGTGCCGGGGCATAGCCCCAGCCAACTCGCGAAGTGCCCTGCCGTGGGGAAGCGCGACATGTCCGCCCCGGTCTCGGAGATCACCGCAAGCGCGGTGGTGACGTCGATGCCGTCGATGCGCGTAAGATCAACTCCGCACATCCTGAACAATTGCGTGCGCAGATCAAACTTCGGCGCGTTGCGGGCGCGACCACGCTTCTTTCCCTTCGCTGGTTCGCCGTCATGAACTTGCAGGCTTTGCAATTGCCCCTCGATCTCACGGTCGCACTCGGCTAGCTGTGTGCCGATGAAATCGAACATATCCAGCGCTTGCTTGAGCGCAAACAGATGCTCTGCGCGCCAGTTGCCTTGCAGGCTTTTTGCGATTTCGTCAGCGGTAGCGCGAATGCGCACATTCTTCATTGCGGCCAGCACTTGACCGTCGCGCTCGCCAGCGACAATGGCGCGCAGAATCTTTTGCCCCGTCTCGCCGACCACGTCCGAGATGACGTTGGTGAGCTGGATGTTCATCTGCGTGAGCGCCTTTTGCATGCGCTGCACATGCGTGCCCTGGCTTCTCAAAAGCATCCCGCGCTGGCGCCATAGAGAGCGCAATACGCACACGGCTTCGGTAGGACGAAATGCGCCGCGAAGCAAACCGTAGGTCATGAGTTGCTGCAACCATTGGCAGTCCAGCACGTCAGACTTGCGGCCCGAGACATTTTTGACGTGGCGCGCATTGACCAGAAACACTTTGAAGCCGCGCGATTCCAGAAGCTCGAACAAAGGGATCCAGTACACGCCCGTGGATTCCATCGCGACCGTGTCCACCCCGCAAGCGTCGAGCCAGTCGGCCAAGGCGTTGAGGTCAACCGTAAAGCTCGAAAACTCCCGGACAGGCTCGTCGTCCCTGTCCGGCGGCACAGATACGTAATGGGACGAACTACCGATATCGACTCCAGCCGCATGGGGATGGGTGATCGTTAAAGGCTCTCTGGATTTGCCGGGTTTGATACTGATTTTTTGCTTGCGTTGCACCATGATTATCTCCATCATTCGTTTTGGAATGTGGTGCCACATCGGGTACGTCGTCAAGCTCACTCTCTTAAACGGGATATCGGCCAAGCGTCCCAACAACGCCAAGCCAATTCACCAATGTCGATGACGTCACCCATGACCACGCTAACCCTCGGGCAATATGCACCATTGCTATTCCGGTCTTCCGTGGCACCTCATTCCACTTTGCCACATTCGGAGAGCGACGTGTTTCTTCGGCGCGATTTGCGGCACGGGGCCGATTACTACGCTAACCCGCCAGTCGAATGCGCCTGAAGCCAGCATGCGGTCACCGGAATAGTTGTTAATGCCAATATCCTCGCGACCTTTAAGCAAGTTAACCCGTGCGCCGAATTGTTGCTGACTACCGAAACGTCGCCCAACGTCGAGGTGAGCATTCGCGCCGCCATACTGATTACCCATCAGTCCGAGATTTGTTACCGGATTATTGCCCGCCCGCTTGGTCACCATATTAACAATACCGGATGGCGGTACGAAGCCGTAATATAACGAGGACGCCCCCTTGAGAACCTCGACTCGCTCCTTGTTTTCCAGCGGGATGTCGATCAAGTTGATTATTGGCAGTGATCCGTTCAGGCGGTAGTTGCCGCGATTTTCTACCAAGATGCCACGAATGGCGACGTTGTCATAAGTCGAACCACTTAACTGCGTGCGTGTAATGCCAGCCGTATTACGCAAGGCTCCAAACAGACTGGTGGTAGCCTGTGCATCGAGCACTTCGCGCGTGATTACATTGCTGGTCTGCGGGACATCAAGCGGTGCCATGTCCCGGAACGCACCAACCTGGACAACATTGGACTTGAAGCTTCCCGTGCGCTCGGCCGTCACACTTACAAGGGGGAGTTCTTTGCCCGGTTCGGCCTGGCTCGAAGTCTGGACGTTCACTAGCGTCCAGCCATCCCCTGGCTGAGCCACCGCCGCCAAGCCAGTGCCGGCAAGTAGCAGCGGCAGGGCTTCCTGTACGCTGTAGGTGCCGGCCAGGCCCTGGCTGCGCCGTCCAGCCGTGAGCTCGGTGGGGTAGGACAACAGGATGCCCGCCTCGCGACCGTAACGGTTGAGTGCGCCTTCAAGTGGACCAGGGGGAATGTTGTAGGCAGTGCGCGAAGTTGCGATGGTCGCTACGTCGGCCGCATGCACCGATGTTGCCCAGATGGCTGTTGTCGTAAAAACCGACGTCGTAAAGGCGCATGCCAGTAGGCTATGGGTGAAGCGTTGAAGACTTGGTGCCTTGCCGCTGTTGCGGGTGTCGATGCCGCCGCCGATGTCGGCTCTGTCGTGTTGCTCCATGTTTGATTCCTCTCTGGCAGGTTGGAGATGTGATGCGCTCAACTCCTATGTCCCGTGAGAATCGAAAATAGACCACCTGAGCCGAAATATTTTTCCGCCACAGGTTTGGTGCGGCAGTACAAAGCTATGTATGAGCCGGCCGTACGGTGACCCAGTAGCGCGTGAGAAAGTGAATCTCTACTGGCAGCGTGGTGCGCAGGGTGTCGAGGATGTGATCGGTGTCGGCCAGTGGATAGCTGCCGGAAATGAGCAGTTCGGCGATGGCCGGATCACATCTCAGGCGGCCGGGACGGTGGCGGCTGAGTTCGACGAGGAAGTCGGCCAGGCGCATGCCACTCGCGATCAGCATGCCGTCGATCCACGCGGCATCGGTGTCATTGATCGCGGTGGGTTCATTGATGGCGTTGCGAGTAAAGCGGGTTTGCTCGCCAGCGTGCAGGATGCGGGTTGCCCCGGCGCCATCGTGCGGGCGGATGTCGACTGCGCCTTCAAAGACATCCACCCGGCTAGCATCTGCCTGTTGGCGCACGACGAAGCGCGTGCCCAGTGGCTGAAGCTCACCTTGCGCGGTTTCAATCACAAAGGGGCGTGTCACGCCATTGCCAATACTGCTGCGGCCGTTGCCGTTGTGATCGCCATCCTTGCCGGTGCTCACTAAAATTTCACCGCTGACCAGCCGCACGCGGCGTTCGGTGACGCTGAAGCGAATGTTGATGGCGCTGTCGGTGTTCAGGGTCACGGTGGTGCCGTCGGCCAGTGTGACGGTGCGCCGTTCGCCCACGCCAGTGTGCTCGTCCGCTGTCCATTCGCGCCAAGGCATGCTGTCTTTGGCCACCCAGGTTGTACCGCCCGCGAACAACAGGACGGCCAAGGTTTTGATCACCTCACGACGTTTGACTGAACGGCGGGGGACCAGCGTAGCATGTGCGATGGCCGAAGCCATGGGCGAGACCACGCTACGTAGCTGGCCATTGACGGCCTCTATGTGTTGCCAGGCACGTTCGTGGTCGGGATGTAAGCCCAGCCAGTGCTGGAGGCTCTGCCGGGTGGTGGTGCTGACGTCACCGGATTGCAGCTCTACCAACCATTCCACCGCACGCCGAGCAACGTGCGGCGGGATGTCGCTGGAGCGGCCAAGGCCATGGTCGTTGCGAGGGGCGCTCGGTGAAGATGGGTCGCTGTTTGCATCGGGATTTACTCCCAGGCTTGCGTCCAGACTCATCAGCGTACTTACCTCAGTCCGCCGTCAACGCGAAATAGCATTGGATGCCCGCACGCACCAGATGGCGCTTGACGGTGCTGATAGAGATGCCGAGTTCGGCCGCGATTTCAGCATGCGTCATGTCGTCGAGCTGGGCATGCAAGAACGCGCGCTTGGCCAAAGCTGGCAAGCCGTCAAGAAGGCAGTCGATCTCGACGAGTGTTTTGAGCAGGATGGTTCGTTCTTCCGGCGATGGTACCAAGGCTTCCGGCACCCGTGCCAGCACATCGAGGTAGGCCCGTTCGATCTGTTCGCGCCGCCAATGGTTGGCCAGCACGCGCTGTGCCACAGTTGTAAGAAAGGCGCGGGGTTCCTGGATGGCCACCGGTTCTTCGCGGGCAAGCAACCGCACAAAAGTATCATGTGCCAGATCGGCAGCACGATGCGAGCAGCCCAGTTTCTTGCGCAGCCAGCCATACAGCCAACCGTGGTGGTTGCTGTAGAGCGCATGCACTTCTTGCTGAAGGACAAGCTCAGCGGTCCCCATGAACATTCCTTCCCGATCAGGTGGCTGGCACCCTCTCAAATGTAAATAAAAATTGTTCGCGTTTTCGTAATTGTAGCCTGAACAGAATCATTCGTACAATACGGGTTGGAAAGCCGAGCCAACGAACGATGTCGCACGCAGCATAGATACCTACACGTCCGAGTGGGGTTTCGATAGATGACGAATTATTAATCACATGATTTAATAAACCATTGGGTTAGCCAGTCAGTTTTAGCTGCGACAACATGTCACACGAATGGATATATGGCAGTCATACGGTGTTTCAAATTGAGTACCATTTTGTCTGGTAACAAAGTATCGCTACAAGGTGCTGAATGGAGATATGACGGAGTGAATTCGGAACTTGGTGCTGGATAGGTCGTGCAAAATTTAATAAGATACCCATCTTTTTTTGCTAACTATTGATGTGTTAATGAATTCGACCCATTCCACGGCGCCACTTTTAATAGCAATACCATTCCTGGCAGTGCCAGCAGTGCGCACAGCAAAAAGAATCCCGTCCAGCCGATTGCTTCCACCAGCCAGCCAGTCGCTGCATTGGCGAAGGTGCGTGGCATAGCCGCAAGGCTGGTGAATAGCGCGAATTGCGTGGCGGTGTAGGCGGGGTGGGTGGTGCGCGCAATGAAGGCGACGAACGCGGCTGTACCGAGTCCCACGCCCAAAGCTTCTATGCCGATTACTATGGCGAGCTGAGTGAGTTCCACGGTGGTAATTTCGGCATGGAACCCCACAGATGCCAGCCAGAAAAAACCAAAGATTGATACCACTTGAACAACACCAAACAACCATAAGGCGCGATTGATGCCGATCCTTACCATCCATAATCCACCCAGCAAGCCGCCAATTACAGCGGGCCACAGTCCCGCATTCTTGGCGATCAGGCCGATCTGTGTTTTAGAGAATCCCATATCCATGTAGAACGGGGTGGCCAGTGCGGTGCACATGCTGTCGCCGAGTTTGTAAAAGAACAGGAAGGTGAGGATGAGCAGCGCACTTTTCCAACCTTGCCGAGTGATGAATTCGTGAAACGGTTCAACAACCGCATCACGCAGGGATTTTGGCGAGTTAGTATTCAGTGGTTCCTTCACCATTAGCGTCATCGCCATGCCGGGCAACATGAACAACGCTGTAATGATAAATACTATACTCCACGGCATAAAATCTGCCAGGATCAGTGACAGTGAACCCGGCACCAAGCCAGCGATGCGATAGGCATTTACATGCACCGCATTGCCCAATCCCAGTTCACTTTCCTCTAGCAGTTCGCGCCGATAGGCATCAAGCACGATGTCCTGAGTCGCGCTCAGAAATGCCAATAGCGTTGCAATGTAGGCAATAGTGTGTAGATCGCTTTGCGGCGAAAATGCACCCATCGAGGCAATTACTGCCAATAGACCCAGTTGGGTGAGCAGCATCCAGCCGCGCCGTCGCCCAAGGATAGGCAGGACATAGCGGTCCAGCAGGGGTGACCACAGGAATTTCCAAGTATAGGGAAACTGGATCAGCGCGAATAGGCCGATGGTTTTGAGATCAACGTGCTCACTCCGCAGCCAGGCGGGCACCAAATTGAACAACAGGTACAACGGAAGACCAGAGCTGAATCCTGTAAATATACAAATCAACATGCGCCGCGTGAACAGCTGCGCGATCACACTCATGAATTAAACAGCACGCTTGAAGCGATACACCGCTGTGCTACCTAGCAGATTAGGCAATAGTTTTATCTCGCTATCGCCTGTCATGACACGGCGGTCGAGAATATATATTTTATTGTCATGGCAGAATGTCTCAAAGTCATGCAGTGTGCACAGATGAATATTGGGTGTGTCATACCACTGATAGGGCAGATCTTCAGATACGGGCATATTGCCCTGCAATATGTTCATACGGTTCCGCCAGTAGCCGAAATTGGGAAAGCTGACGATACCCTCACGTCCCACGCGCAGCATTTCCTGCATCAGAGGTTCCGTGTGACGAGTGGCCTGTAGCGTCTGTGACAGGATGACATAATCAAAGGCATTGCTTTCAAAGCCGGAAAGTCCCGATTCCAAGTCGCCTTGAATTACATTCACCTGATTCCGAATACATGCCACGACATTATCGTCGCTGATTTCCACTCCGTAGCCCTGCACCTTGCTCGTACCCTGTAAATAGCGCAATAAGCTGCCGTCACCGCAACCCAAATCCAGCACTGAAGCGCCCTGCGGAATCCATGCTGCGATTGCAGCAAAATCAGGGCGGGTTGCGGCGAGTGTAGAGTGATCGTGCGTGCTCATGCAGTAAACTCGCTGGCAATATTGTCGAAGTAAGCGCGCATCACATCATGGTAATGCGTATGCTGCATAAGAAAAGAATCATGCCCGTGCGTCGAGGTAATCTCCGCGTAGCTGACTTTAAGGCGGTTATGAAGGAGTGCCTTGACGATGGCGCGCGAACGTTCCGGTGCAAAACGCCAGTCGGTGGTAAATGACAGAACTAAAAAGTTTGCGCGAGCAACGGCGAAAGCTTTATTCAGGTCATCATTGTATTCGCGGGCGGGATCAAAATAATCCAGCGCCTTGGTCATAAGCAAATAGGTGTTGGCATCAAAATAGGCGGCGAATTTATCGCCTTGGTAGCGCAGGTAAGACTCGATCTCGAACTCGATATCATAGCTGTAGCTGTACTTATCGGAGCGCAGGCCACGCCCGAATTTGTCCGCCATCGCATCGTTGGAAAGATAGGTGATATGCCCTAGCATGCGCGCCAAGCGCAAGCCACGCGTCGGCACCACGCCGTGTTCGTAATAATCACCGCCGTAGAAGTTTGGGTCAGTCAAAATCGCACTGCGTGCCACATCATTGAAAGCGATATTCTGTGCGGTCAGGCGAGGTGCCGAGGCGATCGCCAGTACATGGCGCACGCGCCCCGGATAGGCCAGCGACCATTGCAACGCTTGCATCCCGCCCAGGCTGCCGCCAATCACTGCAGCAAATTGATTAATGCCGAGTTTATCGGCCAGCTGAGCTTGCGACTTCACCCAGTCTTCCACTGTCACCACGGGAAAGCTTGCACCATAAGGTTTTCCCGTGTTGAGGTTGATGCTGATGGGCCCCGTGGAACCATTACATCCACCAAGATTATTCAGCCCGATGATGAAAAATTTTTGCGTATCGATAGGCTTGCCGGGACCGATCATCGTATCCCACCAACCGATGTTTTTTGGATCCTCCGCGTAATACCCCGCTACATGATGATGGCCGGAAAGCGCATGGCAGACGAGGACGGCGTTGGATTTATCTTTATTTAACGTGCCGTAAGTCTCATAAATCAGCTCATAACTGGGCAACACAGCCCCGCTTTTACATAAAAAAGGGGTGTTGAATTGTGCGTGTTGTGCACTGACGATGCCGACGCTATTTGATACGTTCAATTAAGAATCCCTAAAAACAAAACCCGTTCAGCTTGAGCGGAGCGGGTTGCTTCGCTTTAGCTGGAATTTTTAAAGTGCCCCGCAAGCTGATGTCAAATCGGCACTGTTATGTAGTTTCCGTGTTTTGCGCAGTACTGTCAATTTCGTTGCACCGTTCGTTGTATAGCCGATCTAATTCTGTAATTTTCTCCTATATAAAAAAAACAGATATGCAATTAAGAATTAATTGGTTCACGCAAGAAAAGAACCTCTCCAGAATGCACACCTCGCTCAAGAACATTCGCGACAAATTTGTTAATGCACTTCAACTTTAAAGGAAATTTAAGTGAATAAAATTATTATCACATCGACACTGGCATTGCTATTCACCGCAGTAAGTCCGCTCGTCCTGGCGGCAAACATCAAGTTGCTGAACGTCTCCTACGATCCAACGCGTGAGCTTTACCAGGAATTCAATGAAGCATTCGTCAAACACTGGAAAGCTCAGACCGGTGATGATGTCACCATCAAGCAATCGCATGGCGGCTCGGGTAAGCAAGCACGCGCCATTATCGATGGTCTGGAAGCAGACGTGGCGACACTAGCTCTGGCTTACGATGTGGACGTACTACAAACCAAGGCTGGTTTAATTCCGGCTAACTGGCAAACCCGCTTGAATCACAATAGCTCGCCCTATACATCCACCATCGTGTTTCTGGTACGCAAGGGTAATCCAAAAAATATTCGCGACTGGGATGATTTGATTAAACCCGGTGTATCTGTAATTACGCCTAATCCTAAAACTTCAGGGGGTGCGCGTTGGAATTATCTGGCAGCGTGGGGATATGCGTTAAAGAAGAATGGCAACAATCCAGCCAAGGCCAAGGAGTTTGTCGGCAAATTGTTTGCCAATGTGCCTGTATTAGATTCGGGTGCCCGTGGTTCCACAACTACATTTGTTGAGCGCGGAATTGGCGATGTATTGCTGGCCTGGGAAAACGAAGCTTCCCTTGCCGTCAAGGAACTGGGACCGGATAAATTTGACATCGTGGCACCTTCGTTGAGTATTCTGGCTGAGCCCCCCGTTACCGTGGTTGACAAGAACGTTACCAAACATGGCACACGTAAAGTGGCGGAGGCTTATTTGAACTATCTTTATAGCCCGGAAGGTCAGGAAATCGCGGCCAAAAATTACTATCGCCCTACGGATGTAAAAGTGGCCGCGAAATACGCCAAACAGTTCCCGAAACTGAACCTTATTACCATAGATGGTGAATTCGGCGGTTGGAGCAAGGCGCAAAAGGAACACTTTGCTGATGGCGGTGTGTTCGATCAGATTTATTCCAAAAAGTAACGGTAATGGATATCTGGCTGATTTGTCGAATGTGTTGTTAATTCCAATTTACAGAAATTGATTTTCCATTAACCAAGGAGTAGTTCATGGACACATACAACAAAGACGAATTGGCCGCTCAAGCAGTAAACACAAACAGCGAATTGAATAATTATCAAAGTGTTCTTCAATTCGTAATCGGGACCGATCAGGAGGAGTATTTAAATGTCGATGCGATATTGCAACAGTTAAATGGTTATTCGAACAGCCTGCTGCTCTATGAAATTCGGGCAGGTATAAATGCAATCACAGCTGCGCGATCTCACTTGGCAATTCAATGGGAGCACGCATGGCTAAATTAGCGAGCTCATTGCCGATGCAAATACGATATTACTAATACGAATATAACGATGTTCGATATCAGGACTGATATGCAGTCGGTTAGATATGACCAATTCCGGAGGAAAAATGAGCATCAAAACAATTAATACAAGGAATCAATTCAAGGGTAAGATTATTGAAATCGTGACCGGACCAGTCGTATCGGAAGTCGTGGTAGGAACGCCATTTGGTACGGTAACTTCAGTTATTACCACCCGTTCCATCAACGAGCTGGAGTTGAGCGTCGGCTCAGACGTAGTGGCATTAGTGAAATCTACCGAAGTATCAATTGCAAAATTATAACCGGAAGAATGAGATAAACAATCAAGGGTTATTTCCAGACTGACTGGACCACTGAATCTCCCATAATTTTAAGGAACGCCTGAATGAAAGCATTGCAGTTACACAAGAAAAAAACTTCCCGGTTACGGGTAATAGCCAGCCTGTTGGCTGGTACCGTACTAATAACGCCACTTATTGCCTTTGCGCAGGCAAATGAACCGGAGTTAAGCCAGCAGCAAGCCGAAGAATTGGACCAAAAAAGACGCATATCAGAACGACTACAGGAGATAGAAAAGGAAAATGCTTCCTTGAAAATTAAAGAATCGTCCAAAGCGGAAGCATCAAATACCACGGCAGCAAACCCCAGCTATTATGTTCCAATCCGTAGTTATGGGTTGCAGCGTGAAACTGAACCTCCTCGCTATGTCAGACAACTCAACAAGACATGGCTGAAAGATATAGATGGCTTGGACAATGTGGACTGGGTGGATTTGGGCCTGGAATCTCGAATTCGCTATGAATATCGTGACAATGATTTTCGACGTAATAAAGATGCTTTAGATACACCGATTTTACTTCGTAACCGCTTTTATGCTGCTGTTAAAAGTAAATTTGATCCGGTGCGCGCGACCATTGAAATTCAAGATTCGCGACGGTTTGGCAGTGTTTTCGCACCCGACAATAAGGATATAAATAAGCTTGATTTCATTCAAGGCTACGGAGAGCTGTATTTTAAAGATGCGCTAGGTAAAGATGATCTGGGTAACGACAGGCCTATCAGTGTGAAAGTTGGTCGCATGGCATTCGAGTTAACAGATAGACGCTTGGTTGCACGTAATGAATGGCGTAATACAACGAATTCCTTTCAAGGCTTACGGGCAACTTTAGGTCAGCAAAAAAGTGACTGGCAAGCAGACGTGTTTGCGCTGCAACCCATGGTTCGCTTGATAGAAACAACGGATCAAGCCGATCATGCTCAATGGTTCTATGGCGCTGTCGGGGATTGGCGCAAATGGTCCAAAATTGTCACACTGCAACCCTACTATTACTTGCTTCGACAAAATGGTAGTAAAGTTCAATATGCGTCGGATGGAACAATTGCTGCTGCCAGCGCTCACATAAACCGTGAAATCAACACGGGCGGGTTACGAGGTTATGGTGTTGTAGGCGATACAGGGCTTGATTATGACTTTAACTATGCTAAGCAATGGGGCAATGATGGCGGGCTGAACCAGGATGCTTACGCCTATAACCTGGAAGCAGGCTATACCGCCAAACATGCATGGAAGCCCCGCTTTAGTGGCAGTGTTGGCTTTGCCAGCGGGGATAAAAACCCAAAAGACGGTACCAGTCAACGCTTTGATCGTCTGTTTGGCTTTGCGAGGCCGTGGTCCAATAATGACTATATCCAAATGGAAAATATCCATGCCTCCAAGGTTCGCGTTGAGCTTAATCCGACCAGTAAATTAAAAATTGACTTTGGGTACAACTGGTATGAGTTAGCCAGTGCCACTGACCGCTGGAATGGTGGGGCTAACTTACGCGATACCACTGGTAAAAGTGGCAAAAACATAGGAGAAGAGTTCGATATTCGCGTGCGGTATCCAATTAGCAAATACATCGGGCTTAACGTGGGCTATGTATACTTCATGGCCGGTGACTTCACTAAAAAAACGTCCCAGCTAGTACAGCCCGGGCGTAAAGATAACTCAAGTTTTTTGTATGTTGAAACTTCACTCTATGCTTTTTAAAATTTTAACTATTTAATTTTAATGTATATATTTTATAGGCTCGATTTTCCTGCGGGGCACCTCTGTCCAGTTTCAGGGCAGATGTTATATCTGCCCTGTTTTTATAATAAAGAATGACAGAGGAAAAAACGGTTATAAAAGGCTATATGGCCGCAGAAGAATATGATGAAAGGAACAAGTGAAATGATGAAATATTTATTGCCAGTCTCCCTGTTACTTGCCATGTTAGTGACAGTTGTGCAACCCAGCTTTGCTGCCAAGGTGACGCTGCTAAATGCGTCCTATGATGTGTCGCGCGAATTTTATAAAAATTACAATCCGCTATTTATCAAATTTTGGAAACAAAAAACCGCAGATGATCTGACCATTAACCAGTCGCATGGCGGCTCCAGCAAACAGGCGCGGTCTGTTTTGGATGGGATGGAAGCAGATGTAGTGACGATGAACCAATCCATTGATGTAGACATTCTGGCCGACAAACATTTGGTTCCAGCCAATTGGGCTGAACGTTTGCCATACGGCAGTTCGCCTTTCAGCTCGACTTCAGTATTCCTGGTACGTAAAGGCAATCCCAAAGGCATCAAAAATTGGACTGACTTGGCGAAAACCGGCGTGTCGGTAATTATTGCCAATCCGAAAACCTCCGGCAATGGACGCTATGCTTATCTAGCAGCTTGGGGCTCAATCATCAAACAAGGGGGGAATGAAACGCAGGCAAGAGACTTGATAGCCAAGATTTTCGCCAATGTACCCATATTGGAATCCGGCGGCCGTGGCGCAACCACAGCCTTCGTACAACGCAATATCGGCGACGTGCTGGTTACCTTTGAAAACGAGGTGCAACTCATCAAACAGGAATATGGTGCTGACAAATTCGACATAGCATATCCGCCTGTCAGCATCGTAGCGGACCTGCCGGTGAGCGTGGTGGACAAAGTGGTGGACAAACGCGGTACGCGCAAAGTAGCGGAAGCCTATCTGCAACATCTGTATTCACCGGAAGCACAAGATATCGCCGCGCAACATGAATTGCGCCCACGTGATCCAGCGATTCTGGCGAAATATTCCAGCACCTTGCCGCCGCTCAAGCTATTCACCGTGAACGAAGTGTTTGGCAGCTTGAAACAAGCGCAGGCAGTGCATTTCAAAGATGGAGGCTTGTTCGACCAAATCTATTCCAGGAAATAAGGGTGTTTCGCCATGTCACAACTTTATCGCTTAAATGCACTACAGAATGAGCTACGCGATGTTCTAAGTCTCAGTCTCAGCGATTATAGACTTGAAGTTCAGGAAAACGATGTACGCGCGAACTTCATCGGTTTGGAATTGCGTAGCGTGTTTCAACCCATATTTAATTTGGCCACAAATACACTTTTGGGATATGAGGCATTGCTACGGGCATTCGATCTTGAAGGTAATGCTATCGCTCCGCCCACCGCGTTCAAACAGGCAGAGGTCGCCGAGAAGCTGGTAAAGTTTGATCGTTTATGCCGTACCTTGCACACGCTAAACTATTTAAACATGGGCCCAAGCAAAGAGCTGCTATTCCTCAATGTACATCCCGAGCTGCTAGTGGCAGTCAATTCGCATGGAAAAATATTCGAACAAGTATTGCATAATCATTCTTTGCCAACCGATAAAGTTGTTATCGAAATTAACGAAAGTGCAGTTAGTCAAGATAATTTGCTGAATGATGCCATTGCCAATTACCGTGAACGGGGCTACAAAATTGCCATTGATGATTTTGGTAAAGAACATTCCAATATCAACCGGCTGTGCAAATTCTCGCCTGACTATGTGAAACTTGATAGCAGTATTATTCACCTTGCAGAACACAACAACCGCATGCAACGCATTCTACCCAAGCTGGTCGAAATTATTAGTGAGCTGGGTGCGGAAGTAATTATTGAGGGTATTGAAACCCCAAGCCAACTTGAACTTGCACAACATGCTGGGGCGCAATGGGTGCAAGGCTATTTCCTTGGGCGTCCCGCGCCTGCGCTTAGCTGGGAACAAGTGGATTTGACCTTAAGCGTTGCAGCTTAAATATGTGCCGGTACTGGTTGTTATCAGTGTAGTCAAATCTATGTCGTGCCGTAGGTAAATTACGCGAGCGAGCTGAAAGTCCAATTCAATGCATTTTAGGAATGTAACTGAATGCAGCGACCCTAACAAACAGTGCAAAGCTGGAACTGATGGCAGCATCAATAAAGCCAATAAGCTGATGCTGTTTTACTGTGTTATCAAGTCTAGTTTAGTTAGGTTTACATAGCTTAAATACTGCAAAGAATATAATATCTTATTGGTTTTAAAAAAGAAGTTTATCTTTTAGACTGATTCCAACATACTAAATATGGGGAATCAAATGGCTGCATTAATTGTAGGGGGTGACAAAGTCGCAACTATCAAAGATGAACTTTTCGGTCGTGGTATTGTTGATATCGAACATTGGAACGGTCGCAAGCCTGGCGAGAAATCTCGGGTTATTCCAAAAAATACCGAGCTAATCGTAGTGGTAACAAATTTTATTAATCATAGTTTGGCAGCAAAAATAAAAAAAGAAGCCAAACGCCTCAATTTGCCCGTGATGTATAGCAAAAATTCTCGCCCATTTTTTTCATCCATTCAATAATACTTTCAACTATTGAAACGCAGATTAACAGGTGCATGTTGTACCTTGCGTTATTCGTTACCGTTTGAGACTAGTTCGGGAATGCAATAGAACAATTATTAATGGTTATTCGGATCCTGATAAATATCCTATATTATTTTTTTAAGATATTTTTAAGGTCTGCGAAAGGATTAAAGGTAGCCAGAGTTTCTGGGCTTTTACCATCGGAACGACCTACTGAGTCTTTAACTCGCGAGTGCTCATTTTCATGGCAATAGGTACATAAAAGCTCCCAGTTGCTACCATCCGTGGGATTATGGTCATGGTTGTTATTTTTGTGATGGACTTCTAATAACTGAAGATTCTCGCGGGTAAAGGTACGGGCACAGCGACCACAAACCCAAGGATACATCTTGAGTGCTTGCTCGCGATATCCCATAGCACGTTTTTCTGCGTTTTGACGTGCATCCAGCACGATTTTGTCCAGCTTACTATTCTTTAGCGTCATAAGTGTTCTTTAATAAAGGGGAATTAATCCGCACTACGGTGAATTCAGTCATCAATAAAATAGAGAATGTTTATTATAAGGAGAAATCATTCCGGTAGGTAACTCAAAAATTCACATAATCCGCGATTGACAGTTTCCGACAAATGCCCCTCCATTAAATCTAAAGATGCTAGTAATAAAAATTAAGGTAATATTGATACCCTATCCACTAATTGCTTGGATGATATTTGTATGTGTTAACAACATATTGTTCTATATGCTTTTTTCACGCTAACCAAAAAATTTATGGAGGAATTATGAAACGTTCTAAATATTATTTCTCATCTCGGATCACAATGGTTATATCCACTGTTCTAACGATCGCTATTTTTAGTCAAGCAGCTCAAGGAGCTCAAGGAGCTCAAGCAATTTGTAATGAGTGCGGTACGGTCACAGATGTGAAGACCATAAAAATTGAGGGACAGGGGAGCGGTGTTGGAGCTGTCACCGGTGGCGTCTTGGGTGGCGTAGTGGGTCACCAAGTGGGAGGGGGGAGAGGTCAAGATTTAGCAACTATTGGAGGGCTTGTAGGGGGTGCTTATGTCGGCCATCAGGTGGAGAAAAAATCAAAATCTGGAATCAGATATCACGTTCTCGTAGAGATGGAGGACGGCTCCAGCAAGACCTTCAAGTATTCTTCAAGAACTAGCTATCAGGTAGGAGATCGTGTCAAGGTAAAGAATGGCAAGCTGACTCGAGCATAAAGATTGCTTGAAGGGTGTTTCTGTATGGAACCCAGAAACTCACTTCATTGTTCAATAATACTGACTGTCGTCAAGTTTAGACCGGCGCATCCAGCAAAGCTCGTTCAGTTGGAATATTTCCTGCCATGCCTCATCTGGGAAGCCATCTCGATTCAGTCTCCCACCACCACGACCATTGGGTTGTAGCAGGTCGGTGAAATAGGCTTCGCAATGAGGTGAATCCCAGAGCTCAATAATTTTACTGAGGACATGAGGAAATCGTTTTTCAAGCATTTGCGGGTATGCATTTGGTAAACAATTGAGTGTTTCCATGACGATTTCTTTATTAAACATCATTTCACCTTTGCACTAATGGTCATCTTGTAGCTTTTACTTAGCTCAGAATACCGCGTATGTCTCTTGTAGAGTATGAAAGATCTTTCTACTTCTTGTTTAGCTTTTCTGATGGTGTCATGCCATAGGCATTGTGATCTACTACTAGCCAAGAATGGAACAGAGCTTCACAAGCATAAAATTATGCATCCAAAGTTGAAGAATAAGAAGGAAATTCATTCTAGATACCTGTCAAGTTAAATAAAACGAACTGCGGTTCAGACTGAGTTATCTTGAATTTCAGTGATTTAATGTAATTTTTATTAAAAAGTAATAAATATATAAATACTTTCTATCGCTGGCACCGAACGTCTTTCGAGTGAAGTTGGAGCTATAGAGTGCTCCAGAATGTTCCAAGGGCACTCTGCTGCCCCTTGTGTTAGGTTAGTGTAGTTGCTGCACAGTTGATGGAGTTTTGGGCTGTTAAATTAAGTGTAATGCTAATTGAGATTCCTATAAAATCATAATTGCAAGGGAAACCATGCGTATTCATGTAAAGCTTAAATTTTAGTGTATGCAAATAACTTTTATCAATTAACCGAGAAAAATCTATGGCCACTTATATGTACACCACGTCCGTACCCGTTTTCAAACAGCTACTGAACAGCCTCAGCGTTATTTTGACCAAGGCTGAAGCATACGCTATCGAGAAAAAATTTAAACCGACAGTATTGTTGGATGCACGGCTATTCCCTGATATGTTTCCCTTGAACCGCCAAGTGCAAATTGCCACCGATTTTGCCAAGAGTGTGTCAGCGCGGCTGGCAGGGGTTGAGGTACCTGCGTATGACGATAACGAACAAACCTTCGCCGAGTTACAGGAACGAATTGGCAAGACTTTGTCGTTTATCGAAAGTCTAACGCCCGCACAATTCGAAGGCAGCGAAACGCGTGAAATCGTGTTGCGCCCGGGCACACCCAAAGAGAAAAAAATGGTTGGCCACACTTACCTATCTAACTATGGTCTGCCGCAATTTTTCTTCCATGCCACCACGGCTTATGCGATCTTGCGGCACAATGGTCTGGAAGTCGGCAAAGGTGATTTTATGGGTGCTGAGTTACGATGATAATGGTCGTTCTTGAGAGTCTGAAAAGTGATTTGATGACAATCTGAAATATTTTTTTGTAAACATGATTACGTGTGCTCGCACAATCCAAGTTGTTAGTCAGTGAATGTGAAGGCGGGCAGGCTCCTAGTCTTACGATGTCACAAATGTAATTTTGGGTTTACATATCTAATGCGGAATTTTGTTTTGACTCAATTTGTTTAAATATGGACAAAATATATTTAGGCGATTCAAAAAAAGTGCGTCAGGGGAGCTGACGCACCAGAAGGGGAGCTTTCATGAAAAAACAGAACAAACTCACATTATTTCATAGGCCTACTTTCTTTGTTGAACTCATCTGAGCTCAATTTGCCGTCATGGTTGGTATCCAGCTCTTTGAATACTTGAATGGGCATTTTATTAGTTGTGGCTTCTTCCAAACTAACAGAGCTATCATTGTTTGTGTCGTAAGCTGCCCAAGACGGCGCACCTTCTTTTGTAACAGAATCAGCCTGAACAATGCCAATCGCGCCAATTAACAGCATGGAAGCAAGAGCTATTGATTGGGCCGCTTTATTTTGTAAAGTTGAAGAATAATTCATCTTTTTCCTTAATATCAGCTCAGCAATATTGCTGTATTGATAAACTAAGCATCTATCATGCCAATACTAATTAATTTTTTAATAAACAATTAATTAGTATTGTATTTTTGATATGTAGATGATACTAATACTAGATAATTGGAATATTTGTGTCGTTACATGGCAACAGAAAGTTTGCATGATAATTCTAACTACTTGAAATACAGTAAATGTTATTGTCGTCGAGAGCCGACGAATTAGAAATATCTATCTGGATATGTGAAAATTAAAATACTAAGTTTATAAATGTATCGCATACAACGTTCACGACGAAGGCAATTCAGGCTATACGATTGAGTTGCTGGCACGGGTTAAAACTTTAATAATTTCGTGCACTTGGAACTGAACGTCGTTCATATTTTTACAAAATATGTATATATTAATTCTCGTAATAAGGGTATGCAAAGTTCGCTGGGTCTACTTTAATTAATTTGGATATCCGCGGTATTTTATTTTTTAGTATGAAATTTTCAACTGCTTGCTGTTTATGTCCACGCTTGGCGAACTTTCTGGATGAGGTGCGCCAAACGCATCCAGATTACTATGCTCGCCCGGTGCCATCCTTTGGCGATGCGCAGGCGCGCCTGCTAATAGTGGGGTTGGCACCCGGTATGCACGGAGCGAATCGCACAGGTCGGCCATTCACCGGTGATTTTGCCGGAAAATTGCTGTATTCCACACTTTGTCAATTTGGTTTTGCCAACCAAGCCGAGCCTTTGGATGTGGCAGGCCATGCTAATGCCGAACTGATTTTAAGCGATTGCCGCATTACTAATGCTGTGCGTTGCCTACCGCCGCAGAACAAGCCGGAACCTGCCGAAGTACGACAATGCAATCAATATCTGGTGGCTGAACTGGCTTCTTTACCGTTAGGCGCAGTCGTGTTGGCTTTAGGGGCGATTGCTCATCTTGCGGTGTTGCGTGCGCTGGACTTGAAAATAAAAGACTATAAATTTTCGCATGGCATGCGACATGCATTGCCGAACGGCATAATGCTGTATGACAGCTACCATTGCAGCCGCTACAATACCCAGACCAAGCGCCTGACAGAGGCCATGTTTCATGCCGTTTTTAGCGCAATTGTTCTACATTTGCATAGCCGTGATCTAAATAATAACCTTGACCCAAACAACCGAGTTTGATCTTAAATCATTTGTTGCCAGTCTGCCCCTGCTGCCTGGTGTGTACCGTATGCTGGATAGCCAAGGGCAAGTGCTTTATGTCGGCAAAGCTGGACAGCTTAAAAAACGCGTCGCATCCTACTTCCAGAAAAAAAATATTTCACCACGCATTAGCTTGATGGTGTCGCATATTGCCCGTATTGAGGTGACGGTCACACGCTCCGAGGCTGAGGCTCTGCTGCTGGAAAATAACTTAATAAAAACATTAAAACCACGATATAACATACTTTTTAGAGATGATAAATCTTACCCATATATCGTCCTGACCGGGCATGGTTTTCCTCGTTTGGCTTATTATCGGGGCGCGACTGGTAAGCAACATCAATACTTCGGGCCTTACCCCAACTCACATGCCGCCAAGGAAAGTATACAGTTGCTGCAAAAAATTTTTCGCATCCGTACGTGCGAGGACAGCACATTTTCCAATCGTGCTCGTCCCTGTTTGTTGCATCAGATTCATCGTTGTACTGCCCCTTGTGTTGGATTGATTAGCCAGCAGAATTACGCAATCGATGTGCGCAATGCGAATTTGCTATTACAGGGCAAGCAGAGTGAGGTGGAAGGATTGCTGCGCCAAGGCATGGAGCAAGCGGCAGAGGCACAACATTACGAGCAGGCCGCTGCGCTACGCGACCAGTTGCATGCGCTGCATACGGTGCAGCAAAAGCAGTTCATGGAAAGTGGTCGTGCAACAGATGCGGACATCGTCGCTGTCGCTGAGCTGAACGGCGTGTTGTGTTTAAACTTGGCCATGGTGCGTGGCGGCAGACATCTCGGTGATAAGAGCTTTTTTCCGCAAAATGCCGAAGGGCAGGCGGCTGACGAAGTGTTGCATGCTTTTCTGGCACAGCATTATTTAAACCATAGCGTGCCGCCTCTTATTCTCACCAGCACGCCTCTCGCGGCAAATGCCTTGGAAGAATTACTTGGCGAGCAGGTCGGGCATAAGGTACAGATACGTCACAGTGCAAGTGGTGAGCGGCGACAATGGTTGGATATGGCGCTGAAAAATGCTCTGCTGACATTACACCAGCAAGCAGGCCAGCAGGCCGGGCAGCTTGCTCGACTGGAGAAATTGCGCGAAGTGCTTGCACTACCGCAACTGTCACGCATCGAATGTTTTGATATCAGTCACACCATGGGCGAAGCGACTGTGGCTTCCTGTGTCGTGTACGACAATTTGGCTATGCGTACTGCCGAGTATCGGCGCTACAACATTAGCGGTATTACTGGGGGAGACGACTATGCAGCCATGCGCCAAGCCTTGTTTCGTCGCTATCAAAAATTACAGGCGGGGGAAGGCAAGCGTCCCGATTTGATTTTGATAGATGGCGGTGCGGGTCAGCTAAGTGTGGCTTGTCAGGTGTTGGAACAACTAGGCCTGATGGAAATCCCCTTAATGGGCGTAGCCAAAGGCGTGGAGCGCAAGCCCGGGTTAGAGCAATTATTGCTTCCGCAGCATGAAAAACCGCTACAATTGTTGCCGGACAATCCAGCATTGCACTTGATTCAGCAGGTGCGCGATGAAGCGCACCGTTTTGCTATTAGGGGACACCGCGCTAAGCGCGGTAAAACGCGCACTACATCCATGCTGGAGGAGATCAGCGGGGTAGGAGAGAGGCGTAGGCGTAATTTGCTCGCTCGGTTCGGAGGTCTGCAGGGCGTGTACCAAGCCAGTTTGGAAGAGTTGGCGCAGGTAGAGGGTATTAGTCTGTCGCTAGCGGAAAAAATTTATCAACAATTGCATTGATCATGCCACTCAATATCCCAAATCTACTGACTTGGTTGCGCATTATGCTTATACCGGTGTTTCTCGGGGTGTTTTACCTGCCTGACACAACACTTTCTCTGCACCACAAGCATCTAGTCAGTACGATGATATTTGCGTTGGCTGCTCTCACAGATTGGCTAGATGGTTATCTGGCGCGTGCGCTCAATCAGACTTCCGCTTTTGGCGCATTTCTCGATCCGGTCGCTGATAAGCTGATGGTAGCTGCTGCATTGATTATGTTGGTAAAGCTTGGCTATGTGGATATGGTCATTGCTTTCATCATTATCGGTCGTGAAATTGCCATCTCTGCACTACGCGAATGGATGGCTCAGCTTGGTGAAAGCAAGAGCACCGCGGTTTCCATGCTGGGTAAGGTGAAAACTGTATTTCAAATGATTGCCATATTGTTGCTGCTTTGCCATGAATCGTTGGTTGGTTTACCTGCTAATGCATTAGGTACATTGTTGATTTATCTTGCTGCTATTTTGACATTGTGGTCAATGATTTATTACTTGAAACTTGCGTTGCCACAAATTGCACGCAAATAGAGGTGGGCATTATCTTGCATAAAAGGTCCCATTCTAGTGGCAAGGAGTGACACGACATAAAGTTTCGCCATTGGTCTATACAGAAATGAATATTTCATTAGGCCAGCGACAAATAACCCGAACATTATTGATTTTTTATCGCATGCGAGGTATAGTGCTCCGCTTTCGGGGTGTAGCGTAGCCTGGTAGCGCGCCTGCTTTGGGAGCAGGATGTCGGGAGTTCGAATCTCTCCACCCCGACCAGTATATCTTAGTGGTACAGAGTCGAATGGCTCCACAGGAAATTGTGCCCGTAGCTCAACCGGATAGAGCACCAGCCTTCTAAGCTGGGGGTTACAGGTTCGATTCCTGTCGGGCACGCCAACGACACATCTTGTTGATGTTTTACCCCGTGGTGGCTGTAGCTCAGTTGGTAGAGCCCCGGATTGTGATTCCGGTTGTCGTGGGTTCGAGCCCCATCAGTCACCCCATATATTCAAGCAGTTTCAGATTGATACTGGCTTACCTTGTAAGATGAAGTGCTGTTTTTGTAAGATTATTTCACCGCTTTGGATTTTCTACCGGCTCGATGGTTGTAACCTTGGCCCGGGATGCTCTCGGTTTTGTGGTCAGTCAGCTCACTTGCTTTTCTTCCATCCTCGATCAGATCTGTGACCGTTTTGCGCGGAAGTCATGGAATCTGTATCGTTCGTTGTTAATTTGACTTACGCGGTTGAATTTCCTATCCTTTGACGTCGATTCGCATCAAGTCTTCGCTGGCAGTCGCTGACGTTGCGTGTCAGGCATCATGGCGAGCTACCATTGGTTCAGTACAACACCAGTTGCGACCTTCGATGTGCCCCCGCAGACGCATGCCTTTCAGCTCGGGATAGATCTCGTTAAGGTCAGGGCATCGGGCCCGTCGAGAACGGGTGGGCATGAGCCAGTACCGCGCTGGACTAAATATACGTTTGGTTTCGTTTGAATTGTTTAAGCAGTGGAGCGCTTATGGACGGTTTGTTGGTTATTTTGCTTGAGACATTTATAGCGTTGTACTTATTACTGAGGATTGTGTGGGCAACTTGGCCGAAAGGAAAGCTCGAGCAGCCCGGTACGTAGGCTGTGGTTTTGAGCATTGACTACGACAAGCCGGAATAAGGAGGGAAGCCAATGAACCCCGATGATATCGAGCGCTTGGTCGCGCGCGCCGAGCATCTCATGTCGCTCTTTGAAGCCATACTGCCACCGGCGCCTCCGATGCCCGACTGGAGCGCGCTGGCCCAGCGCTGGCGTACGAATCAGGGCCGCGGCTGGCTTGAGCCGCTGCACGTTTTGCAACTCATTCATCTCTCTGACCTGAAGGATATCGACGATCAGAAAAAGCGCGTTGATGATAACACGCGCCAGTTTGTATGTGGCCAGCGCGCCAATAATGTATTGCTGACCGGAGCGCGCGGTACGGGTAAGAGTTCCATTGTCCGGGCTATGCTGACTGAATATTCGTCAGAAGGTCTGCGCGTGATCGAGGTCGACAAGACTGATTTGGTCGACTTGCCGCACATTGTTGATCTAGTGCGTAAGCGCTCCGAGCGCTTCATCATCTTCTGTGACGATCTGAGCTTCGAAGATGGTGAGCCGGGTTATAAGGCGCTCAAGACGGTGCTCGATGGCAGTTTCGCTTCTGTACCGGATAATGTGCTGATTTATGCCACCAGCAATCGCCGCCACCTTATGCCGGAGTACTTCTCCGAGAACCTGCAGATGACGCACGGTGACGACGGTGAGCTGCATCCCGGGGAAGCTGTAGAAGAGAAAGTTTCGTTATCGGATCGTTTCGGCCTGTGGGTGTCATTCTATAGCTTTAACCAGGAAGCCTATCTGCAGATCGTGCGACATTGGCTGAGTGTGTTCGGCGTCGATCTCAAGGACTGGGACGACGTGATCCGTCGTGAAGCGCTGCAGTGGTCGATGATGCGCGCGTCGCGCAGTGGTCGCGTGGCGTGGCAGTTCGCACGTGACTATTCTGGAAAAGCTGCGGGCTCACTACGAATTACATAGAGCCCTTTAAGTTTGGGTATTTAACCTTGGTACGGTTGCTTCATGGTTACGTTCAGCAGCAAGTAACATATACATTCCCGGTACAACGAATAGGGTAAACAATGTGCCTATCGATAAGCCGCTGGCGATCACTAAGCCCATATTAAAGCGGCTTTCTGCTCCGGCACCGCTGGCTGTGATAAGTGGCAAAACACCCAGTACCATGGCGGCAGTTGTCATTAGTATCGGGCGTAGACGTAAACCAGCAGCTTTCTCTATGGCATCACGCTTGTTCAGTCCTGTTTGTTGTAAATTATTGGCGAATTCCACAATCAAAATGCCATGTTTTGAGATAAGAGCAATGAGTGTTACCAAGCCAACTTCAGTGTAAATATTGAGCTTGGCATGCCCAATACCAAGATTGATAAAAATCAATGCTCCTGCAATAGACATGGGCACAGAGACTAAAATAACAAGAGGGTCGCGGAAGCTCTCAAATTGAGCCGCAAGTGCCAGGAAAATAATAATAATAGCAAAGAAAAAGGTAAGTAATAGTCCGCCAGATTCTTGTATAAATTGTCGTGAGGGGCCTGAGTAGTCATAGTTGTATCCAGCAGGTAAAGTTTCCTGCGCTAAAGTTTTGAGTCTTTCCAGTGCCTGACCTTGTGAAATAGTAGGAAAGGCCACCCCCTGTATGGTTGCCATATTTTGTTGCTGAAAGTGATTGATGGTTTCTGGTTCGGTACTGGTTTGCAGATGCGCTACCGTAGATAGTGGCACCATCTGTCCGCTTGCAGTACGCAGATAATAGTGTTTGAGTTGATCTGTATTAAGGCGGAAACGCTGTGCTACCTGAGGAATAACTTTATAAGACCGACCCTCAAGCGCGAAATAGTTCACATATCCACCGCCGAGCATGGCAGACAGGCCAGAGCCGATGTCCTGCATATTTAGCCCGAGCTGTGACGCCATATTGCGATCAATTACTACCGTAGTTTGGGGTAGGTCAATGCGCAAATCTGACTGCACGAAAATAAATTCGCCCGTTTTCTCAGCTTCTTGCAAGAACTTCTGGGATACATCGTAGAGCTTGGAGAATGGTTCGGTGGTAGTAATCACAAATTGTATTGGCAAGCCGCGTGCACCGGGCAGCGGAGGTGGCTGGAAAAGAGCATTTTGCGTGCCTGCAATTTCTCCCAATTCTTTTTGTACTTCGGGTTGTAGCTGCATGGAGGTTTTAGCACGCTCATCCCAAGGCTTGAGTACCATGCCGGTGATAACCTGTGTCGGCATATTTAGCTGGAAAATGTGATCTGTTTCCGGGTGAGCTTTGAAAACTTTCTGAATCTGTTCACCAAATATTTCTCGTTGCTGGAGTGTCGCATCCGGTGCGTTAAAAGAGGCTGCAATCAGCACACCTTGGTCTTCCTGCGGAGCGAGTTCAGACATCGAGGTGGTGTACAGAAAGTAAATTCCACCCATTACCACCAATGCGAATATGGCTATTACCGTGACGAAGTTGAGTGTGCCGTGCAGAGTTTTTTCATACCGAACGTGTAACCGTTCAAATTGTTTATCCAACCATATTTCTAAACGATCTTGCCAGTTACCCCCCTCGCGCTTAGGTGAGCGTAGAAGGCGCGAACACATCATCGGTGAAAGTGTCAGCGCTATCACGGCGGACATAGTCACAGCGCCGACCAGAGTAAAAGCAAATTCGGTAAACAGGGCGCCAGTGAGGCCACTCATAAAGCCTATCGGTACATATACCGCAACAAGCACGATGGTCATTGCAATAATAGGATTAGCGAGTTCACGCGCCGCCTTCGTCGCTGAGTCAAAAGGTGATAGTCCTTCTTCCAGATGACGATTTACGTTTTCTACTACGATGATGGCATCGTCTACCACTAGCCCGATGGCAAGTACGAGAGCTAAGAGTGTGAGCAGGTTGATGGAATAGCCCAGGGCCAGCATTACTGAGAAAGTGCCTATCAGTGAAAGGGGTATCGCAATCACCGGAATCAGTACCGAGCGCAGCGAGCCCAAGAAAACAAATACCACTGCAGTGACAATGAGGACAGCTTCCACAAGCGTTTTTACGACCTCGTTAATCGACGAATTGACGAATTTGGTCGAGTCATAAACGATATTGCTATTCATACCCTGCGGTAGCTGTGCCTGAATTTCAGGCATCACTTTGCGTACTCGAGCAATCACATCCAACAGATTGGCACCTGGCGCAACCTGAATACCCACGTATACCGCTTTTTTACCGTCAAAAGATACGCTGGTGTCATAGTCATCTGCGCCTAAAGTAACATTCGCTACGTCTGCTAAGCGCACTACCGAGCTGCCTTGTTGCTTGATGATCATTTGCTTGAATTCCTCTACTGAATGCAGCGCAGTAGATGCATTCAGGTTGATCTGCACCATTTGTCCCTTGGATTGGCCGCTGGATGAGAGAAAGTTGTTTGCAGCCAAAAGACTATAGATATCGGCAGCGGTGAGACCCACAGCGGCGAGTTTTTGTGGATCAAGCCATGCCCGCAAGGCGAAGTTTTTTGCACCCAGCAATTCGGCAACTTGTACGCCTTCAATCGCTTGTAGCTTGGGTTGAACGGACCGCACGAGATAGTCAGTGACTTGGTTAGGTTTGAGAACATCACTGTAGAAACCGATGTACATCGCATCGATGGTCTGTCCGATGCTAACAGAAAGTGTGGGTTTTTGCGCCTGTGGTGGCAATTGATTAAGAACGGCATTCACCTTGGTGTTAATTTCGGTTAAGGCATTGCTTGAATCATAATTTAATCGAAGATTGGCACTAATAGTGCTCACTCCCTGGGTACTGCTGGAGGTCATGTAATCAATACCGTTGGCCTGAGCGACTGCATTTTCTAGGGGAGTGGTGATGAAACTAGCTACCAGATTGGCATCGGCGCCGGGATAAGCCGTGTTGATGGTGACTACCGCGTTTTGGGTGTAAGGATATTGCAGTACCGGCAATGAGGCCAGCGAGCGTAATCCCAGCACCAGTATTACCAGGCTAATGACGGTTGCCAGAACTGGGCGTTCGACGAAAATGTCAGTAAATTTTCTAATCGCAGCGCCAGCAGTGTTGTTCATTCGTCTTTTACCTGTGGATTGGGATTGTTCGACGGTTGCAAGCTATTATTTATAAATATCGGCGTGCCATTGCGTAGCTTGAGTTGACCCGAAGTGACTACAACTTCATTCACTTGCAGACCGCTAATTACTGCCACTTGATCACCGCGCGTAACGCCGGTAGTGACAAAACGCTGCTCGGCTACCAGCTTAGGCTTGCCATCGGCTCCCTTTCCTTCATTTTTCACTAAAAACACGGTGCTGCCATAAGGGTTATAAGCAATGGCTGAATTTGGCAGGGTGACGTACTGTTTTTCCTCCCCTCTCTTTACCCGCGCCGTAGCAAATAATCCGGGTAGTAATTCACCATTAGGATTGGCAATGCTTGCTCGTACTTTGAGATTACGTGTGGATATATCCACCTGCGGTTCAATCGCGGAAATGGTACCGGTGAAAGCTTTGTTCGGAAATGCATTGGTTTGCACAGTGACGCTCTCGCCGACATGAATCAAGTCAATCTGGGCCTGTGGCACCGTAAAGTCCAGATACATGGGGTCGAGTTTTTGTAGATTTACAAGCGCAGTGCCTGGCGCCAGATATTGGCCAAGATCTACTTGGCGTATACCCAGCTGGCCAGAAAAGGGAGCGCGAATACTTTTCTGTGCAATGATTGCTTCTTGCATCGTTACCTGCGCTAAGGCACTTTTCAAATTGGCTGCCGAAATATCTACTGCAGCTTGGCTGACCGCCTGCATTTTGAGTTGAGCCAGGTCGCGGTCGAAAGTCTGTTTGGCGAGCCGGACGGCAACCTTGAGCTGCTCGAGCTGAGCTTTAAGCGGTGCGGCATTCAGTTCTAATATCAGCTGGCCCGTTTTCACCATTGCTCCAGAATCAAAGTGTATGGCTGTGACTATGCCGCTGACCTCGGCTGCCAGGCTGGTGCCATTAGAAGCACGCAGATTGCCTACCGCTTCGACTGAAGGTTGCCAAGTGGATGTTTGTGCTACGGTGGTAGATACACTTTGCGGTGGGTTAGCCTGTCTTTTGATAGACTGTTGTATCATTTTGTTGCGAAATTGTTGAAAAGCATAAATTCCGCCGAATATTATTGCAGCTATGAGCAGCATGATGATCATGCGCTTGGTCGTTCCTTTAGTCATGAAAATACTCCATGCTCACTTTGGGTTCAAAAGATGCCGCACAAAACCTTTGTGCTCGGTATTTTGCATTGCTAATTGAGTATGCTGCGGCGGTATCTCCGCCCGTTGCTTTGATGCGGCAACCCAGCCACCACCCATAGCCTGATAAAGCGCTGCGGTATCCGTCAAACGCTGAACTTGCGCGGCAATTAAGTTAATCTGAGTTTGTTGCGCCTGTTGTTGCGCGGTAAGTAGCTGCAAATAATTCACTCCACCTAATAAAAATTGCTGTTGGATAAGATTAAGCGATGCTTGTGCCGATGCATCGGCGGCGGCTTGTGCTTGTAATATTTGCGCGTCATTGTCTAGTGCACGCAGAACGTCAGCAACATTACGTAAAGCTTGCAACACGGTTTGGCGATAGTTAGCTGTTGCTGCATTGAAACCAGCTTCTGCTGATTTAATCCCAGCTTTGAGGCCGGCATTGAACAATGGCTGCGTTACTTGACCTACCAAACTCCAAATCATTGATCCGGCTCCGAATAAGCTGGATGCAGCAAGAGCCTGCGAGCCCAGAGTAGGAGACAAGTTAATTTGCGGATAGCCAGTGGAGACTGCTACTCCATATTGTGCATTTGCTACATGCAACAAGGCCTCAGACGCCTGAATGTCAGGACGCTGACGCACCAGTTCTGAAGGTATGATAAGAGGAAGGTCTGCCGGCAAATTAAAATCTGCTAAAACAAATTTAGGTATTTGCGCCGTGCCGGGTAGTTGACCCACTAACACAGCAAGCAAGTGATTTGTTTTCTCAAGATTGTTACGCAAAAGCGGAATGCTAGCGCGGGTTTGCTCTACCTGGGTAAGTAAAGCAAATTCGTCACTGCGCGGCACAGCCCCCAGTTGGAAGCGTTGTCTCGTAATATTCAGCTGTTTTTTTTGTGCTGCCAAAATGGCCACAGTGGCCTTAATCTGTGCGGTAAATTGTGCCTGTGACATTGCAGTAGTCGTGATATTGGCAGCAAGCGTAAGTCGCGCACCTTCAAACTGGTAACGTTGATAGTCAGCCTGCGCAGCAAAAGATTCGAGCGCGCGGCGGTTGCCCCCGAACAGATCGAGGTTATAACTAACCGTTACGCCAGCGTTATACAAATCGAATATTTTGCTCCCGCCGGGCTGACCAAAAATTGAAGGATTGAACTTTTGACGCTGTGCACCCAGCTTGGCATTCACCTGGGGGTACTGCAAGGAACCCGCTTGCGCAGCATAGGTTTGCTGTGCTTGAAACAAAGTAGCTTGCGCCGCATCTAACGTTGGACTGGCGTTTAGGGCTTGGTCGATGAGCGCATTAAGTTTGGGCGAGCCAAAATTCTGCCACCAATTCACGGGTACATCTTTCCCGACTACGAAATGTTGTGCTCCGCCAAAGTTACCTTGTGCTGTTGCAGTTTGCAGCGGTAATTTTTGGGTGGTGTAGCTTGTCACAGCGGGCGGGTCAGGTTGCTTAAAATCAGGCCCTACGCTCGTACAACCAAACAGCGATAGTGTACCTCCCCATAGCAACCCTGCGGTTAGCCGTGAAATAAATCTTATAAAGGCTGGGCAGCTCTTTATATATAAATTTTTATCTTTAAATTGCAAACCGGGAACAGTTGTTGTTATTGGAGTTTAATAATAACAGATTTTGGAAATCATTAAGATTGCCCGCTTTTTCCCGTATGAAGGGTCAAGGAATTGACCTGTTTTACCGCACTCCAGTTCGAGCCGTTATGGAACAAGCCCCTTCTAAACGACATAGGTTGTTGTAAATTTGCTTAACGAGGATCACGGAAAGGTTTCACTGTTCCGCAGTTTTCACTAATCCATCGACCATCAGTGTAGGCGCGTTCACTAACAGGATTGCCCTGTACAACTCCATTGAATTCAGTTCGCCCGGTAAAGCTCTCTGGACTCGTAAAAATCCCCTCAGTTACTCCATTCCCCTTGAGGACAGAGTTCTCACAGATAAGGTTTATTTTGTAGTCGTTTCCAGTTTGGACAGCATTTTTAACATCACATCCATATTGATTTTGATTCAAAACAGTTGGAATTTTTTGATTTGCCATTTCCTGGGTAATGCAAACTTGAGAGGTTGCTGCACCATTATTAATCTTGGGCATATCAAATCCGTACTGTTTAGCCAAGTTCGTCAAATTTTGCATTTGATCCGGCGGAATCATTGGCACGAGCGATAATAAGCCTGATGTCGTCGTCATTTCCCATAATCCCGGGCGCATATGAGATTCTGCCGAGTTTGCTGTTGATACCGCGAGCAACAATGATAATGAAAGAATAATTTTTTGCATCGGGCCTCCTGAACGTGATTGATAGTTAATGGTTCAAAGTGAGTCAATTTAGAAGTTTGTATTATAGACTTTTGATCATATAGGCTTGGCAGAATCTCTCGGTGGGCCAGAAGAAACATAATCATAAGCATTTCTCCACTATTGATACAGCCAAGTGGAGTTTGAAGTGGCAAGGTACAGTCACTGCGCAATTTGGCAGTTTGACTGGCAAATAAGTTCAAATATATCCTAACTAGACTAATAAGCACGGGTGGAGCCTCATCTGTGAGCTTTAATGTTGACGCTATCCGAAAATAAATCTACATTAAATCCCGCCAGAATATGAAACATTAACCATACCGAGAGAGCGCCATGCCCACCAGCATCAAATCAGTTTTGCAAGAAACCCGTGTTTTTCAACCTGCCAATGCATTCGTCGAACAAGCTAATATTTCTGGTATGGCAGCCTACCAGGCTCTATGCAGTGAGGCGGCACAAAACTATGAAGAATATTGGGCACGGCTAGCACGCGAGCATATCGTATGGCACAAACCGTTCAATACAGTGTTAGATGAAAGTCGCGCGCCATTTTACGAGTGGTTTGCGGATGGCGAATTGAATGTTTCTTATAATTGTCTGGATAAGCATCTGGCAACGCAACCTGAAAAAACTGCGCTGATTTTTGAAGCGGACGACAGCCAAGTGATCAAGATTTCCTACCGCGAGTTACACGCTCGCGTGTGCCAGTTCGCCAATGCCCTAAAGTCACGCAATATTCAGAAGGGTGATCGTGTAGTTATCTATATGCCCATGAGCATTGAGGTAGTGATAGCGATGCAGGCATGCGCGCGCATTGGCGCAATCCATTCAGTCGTTTTTGGCGGTTTCTCTTCCAGAAGTTTGAACGAGCGTATCGAAAATGCGCAGGCGTGTGCCGTCATTACTGCTGATGCGCAATTCCGCGGCGGTAAGATGATGCCGCTCAAACCAGCCGTGGATGAGGCGCTTAGCATGGGCGGTTGTGATGCAGTGCATAGCGTAATTGTTTATAAACGCGCGGGCAATGATGTTCAGTGGAATGCGAAACATGACCTGTGGTGGCATGATCTGATTGACGGTCTCCCATGCACATGCGAACCGGAATGGGTGGGCGCGGAACATCCATTATTCATTTTATATACCTCAGGTTCTACCGGAAAACCCAAAGGGGTGCAGCATTCCAGCGGCGGCTATCTACTCGGCACAATGGTTTCCATGCAATGGGTATTTGACTATAAGCCTACTGATATTTTTTGGTGTACCGCTGACGTGGGCTGGGTGACTGGCCACAGCTATGTTGCATATGGCCCGCTGGCGATGGGTGCGACACAAGTGATATTTGAGGGTGTGCCCACTTGGCCCGATGCCGGGCGTTTCTGGAAGATGATTCAGGACCATCAGGTCACCACTTTTTATACTGCGCCCACCGCCATCCGCTCGCTGATTAAATTAGGTGGCGAATTGCCGAAACAATACAACCTTTCCAGTCTGCGTTTGCTCGGTAGCGTAGGCGAGCCGATTAATCCAGATGCATGGATGTGGTATTACACCGTAGTCGGCCAGTCGCGCTGTCCCATTGTGGATACCTGGTGGCAGACTGAAACTGGTTGTCACATGATTGCACCACTGCCGGGAGCAATGGCAACCAAACCTGGTTCCTGCACCCTGCCATTGCCCGGCATAATGGCCGCCATCGTTAACGAAGCAGGTGATGAAGTGCATGACCAACATGGAGGATTTCTCGTTATCAAACGTTCCTTCCCGTCTCAAATTCGCACCATATGGGGTAATGATGAGCGCTATCGCAAAGGCTATTTTCCAGAAGAAATGAAAGGCGCTTACTTGGCGGGCGATTCAGCACACCGCGACGAAGACGGTTATTTCTGGATCCTGGGACGCATTGACGACGTACTGAAAGTATCCGGCCACCGCTTGGGAACTATGGAAATAGAGTCTGCGCTGGCGTCCAATTCGTTGGTGGCGGAAGCTGCTGTCGTTGGAAAGCCGCATGAGATAAAAGGAGAGGCCATAGTAGTATTTGTGGTGTTAAAAGGCTCGCGGCCGAAGGATGCCGCTACCGCAAAACAAATTTCAGAAATTCTGCGTGAGTGGGTCAGCAAGGAACTCGGTCCAATCGCCAAGCCGGACGAAATTCGCTTCGGTGACAATTTGCCCAAGACGCGCTCCGGCAAGATTATGCGTCGTTTGCTGCGCGCCCTTGCCAAGGGTGAAGAAATAACGCAGGACATTTCGACGCTGGAAAATCCGGCGATTCTTGAACAACTAAAGCACGTTATTCAATAAACCAGGAATTGCAGCTGGCGTAGCTTTCCATGGCTTGGACCTGGAGCGTAGCGCCTTTTCGCTCAAGACTATTTTCAACATTTAGAAAAACACCCACACTCCAATATTGTTATGGATACGCAAGAGTATAAATATAAAATTAAAGAAACGTTTAATAATGCGGCAGAAGGCTATGACAAGCCCGCACTGCGCTTTTTTTTAGCGGCGGCAGAACATTTGGCGAACAGCATGAAGTTTGCTGGAAATGAACATGTGTTGGATGTAGCCACTGGCACAGGCTTGGTTGCGCTGGCTTGTGCACAGCGGCTGGGCGCAGGGCATGTGACGGCCATTGATTTATCCGATGGAATGTTGGCGAAGGCGAAGGTCAAAGCTCAGCAACAACAGTTAACCAATCTCGATTTTTTATGTCTGGATATGGAGGCCTCAAATTTTAACGCCGACTCATTTGATGCCGCTTGTTGTGGTTTTGGCATCTTCTTCCTGCCTGATATGGAGGCCGGATTCAAAGCCATCGCCAAACATGTTAAACCCGGTGGCGCTATTGGAATTTCAAGCTTTACGGGCGCTGTTATGGATCCTCTAGCGCAAAAATTTATCGAGCGCATTTTGACCTATGGGGTAGCTATGCCATCGCTATCTTGGAAACGACTGGACAGCGTAGAGAAAATCCATATTTTGTATCAAGCAGCGGAGCTGGAACGATTGCATACGTATACCTATCAGGTTGGATACCATCTTGCCGGGTTTGAAGAGTGGTGGGATGTTTTATGGTATAGCGGCTTTCGCGGCTTATTGAGTCAGCTTTCTTCATCTGATTTAGCACGCTTCCGGCAATCGCATCAGGAAGAAATAGAATTACTTGTCGAAGAGCAAGGCATTTGGATGAATGTGGAAATTCTCATCAGCGTGGGCTATAAGCCCGTATAGAGGCAGACCCCTGCTGTTATCCGGCTACACTCACACAGCCGTCATTGCCACAACAACTTTAGTCAATATGTCTCTCCTCCCGCAAGATTCGTTCATGGACTCATTACGCGACCCTACTGTCCGCGACCTCGCGTGGGTTATCGGTTCGCCGGGATTGCTGGATGAAACTTGGGCGGCGTATGCCGGACGCGTGGTGGAAGACGAATGGTGCCGCGCGCAATTAAAAACATGTGTCCAGTGGTTGGCTGGATTGGATCATGACCCGCACAGCCTGCATGACTTTATTGCCCAGCGTCCAACACGCCGCCTTGGCCAATATTTTGAATCGCTCATTGCATTCTGGTTAGCGCACATACCTGATACGCAAATTTTTGCCACCAATTTGCAGGTTCAAAATGCGCAACGCACCTTGGGTGAATATGACTTTTTATTTCGTGATGCCGATGGAAATACTTGTCATTGGGAAACCGCCGTAAAGTTCTACCTGCAAGCGGAGCCATTGTCCGAGCAACATGCATTCATCGGCCTTGCGGTGCGCGACCGGCTCGATATTAAATTGGATCGCGTATTTCAGCATCAACTTGAATTAGGCCACACACCCGCCGGGCGCGCAGCACTGCCACAAGGGGTAGCGCTGAAAAAAACACAAGCTTTCATCAAAGGCTACTTGTTCTACCCTGTAATACAAGTGGGAAAATCTTTTATTCCCATCACACCAATCCCTGGCGTATCTGTCAACCATTTGTCCGGCTGGTGGATACGCCACCCAGTGGGTGTACTACCGCAAGCAACACCGGATAGCTACTGGACTATATTGCCACGCTTACGTTTTCTGGCCCCGGTGCGCCTGGATGCGGGAGCCAGCGTGATGCAGCATACTGAGATAGGCGCTGCACTCGATGCACATTTCGCGGTTTCCGACGAATCTGTGCAGGTGATCGAGCTCCAGCGCAATATGGATAATAGCTGGCGCGAAGCGACACGCGGATTTGTAATGTGCAGTAAATGGCCAGTTATCAACACTTGAAATAAGGGGGGGAAAAATGGAGCGGGCAAAGATCAAATGGGAGCTGGTAGGTGGTGAGTTGTCTTTGGCGTTGTCGGTGACGGCGGCAACAGAGAAGCGTGGATCAGCAACGAAGCTACAGCAGCGCATGGATCGCATCAGTCAGTTGCCCAAGCCGCCGCATCCGCTTCGGCAATCATGCTGCCCAAGTGAGGAGCGCTGAATTTCATTTGTTCATGCCTTGCCGATATTCAATCTCAGCATCAGCGTCATCGGATGCAACGGCGACGACTGAAAACCGTAGTGCTCGTAGAACTCCTTGGCGCGGTCGTGAAGTGCATGCACCAGCAGAGCTCGGACACCGGCGTTCTGAGAAACCACCACAGCCCGGTTGACGGCGTCTTGCAGTAGGGATGCGCCAAGCTTAATGCCTTGGGCATGGTGGTCAACCGCGAGCCGAGCCAGAACCATTACGGGAACGGGATCGGGCATGTTTCGACGCACAGAACTGGTTGCCATCTGATGCGAGACAGCGCCCGCAGCCATGGCATAGTAGCCGTAAACATGACTATCCTGATCCGCCACTACAAACGTGCGGCTAGCTCCGCTCATTTGGTTGACCATTGCGCGGCGCTTGAGCCACTCGTCGAGAACGCCCTCGCCGCACTCAAATCGATCCAAAATGTGGGTGGTGGCGAGTGGCTGAGGTGCGTTGAGTTGCAAACTCATGCTTTGACGGTGGCCCAAGGAGCTGTCACGGCCATGAGGCGCTCAAGCCCTGGATTTGGGCTGGGCGGGGCGTCGAGCATTGCCGTGAACTGCTGGAACTTGTCGGTATTCAGGCTGAAAAAAACCTGGTCAAGTATTACCGCCTGCGCGGCTGAGCAGGCAGCCTCGAGCATGAAATCCGAACGGTTCTTGCCTAGCAGAGTTGCAGCGTGATCAATTAAATCTCGTTGCTCGGGCAAAGCCCGTAGGTTGATGGCGGCGTCGCGCATGGAATTCTCCTTTCGGTGCATACACAATAGATACACGAAGCATAGCCATCTGTGTATCTATTGTCAATACGTTGGTTGCTATCATCCCGGATTTGATGTTCCCAATACCGCCGCTGCCAGATGCTGCGCTCAGTTTTGGATTGGCGACTGGCACGAATATACTCTTCACCGTTTTCATGGCTGCATGCAAGTCATTAATATGCCGCATCAATAAATCGGAGCGCCGTTTGGCCGGATTCACAGTGAGAAGATGTGCCTCCCACTGCATCGCAACGTTGGTAACGCGGGTGTTCATCCGCTCCATACGATGGATTCATTGATAGACATGACGGAGGTTACTTCTTCTCAGTATTCGGGACGTTCCAGATTTCGCGAGCCATGCTACCCAGCTTTGCTTGTCGGGAAATCACCGCTTCTTCATTCCAGTCGGCAAACGGTTCGAGTTCTCGAACAGCGCGGTCGATGCTCGTATTCGTCCCAATCTTGGGTCGCTCAGAAATGGAGTGAACCAACAACAGCTTGGACTGCGGATAGACTAACCGCTTCTTCGAATACGGCTTATTTCCCAACGACGCGTTGATCGGCTTCTCGACCAAGACAAGGTTACCCAAGCGATTGATGATTGCTGGGTCTGAGACATTTCCAAATTCATCGAGTGCTTCCTGACATGGTTTTTGTGGCTGGATGTGCTCGATCTGAAACTCGTTTGCTACATAGTTCTTCAACCACTTCGTGCCTTCTGTTTCGCCGTATGCGCTGACCTCTACATATTGGTTAAGCTTTGCGAGAATGTAGCGCAAGCGATAAACCTGAAGTTCTTCGGAAGTCATTCGCTTGAATGCGTCGTCGAATCTCCCGGATAGGGCAGCCTTTGACGGTTCAATGCGTTGTCGCAGGAACAGCTGTAAAGTTTCCTCTGTTTTTGCCTTCTTCAGTTCAGGTGCCCATCTGGCAAAGTTTCGCTCGAAATCACGAGTGTTCTCGCGGCTCGCCACGTAGATGAAAAACAAGTTTTCGACCTCGCGAACCAACTGGCTGAACAGCACATCTGGGAGATGTCTTCCTGCGAGCAACAGGATCAAATGTTGCCTTGCTGCGCTGCCCCCAAGGAATTGCAAGCTCTGCAATTCGGGACGTTGCTTCCCAGATGGGTCGCATCCCTTGAGGAATAGCCCGTAGGCTTTTGCGGCATCGAGCAGCTCTTTCGCGAATTTCAGCGAGTCGTCCGCGTAGCCGCACACCTTCTGATTTTTCGAGAACCATCCGTAAATCTCGTCCTCCCTCAACGCTTCCACGCTATAGCTGCTAAAGATGAAATAACGAAGGAACCGAAGAGGCTTCTCCCCAGCATCGAAGATGGTGTCTTGAAGTTCCTTCCAAACCTTCTTTAGTGCCTCAAACTCATCCTGGTCCGACTTCATGAACAGTAGATTCTTCAACAGGTCCATGGAATCGAGTCCAATACCACGGTCATTGATCGTCTCAAAAATCTTGAGTGCCTTGGCGACGTCTTCCGTTTGTATGCGGATGAGCTTCACCTTGTTGATGAAATAACCGTAGAAAACCCGAAGGGCGTCCGGATTGTCACCATACTGCTGGGTGAGGAACGTCATGACTGACGAATAGGCATTCAGAATGTTCTCAATAGAACGGGTCTTTTGGCCATTCGCAGGATCTTCTTTCTTATCAGCGATTCCAACAAGCACATCGCCACTGTCTTCATACTGCAAATCCAGCCGATACCGGAACACATCGCGTCCGTGAGCATCAGAAGATGTCGTCGCGATTTGGGGAGCAAGGGCTCCAGGTGCCTTGTAGCCGAGAACTTCGAATCGATCCCGAATCGCACACAAGATCAGGAAGAGTGTTGTCATCCGCTGCTGCCCGTCAATGAGATCAAAAACGCCATTCTTGCTTGGGCACACGACGATACTGCCGATGAAGTATTCCGGTGCCTTTTCTGGATCAGCTCCATTGAGCTCACCATAGATATCGGTCAGCAACTGCTCAACCTGCTCAGACTGCCAGACATATTCTCGCTGATAGTCGGGGACGGAGTAGAACCCTTGAAATACTTCGGAAATTTTAATGTCCTGACTCTGAATGCTTTGTGTGCTCATAATGTGATTGTTGTTTTCATTTGAGATGATAGTTATCGTTTTTCTTGACCATGTGGCCCCAAGAGTTCTTCCCATAGCGTAAGCACCGATGTGGTGTCGATTGCTTTCCTGTCAATTCGATAGGGTGATTGGTTATTCAGGCGCATCTTGTGTTGTAGTGCGCGTAGGTTGCGGTAGCAGTTGCTGACCGCTTCCGCCAATTCTACTTTTATTAATCCTAATTCACCGGCGAGCAGTAATAGTGCCAAATTGCCGCTGTTAGCAGTCAATTTTGGCTCGGTGTGAGCATGTGCCAGTATTAAAAATTGCACTATGAACTCGATATCTACCATGCCGCCGCGATCATGTTTGATATCGAACAAATTGCTGTCATTTGGATGGGTGTCCAGCATTTTCTGCCGCATTGCCACGATCTCCTGGCGCAGCACATTCAGATCACGCGGTTTGCGCAACACGTTGGTGCGAATGATTTCAAATTGTTTGCCCACTTGTGCATCTCCGGCACAGAAGCGCGCGCGTGTCAGCGCCTGGTGTTCCCACACCCAAGCATGATGCTGCTGATATTCAGCGAATGCGGGAATGGAACTGACCAACAAGCCGCTAGCGCCATTGGGGCGCAGGCGCAAATCGATCTCATACAAACGGCCCGCGGAGGTATAGCTGCTTAATAAGGTATTGATGCGCTGAGCCAGCCGGGCATAGATTTCTGCTGCGTCGGGATGCGGGTCGTCGTACAAAAAAATCAGGTCGAGATCGGCAGAATAGCCAAGTTCGCGCCCACCCAATTTGCCGTAGGCAATAATGGCAAATTGCGCTTGCTGTTGGTGCTTCTTGCGCGCGTCACGCCAGCACAGTTGCAACACATGGTGCAAAATCAGGTCGGCCAAGTTGCTGAGATGATCGCTTAGAGTTTCCAACGGCAACAGCCCTTGCAAATCCATTGCCAATAAATGGAATGTTTGGGCATGCTGAAACTGACGAAGCACATCCATTTGGCGTTCGGTATCCGTATTGCATTGATCCAGTTGTGTCAACAGTTCAGTATCTAGAGCAATCCAATCGGGTGCATGGTAGATTTCACGCGCATCAAGCAACTCATCCAGCAGAATGGGATGCTTGATTAAGTATTCGCACGCCCACTCACTGGCGCTGGCAAGTCCGATCAACCGTGGCAACACCTTGGGATATTCGGCCAGAAAGGCCAGATAGGAGGCGCGTCGACTAATGCTTTCCAACAGATTGAGTATGCGTAGCAAGGTTTGGTCACGGTTGCTCGGCACAGCACATAGCGTGATGAACTGCGGGATCAATTTGTCCATGCGTTGGCGGCTGGTGTCCGGCAGTTGGCGGTAGCGGCCACTGTCACGGATATGCAACAGCCGTTCAGCTAGGGTTGCTGTGTCTGCATAATCTAATTTGCCAAGGTCTTTTTGTAACGCTTCCGCGTTCAAATTTTCGTGCCAAAGCGTACTTGTTATCGTGTTATCTTTTTGCGTGCTGAAAATTTGGGCGAACTGACCGCTTACTAACGAGCGGTGGTGATTTAATTGTTTCAACATGGCATCGTAATCTGGATAGCCCATGTCTTCGGCTAGCAACGCTTGATCGGTAATATTTTTAGGTAAGCCATGAGTTTGCTGGTCATCCAGATATTGCAGGCGATGCTCCAGATTACGCAAAAACACATAAGCTGCACTCAACCCTATTACGGTATCTGGGGTAAGTTGGTCGTTCTCGCGCAGAAGTTGCAATACTTGCAAAGTGGGACGGATACGCAGGCTGGCATCGCGCCCACCCCGTATCAATTGAAAAACTTGGGCTATAAACTCAATTTCGCGGATGCCACCTGGCCCCAGTTTGATATTGTCAATTCGGTCGCGTCGCTGCACTTCCTGGCTAATTTGTGCATGCAGCTTGCGCATGGATTCGAATGCGCCGAAGTCGAGATATTTGCGGAATATGAAGGGTTGTACGAGTTGCATAAGTTCTTGCGTAGCGGGATATTCTGCCGGAGAGATGACTCGAGCTTTAATCCAAGCGTAACGTTCCCATTCTCGACCTTGTTCTACCAGATATTCCTCCACCGCTGCGAAACTCATCACCAATGGTCCGCTGTCACCATAAGGCCGTAAACGCATGTCCACGCGGAATACATAGCCTTCTTGGGTTAATTCGCTAATCAGGTTAATGAGGCGACGCCCCAGGCGGGTAAAAAAATCGTGGTTACTTATACTGCGAGAACCATTGCTGTTGCCATCTTCCGGGTAGACGAAAATAAGATCAATATCAGAGGAAACATTGAGTTCCATGCCGCCCAGTTTGCCCATGCCAATTACCAGCAATTGTTGCGGCGTGCTGCTTAGTGCACCTATCGGCTGGCCATACTGTTGCACCAGTGTTTCCATAATAAAGTTTTGCGCGCGCCCTACGCTTAGCTCTGCCAGTGCAGACATGCAGGTCATTACCTCCTCCAGATTGGCCAGTCCGCCCAGGTCGCGCGTCAGTAGCTTGAGCATGACTCGCTTGCGCAAGCAGCGTAGCGCGCGTGACAGTGAATCTTCATTCGTTACTGGTATGGTGGCTAGCCATGCCGCCATTTCATCCATATTGCACGGTTGAGCATAGTGCGCGCGCAGCCACGGTAGTAATTCTTCCTGGCTATCGAGCAGGCGTTGTGCATATCGACTACCACGCAGGGCGCGCTGTAAAACAGTGTCAAAATTAGCAGAAATGGGCGCGATGACGGTATTCATTGAGGGGGCTTAGGGTTAAACTGTTCGCATCTTTATGGTTCATTATAAATCTGCTATGCGTGCCTTGGCTTGTTTGTTTACATGGTCACTTGGCCATCCCATCTTATGTTGAGAGTTTGCTTGCGCTTTTGTGGGCGCTGTTGCAATCAATTAACACGATTCGCACTATTGGGTGCAGTGTTGCTGTTGTTCGCCGGCGGGGGATTGTTGTTGATATTGCGTTACTGGATATTGCCGGATATCGAACGCTATCACGACAACATCACCGCTATGGTCAGTCACGTGGTCGGTCAGCCAGTGACTATTGGCAAGATTGAGGCAGACTGGCATGGCATTCGCCCGCATCTCTTGTTTACCGATGTACTTATTCTGGATAAACAGGGGCAAACTTTGCTCGCATTGCAGCAAGTGGACAATGTGGTGTCGTGGATAACAGCTCTGACCGGTCAGGTGCGCCTATATAGCCTGGAGATTAACCAGCCAGATCTGGTGATAAAACGGGACGCGCAAGGCTTGTTGCATATCGCTGGCATGAAAATGTCGAGTAATATTCCCGGCCAACCTGCGGATCACGGGCTGGCGGATTGGTTACTGCACCAAAAACACATTGTAGTTCGTGGTGCTCGCATCACTTGGCAGGACGAGCAGCGTGCTGCGCCCCCATTAATATTAAATCAAGTGAACATGCTCATTGAAAACAGTGGGCGCCGTCACAGTTTTTCGTTGCGAGCGCAACCTCCAGCGGGATTGTCTGCGCAATTGGATCTCCGGGGTGATTTTTTTGGTGCCAGCTTTGACAACTTCAATGCTTGGCGCGGGGAGCTATATACCCAGCTGGATTATGTCGATGTTGCCGCTTGGAATACATGGTTACCGCTACCTATTTCACCCAAACGGGGTAGAGGCGCGTTGCGTGGTTGGCTGGGAGTCGAGAACGGAAAAATCAACCAGTTTACTGCTGATCTGGCGCTGGCTGACCTACAGACACAATTGGCCGATGATTTGCCGCTGCTCGATGTGATCAAGTTGCGCGGGCGTGTTGAATGGCACGACGTGGTTCGGGGCTTTGAGATTTCCACGCGGAAATTATCCTTGCAGATGAGTAATGACCTGGTGTTGCAGCCCATTGATTTATACATGCGTTTTGCAGATGCTACAGACAAACAACCTGCTAGTGGTGCGGTGCGCGTCAATACGCTGGATATTGACCGTTTCACCAGCTTGATGCATTTCCTGCCGTTGACGTCTAGCCTGAAGCAGCAGCTAGCTAAATTTGCGCCTCAGGGGCGTATGTCCGATGTGCAGGCAAAATGGCGGGGTGATTTTGACAAGTTATTGAATTACGAGATTAAGGCGCGTTTCGACGGACTATCCATACGGCGCGCGGGGAATGTTCCTGGATTTACTCGATTGAGCGGCCAAGTGGATGGTAACGACGCCAACGGTACGCTGTCACTTAACACACGAAATTTGTCGGTGGATGCGCCACTGATTATGCCGGAGCCTTTGGCATTTGATTCACTCATTGCACAGTTGAGTTGGCAAAAGCACGACCGCGGGATGGAAGTCAAGTTTAATAAGGTTTCTATAGCTAACGCAGATCTTGCCGGAAATCTTTTTGGTAGCTATCAGTCACTACCTCAAAGTCCTGGTCTGATTGACTTGACTGTTCGCCTGACGCGCGCCGCAGTGCAGCATACCGCTCGCTATATTCCATTGGTTGCTTTGAATAACGAAGCCCACACTTGGATACGAAATGCGTTGATCGACGGGCAAGCAGATGATTTTAATCTGCGCCTAAAGGGTAATTTGAATGATTTTCCGTTTGATGGAAACCGTAAGGGCTTGTTTCAAATCCGGGCGCGTGCAACTGGAGTGACAGTGGAGTACGCCAAAGGATGGCCTCGTGTGGAAAATGCCGTTGCAAAATTGGTGATTCAGGGTAAACGGCTTGAGGTGACTGCTCCGACCGCTATGACTGCGGGCGGGTCTGTGAAAAATATTAGTGTCATTCTGCCGGATATAGAAAGTCCTGGCCTGCTATTGCAAGTGCGGGGCGAGTCGGTGGGTGAAACGAAGCATGGTCTGAATTTTATTCAGCAAAGCCCGGTGCGCGGGTATATCGATGGCCTCACTGACAACATGACGTCGAGTGGTATTGGCAATCTGAATCTACAAGTGGACATTCCATTGCGTGGTAGTAAGCCGGCAATAGTTTCCGGCCATTATCATTTTCTCGACAATGAAGTGAGCTTGGGCAAGAGTGTGCCAATTTTACATAAAGTTAATGGCGATCTGCTGTTCAGTGAATCATCGCTACGCACGGAGAACGTCACGATGCAAGTTTTTGGAGGACCTGCCACCCTAATAGTGCAGAGCAACAAAGGTGGCGCTGCAAATGCAAAGATAGCTGGGCGCGCAAATATAGACGCTCTACGTGAGGCAGCGCCGCATTCGTTGCTAGATTATCTGCATGGTAGTAGCGATTGGGAGTCAGAAATTACGGTTTTAAAAAAACACATCAGTATGCAGCTCACTTCCAATTTGGTCGGGCTGGCATCTGACCTGCCCGCGCCATTTACAAAGCGCGCCAGCGAGATTATTCCGCTGCGCTTCGAGATGAATAGCATGACTCCGCAACAGGACTTGTTATCGGTGCAATATGGCAAACTCCTCAGTGCGAAATTTTTGCGTTGGGATGAGGGAGGCGAGCGGGTCATCAAGCGCGGCACAGTCAATTTTGGCAATGCGGGCAAGTGGTTGGAAAAGGATGGTGTGTGGCTCGTCGGCACCCTGCCGCAGTTATCGATGGAAGGTTGGGGAGCGCTGGCTAGTGCGTCGGACGGATTGACACCGGTCGGTATCGCAGGTGTCGATTTGCTGATCCAGAAGATCAATGGGTATGGTTATATGGCAGATGATCTTCGTATCATTGCACGCAATATTAATGGCACGATTGCTGCGCAACTGGCAGCTAAGTCAGTTAATGGCGAAGTGAGTTGGCAGCCGCAGGGTAACGGTAAGTTTGTTGCTCGTTTGAAAAACTTGTCTCTGGAATTGGATCGGGACGAAAGTGGCAAAAAGAAAAGTACGGCAATTCCATCTATTGCTATTAAAAAAAATGTTGCTAGCATGAAACACCCTGCGCTCGACGTGGCCGTGAGCAGTCTCATACTGAATGGAAAAAATCTGGGCAAGCTGGAGTTATTGGCGCAACAGCATGAGCGCGACTGGCTGTTGGAGCGCTTAATTATCACTAACCCAGACGGTGAGTTGACTGCGGATGGAAAATGGCAGATGGGCCCTGGCGGGGAGCAGACTCAAGTCAACCTCAAGCTGGAAATCAGTGATGCAGGGAAAATTCTGGGCCGTTCCGGCTACCCAAATAGCGTGAAGGACGGCAGCGGAGAACTGGAAGGGACGTTTTCTTGGCCCGGCCCTCCTGCTGAATTCAGCTATGCCACACTGGATGGCACGCTCAAGCTGAGTACCGGAAAAGGACAGTTCCTGCGAATCGATCCGGGTCTTGGTAAGCTGCTCAGCATTTTGAGTCTGCAAGCGCTGCCCAAGCGGATTACGCTGGATTTTACGGATGTGTTTAGCGCTGGTTTTAAATTTGATAGCATCAACGGAGTGGCGCAAGTCAAGAACGGGATGCTGTTTACCGATGATTTTAAAATTGAAGGTTCGGCCGCCAAAGTGACAATGAGAGGGCAGGTGGATCTAAACCAAGAAACGCAAAACTTGCGTGTGCGCATTCTGCCTACTGTGGGGAACACAGCATCCCTACTGAGCGCGTTTGCTGCTGGTCCGGTAGTAGGCATTGGGGTCTTCATTGCCAACAAGATATTGCGCGAACCGCTCGATAAGTTGGCGTCATTTGAATACAATATTACGGGTGCTTGGGCCGACCCGAATGTAGAAAAAGTGGGTGTAAGCAAGTCTGTTGCGTCACCATGAAATAATACTATGAAAGAATTGGAAGTATGCAAGAAGAAAATGCTACCCAACGACGTGTGGCTGCTCACGCGCAAGCAAAGACTTTCAAGGTTGCTGCCGTGCAGATGGCTTCGGGACCCAATGTACCGGCCAACCTGAGCGAGGCACGCCGCCTGATCGAAAAAGCTGTGGATCAGGGGGCGCGCTTGGTTGTATTGCCGGAATACTTTCCCATTATGGGACTGAATGATACGGATAAATTGGCAGTGCGTGAGCAACCGGGCAGTGGCGCGATCCAGACTTTTTTGAGCGAGACTGCGCGTGAGCATAAAATCTGGCTGGTTGGTGGTTCCATCCCGTTGGTTGCTGATGCGCCGGATAAAATGCGTAATGCCTGCCTGGTGTATGACGATAAGGGGGAACAGGTTGCGCGCTATGACAAAATCCATTTATTCAATCTCGAACTCGGCAATGAGCGTTACCATGAGGGTCGTACTATTGAGGCAGGTGAACAGGTAGTGGTGGTAGATAGTCCGTTCGGCCGCATTGGTTTGGCAATTTGTTACGATTTGCGTTTTCCTGAGTTGTTTCGCGCTATGCACGATGTAAATATTATTGTGTTGCCTTCCGCTTTCACTGAGACTACTGGAAAAATGCATTGGGAGATATTGGTGCGCGCGCGCGCCATCGAAAATCTGGCTTATGTAGTGGCCGCAGGGCAGGGCGGTTATCATATCAACGGCCGCGAAACACACGGTAATAGTATGATCGTCGATCCGTGGGGGAGAGTGCTGGATCGATTGCCACGCGGCTCAGGAGTCGTGGTCGCGGAAATAGATCCATCCTATCATGCTAGCTTGCGCGCCAGCTTGCCAGCGCTGTCTCACCGTACGCTTACCTCATGTTAGGTGTAAACATGTGAAGCGCCTGGCTCTTGGAGTGCATAGTGAGGAAAGACTTGATGCAAAGCTTGTCTCTTTGAACAGTATTCTTTTTATGGTGGAACCCTATGCGACTTTATATATATGACTTGATATATAGAAGTCCGAGTAATTTTTTTCCGCTTCAAATACGCGCTTCATAAATGAGCTGGATTTTTTGTAACGATCTTTTAAATTTCTATGGGTTTGACAATGCAAAATAACGATACTGTATTTGCTCTTGCACAGCAGTCACTGCTTGCACCGCATGCGCTTGAAACTCGCCATCTGGAGCAAATGTTTTCTAAAATGCTGGCGCATAAAGTGGATTACGCTGACCTGTATTTTCAATACAGTCGCGCCGAAAGCTGGTCGCTTGAAGAAGGTATAGTCAAGTCTGGCAGCTTTGGTATCGAGCAGGGTGTAGGTGTGCGGGCGGTGAGCGGTGAAAAGACCGCTTTTGCCTATTCCGATGACATCAGTTGGGCCGCTTTGGAAAGTGCAGCACTGGCTACACGCGCGATTGCACGGCAGGGCGGGACGCAAACTGTGCCACTGTTACGCGCGAACAGCAACAAACATTTCTATCTACCACACGACCCTATCGCCAGTTTGAAAGATGCAGACAAGGTCGCGATGCTGGAACGCCTGGAGCGTTATGCGCGTGCCCTGGATCCGCGTGTTACTCAGGTGATAGCGGGCCTGGCAGGCGAGTATGAGGTGGTGTTGGTGGCGCGTAGCGATGGCTTGATGAATGCTGACATCCGCCCACTGGTGCGCCTGTCGGTGCAAGTTATTGTGGAAAGTAACGGCAAGCGTGAGCAGGGTTCATCTGGTGGGGGCGGGCGTTTCGACTATGCCTTTTTTACGGACGAAGTATTATACGATTACGCCGCCAAGGCGGTACATCAGGCAGTTATTAATCTGGATGCCAAGCCCGCACCAGCGGGTAATATGACTGTGGTGCTCGGTTCCGGCTGGCCTGGTATTCTGCTGCATGAGGCCGTGGGGCACGGCCTGGAAGGTGATTTCAACCGTAAAGGCAGCTCCACTTTTTCCGGCCGTATTGGTGAACGGGTAGCGGCCGAGGGTGTTACGGTAGTGGACGATGGCACGATTGCGAACAGACGCGGCTCCCTGCAAATGGATGATGAAGGCAATCCTACGCAACGCACGGTTTTGATCGAGGACGGCATCCTCATGGGTTATTTGCAGGATACTTTGAATGCACGCCTGATGGGTGTGCCAATTACCGGTAATGCTCGGCGCGAATCTTTTGCGCATCTGCCGATGCCGCGCATGACCAATACCTATATGCTGAATGGCGATAAAGATCCACAGGATATTATTGCTTCAGTCAAGCATGGACTGTATGCCGCGAACTTTGGCGGGGGACAGGTGGATATTACCAGCGGCAAGTTTGTGTTTTCCACCGCTGAAGCATACATGATTGAAGACGGTAAAATCACCTACCCGGTGAAGGGTGCAACTCTGATCGGCAATGGTCCTGAGGCATTGACCCGCATCTCAATGATAGGTAACGACATGGCGCTCGATCCTGGTGTCGGCGTTTGTGGCAAGGAAGGACAGAGCGTGCCGGTAGGCGTCGGCCAGCCAACGGTAAAAATAGATGGACTGACAGTGGGCGGTACTGCGTAGGGTGAGAAAGTGCGGCGTGATATGAGTGCATAAATCGCACCTACATCACGCTGCGCTTTTCATTCTTGATCAAACGTTTAACTATTTGTACACCTATCAAAAATCCTTCATCTGTTGAATAAAAATTGAATTAGCATGCCCACGTTTATGCGTCCGTTACCGCGCCTAAGCTTGCGCTAGAGACCAGTCGGGCATATTTTGCTAGTACGCCGCGTTTATAGTGTGGTGCCGGTGGCTGCCACAGGGCACGACGCCGTGCAAGCTCTTGGTCGCTTACATTCAGTTGTATCAGGCGGGCTTCAGCATCAATGGTAATAGAATCTCCTTCTTCGACCAGTGCTATGGTACCGCCCATTGCCGCTTCGGGTGCAACGTGTCCAACTACAAAGCCGTAAGTGCCACCTGAAAAGCGACCGTCGGTAATAAGCGCGACACTTTCGCCCATCCCGGCGCCCACCAAGGCGGCAGTGGGTGATAACATTTCACGCATCCCCGGCCCCCCTTTAGGACCTTCGTAGCGGATTACGAGCACTTCCCCGGGATTGATTTTTTCTGCAAGAATTGCTTCCATGCAAGCTTCTTCTGAATCGAACACGCGCGCGGGGCCGGTTATTTTCGGATTTTTAATGCCACTTATTTTGGCCACTGAACCTTCCGTCGCCAGATTGCCTTTAAGAATCGCTAAATGTCCTTGCGGATAAATTGGATTATTCCAAGCGCGGATCACGTCTTGATCTGAACGTGGTTCTGCAGGTACATCCTTAAGTACCTCCGCGATAGTTTCGCCGGTGATAGTCAAGCAGTCGCCGTGCAGCAAGCCGTGTACCAAGAGCATCTTCATTATCTGCGGAATGCCGCCGGCTTGGTGAAGATCGGTTACCACGTAACGGCCGGATGGCTTCATATCGGCAAACACTGGAACGCGTTTTCGGATTGTTTCAAAATCATCAATGCTTAAGTCAACATCCATCGCATGCGCGATTGCCAGCAAATGCAAGACCGCATTAGTTGTGCCACCTACCGCCATAACCACGGAAATTGCGTTTTCGAAAGCTTTTTTGGTTAAAATTTGAGACGGTAATATTTGCTTCTGGATGGCTTGCACCAGCACTTCGGCTGACCGTGCCGCGCTGTCGGATTTTTCCGCGTCTTCTGCCGCCATGGTGGACGAATACGGCAGACTTATGCCCATGACTTCGAATGTGGATGACATGGTGTTCGCTGTAAACATTCCACCACAGGAACCAATTCCGGGACAGGCTTTGCGCTCTACGGCCAGAAGCTCTGCTGCATCGATTCGATGCGCGATAAATTGCCCCACTGCTTCGAAACTGCTGACAATGGTCAAATCCCGTCCGTTGAGGTGACCGGGTTTGATGGTGCCACCATAAACGAAAATAGCAGGAATGTTCAAACGTGCGAATGCAATCATGGCGCCCGGCATATTTTTATCGCAGCCACCGACGGCGAGTATGCCGTCCATACTTTGAGCACGACAGACCGTCTCGATTGAGTCAGCAATCACCTCGCGGCTCACCAGCGAGCATTTCATGCCTTCGGTACCCATTGAGATGCCGTCAGAAATCGTAATAGTTCCAAATATCTGTGGCATCGCACCAGCGGCGTGGGCCGCTTGCTCAGCCCGGGTTGCTAAAGTTCCCAACCCCGCATTGCAGGGTGTAATAGTGCTATACGCATTGGCAATGCCTACAATTGGCTTGTTGAAATCATCATCGCCAAACCCTACGGCGCGCAACATGGCACGATTAGGCGAACGCTGCACACCTTGTGTGATGGCTTTACTATGGATGTTGCTAGGCATGATGCTTCCTTTAAATAAATTAAGTTGATACTTGTTCTGCGCTACGTAATGAGCGTTGTAATTGAGGTCAAAAAGTGAAATTATTTTGTGACACAACCCATGACTAATGGTAGCAGAAATCAAGCTACATTATAGGCAGCAAGTAGCTCGGTTAACGTGTATTGGAGAACTTAGTGATCCAAACCTTGCAAGCATAAAAACTGACCTTATGTTAGTAATGCTTGGTTTACAATACTTCTGTATTGAGCTATTTTTTCATGAATTATTATGGAGTTCACTGATGAAAACAAAAGCTGCAGTCGCATGGAAGGCCAGTGCGCCGCTTACGATTGAAGAAGTTGATCTTGCAGGGCCAAAAGAGGGTGAAGTACTGGTCGAGATTAAAGCCACCGGAATCTGTCATACCGACTATTACACCCTGTCGGGTTCTGATCCGGAAGGTATTTTTCCGTCGATTCTAGGTCACGAAGGCGCGGGTATCGTAGTCGATGTCGGTCCGGGTGTTTCCTCTCTTAAAAAATACGACCATGTCATTCCTCTATATACCCCGGAATGCCGTCAATGCAAGTACTGCCTGTCGCGCAAGACCAATCTTTGTCAGGCCATCCGCTCGACTCAGGGTCGCGGCTTGATGCCGGATTCCACATCACGTTTCTCAATTGACGGCAAGCTCATCTATCACTACATGGGAACCTCGACTTTCTCCAACTACATCGTCGTTCCTGAAATCGCATTAGCTAAAATCCGTGAGGATGCGCCCTTCGATAAGGCGTGTTACATCGGCTGTGGTGTGACAACCGGTGTCGGTGCCGTGGTTTTTTCAGCCAAAGTGGAAGCTGGCGCGAATGTGGTCGTGTTTGGACTGGGCGGCATTGGTCTGAACGTAATTCAAGGTTCAAAGATGGTGGGTGCCAATAAAATTATCGGAGTTGACATCAATCCCGGGCGAATCGAGATAGCACGCAAGTTCGGAATGACCGATTTTGTGAACCCGAAAGAAGTTGGAGATATTGTCAATCACATAATTCAGTTGACCGATGGTGGGGCTGATTACTCTTTCGAATGTATTGGCAACATTACCACTATGCGGCAGGCACTTGAGTGTTGCCATAAAGGGTGGGGCCAATCGTTCATCATTGGCGTTGCTGCTGCCGGGCAAGAAATCAGCACTCGCCCATTTCAACTGGTCACCGGTCGTGAATGGAAAGGATCCGCTTTCGGCGGGGCGCGTGGCCGTACTGATGTGCCGAAAATTGTTGACTGGTACATGGACGGTAAATTGAATATCGATGATTTGATTACCCATACATTGCCGCTGGAGCGCATCAATGAGGGTTTTGATTTGATGAAGAGCGGCGAGTCGATCCGTTCCGTCGTGCTGTATTGAAGGGGCTGCACCATGCTTGAGCTGATCAGCGAACACGCATGTTTTGGAGGGGCCCAGCGGTTCTATAGTCATCATTCCGAAGCAATCGGCTTGCCGATGCGGTTTTCGGTATTCCTGCCGCCGCAGGCTCGAGAAGGCAAGGTTCCCGCCCTGTTCTGCCTGGCTGGTCTGACCTGTACGGAAGAAACTTTCATGATCAAGGCGGGTGCACAGCGTAGTGCTGCGCAGCAAGGACTGATGCTGATTACGCCCGATACCAGCCCGCGCGGCGCTAATCTTCCAGGAGAAGCAGATAGCTGGGATTTTGGGGTCGGCGCAGGTTTCTATCTCGATGCGACAGAAGCACCATGGAACAAGCATTACCGTATGTACAGTTACGTGTTGGAACTATATGAATTGATAGTGCGGGAATTTCCGGTGTTGCTTTCCAGTATTGGTATTACCGGACACTCAATGGGCGGGCATGGGGCGCTTGTTTTGGCGCTACGCAATCCGGATCTTTTTAAAACGGTGTCGGCATTTGCGCCGATCTGTGCACCGAGTAAATGTCCTTGGGGTGTAAAGGCATTTACTGCATATCTGGGCAGCGAGCAAGAGGCCTGGCAGCAATACGATGCCAGTGCGCTCATGAAACAAAGGCATGCGCCATTTCCAAGCGGAATACTGATTGATCAGGGGTTAAGCGATAAATTTCTGTCTAATCAATTGTTTCCTCACGCGTTCGAAGCAGTCTGCCAAGCTGCTCAGCAGCCCTTGGAACTGCGCTGGCATGACGACTACGACCATGGGTATTATTTTATTTCGACGTTCATCGAAGAACATATTCGATTTCACCACCGAAAATTAGGTGGGATTGCTCAATAAAGGTATCAATCGTTATGACTCCAATTTAAAAACTCTGCCAATGGTTTTAAAGTTCAACAATACAATATATTTTGTGCTCGCTTCGTGTTTTACCTAGAACTAAGGCGATAATACAAGGTAACTTCAAGTTGCACTTATCAGAACCAGTACTGTTCATGAACTAGGATAGAGGCTGTAAATTTTCTTGAGGGATTCTTAATTAATTTGTGAGGCTGTGATTGCCATTGATCCGATGGCTTGATACAGTGCAGTGTTTTTTCAACTAAAGGGAGTCATAACTATGAATAAAGCAGAGTTGATTGATGCAGTAGCGAAGTCCACAAAGAATTCCAAGGTCAATGTCGAGGAAATACTGAATGCGTTGATGGCTGCTATACAAGCGTCATTGGTAAAAGACGATAACGTGCAGCTGATTGGTTTTGGCACCTTTGCTGTTGAACAGCGTGCTGCTCGGATAGGTCGGAATCCAGCTACCGGAAAAGAGCTGAAAATACCGGCCAAGAAAGTCGCGAAATTTAAAGTTGGCAGCAAGTTGAAAGACGCAGTTGCTGGCGTAAAAGCTAAGAAAAAGTAACCAGCGCAATTAAGCGTGCCCCACACAGCCGGGGCACGTTATCTCATTATTTCTGAATTAATCTCATACCTCATTTTTCGATATCATGTTTTAAACCCTGAGGCTCACCTTTTATTTGACCTAAATTCTCGTGAAATCGTCGATTTGACAACTTCAATTTTTTGGCCAATCTGAATTTGATTTAAACCCGCTTGTTTCAACCCGTAAATCTGATATTGTTGGACGTGGCAATATTCAGAAAAAAATCTAACCTCGAGTTGTAGCAGTAATGAACCTATGCGATAAATAGTAAAAGTGAATGCTTAGTTTTAGCGAAGACTGATGACGCGCATCACATAAGGGGGGTATAAATGACAAGCAACATGAAATATTTTGCTGCAATTTTTGTTTCTATTTGTGGATGCACAACGGTTAGCTCTTTTCAAAAAATGCCTTCATACGAAAGAGCTCAATATGTCTGCTCCCGAGATGGTGACTACAAACGTTTAAGTAATGATGAATCCATCCACGAAGCCAAAATTGACGAGATTAGTAGTGTTTTATCGCGCGGCTATCGTGTGCATAAAGCATGCAGAACTGTAAAAGTGGAGAAGCCTGGTACTGTCTCCTGTACGTCCAATGGCGTAGGAAACTCTATTAATACTGATTGCAAACAAAATACAAATACAACATATGAGAATGTTTGCACTGAAACCCCCGTGTCTATCGACGCAAATTTGGAAAGAGGGAATCTTGAGGCATCCAAAAATATGGTGGTAAGAGCCAAGATCGAAAAGAATAATGTATATAATCGTTGCTACTCATTGGTTGAGCCGATGTCTGCTGAGCAAGCTTTTAGTTATTATAAAAGAAAATGAATCTTGTCCGGCCTAACGCATCAGGTTGATCACCTGATAAGGTCGGATCGTGCAAGCGAAACGCAGCCAGCACGGCGATGTTGTTTTATTTCATTATACCTCTAAATTCGCCAGGACTTTTACTTCACCACACTCGCGATTTCCTAAGCATATTTGCACAATGACCGGGGAAATCCGGCTTTTTCCTAAAGGAATCAGGAGTTATCGAAACAATTTCGCTTGAGAATGGTTATCGGTGGTTTATTTTAACTAAGAGTGGTGAGAAGAATATTAATAGGCCTCTTCAGCTATTTCTGATTTAATAACTATGGCTTTAATTTTCGCTGTTGAGCGGGATTTATGCCTTGCTTGACTAACAGGCGAGCATCGCTTGCAGACATCTGGTTTTGGCGGCCTTGATGTCGGGTATTGGTCGATAGCGAACAAGCATTCTTGTTGTAGCCTAAAAGTCGTAGCCTAAAACGGTAACGCCAATGCTTGCCGCCTGATGGAGTGACTTCAATGTATAATCCGCCCCCGCCGGTAAGCTTGATGAATTTGGCTTCTAGCTGGGTGTTTCTGATCTGGGTATCGGTAAATATGAGTTCTTCGATAGGGTAGAAACATCCTGTAATTGCCACGGTGGGTGGGTTGATGCGTTAAAGGTGGGCAGAATTTGTAGGTTGTTTTGACATACCTCATTTATACCGCTTTGCCTTGAGCTGCTGTGATGAATTTAAATGGAAAAATCAATAAAACGTTATTTATTAGCATGTTACATTGATAAATAATACGCCTGCAACATATCCGCAAGTGATTTTTGCAAAGCCAACAACCAAGCTGGTTCCCGCCGGTTGAGTCTGATTGTGTTTCTGATCCTACCCTCATTTCTACCCGCTTTTTATTGGACTGCACATACAACAGGATTTTTCTATCCCCCAACAATAACTAACTCCGCACAAGGCGGGGCCGTTGCTCGGCGCGAGTTATAGTTCTTTCTTAGGCTGCAAGAGGCCATACATATAGAGGCCGCGCTCAGGGGAACACTCTGCCGTCGTCAAAACTCTATAGGGGAAGCTCCTCCCACCCAGTCAACAGTTTGTACAGAACACAAACCCAGAGTCATAGTAGTAGCCATCCATAAACAGATCACGGGTAAATCGCTCCACGTCGAAGTAGTACCGCAAACTCTCGGGAATTTGATCTAGCGTGCCTGAGTCATCAAGATACTGCTGAGCGAAATCTTCCTCGCTGTCGTAGCTGCCCATGTAAGCACTTTCGAAAGAATCCCGAGACCATGAGCCATACCAACCAATAAATGCCGCCACAGCCTCGCTGTCGAACCCGTGCCGGATGATGTCTTCTTGCACTTCGATGAATCGGTCAAGGTCAAACAGATCGAAGCTGGATGAGTAGCAGCACCGCGCCAGTGATCCTTCGATGTCAGCGACAAGGATGTCGCCCCCGAATTCATCACAGGTGAAGCCTTTGCTGTGATAACTCATCGCGCACCTTATCCCATGAATCCACATCGTCCAGCTCAAGCCATGCGCCCTTGGTAGGAATGCCGTCAACGTAGAAAAATGCACACTCCCGCGACAATGCGCGGCTATACTCTTGCTTAGCCATTTTTGACTTCTTAATAGTCGATTTTGGTTAGGCGGTCGGAGAGTTAGCGCTCCCCGATTCGCCGCTTATATCATATCATTGCGACAACTGAATTATAACTAAATATTGCTATATTGTCCATTAAAAACAAATAGTTATTATACTTAGGCACACCTTCCGTCAAAATGTAACCCCCCCCTGGACCCACGACGATAGTGAGGGAGTGCCTCCATGAGAGTACCCTCATAATTCACAGGCTATTTCTAAGGAATGTAGTGGTCTAATTTGCACGGACACCTCGATAGGTGGAAAATCCACCATCAGAGGAGTACTAAATGACAAAGCAACGAAAAAAATTCGACACCAGTTTCAAACTGGAAGTTGTGCGCATGATCAAGGAACAGGGACTGAGTGTTCAGCATGTCAGCCAAAGCATGGGAATCGGTCTGACTGCGATCCGTCGTTGGGTGACGCAATATAAAGCCGAGCAAAATGGACAGCGTGGCATCGGCAATCCACTTACTGCTGAACAACAGCGTGTCCGCCAACTGGAGCAAGAAAACCGTCGACTTCGTATGGATGTTGATATTTTAAAAAAAGCGTCAGCCTTCTTTGCCCGGGAACTGAAATGAGCTACCAGCTTATTTGCCTGTTGCAACAGAAGGCGATCCCTGTTCAGCAGAGTTGCCGCGTCTTGGAAGTGAGTCGTTCCGGTTTTTATGAGGCTAGAAGCCGTCTCGCCAAACCAATGATTTGCAAAACAAGCACTCATCTGCGAGCTGCTTTCATGGCCAGTCATCAAAGCTATGGCAGCCGTCGTCTGGTCACCGCATTGGAAGCGCAAGGTATTCAAGTTGGTCGCTATCGGGTGCGCTGCCTGATGCGTCAGGCAGGCTTGAAGCCAGTATGGAAGCGTAAATTCATCCACACAACTGACAGCAAACACAATCTGCCAATTGCTGCCAATATTCTGGATCGGCAATTCAATCCGGTCGCACCCAATATTGCTTGGGTGGGCGATATCACCTATATCCGCACCGGGTCAGGCTGGCTCTATTTGGCGATAGTGCTGGATTTATTCTCGCGCAAGGTGGTTGGATGGGCGATGGCGCCGAGCATGCCTGCTGAATTGGTCTGCACCGCACTGCACATGGCAATACAGCAGCGTCAACCAGAGCCGGGGTTGATCGTCCACTCCGACCGTGGCAGTCAATATGTCTGCGGCCAGTATCAGGCTTTGCTAGTGAAGCATGGCTTCGTCTGCAGCATGAGCCGTAAGGGCAACTGTTGGGACAATGCAGTGGCAGAACGCTTTTTTCTGAACCTCAAAATGGAGCGCGTTTGGCAGCGCGAATATGCCAATCAAACGGAAGCTAAAACAGATATCACCGCATACATCGTGGGATTCTATAACTGTAATCGCATACACTCAGTATTGGGCAATCTGTCGCCCTCCGTCTTTGAGCGGAACAGGGCAGCAAAAAAACCTATCGTTGTGTCCGAAATTACTTGACCACTACAAACCATCATGCAAGTTATATAAAAAATAACACCCTGTTTGTGGTTTGATGATAAGCCGAAGAGGCAGTGGGGTTTTATACCGCTATCTTTAAAAACTCAAAAATCTTAAAAATTACTCGATACGGAAAAGCGGGATATGCAATTCATGGAAAACTGGTGGGATCGTAATGACCGTGGCCTTTGAACTTGATGGACAGATGTTTACCGCTCTCAACGGGAGGCCGATATTCCAATTTAACGAGGCCATTTCGTTTCAAATCAATTGCAAGACGCAAGAAGAAGTAGATTATTACTGGGAGAGGCTATCTAAGGTGGGGATGAAAAGGCATAGCAATGTGGCTGGCTCAAAGACAAGTATGGCGTTTCATGGCAAGTTGTCCCTACTGATTTAGTTGAGATGATCAATGATCCCAATTCTGAGAAATCACAAAGAGCTATGGAAGCTATGCTTAAAATGAAGAAAATCGACATTGAGGAATTAAAGCGAGCATATGCTGAGTAAAACGGGTTTTATGTCTTCACATAATACCAACCGCCATGAATAATTTTTGGATAATCCGTACCTGACCGTGACGGAGAGACTTTGAGAGAGAGGCGATGCTCCTTTCTATCCCGATTAGACCGCAACTGGAGCTTAAAGAAATCTAATATGACGAACGAACTAAAATCATCATTTACTCTTGGCGCACTGCTGTGCATTGGACTGATCGTAGCTGGATATATCCTCGGAGAAAGTGCACTTAAATTTAAGTCGTATGATCGGAGTGTTTCCGTTAAAGGGCTTTCTGAGCGGGAAGTTCCAGCTGATATCGCTGCATGGCCTATTCGATTTACTGCAGCTGGCAATGATCTGAGCGCACTTTATGCGTCGATGGAGACAAACACTAAACAGGTCTCAAAATTTCTGGAAGTGGCGGGTTTCTCGCCTTCCGAAATCACTATTGCGGCTCCCGTGATAACAGATAAGCTCGCGCAGAATTACGGCGGTCAAAATGTGAGCCTACGCTACACTGCTAAGCAAACTATTGCTGTCTATACCACTAAAATCGATCTTGCTCGATCCGCAAAAAACAACCTGGGTGAGTTGGGAAAAAAGGGAATCGCCTTCGGCGGGGAAGAATACGAACAGAAAACGGAATACCTGTTTACTAAGCTAAACGCTGTCAAGCCATCTATGGTGGAAGAAGCCACGAGGAATGCACGTCATGTTGCTGAGCAATTCGCAGCTGATTCGAATAGTAAGCTCGGTAAAATTAAGAGTGCCAACCAGGGTCAGTTCACGATTTCAGATAGAGACAGCAGCACTCCCCACATCAAGAAAATAAGAGTGGTGTCCACTGTTGATTACTTTCTGTCGGATTGAGCGTTACGCATGGCGGTTATAAATTTCGCTGCAGACGCTCAGGGTTCTGACAGGCAGCAGGCTGGACTCAAATGAGTGCCGAGGTATAGCGGCACATACTCCCCCTCTTTGAGCGAATCCATGATTCATTGTTACCCAGCTGCTGGAATTAGTAACCAACCCCACCGCCTTAACAGTTACGGTTAGAAAGCAATGGTCGACGTTTCATTCGTGTGGTTTGTATTTAGTTGCCAGAGGGATAATTTCTGCACTTCTCGCAGAATGAGATGATGCGTTTGTTGATCTGCAATCATTTCCCATCAAGGTGTTCAATGACTTATTTAAATCTACGAACGCATCCCACATCAAGGTTAATAGTCGCAAACATGCCTTCAACGGGGTGTGAGCACGTATCCTTTCCATGTCAATACGACATTGCAATCCTCGCAAGCGGAAAACATTATCACTACTGGAGATTTGACTTTCGATAACAGCACGACGTCGCAACTCAAAATCATCTGGAGCTGTTCTCGCCAGCTTTGCCCAAGCATCAAAATCGAAGTTATCCATTAAATCGAAATTAAAGGTATTCAATAATTAAAGTATAGGCTTACAATCAAATTCAATCTGTGCGGGGGAGAACATAGACGGCTACCAGGTTCCCTTGCTTCCTATTTGTCTACGCGTAAGCCGTCGTAAAGGCAACCGAGGCGATGATCAGAACGATATTACAAACACTGCTAGTCAAACTGCACAGTGACGACACCTCCCCCTTCAAACTTCACTTGGCCGTATCAATAGGTAGACGACCAATTTTTTCTCCCCTGTGTGTAATATGATTTTTATTTAATGTTCACGCTGAAGCGATTATCTCCTCAGTTTAAGTCCTTATGACTATGCGGTAGGTTCACCTCTGTTGCAATGCGGTGGGAACTATTTCAGCATTTTTTTGTCTATACTTTTCGTATAGCGTAAGCTATTCCCACGTTTTTCCTCCTTGGACGTGGAATCTTAACTTATCACATTATTAGTTAAGATATTGCCCCTGTTCCCATTAGGTTCAGGGGCATTTATTTGATTCTTGGTCTGCGTGAGAGTGATCGGTTCAGAGTACTGATTGAACCATAGAAGTAACAAGATAGGGATTATTGGTAGCGCAAACCACGCCTCAGTTCAATTGAAATCGAGGGTGTTCTTTACACGATCTCCTTTGAATAAAGAGTTGAATAACGCATCAATGATTACTTTGTGGGATATTAAATTGGAACAATTCATTGCCACCTCATGAAAACTTACAAAGAGTGCCACTTCATAAGCAATTAAAATCAATCAGGAAATAAGGAAAATTTATTGTGACTGATCTTCCCAACATCATTGTTTCGAGTCTGGATCTAGTGCGGCTCAACTACTTAATAGATACGCTGCCGAAAGATTCACAGCCCGAATTGGACAATCTGCGGTATGAATTAGATCGTGCGGTGGTAATTGAGCCCGAGAATATCCCGGCGACCGTTGTAACCATGAACTCAACCATTCGCTTTATTATTGAGCCGACGGGAAAGACGTTCGAACTGACACTGTCATATCCTGAGGACGCGTTGGGAAAGCCCAGTCGGATTTCCGTATTGGCGCCGGTCGGTAGCGCGTTGCTGGGGCGGTCGGTCAGCAGATGGAATGGCCGGTACCCGGAGGCAATACCATAAAGGTACGGGTGCTCGATATCAGTTACCAACCAGAAAGGTCGGGCGAATATACAAAGTGATGTTCAACTTTCTCCTTTTTCGTCGTCAAGATGGTTTAGGCGTTAAATTTGGCCTTTCATAAAGCACAGTGGCATGGCAAGGCTTCCCAAAATTTTCAATAGCGCTACGCCATTCGGTCACATATGTTTCGACTTGTGTTTCTGTACCGTTATTAAATCTAATTTGTTGTAACATTTCTACGAGCAAAAATTTAAGTGTCATACAAATCTATCCGTTATTTATTCGATAATGAGAATCATTATAATTAATGATGAAGAAGATCATAAGCTTTAAGGAAAAAAGGAGGTTTGCCCAATTACTTATGGATCGTTACATTGTGTTACCGAACCGAAAGAACTTACGACAGTACGTGCATCTGACTTTACTTACTCCGTCTGTATCATCAAGGTGATTTAGTTGCTTGAGCTCACCTATCAGATTACAGGAAGGACATGGCAACGAGTTCGCGGAATCCTCAGTAGCCATAGTCCAGTCAGTAAGATATGCATCGATCTGAGCTTCTGCACCACCCAGCACTCGAATTTCATGAACCATTGCTTTAAGCATGGATTCTATTGACATAACAATTTCCTATTGCAATATATCTTTCCGAGCAATCCAAAATTTTGGTGACTCTGTGATTAAATTGTCATAGCTTAAGAATGTAAGCACATGTTAGTGCAAAGCACATAATTATTGCGCACATTGAAGCAATCATCGGTATCCAGTCTTTCATCAATATCCCCTTGATTTTACTAAGTTGTCATAGTTTATTGAGGGTAATAATTAATAGGACAAAAGCACGCAACTATCAGGCAACATAAAATAACAACAGATACCCATTCTTACATCAGATTCTTCTTAGCTAATAGAGACCGTTATATTAACAATTAATAGCGCTAACTTCAACCTAACGAGAGTTTTACGGGAGCCAAAAGTCCAATTATCGTTATCCAGTCTTTTCATACATTCTCCATTATTTGGTTCGGAAAGTTCATTGGGTCTCCAATTCGCATACTGCTTTCATAAAACTTTGTATGCTGGAGCTGGTATAAATTTGATCATTATTATGTTGCAGCAATATTACTGTGCTCATCATTTACATAAATGCAGTGCCTAAGGTTCGGTAAGTCCGCCTTTTATTAAGGCAAAGACCTTTGCTGAAATTGGATTGTGTCTGTGAAATGTGTCGTAGCCAAAACGTAACCATGCCAAAAACGGCACCCTGCAATATCGTGCTTTCTGTAGCTGTCTAACAATCATTAACAGTAAATGTTCTTTAGAAGATTTTTTAGAAAAAACCATGAAAACAGAATTTTTAAAGGGAGTTCTGTCAGGAAATTTTACAGTCTGATTTACAGCACTATTAAACACTCTTTCAACATACTGATTATACTAAACAGTTTTTATTTGGCGTAATTCTTGCTGCCTTCAATTTACAAGCCGTTGTGTGCTTGCAATTACTGCTCGTACCGCACTGGCTTCATACATTCAATGCAACGATCAACAGGAGATATTTATGAAAAATTCATTATTTGTCTTTGCGATGGCTATATCTATTCTTTTCACTGCTCCTCTCTCTCACGCGACGATCATCCAATACACTGCGAATCTGGGCGGGCCGAATGAAGATCCTCCAAACGCCTCGCCTGGAATAGGTGTTGCCATGATAACTGTTGATGACGTGGCTAACACGATGCATATACAAGTCACATTTTCTGGCTTACTGGGAAATACAACCGCTGCGCATATTCATTGTTGCACAGCGAATCCTTTGACAGGGACAGCCGGAGTTGCTACGACCACACCAAATTTTGCAGGTTTTTCTCTGGGAGTTACTTTAGGAATCTACGACAATATCTTGGACATGACCCTGAGTTCTTCCTATAACCCGAGTTTTGTCACAGCTCATGGCGGGACGACAGCAGGAGCAGAAGCATTTTTGTTCAATGGGATGTCTCTCAATCAATCCTATTTCAACATTCATACTACTGTAGTTGGTAGTGGTGAGATTCGCGGTTTCCTTACGCAAGTTTCGGGAGTACCCGAGCCTACGACTCTTGCCCTACTCACCTTTGGGCTTATGGGACTCGGCTGGAGCCGCCTCAAGAAAGCACCAACACGCCCCATTCCTCGATAGATATGTTTTAGCGATTTTGATGCATGTAACGCCTGGTTCGACTCCAGGTCGGGGAGCCAAATATAGAGCCTTGCAGCTATGCAGGGCTTTTTTATTGTCTAAATCATTAACCTAAACCTGTGAGGTGCAGCAGCTTAAAATTTTCCAGTCACCATCCGGTAATGAATTGGATATCATTCTGAGTAGCATGTTTAATATTGCATTAATGATTACCTTGTTTACTTTTTCGGCAAATTTTATTTTTAGTTGAGGAATGGTTAGCGTAGTAATCGGCCCCGTGCCGCAAATCGCGCCGAAGAAACACGTCGCTCTCCGAATGTGGCAAAGTGGAATGAGGTGCCACGGAAGACCGGAATAGCAATGGTGCATATTGCCCGAGGGTTAGCGTGGTCATGGGTGACGTCATCGACATTGATGAATTGGCTTGGCGTTGTTGGGACGCTTGGCCGATATCCCGTTTAAGAGAGTGAGCTTGACGACGTACCCGATGTGGCACCACATTCCAAAACGAATGATGGAGATAATCATGGTGCAACGCAAGCAAAAAATCAGTATCAAACCCGGCAAATCCAGAGAGCCTTTAACGATCACCCATCCCCATGCGGCTGGAGTCGATATCGGTAGTTCGTCCCATTACGTATCTGTGCCGCCGGACAGGGACGACGAGCCTGTCCGGGAGTTTTCGAGCTTTACGGTTGACCTCAACGCCTTGGCCGACTGGCTCGACGCTTGCGGGGTGGACACGGTCGCGATGGAATCCACGGGCGTGTACTGGATCCCTTTGTTCGAGCTTCTGGAATCGCGCGGCTTCAAAGTGTTTCTGGTCAATGCGCGCCACGTCAAAAATGTCTCGGGCCGCAAGTCTGACGTGCTGGACTGCCAATGGTTGCAGCAACTCATGACCTACGGTTTGCTTCGCGGCGCATTTCGTCCTACCGAAGCCGTGTGCGTATTGCGCTCTCTATGGCGCCAGCGCGGGATGCTTTTGAGAAGCCAGGGCACGCATGTGCAGCGCATGCAAAAGGCGCTCACGCAGATGAACATCCAGCTCACCAACGTCATCTCGGACGTGGTCGGCGAGACGGGGCAAAAGATTCTGCGCGCCATTGTCGCTGGCGAGCGCGACGGTCAAGTGCTGGCCGCAATGAAGAATGTGCGCATTCGCGCTACCGCTGACGAAATCGCAAAAAGCCTGCAAGGCAACTGGCGCGCAGAGCATCTGTTTGCGCTCAAGCAAGCGCTGGATATGTTCGATTTCATCGGCACACAGCTAGCCGAGTGCGACCGTGAGATCGAGGGGCAATTGCAAAGCCTGCAAGTTCATGACGGCGAACCAGCGAAGGGAAAGAAGCGTGGTCGCGCCCGCAACGCGCCGAAGTTTGATCTGCGCACGCAATTGTTCAGGATGTGCGGAGTTGATCTTACGCGCATCGACGGCATCGACGTCACCACCGCGCTTGCGGTGATCTCCGAGACCGGGGCGGACATGTCGCGCTTCCCCACGGCAGGGCACTTCGCGAGTTGGCTGGGGCTATGCCCCGGCACCAAGATTACCGGAGGCAAAGTGATGAGCGGCAAGACCAAGCGCGTAGCCAACCGGGCGGCCCAAGCCTTGAGATTGGCCGCAGCAGCATTGCGCAGCAGCCAGTCGGCGCTGGGCGCATATTTCCGCAGGATGTGCGGGCGCATGGACAAACCTAAAGCCGTAACCGCCGCCGCGCACAAGTTGGCACGCCTGATTTACACCATGCTTACCAAGGGAGAAGAATATACCGACCAAGGGCAGGACTACTACGAAGAACGCTATCGCGAAAGAGTGTTGCGGCAACTAGCCCAGCGCGCTGAAAAAATGGGGATGAAACTCGTCGTCAATGAACAGCCCGCTTAACTCTACTTTTTAAAATCAGTTGGTTGGGAGGTGTTTCTTAAGAGCTAGGCGATCAAAGAAACGTATCTTTACTGATAGTGGGATTTCTTCGACAACTTACGGTCTCCTATTCAAGCTTTTTTCTATTGCATTCGGCAAGTTGATAAGTTTGCTTACTACAACTGTTTCAAAGGGCAACTTAACATCATTGATAACCGATGAAATAAAACCATCTGCGCGAAATAAATCAACATATGGCAGATAAGTTAGATGATTAATGTCTCCAAAATCACTTACCTTTGCATTGCGTTCCGTTAGAGTAGTGGTTTTAATTATATGACCTGCCAACGTTGTCATCGTAAATAATGATGGGGTCAATATCCAATTTGGAGCTTGCACTACATTTAACCCAAGGCTAACAGCTAATTTTCTTACAAAATTAATTGGCATATCTCTAATTAAATTATTAAGACTTTCATTTGCGAAATTTAAAAAATTTGTATTATCTCCACCACGCAAATTGTTTTCTTTAATTGATTTACGAAGAACTTTAATATTGGGGTCTTAGATTTAAGTATGTCCATGCCAATTTCACGAAGGTATAAAGAAATGGGAGAAATAATTCCCCAATATTTTTCATACATATGACCCAGTTTATCTAGGTCGGACATAGACTGTTTTATGGAATCCAGAAAGACTTTGAATGACCCTGTTTTGAAATAGCTTTTTAAGGATGCCTCAAGAGCTTCAGATGAAATAGTAAATTTTCCTGCAAAATATGTACAGAGGTCTTCTGATTCACAAAGCATTTTTCTGGATTCTATTTTTAACTTACCATTTTTATCCAAATATTTTCTTTGTTTTATTCTTCGCTCTACTCGATTTGGGATCCTATTTAGTGCTTCATGAACATAAGTCTCTAATTCATCAGTTTCATCGTTATCTACAAAATCTGGAAACCAGCCACCCTCGTCATTAAAAATCATGATTTTATTTTCTAAATCATTCATTGCACTGAGAATCCTAGCTTCATTTTCTAGTATTTTGATCGGGGAAATGAAACATCTCGATTTACATAGATTCTTTATCAGAGAGAACCGTCTTGACGGCTATATCAGCATATTTATGTTCAGTTGCAGCAGCTTCCAACAGGTGGACATGGCTAAATCTTAGCTCTATATATCCTTGCATTTGCCAATTTAGCAGTTGGCTTTCTAATTCAATTATTTCTGATGTTCTTTTTTCAGGATTAGATAAATCTGAAAAGTCAGAGCTATCAAGATAAATAATTAGGGGGTTTTTCATTTCCAGTGTTAATTAATATGGAACACTTCAATTGGAAGCATAAAGTGCCACCTCCATTTTGTTACACCTTACCTTTTCTGACCTGAATCATTGCTACTTTGAGAATCACACCCAAAATCCTTAATAGCAAAATAATTTTCCACTATCAATAACTCACTTCACCCTAAATTGTGTTCCAACGTACAGACTATGCAACCCAGCTCAGCTATCATTTATCTGTTTGCTTTGTGTAATTCACGCAATAATTACTAGTATGAAGAGATTGCTGGCAATATTTCAGCCATCATCATTAAAAAGGACTCATAACGTGAGAAACAATTTGTCTTTTTTTGTCGCAAGCGTGTTTGTTATCGCAACAAGCTCCGCATTATCTCAAACGTTTGTACCTAACGATGCACAGATACTTGGAATCATAATAACTGCCAATACTGTTGATATCGATACTAGTAAGCTAGCTATAAAAATATCCGAAGATAAAGAAACTAAAATTTTCTCTGAACGAATGGTCATTGATCATTTAGACATGAACAAGCAGGCGATCGCACTTGCCGAAAAACAAAAATTATCTATAACAGAGAGCGATGCTAGTAAAAACATTAAGTATGTGGGTGAGGTAGTTATAGCAAGGCTCGAAAGCTTAAAAGGTAAGCATTTTGATAAAGCTTATATTGATAATGAAGTGATCGATCACGAAGTATTATTAGATACTTTAGATAAAATATTAATTCCGAATGCACAGATGACAGAACTTAAGGATGCGTTAGTTAAATTCCGACAATCTGCCGCCGCTCACTTGGAACACGCCAAGTTCATTCAAACGACAGTCAAATAAGATAATCCCCCCAGCGAAATGACGTCGGCTTTAATGAAATGCTAGCGTCCATTGCATCTGGTTTGCCATCTTTTTGCGTCGAGCCAACTCCTTCTCACTAGGCGCGACACTCAGGAACGAACCAGGCAGGATATCGCCACTTGGCACATAGGTACTCATCACAACGCCAGTGGTAGAAACTTGAGAGTGAAGGAGCCTAAGCCCCGATGGCTTGCTAATCTCGCTGAAGAGGCGCTTACCCCGCCCAAGCACCACTGGAAAAGTCCACACGTTGTACTCATCTATCTGTGATGCGGCCTGTAGCGTTTGAATCAAATTGCCGCTGCCAATAATCTGCAAGTTAGGGCCATGTTGGGTTTTGAGAGCGATAACTGCCGAGACTACATCGCCGTGAAGCAGAGTCGAATTTTTCCAATCGAGCGTCGTCAATGTGCTCGAAGCAACATACTTTTTTGCTGCATTAAGCGTACTCGCAGTCGGATCATCATCAGGCTGGTAGGGCCAATGCGCTTCAAATATCTCATAGGTTCTCCGACCAAGTACCAGCTCTCGATCCTTGCCGTCGAAACCTGATGTCGAGAGATTCATGCTTGCGTCCCCCAGTAGGGGAATATCCAGCCACCAAGAGTAAAACCGCCAGTCGGGTCTTCTTCCGGCCCACTGGGTGCTTGCATAATGCCGTCAAGCGACACAAATGTAGATGCGATGAGTTTCCTCATAGGAACATCCCTATAATTTTGAAGGTATATACTGAGACTTACAATTTAGTTCATTGTATTTATTTTATAAAAGTAATTATGGAACCTCGCCTTCGAACCACAGCATAATTTGCCGCTACAGTTTCGCACCACGCATAGATCTATTCGCAAGTTTAAAGATCAACCAACACCTCGAAACCGCCGTAAATCATTCGCTTTCCATCAAACGGGGCAGTCTCTGGTTTCATCATATCGGCCATTCGAGGATCCTTCATTACTTTGTCATTGACCTCGTCGCGGTGAGCACGCGATTCATACACGATCCACGAGAAGATCACTGTTTCTTCTGCTTCTAGATTAACGCTTTGAGGAAACGATGTAAGCTTCCCAGGCTTTACATTATCCGAAATTGCAGTGCGCCGTGCTCCCGCCATATTGCGCCGCACTTGATCGCCATTTCACGATAGGTTTCTAAATTCTTTGTTGGAAGCGGCAAAACGAAACCATCTACATAAGCCATTGCATTCTCCTTGAGAAATTTAAATTTACAGGATTCAATATGATATGTAATTTACTGATGACATAAAGCCAACCTTGGAATACGGCCTCAGATCAACACAATTGTTAAATCCCTACTTATATTTGCTAAATGACAAGACCATGAACTATTAAACTCGCTAATTGCCTTTGCTTTTGACCACTTTTCTTCCTTTATACACTCCAGACGGACTTATATGATGCCGTAGATGATGTTCACCTGAAGTGGGTTCGACCGCTAATGCTATATTTTCCATAAAATCGTGGGCTCGATGCTTCCCTTGCTTAGATGAAGATTTTTTATTTTGTCCGGCAGCCATGTTAGGAACTCCTTTATCAATTGAGCAATTAAATTTAAATACGTAAACAATTCTATTTAATTAATGCTGGAAGTTCTGTACGAGAGATAACATAAGCACATGGTTAATATATTAATAAAATAAGTTTCTACTCGAACTACCAATTGTCATGGCGGTCTCGACGCTCTTGGCGATAGTTAGTAACTTCTAGGCGAACGCCATCGGGGTCAGAAAGAATGTTGCCCAATAGTCGGGAGCGTACTCGGAGTAAAGCTTTGCTTCCGAAGCTTCGATCCCTGCCGCACGTAACTGATTGGCAACAGCTATAACATCAACAATTGCATCGACGCGAAGGCAAAAATGATGAAGCCCTGGAGAGTAGGAGTCATGCTCGGAGGAATTGCGAGCCGGTCGAAGAACATACCCGAAATATCGATTGAAGTATTGGATATGCGGATCGCCACCTATGATGAATTTATTTTTTCGGAAGCCAAGCACCTTTAGCAAGATCTGATCGTAGAAAGACTCGGAACGCTGAAGATCAGACGCTGCAATGTAGATATGGTCAATTCCAATAACTTCAGTCATAGCGTGAAGATGCGGGTAGGGGTTAACTCAAGGTAGATATCCTACTACACACTACAAAGAACCTTCGAGGCGCATAAATGGGCAACCGGCACTATTGCAACGTCCTTCTTGCACCTGCGCCAATTTTAGATTTCGACGCTGACTAACAGATCAGCTATTTATATTTGCACCACTGGCTCTCGCAAGGAACACCATCCGGGTGCCCACCATTTCCGCCGTCCATTTTCACTCCAGGACAGTTTTGCAGAAAATATGTAGCCTCTTCGCAGGATGTCATTTGAGAGCAGTAGACTCTGCCATCACATCTGAAATTACTTGAATTGGCAATGCTCTTTGTAGATTCATTTTGTTCTGGTAAAAGCTTTTTACCAACTTGCGATTCTTGTTGCTCGTTAGCTTTCGCCAAGCTTTCTGTTTGAAATTTCGTGTAACCAGTCCATGCAATACCGCCAACGATCAGAAGTATCATTATTTTTTTCATAGCTCACCCTATTATTTGTCCAAATTTACATCTTTAAATCGAATGCGCTTTCTTAATGTTGGTTTTCTCATTGAGTACCCCCAAAGCATCAGCGACTCAGATATAGAGCCTTGCAGCGATGCAGGGCTTTTTTTTGTTTAAATCATTGGTCTTGTAAGGGCAGCTTAGGATTTCCCGGCCACCGTCCGATAACGAGTTTAATAGCGTGTTAGATAGCGCATCAGTAACTTGCCTTAATTATTTATTATCGGCATCTTTGATTTTTAGTTGAGGGTGTAGGTTGACCTTCCAAATCTACAGTGATTTGTTGCGCATAGATATGTCATGCACTGTTATCAACTTTAAGAAACTGCCGCAACAACCGAGCATATGCAGACATTGAAGAAATCACCCGAGCGTGTCAAAAAATACTTTCAGGATGCTCGCGTGAAATATGCAGCATGAAAACTTCAAACTTCAACTGGCCGGATCAATAGCACTGAAAATAATGCTGATACTACTCGTAACTGCTGTGCTGTCCTGTATTTCATTTGGCACAAATTCAGGAAGAATTGAATTAAATAGCCATCCATAAACGGTAACCATCCATGCCTAGCAACCCATTCTGCATTAACCGCTTCACGCCTTAATCTTTCACCCTTCATCCTTGCCTGCAAATGAGCACGCTTTTTTTGCGTCCAAAATATGAAGGGAACTTGATCAACTTACACACTCATTGCCGTACAGTGCATTGCCGACCTGACATACGCGGCTTAGCCGAACAACGATTTTCAGAATATATGTGCAGGTAACCTTACAACTATGACCCACATGGTTTCGCCACAGTTAGAGGCTACCGTAATGATAATTCAGCACATACACCGTTGTGATCAGACCAATACGTCATTTCAGAAAAATGATCCCAAACGCCTACATGCTCGACAGTAATCCGAGAGCGAGATACACATATATGATCAACGTTATGCCTGTAGAGGTCTTTGTTTTTAGGATCAGGTTTAATTTTCCATGCGAACCAAAATCCTCTTCCGTTATGCATGTGAGTTGATTGTGGCTTAGCTGTCCATTAAGGAGTTGTATGCCATTGGGTGAACGATACCCCCTGCTCTTTCCATCACGTGTTTGATTGAAATCCCCCATCACAATAAATGGCACACTATAGGCCCGGCACGATTTATAAATGAATTTTTATTGGTTTTCGATGTTGCGCTATGGAGCAGGCCCGCTGTGCGCCAGCACATTGAGCTGGCGCACGGTATCAAGCTGTCTATTCGGGCAGTAGGCAACTACTTGGCACGTTGGGGTTTTACACCACAAAAACCCATTAAAAAAGCATACGAGCAGCGGCCTGAAGCCGTCCAGGCTTGGCTTGATGAACAATATCCGGCCATTGAAGCCAGAGCAAAAACAGAAGGTGCGGAAATTCACTGGGGCAACGAGACGGCGCTAGTCAACACGGATGTCAGAGGCAGGAGCTATGCGCCGGTGGGCAAGACACCTGTGACGTTCGCAGTAGGCGGCACGCGCCACAAGCTATCGATGATTGCGACGGTAACCAATCAGGGTAAAACGCGCTGGATGATTATTGATGAGGCATTTAACTCCGACAAGCTCATTGAATTTCTGGAGGCGCTCATCAAGGATACAGACCGCAAGGTGTTTCTGATACTGGACAACTTGAGAGTTCATCACAGCAAACCTGTAAAGGCTTGGGCTGCCGAGAACGCACAGAAAATCGAGTTGTTCTACTTGCCCAGCTACAGCCCTGAACTCAACCCCGAAGAAAGACTGAATGCGGATCTCAAACACGTCATCACTTCAAAGGTGCCAGTGCGCACCAAGGCAAAACTCAGAGCTGCTGCGACTGATCACATGACCATGCTTGAGCAAAACCCCGAACGCGTGCGCCGTTATTTCCGCGACCCAAAAGTCGCCTACGCGGCTTCATGAATAATTTGTGCCGGATCAATAATGGCTGCGACGAGCATCCTATGCGCACGAAAAATTCTTCATTTTCACCGTGTCTGATAAATATAGGCTTACTGCTTTTTGAAGTTTTTACATGACAAATTCTAGTTTCATCGAAAACGGGGAATGTAATTTTGATGTGAGAACTGTATTCGCTACCAATATATTTTTTTATCACTTCAATAACCTGTAACTCAAAGCCATCAATGCTTTTATTACTTAACGTTTCAATGTCGTTATCAAGCCCTAATGCATTTTGGTTATCATCTATGCCTATAAACAAATGTCCACCTTCACTGTTCATAAAAGCGGACAGGGTTTTTGCAATGACATACTCCAACTTCTTGTTGATCCCTTTTTCCCGCAAGTCATATCGGAGGGTTGATTTAAATTCGATCGAGTCACTTTCACCTGCCAGAATGAGTTCCTTGATGGCCTCGTTGAAAGGCTCTTTATGGTTCAAGTCAATTCGTGATTTTAATTCGTTGTAAATGCGACTGCCTCTCGCCTGCAGAAATGTATCGTAATCGTTACTTTCTATTCCAAAGCCATTTATATCAATTAAATGAGAGTCGAGTGCTTTATTTATATTGCTGTTTTCATCCCGAAAATCACCAATATAACTAGATGGTGACTTCGCTCCAATTTTGTATTTATTAAGATGATCACTTACGAAAGTGATATTTACCAGGCTATTGCTATCAAGAACTGATTTACTCTTTAAGTATGCTTTGGGAAAAAATGATGATAATTTTTACTACTAGCAACTTTCAGCCAGGAATTGTCCAGAATAACTTTTCCGTTATCCTGAAAATCTTTTGGTTCGTGGTAGACCAGTAAGCACAGAATTGCCTTACAATAACTGTTACCAGCACTGAAGTTGGTATCAATTAATGACTGCGGAGAATCTAGATAAACTTTAATATCATTAAAGTCTGGACGTTTATTTTTCAAAATCATATCAATCCGTTTAATATCCTGTGCCAATTTGGACTCCGTCGAGCTGGAATAGCGAGATGACAATGACATTCGCCAAAAAAACTCTTCCAAATACTTGCGTTGGTCAGCTCTTGGTTTTTCATTATTAAAATGGAAAAAATAAGCAAATGGCACTAAAAGAGAGTCATATGGCAATAATTGAGAAACTGGAATGCGATACGTAGTTCTGAAATAGTCGATACTGTCCTTTAGTGCGGAAATAGCAGCATTCCAATTGTCGATAACTTCCTGCTTACCTAATGACAGGATTGTTTTTCGTTTGCACTCCTTGGTGCGACTTAAAATAAGAGAAAGTAAATTTAATATGACTGTGCTGGATACACCTTCGTACTTAATGTCTTTAAGTTCCTTGATAAAGTCATCCCACTTAACTTGCATATCGAAGCACTGTCCCTCGTCATAAGTTTTGGCTGACATAATCTCGAAAAGCGTAAGTGTCTAACCACCAATATTTATTCTTGTAAAAACCTCAATTGCAGAATCAATATCCTCTTTTCTTAGAACTACGGTGGAAAATTCATAGGTTTTGAATGCTGTTGAATATTCATCTATAGTTTCTAGTTCTGCTGGAGTAAACCTAACTGATAGCTCTCTTGCTTTTTTGTAACTAAAGTTTAGTACATCACATAGCGATATGAATTTCAGTCCAGTTGGTTCTGCAGAAATTATTTGATCTTCATTTTTACTAAAATCTATATCAAGATTCACATAAATGTTTTTATAATCTGTTACTTTCTTTTCACCTGATTTTTGGATTTGCGCACCTAAATACGCAGCAAAAAGCGAGGTAATACGTTGCTGACCATCAAGTACATATTGCACTTTTGTGCCATCAGGTGTTTCGGGGATATTTAGGTTTCCTACATTTTTTATATCATTAATACGCTCATTGGTTTGCCAAAGAATAAACGTACCAATTGGGTAGCCTTTGAGAATACTGTCTAACAAATTTGCTGTTTTATCAATACTCCAAACAAAATCGCGTTGAAATTTTGGAATCTTGATAATGCCTTTCTGTATTTCATTAATCAGATCAGAATATTTTTTTGAGTCAGGTTTTGGTTGCTCGAAATTCATTTTATCTCCCTTAGATGACGCTTATATGTACTGTATGTACTTCTCATATAACTGTTATTCTAATGCGGAAGCTTTTTCATCCTTGCTGTTCTGTCAACTCTGATCACCCTTTATAGGCTGAAGTGTTTCCAGTTTCGCAAACTCTCCGTCTGGCACAACACTTAGGTTTTAGCCTCTCCTAATCCGCAGGTCCCTAGTTCGAGTCCAGGCCGGGGAGCCAGATATAGAGCCTTGCAGTAATGCAGGGCTTTTTTATTATCTAAATCATTAACCTAAACCTGTGAGGGTGTACCAGCTTAGAATTTTCCAGTCGCTATCCGATAATGAGTTGGATATCTTGTTAGATATCATTCTTGAGTGTCGTCTTGGAGATCACATCAATAAATTGCCTTGACTACTTTATCGGCAAATTTGATTTTTAGTTGAGCGGGAAGGTTGGCTACCAACGAAATGAATCTTTTGCGGCTAGTGTTATTTCTTCGGCAACTTACGTTACAGTCAGATATTTTGTATATTAAAAAATAGGCTGCAATCCATATGCACAGGAATGCCCCAATAGCTGCAATAACCTCCAGCCCTTCTATCTGATTAGTTCGATACTTGCCCCGCCAAAAGAAGACAAGCCGGTGAATATTCTAATTGTCTCTAATTGACTACTAATATTTAGTATTGAAGTTAATAGGTTAAATATCAATAGTAAATAATGTCCTCAAAAAGTGACATTATTATTCAATAATAATATCTATGATCTATCTAAGTGACTGCTTTTTAATTTTTATTAAAGACTGGCATATGTTTTGCTTATTTAAAAGCACTGGCATAAGGTCAGCTTTCAATTAACTATATTAGGAAATCAATTAATGAAAAATTTAATGAATATGCTAACTTTTGCTTTTGCTTTGGTATCTGTTGTTACTTTGCCGTCATTTGCAAGTGGTACCCCTCAATCGGCAGCAGACTGCCAAAAGACATATGCTGGTGACAAAGACAAAACCCGGGCTTGTATCATCGGCTTGAAAAAATAGTTAGGTGACCTCCGGCAAAGTCGGAGGTTTTTAGATTATATGTAGTGTAATACCCATTCCACTATACCGCGTATCCATCAATACTGAGAGTTCTCCCGATTTTACGTTGTAGATTTGTAGGCTGCTCTCTTCCGATCCAATCCTATGGAACTATTTCAGCATTTTCTTATCTATATTGTCTGTATAGCGCAAGCTATCCCACGTTTCACCTCCCTGAACGTGAAGCCTTAACTTATCCCATTGGTTAAGGTTTTCCCCCTGCTCTTATTAGGTTCAGGGGATTTTTTTGATTTATTGAACTGCCGTAATCGTTTTGGGCTTACTAATTTAATCCTAGCACCGTAGCGTTTATTTATAGCGCAACATTACCATGCTTCGGTTCGATTGAAATCGAGGCGTTCTTCCTACACGATCTACCTTTGATGTGTGTTGAATAGCGCCTCAATGATTACCTTGGATTACCTTGACTGGGTTTAAAGCGTCTTTAGTTTTTTTAATGAGGGTGTAGCTTGGCTATGTGGGATATTAAATTGGAACAATTCATGTTCCCAGTCACCCATAATTGCCACCTCATAGAAACTTACCATGTTCATAAACAATTAAATCAATCGAGAATAAGTAAATAAGGAAAATATATTGTGATCGATCCTCCCAATATCACCGTTTCGAGCTTGGATCTAGCGCGGCTCAACCATTTAATAGATGCGCTGCCGAAAGATTCGCAGCCCGAATTGGACAATCTGCGATATGAATTAGATCGTGCGATGGTAATTGCGCCGGAGAATATCCCGGCGACCGTTGTAACCATGAACTCAACCATTCGCTTTATTATTGAGCCGACGGGAAAGACGTTCGAACTGACCCTATCATATCCCGAGAATGCGTTGGGGAAGCCCAGTCGGATTTCCGTATTGGCGCCGGTCGGTAGCGCTCTGCTGGGGCTAGCGGTCGGTCAGCAGATGGAATGGCCGGTACCCGGAGGCAATACAATAAAAGTACGGGTGCTTGATGTTAGTTACCAACCAGAAAGGTCCGGCGAATATACAAAGTGATGTTCAAGTATATCGATATTAGGTGTACTAGCTCAAACCTGATCTGACAGTTACCGAGTTTTTCGGGTGTCTGTCAGATTAAATTGGGCTTAGATTTTTTCCACTCTGCACCTGTTTCCCAATGAGTAACGTTCCCAACGGCTTTCTGCCATTACAAACCTTGCCCTGATGAGAGTTCTATCGCGATCTGTTAAGACACGCAGCATAGGCAGGTTGTGGCTTGTATAAAATAGCAGTACTTTATCGTTCAGCAGGTCAGCTGCTGTAATCGGTGTTTTAGTCGTTTACAGCTTGCAATTAACGGCCTTCAGTTAGGAATGAAGAGCTGGACTTAACTCTAAAAAATAACTAATGAAATAAAATAATGCGACAAACAATGTCTTAGTTCAAGAATCAAAAATTTGTTAGCAGGACTTCAATAATTCTTGTGCTTCTATAACCGTTTTAGCAGCAAACTCATCATTCATATCAATAAGAATGCCATCCATGAGTTGTTGAACGCGCAGCTTTGATTCTGGATCAAGGCGATAAATTTCTCTAAATGCAGCTATAAATAATAAATTATTTCTTTCGTGGGCGTGTTGAAATTTAATGCGGTGCTCATTTAGCACACTCGTAACTTCTAAGTTTGCCTGTATTGATTTCTTTATGAGATCAGCCAGCTGTAAAACAGCTGTTTGCGCGGTCATGATGTCTCCTCCCTAAATATTGACGTTGCGGAAGGGAAATAATATCGCAATTTAACATTCATCATTTATGTATTTTATAACGAAAAACCCACCCTAGCGGGTTTGGAAAGATGTATGAATGAAGTAAAGTAGAACTATTTTATTTATATGTTAAATTTGACCCTCCCGAGGGGCCAGAGCTACTTTGATCCAGATCCTCCCAATGGTGAGGAGCCCCGTAATGAGCGAGACTTACGGAATCTTGCCAATTGCTTTCTAGCGACCGTATTGCTTCCATGCAGCAATTAGATGTCCTTTTGGTTGCTTAAATAGATTTATTATCCTCCAGTCTATTCTTTAAATTTATAAGAGAGCTGTCTTATTTTTTGCATCAATCATAATCGACTGCACGAGAACATAGCGGTACACAGTAAAAATCAACACAATTTCATATATTTGATTTAGCATTAACTTTTATATAATTCAAGACTTCTGCTAATTAACCCAAATCATTTAGCAGTCAAGTATCGTTCCCTAAGTGAAGCGAGTGAGAGACTGAAAATGGTTTCAAAAATAAATCCCAGCAAGTTAACTTCGAAGATAGCGCTGACGATAGCCGCCTTCGTTGCGCTTTTTATTACTTTCAATTTCTATGTCAATTCCGTAAATAAAATTGATCGTGCGAACGAACAGCGGTTAATGTCATTTCATTTGACAGATCAAATGCGCCAATCAACAGATGATTTGTCCCTGATGGCTAGAATCTACGTAATGAATCCCAATCTCCGCTACAAGAAATACTATCAGAACATACTTGATATCCGAAACGGCAAAATGTTTCGACCGGAGGGATATTTTAATGTTTACTGGGATATGGTATTGGCCAATGCGATATCTGCACCCATAGAAAATGGACCAGGGATTCCCTTTCTGGATTTAATGCGTCAGTCCGGTTTGACCGAGGAAGAGATTGGCAAGCTGAATGAAGCTAAGACAAATTCAGATCTTTTGGCTACAGTGGAATTCGTCGCTATGAAACTAGCTGAGTCCACCGGCCCGGACGCAGAAGATCGTCACACCACAGCACGCCAAATGATAAGTGATGAAAATTATCACAAGGCCAAGGCAAAGATCATGAAGCCCATCAACGAGGTTTATCTTTTGGTAGAAAAGAGAACTGTAGATGCAGTCCATGAAGCTGAATACATTGCCTTTATATCTCGGCTTATATTAATTGTGGTCACACTTTTCGTTACCTTCATGCTCTGGCGAGCTTATGTGTCCTTGCGAGCAACGCTGGGTGGTTCTGCTGACGAAGTACAAACACAAATAACTAGAATCGGTCGTGGTGACTTTTCTATCAGCAGCACGATTAAAGTCGGCATGGAGAACAGCGTAGTTGCTGGCCTGTCAAAAATGCAAAACAAGTTGCAAGCCAATGAGATTGAGCGCAAGCAAGCCGAAGAAGCGCTTCGCATCGCTGCCGTCGCTTTTGAATCACAAGAAAGTTTGATGATCACCGATGCCAACGGGGTAGTGTTGCGAGTCAACAAGGCATTTACAAAGACTACTGGTTATACAGCCGAAGAAGTCATAGGTCAGACTCCAAAACTATTCCAGTCTGACCTATACGATGCTGATTTTTACGATGCGATGTGGGAGACTATCCAGCTGACTGGAACATGGCATGGGGAAGTTTGGGGTAGTCGCAAAAATGGTGAGTTATATCCCAAATGGCTGACCATCTCCGCTGTCCAAGGGGACGACGGAGCGGTCACCCATTATGTCGGAGCAGACATCGACATTACGGAACTAAGTAATGCCCGAATTGCCGCAGAAAAAGCGAATCGTGCAAAATCGGAATTTATTTCCAGCATGAGCCATGAGCTACGCACCCCGCTCAATGCCATCCTCGGTTTCGCCCAATTATTGGAGCATGGTTCACCCGCGCCAACTCCCACTCAAATGATCAGGCTTAAAGAAATTCTTCGTGGTGGATGGTATTTGTTAGACTTGATCAACGAAATCCTTGACCTTGCATTGATCGAGTCCGGCAAGGTGTCGTTGTCACCAGAGCACATGTCGCTGCAAGAAATTCTGCTCGAATGCAAAACCATGATGGAACCGCAAGCGAAACTGCGTGACATCCAATTGAATTTTCCACAACTTGACCATTCACTGTTTGTCTATGCCGACCGCACTCGTGTAAAGCAAGTTTTGATTAATCTACTGTCCAATGCGATTAAATATAACTGCGAGCATGGAACAGTTGAGGTGACATGCAACGCAAATGCCCTAAAGCAGGTTCGCATCAGCATCAAGGATACCGGCGAAGGATTATTTCCGGAAAAACTTGCACAACTGTTCCAGCCATTTAATCGTCTCGGACAAGAATCCAGTTCGGTCGAAGGAACAGGCATCGGCTTGGTGGTGTCCAAGAAATTAATAGAACAGATGGGTGGCAATATCGGTGTGGAAAGCACTGTAGGGGCGGGAAGCGTGTTCTGGTTTGATCTGGCTCTGGCAGAAGAGTTGCAGCTTACAGAGGTTCCCAACGAATCCATAACACATGTAACAAAGGTTTACGATCATTCTAAACAGCGCACTCTGCTCTATGTTGAAGACAACCCCGCTAACTTGGCGCTGGTTGAGCATATCATTGAAGGTCGCCCCGATATTCGCCTGTTGAGCGCAATGAACGGCAATGTCGGAATCGAACTGGCAGGAGCCCACTTACCGGATGTAATATTGATGGATATTAATCTGCCAGGAATCAGTGGTATTGATGCTCTAAGAATTTTACGTAGAGATCCGTTAACGAAACATATTCCCATCATTGCCCTGAGCGCTAATGTCCAACTCCATGATATTGCGAAGGCTATGGAAGCGGGGTTCTTTCGATACCTTACTAAACCCATCGAACTTAATGAGTTTATGTGTGCGATCGATGAAGCGTTCGGATTCACAGAAAAGTCTATTTAAAATAGAAAGCAATTTAGAGGTTTTATACGCTCTCATACAGAATTAAATAATTTGTACTAGCTCAGACCTGATCTGACAGTTACCGAATTTTCGGGTTTCTATCAGATTAAAGGTTGTGGCACATCCCCCTTTGACCGCTGGGTTAACCTATTTTTCTATCAAGGAATGCAATGGCCAGGTATCGCCTGGATCACGGAATGGTTTTAATGGAGCCATTGGTGCAATGTCATGCACCCAAAATATTCACACTTACCATCTACGAGGTATCCAATTACGGTGACATTCTGCCTAGTACCGCTTGCCTTATTTAGCGCCTTCGTGACGTCATCTTGCCCTTTGAGTCTTGTTATACCTTTTGGATTATGAATAAGATGTGTTGAACCTTCCATACAAATACCCATTTCATTATTTTGGGTAATAAGTCCTGAAATAGCTGTACGCATTTGAAGTACCCGTGTCCCATCCTTCAGTACACTCCATGGAAATGTATCACCTGGATCTCTCAGAATTTCGCTTGTCATTTTGAATCTCCTTTAATTATTGGTACCGATAAAGTTATAAACGCCATGATCTCGACGTTATTGACTCGGCAGTTAAATATTGAACTTAATTGATGATGCCAAGTCAGATTGTGCATGGAACGACAAGACGGAAGGACACTCTCGATGCAGGCATTAGCCGAAAGGCGCAGGCGTGCAGTCAGACTTCGGGAAAAAGGGATGCTGGTAAAGGACGTAGCGCGGGAATGTGAACTATCGCGTGGCACGGTCATCGCTGCGCATAAGTCATATTGTCTGGGTGGCTGGGCGGGGATGGCATTAAAACCGCGCGGGCGCTCCCCGGGAGTGGGACGAAGGTTGAATGCTGAACAGGAGAGCGAAGTTCAGAAACTTATTCGCGACAAGACCCCTGACCAGATAAAGATGCCTTACGCCCTGTGGAGTCGCACGGCGGTGATGGAATTGATCGGTCAACGGTTCAAGATAAAGCTGCCTGTCCGGACTGTTGGAACGTATTTAGCGCGCTGGGGATTTACCCCCCAAAAGCCGATAAAGAAAGCTTACGAGCAACGTCCAGTCGAGGTGAAGGCATGGCTCGATAACAGTTATCCGGTGATTGCGGAACGCGCTAAAGTAGAAGGCGCTGAAATCCACTGGGGAGATGAAACTGGATTGCGCAGCGATGACGTGCGCGGACGTTCTTTCGCACCCAAAGGAAAAACACCCGTGGTGCGGGTCAACAGTAAACGCGAGAACGTGGGACTTATCTCTACTGTCACGAACCAAGGCAAGGTCAGGTGGATGGTGCTGAACGGTGCGTTGGATTCAGATCAGCTCATCGCTTTTATGAAGCGGTTAGTGAAAGATGCCAAGCGCAAGGTATTCCTGATTCTGGATAACTTGCGAGTCCACCATGCCAAGCTGGTTAAGGCATGGCTAGCGAAACATCAGGACGAGATTGAATTGTTTTATCTGCCGAGTTACAGCCCTGAGTTGAATCCAGATGAAATGCTGAATGCCGATCTCAAACAGGCAGTGACGACCAAGGCACCTGCGCGAACAAAGGGGCAACTACTCAAGGTGACCACCAGTCACATGCGCAAGCTACAGAAATCACCCGAGCGTGTAAAAAGCTACTTTGAACATGCTCCTGTAAAGTATGCAGCTTAAGTTCAACAATTTATTGCCGGATCAATAATTGCTAACGAGGCTGAGAAAAAACTTACCGATCGGTATAGAAGAAACCTTTCGGCCATATCACTTTCTCTCGATGGCATTTCCGAAACAAATAATAAAAAAGTAACAAAAGATTTGATATAAGCAAATTCTTTATTTTAGGACGGAATCACTACAAATTATATTAAATGTCTACCTTCCAGAACAGCATGGAAGCCAGAGATTACGGCCGTAACTGCCCAGATCCCGAGTTATGTAAATTAGAAAATGGAATTGATAATGTTGGCTAATCGTTGAACGGAAAAGGCACCCTTCTGAAGCAAAAATATACGATGCACGGCCAGCACGGAGACTGCACGGATGTCCGTGCGCCAGGGAGCCATGAGCAGCATGGACTGCGAGAAAAAGCACGGACTACTCACCTATTTTTAACACACATGAATCTGCTGCAATGTGGAACTTGTACGCAAAATCAAAGGAGTGGGTAGGTAGAGCTGATTTTTGGCGGCACTAAAAAATACAAAGGAGAATGCATAATGCTAATTGAACTATCGTACAAAGGTGATGGTTTTTTGTTGCGAAATTTTGTCCCTAGTGATTGGGGAAAACTAGCAGACATAGAGTTTGATGATGAAAATAAGAAATTTTCCAGCAAACCAGTTGATAAAAGTCGCAGTCAATTTAACAACGGAAAAGTTTTTTATATATATTGCGGTGTATGGGCAGCTTGAAGAAATAATTAGGTGGGCTCTGGCAAAAATCGGAGGTTCATTAGGTATGGAGCCACACTCCTTGCGGAGCACAGTTAGATCATGAAGGGTGACTCTGCGTGGTAACAAAACTCTACATACGGAGGACTGATCGTTGAAATTCATGTTGTTCAGCATATTCTCTGTCACTGTGCTGACAGCATTTCCCGCATGCTCAGGAGAGATAGATGCCGCAACTATTATCACTGTGCACAACAAGTGGCGTGCAAAAGTGGGGGTAACTGAAAAGCTTAGTTACTCGCCAACGTTAGCAATGACAGCGCAAGCTTGGGCAGATAATTTGAAGCATAACAATCACTGCCGGATGCAACATAGCAAACCAGATGGTAATTACGGTGAAAACCTATTTTGGGCCAGCGCGAGAAAGTCCTCTGACGGCAGCAAGGATTTTCAAAAGGTATCGCCGGAAAAAGTGGTGAATAGCTGGACTAGCGAGAAGGTGGATTTCGACTACGCCAAAAATCGCTGCAAACCAGGAAAAATGTGTGGACATTACACTCAGGTAGTCTGGCGCAGCACCACGACAGTTGGATGTGGGATGGCAGTGTGCGAAGACAGTCAGGAACAAGTGTGGGTATGCCAGTACCAACCGGCAGGAAATTGGATAGGTAGGAAACCCTATTAAACTTAAAATTTCTTTTGGCAGCGAGTATTGATCAGAACAGGCACTTAGAAACGGTCATAAGCGCTGGCACTTCTTTTCTATTGCGAAGCATCTTTCAACGACCTGCTGCGGATCCAATAGCCGTGGGTGGTAGTAGACTGACGAAGTGGCTTCCCAGAAGAAACTCACGGGAATATTTCAACTGAACGAGCTTTATTTAAACGCGCCGATCAAAACATTCTCATATTTCGTAGACCATCATCAACTTTCCCAGTTCATGCTGTAATCCAAGAATGTCACCCCCGTCGCATAGCGTCACACCACTTCATCACTTAAACTTCATACTGAGGCCGATAAGCTCGGCTTACGTGAACGTAGTGCTGGTATCGTTAAAAATGGCGCTGTACAAGGTATATCCAGGTTGGCGGCTCCCGTTTGCCTCGGTTCATTGATCGGGTTGAGAACATTAACTTAAATCGGAGCGTTAAAAGATAGTGATTATAGCAAGGCTCTTGCTCAATGTTGACTTGCTATGTCCGCGACTAAATAACAATTGTTGTGGTTGAATCTTGAAGCGGCCTAGCATTTATGACCTCAAGTTCCTGTGCATCCTGATATTTTTTTCTATCCACTTCCAGTAGCTTATTAAGCGAATTATGCAATTTATCAGTAGCGCCTTTTGCATCAATCCACCAGTCAGTTGACCATACCCTCTGAATATTCCATCCAAGACCACATAAAATCTGTTCTCGCAATTTATCGCGATCGCGCGCTGTGGCACCGCGGTGGTAGGTGGCACCATCACATTCGATTCCACACAGGAATTCCCCCGGCTTGTCTGGATGGACAATACCCAGGTCTATGCGGTAAGAAGAAACGCCGATCTGAGGAATTACCCGCCAGTGCTTATTGCTGAGCGCGTTCGATACAGCTACTTCAAACAGGGAGTCATAACCGCCAACGGAACCCTGATTTGCGGAGGCCAACGCTCCTGCGCCGCCTTTTGCAAATTCCAGAAAATGCTTGAGGTCGCGCACCCCTATAGACTGAGTTCTTGTTAGGTCAATCTTCTCGGGTTGAAGGGTGGAATAGACAATCATTTCCCGCCTCGCGCGTGTTACCGCTACATTAAGTCGCCGCTCACCGCCATCGCGGTTCATAGGGCCAAAATTAACGCTGACTTTTCCTGTTGCATCAGGACCATAGGTTATAGAAAACAGCATGACATCACGCTCGTCGCCCTGAATATTTTCGATATTCTTGACAAGCACAGGTTCAAGGCAGGTGTCTGAGAAAAACCAGACAAGGTCTGGATACTTGCGTACCTCAGTTTCCACCATGTTTTCGATTAAAGATTGCTGCTCAGAATTGAACGTCACCACACCGATGGAAGGTCGCTCCTTCTTTGGCAACATCTTCCATAGATTAAGCCTAGCTAAGATCTCCTTGGTAATCATAGTAGCTTCGGCCTTGTTTGTCCGTGTATTCCCCTTATCATAAACACCGTTTTTCACTTCAACAAAAGTGTAGTGGTCAAGTAATTTCAGACACCGCAATCGGTTGTTTTGCTACAAACTGTTTTTCATAAGCCAATGGTGCGATATTACCTAAAGCTGAATGCCTTCTTATGCAGTTGTAAAAGCCCGATATAGTCGGTCACATCTTTAATCGCTTCCATCTGATTCGCATACTTGCGCTGCCACACCCGTTCCATCTTCAAGTTCAAGAAGAAGCGTTCCATCACCGCATTATCCCAACAATTCCCTTTGCGACTCATACTGCAAGTAATGCCGTGTTGATTGAGTAACGCTTGATATTCATGGCTTGCGTACTGGCTGCCCCTGTCTGAGTGCAGCATCAATCCTGTTCCAGGTTGGCGTTGCCCAAGCGCCATGCGTAATGCCCGACACACCAGCTCCGCTGGCATGGTGGGACTCATCGCCCAACCAATGAGTTTGCGCGAGTGTAAATCCATCACCGCCGCTAAATACAGCCAACCCGTTTGGGTGCGGATGTAGGTGATGTCAGATGTCCACGCCTGATTCGGGCTGGCTGGGTTGAATTGACGATTCAGCAGGTTATCCGCTACAGGTAAATCATGCTTGCTGTCGGTGGTATTCACAAACTTCTTCTTCCAGACCGGTTTGAGCCCAGCTTCACGCATTAAACGACGCACTTTGTAACGCCCAATAACCATGCCCTGAGCTTTTAATTCATCGACGACACGACGGCTGCCATAGCAGCTTTGATTCGCCAGAAATGCGGCTTTGACCTGCGCACTGGCCACGCAAATGGCTGGCTCTTTGGCGCATTGCCGGGCTGCGTAGTAGCTTGCGCGGCTGACCCGCAATACGCGGCAGGCTTGGACAATGTTGGCCTTCTGTTGCACTTGATCCACTAAGGTGTCAATCATTTCAGTTCGCGGGCAAAGAAGGCCGATGCTTTTTTTAATAGGTCGTTGTCTGAACGCAGTTGACGATTCTCTTGTTCTAATTGGCGAATGCGTTGCAGTTCGGCGGTGAGCGGTTTGCCAATACCCGACTTGCCTTGCTGCTCCGCGCGGTATTGTTTAATCCAACGATTGATCGCCGTGCGGCCAATATTCATGTCTTTGACAACTTGCGCGACGCTCAATCCTTGATCTACTATCATGCGGGCTACTTCGAGTTTGAAGGCGGTTTCGTAATGCTGGCGTTGTTTTGTCATTGCTGCTCCTCTCTAGGTGAATAATAATCCTATCGAGGTGTCCGTTTTCATTAGACCACTACAAATGCCTGGGCGTAAAAGGGTCACTGGTATCAAGACGAGAGGAGCTTTATAGCGCTTAGGATCCTTCATATCCTTCTTCCAAGCTAAAAAGCCAATCGCAAGAAATAGAGTATTTGCGCCGCCTTCTTCGATATCCAGTTTTGCTTGTCTAAAAATCTCAATCAGGGAGGAATCTAATACCGTCTTGCTTAAGAGCGCATAAACAGTGTTTGAGTGCTCGAGTGCCTCATTTACAAACTCATCCGTGAGGCTGGTACCATGCATTCGCATATGGGCTACCTCATCGCGGCCCCCCTCACCACCCGAAATATCAGGCAGAGGCAAGAGCTTTATCTCCTTGCCGTCAGCAAGAATGTCTTCGAGCTTACCGGGCTTTTTGCATAACACCACAATGGCCTTCTTGGACGGCTTAAAATTAAGTAGCTTATTCCGTAGGGAAAGATCCAGCAGTTTACGTTGCCACCGGTTAAGCCTGGTCTGCGGCGTTTCCACAACTACTTCCTGTTCAATGTCGAAACGAGGGAGGGCTGGCGGTTCTTCCATTTCCAGGATAATACCCATGTCATCATTGGAGGCGATTTCCTGCTTCATGAGTTCAGTGGTAGGCATTGGAAAGATGCCCTGTATGCGGGCGCGCTTGAAATCGATCGCCATGGTGAAAGCATCTTCTTGCTCTTCGGATATAGCTTTTTTCGCCTGCTGGATAGCCTGACCAAAACTGGCTGGCGGATGCGTTACGGCAAGCGTGGTCTCGAATATCACCAACTGGTCTAGAGACACGGCTTTACGCACGGCAACCACATCTTCTACGATGGCGGACTTGAACTCAATTGGGGTTATCCAGGCACCTACGAATGCATGTCCTTTGGTCAGAATAGCCACAGGATGCAACCTAACCGCCTCAATAACCGACGCAAAAAGCAACGTGCTATCCAGACAGGTAGCAAGGCCGCTAGTAATTATCTGAGAAGGTGTGCGTACTTTTTGCCCATTTTCTTCGAAGCTTGCAGGCGGGAGGGCATAATCTAGCTTAAGCCCAGCCACAGCGCTCCATATGGCGGACAACATGGACCACACGTTTTCGCTTTGGCCGGAGCCGTACCCATCCAGTGTCAGATCTCTTTTACGAAGAAGCTCGGCTGCTTGCTTTTGAATAGCTTCCACGGTGGGATCATTTGGCTGAACAAAAGCTGCCAAAAGTTCGGGAAGGAAATGCGAGCCCCCCATTCATTACGGGAGAGCACACGCACCCGCTCCTGATGTGACGATAAAATCTCGCCATGATCAGTGGTTAGCGTGAGGCGAATATCAGCATTGATAGCTTCATTGAGTCCGAACAGCATGTTCGCATCATAATCAATGAGAGAGTCCTTAATATGCAATGAGGTTTTGGATTCCAGGCGGTCTAAAATCCAAACCCTCTCCCTAAGAAAGGCGGGATGAGCGCTGATAGTCAAACGGAGATTTTGGTACTGCTCCTCGGAGCTATTTTCAATTCCAAGATCCCTGACAATAGGAACCGCATTCTGGTGCGCTGCAAAATTGACTTTCCCTGGAAAGCTGGCGTGGATGGTGATTGAATGGATAGTGCCGCTCATATTTCCTCCTGTGTGCTAACTCCGATCCATTGTGCGTATATCGCAAGTGGAATGCCGACCTATAAGTTTTTGATATTATTACAGAGTTCTTTGATAAGCAATGCAACAACAAATGGATCTACAAATAAGAATATTAGAACAGACTATCGCGAAAAAATAATGTACACCGTGGTCACCCTGCTAAGCCCTACATAAGGATTGCCTTGGTTGCTCGAGAAATTCTTATGGCGCTCCAGCATATCGAATAGTGGCTTTATAGAAGCACGTCTATTGACCCATGAATTCTATCTGCGACTTAAGGCTAGGTGGTCCGACATGATAATTGTCTTGGAAATAAGGCTGAATCCACGATACTTATAAGAAAGAAGAGGGAAACTCCAACCAACTCGGCGAAGAAAAATAGCATTGTGGATCAGCGTTGGCTATCACTTTCCGCCGATTGCCAACTGGAGTTTCTGCGTAAATGATGAATTTCGATGGCTAGTCATCATCAATCTGGACGTTGCTCGAGTCATTGCGACATAAAGCAAACGCACCTCTTCTTCAGATACGCAATTTTCGTCTGGCATCAATCCTATGTCAGGGATAAAAACGATAGGAAACTCTAGGCCTTTCGATGAGTGTATTGTGATCAGCTTAACTGTATCTTGGTCATCAGTGAACCTCACTTCTTTCTTGCTACTCACTGGAATCCCAGCAGCTTTAAGTTTTCTTTCGAATGTCTGTCCAACTGGATAATAACTGCGATACAAGATGGCCATATCTTTCCAGGGAGTACCGGTGCGATTTTCTTCTTTAAGTTGGCTGATGATCCACATAGATTCTTCATCTAGTGATGGTAAATTTACAAGGGTAGGAGATATGCCATGTCGTCCAGCACTCGTTGGCTGCACAATTGGCATCCCGTCTTCATCTGCATCAACAGGGGATAGCAATTCTTTGGCAAACGAAGCCGCAACGTTCAAAATCTCCTTTGTATTTCGGTAATTTATTTTTAGAATTGTCGTTCGGCCTTGCGCCTGAATCCCAAGACTCTTAAAGCTGAATTTCTGCTTCTTGGTATGTTCGTTATAGATTGTGCATCATCGTATAGCACTAACAATGAGTTGCTTTGGGGGTCTACCATCTGTACGACCAACTTAAGCCACTCCGGGCGGAAGTCGTGTCCCTCGTCAATTAGCACAGCATCATATTGACCTGAGGGAACTTGTTTATTATCGACTGCCCGGATAAGTGTATTTACCATACCGCTGAAGAAATCATTGTCATTGCCGTGATGCTTTGGGAAACTTACGTTGTAGGCACGCAATTGCGAGCTACACCATGAATGAAATGTTTGTACCAACACTTTTGCGTCCAGTCCGTTGGTAGACATCACGTCACGCAACTTCGAAGCAAGTGTATTGTTGTAGCAAAGAATTAGAATTGGCTTGGTGCATACTTGAGCCAAATGCTCCGCCCTGTATCCGTGTAACCAGTCCATGCAATACCGCCAATGATCAGAGCATCATTATTTTTTTCATAGCTCACCCTAATTATTTGTCCAAATTTGCATCTTTAAATCGAATGCGCTTTCTTCATGTTGGTTTTCTCATTGAATACCCCCAATTAATCGATAGCATAAGAAAGCATCAGCGACTCAGATATGGAGCCTTGCAGGGATGTATGGCTTTTTTATGGTCTGAATCATTGGCCTGTGTAGATGCAGCAGTTTAGAGTTTTCCAGTCACCATTCGATAACTTGTTAGATATCTTGTTGGATATCATTTGAGGATCACTTTGACGATCACATCAATAAATCACATTGATTACTTTATCGGCAAATGTGATTTTTAGTTGAGGTTTGGCTTAGGCGGGATGCTCGGTCGCCATAGTACATGCTTGTACAAAGTCAAGTCGTTAGTGGAATTTGGCGCAGAAAAGACTGTCACTGGTTAGCGTAAAACACTTAGCCAATTACCAAATATATATGGCATTGATATTTTTGTTCCAAAAGCGCAGGAGTTTTCTGTTAGATTGCGAAGTTAATGTATTTGCAGTCTCGTGCTACTTGAAATGAGGTAAAGGAGCCATCTAGAACTCAGATTTCGTCATACCTACTCTAAGACAATTTTTAGGAAAGAATTGTGCGAATACTTAAGATCAACCAATTCGATTAATTAAGGAAGGTATATTAACTCTTGCTTGAGTCGTTACATGGCCGCATCCAGTTTTGCAAGCTTTAAATGAGCGATCGGTGGTGATGGAATAGACGATCTCTTTAGGATTGATTTTGCATTCTTTGCAACCTTAAAATGAAGCGATCTTAAGGAATATTAATGAAAATTGTAATTTTAACCGCACCTTTGGTCTGCTTTTTTTTGCTGGCCCCATTCATTACGTACGCGGCGGATATTGATAACATTCTGAATTATAAGTCTCCACCAACTCCATTGAGTGCGGAGATTGTGCAGCCATACTCAATCCAAGACATCATTGCAAAACTGCCCGAATCGATTGATGACAATGGAATATATATACAAAATTACGACAGCATTTTGGGAGAAAACTGGATCAACGATCCTAGATTTGTAGCCTTTGATGAAGGAAATTTTGGAAAATGCGAAGAGTATTACATTCGAATGGAGAACAATTACGGCGGAATTATTTTCAAAAGCACACTAAAATATCTATTTCCAAAAAATGAAGAAATGAAAGCGAGAGCTAGCGAAGATTTACAATCTGCGATGACTTATATTAAGCACCCGGGCAATCTTAACTATGGCAATGGGAAGTGTGAAAACCGGAATAAATATTCTATTAAGCAAACTGAATTACTCAATGCTCTTATTGAAGCTGCACCAATGATTCTTCTAGCAAAGCAACATATGGTTGCAATGGCGCAAGCGGCGAATATACTAAAACAAGATCAAGAAAATGAGAGGGCACGGGTAAAACAGCAATCAGAAGAAAAAGCTGAGGCTGAAAGAGAAGCAATGGAACTTGCTGAGATGAGAGAAAACGAAGAGCGAACTAATAAATTAGAGGTTTGCCGGAATAAAATTACATATAGGCTTTACGAAATATCGACAATCATTGAACATAATCGAGGAATGGCGAATGATGCCTTGAAAGAGATACATCGACAAAAAGAAGGTGAGAAAATCTCAGGGTATATTGATAAGCAGGTGATATATCGGATGGGGAAAATAATTGTTGGAGCGAATAACCTAAATAAAGATAATTTTAAAATGTACAAGAAATTGGGCGGCTCTGCACGACACGTGGAATCGGTAAAAAGTTTGTCCGATCCATGCAAAATGTAAGGTGACTTAATTTGTACTAATTCAGTCCTGATCTGACAGTTACCGAATTTCAAGGGTATCTGTCAGATTAAATTTGGTTTAGATTTTTTACGTACCAACCGGTTTCCCACTAAGTTAATTTTTCAACGGCATACTGCCATTACAAAATATGCCCCTGGCCCCCCTATTCATACAAAACGGTCAACTTACCCCGTAGTCTTATTTTAAATCTGACAAATCCTGTCATTTATCCCGATTGGTTTTTGGAGAAGATATTCATGCGTTCCCTTCAAGTATAAACCCATCTACACCAATCCGCTCAGGGCGAACCATAGTATTTAATATAAGCTTTTCTCCAATCATTAGTCAGCATGTTACGCGCTTTGGATAAAGAAATATTATTCGTACATATCTCTTTATGAAGTCGATTCTCCAGCTTGTCTTTGAGGACAGCATTCCAAGGACTGGAGCCATATGCCTGGGGCCAAAGATTATCCACAACATCTGCTCCGCCAAGCTCTCTGCTGATAAGGTGGTCAATCTCGCACGTTCTTTTTCCCGCGGGAATGCATTGAAGGGTCGTCATACCCTGAATACCCATAAAGTTCGAATACTTATCGTTTCATAGCAGCGGTGACATGCCGCTCATCCTTTCCCCACTTGTCAGATATTTTGTTTACCAAAAGCTGCAATCTTTAAGCATAGGATTGAAACAATTCCTACAATAACTTGCATACGGTCTGTGTACTTTGATGGATACTTGACTCGCAATAGTCTGTAACTTTGATATTTGTTCAAATAGAAAGTAGCTTTGCATTTAGATTGAAAGGTTAACGTATCTATCCTCAAAATGGATGTCCACGCCTGTCATGATGAAAAAAGAATCAGCAAGTGATTAAAATCATTCAGCAAATGCCGACTCAGTCAGTTAGGGACATATCCAGAGGTCGCTCATTTAGCACTTACAGAATAATTATTATATTTCTGATTTATTTTTAGGGGGGGTCATTTTTTGATGCGCCGCGTATATTTAATCCCGCTAAAGCTATTTGCAAAGCAACTAGAGCAAATGCTTCATCATGCCAGCCCCATATTGCCCATAGAGAATTACTCAAAAGAAGACCCCAAAAACCAACTTGACGCTTACGCTTCGTTTGGGATGCAATAAACCAGGAAGCGCCTAAGGTAACAATCATTGCAGGCCACTGAAGCCAATCAATGTATTCCATCTTGTATTCCATCCTCATTAAAGTAGACAATAGAAAAATTAATCATGATCCAAAGGCCTACAGGATAGCAAGTCGAGAAACTATTTTGATGTTTGTCCAGTTACCGCTCTCTGCGCCCATGTCGAGAGCGGTTTTTTTATCCCTCAGCTTTCACTGGCCATAATTAGCTGATCCAAAATCTCGATACACAACCCAAGTCAGCACGCATAACTACCTTGCCTTATTCATCCGCTCACAGCGGCTAACAGCATAATCCAATTTTTGGGCAGAGTTTTGCTAATGCGACATAGACATTGAGAACATTGACTATTCGAAGCGAAATAAAGTGTCGGCCAATTTTACAGTTATATAATCTAATGGCTTCATAAATTTATTTTGAGTAATGTCATTTAACATTTATTTTATTTATTACAGCCAGATAGTTATATTTTATATATAGGCATGATTTATGCTTTACATAAAATTTGGCGGATAACGATTATCTATAATCCTGTCGGACTTTGCTCGTGACAAATTGGTCACATATGATGCGCAGTTCATATATTTTAATATATTTATATAATTAAATCAATATATTATCTGTATAATAAACCAGAATTCGACAGCCTGCCAGGTAACAATTTTTGTTTCACCATCATTTATTGATTTATTTTAAACTCTACCTATCTTCTGGAGATATATCAGGAATAATTCTAAAAGTGTTTTTCCATTGAAGCTAGCCAAAAACCTTGGTGCTGTTGCTCTAGCAGTGACCTTGGGTATCTGTGTAACAACAGCCATTGCGGGGCCTGTCATGTATGTGGACGATAGCGCCGGAAATCTGGCGACCATTGATGTTGCTACGGGAAATGTCACTTTAATCGGCAATATGGGTGTGCAGATGACCGACATTGCCTTCGACCCGTCTGGCAGCTTATTCGGCCTCTCTTTCACAAGCCTGTATTCAATTAATTCAACAACGGCAGCGGTCACATTCATTGGAAATCATTCAATTGCAGGTGGAAATGCTCTCGTTTTTGGGACAAATGGTACGCTTTACGGAGCCGGCAATTCCACTTCATCGCTCTTTTCAATCAACACGTCAACAGGGGTCGGCACCAGCCTTGGCAACATGGGGTTTTTTTCAGGGGGTGATTTAGCGTTCAACGCCGGTAATTTTTATTTGGCGTCCACTTTTAACGAACTCATTAAGATTGATTTGAGCAATCTCTCTAACACATCATCCGTGGGTGGGTTCGGTGTCGGTGGTGTTTTCGGACTTGCAACAGGCAGTGACAATCTTCTCTACGCCGTTGCTGACACGACGGTTTACACTGTTAATACTGCCACAGGAGCTGCAATTAGTCCGGTAAACTATGCCGGTCAAGGTTTAGGGACTGCTTTCGGGCAGAGCTTTTTCACTGAGGCTAAGCCAGTACCAGAACCAGGAACACTAGCGCTACTCGGTCTTGGTTTGGCCAGTTTTGGGGCAATTCGTCGCCGCAAGACTACCTGATCACACTATCCACTCACAAACAGGGCTCTGTCGCATTAACTGAATAGGGCCGGATTATTGTGAGCTTATCAAGCGCACAGTAGATCTGGATGCAATTAGCCCCCTAGTGCGTAAAATTGATCTGCAAAGGATGTCTGTACCGCTTTTGTGGCGGTCATCTGTCCTTTGTTGATTTAGCTGGCAGGCTTCCCCTGGAGTTGGCGCAGTCTCGGCTTGGGGATGCCCTTTATCCATCCGCCACCCCGAACGGCGTGCCTTAGATGATTCTGAGACATTCTGGGACATTCTGGCGCAATTTCAGTGTAGGGGTGCACCCCCTACCCATCCGCTGCCCCGAACGGCATGCCTCAGGTGATTCTGGGACATTCTCGGCCAGCCTGCTGCTCCGGTTCCACTAGACCGGCGTCAATGCCATGAGAGGCGCTCAGTGCCAGCTCAGTAAAATTTGTCAATAATTTATTGTTTTTGATCAAAATTCAGTAAAGCAGCACAATTTCGAGCCCTTCAGGTTCGGCCCTGGTTCGGTTCACGCGAAGCTGACCGTTGCCTAGTAAAAATTCTGTTCCGATTCTTCAGCTTTGGATGCATAAATCTCTGAGTGGCTGCTCCTGTTAATCCGCAGGTCCCTGGTTCGAGTCCAGGTCGGGGAGCCAAATATAGAGCCTTGCAGTGATGCAGGGCTTTTTTATTATCTAAATCATTAACCTGTGCGAGTGCAGCAGCTTAGAATTTTCCAGCCACCTTTCAATTACATTTTTGATATCTTGCCGGATATTCATTTTGAGTTTCGCCTTGAAGATCACATCAATCAATTAGCTTGATTACTTTATCGGCATCATTAATTTTTAATTGAAGATGTGAATTAGCTAAGCCCACCAAGTCAAAGCAGGTATAGCAAAGAACTTATTGATCCGGCACAAATTATTCATGAAGCCGCGTAGGCGACTTTTGGGTCGCGGAAATAACGGCGCACGCGTTCGGGGTTTTGCTCAAGCATGGTCATGTGATCAGTCGCAGCAGCTCTGAGTTTTGCCTTGGTGCGCACTGGCACCTTTGAAGTGATGACGTGCTTGAGATCCGCATTCAGTCTTTCTTCGGGGTTGAGTTCAGGGCTGTAGCTGGGCAAGTAGAACAACTCGATTTTCTGTGCGTTCTCGGCAGCCCAAGCCTTTACAGGTTTGCTGTGATGAACTCTCAAGTTGTCCAGTATCAGAAACACCTTGCGGTCTGTATCCTTGATGAGCGCCTCCAGAAATTCAATGAGCTTGTCGGAGTTAAATGCCTCATCAATAATCATCCAGCGCGTTTTACCCTGATTGGTTACCGTCGCAATCATCGATAGCTTGTGGCGCGTGCCGCCTACTGCGAACGTCACAGGTGTCTTGCCCACCGGCGCATAGCTCCTGCCTCTGACATCCGTGTTGACTAGCGCCGTCTCGTCGCCCCAGTGAATTTCCGCACCTTCTGTTTTTGCTCTGGCTTCAATGGCCGGATATTGTTCATCAAGCCAAGCCTGGACGGCTTCAGGCCGCTGCTCGTATGCTTTTTTAATGGGTTTTTGTGGTGTAAAACCCCAACGTGCCAAGTAGTTGCCTACTGCCCGAATAGACAGCTTGATACCGTGCGCCAGCTCAATGTGCTGGCGCACAGCGGGCCTGCTCCATAGCGCAAAATCCATCTTGAGTTGTTCGGGGCGTCTGTCGCAGATGGTTTGTTGAATCGCCAGCTCTTGGCTAACCGTCAAGCGACGTCCACTGCCAGGTTTTTTACCCCGAACGCCGGGCTTGAGTGCCCCCGAACCTTCAGCCTTATACAACCGCAGCGCCGTATTGACTGCCGTCCAGCTCAGTCCCGTTTGCACCACGATCTCCATCACCGCCACACCTTTGCGGTGCATACGAATGACTTGCTTGCGTCGTTCATGCAGTACTTCTCGCGACTGCTTGCGGGCATCTTCTTTTTCCATACTCCATAGACATCGAAAACCAATAAAAATTCATTTATAAATCGTGCCGGGTCTATAGACCGTATGTTTGAATGTTTCCTAAATAACTTGACGCCTTAATAACCAACAGCAATAACTTTGAAATGATAGATGATATAACCGGAATTTATTAAATAGGAGAGCAAGACAGCTATTTGTCTACAGCTCGGTTGACACTTTTCAAAATTGCATCAACGCCCAAGGCCTACAGCAACTGCCCTTCCAACACATTGTTTCATTGCGAAACAGAATTACCCTCTAAGACGCTAAAAATATCACCAATTCTTTCATCTGGAATACCTTGTGATTCCAAGCATTTATCCATTACTGAAGTTCTTTCATAAGCGCTATAAAACGGGTTTTTTGCTAGTTGTCCAGTCATAATATTTGCAACCTCGTTTTCGCAGGTTGTTATTATCTTTTTTTCTTCAACGCTTAATGGTGGATTTAGAGTAGGCAGTTGAGGAGGGAAGGTAGATGTAGCACAGCCACTCAATAAAGCGGTGATGAGGAATGGGTATGATTTCATTATTTAGATAGATTAATGGTTATTAATTTCACAACATAATTGTTTTTGTTTCACGACTATAACAAAGTACCACTATCTGCTTTCTGAGTGTCTATTCCAATTGTAAAAGTTCCCCGTCAAGCCCATCAAATCTTCATATTTCTGATAGTTGACGAACGAACTGTATAGGTTTTAGATCAGACCTAACTCATTTACTAAGCTATTGGCAATTACTATAAGTAACAATTATAAATAAATTATTGTTTTTGTTGACTCATCTGTTAATCCGCAGGTCCCTGGTTCGATTCAGGTCGGGGAGCCAGATACAGAGCCTTGCAGTGATGCAGGGCTTTTTTATTAGCTAAATTATTAACCTATACCTGTGAGATGCAGCAGCTAGAATTCTCCAGTCGCCATCCGATTATGAATTGGATATCTTATTGGATATCATTTTGAGTATCGTCTTGGATATTCATTTTGAGCAACATGCTTATATACTGCATCAATGATTACCTGGATTACCTGGATTACCTGGATTACCTGGATTACTTTATCGGCAAATTTGATTTTTAGTTGAGGGGGCAGTTCAAAGTTCATGAACCACTAATTACAAGTCGTTCAATACATAGCAAAGCCTGATCAAGCAGCAATTGATCCAAACTTCCCTGCTATGCTGAAAAGAGAAGATTTGTATGATGCTGCACAGAAAATGTTGAGGGTATTAGTTACCCTGCAATCGTCCTCTGGTTATTACTCTTAAGTGTAGATTTTTCAGATGATCGTTGGCGCTTGATATCTCCTGACTTATGGAAGGAGTAGCTTCAGGTGGAAATAGCACAATCATCTATTTCAGTTGCACTGACTGTGCTGTCGAAGCGGCTTCCGTTACTAAATACGGCGGACAGGTGCAGCGTGAAAAGATGTCTATAGGTGAATACGGTTTTATCGCATTGGTTGTAGATACTGAGGGAAATATATTTGGTTTACATTCATTGCAATAAGTAGCTCTCTTTTAAGATCAACCTATTATGCAAGGAAACATGCTAAACCGCCCCCGCTAATTCAAACGTTGGATGTCAGAATAATGATAGCCCCCACAGTCTAGACTCATGATAATGCTCATCCATGGCTAGGATCCAGAATAGGAGAACTGTAGTGGTCTAATTTGCACGGACACCTCGATAGGTGGAAAATCCACCATCAGAGGAGTACTAAATGACAAAGCAACGAAAAAAATTCGACACCAGTTTCAAACTGGAAGTTGTGCGCATGATCAAGGAACAGGGACTGAGTGTTCAGCATGTCAGCCAAAGCATGGGAATCGGTCTGACTGCGATCCGTCGTTGGGTGACGCAATATAAAGCCGAGCAAAATGGACAGCGTGGCATCGGCAATCCACTTACTGCTGAACAACAGCGTGTCCGCCAACTGGAGCAAGAAAACCGTCGACTTCGTATGGATGTTGATATTTTAAAAAAAGCGTCAGCCTTCTTTGCCCGGGAACTGAAATGAGCTACCAGCTTATTTGCCTGTTGCAACAGAAGGCGATCCCTGTTCAGCAGAGTTGCCGCGTCTTGGAAGTGAGTCGTTCCGGTTTTTATGAGGCTAGAAGCCGTCTCGCCAAACCAATGATTTGCAAAACAAGCACTCATCTGCGAGCTGCTTTCATGGCCAGTCATCAAAGCTATGGCAGCCGTCGTCTGGTCACCGCATTGGAAGCGCAAGGTATTCAAGTTGGTCGCTATCGGGTGCGCTGCCTGATGCGTCAGGCAGGCTTGAAGCCAGTATGGAAGCGTAAATTCATCCACACAACTGACAGCAAACACAATCTGCCAATTGCTGCCAATATTCTGGATCGGCAATTCAATCCGGTCGCACCCAATATTGCTTGGGTGGGCGATATCACCTATATCCGCACCGGGTCAGGCTGGCTCTATTTGGCGATAGTGTTGGATTTATTCTCGCGCAAGGTGGTTGGATGGGCGATGGCGCCGAGCATGCCTGCTGAATTGGTCTGCACCGCACTGCACATGGCAATACAGCAGCGTCAACCAGAGCCGGGGTTGATCGTCCACTCCGACCGTGGCAGTCAATATGTCTGCGGCCAGTATCAGGCTTTGCTAGTGAAGCATGGCTTCGTCTGCAGCATGAGCGTAAGGGCAACTGTTGGGACAATGCAGTGGCAGAACGCTTCTTCCTGAACCTCAAAATGGAGCGCGTTTGGCAGCGCGAATATGCCAATCAAACGGAAGCTAAAACAGATATCACCGCATACATCGTGGGATTCTATAACTGTAATCGCATACACTCAGTATTGGGCAATCTGTCGCCCTCCGTCTTTGAGCGGAACAGGGCAGCAAAAAAACCTATCGTTGTGTCCAAAATTACTTGACCACTACACTATTCTGTAATTGTTCTCCACTTTTTTCTATACGAATACATATTATTTTATAAAGTTATTTGTAATAAAAAAGTGTCCGTATGCGTACCTAGTGGAGGGCTATACTCTTCCCATTTAAATAATGGATTCAATCATGGAAGCCACCTCAGCAAGCCCCCCTAAAAATGTTGAATCAACGTTGCATGAAGCTATTGATAAGGTTACCCATAAAGAAGTGAATATGATTGCTGGTATATCCGATATCTCTCACAAAGCTGTTGAGTCACTTGCTTATCGTGCTGCAAATAGAAGAAAATTATAACCGTCTCATGGATAAGAGCAGGGCTTGCATTCAAAGCAGCCCTCTCAAATGTGTAGGTATTGTTATAGCTGTAACCTTTATTCTAGCGAAACTACTTAGAACGTGTTTACGATCTGAGGAATATCCCTGAAACTATAGGGATGAGAGAGAAGAAATACGCCAGCGACATCAGTCGGGAAAAATTTGCGGAGATAGAGCCACTGCTGGCCAGCGTGCGTCGACGTACCAAGCCCACGACGGTGGGACCTTGTACGAGGTGTTCTGTGCGGTGTTGTATGTGCTGCGCACGGGCTGCCAATGGAGATTTCTGCCCAGTGAGTTTCCGAAATGGCAGACGGTGTATGCCTACTTTGCCAAGTGGAGCAAGCCCGACGAGCACGATATCAGCGTGCTGGAGCGGGCTTTAAAAAAATCAGGTTGGCGCGGCCCGCGAGAAACAGGTGCGCAGCGCCATGCCCACACTATTGATTGTGGACGCGCAGAGCGTGAAGAACACGGTCACAGCCGGGAGCAAGGGCTATGACGCGGGCAAGAAAGTCTCAGGCATCAAGCGCCACATTGCAGTGGACACACAGGGGTTGCCCCATGCCGTTGCCGTCACCACTGCCGAAGTAACGGATCGCAAAGGTGCATTACAGGCGATGCGCCATTGCAAGGCGAATCTGAGCAAGATTCACAGCGTGTTGGCCGACAGCGGTTATATGGGCCAGCCCTTCGCGCAAGGCGTGCAGGAGATACTGGGCCAGGCTGTCACGGTGCAGATTGCCAAGCGCAGTGAACTGCACAAGTTCGCGGTGATCCCCAAGCGCTGGGTGGTGGAGCGCAGCTTTGCCTGGCTGGAGAAGAATAGGAGGCTGTGGAAGAACTGCGAGCGAAAGCTCAACACCAGCCTGCAGTTCATCCATCTCGCATTTCTGGGGCTGCTGCTCAGGAGATCGTAAACACGTTCTTAGCAGACCGCGTGGTGATTGATAGAACTGTAACTGGCAATACTAAGGTCAGTACAAAAGTAGTTTCGAGGTAATTAATATAAAGATGCCAGCGCAATCTTATATTTTTCCGGCAACCATCAATTAATTCGCCTCAAAGAAAAAGGCCATTTTTAAGATGGCCTATTTATTTTTGATTAAAACCAGGCTAACTGCCTGATGGAGTACTTGATTTACCGGCAGATCCAGTGGGATCTAAAGCACGATCGGGGTTAGTAACTTTCAATTTATCTTGCTTCAAGACTTTCCCGGGTACTGCGATATCTTTGGCTGAATTTCCTGCCTCTCCAGAATTGCCCCCTGAGGTTTGGCCCCCTGAGGTTTGTTGGCCCGCATTTCTTTCAGACACAATCTTCATTTCCCATGCATTAATATCGCCATTACCATCAACATCCCACACATCAAAATCCGTTACATCTTTCATTTTTGTATAATTTTTAAATTCTTCCTTAGTAACCTTTCCATCAGAATCCTTATCCATGGCCTTGAGTGTCTTCTGATCCATCTTGAATGTCTTATTGTTCATGTTTGCGTGGGATGAATCAGAATCCGCCTGCGCGTGTGATGTTCCCAATATAAAACAGGATGACATAGCGAGTGAAATAATAGTTTTTTTCATTTGTAACTCCATTTAAAGTTTTACGGAAGATTCCTTAATTTTGACGTAGGGGCATATCGCATTGAAGAGTTGTATCCGAAATGGTTATTGGCTAACTCTGAGCTAAGATTAGCAAGCATATTGAACGTCGTCTGTGCGCTAGGGCACACTTTGTGAAAACCTAGAGATTGTGCTCAAACGTACAGACTCCCCAGCTGCATTCTATTATTCTGAAAACGCTCTCCCTTTTTGTTCATGAATGCAAATAGTTGACAGTTCTATTTGTAAAGTCAATCTCCTGAGTGGCATTAAGTGGGGAGCATTTAAAAATTGATTATGAATACTTATCATGCCTACCAATTTAAACGCACAAAAAAATGAAATCACTGTAGAGACAGTTGCTAAAAAGATATAAAGACGCCCTTAATAAAAAGCCCATGATTAAAAATGCGGTGATAAATGCTTTCAATGGATTACATTTTAATCACACTCAATGGCACACCTACCTAGCTGATCCGCCCGAATGACTAAAAGCATGTCGAGTTGAAAAGGGATACAAAAAGATACCCGCTATAAGGAACCCTGTACTTATTGCTTTAGCTCTTCGAGCGAAGGCTGTCTCTGTAAATAAACTAGATGATGTTTTTTGAATCTGAATTTGGCTGAAGAATGGAAGGCTGCATCAACTTAATTTCGAAGGTCTTAACATTCCTTCGGTATTCATGATTTTCAAACTGGCTTTATGTGTTTTAATATTTTTGTACCCCGGCACACACGTTTGAGCTCACGCCGTGGCCTGTCAGAGTTTTTAGTATCTGCAGTGAATTGTTAAAACAGCAGCGAGTAACGCTCAATCTGACAGAAAGTAATCCACAGTGGACACCACTCTTATCTTCTTGATGTGGGGAGTACTGCTGTCTCTATTCGAAATCGTGAACTGCCCTTGGTTTGCACTCTTTATCTTACCGAGCTCCAATTTTTTCTCTTTTCTGTGAAAATAGAAAACCGATATTACCCAGCATGTGCTCGCTTCAATTCCTCAAAGTCTAAATTGGGGTGCTGTCATTCTTCTGATATCCAACGTTTGAATTAGCGGGGGCGGTTTAGCATGTTTCCTTGCATAATAGGTTGATCTTAAAAGAGAGCTACTTATTGCAATGAATGTAAACCAAATATATTTCCCTCAGTATCTACAACCAATGCGATAAAACCGTATTCACCTATAGACATCTTTTCACGCTGCACCTGTCCGCCGTATTTAGTAACGGAAGCCGCTTCGACAGCACAGTCAGTGCAACTGAAATAGATGATTGTGCTATTTCCACCTGAAGCTACTCCTTCCATAAGTCAGGAGATATCAAGCGCCAACGATCATCTGAAAAATCTACACTTATAGACCCGGCACGATTTATAAATGAATTTTTATTGGTTTTCGATGTCTATGGAGTATGGAAAAAGAAGATGCCCGCAAGCAGTCGCGAGAAGTACTGCATGAACGACGCAAGCAAGTCATACGTATGCACCGCAAAGGCATGGCGGTGATGGAGATCGTGGTGCAAACGGGACTGAGCTGGACGGCAGTCAATACGGCGCTGCGGTTGTATAAGGCTGAAGGTTCGGGGGCACTCAAGCCCGGCGTTCGGGGTAAAAAACCTGGCAGTGGACGCCGCTTGACGGTTAGCCAAGAGCTGGCGATTCAACAAACCATCTGCGACAGACGCCCCGAACAACTCAAGATGGATTTTGCGCTATGGAGCAGGCCCGCTGTGCGCCAGCACATTGAGCTGGCGCACGGTATCAAGCTGTCTATTCGGGCAGTAGGCAACTACTTGGCACGTTGGGGTTTTACACCACAAAAACCCATTAAAAAAGCATACGAGCAGCGGCCTGAAGCCGTCCAGGCTTGGCTTGATGAACAATATCCGGCCATTGAAGCCAGAGCAAAAACAGAAGGTGCGGAAATTCACTGGGGCGACGAGACGGCGCTAGTCAACACGGATGTCAGAGGCAGGAGCTATGCGCCGGTGGGCAAGACACCTGTGACGTTCGCAGTAGGCGGCACGCGCCACAAGCTATCGATGATTGCGACGGTAACCAATCAGGGTAAAACGCGCTGGATGATTATTGATGAGGCATTTAACTCCGACAAGCTCATTGAATTTCTGGAGGCGCTCATCAAGGATACAGACCGCAAGGTGTTTCTGATACTGGACAACTTGAGAGTTCATCACAGCAAACCTGTAAAGGCTTGGGCTGCCGAGAACGCACAGAAAATCGAGTTGTTCTACTTGCCCAGCTACAGCCCTGAACTCAACCCCGAAGAAAGACTGAATGCGGATCTCAAACACGTCATCACTTCAAAGGTGCCAGTGCGCACCAAGGCAAAACTCAGAGCTGCTGCGACTGATCACATGACCATGCTTGAGCAAAACCCTGAACGCGTGCGCCGTTATTTCCGCGACCCAAAAGTCGCCTACGCGGCTTCATGAATAATTCGTGCCGGATCAATAAGAGTAATAACCAGAGGACGATTGCAGGGTAACTAATACCCTCAACATTTTCTGTGCAGCATCATACAAATCTTCTCTTTTCAGCATAGCAGGGAAGTTTGGATCAATTGCTGCTTGATCAGGCTTTGCTATGTATTGAACGACTTGTAATTAGTGGTTCATGAACTTTGAACTGCCCCCTCAACTAAAAATCAAATTTGCCGATAAAGTAATCCAGGTAATCCAGGTAATCCAGGTAATCCAGGTAATCATTGATGCAGTATATAAGCATGTTGCTCAAAATGAATATCCAAGACGATACTCAAAATGATATCCAATAAGATATCCAATTCATAATCGGATGGCGACTGGAGAATTCTAGCTGCTGCATCTCACAGGTATAGGTTAATAATTTAGCTAATAAAAAAGCCCTGCATCACTGCAAGGCTCTGTATCTGGCTCCCCGACCTGAATCGAACCAGGGACCTGCGGATTAACAGATGAGTCAACAAAAACAATAATTTATTTATAATTGTTACTTATAGTAATTGCCAATAGCTTAGTAAATGAGTTAGGTCTGATCTAAAACCTATACAGTTCGTTCGTCAACTATCAGAAATATGAAGATTTGATGGGCTTGACGGGGAACTTTTACAATTGGAATAGACACTCAGAAAGCAGATAGTGGTACTTTGTTATAGTCGTGAAACAAAAACAATTATGTTGTGAAATTAATAACCATTAATCTATCTAAATAATGAAATCATACCCATTCCTCATCACCGCTTTATTGAGTGGCTGTGCTACATCTACCTTCCCTCCTCAACTGCCTACTCTAAATCCACCATTAAGCGTTGAAGAAAAAAAGATAATAACAACCTGCGAAAACGAGGTTGCAAATATTATGACTGGACAACTAGCAAAAAACCCGTTTTATAGCGCTTATGAAAGAACTTCAGTAATGGATAAATGCTTGGAATCACAAGGTATTCCAGATGAAAGAATTGGTGATATTTTTAGCGTCTTAGAGGGTAATTCTGTTTCGCAATGAAACAATGTGTTGGAAGGGCAGTTGCTGTAGGCCTTGGGCGTTGATGCAATTTTGAAAAGTGTCAACCGAGCTGTAGACAAATAGCTGTCTTGCTCTCCTATTTAATAAATTCCGGTTATATCATCTATCATTTCAAAGTTATTGCTGTTGGTTATTAAGGCGTCAAGTTATTTAGGAAACATTCAAAACATACGGTCTAAGTTCTTTGCTATACCTGCTTTGACTTGGTGGGCTTAGCTAATTCACATCTTCAATTAAAAATTAATGATGCCGATAAAGTAATCAAGCTAATTGATTGATGTGATCTTCAAGGCGAAAGTCAAAATGAATATCCAACAAGATATCAAAAATGTAATTGAAAGATGGCTGGAAAATTCTAAGCTGCTGCACGCACACAGGTTAATGATTTAGCTAATAAAAAAGCCCTGCATCGCAGCAAGGCTCTATATTTGGCTCCCCGACCTGGACTCGAACCAGGGACCTGCGGATTAACAGTCCGTCGCTCTACCAACTGAGCTATCAGGGAATTGACAAGGCCGCTATACTACTGGCTGCGAGCTTTTCAGTCAATAGACAGATGTTTTTATGTGGTTAGTTGTTGTGGAAGTTAAGTAACGAAAATTTAGATAACTCAGGTGCAACGGGTCGGCATGGATATAAAAATTATATTTATAAAAACCAGTAAAGGTGAGGACGAAAGTAAAAGGATAACTAATCATTTATCCAGCGATATTAAGCGTGCCTTAGGTTTGATTGATAATAAGTCCACGGTGAAAGAGTTGATGAAACGGGCTGCGCCCAGTTTACGTGAAGCGCTTGGCGATATGCTCCAGGAGTTGACGGATGGCGGCTTCATTCAAGATAAAGATAAGATAAGTAGCGTTGTTAAGATGGCTATCCCCCGGATGCCTACTCCAAAAAATATCATACCTTCCCCCAAGTTTGGAGATTTGGGAGAGAGGCAGTTTCCTATCAGTGTTATGCGTGTATCGGTTGCGGATGCATTGGCGGCGGAAGAGGACGAGGCAGAGCAGGAGGCGGCAAGAATCAGAGTTGAACAAGAGGCTGAACACGCACAAGAGAAAGCTGAAGCTGTACGTCTCAAGGCAGAGCAAGAAGCGGAAAAAACCAGAGTGGAACAGGAAGCTGAATTAGCTAAGGTAAAAACGGAAGCTGAAACGACTCGCTTTAAGGTAGAGCAAGAAACGGAAAAAATTAGAGCGGAATTGGAAGGTGCGCTGGCCAAAGCAAAAAAGGAAGCGGAAGCTTTAGTCAAAGCTCGAGTCGAAGTGGAAGCTGCGCAGGCCAAGGCAAAAGCGAATGCAGAAGCCAAGGCGTATGCTGAAGCTGAAATATTCCGCTTCAAGGTAGAGCAAGAAGCAGTAAAAGCCAAGGTGGAACAGGAAGCTGCATTGGTTAGGGCAAAAGCGGAAGCTGAAACCACTCGCTTTAAGGTAGAACAAGAAACGGAAAAAATTAGAGCGGAATTGGAAGGTGCGTTGGTCAAGGCAAAAGAGGAAGCGGAAGTATTAGTTAAGGTTCGATCTGAAGCGGAAGCTGTGCGCTTCAAGGCAGAGCAAGAAGCGGAAAAAACCAGAGTGGAACAGGAAGCTGCATTGGCTAAGGCAAAAGTGGAAGCTGCAAGGGTTCGCCTTAAGGCAGAACAAGACGCTGCACAAATCAAAGCGGAACAGGGAGCTACTCAGGCAAAAGTGGAAGCAGAAGCTAAGGCGCGTGCAGTAGTTGAAGCTATGTACCTTAAGGCAGAGAAAGATGCCGTAAAAGTTAGAGCGGAACAGGAAGCTGAGCAGGCTAAAGCAAAAGTGGAAATGGAAGCTGCAGTCAATGCTCGTGCCGACGCTGAAACGGCTCGATTGAAGGCAGAGCAGGAAACGTTACAAGTCAGATCTGAGCTGGAAGCCGAACAAGCTAAATCACAAGTGGAAGCGAAAGCCAAGGCTCGTGTTGAAACTGAAACAGCACGCCTTAAGGGAGAGCAGGAAGCGGCAAGAATCAGAGCTGAGCAAGAGGCAGCCCAGGCAAAAGAGAAAGCTGAAGTTGTGCGACTCAAGGCAGAGCAGGAAATGTCAAAAGTCAGATCTGAGCTGGAAGCCGAGCAAGCCAAATCACAAGTGGAAGCGAAAGCCAAGGCCCGTGCTGAAGCCGAAACTGCCCGCCTTAAGGGAGAGCAGGAAGCGACAAGAATCATAATGAAACAGGAGGCTGCACAGGCCAAAGCAAAAGTGGAAATGGACGCTAAGGTGCGTGCCGAAGCTGAAGTAACACGCATTAAAGAAGAGCAGGAAGCCATAAGAGTCAAGGCGGAACATTTAGCTACGTTGAACAAAGAAAAAGCGGAAGCGAAGGCCCGTGACGAAGCTAGGGTGCGCATCAACAAGGCTGAGCAGGACGCGGCAAAAATTAGAGCTGAACAAGAAGCAGTGCAGAGTGTGGCCAAAGCAAAAATGGAAGCATCCGTTAAGGCACAGGCCGTTCAAATGCCGGAAATGAAGGCTGTTCAGCGTGTCGCCATAACACATAGCATGCCTTTGCCGTGGGGCAAGATAGCGGCTTGCTTGATTGTGCTGCTATTTCTACTGGCCGCTTTGCTACCTTATATTTGGCCGATGCAGGGCTATATCACGCAAATTGAACAGAAATTGTCCGCTCAATTGCAGCAACCTGTACATATCGGTTATTTACGCGCGACATTGCTTCCCCAGCCGAAACTGGAGTTGGAGGATGTATCCATAGGTGGTAGCCAAGAGTTAAAAGCGAGCAGTGTTGTACTGAACTTCGATTTTTTTGCACTATTAAACGAGATTAAAGCGATTCGCAGTCTGGAAATTAGTGATCTTATACTTAGTGTTGAGACTTTTGATAAAACGTTGATGTGGCTACAGACCGCAGGTGGGGATATCCATTATCCAGTAGCGCGCATGGTGTTGCAGCGTGCGCGTCTCAGCGACGATGAACTTAATTTGCCGCCTGTAAATGGTGTGGTAAATTTTGACGAGCAGGGACACTTCGCCAAGGCAGTATTGAAGAGCGTGGATGGCAAGCTTAGCATGGAGCTACAGCTGCAGCAGGCTCGGTGGCAAATCGCATTAGCTATCAAGAAAGGTTACGTGCCGTTGTTACCGGACATTTTGTTCAACGAGCTGACCGTAAAAGGTGAATTGGGCGTAGGCGAAATCAAGTTCCATGAAATAGACGGGCGTTTGTATGGCGGCATGCTGACAGGCAGTGCGCATCTGACTTGGTTGAAGGGCTGGCAAATGCAGGGGCTTGTGAATATAAAGGCTATGAAACTGCATGATGCGTTGCCAAAATTCGGCATTGCTGGTGAAATGGACGGTGACGCTAATTTTATTCTGCGTGGGGAGAAACTTCCCTTACTAGCTAAAGCCCCGCATCTGGATGGAAAATTCTTGGTAAAGAAGGGGCTTATCAATACCATTGATATGGTAGAAACTTCACGCATGCCTACCCGTAAGGGTGCGTCCACCGGTCGCACACATTTTGACGAATTGAGTGGCGTGCTACAGGTAGATAACAACAAACAGCATCTGCGTCAGATCAAAATTTCAGCCGGTGTAATGAGCGCAAATGGCTATGTTGATGTTGCAGCGAACAAGCAATTATCAGGACGGATGAATGTCGAACTGAAAATACGCGCTGACTTGGGCAGCGTGCCGCTGGTATTATCAGGTACTCTTACAGAGCCAGTGTGGAGCACGAGGCGCTAATTGACAGCGTTTACGAGGAATGAAACAAAAATGGAATTATGAAAATGCCTTGGCGATGCGGCTAATCGCTTTTTTCAAATTTTCCATTGAGGTGGCGAAAGACAGGCGAATGTAGCCTTCACTGCCGAAAGCCGAGCCAGGCACTATGGCCACACCAGCCTGCTCCAGCAGGTATTCAGATAACGCTACGTCGGTAGCTTCTTTGATGATGCTCTTCTGGTGCAAAGCCGCAATAACCGGACGCACGTCGGGGAAAGCATAAAACGCCCCGCCACTCGTTATACATTTAACACCGGGAATTTTGTTCAGCGCATCAACTACGAATAGATGTCGCTCGCGGAATGCTTTTAGCATCGGCGTAATGCAGCCCTGATCCCCGTTCAAGGCTGCCTCTGCAGCTACTTGTGAAATCGAGGTTGGATTGGAGGTACTTTGTGATTGCACATTTTCCATGGCCGTGATGATGTGCTCTGGCCCTGCGGCATAACCGATCCGCCAGCCTGTCATTGCATAGGATTTGGACACGCCATTCAGGACCATAGTGCGTGAATAAAGATCGGGGCAGGCATTCAGAATGTTGACGAATTTTTCGTCACGCAAGGCAATGTGCTCATACATATCATCTGTAGCTATCAGTACCTCAGGATGTTTGCGCAACACTTCACCCAATGCTTGTAATTCTTCCAGGCTGTAAACTGCACCGGATGGGTTACTTGGGCTATTGATTACCACTATTTTTGTTTTGTTTGTGATAGCCGCAGATAATTGTGCAGCGCTCATTTTGAAATCTTGTTCGATGCCTGTCTGTACGATTATCGGCTTGCCCTCTGCGATGAGCACGATATCTGGATAGGATACCCAATAAGGTGCCGGGATAATTACCTCATCGCGGGGATTGATTAAGGCAAGCGCCAAGTTGAAAAAACTTTGCTTGCCGCCGCAAGAAACCAGGATCTGTGTCGTTGTGTAATCCAGTCCATTGTCACGTTTGAACTTGGCGACGATAGCCTGCTTCAAAGAGGGGGTACCTCCCACTGCGGTGTATTTGGTGAAACCCTTGTTGATCGCGGCTATAGCCGCATCCTTAATATGCTGTGGAGTATCGAAATCTGGTTCGCCTGCTCCCAACCCGATAATGTCTTTTCCTTCCGCCTTTAATTTGGAAGCTCGCGCAGTAACGGCGAGAGTGGGGGAGGGTTTGATTGTTTGTACGCGCTTCGATAGTTCCAAGATTGTATCCTTATGGGCTTAGAGTAAACTAACCCGTATTTTAAAATTTTTAATTCAAATTTGGCTGAAATTATACCGTGATTAAGACTTTTCCCAATAGCCCATATTTTTTGCATCAGCCTTTTGAACCAGCGGGCGATCAGCCCACTGCGATTGCGCAATTGGTCGAGGGGATAAATGAGGGACTGGCGTTTCAAACTCTGCTTGGTGTGACGGGCTCCGGTAAAACATTCACTATGGCGAACGTCATCGCCCAATTGGGGCGACCAGCAATCATCATGGCACCAAATAAGACGTTGGCGGCACAGTTGTATTCTGAAATGCGCGACTTTTTTCCTGAGAACGCAGTGGAATATTTTGTCTCCTATTACGATTACTACCAGCCTGAGGCTTATGTTCCGTCGCGTGATATGTTTATCGAGAAAGATTCCAGCATAAATGAACAGATCGAGCAGATGCGCCTGTCGGCCACCAAATCCCTGTTGGAGCGACAGGACGTGGTTATTGTGGCCACCGTCTCGGCCATCTATGGGATCGGCGATCCGGTAGATTATCATGGCATGGTTCTACACCTGCACGAGCATGAAAAATTAGTACGGCAGGACGCTATCAAGCGTCTCACAGAGATGCAGTATGAGCGTAACGATGTGGATTTTTCGCATGGACATTTTAGAGTGCGCGGCGATGTAATCGACATTTTTCCGGCAGAAAATAGCGAACATGCATTACGACTGACGATGTTTGACGATGAAGTAGAAAGCTTGTCGCTATTTGATCCACTTACCGGCCATATCTTGAGCCGCGTGCCGCGTTTTACCGTGTACCCATCCAGCCACTACGTCACGCCGCGTAGCACCACATTACAGGCCATAGAAACCATTAAGGTTGAGCTGGCTGAGCGCATAGACTTCTTTCAGCGCGAACATAAATTGGTGGAAGCGCAGCGTATTGAGCAGCGTACGCGTCACGATCTGGAAATGCTGAACGAAATCGGTTTCTGCAAAGGCATTGAAAATTATTCGCGCCATCTGTCTGGACGCAAGGCGGGAGAACCACCGCCTACGCTGATTGATTATCTTCCGCCCAATGCGCTGATGTTTATAGATGAAAGCCACGTTACCATTCCACAGATCGGCGGCATGTACAAAGGTGATCGAGCGCGCAAGGAAAATCTGGTCAACTACGGTTTCAGAATGCCATCTGCGCTGGATAACCGCCCGCTACGTTTTGACGAGTTTGAACAAGTAATGCGTCAATCTATATTTGTTTCTGCTACACCGGCTGTTTTTGAGGCAGAGCATACGGGGCAAGTGGTGGAACAATTAGTGCGTCCGACTGGATTGGTTGATCCTCAAATTGAAGTGCGGCCGGCCACACACCAGGTTGATGATTTGATGTCTGAGGTTAATCTGCGCACAGCCAAGGGCGAGCGAGTGCTGGTCACCACGCTGACCAAGCGCATGTCAGAAGATCTCACCGAATATTTTTCCGAGCACGGTATTAAAGTGCGTTACCTGCATTCAGATATTGAGACCGTGGAGCGGGTGGAAATCATTCGTGATCTGCGTTTGGGCATGTTTGACGTGCTGGTCGGTATTAATCTGCTGCGCGAGGGGTTGGACATCCCCGAGGTGTCACTGGTAGCGATACTTGATGCTGACAAGGAAGGTTTTTTGCGTTCGGAGCGTGCGCTCATTCAGACCATAGGCCGCGCTGCGCGCCATATTAACGGTAGCGCAATACTCTACGCTGATAAAATTACCAATTCGATGCGTCGTGCAATCGACGAGACCGAGCGCAGGCGGAACAAGCAGCTGTTGCACAATGAACTGCACGGTATTATTCCCCAGGGTGTGCAGAAGCGCATTAAGGACATTATTGAGGGCAGCTATGAGCCAGATGCTGCGCGCAAGCAATTGAAAATAGAGCAAGATCAGGAAAAATACTTGGCGATGAGTGAACGTGATCTTGCCAAGGAAATTAAACGGCTGGAAAAAGAAATGCTGCAGGCAGCGAAAAACCTCGAATTCGAGCGTGCCAGTGAATTTCGCGACCAATTGAAGAAGCTGCGGGAGAGTGTATTTATGTCTCCACTTTGAGTTAGAGAATTTGAATTACTGATACATTACAATACGTTTTTATTGTAATGAGTAGAATAATTGAAAAAAGTTAGCGTTTTATTTTGCTGCATGGGAAATATCTGTCGATCACCCACCGCTGAAGCAGTGTTCCGCGCACGCGTTGAGGAAGCGGGGTTGGCACAGCATATCCTGATTGATTCGGTAGGTACGCATGATTATCATATTGGCAATCCGCCGGACACGAGGACGCAGCGTGCTGCGTTACAGCGTGGATATGACATGAGCATGCTGCGTGGGCGACAAGTTGAGGTTGCCGATTTTACTCGTTTTGATTATGTGCTGGCGATGGATTGTGCCAATCTTGGCATTCTGCAACGTTTATGCCCGGTGAGGGAGAGAGGGCGTTTGGGATTGTTTCTGGAATATGCGAGCCGACATGACGAGCGTGAAGTTCCCGATCCATATTATGGTGAAGCAGACGGTTTCGAGCGTGTACTTGATATGGTGGAGGATGCGTCAGACGGTTTGTTACGGCATATTCAGAAGACACTTATATAAAGTGGAGGATTGGTTACGTATGTTTTTGGTGCGAATGATGCAGGAAAAATAATAAAGCCGCGCAATATAATTGCGCGGCTTTATTATTTTGCATGCTACACGATCGTGTAGCAATGTTCCCAGTTCAACTATAGGTTCAAAGTTTGTTGAGTCTCTATTTGCACCAACGGTTCGTTGTTTTCCATACTGTAAATTTCACGTGGACGTGAACGGCGACGTGACGCTGGCGGCGCCGTTTCAATCTGGGTGGCCGCCGCCGCTGAAGAACGTTTGACTGCGTCAGTTTCGATCTGCACCAACCCGTTGCCATTGGTTGTAGAGCCAGCCTGAGTTGATATATTTGCTTGCTCAACAGGAAGTTGGCGCGGTTCTATATTTTGAATATTTTGTGGCTCCGCAGGTTCGCTGTGGTGCGTGGTTTCAACGGCGTTCATTACAGCATTAGGTGTGGTTTGGGTCAGGATAGATTCTTCACCGGGTAGTTGCCCGGCTGCCTGCTGATCACGCCGTTCGCGCTCGCGCTGACCACCGCGCCGACCGCGCTTACGTCCAGTGCTCTGACTATGCTCTTCCGCTGGTTCAGTTACAGTTGCAACTTTTGCTATGCTTTCCAATACCGCTGTTTCGACTGGTACGCGCGGTGGTCGGGGCGGACGTGCAGCGCGCGGTTCTTGTGTTTTGGGTGCTGTTTGCACAGTTTTTTCTACGCGTGGATGAGTTTCTTCACGATCACGACGCGGATTATTGCGCTGACGGTTGCCCTCTGGTCGACTACTATCCGGACGGTTACCACTTGGGCTACGGCTTTCTCGTTCACGTCGAGGCGGGTTATTGGTGCGCGGTTTGGGGACTAGCTTTTCGGGCATTTTTTCCGCACCCAGTGACTTGAGCCAGCCTATTAGCTTAGTGAAAATAGAAGGTTGCGAGGCACCCCGGACTGCTCGCATTGGAGCGGGCTGTGGAGGCGTGACACCTTGAACTACCGCTTGGGGGCGCTGCGGTTTGGTTTCTTGCGCGGCTTTGGCAGTGACATGGTTTGCTTCCGGTATCGCCACCAATTTGTAGCTGGCTTGCAAGTTTTCGGCGGTCATGTCGTCTTGGCGCAAGCGGGTCACAGTATAGTGCGGGGTTTCCATATTTGCATTAGGAATCAGCGTAATGACCACCGTTAGCCGTGATTCGATTTGGTGTATTTCAGCGCGCTTCTCATTAAGCAAGAAGGTGGCGACATCTAATGGCACTTGTACGTGGATAGCGGCACTGTGTTCTTTCATCGCTTCTTCCCGAATGATACGCAGGATGTGCAAGGCGGAAGATTCGATGCCGCGGATATGGCCGATGCCGTTACAACGGGGGCAGGGGGTGTGACTGGTTTCTTCCAGGCTGGGTTGCAGGCGTTGGCGCGACAGTTCCAGCAGACCGAAGCGCGAGATCTTCCCCGTCTGCACACGCGCACGGTCATAATGCAATGCATCGCGCAGGCGATTTTCTACTTCACGCTGGTTGCGGGTGCTTTCCATGTCGATAAAATCGATCACGATCAGACCACCCAAATCGCGCAGACGCATCTGCCGTGCAATTTCTTCGGCAGCTTCCAGATTGGTGTTGAGCGCGGTCGATTCTATATCTGCGCCGCGCGTGGCGCGTGCTGAGTTGATATCGATTGCGGTGAGTGCTTCGGTATGATCGATAACAATGGCGCCCCCGGAGGGAAGATTTACTTGGCGTGCATGTGCCGATTCAATCTGATGCTCAACCTGGAAACGCGAGAACAAAGGTACGTCATCTTGATATCGTTTGATTACATGGACATTGTTGGGCATGACCGTGCTCATGAAAGCCCGAGCCTGCTGATAGATATCATCCGTGTCGACTAGAATTTCACCGATTTCAGGGTGGAAATAGTCGCGTATGGCGCGCACCACCAGGCTACTTTCGAGGTAGATTAGTGATGGTGCTTTTTCGGTTTTTGCCGCACTTTCGATGGCATCCCACAATTGTTTGAGGTAGTTGAGATCCCATTGCAGCTCTTCTAGATTGCGGCCAATTCCAGCAGTGCGTGCGATGATACTTGCACCTTGCGGCACTTCCAATTGCGACAGGATGTCGCGCAGTTCATTTCGCTCTTCGCCTTCGACACGGCGAGATACGCCGCCACCGCTGGGATTATTTGGCATCAGCACAATATAGCGGCCAGCCAGACTAATATAAGTAGTTAGTGCGGCTCCCTTATTGCCGCGCTCGTCTTTTTCCACCTGGATGAGCAGTTCCTGGCCTTCGCGCAATGCTTCCTTGATGCTGGGACGGCCGCTACCTTCTTGATTCAGATAATTAATGGGGGAAACTTCTTTGAATGGCAGGAAACCGTGGCGGTTGCCACCATATTCGACGAAGGCTGCTTCCAGGCTGGGTTCGATACGGGTAATTATGGCCTTGTATATATTGCTTTTGCGTTGCTCTTTGCCAGCGGATTCAATGTCGAGGTCGATCAATTTTTGACCGTCGACAATGGCGACACGGAGTTCTTCCGCTTGTGTCGCATTGAATAACATGCGTTTCATTATATTTTCTCCCGCGCTCTGACACGGGCAGAACAAGTCTACACACGGCTAACCGCGCGCGAGAAAGTGAATAAGAGCCGTGCAAACAATGCTGATATAGCGATGTCGACGGTTGTTCAAAATATTGTTCTCGTTATTAGCTTGTTAATAATCAACAGGTGCCGCCAATTTTGTTATAGAGGCGACACGGAAAAAAATCCACAGGTGCTTTGAGCGCGCAAATCAATTACTATCACTGCTTCTTCCGGTGAGTGACATTAACCGGATTGCGTTGGAACGGGGCGGCGGCATTGTTGCCTGCTCCACACTCACGGGGAATTCGCATCCCGTTTTTCCGTTAGCCAATACGCGTTATCGGGAAGTATAAGCATAATGAATGATTTACGCAAAGAATCTGTAACCTGGACCAAGATTGACGAGGGTAGCTGCGATCAGCGCATTGATAATTTTCTATGCAAATACCTTAAGGGTGTCCCTAAGAGCCACATCTATCGTATTCTGCGGAGCGGTGAAGTACGCGTAAATAAGAAGCGAGTGGATCAAACTTATCGCCTGCAACTGAGCGATCATGTGCGTATCCCGCCGGTGCGGGTAGCTGAAGCGCAAGATCGTGATTATGTCCCAGCACTTGAATTTCCTATTTTGTATGAAGACGATGCGATGTTGGTGATCGATAAGCCATCTGGAGTAGCGGTACATGGCGGAAGTGGGGTTAGCTTCGGCATTATTGAGCAATTGCGTAGTGCCCGCCCGCAAGCCAAGTTCCTGGAACTGGTTCATCGCCTGGACCGTGAAACTTCGGGCGTGCTGCTACTGGCGAAGAAGCGCTCGGCCCTGGTCAACCTGCACGAGCAGATGCGTGATGGAAAAAACGACAAGCGATACCTGTGCTTAGTATTAGGTAAGTGGCAGAATGTTAAACAGCACGTTAAATTACCACTATATAAATTTAATACTCAGAATGGTGAGAAACGTGTAATGGTGCGCGAAGACGGGCAAGCTTCACACACCATCTTTACCCTGCAAAAAAGTTGGGCTGAATTCAGCTTGCTTGAAGCTCAGCTTAAAACTGGACGCACCCACCAAATTCGTGTGCATCTTTCTCATCTAGGCTTTTCTATCGCGGGCGATGATAAATACGGCGATTTCGCGAGAAACAAAGAATTGATTAAGCAGGGCTTAAAGCGCATGTTTCTGCATGCGCATAGTATTACCTTCACCCATCCGCTGACGGCTGAGCCTATGCAACTGCGTGCGCCGTTGCCGAAGGAATTGCAAGGGTTCGTGTATGAATTGGATCGAAAAACTTTGTGACGAGTTGATGCTTGCTTGTGCTGAGAAGATGTGCTGCAAAGTGCAACCTAAGATTGGGGAAGGGCCATGACAACTGTGAAATATGCGCAAAATAGGTGGAGCAGCTCAGTAGGTGGGCTGAATAAAATGAAGCCCAACATCTCACCATTCACCATCTACTCCATCACCTATTTGTCCAGCCCAATCCGATGCTGCCAATCCCCGCTCAATGTAGCCATGAAATGTTGAATGTGGCCAATCAACAGGGTGAGTGACCCAGTCATGTTTACGGGATTGTAATGAATGTAATCGACGTGCCGCGCAATATCGATCTCATCCCGAATTTGATGTTCCCAATACCGCCGCTGCCAGATGCCGCGCTCACGCTTGGTTTGGCGGCTGGCACGAATATGCTCGCCTTTTGCCAGCCGCCGCGAGAACCCGGCTTTGATGAGCGACCAGCGCAGTGGATAGTCGGCATCACACGGTGGCAAGCGTCATATCGCATGCAGGTATTCTGGTAATACCACCATCGTCAGAATAGCGGATGCGCGTCTTTCACCGTTTTCATGGCCGCACGCAGGTCATCGATATGCCCCACCAATAAGATTGGAGCGCCGTTCAGCCAGATTAACAGTGAAGAAGTATGTGCCTCCCGCTGCATCGGCACGTCGGTAACGCATCTGGTTATCCACCCCTGTGATGTGTTGGGCTTCATTTCATTCAGCCCAACCTATCGAGCTTCAGGTGATCGGAGTCGCTCTCAGGCAGCGACTTTGCGCCGTCGCATCGCCAGTCCGGCCAGTCCGAGAGTCAGTAACGCCAAGCTGCCGGGCTCGGGCACCGCGGCGGGCCCGAAGTTAATTACATCCCCACCGTTCAGCAGGTTGGTCTGTAGGTAATCGACGTACGCGATGGAGTCCCTCTGGCTGCTGCCGAGCCCGAACTGGACGCTCGTAACCAGCGCGTCAGCGCCGAACAGCAGTGAACCGTAGGTCGCGTCGGCGGCCCAGGCGTCGAGCGTTTTGGCCACCGTGTCAGGGGCGGTTGTAAAGAATCCATTGCCGGCCTGACGGAACAAATTCCAGTTACCGGAATCGTGGTCCGTGCTGACGGTCGTCCACGCGTTATCGGAGGTGGCCGGAAGAAACACAAGAACCAGGTCCCACACCGACTCGCCAGAGCGCGTTGCGGTGAAACCGTTTTGAGACTCCCCGACACCTGTACCCCAAGCGGTCGACTGGATGCCGAGCTTGAGGGCCAATGTACGCGTGGTCGGATTGGGTTGTCCGTACCAGTCGTAGGTGGCGATGAATGTCGACGTCGGTCCAACCAGGTTGGATGCGGCGTCAAAACCCGTCGTCGTGTTGATTACGCTGAAATTTGACTTACCCGAGTTCGATGACGTGCCGTCCATGCTGACCGCCCCACCATACGTGGAACCGGCCGGACCGGCGACGAACTGGATTTGCGTCGCTATGGCGGTGTCGTCTGCGGCGGTCGGCGCCTGACCCGGTCTCCCGGCATGGGTGTTATTGGTGCCGACGAGGTTGGTCCCGGTCGCACTGCGGGTGTCGTCCGATTTCCAACCACCCGCGCCGAAACCGTCGACCTGAATGACGCTGGCCGATGCGAAAGTAGGCACAAACAATGCCGAGGCTAGAACCACGGTGTAAAGTAATCGCTTCTTCATAGTTGCTCTCTCCTTTGTTGACCCATGACTGACATAGCCGAATTTTATTAAAAGATAATGTTGATGTATCAAGCAGAATGCATGCCATGTTATAATTATTGTTAATAATCATCTTATTATTGATTATGGCGAATTTTTACCACTCCCGGCATGTAAAGTTTTTCGACAGGCATAAGAGGCTTTTAAGGATGGGCGGATTCAAGTTTGCTTGGTGTAGCGCATCTCCACCTCAAATAATACTTCATGCGGTGATCTGAAACCCAGCACTTTGTGTCGCAGATGACAGTTATTCGTCGGAAAGATTTCCGAGCGAGAGTGTAAAAAATTCCGACACTCGAACATGAGACTTTTGGCTTATCAAATATTCCGGCACTCCCACTCCCTTCGACCTGGCCGGTATTGTTGAGGGTAATGACTTAGGGAAACACTGATTTATTCCCGCGCACTGGTTGGAATAATTCGTCAATCTGAGAGAATGTCACTGAACTGATTTTCAGGGGGAGAAAGTGATGCAAACGAGTTTTTCTGAACTGGAATACGCTGCTAAGAAGAAGCAGACCCGCCGGGATCGATTTTTGAGTGAAATTGAAGCAGTCACGCCGTGGGTCGAGTTGGAAAAAGCGATTGCGCCGTATTACCCGAGCAGCGGTGGGCGGGGTCGACCGCCCATTGGCTTGGTTCTGATGCTGCGCATATATAGCGCGCAGCAATGCTTTGGGTTATCTGATGAAGGGACAGAAGATGCGCTTTACGACAGTCAGGCCATCGGTCGCTTTGTCGGTGTTGATCTGGGTCGCGAAGCAGCACCGGATGCCACCACCCTCCTCAACTCCGTCATTTGCTGGAAGCGCATCAACTGACCGAATCAATCTTCAATACGATCAACGCCCATCTCGCCGAGAAGGGCCTGTTTCTGCGGGAAGGCACCATCGTCGATGCCACACTGATCGCAGCGGCGCCATCGACCAAAAACAAAAACAAAAAGCGGGACAGCGAGATGCACCAAGCCAAGAAAGGCAACCAGTGGCATTTTGGAATGAAAGCGCACATTGGTGTTGATGCACAGTCAGGACTCGTCCATACCGTCATCGGCACAGCGGCCAATGTTCACGACATCACCCAAGCCCAGGCACTCCTGCACGGTGGCGAAACCGACGTCTTTGGCGATGCAGGTTATCAAGGAGTCGAGAAGCGGGAAGAGAACCTGGCGCTACCCGTGACCTGGCATGTCGCGATACGACCGGGAAAACGCAAGGCATTGCCCAACACGACAGAGGGCGAACTGCTGGAGAGGATTGAACATACCAAAGCCAGCATTCGTGCCAAAGTCGAGCATCCCTTCCATGTGGTGAAGAACTTGTTTCGTCATCGCAAGGCGCGCTACAAAGGATTGGCTAAAAATACCGCCCAGTTGTTCTCGCTGTTCGGCTTTGCTAATTTGATGCTGGCTCGCCGGTGGTTGCTCAACGCACACACTCAAGGTACGTTCTGAAAACGGGAATGAAGAAAATGACTCGAAAATCGTCGCGATTCATGCCAAACACAAGCTAATTCTCGACCAAAACCGCAAAACTCACCCCGGGGTCTCTGGCGGGGTGAATTATTCAGCGCTTCCTTAGCTGTTAATCCTGCCCAAAGTGCTTGGGTCGGTAAACATATGGCCAGTATTGATAGCTTTTTCATTGTATGAAACCTATGGTAAAAATTGACACCTCAAGTTGCCCAACCTATTTTCGGTAGTTAACACGCTAAAATAAACTGCTAAAGTGCATAGTATTGGAGTTGATGCTTATAGGGAGTTTTACCAATTATTTATTCTTAGTGGATCGCTATGTAAACGGGTTGACTGTTTTTTTTAGATTACCGCGTTACTTGAATTTGATTGTTGAGTTGTTTTCATCGCGCGTAATGCCAAGCGGGTAGTATTCAGAGGAAATGCTTGATAGTGATGTCGGCAAAAATGCTAATATCCGCGCCTCATTTTTGGTGGATTTCTATGGCGAAACGTTATGATTTAATTGTGTTTGATTGGGATGGCACAGTGATGGACTCCACAGCAGTAATAGCGAGTTCGATCCAGGCTGCATGTCGGGATTTGGGCTTAACCGAGCCTAGCGATGCCGTTGCGAAGTATGTAATTGGCTTAGGGTTGCATGAGGCGCTGCGCCAAGCCGTGCCGGATTTGCAGGAGAATCAGCGCGATGATTTGGTGGCACGTTACCGCCATCATTTCCTTGCGCAGGATGAGGCTATTCCATTGTTCGAGGGAGCGCAGCAGACAATTGCGGAGCTGCACGCTGCGGGGCACTTGCTGGCAGTGGCGACGGGCAAAAGCCGACAGGGGTTAAAGCGGGCCATGCAGACAAGCGGGATGGAGTCTTACTTCCATGCTACCCGCACTGCAGACCAAACATTTTCCAAGCCGCATCCAGCGATGCTGCTGGAAATTATGGATGAGCTTGGAGTTACGGCGCAGCGTGTGTTGATGGTGGGTGATACTACGCATGATTTGCAGATGGCGCGTAACGCCGGTGTGGATGCGATTGGCATGACGCACGGCGCGCACCCGGTAGATCAGTTGCGTAGTCTGGAACCGCTGGCATTGCTGGACGATTTTGTCGGACTGCGTGCATGGTTTAAAGAATACGCCTGATATACTGGGTGCAGTTTTTATTAAGGGATAATTATGTCAGAACAAAATAGCAACTGGGAACGTGGCGTGCTGGAGAAGCTTGCTATGTCGGCCATTCAGGAGCAGCGCCGGGCGCGCCACTGGAGTATTTTTTTCAAGGTGTTGACGTTTGGCTATTTATGTGTCTTGCTATTTCTGTTTCTGGGCTGGATAGGGAAATCCGAGTCGCCGTTAAGCGGCAAGCATACCGCGCTGGTGGATATGCATGGCGTGATTGCGGCAGAGACCGCAGCCAATGCTGACAGTGTCATGACCAGCCTGCAGGATGCATTCAAGGATAGTCACACGCAAGGGGTGATCTTGCGAATGGATAGCCCCGGTGGTAGTCCGGTGCAATCGGGTTATATTAATGATGAAATTCACCGTTTACGTGCCAAGTACCCAAAGATCCCGTTGTATGTGGTGATTGAGGATATATGCGCTTCCGGTTGTTATTATGTGGCGGCGGCGGCGGACAAAATTTTTGTCAATAAAGCGAGCCTGGTTGGGTCAATTGGTGTGTTAATGGACGGTTTCGGTTTTACTGGAACGATGGATAAGCTGGGTGTGGAGCGCCGCTTGATGACGGCGGGTGAGAACAAGGGTTTTATGGACCCATTTTCGCCAGTTAATGTTGGACAGCAGGAACATGCTAAAAATATGCTTGCCGAAATTCACCAGCAATTTATTGAGGTAGTGAAACATGGACGTGGCAAGCGTCTGAAGGAATCACCAGATATATTCAGTGGCTTGATCTGGACCGGACAAAAGAGCATTGAGCTGGGTTTGGCGGATGGTATGGGTAATATGGAAAGCGTGGCGCGCGATGTAATCAAGGCAGAGGATATTGTCGATTTCACTACCCATGAGGGGATTGCAGAGCGGCTCGCCAAGCGTTTCGGCGCGGGAATGGCGAGCGCTTTCCCGGGTTTATCTACTCAGGCTGGCATCAAACTTCGTTAAACACTACGCCATTAGAAGTGGTTCGTCTGCAATAAGGGTTTCAGTTTGTCCAGAATAGTCTGAAGGATTTGCGCTTGCGCCGACGCTGTGGGGTGCAAGTTGTCGGCCTGAAATTGCTCCGGCTGAACATCTTTCAGCATGAACGGAACCAGCTCCACCTTGTGGCGCTGCGCCAGCCGGGAATAGAGTGCCTTGAATTGATCGGTGTAGTTTTTGCCATAATTGGGTGGTAACTGAATTCCCACTAGCAGCACTTTTCTGTTACTTTTTCGTGATTGTTGAATAATAGCGCTGAGATTTGTCTCGATATCGGCGATAGATGTGCCGCGCAGGCCGTCATTGGCACCCAGTTCTAGAATGACAATACTGGGGGAATGCTGACGCAAGGCTGGGGCAATACGCTGCCGTCCGCCACTGGTTGTTTCGCCGCTGATGCTGGCGTTAACTACTTTATATTGTGGATGGCTGCGTTGTACTTCTTGCTGCAACAGGTTGACCCAGCCCGATGCCCGTGGAATGCCATACGCCGCTGATAGACTATCGCCAAACACCAGTATGGTTTGTTGTTGTGCGCCACTCACCCCAGATAGCAGGCAACACGCACATAATAAAACTGATTTAAAGAAAGTGAGAAGTTTCATGGCGTCTATTTTGCGGGCAATGAATCTGGGTAAGCAAGTAGAAAGTGGTGGACAGCCTCTTGTTATCTTGCACGAGGTCAGTTTTACCGTCGAGCCGGGTGATAGTCTTGCTATCCTGGGTGCGTCCGGTTCTGGTAAGTCTACTCTGTTGGGACTGTTAGCCGGACTGGATGTGCCCAGTAGCGGGACAGTATACCTCGACGGGGTTGATATTTTTTCTTTCGATGAGGATGAACGCGCGCGTTTACGTGGTCGTCTGGCAGGTTTTGTTTTCCAATCATTTCAGTTGCTGCCAGCCTTGACCGCGCTGGAAAACGTGATGCTGCCGCTGGAATTGCACGGTGCATCAGATGCGCGCGAGCGTGCTACAGCTGCCTTGCAGCGCGTGGGCCTGGCCGCGCGTCTGAGCCATTTACCCAAACATTTGTCCGGCGGTGAGCAACAGCGCGTGGCGATGGCGCGCGCGTTTGTTGTGCAGCCAAAAATCCTGTTTGCAGACGAACCTACAGGCAATCTCGATGCCGCCACGGGTGGTCAGATCATTGATCTGATGCTGGAGTTAAACGGTGCGCAGGGCACCACTCTTATATTAGTGACTCATGATAATGTGTTGGCGCAACAGTGTGGGCGGCAGCTGCATTTGGCCGCAGGACGGATTGTGCCGTGAATACGTTGCATTTGTCATGGCTCATGCTGCGGCGGGACTGGCGCACTGGAGAATGGCGTGTACTGCTTATTGCTTTGGTGCTGGCGGTGGGCAGCATTGCTACAGTGGGACTGTTTGCCAATCGGGTTGGCCTGGCTCTGCAGCAGGAAGCTACTAGTCTTCTGGGTGCCGATCTGCGCCTTGTCGCTACACATCCATTCCCGCCAGCTTATCGGGCAGCCGCACTGCAACGGGGTCTACGCGTGGTTGAAATTGCTACTTTTCCCAGCATGGTGGTTTACGATCAGCAAAACGTGCTGGCGGAAATTCAGGCGGTGGAAGAAGGCTATCCGCTACGCGGCAAAATCCATATTGACGATGGTACGCAGCATGTCGCGCAAGGCATACCGGCACCCGGCACAATATGGGCGGATAAGCGTTTGCTGCAACGCATGGGCTTGCAGCTGGGTAATGAAGTTGTTATTGGCGCGCTGCACATGCGCGTGGCTGCGCGCATGGTACGTGACGTGGATCAGTCTGTCGGCTTCGCCAGTTTTGCGCCGCGTGTGCAGATAAATGCAGCCGATCTGCCTGCTAGCGGCCTAGTCCAACCTGGTAGCCGTATCAGCTATAAAATTCTGTTTGCAGGGGATTCGGCACAGCTTGTCAACTTGCGTGTCTGGCTAAAGGGACAGCTGGTAGTGGGTGAAAAGTTGGAGGACGTGCGCGATGCGCGTCCGGAAATTCGAACTGCGTTGGAGCGTGCCGAACATTTTTTAGGGCTGGCAGCGCTTACTGCCGTAGTGCTGGCAGGTGTGGCTATGGCGCTGGCCGCGAGCCATTTCATCATGCGTCATCTCGACACCTGCGCCATGATGCGCTGTTTGGGAGCCACGCAGGCGCAGGTATTACGCATTTTTATGTACCAGTTTTTGCTGCTGGGCATATTTGCCGTATTGTTGGGTGATTTGCTCGGTTATGCGGCTCAGTTTGCGCTGGTGCAGTCCATTGAGAGTATGAGTGAGGCTGCTTTGCCCTCGCCTGGTTGGTTGCCATTGTGGCAGGCTGCGGCCAGCGGCATGGCGCTGTTACTTGGTTTTGCTTTCTTGCCGTTGTGGCAGTTAAAAAGAGTGTCTCCGTTGCGTGTTATTCGCCGTGAATTGGGCATGCCTCCGGCGCGCACCGGCTTGCTGTATGTGTCAGGCGCTGCGGTGCTCAGCGGGTTATTTCTATGGCAGGCCGGTTCACTCAAGCTGGGCTTGACCGTGTTGGGGGGGGTGACAGCTGGCATGCTGTTGTTCGGCCTGCTGGCCTGGCTTGCCGTGCACACTTTGGCATGGCTACCCCTGCGTGGGAGCCATGCCTTTGCGAATTTGGCCAGGCACGGGCGCACTAATGCGCTGCAAATTGTGGCACTCAGTCTAGGCGGCATGGCCTTACTGCTGCTTACTTTTGTGCGTGCCGACCTGTTGGAAAGTTGGCGCGGGCGCATGCCGCCGGATGCGCCGAATCGTTTTATTGTCAATATCCAGCCCGATCAGCGTTCCGCGATAAAAAATTTCTTCACAGAGCAGCAATTACCTGCGCCACAATTATTTCCCATGGTGCGGGGGCGGCTGATAGCAATCAACAATCACGCGATCAGCGGGAACGATTACTCCGAGACGCGTGCCCGTGCGCTAGTGGAACGCGAATTCAATCTATCCTGGTCAGATCATTTGCCAACTGATAATGCCTTGGTACAGGGTGCATGGTGGAAGCAGGGTGCGTCATCGGTGTTGTCCGTGGAAGAGGGAATAGCCAAAACGTTGGGTATTAACATGGGCGACACCCTGACTTACGACGTGGCGGGCAGCCCGTTCAGTGCGCAAGTGGTAAACCTGCGCAAGGTACAGTGGGATTCCATGCAGGTAAATTTTTACGTAATCACTGCGTCTAATACGCTGATAGATTATCCGGCCAGTTATTTGACCAGCTTCTATTTGCCAGCTGATAAGGCGCAGGCTAGCGATGTGTTGATCAAAGCCTTCCCCAATCTGCTACTGATAGACACCGATGCGGTGATTGAACAAGTGCGCCAAATCATGGACCAGATAGCTCAAACCATGAGCGCGGTCTTTTTATTTACTCTATTGAGTGGCTTGGCTGTGCTATATGCTGCGCTGCTCGCTACGCAAGATGAACGCATTCAACAGGCCGCTATCCTGCGTACATTGGGGGCCGACAGTCGTTATTTGCGGCGATTACACCTGACTGAATTTGCCGTGCTAGGCGCATTGAGTGGCCTATTCGCAGCCGCAGGTGGAACTTTGCTGGGCTGGGTATTGGCAATTAAAGTTCTGGAAATCCCTTATCATCCCAGCGCGTTAATCTGGTTGGTTGGTGTGGGCGGTGGGATCGTTACAGTGACCTTGGCAGGATGGCTGGCTACGCGCCGTGTGGCGCAGATATCGCCGTTACAAGTGTTGCAATCTGTTTAAGCAAAGATGGGAAAGCGGAGAAGCTCATCAAGGACTGCAAAGGTGCGCTTGATTGTTACTTATCCAATATTGGGGAACAGATCCCGCGGCATAAACAAATTTCGTTTACACAAAATTCAGGACATCCTTACGCGTTGAGTAAGAATTGCGCTTTGGCATGTCCTTGACTAGCCGCTTTTTTAAGCCATTCGGTGGCTTTCGCAGAGTCCTTAGGTACGCCTTCACCATCTCGATACATCAAGCCTAGAGTGTATTGCGCTTCGGCATGCTGCTGAGCAGCCGCTTTTTGAAGCCATTCAATGGCTTTCGTAGCATCTTTGGGTACACCTTCATTATCTCGATACATCATGCCTAGATTGTATTGCGCTTCGGCATGTCCCTGAACAGCTGCTTTTTGAAACCACTCAAAAGTCTTGGCAGCATCCTTGAGTACACCTTCGCCATTAGAATACATCCAGCCGAGGTTATATTGCGCTTCAATATGGCTCTGAGCAGCTGCCTTCTGATACCACTCCATCGCTTTTGCAACGTCCTTGGTTACGCCTTCGCCATAGGTATATATTACTCCAAGGAAGAATTGCGCTTCAGCATGCCCTTGAGCAGCCGCTTTCTGAAACCACTCAATTGCTTTAGCAGAATCCTTGGATATTCCTTCACCTTTGGCATACATTACGCCGAGGAAAAATTGCGCTTCGGTATGTCCCTGAGCAGCAGCTTTTTGAAACCACTCAAAACTCTTGGTAGTATCCTTGGGCACGCCTTCACCCTTGGAATATATCCAACCTAAATTGTATTGCGCCTCAGCAACTCCCTGTGCAGCAGCGTTCTGTAATAACAGTAATCCATCTTTTGGTGTTGATTCTTTTTTCGGCACCGAAGGTGTAGCAGCTTTGTTCTTATTGCCAGCTGCCTGCGTTTCAGAATTAGCAAGTATTAGCAATAATGTAGTAAGCAAAGAAATCGAGATGACGTTCACTGAATGTTCACCTTGGTAAACCCTGTTTATTTGTTTAATTTATTGTATTTAATTTTATTAATTAAGTACATATCTGATTAAATCGCTTCTGGGAGATGACAAATACCCAAACCTCAAGATAAGCAGGTCAATTGTCCGGATGATAACGGATGGATTTGTGCTTGCGCTGGAAACCAGCAACCGGCACAAGCGGGGATAACCATCAAATTTTTATTTTCGACATTGCAGATATATTTAATGCAACATCAATGATTTTTGCACCGCCACTGCGCATACCGTTATCAATGCGCTGGGCATAATACCCAAGGCCAATATCGCCAGCCCATTAATGGAAATCAGCAAGCCGTTGTCAGGCTGGATGGAAATAGGGAGATGAGTTTCTGGGGCATCGAAATACATTAACTTGACGATACGCAGATAATAAAATGCGCCTATTAACGAGAATAGCACCGCTATCACAGCAAGAAGAACGTGCCCGGCGCCCACTACTGCCTGTAAAACAGAAAGTTTGGCGTAGAAGCCTGCCGTTGGGGGTACCCCTGCCATAGAGAACATTAGTATAAGCATCATGAACGCGAGCCACGGGCTGCGCTGGTTAAGTCCCTTAAAGTCATTGAGCATGTCCGCCTCGAAACCTTCACGCGATAGCAGCATAATCATACCGAAACCACCAAGGCTCATTAATACATAAATCACTACGTAGAACATGGCGGAACTGTAACCATCAATGCCCCCACTCAATACGCCTAGCAAAAAAAAGCCCATATGCGCGATAGTGGAGTAAGCCAGCATGCGTTTAAGGTTAGTCTGTGCAATAGCGGTAATGTTGCCAATAGCCATAGACAGCACAGCGAGGATAGCTAGCATACCGGACCAGTGCATCACCAGCGGCTGCAAACCGTCCACCAAAATTCGCATAACGAAAGCGAAGACGGCTAACTTGGGCGCGGAGCCGATTAGCATGGTTACAGCAGTTGGTGCGCCGTGGTAAACGTCTGGCACCCACATATGAAATGGAACGGCGCCAAGCTTGAAAGCTAGACCTGCCACAATGAATACCAAGCCGAACACGAGCAGTGCCTTGTTTTCCACACCGTGCGTGATGGCATCGGAGATCGCAGCAACTTCAAGCGTGCTGGTAGCGCCATATAACATGGACATCCCGTACAAGAGCAAGCCGGAAGCAAGTGCGCCTAGAATGAAATATTTCATCGCTGCTTCAGTGGCAGTGGCGGAATCGCGTTGCAGCGCGACCATCGCGTATAGGCTGAGTGACAGTAATTCCAGCCCAATGTACAGAGTAAGGAAGTGGGTAGCTGAAATCATCACCATCATGCCGAGCAGGGCAAATAATGTAAGTACCATGAACTCGCCCGTGAATAGTCCGCGCAATATCAAATAGCTACGTGAATATACCAGCACCATGGATACAGTGAGGTAGCTTAATAGTTTGAGTACATCGGACATTAAGTCGTCCACGAACATATTATTGAAAAGGTGAACCACGCCTGGTTCATGGGTCACCACGGTAATCAGTGCACAACTTAGAAGTGTCAGTTGCACCAATATGTAGGTTAGCGTTTTATTAGGGCTAGTGACAAACAGATCCACGATCAGGATCAAACTCACCATCACCAGCAGAAAAATTTCTGCGTAGGCGGAGGATAGGGTGGACAAGTAACTCATAAATTCCTCGGTTGGTGATAGCTTATAACTTGGAGCGGGCAATATGTACCAGCAAGTCGTTTACGGATGCGTGCATGATTTCGGTGAAGGGTAGTGGATACAGGCCCATGCCCAGTACAGTCAGTGCCAAAATAACGAACATTAGCTTTTCGCGCAAAGTAATGTCGGTTAATTGCGCTACGTGCTGGTTGGCCACCGCGCCGAAGATCACTCGTTTTACCATCCACAGCGTGTAGGCCGCACCGAAAATCAGTATGCTAGCGGCAGCGAAGGCGTACCAGAAATTAACTTTGACCGTACCCATTATCACCATGAATTCACCGACAAAACCGCTGGTGCCGGGCAGTCCGACATTTGCCATGGCAAATAATATAAAGAATGCGGCGAATACTGGCATTTTGTTGGCTACGCCGCCATAGTCGGCGATATTGCGTGTATGCATACGGTCATATAACACACCTATACACAAAAATAGCGCACCTGATATAAAGCCATGCGAAATCATCTGTAACAGTGCGCCCTCCATACCGTAGGCATTAAAAATAAAAAAACCTAACGTAACGAAACCCATGTGTGAAATAGAGGAATACGCCACCAGCTTTTTCATGTCAGTTTGGACCAATGCAACCAGCCCAATATAGACCACTGCGATTAGCGACAGCGCGATCATCACGCCAGCAAGGTAATGGCTGGCATCGGGCACGATAGGCATGGAAAAGCGAATAAAGCCATACGCTCCAACTTTCAGCAGGATCGCCGCCAGTACCACGGAACCACCGGTAGGCGCTTCTACGTGGGCATCGGGCAACCAGGTGTGTACTGGGAACATGGGTACTTTTACCGAGAATGCCATAAAGAAGGCGATGAATATCAATATCTGCGCAGTCATCGGGATAGCCATCTGGTGATAATCGAGAATCGCGAAGCTACCACCGGACTGGATGTACAGGTATAGCAGTGCAATTAGCATCAGCACCGAACCAAAAAAGGTGTACAGAAAAAACTTGACCGCTGCATAAACGCGATTAGAACCGCCCCATACACCAATAATGATGAACATCGGGATCAGCATGGCTTCCCAGAACACATAGAACAGCACCGCGTCGAGCGAGACAAATACGCCATTGACCAAGCCGGACATGATGAGGAATGCAGCCAGATATTGCGCTACGCGCTTATCGATTACCTTCCAGCCAGCGATTACAACCAGCGGAGTAAAGAAACTGTTAAGCAGGACGAACAGCACTGAAATGCCGTCTACGCCGAGGTGATAGTGGATGTTGAAATGGGTAACCCAGTTATGCAATTCGACGAACTGCATGGCACTGGTCATCTTGTCAAAACCAACATACAGCGGAATAGTAACCACAAAGCCAAGAATTGAACCAACAAGTGCAATGACACGCGCTAACGGTGCATTGCGATCGTTGCCAGTGGCTAGAACCAGCATACCAAAAATAATGGGCAGCCAGATAGCAACGCTTAATAGGGGAAATCCAAAAATCATGCTTATTCCTTCAGTTTCTCGCTGTGCGTATTATTCGAACCAAGTGCGTATCGTAAGCAGCAGAAACACGCCGATAATCATGGAAAACGCATAGTGGTAGATATAACCGGTCTGAATGCGGCGCAATACGTTGGAGAACATGCCGACCAAACGCGCAGTGCCGTTTACCATTAGGCCATCAATCAGTTTTATATCGCCAAATTTCCATAAGAAGCGGCTCGTCTTACGGGCGCCAGAGGCAAAGAACCAATCATTAAAACGGTCAAAATAATACTTGTTGTCCAGCACTGTATAGATGAAACTAAATTTTTGTTTGATCGCTTCAGGAATACTCGGAATTTTCAGGTAAAAAACCCACGCCATTACTACCCCGGCCATTGCCAGCCAAAATGGTAGAGAAGATAGCCCATGTATTGTCATGGCCCAAGCGCTGTGAAACTCGTGTCTCAGTTCTTCCATGGACGGGTGCAACTCGTGGTTGATAAAAATTGCACCCTTGAAATAGTCGCCAAATAACATCGGCTCGACAGCAAGGTAACCAATGATCACAGAAGGGATCGCGAGTAACACCAAAGGCATCCAGACTACCCATGAGGTTTCGTGCGGCTTCTGGCCTGGAGCTAAACCATGATGATCGTCGTCGTGGGCAACATGAACGCCCACGTGGTCGTCTTGAGATGTATGTGGAGAACTATGCGCAACAGAATGCGCTTTGTCGAAATGCTCTTCGCCATGAAATACCAAGAAATACAAGCGGAACGAATAGAAGGCCGTAACGAAAACTCCAACCACCACTGCAAAGTAGGCAAAGCCAGATCCGGGAAGATGCGACAACGCCACCGCTTCGATAATACTGTCTTTGGAATAGAAACCGGATAGGAACGGGGTGCCAATTAACGCCAGCGAGCCGATCAGAAAAGTGAACCAAGTGATCGGCATATACTTACGCAAACCTCCCATCTGGCGGATGTCCTGAATATGATGCATGGCGATAATCACCGAACCAGCGGCAAGGAAAAGCAACGCTTTGAAAAAAGCGTGGGTCATCAGATGAAAAATCGCCACTGAATAAGCAGAGGCGCCTAGTGCTACCGTCATGTAACCTAGTTGCGACAGCGTGGAATAGGCTACCACACGCTTAATATCGTTTTGAATAATGCCGAGGAAGCCCATGAACAGCGCAGTAATAGCGCCGATCACCATAACAAAGGATAACGCAGTGTCGGATAGTTCAAACAGCGGTGACATGCGCGCCACCATAAAGATTCCGGCGGTCACCATCGTCGCAGCGTGAATCAGTGCGGAAATTGGAGTTGGACCCTCCATTGAGTCCGGCAGCCAGACGTGCAGCGGAAACTGCGCGGATTTACCCATCGCACCAATGAACAGCAGGATACAGATCGCGCTAATTACATTCCAAGACACACCAGGGATCGGCGCTATGTCGTTGGCGTAAAGGTGCGAGCTGGCAAATACTGAAGCATAATCCAGTGTGCCAAACACCATCAGCACCAAGCCGATGCCGAGCAAAAAACCGAAATCCCCCACGCGGTTGACTAAGAAAGCCTTGAGGTTGGCGTAAGTTGCCGTAGGGCGTGTATACCAAAAACCAATCAATAAATAAGATACTAAACCGACCGCTTCCCAGCCAAAAAACAGCTGGAGAAAGTTATTGGCCATCACCAGCATTAGCATGGAGAAAGTAAACAGCGAAATATAACTGAAGAAGCGTTGATAGCCAGCATCGTCAACCATATAACCTATAGTATAAATATGTACCATCAAGGAAACGAAAGTCACCACCAACATCATCATTACGGTTAGGCGGTCAATCAGGAAACCGACCTCGAACCGCGTATCACCAGCGGTCATCCATTGATAAACTGTGCCGTTGAATGTATGTCCTGCCATGACATCCTTAAAAATCAGCAGTGAGGCAACGAAAGACACAGCCACCAGTAGAATAGTAATGCGATGCGTCCATGTCCGCCCCAGTAGTTTGCCAAATAGTCCGGCTAGAATTGCGCCAACCAAGGGAGCCAAAGGAACCAGCAAATACAGATTTTCCATAGTACTCATTGCGCTGTTAGCCTTTCAAGCTGCCGAGATCATCTACGTTGATGGTACGCAGGTTACGAAATAACACTATCAGAATCGCTAAGCCGATAGCTGCTTCAGCGGCAGCCACGGTGAGGATAAAGAACACGAATATTTGTCCAGATATGTCATTCAGATAATGTGAGAAGGCGATAAAATTTGTATTTACTGCGAGCAACATCAATTCAATCGACATCAATAGTACGATGATATTCTTCCGGTTTAGAAAAATGCCCACCACGCCAATAGCAAACAAGATTGCTCCGAATACTAAATAATGCGACAAACTCAAGTTCAACATATACTTTCCTTATTGAATCTTCATGTAATCACGACAGATGCCGCTACACTGCGATCAGTCATCCAAGGCGATTAATAATTCAACATCACCTTTTGTAAAAAAACACTAGATTCATACCTCTGTAGCAATGATGCAGTGGTATATTTTACCTACTACTGTGCGCTGTCCTCTTTACCTTCTGCCACCATCGATATAATACGAAGGCGGTCTGCTTTCTTCACTAACACCTGCTTATTCGGTTCCTGCGATTTAGCATCTTTACGACGGCGTAAGGTGAGTGCGATGGCCGCTATAATCGCCACTAAGAGAAGTACCGCCGCCAGCTCAAATGGGTAAACATAATCGGTGTAAATCAAACGCCCAAGCTCTTTGGTGTTACTGTAATTGGCAGCGTGCTTGATCACTTTTGCACCAGTTTCAGCCGTTTGGCGGTTGCCCAGTACCCATATCATTTGGAATACCATGACGACGGCCAGCATTGCACCGAACGGAAACCAGCGCCAGAAACCTTCGCGCAATTGCTCCAGATTAATGTCCAACATCATTACCACAAACAGGAAAAGCACCATTACCGCGCCGACGTACACTAGAACAAGGGTAATAGCTAGGAATTCCGCCTCCAATAATATCCAGATGCCAGCCGAGCTACAAAAAGCCAACACCAAGAACAACGCAGCATGTACCGGGTTGCGTGCAGTAATTACGCGCAGCGCGGCAAACACGGTAATTGCGGCAAACATATAAAAAACTAATGTATTAAAACTCATCAACATATTCTCAAACCCTTAACTGTGTTTGGAACCATGAAGGTCACCTATATAATCATTGAAACGAGTATTCCCGCCTACGAAGAGCCAATTCAACGCAGGTTTCAGTAGTATCATTTTAAAATAACGAGCTGGATACATATCTTCATAGGAATGACAGTGATTTAAAGATGCTCTTAACGGTACTTTGCGTCTAATGCCCTATCCTTGGCAATTTGCTCTTCATGTTTTTCGCCCACTGCCAGTAACATCGGCTTGGTGTAGTACAGGTCGCCGCGCTTCTCACCGTGGTATTCCAGAATGCGAGTTTCTACAATGGCATCCACCGGGCACGATTCTTCGCATAGACCGCAAAAAATACATTTGACCAAATCAATGTCATAGCGTGTGGTCCGGCGCGTACCATCAGCGCGCTCCTCGGTTTCAATATGGATAGCTAACGCCGGACATACCGCTTCGCATAATTTACAGCCAATACAGCGTTCTTCATCATTAGCATAACGACGTAGCGCATGCAGGCCACGAAAACGAAAACCTTGTGGTGTTTTTTCTTCTGGAAATTGCACTGTGATTTTGCGTGCGAAAAAATGTCGCCCGGTCAAGGCCATGCCTTTCACTAGCTCCAGCAGCAGGAAAGTTTTGAAGAAATTTGTGATCTTTTCCATTTATTTTATATCCTTGGCTGTTACCATAGCCAATAGGGAGTTTGCATCCAAGCACCAATGACTACTACCCAGATCAGCGTGAGAGGAATAAATACCTTCCAACCTAAGCGCATTAACTGGTCGTAGCGATAACGTGGGAAGGTGGCACGGAACCATAAAAATAGAAACAGCACAAAGGACGTTTTGGCTAGTAGCCAAAATATGCCCGGTAGTAAATTAAATGGGGCAATGTCAAATGGAGGCAACCAACCGCCCAAGAACATAATTGCGGTGAGTATGGCAATCAAAATCATGTTCGCGTATTCAGCCAAGAAAAATAGCGCAAACGCCATACCGGAATACTCTACGTGGAAGCCCGCCACAATTTCAGACTCCCCTTCGGCCATGTCGAAGGGCGCACGATTGGTCTCCGCTACACCTGAGATAAAGTACACCACGAACATCGGGAACAACGGGATAAAATACCAGCCGAACAAGCCCGTGCTGCTTTTTTGACCCAGTACTATGTCACCTAAATTCATGCTCTGCGAGACCATTAGCACACATACCAAGGCAAAACCCATGGGGATTTCGTAGGACACAATCTGTGCGGCCGAGCGTAATGAACCTATGAAGGCATATTTAGAGTTGGATGCCCAACCCGCGATGATTATGCCGTACACGCCAAGTGATGTCATTGCCAGGATATAGAGCAAACCGGCGTTGATGTCGGCCAGTACCATGCCATCGGCGAACGGGACGACTGCCCAAGCCGCCAAAGCAGGCGTCAGCGCAAGGACAGGCGCGATTACGAACAGAAATTTATTCGACCCAGACGGGATGATAATTTCTTTGAGCAGCAGTTTGAGGCCGTCGGCGAGCGGTTGCAGCAGCCCAAAATAACCGACCCGATTAGGACCGATGCGTACCTGCATATAGCCAATCACCTTGCGTTCTGCCAGAGTCAGATATGCCACAGTTAGCATGATAGGCACAACGATGACCAGAATTTTGACCAATGTCCAGAGCGGAAGCCAAGCGACACCAAGCAGATTTTGCAAGTACTGCAGCAGTTCTGTCATGCGCGATCCACCATAATAGCTCCAAACATTGCGCCCAGTTCTGCCGTTACGGCATGGCCCGCAGCCACGCGCACAACGCCATGCGGCAAACTGTCATCTGCGATTATAGATAGCCGCGTACTGCCATGCCCTTGCGTTAACTTGACCATCTCCCCGGATCGTAGGTTGAGCTTTTCCAGTTCCACGCTATGCATCAGCGCATGCGGAATGGCGGCATCTCGGGTTTTTTGTAGTGAAGCGGCGCGGCGAACAATGGCGTCAGTGGCATAGATCGGCACATCGCTGACGCGCTGTAACCCAGCGATATTCCAAGTTGTAGCTTGCGCCGACATACCATGCAAGACGTTGCCAAGTTTGGCAGACACGTCTGTGCCGCTTAGAACTTCATCGCGAACTGCTTCGCTATTGTTGTAATCAAAATCAGATATATTAAGCAGGTTTCCCAAGACGCGGAGCACCTTCCATGCTGGACGTGCCTCGCCTAAGGGCTGAACTGTGCCCTTGAAGCTTTGCGCACGCCCTTCGGAACTGACAAAAGTCCCAGAGGTTTCCGTAAATGGAGCAATCGGCAACAACACATCGGCGTACTCGACAGCATGGTGTTTGTAAGCGCTCAATGCCACAACCATGTCTGCGGCATCCATCGCAGCTAATGCCTGCTGCGGGTTCTGCGTATCCAGTTCTGCTTCTACATTGAGCAAGATATAAGCCTTGCGCGGCGCAGCTAGCATCGCGGAGGCATTCATGCCATGTGCAGCACCGGCGAAAGGCACCGCTTGCGCCAAATACCCACCCACACTGTTGGCTGCTTCGCCGAAGAAGCCAAATGTTGCTCCGCAGAGCGCGGCAATGTGCTGTGCCAGCAGTTGCAGTTGTGACGCTTGTGGATGCTGCTGCGCGAAGTTGCCGAGCAAAACGGCAACACGCTCACCGCTGGCAAGACTATCAGCCATTGCCTGCGCGATGGCTGATGGCGTTACAGACTGTATGACCTGCTGCACGCTAGTATCCAGAGTCGCCTGCTTGGCTATGGCTAGCGCCTTCAACACTTGCGCCAATACCGTAGTCATTTCGGTCGGTGGAACTATCTCCTTGTTGGCGATTGGCATCAGCAGATCGTCATCGGCAGCATGTATCAGATTAACTTGCGCGCCCTTCTTCGTTGCCTGACGCACGCGTGACGCCAGAAGCGGATGGTCTTTGCGCAAGAAACTGCCCACTAGCAGGAAGCGGTCAACATGATTAATATCTGCCACTGCCATACCTAGCCAAGGTACACCGGTCTGCTTGCTGTCGGCGTCAAAATCAGACTGTCGCAGACGGAAATCCACGTTATGGCTGCCTAAGCCGCGCACCAGTTTCTGCAATAAATAGAGCTCTTCCAGTGTGGAATGTGGCGTAGCTAACGCGCCTATGCATTCCCCGCCCGCCTCATGCGCAATTTGGCGCAGCCCGTTAGCCACATACTCCAGCGCAACTTGCCACTCTACTTCCAGCCATTTCCCGCCCTGCTTGATCATCGGCTTGGTAAGACGTTCAGCTGAGTTCAACCCTTCGTAGCTAAAGCGATCTTTATCGGACAGCCAGCACTCATTGACATCTTCATTCTCAATTGGCAGCACACGCATCACGCGGTTGTTTTTGACCTGCACCGCCAGGTTGGAACCTAAACTATCATGCGGACTAATAGATTTACGGCGCGATAGCTCCCAAGTGCGGGCACTATAGCGGAATGGTTTGCTGGTGAGCGCACCGACCGGACAGAGGTCTATCATATTGCCGGACAGTTCGGAATCTACCGTATCGGACACGAAAGCCATAATTTCCGCATTTTCACCACGGAAAGCTTGTCCCAGTTCCATCGCGCCACCAATTTCGATGCCGAAACGCACGCAACGGGTACAGTTTATACAGCGACTCATTTCTTCGGCAGCTACCAAGGGGCCGATGTCCTTGTGCAACACGACGCGTTTCTCTTCGTTGTAACGCGAGGCGCTGCCACCATAGCCGACCGCTAGATCCTGTAACTCGCATTCCCCGCCCTGATCACATATCGGGCAGTCCAATGGGTGATTAATCAGTAAGAATTCCATTACACCTTTTTGCGCTTTCACAGCTTGCTCGGAGGCAGTAAAAACTTTCATGCCTTCGGCCACTGGCGTGGCACAAGCGGGCAGCGGCTTAGGCGCCTTTTCGATCTGCACTAAACACATGCGGCAATTAGCTGCGATGGATAATTTCTTGTGGTAACAAAAGTGGGGAATATAAATACCCAACCGATCCGCCGCATCGATCACAGAGCATCCGTTTTCGACTTCAATGTGCTTGCCGTCAATTTCAATGTTGATCATTGCTCACCTAACCGTCAGTCTTGCACCAAACAACGTTTGTGTTCGATGTGATATTCAAACTCGCTACGGAAATGCTTAAGGAAGCCCTGCACTGGCCATGCGGCGGCATCGCCAAGCGCGCAAATAGTGCGGCCGGCAATGTTTTCGCACAGGTCAAGCAAAAGATTAAGATCTTCCGGACGTCCTTCCCCTTTTTCGATACGGTGTATGATCCGGTATAACCAGCCAGTGCCTTCACGGCAGGGCGTGCATTGGCCACATGACTCTTCAAAATAAAAATAGGACAGGCGCTCCAGTGCTCGCACCATGCAGGTAGTGTCGTCCATGATGATAATCGCACCTGTGCCTAGCATAGAGCCCGCCTTGGCGACTGAATCATAGTCCATGTCGAGATCCATCATAATCTCGCCAGGTAAAACTGGCATGGAAGATCCACCGGGAATACAGGCCTTTAACTTACGGTCGCCGCGCATTCCCCCGGCCATTTCCAGCAATGTTTTGAACGGCGTTCCGAGCGGAACCTCAAAATTTCCTGGCCTGTTAACGTGACCGGAAATGGAAAACAATTTAATTCCGCCATTGTTCGGCCTGCCCAACTCAAGGAATTTTTGTCCGCCATTATTAATAATGTAAGGAATGGTGGCGAAGGTCTCGGTGTTGTTTATGGTAGTCGGCTTGCCATATAAACCAAAACTCGCCGGAAACGGTGGCTTGAAACGCGGCTGACCTTTTTTCCCTTCGAGTGATTCGAGCAATGCAGTTTCTTCGCCACAAATGTAAGCACCATAGCCCAGATGATTATGTAGCTCGAAACTGAAATCGCTGCCAAGTATATTGTTACCCAGATAGCCCGCCGCACGCGCTTCTTCACCAGCCGCCTCCATGCGTTCATAGGCCTCGAAAATCTCGCCGTGCACATAGTTGTAACCTACCTTGACTCCCATGGCATAGGCGGCGATTGCCATGCCTTCGATGAGAATGTGCGGGTTGTAGCGCAGAATGTCTCTGTCCTTGAAGGTACCCGGTTCGCCCTCATCAGAATTGCATACCAGATATTTATCGCCCTGGTAATTCCGCGGCATAAAGCTCCATTTCAGGCCAGTAGGAAAACCAGCACCGCCGCGACCCCGCAGGCCGGAATTCTTGACTTCGGCGATGATAGATTCAGGCGTCATTTTTTCTGCCAATATTTTACGCAGCGCTTGGTAGCCACCCACTTTGAGGTAGTTTTCCAGCGTCCATGGCTGGTCGAAATGCATAGTATTAAGAAGAATGGGTGTGCTCATTCCTTCTCCAATTCCGCCAAAATTTGATCGATCTTTTCTTTAGTGAGATGACCACACGTCTTTTTGTTGTTGATCATAAGTAGCGGTGCCTCATCACACACGTTCTGGCATTCGCCTTCACGCAGACCGAACTTACCGTCAGCTGTCACTTCGCCCACTCCGATTCCGAGCTTGTTCTTGATATAATTTAACGTTTCCATGGCGCCCACTAACTGGCAGGACAGATTAGTACACACTGTGAGGGTGTGCTGTCCCATGGGCTTCAGGTTATACATGTTATAGAAAGTCGCCACCTCATACACACTCATCTGAGGCATGTCGAGATAGGCCGCAACATCGGCCATGTCCTCGGTGTTTATCCAGCCCTTTTCATCTTGCACGAAACGCAATGCAGACATAACTGCAGACTGCTTCCGGTCGGGCGGATACTTCTTCAGCTCACGATCTGTTTTTGCTCGAACTTGCTCGGATAGCATCAAAGAACCTCTAAAAATGCTGTTGTCACAATAAAAGCGAGGATTTGGCTTTTTGATTGGACGTTCACGGGAATGACGAATTCAGAATTATTAAAGGTATTCATCAGCGGTCAACTTCTCCAAAAACTATATCTTGCGTACCAATAATCGCTACTACATCCGCAATCATGTGACCACGCGCCATTTCATCCAGCGCAGCGATATGGGCAAAACCGGGGGCACGAATTTTCAGGCGATAAGGCTTGTTCGCCCCATCGGAAATTATGTATATACCAAACTCACCTTTAGGATGTTCTACTGCCGCATAAGCCTCGCCGGACGGAACATGCATACCCTCAGTAAATAGCTTGAAATGGTGGATCAACTCTTCCATATTCTGTTTCATCGATTCGCGTTTGGGAGGCGCAACTTTGAAATTATTTACTATCACCGGACCGGGGTTCTGACGTAACCAGCTGATGCATTGCTTGATAATACGGTTTGACTGGCGCATCTCTTCCACACGCACCAGATAACGGTCATAGCAATCACCTTCGACTCCCACAGGAATATCGAAATCGAGGCGGTTATATACTTCGTAAGGTTGTTTCTTGCGCAAGTCCCAAACAATACCGGAACCGCGTAGCATGGGGCCGCTAAAGCCGAGCGCGAGCGCGCGTTCCGGAGTAACCACACCGATGCCGACGGTACGTTGTTTCCAGATTCGGTTGTCAGTCAGCAAAGTCTCGTATTCATCAACGCAGGTGGGAAAACGATTGGTAAAGTCTTCCATAAAATCAAGCAAGGAACCTTCACGGTTCTCGTTCATCTTCTTTACAGCCTTGGCATTGTGAATCTTGGATGCCTGATATAAGGGCATTGAATCAGGCAAATCTCGATACACTCCGCCTGGACGGTAATAGGCTGCATGCAACCGTGCGCCAGATACCGCCTCGTATACGTCCATCAGGTCTTCGCGCTCACGGAAAGCATATAAAAATACGGTCATTGCACCAATATCCAGTGCATGTGCTCCCAGCCACAGCAGATGATTCATTACTCGGGTAATTTCGTCGAACATTACCCGAATATACTGCGCTCTCAGTGGCACTTCGAGAGCAAGCAGTTTTTCGATGGCCATGACATAAGCATGTTCGTTGCACATCATCGACACGTAGTCGAGGCGATCCATATAAGGCAGCGATTGCAGATACGTCTTATGCTCAGCCAGTTTCTCAGTACCGCGATGAAGCAAGCCGATATGCGGATCAGCACGCTCAATTACTTCACCGTCCAGTTCCAGAACCAAGCGCAACACACCGTGTGCGGATGGGTGCTGCGGCCCAAAGTTCATGGTATAATTTTTTATTTCAGCCATGATAAAAGCCTTCGCCCCTGTTGCCCAAAAAAGAAGAGGAGTGCAAAATCCCGGGGAAAGTCGTTATCTGCGTGCCCGTGCCTACGTCGTTCAAGGTTCTGGCTTTCATTTCAAACCCCCGTAATGTTCTTCACGAATGATGCGGGGAACGAGTTCACGGGGTTCAATCGACACCGGTTGATAAATCACGCGCTGCTGCTCAGGGTCGTAGCGCATCTCGACATGGCCTGATAATGGAAAATCCTTGCGGAAAGGGTTGCCAACAAAACCGTAATCAGTGAGCAGGCGACGTAAATCAGGATGATCAGTAAACACAATTCCATACAAATCGAATGCCTCGCGCTCATACCAGTTGGCACACGGCCAAATGTTTACTACGGAACTCAGGATTGGCAGATCATCGTCTTCAGCAAAGACGCGCACGCGTAAGCGGATATTATGGGTCAACGACAACAGATGGTAGACCACGGCAAATCGAGAAGGATAAGCATCAGGAGCAATATCAGATTTGAGATAGGCACCGCCTTCACAAATGTCACTTCCATAAGTAAAGTAATCTACTCCGCACAGATCCATCATCTGTTCAAAACGCAAAGCGGGATCGTCGCGCAAGCGCGTCAGCACCTCCAGCATGTCAACGTCCCTCACGACTAGGGTCAACTCGCCCAGCGTATTTTCCAAGCTCACTATTTGATTAGCGAAAATCGTGGTTAAGTTAGTAGTCAGGAGGGTTAAATTAGAGGCCATGTTTTACACCGGTGTCGTGTGAATCAATTTTACGATGGCATTTTTTGAGTTGACGAACAAGTCACGTAGATCAAAGCATGATATGTCCGTGCACTTCAGATGACAGACATCGCTCTCATTTGAACGGAGATCAACAGCATTGAGTTTTCTATCATGAATATTGCACATAAATTTAGCGCGCAATTGTATTCGTTCGTTTAATTTTGTTTTGCAATTGAATAATGCCATACAACAGTGCCTCAGCAGTTGGCGGGCAACCTGGCACGTACACATCCACTGGCACGATGCGGTCACAACCTCGGACGACCGAATAGGAATAATGGTAGTAGCCGCCGCCATTAGCGCAGGATCCCATCGAGATTACCCAGCGCGGTTCAGCCATTTGGTCATACACTTTGCGTAGCGCCGGCGCCATCTTGTTGCACAGTGTGCCAGCTACTACCATCACGTCTGACTGGCGCGGGCTGGGACGAAACGTTATGCCAAAGCGATCAAGATCATAACGCGAAGCGCCCGCCTGCATCATTTCTACCGCGCAGCATGCCAAGCCAAAAGTCATTGGCCACAGCGAACCCGTGCGAGCATAATTAATTAATACGTCCAATGATGTGGTAATGATGCCTTTTTCCAGAACGCCTTCTATTCCCATTCCAAAGCTCCCCTTTTCCACTCGTAAATAAATCCGACCACGAGGATAGCCAAGAAAATTAACATAGAAATATACCCAAACAAGCCGATTTCCTTCAGCACCACCGCCCAAGGAAATAGGAATGCGATTTCTAGATCGAACAAGATAAATAAGATGGCAACGAGGTAATAACGCACGTCGAATTTCATCCGCGCGTCTTCAAAAGCGCCAAAGCCGCACTCATAAGGTGAGAGCTTTGCATTGTCCGGGCGATTAGGCGCAGCTAGCCAGCCTAACAGCAGCGGCGCCACGCCCATCGCCAGTCCAACGAATATGAACAACAAGATCGGAAAATAATTTTCCAACATCTGAGCCTCCCCCTCATCCATTTGGCGTCTTGCTAATCTGACGCACGGAATGCATTTCTAGTTTAATTAACCAGAGCCCAGAAAACTTTGGCTTAAATATTTGGTGCCGATGAGCAGACTCGAACTGCTACAGCTTTCGCCACTAGCCCCTCAAGCTAGCGTGTCTACCAATTTCACCACATCGGCGTAATTTTATTATTTTATTTTGGTATTTCTTGCGACTTCGAACCCGTTGCATCGCCAGGTGTTGAAGCGGGTGCCGCTGGCGTCTGTGCCGCCTTTGATACTTCATGCTTGTCCATTACACCATGAGATTGCGATGGGTTAGCATAAATATAAGTTAGCGACATGCTGGTAATAAAAAATATCCCCGTAGCCACTGCCGTACTACGACTTAAAAAATTGGCTGAGCCACTCGAGCCAAACACACTCCCAGCTGAACCCGTGCCAAAGGCAGCTCCCATATCCGCCCCTTTGCCATGCTGCATCAGCACCAGACCAACCAGCACTATTGCAGTTATTACATGTATAACCCAAACGAAAATTTCCACGTACTACTCCAAAAGATCGAATTTATTTTTGCCCAGCGTTGCAAATAGCCAAGAAATCTTCAGCAACCAACGATGCGCCACCGATCAGCCCACCATTAATGTCCGGCATGGCGAACAGTTCGGCTGCGTTAGAGGCATTAACACTACCGCCATAAAGTATACACAAAGCTTGACCAAATTCCTCATCAAAACCGGCGATACGTTTACGTATAAAAGCATGTACCTCTTGTGCCTGTTCTGGCGAAGCAGTCTTGCCAGTACCGATAGCCCAGACCGGCTCATAGGCAATGACCGCAGTACGGAACGACTGTATGCCTCGCAACTTGATAACTTCGGCTAGCTGTTCCGTTACCACTGCCTCTGTCGTACCGGCTTCACGCTGCTCCAAAGTTTCGCCAACACAAAGGATGGGCGACAACTCTGCCTTTTGAACCGCAGCGAATTTTTCCGCTACCAGCTGACTACTTTCACCGTACAGGCTGCGCCGTTCGGAATGCCCAACGATCACATAATCGCAGCCAAAATCACGTAACATGGAAACCCCCACCTCGCCAGTGTAGGCTCCCTTATTTGCTTGATGGACATTCTGCGCACCCCATTTTATGGGAGTGTCATGCAGCAATGATTGCGTTTGTGCAAGATAGGGGAAAGGCACACACACTGCGCAATCTACCCCCGACATTTGCGCTACGCCATTTGCTACCTCTTTCAACAAAGCTTCATTCTTGGTCAGCGCCCCATTCATCTTCCAATTTCCGACAATGAATTTGCGTTGCATTTTAACTGAGCCTTTCAAAACAACGAAGGCGGCTATGCTACCCGTGAAAATACAAACGGTCAATCTCACTCACGACTCTTACGACATAGCGTGAGAGAGAGACCTTTTTAGTCCTTCAGTTGCAATGGCTATAACCCTAGCGCGCTGTGCTACCCGGGCTTGTAGATAATATATTAATTAGAATGTTGCACAAATTTTGTGCTGCTACAATTTCATCGCCACGTCGCAATTTTTCGATTTTCAAGCGACAGTCTCTGAACTCCAACTTACGGGGTGAAGCGTGATATTGTTATTGAAAAAGATGGCGTACAAGGGTAGCGTCTTTTTTTGGGAATGACATGAAACGGCGGAAAATAAAAATCATTGCATATCAATACTATACAATGGCAATATGCGCGTTATAACATTTTAAAAATGCCTGTACGCAAGCGTCGAGGCCTTAACTCTTAGGTTCCTAACCCTATGCTTTACTATGCACTCAAGGTCATCATCTCGGCACTTCTTATCGTTGCCATCTCTGAAATCGCCAAGCGGTCTACCGGATTTGCAGCCTTGGTGGCCTCTCTTCCGCTTACATCATTACTTGCGTTTATTTGGCTTCACATGGATGCGTCCCCTCCCGAGCGAATTGCCGAGCTCTCCAGCCAAATTTTCTGGCTTGTCCTTCCTTCTCTTCTTCTGTTTTTGTTGCTTCCGTTCCTGCTTAAGCATGGTTTGAGCTTCTGGGTCAGTCTTGGTTTGTCTATGGCAACAACTGCTGGCTGTTACATCGCTTTGCTGCCATTGCTGCGCCGTATGGGGGTTAATCTATGAATTGTTAACTACCACTGTATTGGCGAGACGACGGTTTCCACACACCAATAACACTCAAACCCCAACTGTTTTCGGTTGGGGTTTTTTCTTCCTATCCGAAGGAAACAGTCCCAATTCGGCGGGTGGAGAATCATACCTAAAAAATAATTTGCAATGATATCTACAAATATGTAGCATTCGCTGCATGAATAACTGGCTCTTATTTATCACCAGCCTTCCTACCGAGAACGCTACGATTCGGATGAGGGCGTGGCGCGCACTTAAAGCCTCCGGCGCTATAGTGTTGCGTGATGGTGTCTATTTGCTGCCGGATCGCACTCCATGCCATGCCACATTGGAAGTCATCGCCGCTGACGTGCGAGCTGGTGACGGAACCGCACTCGTGCTGCGCATTGAAGAACCGATTGATGCAAACTTCGTTCACCTATTCGATCGCAGCGAGGACTTCGCGGTGTTGTTGTCCGATATAGCACAGGCGCATGACGCACTATCTGCCGACACCGCACAAGAGTCGTTCAAACAAGCTCGCAAGCTCCGTAAGACCTTTACTAGCCTCGCCGAGATTGATTTCTTTCCCGGCGAGGCTCAAAGACAGGCAGATGCCGCGCTACAGGATCTTGAGCTGGCTACTGTTAGAGTGCTGGCACCAGACGAACCGCATCCGGTCCAAGGCGCAATTACGCGTCTACAAGTGGCCGATTATCAAGGCCGTATCTGGGCAACACGCCGTCGCCCCTGGGTTGATCGGTTAGCCAGCGCTTGGCTGATTCGACGTTTCATTGATTCACAAGCTCAACTGCTCTGGCTGGCGTCCCCGGCCGATTGCCCTGGTAATGCTCTGGGCTTCGACTTCGATGGTGCGACATTCAGCCACGTTAGCAATCGCGTCACCTTCGAAGTGTTGATGGTGAGCTTTGATTTGGAGTGTCCAGCCCTCAAGCGCCTGAGCGCGTTGGTGCATTATCTTGATGTCGGGGGCGTTCAGCAACCCGAAGCTGCCGGTGTGGAGAGCGTGCTTGCCGGGTTGCGTGAAGCCATCCTCGACGATGATCAATTGTTGGCGAGCGTGAGCGGCGTTTTCGATGGTTTGTTCACCGCCTTCGGCAAAGGAGTACCAACCCATGAATCAACCTGATGCACGCGCCATCGATTGCACCAATGCTCAACCTCAGCCGGTGAGTTTCCGGCAAGCCTTTGCCTTTTGGTTCAAGCTCGGTTTCATTAGCTTCGGTGGCCCGGCTGGACAAATATCCCTCATGCACCAAGAACTGGTCGTGAACCGACGTTGGATTTCCGAGCGGCGTTTCTTGCACGCGCTGAATTACTGCATGCTCTTGCCCGGCCCGGAAGCGCAGCAGCTCGCCACCTACATCGGCTGGCTGATGCATCGCACGTGGGGTGGTATCGTCGCTGGGGCTCTGTTCGTGCTCCCTTCGCTGCTGATCCTGATTGCGCTGTCGTGGGTCTATATTGCCTTTGGTAACTTGCCATTGGTCGCGGGGCTCTTCTATGGCGTCAAGCCCGCTGTAACGGCCATCGTGGCCCAAGCGACATATCGCATCGGCTCGCGAGTGCTCAAGAACAATGTGCTTTGGGGAATTGCCGCTGCGTCCTTCGTTGCGATCTTTGCCCTTAATGTGCCGTTCCCTGCAATCGTGGCAGCGGCGGCCATCATCGGCTACCTTGGAGGCCGCATCGCACCGGACAAGTTCAAGGCAGGTGGCGGCCATGGCAAGGCCGATAAATCCTTTGGTCCAGCGCTGATCGATGATGATACGCCAACGCCTGAGCACGCCCACTTCAGGTGGGGCAAGCTGGTCAAGATGGCCGTCGTTGGTGGTTTACTGTGGGCTGTGCCGATGGGCTTGCTGAATGCCATATACGGCTGGCATCACACATTCACGCAAATGGGCTGGTTCTTTACCAAGGCCGCATTGCTGACCTTTGGCGGAGCCTATGCCGTGTTGCCTTATGTATATCAGGGAGCGGTGGAAAACTATGGCTGGCTCACGCCCACGCAGATGATTGACGGTTTGGCGCTCGGTGAAACGACACCAGGGCCGCTCATCATGGTGGTGGCCTTCGTCGGCTTTGTCGGCGGTTACGTGAAAGTGTTGTTCGGTCCGGACTCCCTGTTCCTCGCCGGAGCAGTGGCGGCCACGCTGGTGACGTGGTTCACTTTCCTGCACTCATTTCTGTTCATCCTGGCGGGTGGCCCTTTGGTCGAATCCACGCACGGCGACCTCAAATTCACGGCGCCATTGACGGCTATCACTGCCGCCGTGGTAGGCGTGATTCTCAATCTGGCGCTGTTTTTCCTCTACCACGTACTGTGGCCGCAAGGATTTGCCGGAACCTTCGACTGGATCTCTGCGGTCATCGCGCTGGCAGCAGCCGTTGCTTTGTTCCGCTTTAAGCGGAATGTCATCGAGGTGATCGCCGCCTGTGCGGCGGTCGGTCTGATCCTGAAAACCTTAATTCTGTGAGGTGAATTATGAAGTGGATTACTCGTGAACACCCGAAGATTGACCGTATCGCTTGCCCATGGTTGATTGCGAAATTTATCGATAAAGAGCCGGAATTTTTGTATGTACCCGCTGGCGATGTTCTGCGCATTGCAGAAGATACCGGCGCGATCCCCTACGACATACCGGGCGTCGAGCTAACACATGACGGCGAGCTCTGCAGCTTCGACGCCTTCCTGAAGAAGTATAAGCTCGAAAATGACGCCTTGCAGCAATTGGCCGTCATCGTGCGCGGCGCGGACACCTCGCGGCTCGATCTCACGCCGCAGTCGTCAGGACTCTATGCCCTGTCGCTCGGTCTGTCGCAAAACTTCAGTGACGACCACGAGATGCTCAAACACGGCATGGTGATGTACGACGCGCTCTACGCTTGGTGCAGGCACTGTCAGAAGGAAACGCACAACTGGCCCCTGTAATGCGCTAATTTTTCCCGCTTCCCTAACACAATACAAGGAGATTCCCATGTTACGTTTCATTTTCTGTAGACGCTTCATTGTTGCGGCAGCACTCGCCCTCAATTTGGCTACGGCCCATGCAGCGGATTCAGTGAGCGTTTTGGATACCGCAAAGATTGAGCAGTTGACCGGCCTCAAAGGAATTTTTTCCAAGGAAGAAAATGTTTTCAAGGTATCCAAGCCGCGCAGCGACGTAAAAATCCAGGTTGATAAATGGTCTATGCCGACCTTTATGGGTCTCACGTCATGGGCTGCCTTTACCCCGACCCATAATGGACAAGCAATGATGATGGGCGATACGGTTGTGTTCGAGGATGAAGTCAATCCGGCCATGAGCACCGCCTTGAATGCCGGTCTTGAAGTTACCGCGCTCCATAATCATTTCTTCTTCGATCAACCCAAGGTCTACTTCATGCATATCAGCGGCATGGGCAGCGCCGATCAGCTGGCAACCGGCGTAAAGAAAGTCTATGACAAGATTGCCGAAATTCGTGCTGCTCATCCTGCGCCCGCCACAGCATTTCTGGGCGCAATCGCGAGTGACAATAAGATCACCCCCGCTTCTTTGGAAGCGGTATTTGGCATGAAGGGACAGGCAAACAACGGGATGTTCAAAGTCGTAATTGGTCGTGAAGCCAAAATGCATGACATCGTTGTGGCCAATCAAATGGGTGTTAATACTTGGGCTGCATTTGCCGGCTCCGATGATGAAGCGGTTGTCGATGGCGATTTCGCAATACTGGAAGATGAACTACAACCGGTACTCAAAACCATGCGGGCGCAAGGTATTAATATCGTAGCGATCCACCAGCATATGACGCAGGTGCAGCCGCACTACCTGTTCCTGCATTACTGGGGCAAGGGCAAGGCAGTCGATCTGGCAAAAAGCATTAAAAAAGCGCTGGATGTCCAAGCCGCTTTGCATCGATAAACTCCTGTGATGGTGTAAATGGGGAGCAGGCTTTGCATCATTTTTATTCACTCCCCGCAAGGTTGTTGCCTATCTTGGTGCATTAATAAAGGCCAAGCCGGAGGACCACTGGCTGGGGCACAACCCAGCTGATAGCTATGTGTCCCGTCCCGTTCATGTGTCCACCAATAACGTCGTGGACACAATGATCGCTGCCGCCGTGATCTCTCAGCAATGTGAAAAAAACTTTTAGTTATCTCGCTATTACATCTTGCTTCGTATTATTGATCCGGCACGAATTATTCATGAAGCCGCGTAGGCGACTTTTGGGTCGCGGAAATAACGGCGCACGCGTTCGGGGTTTTGCTCAAGCATGATCATGTGATCAGTCGCAGCAGCTCTGAGTTTTGCCTTGGTGCGCACTGGCACCTTTGAAGTGATGACGTGCTTGAGATCTGCATTCAGTCTTTCTTCGGGGTTGAGTTCAGGGCTGTAGCTGGGCAAGTAGAACAACTCGATTTTCTGTGCGTTCTCGGCAGCCCAAGCCTTTACAGGTTTGCTGTGATGAACTCTCAAGTTGTCCAGTATCAGAAACACCTTGCGGTCTGTATCCTTGATGAGCGCCTCCAGAAATTCAATGAGCTTGTCGGAGTTAAATGCCTCATCAATAATCATCCAGCGCGTTTTACCCTGATTGGTTACCGTCGCAATCATCGATAGCTTGTGGCGCGTGCCGCCTACTGCGAACGTCACAGGTGTCTTGCCCACCGGCGCATAGCTCCTGCCTCTGACATCCGTGTTGACTAGCGCCGTCTCGTCGCCCCAGTGAATTTCCGCACCTTCTGTTTTTGCTCTGGCTTCAATGGCCGGATATTGTTCATCAAGCCAAGCCTGGACGGCTTCAGGCCGCTGCTCGTATGCTTTTTTAATGGGTTTTTGTGGTGTAAAACCCCAACGTGCCAAGTAGTTGCCTACTGCCCGAATAGACAGCTTGATACCGTGCGCCAGCTCAATGTGCTGGCGCACAGCGGGCCTGCTCCATAGCGCAAAATCCATCTTGAGTTGTTCGGGGCGTCTGTCGCAGATGGTTTGTTGAATCGCCAGCTCTTGGCTAACCGTCAAGCGGCGTCCACTGCCAGGTTTTTTACCCCGAACGCCGGGCTTGAGTGCCCCCGAACCTTCAGCCTTATACAACCGCAGCGCCGTATTGACTGCCGTCCAGCTCAGTCCCGTTTGCACCACGATCTCCATCACCGCCACACCTTTGCGGTGCATACGAATAACTTGCTTGCGTCGTTCATGCAGTACTTCTCGCGACTGCTTGCGGGCATCTTCTTTTTCCATACTCCATAGACATCGAAAACCAATAAAAATTCATTTATAAATCGTGCCGGGTCTATAGGCACTACGTTAGCTCACGCGGATGCTGATGCATCTTCTGGAAAAATGCACGATACAATGTTTAAAGCCATGGATACTAATTCCGATGGAATGGTTACTATGGATGAATTTAATGCTTTCCATGCAAAGAAATTTAAGGAAATGGATGTCAACGGTAATGGCCAAGTTACCTTGGATGAAATGAAGGCTGGGTATAAGAAGATGGACGATGGGCGCAAGAAAATGGACGACGCTTGGCACAAAAAGACAGATGATTCAGCGCACAAGAAGATGGATAACTAGGCGGTATGTAAGTTATAACGCTCGATGGGAGCTGTAGTGTTAACTGGTAAGCTCAATAATTGACTGCAACAGGCTGCGTCGACTGCAATAGGTTGAGTCAATTGACGATAACGGTACTGCATATCGTATGTCGTCAAGGTCAAAAATTAATGCTATAAGCTCTTCTTGTAATGTGCAGTTACTGCGATTTTGAATTCTTACTGGAATATAGCGAGTTCAAATCTATTCAAATAATATAGCGCCCAAGTATTTCTGAGTCCTTGTTAAAATCTAGGGGGCAGATTAACAATCTAAAAAACGAAGAAAAAATATGGTTTTTAAGAAGCTTGCATAGTTGTAACTATTGGAGGATTTTTGGGTGTGAATTTGGCATCCGTACATAGGTGTAGTTATGTCTTAACAACCTGTAAAAATAAAAATCGCTCATTGGACATTCAATAGCGGCAGGGTAGGGCGGGCCTGAGTTTAATTGACCAATGTCTATGCTGTTTAGGATCATCGTACTCCGATAACTCGAAGTGTGGCCTGCCAGCACATCCTGGCTTTTCCGACCCGAAAAAGTAATAACCGGCTAAGCAATGATTAAACGAACTTCCAGGTCAGGAATGTTCACTGTAGTCATGCCCGCAGCGGCTGCAGATATCGTTACCGTATTGCTTCACGAAATCTGCACAACCACAATGACACTTTCCCCAGCCCATCCGACGCTCTGGATTTAGAGTCAGTGGCTCTACAATAGTCCAACTTAAACTGTTGGTATTACAAATTTTGGATTCAGAAAAATGTAATAGCTCATGCATGGTAATTCTCCCCTTTTTAATTTTTCATTCAAAGAATAGAGATTCAAGCGATGACTGAACTAACATTAACGCCCTCCGCTTTTAGCCAAAAGTAAGAGCAGGCTTAAGAGTTAGCAAGTAACCATCATTAAATTATTTGTACTCATATTATACAAATAATAGGAAACGGTTAAATGTTAAATCTGTTTACTCCAAGTTATCTGTGCGGTACCGCACGCATATTTTTAAATTCGCACAATCAAAGTAAGCTGCTAAGCAGCCCCCTTGGTGATTTTTGCCGATGACAGGCACTTGGCTGCTTCAGATATTGTCACCCCGCCCCCTTCATGTTGGTGCATTGCTTGCTCCTGAAAATTCCTGTGTGTAAATCTCTCTGGGTATCCGTTCAATCTCAGTCTCCAGCTCCTAGTATTTTACAGAAACATCGGGCTTCATTTTTCAGCCTACCTTAGAAATTCCACTGCAACTGTGCGCGAAGCATATCGGCTTTAACTTGTCTGAAGCCATTTAAAGATGGAACAAATGTATTTATATTAGTTCTGTCCATATTAGCGTAGGCTAAGGTCAATTCTAGTTCTGGTCTTGGTAGCCATTCAACGCCGACTTCTGTTTCGCGCAAGTGGGAGTGAGGTGCGTTCGTTGAGAATTTTTCGGAGCCATCGTATCGCTGCCATTTTATGTAGGGAATCCAGCTACCAAGGGCATTATCCAGTTTGTACATGGCTTGGATATAACCGCCATTAAGACTAGTGGACGCGATTCGTTTGCCGTCTGCGGTCAATTGAGGTGAATTGCCCCAGTTCCATTCCGTTTGCAAGCCAAAAGGTTGGGGATACAGCACCGCATGTATGCCCACACGTTCGTCCCGTAAACCTTTGCTATCAAATGAGGGAGTGACGTTAACACCACCGACTGTAATCTGGCTGGATTTTGGAACATATTTTCCGGTGAATGCTGATATGCCAGCCTCAAAAAACTGGCCGTTGTCGAACTTGAACGGATAGGTCAGACGCGCCACTGTATGGAGGTTATCATTGAGTTCGGCACGGTTCAGACCTTGACCGTTGTAAATACCCAGTCCCAATACGCCATAATCGCCCGTACCTTTGAGACCACTACGCACCAGATCTCTAAAGCGATCACGGATGTGCGCGGGTGCCCAGTAGAATGTCGCACCCATATCACGTTCGTCACGGGATGCAATGTTGACGGCATCGGCGCGATCCATAGTCAAACGGTTCTGGCTCGACTGCAGGATTTCAAAGCCGTAAGGAACTTTGGAGATACCGGCACGGATGCGGTATTCCTTTTTATCGTCGAAAGAAATATCGGAGTAGAAATCTCGAATCTGAAGCTTTCCACCCTGCGAATCTCCTGAGTCTGGGCCGGAATTAAATTCCGGTTGAATGTAGACGTATAGATGGTCGCTAACGTCGCCCGAGAGAACTATGCGGGCGCGTCGAACTCCGAAATTCTGGTTATCTGAGATAAATTTGTCAGCGGGGGATGCTAGATTGACGTTATCTCCAGATATAGGTTGGTTGTAACGTAACTGGGCGTAGCCACGCAGGCTGATCTTGTCGGCCCAGTTGCTCTTGGGTGCAAGAGACGCTGTCAGTTCCTCAGCCGCTTTAAGCTCCTCCTTCTTTTTCTTTTGACGAAGCCTGGTTTCCAGTGTTTTAAGTTCTTCAGGGGGGACTTTGCCCAAGGCCTCATTTACTTCTTCAAATTCGCTGAGCTTGACTCTGTTTATGCCAGGTGAAGTAAATACTTGTTGAGTCTGTGTGTCCACATACAGCTGGAGAGCCTGTGCAGGAATCGCAGTCCCACCCAGCAGAGCCAGCAAGACGACTGATAATGTGGTGGGTCTTAATCTGCTCTTAATGTTTGGCTTAACTGCATGGCTTTTGGATGCTTGCATTCTTTATCTCCAGGAAAAAATAAAAACTTCACCAGCTCAAGATTATTCTTGAGTCGTGCAAACATTCTAAAGAATGAAGATGACAGTTTTATGACATGCCAACTTGTGGAGATATTTAATTAAACGCTTATTGCCCTGCGTTTTGGGTGAGCCCGCCTTATTGGCGAAGAGCAGGGTATGGAGATATGCGGAGGCGTAAGAAGGTGCATTTTTACTAATCGGCAACCTGGATAATGCAATGAAATAGAAAATTTTATGAATATTTCATTGGTAATTTTGCATAAACCTCAAGTTCATCAATAATTTGTATTGGGTGAATCAGAGATGTCACAATTCTGCAACATTAGGAGCTTAATATAGTGACGCTGCCATGTGGTGGTGACCCAATTAACCGAATGGAGAGAAAAATGTTGAAATCGCACAGTCTTAAAGTACTGGGTGTGACCGCTGCATTGAGTATATTAATGAGCACCCCAACCACTGCGGGCGCCGTCGCGATCATCAAGATTGATGGCTCAAGCACTGTCTATCCTGTTACAGAGGCAGTGACAGAAGAGTTCCAGAAAAGCAAAAAAGACGCCATTAAAGTGACCGTCGGTATTTCCGGCACCAGTGGCGGATTCAAGAAGCTCTGCCGTGGAGAGATTGATATCGCTAACGCCTCTCGCCCGATCCTGAGTGAAGAAATGAAAGAATGCAATAAGCACGGCATTAAATATATTGAGTTGCCTGTGGCTTACGATGCGCTGACCGTGGTGGTCAACCCTCAAAATAATTGGGTGAATAGTATGACCGTGGCCGAGCTCAAGAAAATGTGGGAGCCAATAGCGCAAGGCAAAATGACTAATTGGAATCAGATTAATCCTGCCTGGCCAAATGCTCCCCTGAAATTATTTGGTCCCGATTCTGACTCAGGTACCTTCGATTTTTTCACTGAAGTTATTGTGGGCAAGGCCAAGTCCAGTCGTCTCGATTACCCTGCGTTTGACGACGATAAATTGCTGGTACAGGGTGTTTCTGGCGATAAGGATGCCATTGGCTACGTCGGTTATGCATATTACGCTGAAAACATCAATAAACTGAAAGCTGTCCCCATTAGATCGGCGGAAGGTAAGCCGCCAGTGCTGCCCAGCTTGGAAACGGTTAAGGACAGTACCTATCGACCCCTTTCACGCCCCATCTTCATCTACGTTAACGCGAAAGCTGCACAAAAACCTGAGGTCAAGGAGTTTGTCGAATTCTATCTCAAGCAAGCATCGAATTTGGTAGAGGAAGTGAAGTACATACCCCTGCCAGATGCCGCCTACAAGCTGGCACTGGATAATTTTATGAAGAGTAAAACGGGTTCTGGTTTCGGTGGTAAGTCCCATGTCGATATCGATTTCAGCGGTATAGCCGAGGTCGGTGTGTCAGATGAGGTGCTCATGAAACGTGAAGGGAGGATTTTTCCGTAATATAAGGTAATCATTAGATGCACGTATCCAATACGTTATCAAATGAAAGCCTTTAGGGGGCTTTGGCAGCTTTGCTCTGCATTATCGACCTCCACGGTGGGCAGAAATCTCAACCCAGGCGAACGAGTGGAAGTGCCTGCTAAGTAGGTACCACATAGGACGGGAAAGAATTCGAGGAGCATGTATCCAAAGTTGATTTATAAAAAAGGTAAAATCTCTAGCATCACGAAAAAATTATGAAACTAGTTAGAATCAACCGCCGGCACCACACATAACCAAACCTTCTGATACCCAGTTCTTAAGAGCCATCGCTTTCACTTCAGTCGTGTCAGTGGTAAAGCGGTGGTTGGAGTCGTTATACATCCATCGATTATTATAAAGACGGTAGATAGGTATGGTGTCTCCCGGACAGGTATTATTTACTGGCAATTTCACGTAAAACGCGATTCCTTCATATGTCCAGCCGGGATCATTTTTTACCTGGTTGCACTCGCCTGGGTCTGCGGTATAAAAATGTGAATTCGGCCCTTTTCCTGGTGTTCCATAAAACCTGCATACTGGCACCGCGCCTTGAGAAGCCTGTCTCCATGCTAGAAAATATCCCTTAGTATCACGCCAGCCAGGCCCAGCCCCACCTGACAGAACTGAGAATGATTCAGACCTTGATCCGGTACGAAAAAAATGATTCAGATCAACATTGTAGTATTCATATACTAGAAAAAAAGGTTTGAATGCATTCACTGCCAGCAAGGTATTGTAGGCATCTACAACACCTGCCCCACAGAGTGGCCAGTATTTTGTGCATTGAGAGTCAGATGGGAATGCGCGGCTACCGTAGGTTATGCTATATGCAAGCAGTTATGGACGTAAAGGGCAGCAAAATAAATTGCTAAGGTTTTAGAACACTCATCATTGGTGGTATTGCATGGGCTGGTTACACGAAATTTCAAAGAGAAAGCTTGGCGAAAGCTAATGAGCAACAAAAATAGCAAGTTGGTAGAGAGTTATTACCAGAGCGAAATGAGCCTATAACGAGTATTGCCAATCCAAGTAATTTCAGATGTGATGGTAGAGTTCATTGCTCTCAAATGGCCTCTTGCGATGAAGCAACATATTGTCTGCGAAACTGTTCGGGAGTGAAAATGGACGTCCGAATGGTATTCCTTGTGAGAGCCAGTGGTGTAAATATAAATAGCTGATTTGTTAATTAGCCTCGACATTTTCTCAGTAAACGGCGCGGTAATTTTCAGCAAACATTCAAAAAATATTCTAATGCTGAAAGTGGGAATTATTGGACATTGATTAACCGTGATTCTCGTTAAATTTAGTCAGACGGGCGCATCCAGCAAAGCTCGTTGTTCAGCTGAAATATTTCCTGCCATGCTTCATCTGGGAAATCATTCCGATTCAATCTCCCGCTAATGCCATTTGGTTGCAACAGGTCGGTGAAATAGGCTTCTTTAATTGATTAGAATGGTTTCTAGAGGCAACACATGTTTATCGTTGATATTCAAAACACACTTTAAATTTCGCAGCTTTAATAAGCTTTTTAAGAATACTGCATGACACTATGGCTGTTGTTGTCTAGTGCTTATGATTTGTTGTTTTGAGCAGGACATCAAAAACCTCCGGCTTGGCCGGAGGTCGTTTAACTATTTCTTCAAGCCGGCGATACAAGCTTGGATTTTGTCTTTATCACCAGCATGGGTTTTTTGGCAATCTGCTGCCGACTGAGGAGTGCTTGCAAATGACGGTAAAGTAACAATAGATACCAAAGCAAAAAGTAGCATATTCATTAAATTTTTCATTATATTTATTTCCTTTAAAAAGTTAATTCAAAACTGACCTTATGCCAGTGCTTTAATAAATAGCAAAATATATGCCAGTTTATATAATGAATACAAAGCAGGTACTTACGAAATTATTAGATATGGTTATCTTATAATAATGTCTCTTTTCGAAGACATTATTTACTATCGATACGTAACATATTAAATATAATCATAATTATTGGTAGTCAATTAGAGACAATTTAATTGTTAATCTAATATTACGCTTTAAAGTAAACATACCACGTTCAACGAACATGGTATGTTTACTAAGAATATATTTTGAGAGCTGAGTCGCCAAGAACAGAAAGTTACTTTACTTCGACGTCATAATTTATTTCATAGTCCCATAATCTTATTCCTTAGAGTCAGGTTACTACCTGAAGTGCTTTTATCATAGTGGTCTTTTAATATAATAAACTCTTCATGTCTCTTTAAATTTTCCTTGCCGTAAAGATCATAAATTTCAACGGAAATATTATGATTTGGAGCCGTTATTAAAAAATCATCTATTGTTTCGATAATATCAGGATCAATAATTTGGGATTTGCTGGCATCAATTGTGAGCGTACTGTTTGATTTAACATGCGAAAGAAGCTTTCTTAATAGATATTTATTTAGAAAACCAGCATCTTTGTTAAACGTTAATATATAAAACGATTTATCTTGAGTTAGAGTAATGGCCGCACGATAATTTGCCTTTATTACAAAAAATAAACCAACTACCATACCAATTGACATGCCTATTAATAAATCGGTGGTTAAAATCGCAATTATTGTAATAATAAAAGGTAATAATTGACTTAAGCCCTTCCGATAAAATTCTTTAAATAACTTAGGCTTAGCCAGTTTAAAGCCAATATGCAGCAAAATGGCCGACAGGCACCCCAGGGGGACATAATTTATGTATTTCGCGAAGAACATTACGCTAAGCAATATACATAAGCCATGAATAAAACAGGATAGCGGGGTTTTACCACCAGCGGCAATATTGCTTGCACTGCGCACAATGACAGCAGTAATCGGAAGCCCCCCAATTAGTCCACTAATAATATTGCCAACTCCTTGTGCTTTCAGTTCCCTGTTAGTCGGTGAAGTACGTTTTAAGGGATCCAGCTTATCTACTGCCTCAAGACTTAATAATGTTTCGAGGCTACCTATGATAGCTAGCGTTGCTGCAATAAGGTAAACCTGAGGATTAGTCCAAAAACTGTAATCTGGAAATGTGAAATTATTCAAAAATTCGCTGACATCATTTGATACGGGAACATTTACGATGTGAATTGCGCTGACCGCCCAATCCGGCGCCCATCGTTCAGCAGCTAAATTATAAAGAACTCCCCATATTACGGCGACTAATGGACCAGGAATTAGTTTAAAAAATTTCTGGTTTTTAAACCATGGCCTTTCCCAAATTAATAGTATAAGTAAGGCAACGGTGGTTATCAGTATGACGCCATGTGAAATGGAACTAAATGCATCAAATATCGGAAGAAAAAACTCATGCACATCTTCATTTTTATAGGCTAAAGGACCTTCAAAATTTTCATTGTATCCAGTCGCATGAGGAATTTGTTTGATTATAAGAATCAAGCCAATAGCAGCTAGCATTCCTTTGATAACAGAGGAAGGAAAAAAAGCTCCAATAATCCCCGCTTTGAGAAAGCCAGCTATCAATTGCATGATACCTGCAATAACCACTGCAACTAAAAATCCCTGGAAGCTACCTAATGTTTCAATAGCATTATAAATAATTACAGTTAATCCAGCCGCAGGGCCTGAGATGCTAAGTTGTGAACCGCTCAACCAAGCGAGTATCAGACCACCAACCATTCCTGCTATCAATCCTGCGAATAAAGGCGCTCCTGATGCAAGAGCAACGCCAAGACATAGTGGAAGCGCTACTAAAAATACTACTATACCCGCAGGTAAGTCATCTTTTAGGTGCCGAAAGTAGTACTGCAGGGATTGCGGTGTCATTTTTATCGTCTCCGAATTGTTATATTTTTAAAGTGTGACTTAATTATCTGACTCTACAGTCACTCCCTTTTCAACTGCTCGGGGCGTTTATCACAGATGATGCGCTGCACCTTACTTCTTCAGCTCAATAGTAAGCGCGCAATCTTTATCACAACTGTCCATGCGTATGGGATGTGCCACCCTCTTGGCTGCATAACGGGCACTTACCTTAGCTCACTGCCGTTAGCTCAGCTAGGTTAAGCATTCTGGTATCGAGTCTTTTTCGACCCAAACATTAACTTGAAGTTCAATCTATCAATATGGGCCGAATCTATTCAAGTTGAGAGGACTGCGTTTGTAAATGTTGTGTGGGGGATCGCTTGATTTAGTGATATGTTTATTCAACGATCCGTGCATGAAAACACAATAAAATTGAGGATGGCTTTTACAGTTAGCACCTAATGGATTTGTATGGGCGCGCCATCATTCAATTCACTATTCTTTAAGTATCTTGAGCGATTTATAATGAGAATTGTTCTCATAATAAATGAGGTAAGTGTGTATGATAACAGGCAGCTATTTCTCTTCAGGAGAGTGAGTCACGTTACAAGAGCTGCAAGCAAGATACGAAGAAACATTCTCACTGGACTGTGACCACATTAAGTAATACAGATTGGTGGTGATCTGGATTTTTTTGCGTTATTTCGGAAATACAGCACTATATGATTGTGAGGAATTTATTTTTAGCTTCTCGACCTACCGCCCATTGCTAATTTTTATTATCCAAATCATGCCAGCAAGCCCTAGGGAGACGCTGATTAATTCAAAATTTCGCGGAATTTCGCGCGTAACCAATTGATTTTTAAATGTGTTAAATTCTGAAACGCGAGTTAATCAGCGCTTCCCTAGCTTATTTTAATTGTGAAAATAAATATACATATTGTTATGAAATATCTTGTATTGGTGGTGTTTTTGGGAGTTTGCATAACTTCAGCTAATGCAGATCCTGGCAAAATTAAAGACGGTTTGGAAATTAAGACGGAAGAAGGCCGTTTTGAGATGGCAATAAGTGGACGTGTCCATTTGGATGCGCATCTGTTCAACAAGGATAATATTGATTCCGCATTCCCAGCGTTTGGTAGTCAATTACCAACTATTGAAGATCGCAGCGGCTTCAATTTACGCCGTACCTACTTAACGCTATCAGGCAAGTTTTATGGTTGGAAATATAAGTTTGAGAATGATTTTTCAGCGGGTACTTACCCTGATAGCACACGTGAAATGTGGGTTTCAACCACACTGGGACGAGGTGATCTTGTGATCGGGCAATTTAAGCCCTATCGTGGCATGGAAGAGCTAACTAGCTCCAATGAAATTACCATGATGGAACGTCCATCGACTTCATCCACTGGTATTTTTAACGCCCGGCAATTTCTGATGGGTGTGGGTTATAAAGGGATCATTGCAAACCAATTTGGCTATGCAGCGGATGTCATGAAACTGGCTCATGTGGGACTACCCCTGAAAGGTTTAACTTATGGTGGTAGAGTATTTTGGGTGCCAATTTCTGAAGAAGGTAACACTCTTCATCTGGGTCTCTCATACAGCGTGGACAATCCCGCCGCGGGATCGATTCCTGCGAACCCGGTTGCGATTTATGGCGGACGTCGCGGCATTAGAAAGTCATTTGGTACTGCCGGTATGGGCATGGAATTGTCTTACGAAAATAGTGAGACTATTTTTGCAGTAGAAACAGCCTATGCAATCGGACCGGTCACTTTGCAAGCAGAATACGCAACCGTGAAACTCGATAACACGCATTTGGTTGCTGGTGCACAGCAAGGTTCTGATTTACAGGCCTATTACTTACAGGCTAGTTGGTTTGTAACGGGTGAACAAACGGTTTATCAGAAGGACCGTGGTGCTTTCAGCAAACCAAAAAAAATTGGAAAATGGGGTGCAGTGGAAGTCGCCGCACGTTATAACTTCGTAGAGAATAAAGATCAGAGCTTGACTGCTAATCCTTGTGCTACGGGTACCTCGGAATGCCAAGTACAGTCAATTACATTAGGCGTCAATTGGTATGTAAAACCGAATGCACGTGTCATGCTGAATTACTACCTCGCTGAAGCTGATATTGGCAATGCTGGGACCGGCACCCCGGATCGCACGGACAGTCCGTCTGTCATTTCTTTCCGCACTCAATACAGTTTCTAATTTTGTTTGGACATCTTTATAAATTGTTATAAATACCGCAAGTTTAAGTGCGCCCTGATTTTTCAATACGCTACCTGATTTTTAGCTTATCGAATAAAAGAACAAGCCTTTTTGGAAGTAAATTTATTCCATGAATCATGAATAATTTCCTCTGAACTGGCACTGAACGATACTATGAATTGGTACTAGTTGAACTGGAGAGGTCGGGTGGCGTATTAATTAGCTGTGGTCCGTTCTTAAGTATTATTTTTTCTCTTCTTTTTCGCCTTCTTTTTTGTCTTTCTTGTCTTCCTCGTCTTTTATAACATCGCCAGTAATGGCATCACATATTACTTCCCAATTTTTCCCGTCTTTTCCTTGTACCTCAACTTCGAATATAAACTTATCGTCCTTTTTTTCAAATTCCGCCTCGATTACAGCGCCAGGATGTTTCTTAATGGCAGTTTTGGCACATTGAAGCATGTTGATATTGTGTTCATTATGATTGTTAATTTTTATATTTCTGGCTTCTGATCCTTGAGAATAGGCAGGTGTGACACCTAATCCAAAGGCACTTATAACAATTACATTCATTAGATTTTTCATTGTCAGTTCCTCGTGATTTAGCATAATTTTTTAAATTGTTTCCCATTTTTCAACGAAAGTAATGGACATGCTTAAGATACAAATACGCATAGTTAAATTATTTTCAGTTGTATTACTAAAGGTAGGAAACAGATAGATCATAAATTTTTATATTACAGTTATCTGTGCGTTATCGAACTCATATTTTTATTTCGTGGAATAGGTCATTCTTTTCGTAGGGAGCAGTCCATGCAATGTTGTTCACGGTAAGATGCTTGCATAAATTTGGATAAAGTTTAACAAAAGTACTTGACATTATGCTGGTTATTCACAAGGTACTAACGTACCCAGTAATGTGGAACATTTTTAAAATGCAATTGAGTGATAAAATTAAGTGATTGTTTTAATTGTTAATAATTTATGCCTATGAAATGAGCGGCGGGGCAAAACCGTATATTAAATTAATAGTTAGGCTAGTTATAGTGAAATTGCTCACATTGTTATCCACAGTATTTGTGGACAATAAAAAATACTTAATTGAGTCAGTCGGGTTAGCTCAACAATATAGAAATGTAGGGAAGAGATCCGACTAAAGTGCAATGAGTGGCTATTGACTGAGAAGTTACATGTCAATACTTTTTGAAAAACATAGAAGGCAGTCGGTAACTATAATTTGCTGCCGAATTGGCTCCCATTTTGCTGTAACTAGTGTCATGGCATAGCCACATATGTTACATATGCGGCATTTGAGCAGGCCAGAAAGCAGTGCCGGAGGGGGCGGCGCGGTGGAGTTTTGCTCGATAGTTTTATCTTTAATTGTGCCGAATCTATAAGGTGTAGTTAAGTGCTGGGCTATAAAAGTGCAAGCACCTACGAGCACGATGGAACATATAGATTGGGTCGACTGCGGCAGAGAAGTCCTTACCCGGCATAAGCCTTGCTATGGCAAAGAGGAATTTTATTCTGGACAGCAGTGATTTATAGCAGTGGTGGGCTATCTGTCTAGACTTATGATCCTACTAAGCTCGCCGCTATATTGATCGACAGGCCAAGAATGGCGACGTTGAATAAAAAGCTGAGAATCGATTGCGCCAGCACAGTCTTCCGCATCAAATGCGACATAATTGTGACATCTGATGTTTGGGCGGCAACCGCGATAGTAAATGAGAAGTAAAGGAAATCCCAGTAGTCAAGATTCTCTTCTTGATCTGGAAAACTTAGTGCCCGTCGGTCTATGGGCGACCTATAAAAAATACGTGCATAATGGAATGTGAACAGGGTTGGGACGAGGCACCAGGAGCCAAGTACGGTAATCCAGGTAAAGGCATAGTGAGCCCAGCGATGAGTGAAGGGTAAGCTCTTGATGGACGACAACTCTAGAATAATTGCAGCAATACTAACTATCGCAGCAATCGACATAATGGCCAAAATAACAACCGCGCTTTTGTCTTCTTGCTCGGCAATTTTACGAACTCTAATATGGCTTGCGCGTGTCATTAGCCATCCCATTAGACACAAATAAAACCATATCGTGACATTCCAGCCAATTAATGCCCGTGTAACAGGATTCCATTGCCAAGGAAGAGTCAGCCCAACACCGAGGCCTGCAAGTACAGCAGTAGTCAAATGAGGGTGGATACGGACAATTTTATGAATAGGGAGCATTCTCGGTTCCTAACCTATTTATTTCTTCAGCTCACATGAGGTCAATAAACGCAGTTTGGCAACTGCTTCTTTGTTTATAAAGAGTACTGGATAGTCAATGCTTCATGGATTCAGCCAGAGGGTCCGTAAAATTTAACCGTGGCTTGATATACATAAAAATCATTACATTTGGTACTAGTAACAATGCATAGATCAAGCTTATTTTGCTAAATCAGCAATAAATTTTGAAAGAAACTGGATTTCAGAATCATTTGCGCCCAAGCCTTTTGCCGGCATGGATCCAAATAACCAGCCAAACGACCCACCCATGGTAATGCTAGTAGCGATTTTGTTCGCGGCGTCTTTATCACCCTTGTATTTTTCAGAAATTGCCATAAAAGACGGACCAAAAATATTTTTGTCGATGGCGTGGCATGTACCACACTTAGCTTGGCCTTCTGCCGGCATATCTACTGCTAGTGTATAGTTTGAATTAATCAAGCCTGCCGTCGCAAACATGATTACGAAAATAGAATTTATTTTCTCTCCGTTCATAAAAATTATTGGTTAAATTACACACTGAGCATTCTAAACAAATCTATTTGGCGTATATGCTTTTCAAGAATTTCATCGGAGTGGTATTAGATACTGATGATTGGAATCATCATTGATGCGGTATCTAAATCGGTATCGAATAGTTATCGTACTTTTAGGTAGATTATGCAAAATCAAAGCAAGAATCGTTTCCGCAATCGTATAATGAATTTTAGAAGCTAAGTCTTGGCCGACGCAATCCCGCAGGAATTACACAACTCTCCGTAAATTAACAGTCCTATTGCTGCAAGGCTTTGTACAGTTTATCTTTAAAGCTTTAGAAAATTAGAACAAAATAAAATGCAAAATTTCCAAGCCTTGCTAGTGGGCGAAAATGTTGAATTAATGATAGCGGTGCCAACTTTATTGAGTAGGGCAGGTTTTGCTGTGGACGTTATAACAAATAGCTATATCTTTAAAAAACATCCATCTATAAGGAATTTTGTATTTGTAGCTAATCCTGATTACATAGCTAGAGTTGCTTCTGAAAAGAGTAAAAATAATTACTCATTAATTGTTATTGGTGACGACAACACATTAAAGAAAATCTTGAATTCAGATTTGTCAGTTGAAGAAAAAATAGAGTTACTACCCATTCAGACAATTAAAAATCTTCATCATATTTATTCTAAAATTGGGCTTTCTAAGGTGTTTCAAGAGTTCGGAGTTATTACGCCAGAATTTCGCATCGCCAAAGACAAATCCGAACTAAAGAAATCCGTTGAATCTTTAGGATATCCAGTTCTCGTCAAGATTGATGTCTCTGGCGGAGGTTTCGGTGTATTTGAATGTTTGAACAATGGTGATGTAGAAATTTTATTAAATACATTACAAACATATCCTGTTCTGTTACAAAAAAAGATTCAAGGAGTTGAGTTAGATTTGAGTAGCTTTTATCAGGAAAGCAAGTTGATACATTTTAGTTATTCGAGGATAGAGAGAGTCAATGGCAAATTTGGCGCATCTGCACTCAGAACGTATGTACAAATAGCAAATCTACAAAAAGAGATTTTTGATGAATTAGATTTATTAGGTAAGGCGCTTGGAGCAAATGGTTTTGTGAACATTGCTTGTATTCAATCAGATCACGATCAAAAAAGATATTTTATTGAAGCAGATATGAGGCCAAATGCTTGGGTGGATTTCTCAAAATATTTTGGGGATGACCCCGCTGTTCAAATCAACAATTTTTTTTTGAATAGGAATACATTACAGCATCCTTATCCGGTTAATCCCGCATATCCTGATAATATTCTCTTGCCATATTTCTCAAGAATTAAGTTATGGGAGTTGGCGATAAATCGTTATTGTGTTTGGAGGTACATACCTAATAAAGATCATCTTATAATTTTCATGTACCTCATTATCAGAAAAATTAAAACAATGGTGATTAAAGAATTTAAACCATTGATGCCTGAAAATTATTGGATAAGACTTAAATGCGTTTATCAGAAATCAAGGAATAGCATCCTTAACTTGTTAATGTAATAAATATAAATGACTTCAATTATTGGCCCTCTAAGCAGACCACGTATTTATATGAACTAGTCTCAATCTGATCTGACATTCCCCCTAAAAATTCGGTAACTGTTAGATCAGGACTTCATGTTTAGCGAGGTGAAAACGTGGAATAGCTTGCGCTACAAAAATTCTAAATAAGAAAATGCTGATTTATATTATCTGGACCTAGTCATCCATCTCTAGCTCCGCATTCCATGCCGAAATGACAAAGCGCAGGCTTCCTTTGATGCCGGGGAATGCTAGTTTATATATGCCATTTGTATCCATCGTGTAACTATCAAACGGTATTGCTACCTCTACCCTCCCTTTGTCTAGGAGCTTTACGTCCAGCACAGTTTCCGCTGCCACCATCCCGGCGCCTTGCCATGAATACTTCACCTTCCAAGTTTCGTTCTCATTGCGAGGAGGCACCATTTCGAGAATGAGCGCATTGCGGAACAGATAGCTACCTTCGTAATGCTCGTTGATCCATAAGCGATTTTCGATTTCGTAATCGGGGGCGCGAATACCAATTGTTAAGCTGTAGGCAAGCGAGCGACGTTTCGGATTTACTTTGGCACGGTTTGCCAGGAAAACGCTGGAAAGATATTGCGCTTTTTCTTTCTTCCAATTGGCATGCGGTACGCAGGCTACTGAATCCTCTTCAGCGGTGCGCCGCGACAGATACCATAGTTTGCCCCGCGGCGAAGTTAGCACTTCGATTTGATAGAGGGCATTGACGCGACGCCCGGCGTCGGCCTCTGCCTGCACCGCGATAGGTAGGCGGATATCCTCAATGTCGAGCCACAGGTCTACACGCACGTCCCCGAACAAGAAGCGCGTCAGGTTTTGGAATGCCTCTTCACTGTTGACGATGCCGAAATACCCGGAATGAGAGCGGAAGGAGAAAGCTTTTGCACAAGGCTCGCCGATTGAGCCGTCGGCATTAAGACCCATCAAGGTGGCGTTGGCAATACGCACTAAGCCGTCACTGCCGTTGCCCACAAAGGTACGTGACAGCCCTGCCGCTGTGTCGTAATCCATGCGGTTTGTGCCGACCATGCAGAATACCTTGCGCGATGCAAAGCGATCCTCTGGCATCAAGTCGACCCGTGTGTATTTAGCATAGGCTTTCTTCAGATTCAGATACTCGGTCATGCGGTCTTGGCGGTTAAAATTGTCAATGTCAAAGGCAGTCAACCACGATGGCGTGTTGATTCCCAGCAGGTCGATACCGTTATGCGGCGTTGCATAGGTGAAAAGCTTATCGACGTGTGCACACATGTTTCCGGGGTCAAGGGCCGGGTTCTGCAGAAAGGCTCGGCAAACTAAGCCGCCCATCGAATGCGCAACCAGGTAGCAGCGAAAGTCCTTCGGTGCCATACCGTTGGCGGGGTTTTTGCACACAAGTTCGCGCACACGAGCCACGAGGGTTCCCAGGCCTTGGGCGAAAGTTTCAACGCTGGGTGTATGGTTGTCCCCTAGCAATGTCGATGCCGGATCGTAGTAGCGGTAGATCACGATCGAGCGGCCTGTGAGCAAATGGTCGGTCGGTGTGCCGTCAGCAGTCATTTCCCATTCTGGGTCTACGATGTCGTAGCCATCCTCATATACGTCACTATAGCCAAAATCGGAGCCAAGGCGCACAACTGGGGATTCAAAAACGTACTTTCGAGGCTTCTGATTCTTATCGGGTACGGCGCGATAGACGGTGGAGCCCAGGTTGAAGCCGCAAAATGGGTCGGCCGTGGTCTGGTTAATCTCGTCACGCGTCATGGCATAGCCACGCACGTAGATAATAGGGAAGTACGGTGCTTTGATCACTGGCATGGTGAACCTCTCAATATGACGAATATCTTTATCTATGCTAATAACAGTAAAACCAATTTGCAAGATTAAAACTTCCTTAATTTGTTATTTGTCATTAGAAGACTTTACTGAAGAAATGTGAACTATTGGCTAGTTATCCGGTGCTACCTCCTAGAGGAACCATTATTTATCATCCACTATGTACCATATCGCACAGAGAATGTTCAATAGGCTTTGTTAGTCTTACTTCAAAGTTAGCCAATTATTGCGATGAAGATTTGTATACCTTTTCTAGGAATTCGAAAAATATGAAAATACCAACGGAACCGATTGGAAGCATACCCAGGCCTATCGAGTTAGTTGAAGCACTTCAAACAACTGAAAGCGACGATCCAGCTTTGGAACTGTTGTATCAAGAGGCTGTCCGTGACACTATCGAGCGTTTTGAAGCAACCGGTTCGCCAATGATTACGGATGGTGAACAAAGGAAATATCATAATTTTTGGACTTATTGCGTTCATGGTCTGAAGAACACTGCGCCAGATGGATTTAAAATTCCTTTTGAGGCAGGACATACACGGCGTATGCCAAGATTGACCAGCGGCCCTTTTAATTACAAAAGATACGCTGACCGTTACCTCGATTTGGCAATGCAATACGCTCATGTGCCGATCAAACAGGCTGTCATTGCTCCTTCTGCCTTAAGCCTTATGTATCCAGCCACCCCAATTCCCGATTATTCCCGTGAGCGGTTCATCGAAGACCTGCTTAATGAACACGAGACAGAGATACGTCGTTGCTTTGCAAAGGGCGCTGCCAAAGTTCAGATCGATTTTACTGAGGGTCGGTTCGCTATGAAAGTTGATCCGACGGGCGAATTACTGGCCGGTTTTATTGACCTCAATAATCTTGCGCTTGCTCGGTTTTCTCCCGAAGAAAGAAGCAAGATAGGCATTCATACCTGTCCTGGCGGCGACAAGGATTCCACTCATAGCGCGGACGTCGATTACGCCCAGCTGCTACCTAGCCTTTTTGAGTTAAATGTTGGAAATTTTTATATATCATTAGCCGGCGAGCGAAACCGCCCTTATGTGCTCGATATTATTCGCAACTATATCAAGCCTCACCAGACAATATTTGTTGGAGTAATTTCACCTATAAATCCCCGGATTGAAGCTGCTGAAGAGGTGAGGGACAGTATTCTTGAGGCTGCTAAGTATATTCCAATTGAACAACTGGGCACGACGGACGATTGTGGCTTCTCTCCTTTTTGTGACGACACATCGACAAGCCGAGATACCGCCTTTGCTAAAATTGAGATGCGTATTCGGGGCACATTGTTGGCAAGTGAGATTATCGGAGGTGTCTAGATGTTAAGTGATGAGGATGAACAAATATACGTTTCGGTGCTTGAAAATGTAAAAAGCATTGCAGCTGCGCGGAAACGTGTGGAAGATGCGTTCGGAATGAAAATAAAGGAACTTGCGGACTCTGAAGAGCGGCTGAAGATTGCTCTGGAAGAATCTGAGGGGGCGCGTGAGAGAACTACGGCTGCATTACTTTCAGCACTTATAGTTGAAAAAAAATTGGCCGAAGAGCAGGAAACGCTGGAAACGCTTAATCGCCTGGCACCAGTGCTAGCATCCAATCTTAACATGAAATCATTGGTCCAACAGGTAACGGATGAAGCGACAAAAGTTACGGGCGCTGCTTTCGGCGCTTTTTTTTATAATGTCATTAAAGATGATGGAAAAGCGTTTTTGCTCTATACGCTTTCCGGAGCACCAAAAGAAGCGTTTTCCCATATGGGAATGCCTGGAGCAACGGCAATATTCGACCCTACTTTCCAAGGGGAAGGCACCATAATATCGGACGATATTACAGCTGATCCACGCTACGGACACAATAAACCCCATGGTGGAATGCCCGCGAGCCATCTGGCAGTAAAAAGTTATTTGGCTGTGCCAGTTGTATCACGGAGAGGCGCAGTCATCGGAGGCCTTTTCTTTGGCCATCCGGATAAAGCCATTTTTGCGGACCGCGACGTACGGGTGGTAGAAGGTATTGCTGCTTTAGCTGCCGTGGGTATTGATAACGCCCGATTATATGATCAGGTCAAGCTTGGACAGAAAAAAGCGGAAGAAGCAAATAGGGCGAAAACAGACTTCTTAACTACAATGAGCCACGAGATCAGGACGCCGATGAATGCTGTTATAGGTCTTTCCAGTATTCTTTCGACGAGTTTACCTCTAACGGCAAAACAAACGGAATTTATAAAAACGCTTCAGTCCTCAGCTGATTCACTGCTTGCATTGATAAATGACTTGCTCGATATTTCCAAGATTGAGGCTCGAACCGTGGAGCTCGAAGACGTTTCATTTTCCTTTTATAAACTCGTGGAAGAAGTTGTCAGCATAATTTCGGTTCAGGCGAAGGAAAAAGGGCTTGTCTTCACCGCGGACTTCGAAAGTGTAAACAAGCTTATTTTCCGTGGTGATCCGACGAGGCTGCGCCAGATACTAAATAATCTCTGTGGTAACGCCGTCAAATTTACTGAATACGGGCAGGTATCCTTAAAGATTTTGAATGACGAGGGAGACGACCTTGGATTTTCTAAAATTTCCATTATCGTTTCGGATACTGGTATCGGTATTCCTGAGGAAAAGCTGGACCTCATCTTTGTAAAATTCGTTCAAGCGGATACGTCCATTAATCGCCGATACGGGGGCACGGGTCTGGGTTTGTCTATTACGAAAAGCCTCGTTACCGCTATGGAAGGCACGGTTTCTGTGACGAGTAAGTTGAATGCTGGCTCGGTGTTCACTGCTTGCCTGCAACTTCGTATCGCATCCGAGGATCTTGCCAATCAGAATGCTCTCATAACGCCGACCCTACATGACCCTATCTCAAGTAAAAAACCGTGCATCCTCATCATAGAGGATCATGAGGCCAATATCATGGTGGCTAGCGCATTTCTAGATAGCCTTGGGTATGATTATGACGTTGCGAGAAACGGAACAGAGGCGTTGAAAAAAATCAAAGCTCGACAATATGATGCAGCGCTCATGGATGTGCAGATGCCAGGACTGAATGGATATGAGACGACTCAATTATTCCGAAACGAAGAAAAGAATGGGGGGAAAAGAAGACTGCCTATTATTGGGGTAACCGCTCATGCAATGGCAGGAGAAAAGGAGCGCTGTCTTAGTTCGGGAATGGATGATTACATGTCGAAGCCGTTTAATCTCAAAGACTTGAGTAATAAAATTGACGCGCTTATTGGCAAGGATGAATAGGGATGCCTGTTTTTTCTGCATCAGCAGTGATAGAACAGATGCGAGATAATGTGGTAGTGCTTTAGGAAGGCAGGTATTCGAAGTGGTCGGTCAGCTGCCACAATTTGCCAAGCTTCTTTGGATTTTCATTCAATGCGAATCGGCCAAACATTTTATTTTCCTCGCCACAGTCTTTCAATCACGATGGAAATTAGGTAAAAGTCTACGCCCGTCTGTCACACTAACTCTTCATAGCTGATTGGTTTCGAAGGCAAGTGTCCAACTTCTTTGCTTATGAGTTCGTGACAGGTCTTACTCAGAGAAGGTCGTTATTTGGATTGCTCAAATAATTTCATAACTATCAGGTAAATCAATGGCGTTATGCCGATATTCGATGGACGACTATAGCTAGACCAATATTCTTTTAAATTCAATCTAAAAGACTACTTTTGCCTGAACCATTTGCACCCACGATCATACGCATCTCGACGTACAATGATTTGTTAATGGAGTCCCAGAATAATATTTCAAACGCTTCTTTCGAATTCTAAGATTTTTTTCTGCGGCCTCGTTAATAATCAACAATGAAATCTTTTTCAATTCATAGTCAAAGCATCGTATTTGGACTTCTTGGCGTAATTGGATTTAGTCTCACGCTGCCAGCTACTCGGATGGCAGTTGCAGAACTTGATCCCACATTTGTCGGTCTTGGTCGGGCAATTGTTGCCGCTGTCATAGCTGGGCTTGTGCTCGCGATTACTCGTTCACGAAAGCCTGTTGGAAATCAGTGGTACCGATTAGGCGGCATTGCAATGGGCGTTGTCATCGGTTTTCCCTTGTTTTCTACTTGGGCGATGACCACTGTACCTGCGGCTCATGGAGCCGTTGTCGTTGGCCTTATACCGTTATGTACCGCACTTTTTGGTGCATGGCTGTCCAAAGAACGCCCACGACCACTTTTTTGGGCGTCAACGATAGTGGGCAGCCTAACAATTGTATTTTTTTCACTGTCCACCGGTGATTATTCATTTCAAACAGGAGACTTTTTGCTTCTAGGTGCGGTGATCGCAGCAGGTTTTGGCTATGCCGAAGGTGCTCGGCTTTCAAAGGAACTAGGCGCATGGCAAACGATTAGTTGGGCGCTTGTTTTATCGGCCCCGATACTGCTATACCCTGTCTTTAAAACCATGCCACATAGCCTGTCCAATGTCAGTTGGCAAAGTTTAACGGGATTTATCTATGTCAGTGTGGTGAGTATGTTCTTGGCATTTGTAGTCTGGTACAAAGGCCTCGCTCTCGGCGGAATAGCGCGTATCGGTCAACTTCAACTTATTCAACCATTCTTAACAATTTTTGCAGCTTTGATACTGTTAGATGAACCACTTTCGTGGCAGGAACTGCTTGCTGCAATGATTGTAATCGCGTGTGTGCTAATTGGTAGAAAATAGGGGGCATCGCGAACCATACTGTTCCCAAGTCGCTCCCGTTATAGACCCGGCACGATTTATAAATGAATTTTTATTGGTTTTCGATGTCTATGGAGTATGGAAAAAGAAGATGCCCGCAAGCAGTCGCGAGAAGTACTGCATGAACGACGCAAGCAAGTCATACGTATGCACCGCAAAGGTGTGGCGGTGATGGAGATCGTGGTGCAAACGGGACTGAGCTGGACGGCAGTCAATACGGCGCTGCGGTTGTATAAGGCTGAAGGTTCGGGGGCACTCAAGCCCGGCGTTCGGGGTAAAAAACCTGGCAGTGGACGTCGCTTGACGGTTAGCCAAGAGCTGGCGATTCAACAAACCATCTGCGACAGACGCCCCGAACAACTCAAGATGGATTTTGCGCTATGGAGCAGGCCCGCTGTGCGCCAGCACATTGAGCTGGCGCACGGTATCAAGCTGTCTATTCGGGCAGTAGGCAACTACTTGGCACGTTGGGGTTTTACACCACAAAAACCCATTAAAAAAGCATACGAGCAGCGGCCTGAAGCCGTCCAGGCTTGGCTTGATGAACAATATCCGGCCATTGAAGCCAGAGCAAAAACAGAAGGTGCGGAAATTCACTGGGGCGACGAGACGGCGCTAGTCAACACGGATGTCAGAGGCAGGAGCTATGCGCCGGTGGGCAAGACACCTGTGACGTTCGCAGTAGGCGGCACGCGCCACAAGCTATCGATGATTGCGACGGTAACCAATCAGGGTAAAACGCGCTGGATGATTATTGATGAGGCATTTAACTCCGACAAGCTCATTGAATTTCTGGAGGCGCTCATCAAGGATACAGACCGCAAGGTGTTTCTGATACTGGACAACTTGAGAGTTCATCACAGCAAACCTGTAAAGGCTTGGGCTGCCGAGAACGCACAGAAAATCGAGTTGTTCTACTTGCCCAGCTACAGCCCTGAACTCAACCCCGAAGAAAGACTGAATGCGGATCTCAAGCACGTCATCACTTCAAAGGTGCCAGTGCGCACCAAGGCAAAACTCAGAGCTGCTGCGACTGATCACATGACCATGCTTAAGCAAAACCCCGAACGCGTGCGCCGTTATTTCCGCGACCCAAAAGTCGCCTACGCGGCTTCATGAATAATTCGTGCCGGATCAATAGGTAGTTAATTCACAATAAACTTCCTTGAGCGATTTCATGCGATTTGCCACCTAGCCGGATTACGATGATTGCAACAGAGCGATGAAATAAGCTTTGCAAAAGAAAATAAGTGCCAGCCGATAGCCAGTTTTCTAGACATCAGTTCTGAGCAATACGCGCGTGCCCAAAAGAAAATTTAAGTTTAAGGGCTTTCGGCCTATCCAATTTCCAGCCGCTTGGTACTGGCACACCCATACTTGTTCCTGAGTGTCTTCGCACGCTGCAATCCCACAACCAACTGTCGTGGTGCTGCGCCAGACTACCTGAGTGTAATGCCCACATGTCTTCCCTGATTTGCAGCGATTGTTGACGTAGTCGAAATTCATCTTTTCGCTAGCCCAACTATTCACTACTTTTTCAGGTGACACTTTTTGTAATTCCTGGTTACCGTCAGATGACTTCCTCGCACTGGCCCAGAATAGTTTCTCACCGTATTCACCCTGGGTTTACTATGTTGCACTCGGCAGTGATTGGTATGCTTCAAATTGTCTGCCCAAGCTTGCGCTTTCACTGCTAAGACTGGCGAGTAACCAAGTTTCTCAGTGACTCCTACTTCCGCACGCCACTTGTTGTGTATAGCGATAATGGCTGATCTGCACTTCACCTTCCAGCTTAAGCCGATTGGCGACTTGTTCTGGGCTGAGGTCTTTTCGGATTAACCTCTCGACTTCCGCCCAGCTGTCCGATGAGAATTGCTTGCCATTGATACAGGCTTGCCGGCGCTCATCACGTAACGATTGCGCTTGTTTTGGCCGCCAGCCGCGTTGGCCTTTGTTTCGCCTAAACTCTCGTGAAATCGTCGATTTGTCCACGCCTATCTTTTGGGCAATCCGAGTTTGATCCAAACCCGCTTGTTTCAATCCGTAAATCTGATATCGTTGCCCGCTGGTGAGCTGCTTATATTTCTTCATCTGTGCTCCTTTTACTTGGTCGTTTAAGTGGCTCCGATATTAACGCAGCTCGCCACCTAAGTTCACTTACAAAAGTTGCACTTCAGAGTTGAATCCGCCAATGTTAATTGGACATTTATTCAAACAATTTTTTAAAGCTTATCCAAGAAAACCACTCAGTTGTCATCGCAATGACTATTAATAAGAATAATACCGTTCCAATAAATATAGCCCCTATCATTTTAAAATCTAAGGTCTTAACAACACTGTTTGTTTTTTCGCTTTCTTGCATTAGTCCATTGATCACTTTAGGATTGTTCTTTATATCTGCCATATTTACTCCGTTAATTAAGTAACCTTACAAAAATAATATCTTCAAGGTTCGATCTTAGTTCATCGTAAGAATTCTATTCTGTACGACAGCTAACACAGAGGAGATGGTTACAGATGGAACGTTGCTCTCGCAGCATCAGGCATACAACAGCCTTGGGAGATACGCACGGGTGGAGACTTAATTTCACTAAGATAAGAATGAGCTGATGCTTGCTGAGGAAAGTGAGATTGTGTTAGTTATCGCACATATTTCTCTATTGGATTTTGATAAAGTTTAACTTCGATTTATTCAAGGAGAATAAAATGACATATCGATCCACTGCCCATGCAATCATGGAATTGTCCAAGGAAATAGAAAAATTTGCCGCAGAAGATAACATTGAAATGTTTCCTTGGAGGGATGAGATAAGTTTAGATCTAGGAGCTCTCGGTCAGTATATGATAGACCGAAAAGAAGAGTTAGGTTTTGAAGGACTTTAGGAGAACTTGCCGCGCCAGCAGGAAAAAGGGCAATAGAAGTAGCAAGGAACAACAGGAAAGCAAATCAAACTAGTAAATCCACCTCTGGAAAGGTGGAGGGATCCATGGGTCGCAAATAAGCAACGATTCTAATAGCCACATTTCTCATCTTTATCCCTTAATGGTTGCTGGGCAGTAATCCACGGGAAGCAGCCAAGGTAATAAGTAATGAAGGATCATCTTCTTTTTCGATAAAGGCAGAATCCATGAGCAGCATGTTAGCGCTGGTCAAATAGGCCCCAAAAATCGCTAATCGATAGACAATCAAAAGGCAGTAAAACTGTCTCTATATTTTTTTTAAAAAGCAAAGCCAGCAATTGGTAGTCTGGCTCAGAGCGCGCATAAAAATGTGGAGCGACTTAATTTAGAAACTAGCAGACACTATATGCAAAGTTACCTCTAATGTTGTTAGGTACGGTCGTGGTTCCATGTTGAATACTTAAATATCTATTTCTCAAGGAGAATGCAATGGCTTATGTAGATGGTTTCGTTCTGCCGCTTCCAACAAAGAATGTAGAAGCTTATCGTGAAATGGCGAGCAAATGCGGCGCAATATGGCGGGAGCATGGTGCACTGCAATTTTGTGAGTGTATTGCTGATGACGTAAAGCCTGGGAAACTTACATCGTTTCCTCAAAGCGTCAATCTTGAAACCGAAGAAACAGTCATATTTTCGTGGATCGTGTATGAATCGCGTGCTCACCGCGACGAGGTAAACGACAAAGTAATGAAGGATCCTCGGATGGCCGACATGATGAAACCAGAGGCTTCACCCTTTGATGGAAAGCGAATGATTTACGGTGGTTTCGAGGTATTGGTTGATCTTTAAAACATGTGAGTAGAGCTGCAAAGATTTATATTTGGCCGAGACCAGCGAAAGGCGACACCAGATACCACTTGCTGAGCGCCAGACAAGCTCAAAGAACTTTCGGCCTGTATTGGAAGGCCTTTTAAAAAAGCGTAGTACCCATGAAGGGAAAGTTACAACAGATGGGGGTGGAAATGATCCAGCTCTTTATAACGTCATCTTTGAATATTAATTCAAGATATACCACTACTGCTCGTTTGAGAATCAAGTAGGTCTATTTCCACTTGATTGGTGCGTTGTTTGCATGTAATTGCCATAATCGGGGTGATTGTAGGACTATGTGGCTTGTGCAAGTCATCATACCCACTACGTTGTGACCGAGGAATACCTAGCTGCCATTCATAGGCCATTTATTTAGATAAACGTCTCTTGCAATATTTAACGGCTCTATATTTGGCTCTCTGACCGGGACAAATTTGGAAAATGGAAGTTATTGATTCTGTCTTCCTCTTTACGCACCATATCACTAAAGAAACTGCCCCTTAATTTTATAGGCACTTATTTGTATCTTGTGCACTAGTGAAGATATTTTAGGGTAGGACGATCATCAACAGTTATCCTGAAAGGATAAATCTCATGAAATTCAATAAAAATGTCCAAGTTAAACTTGGACAATTACTAAAGCCATCTAAAGTTGTTACCTCTTTGTCTAAAACTCTAGTTCATAGCGAGCAAATAAAAGATGTTGTGGCGGGGTGTGCCGAAGAATTATCGTCCGCCAACGTTGCCCTCAAGCAAGAACTTGCAGATCAAGATCAGTCCTTAGGAGTTGAAAAAGCCCTTGAAATAAGTGAAGAAGTTGAAATAAAAGTGCTAGATGCAGTTAAGCAGTTGACAGCAGTAAATAATGCGCTAGTGGGTGAAATCGTGGAACGAGAGAGGCTAGAGCATCAGTTAGCCTCAGTTAAAGTGCAAGAGCAATCGGCCCGCCATGCTGCGTTTCATGACCCATTAACTGGACTTCCCAATCGGGTATTTTTCAATGACAGACTTGAATATGGTCTGACGCAAGCAAATCGACATGGCTGGAATCTGGCAGTCATGTTTGTGGATCTGGATAAATTTAAAAATATTAATGATCGGTATGGGCACGATGCAGGAGATGCTGTGTTGCAGACCATCTCGCAGCGACTCCAGGAGACGACTCGTGTTGACGACACAGTTAGCCGCCACGGCGGTGATGAATTTTTGTACTTGCTGATGGAGATTAACAACATTCGAGACGCTACGTTGGTCGCAAAAAAAATTATTAAAGCTATTCAAAAACCATGCAACATAGGTACATGCGACCTCGTAATAAGGGCAAGCATTGGAATTTCAATTTTCCCAAAAAATGGCAAATCTGCAGATGACTTGATTAAGAGCGCGGACAAAGCAATGTACCAAGCTAAACGGCTTAAATCCGGATATGCAATTGCTCACTGATCTTAAAATTCGGCACACGGCGCTCGCGATCGATGAGTCCTTCTAAACCATCGGTTTCAACGAGTTCTTGATAACGATAAAAAGTGTCTCTCGACACGCACATAATCTTGCAGCTTTAGAGACGTTTTGAAATTCTGAAACAAGATCGAGCAATCCTGCTTTATGTTTAATGATTGAGTTGCTAGTATGAAACATGAGCGTTACCTTTTTTTAAGTTTGATGACGGATTCGACATCCATATCAAACCCGGTAACGCTCATTTTTACAAGTGCATTGTCAAATCAGATTGAGACTAGTCAACTTATAAGTTAATATCCTGATCCACTCGATTCTCGCCATGAGCCAGCGCTCCTTGTTCCCGAACCTTCAGATGAGCGTGAGCTTGGGTTCCCTGACCTTGAGCCTCCTGTTTGGCCAGAACCAGTAGCTTCATTCCGTCGAGACTCAGAACTGGCTGCAGGTCCATCAGTGGAGTCTGCTCCACCAGCTTCTCCACCCGAAACGCCAGACCCAAGGTATTCTCCCTTCTCAGAGAGCGACCTTCCCTGCGAATTAGGTGAGCGGTTCCGCGAATTGCTATCTGGACTACGCACACCATCTGTCATGTTCTTATACCCCACTTTCATTTCTTTAGAAGTAATTTCTCCATCCGCATTGCTATCTAATTGTTGAAATTTCTTTGCACCAAAGTTATTAAATTCGTCACGGGTGACTTTACCGTCTGAATTGGTATCCATAGCTTTAAACAATTGATTCTGCATATTTCCTTGAGAGGAATCAGAGTCTGCGTGAGCTAACGTTGTACTTAATACAAAACAGGAAGTAATAGCGAGGTAATTAAAGGATTTTTTCATTTGTAACTCCATTTGTAGTCTTGCGAAAAATTGCTTAATTGACATAAGGTTAAGAGTTTTACCAAGATATTATTGGCTTACTCTAATATAAGCTTAACAAGGCTATTAAGTATGGTCTGTGCGATATGGAACATATTAGCGTTTACATGAGGCACATACTTTCCGGGGCTAAATCAATTTTGTCTTTGCATCGACTCAATCGCTGATGTTATAGCCATTGCCAGTCAGCTTCGTGCGTCTGGCATTGAAGTTTCGAAAGCAAAGTTTTACTTCGAGTACGCTTCCGACTATTGGGCAAACCTTCTTTACTGACCTTGATGGCGTTCTTCTATAAGTCACTAACTACTTTTAAGAACGTCGAAACCTCAGGCGTCACCATAGACTAACGGGATATGCGAGCGCTTCCACCAAACCATTTTGCAGGAATTTTACCAAGTCACATTCCGAAAAAAACTTTATGCCAATGTGGAAACCTTGCGGAAAGATCTAGACCAATGGCTCAATTATTTTAAGTTGGGATGACGGATTCAATACCCCTATTAAACTCGGTAATGCTCGAACCTCCGACAACCGGAATCACAAGACACATTCAGATATTTTGTTTTATATCAATTAATTATAAGTGATTGTTAGACAGCTACAAAAAGCACGATACTGCAGAGTGCCGTTTTTGGCATGGTTACGTTTTGGCTACGGCATATTTCACAGACACGAATCAATTTCGGTGAAGTTCTAAGACTTGTTTTGGTTGCGGCTTTCTTGCTCGGTACTACTGGCTTGCTAGGTACTGCTTGCTTTGGTTTGTTCTCTATTTCAGTAGCCAATGAAGAGTTAACTACAGTAGAGGCCGTATCCATCGCTTCAATCAGCGCTTTGACCTCTGACATAAATTCAGTAGGCTCTAGCCGTTCATAGCTACGTTGCTTATCCTTGAGTGGTCGCAAGAAGCCTTCATGTTTCAGCACAGCCAAGAGAAATGCAGGAGTGTTTATTGATCTGCCCTTAAAGAGAACCGCTTTAGGATTATATTAGCTTTGGTACAGCGTATTGGGCACATATAGCAAGCAGAACGGTATCAATTCCTTCGGTTTTAGGAATGAAGATGCTAATCCCAAAGTCGCCTCCAAGAATAAATACCATCTCATAGCAGGACGGATGCTCCGCAGAAATTTCGGCGGAAGGCACAAAATCTGGATTACCAAACTGAATTTCTGGTTCGAAATAGTTGTGCAATATTGGACAGCCACACTCTGATTCCAGTTGAGCCACTGTGTCTCCTGCTTCAATTACTATCATGTATCCCAGCATGTCGGCATCGTAGGGATCATTTGAGCCCTCGCATAATTAGCAATGTTCTTTGCAGCAGTGGGATTGCGTAAAATAATCATAGTTTCTCCATATTTTGGACGTAAAAAAGCCCGCTTATGTGCAGGCAGGGTTAATGGGTGATGCAGATTAAACCGGAGTGACTAAATGTAGAGTGGTTTCAGGAGTGGATGGTTGGCAGTTACGGATGGTTATTTAATTCTATCCTTTTTGTATTTTTGCGAAATGAAGAAGAGGACAGCTGCAGTAAGTAATATCAGCATTATTTTTAGGGCCAATGATAGAGCTGTGGCCCATACAGATAAAGCACCAAGTTTGATGGGGCTTACGGCTATTGCAGCGATTATTAAGGATTTCCAAATCATATTTGCTCCTATTTATAAATTATTTGAGTTTAATGCAGAAAATGAAAAAACGCCCAGGGTCATACTGACCGAGGGCGCTTGGAGGGAAGGGAACTAAGTTACGACATTTTCAAATTATCGAGGTATAAGTGAATATTAGATATATTGAGTTCGTACAATGACCGCAACACGCTAGAAGGGTTAAGGTGATGGGATGGAGAAATAAGAAAAGCATTACAAGCAGTTGAATGCTGAAAGACGTTTACTTCTATAAAGTGCTCTAACGCACAGATTAATTTATTTGCAAAAACAATAATCCGAATGAAGATGACTGGGTATCGGATTTAAGGTTTAGCTTTTCTTCAAAATCGTTAATTGTTTAATCTTATGGAGGTAAATCATGAATATATTATTTGTAATAAGAAACGATCTTTAATTATTACTAGTCTGATAGCAAGTATTTATATTGGAGGTATGAACCTTGCATTAGCTACTGGAGTAAACGTTATTTTAAGCGGAGAAGAAGAGGTACCACCGGTAACAACTTCCGCGATCGGAGAGTCCAATATAAAAGTTGAAAGCGATACTTCAATTAGTGGAGCGATAAGTACTACAGGAATTGATGGTACAACTGCTCATATTCATGAAGCTCCAGTAGGAAAAAATGGGCCTGTTATTGTCACTCTCAAGAAAGTTTCTGATAAAATTTGGGAAATACCGTCTGGTACACGATTAACTCAAGGACAATTTGCTAATTTCAAAGCGGGTAATCTTTATCTAAATGTTCATAGTGCGGTTCACAAGAGCGGAGAAATTCGCGGTCAAATAACTGAAAATAAACTAAGCCATAATTTTAAAAAATAGTCTGAATATGTCGAAGAGATTAAGTTCGTTATATCTATAAGGAGTTAATAATGTCAGATAACTTTCCAAGTGCTCACTCGATTCCTGATCCACGGATAGCTCCCGATCAACGAATTCCACCTATATCGGATCCCCTTATTGAATCCCCCCACCTTATGACCCAAACCCCTCTCCTGCAAACCTATAGAGGATTCTCCCATCGAATAGCTGAAAAACGCTTACATCGAGCCATCTTAAACAGTCTATAGTTGCATGCGGATTGATCGCTCATAAGTGAGACTTTCACTATTACACTAATATTTTTTTTGACAGCACTCTAATGCCATAAAGAAAAAGAAGCTTATTCGTAGTCGTGAAATGCGGGACACCCTAGGATTATAATTAAAATTATCCCTACTTTAGTAACCTAGTATGTGGGCTATGTTTATATTCCATGGTAACCAGATTTCCAGAAACTGATCAATCCTACGCTCACTTTGTTGCTCCTCAATAGCGCTTTTTCTATCAATACGATTCAAGTCTGAAGTTTCCATTTGAGTAGACACCGTTAAAGAACGAAATTGTTAAGCACATACTTTTAGTTCTATCGTTTAGTACTGCCAGTCAACCATGGTAGAAATTCTGGATCCCAAAAATAAACCACTAGGGCGGCTATTCCTAATGCTACTGCTATCGCGATGAGAAACTTTTTCGTTGTATAAGGTGCATCCACTACAGCTACGGTTTTTAAGTTTTGAGTATTAGCATCTTTAGGTAACATATCAATCTCCAATTGCTTTTAATTAGAATAATAAATCTTCATTTGCACAATTCTTAAAGAATATTAATTCATCCTAAAACATCATTCTGTACGACAACGAACATTATGGAGAATGACAAACATGACTTTTCTTCCATTTAACCAAGAATAAGAAAATGAGAAACAAATAATCCGCATATGTTATTAAGGAGAAACACTAGGGATAATGAGGGTATGACTTAGATTAAAAAATTAATTTAAAACTTCTTGGGAGCTACAGAGTGAACGAAAAATTTATTATTAAGAAGTGAGTCCCGTAAGTGATTTTTCAGCTACTTATTCGATGAAAGTATAAGTGCAGCGTTAAGTGGACTTTCAGTGTGCTGAACAATACATAATTAAATAATCATTCCTCGTAGTATTCATTTCATTCTCCACTAGAACTTGGAGATATAAATCCCTTAGGCTTTATTACATATTATTATTAAGTTTAGGGGCAAATTTGAATAATTTACTTAGGAATCTAATCATGACTACGGGAAAAAATAGTAATAACAGTAACGATCAGGATAAGACAGCAACTTCAGGTAATAAAACAACTTCCGGAAAAGATACAAAAACTACCAGCTCACAGGGCAGTGGTAGTTCATCTTCTAGCAAGAGCGGAGCAGCGGGAGATCATGACACGGGAAGTAGTCAGAGCAGTAAGGGTAAGGAAGGATCTACTTCCACTTCGACGCGTGGTGGAACACACGAGCAGCATGTTGAAGCGGGTCGACAAAGTCACAAAAATAGCTAGTTGTTAATGCAGTGCATAAATGGAGTGGGATGTACTTCCACTCTATCTATATATCGTGGTTCTGCAATATATCCTCAGATACTTGTACAAAATTGCCTGCCCCTTGTTAAGGTGTGAAAAGTAGGAAATTTTCATGATTTTGTATGACTATCCACATATTAAAACTTGATGGGTCTCAAATCATAAGGTGTAATGAAAAAAGTCAATACTAGTTTAGGAATAGTCACCACTTTGATATTTGGCACATCTCTAATTTACGCTACTAATTAAGGCAGCGAAAGTACGACGAAACGGAATACAACGCCAAACAACATGTAAAACTTATGAAAGGAATGGAGACAGTCAAGTTCCTGTGAAATCAGCAAAAGTTTTAAAACAAGGCAGATTAAAAACGAAAGAAATGACTCACCAAAGCGAAAGGAAAGTTGATGGCGCATAGATGGAGTAAAAGTGAGTTGCAACCACCTATTTTGGGTTTGTAGTTCGTGAAAAATTGAAGATCCTTATTAGTCAGGGCGCGCTCAATAACCAACCGCAACACCTTGGAGAGATTAAGGTGTTGGAATGGAGAAATCAGGAAAGCATTACAAGCAGTTGAATGCTGAAGAGCGCGCGACGATTATGCTAATGAAACGAGAAGGAAGTGGACTGAGGGAAATTGGGCGATTCTTGAAACGCTCGCCAAGCACTATCTCAAACGAGATTGCACGAGATTTGGGATGTGAGTCTGGCTACGTTGCCTCCTTGGCTGGCGAACAGGCACGCCGTTTGCGAATCAAGCCCCGTAGGCCATTGAAGCTCGTGGAGGGGAATCCGTTGTTTGAAGTTGTGAAGGAACATCTCAAGAAGAAATGGTCACCTGAGCAAATTGCAGGCACACTTAAAAGTATGTACCCAGATCAGCCTTCACAACGTGTAAGCCATGAAACGATTTACCACACCCTTTACGCCATGCCGCGTGGTGAACTGCGCCGTGAATTGATTGCCAGCTTACGCTGGAGTCGTGACAAGCGCCGTTCCAAGACCCGTGCTCCAGATGGTCGCGGACATATCGCAGAAATGCAGAGCATCCACCTGCGTCCGCCGGAAGTGGCGGATCGTTTGATAGCGGGGCACTGGGAAGCCGACATGATCAAAGGTGCGATGAACCGTTCCTCAGTCGGCACGCTGGTCGAACGCACTACATTACTGGTGGTGTTAGCCAAAATGGCTGATGGCACGGCGCAATCTGCCCTGGACGGTTTCAGTGAAGCGCTCAGTGCAATTCCGCCAGAGCTACGCAAGACCTTCACCTACGATCAGGGGCGCGAGATGAGCAAACACGTGCAACTGACTGAACGAACGGGTATGGCGGTTTACTTCTGCGACCCGCACAGCCCGTGGCAACGCGGCTTGAACGAAAATACGAACGGACTGCTGCGCCAGTATTTGCCGAAGGGAGTAGACCTGTCGACCTACACGCAAGAACAGTTGGATGAAATTGCTTGGAGTTTAAATACACGTCCGAGGAAATCGCTCGGATTTCGAACACCCGTAGCGGTTTACAGCGAGCTCCTGCTCAATATGGAATTCGCTAAATTCGCGACTAAACATTAACTGTTGTGGTTGGTTCTTGAATCCGCCCAGTTTAATAAGCTCCATATTAATAAATACTAATAAGGGGTGTATTTAAACCCCCTTATTAAATTCTAAAGTAACTCACTGCCTTACGATTGAGATAGTAGAAATTAACGGCGTTGGTTGACTTGTATATATAAAAGAATCTTTAAAATTTATATGCCAAGCCTACTGACCAAAAATCAATTCTGGTTTCCCCAGTAGTACTTTTATCACCTACATTATTTAAACGTTCATATTCAGTACGAATTGAATAGTTTTTTGCAAAATCAAATTTTGCACCCACTCCAAAATTTGAACCAGTATTTGATTCTTTACGATGTGAGTTAAAACCAATACCAGAAACATCGGTGGTTAACCTGCTTTTTACCACTCCTAGTTTTCCGAAGAGGCCAAAACCCGTACCAAAGACAGAGAATAGATTGGAGGGTGCCGTTATAATTGCTGCTACTCCCCACGCTGTAGCATCTCCAGATAAACTCGTAGGAACAACTGTTGAACCGTTAAAGGCCGTGGAATTACCTCTATATTTGCCTAAATCATAATATGTTCCTTCCAATCCAACGACAGGATTTAGCTGAAACCCCGTGAATACTTTGTAACCGGTATCCTTCTTATCACTATTAGAGAGTACACCTGGCGTATCTTTGTATCTAGCTTCCCCAATACTGGCACCCACATACCCAGCAGAGTCACCCAATCCAAAGGTTGCGAAAGCTGAAGGCACTACAACGAGATTTCCAGTTCCTAAAATGGCAATAGCATAAGCTAGTTTGTTCAGTTTCATTATTAACTCCTTCATAAAGAAAAAATCCATATAAAAATATGTTCGTCAGTTACATCTAATTTCATTGATACAGTTCTCATACTATTGAAAATAAAATATCTGTACGGTAACTAACTTAATATTTATAGCGTGATTCCGAACACTGATTTTAATTAGGATTATTGATATAAAATTTGGATTTTATCTGTTTGCTTATCCCCATCTTCTAGAATCGTCACACAACGATTTTAAGAAAATTAATTTAAAATAAAAAACGCTCTCAACTGGCGGATGAGAGCGAAAAGGGGAGATCACAACTCTTTATTTAATTCGGATGTGAACTGGATTGGTTTATTAGATATCCTAATTCACTGGAAAAAATAAAGAGCCATTGCAGAATAGGTGGTCAGGGATAGGTTGTCTGTGGGTTTGCGTACAATGCGTTTCTTTTGGTACCAGAAGATTCTACTGACCCGCGAATATTTTTTAAAAAAACCGCTTCCAACCAAAGTATTAAAGCGGAAAGAGTACCATGAAGCCCTCCGCTTTAATACATGTCAAGGTAGACTTCGAGCATCAAATAATACGGAGAGAATTATTTGTACTTCATAGCAAAAAAGCAGAGAACTATTACAGCATAGCTCAATAGAAATGATTCGTATGTACGGTTGAACACAGTAAGTAGTTTTTATTAAACCTTTATCAAACTAACCGGTGCTGATACTGAATAATAAGTGGGGGAAAGGAAATGAGTTTAGTAATTTTTTAATCAGCGTATGCGGAAGACTTGTGTAGTGGTCAAGTAATTTCGGACACAACGATAGGTTTTTTTGCTGCCCTGTTCCGCTCAAAGACGGAGGGCGACAGATTGCCCAATACTGAGTGTATGCGATTACAGTTATAGAATCCCACGATGTATGCGGTGATATCTGTTTTAGCTTCCGTTTGATTGGCATATTCGCGCTGCCAAACGCGCTCCATTTTGAGGTTCAGAAAAAAGCGTTCTGCCACTGCATTGTCCCAACAGTTGCCCTTACGGCTCATGCTGCAGACGAAGCCATGCTTCACTAGCAAAGCCTGATACTGGCCGCAGACATATTGACTGCCACGGTCGGAGTGGACGATCAACCCCGGCTCTGGTTGACGCTGCTGTATTGCCATGTGCAGTGCGGTGCAGACCAATTCAGCAGGCATGCTCGGCGCCATCGCCCATCCAACCACCTTGCGCGAGAATAAATCCAGCACTATCGCCAAATAGAGCCAGCCTGACCCGGTGCGGATATAGGTGATATCGCCCACCCAAGCAATATTGGGTGCGACCGGATTGAATTGCCGATCCAGAATATTGGCAGCAATTGGCAGATTGTGTTTGCTGTCAGTTGTGTGGATGAATTTACGCTTCCATACTGGCTTCAAGCCTGCCTGACGCATCAGGCAGCGCACCCGATAGCGACCAACTTGAATACCTTGCGCTTCCAATGCGGTGACCAGACGACGGCTGCCATAGCTTTGATGACTGGCCATGAAAGCAGCTCGCAGATGAGTGCTTGTTTTGCAAATCATTGGTTTGGCGAGACGGCTTCTAGCCTCATAAAAACCGGAACGACTCACTTCCAAGACGCGGCAACTCTGCTGAACAGGGATCGCCTTCTGTTGCAACAGGCAAATAAGCTGGTAGCTCATTTCAGTTCCCGGGCAAAGAAGGCTGACGCTTTTTTTAAAATATCAACATCCATACGAAGTCGACGGTTTTCTTGCTCCAGTTGGCGGACACGCTGTTGTTCAGCAGTAAGTGGATTGCCGATGCCACGCTGTCCATTTTGCTCGGCTTTATATTGCGTCACCCAACGACGGATCGCAGTCAGACCGATTCCCATGCTTTGGCTGACATGCTGAACACTCAGTCCCTGTTCCTTGATCATGCGCACAACTTCCAGTTTGAAACTGGTGTCGAATTTTTTTCGTTGCTTTGTCATTTAGTACTCCTCTGATGGTGGATTTTCCACCTATCGAGGTGTCCGTGCAAATTAGACCACTACATTGATATCCTCCTCAGCATGGCTTAGCACAACCTCTAATCTGCTATGCAATAGTCACTGAAGGGTCCATGCCTATCAGAACTTCGAAACTCTTTTCTCCGTCAAAAGGAGAATGAAGTGCTGGAAACATAGATTAATAATCAGCCCTTGAATCTGTCTAATTCATCTGAATTGTTTAAATGATTAGGGATTGAAGTCCATGGTTTATACCCTAACAAGAATAACAATTGCGGTATCACCCCTTTATAATCTCAACAGCATTAGGATGATGTATTTGTCCTGTCATATAGTAACTGTCTTGAAAAGCTAGTTATACAATCATGGTGAGACTTCCAGGTCACTCGGTCTTGCATTGGCGTTTATCGACTCTTGCCATAATCAATTAATACATATTAATAATATCTTTTACAGAAACGAACAATAATTATCATTTTTCATTGTTGAAAATTCTATAAATTTTTTTAAATTGCTATTTAGTTAGAAGCAACATCATTATTATCTGTTGCGAAATAATGATTTATTGAGTTGCCCCTCGGGCGGCCACAATTAATTCCTAAGACTGGCCAATTATTTTTTTGCGCGTTAAAGTTTACCGATAAATTCGTATCTATTTCTCCATTTATCTTGTGCCTTAATATCGTGCGATAGCGTACAGACGGTTAATAGATACATCTTTAAAGTTACATCCTGAGTTTGGTCATTATGAAAAAACTCGGTAACGATCTGTGTTAGCAATACTTGGTTTATCTTAAAGGTGTTTTCCCATTTATTAAAAGGAGAATTTCATGAAAAAGACTATTATTAATCTCGCTGTAGTTTCTTGTTTTACTTTGGCTGCCATGTCTGTCCATGCAGATTCTGATAGATCAAACAGGTCTCAACAGTCTGATGATTCAGGAGCAGATATGCCAGGACCATCTAACACATCCGGGTTGGAGAAGTCGGGACAATCTGGTAAAGCGAGGTCAGATCAATCACGGCAATCACGGGAATCTGGTACATCAGGATCAGATAGGTCGTCCCAGTCTGGGAGATCGAGGTCAGAAATGTCAGGGCAGTCTGGTGCATCTGGAGGTGATAGATCGCAGCAGTCCGGTTCAACATCAAGAATTGAGAGCTCATGGGACGGACATGGAACCTCTGGACATGCAAGCACTTATCAACCTAGTGGGGCAGGACAATCAGATTCATCTGAAGGAAATCGTTCTGGGTCATCTAGTGGGTCGGGTCATTAACGAGACAGCCTAATTTTGAAGTACCTAAACAATAGTGCCAGCTAAAGCTGGCATTATTCATTTCCAGAATCCAATCGTCTTCTAGGATATTACGAGAACATAATAATATTGCTATGGACGGCCTTAGTTGTGGCTAATCGGCATCCCAACTTCGATCATTCTAATTGCGTTATTTAGCCACCAAATAATACAAACCGGTAAACTTTTTTTGTACCGGTTTGTAACTCTTTATAGTTGTTCTTTACGTGCTGCCATTTGCTCGCCAAGCTGTACCAAGTTTAGTTTCATTTTTTTGCCAGCGGGAACATTTCTTCTTCTTCCTCTTTAACGTGATGATCGATTTGTTCTGACAATACCTTCACCTTTGCGTCAAATAGTTCTTCCTCTGGAGCCATGGCTTGAATTTGTGCAATCAGCTCTTTGGCACTTGCGTGCTCAACCATCGCTTCATCAATCATGTCTTGAGCTTCTTTTGCCCCGTTCTGAACTGCAGGATAAAATATTTCTTCTTCTATAAGAGTGTGTTTAACCAGATCTGAACAAATTGAATCGGCAAGTTTCTTTTTTGAAGCGTACGCTTTGTTTCCTAGTGCTTCATATTCTTTGAAGGCTGCCTTTACTTGGGAATGATCACGTTGTAATAGTTCGATTGTGTAGTGGTCTAATTTGCACGGACACCTCGATAGGTGGAAAATCCACCATCAGAGGAGTACTAAATGACAAAGCAACGAAAAAAATTCGACACCAGTTTCAAACTGGAAGTTGTGCGCATGATCAAGGAACAGGGACTGAGTGTTCAGCATGTCAGCCAAAGCATGGGAATCGGTCTGACTGCGATCCGTCGTTGGGTGACGCAATATAAAGCCGAGCAAAATGGACAGCGTGGTATCGGCAATCCACTCACTGCTGAACAACAGCGTGTCCGCCAACTGGAGCAAGAAAACCGTCGACTTCGTATGGATGTTGATATTTTAAAAAAAGCGTCAGCCTTCTTTGCCCGGGAACTGAAATGAGCTACCAGCTTATTTGCCTGTTGCAACAGAAGGCGATCCCTGTTCAGCAGAGTTGCCGCGTCTTGGAAGTGAGTCGTTCCGGTTTTTATGAGGCTAGAAGCCGTCTCGCCAAACCAATGATTTGCAAAACAAGCACTCATCTGCGAGCTGCTTTCATGGCCAGTCATCAAAGCTATGGCAGCCGTCGTCTGGTCACCGCATTGGAAGCGCAAGGTATTCAAGTTGGTCGCTATCGGGTGCGCTGCCTGATGCGTCAGGCAGGCTTGAAGCCAGTATGGAAGCGTAAATTCATCCACACAACTGACAGCAAACACAATCTGCCAATTGCTGCCAATATTCTGGATCGGCAATTCAATCCGGTCGCACCCAATATTGCTTGGGTGGGCGATATCACCTATATCCGCACCGGGTCAGGCTGGCTCTATTTGGCGATAGTGTTGGATTTATTCTCGCGCAAGGTGGTTGGATGGGCGATGGCGCCGAGCATGCCTGCTGAATTGGTCTGCACCGCACTGCACATGGCAATACAGCAGCGTCAACCAGCGCCGGGGTTGATCGTCCACTCCGACCGTGGCAGTCAATATGTCTGCGGCCAGTATCAGGCTTTGCTAGTGAAGCATGGCTTCGTCTGCAGCATGAGCCGTAAGGGCAACTGTTGGGACAATGCAGTGGCAGAACGCTTTTTTCTGAACCTCAAAATGGAGCGCGTTTGGCAGCGCGAATATGCCAATCAAACGGAAGCTAAAACAGATATCACCGCATACATCGTGGGATTCTATAACTGTAATCGCATACACTCAGTATTGGGCAATCTGTCGCCCTCCGTCTTTGAGCGGAACAGGGCAGCAAAAAAACCTATCGTTGTGTCCGAAATTACTTGACCACTACAGGAGCATCTCTTCAACGCGATAGTAAACTATCAACTTTCCAGCCTCATCTCGCCCCCATTTGTTTGCGGGTCTGCCTGTTTTCTTTTGGGATTTTTCTGACTGCGATTTAGTGGTGCTCTCTTCGAGCCATGATGCGTAAAGCCACCTTGCCAATAAATCTGCATTCCCTCCCAACGTGATCAAGCAGCTTTTGATATGAGTCTTCTAGCTTTTTGCCAGCCTCTAAATCGCATTGTGCGCGACATTCTGTTTCGATTTTACTTTCAAGCCGAGATACAAAAGCATCGAACTCTTGAGGCGTTTTAACCTCGTTATATTTTTTGGATAGGGATTTAGCAAGTTCAGTATCTTCTTTGCTCCAAATTGACATTATGCGGCCCTCACGAAAGGAATTATATTGGCTCCTGCCTTGAGAGCATCGAGCGTGTGCCCCCATTGATCCATCATCTTGCGACGCTCGGGCATGTATTCGGCTTGATTGTAGCTTGCTCTTACTTTGTTCTGTTCGGCATGAGCAAGTTGTCTTTCGATTACATCGGGCCTGAAGCCAGCCTCGTTACACATGGTTGAAAATGTACCCCTCGCACCGTGTGGGCTGAACCGATCTGAGAAGCCTAGTTTTGCTACAGCGTTCCTAAGTGTGGCGGTCGGCATGATTTGTGACTTAGTGCCTTGCGCTGGAAACAGGTATTTTTCGTGTCCTGTCAGTTCGCGAAGTTGATACAACAGCACCAACGCTTGCGGCGATAAAGGTACGATGTGTTGTTTACCCATCTTCATGCGAACCACAGGTATCCACCATTCTGCTTGGTCGAAATTGAATTCTGCCCAAGCTGCCTCACATAGTTCGCCAGGACGGACTGCCGTTAGCAGGAGAAGCTTTAGTGCGATCGACGTTGTCATATGTCCGGTGTAGTCCTCAAGCTTGCGCAGGAAGCCAGGCAGGTCGTCTCCTTTAAGGTGTTTGCGATGTTCAACGACACAACGGGCAATGTCTCCTTTTAGCGGGTCAACTACGTTGTATTCAGCACGGCTTGTTTTGATGGCGAGCTTAAATACACTACCAACTATCTGGCGTGCAAGAAGGGCGCGTGTAGGCGCTTGACGAGCTTCGATTTTGCGAAGTAGGTTGTAAATCGCAGGAGTTTTTATATCTTTAATTGGAAGCTTGCCGATGTGGGGATTAATGTCATTCGGTAGGAGCGTGCCAACGTGCCCCGCATATCCAGTTGACCATATTCGGCCCGTTTTTGCACTTGGTTTTATTTTAGATGCTTCATACCATTCGGCAGCGACGGCTTCAAAGGTTGCCGCACGTTCGTACTGTTTAGCAGTTTTGTCTTGTTTGTGCTTGTGGGTAGGGTTTACGCCGATCTTTACTAAAAGGCGAGCCTCGTCTCGAAGTCGTCTAGCTTCGGCGGCCTTCACATGAGGGTACTCACCGATTGAGAACAAGCTTTCTTTGCCATCTAGCCTAAAGCGGAAGCGCCAATGCTTGCTGCCTGATGGAGTGACTTCAAGGTATAATCCATGGCTATCGGTTAGTTTGATGATTTTTGCTTCTGGCTTGGTGTTTCTAATCTGTGTATCGGTCAGCATGATCCCTCCGGTAGGGCTGTAATTGCTCGTTAATCTCTTTGCTGCTGGGTTTTTGAACAAAATGCGGGTAGATTTAGAATCAACCAAAAGTCTACCCGCATTTCTACCCGCTTTGCCTTGAGCTGGCATGAGACAAGTTGAGATGATTCAACAAATAGCGAATAATCAGTTAGTTACCGTGACAAATGATACCCCCTTAATCTATTTGATACAAGTTTAATGCACATGCAACACATTCGTAATTTTTCCATTATCGCCCACATTGATCACGGCAAATCTACTTTGGCTGATCGAATTATTCAGTTGTGCGGCGGGCTTTCTGATCGCGAAATGGAGGCGCAGGTGCTCGATTCCATGGACTTGGAACGTGAGCGCGGCATCACCATCAAAGCTCAGACAGCTGCGCTGCAATATAAGGCCCGTGATGGCCAGATATACAATCTCAACCTGATTGATACGCCGGGACACGTGGATTTTTCTTATGAGGTATCACGCTCATTATCTGCCTGCGAAGGCGCGCTGCTAGTCGTTGATGCATCTCAGGGAGTGGAAGCACAGACCGTTGCTAACTGCTACACCGCCCTTGATTTGGGGGTGGAAGTAGTGCCAGTGTTGAATAAAATCGACCTGCCGTCTGCTAACCCGGAAAACGCCATTGAAGAAATCGAGGAAGTAATCGGTATCGATGCGCACGACGCGACACGCTGCTCAGCCAAGACAGGTGAGGGTGTACAGGACGTGCTCGAAGCTTTAATCGTTAAAGTGCCGGCACCTAAAGGCGACCCGGCTGCGCCGTTATGTGCGCTAATTATAGATGCGTGGTTCGATAATTATGTCGGCGTAGTAATGTTGGTGAGGGTTTTTAACGGCACCTTAAAACCCAAGGATAAGATTTTGTTGATGGCTACTGGTGCGCAGCATTTGACTGAGCACATCGGTGTATTTACGCCGAAGTCGCAACCGCGGGAAGTACTGGCTGCCGGCCAGGTCGGTTTTGTCATTGCGGGTATTAAGGAGCTGAAGGCGGCCAAGGTTGGAGACACCATCACGCTGGCAAACAGGCCCACAGCTACAGCCTTGCCGGGTTTCAAGGAAGTGCAGCCACAAGTATTTGCTGGATTGTTTCCAGTAGAATCCAATCAGTATGAATCGCTGCGTGATTCGCTGGAAAAACTCAAGCTTAATGACGCTTCATTGCAGTATGAACCGGAAGTATCGCAGGCATTGGGTTTTGGTTTTCGCTGCGGATTCCTAGGATTGCTGCATATGGAAATTGTGCAGGAACGGCTGGAGCGCGAGTTCGACATGGATTTGATTACGACTGCTCCTACCGTTATTTACGAGGTGGTGCAGCGCGACGGAACGGTGCTGGTAGTGGATAATCCGTCCAAGATGCCAGACCCGTCCAAGATCGAGGAAATCCGTGAACCCATCGTGACAGTCAACTTGTATATGCCGCAGGAGTATGTTGGCTCGGTGATTACATTGTGTACGCAAAAACGCGGTGTACAGCTCGACATGAGTTATCACGGAAAGCAAGTGTTGCTGGTGTATGAGATACCTATGGCGGAAATCGTACTCGATTTCTTTGACAGGCTGAAGTCGATTTCGCGTGGCTATGCCTCAATGGATTACGAGTTTAAGGAATACCGTCCGGCCGATGTAGTCAAGGTGGATATACTGATCAACGGTGAAAAGGTGGATGCATTGGCGATTATCCTGCACCGCAGCAACAGCCAGTACCGCGGTCGTGAAGTTGCCGCCAAGATGCGTGAGTTGATTCCGCGTCAGATGTTCGATGTGGCGATCCAAGCTGCTGTCGGTTCAAACATAATCTCGCGCGAAAATGTCAAAGCTCTACGAAAAAATGTATTAGCCAAATGCTATGGTGGCGACATCTCACGTAAGCGTAAATTGCTGGAAAAACAGAAGGCTGGCAAGAAACGTATGAAGCAAGTAGGTAATGTGGAAATTCCGCAGGAGGCTTTCTTGGCCATTCTGCAGGTAGGCGAAAAATAACGTATAAAGACGGGAATTGAGATGGACTTTGCTTTAATTATGTTTGTATTGCTACTGATCACCGGTAGCGTGTGGTTGCTGGATCGCTTTATATTGCAATCGAAACGCATAGACTCCGCAAAGGAACCTTGGTGGGTGGAATATTCCAAGAGTTTTTTCCCTGTTATTCTGGCGGTATTCATGCTGCGCTCATTTCTGGTTGAGCCGTTCAAAATACCGTCTGGCTCGATGATTCCTACCTTACAGGTAGGCGATTTCATCTTGGTTAATAAGTTTACTTATGGTATTCGTTTGCCCATCATCAGTAAGAAGCTGGTAGAAATTAATTCCCCCAGCCGAGGCGATGTGATGGTATTCCACTACCCGGAAAATCCATCGCTAGATTATATTAAGCGGGTAGTTGGATTGCCCGGCGACCAAATTGCATATCGGAATAAGAAAGTGTTTGTGAACGATGTGCTGCAAGAGCAGCAGCCGGACGGTGACTATAATTATGTAGAGACTGCACTGAACTTTGTGCATACCGAACGTTATAGAGAAAATTTGACTGGGCATGTTCATTCAATGCTAGTAAATCCAGAAGTGCCCAGCATTCATCTCGGTGCGGTGGCGGAATTTCCTCATCGGGAGAATTGTGCATACAGCGAAAAGGAGGTGCGCTGTATAGTTCCAGCTGGGCATTATTTTATGCTTGGTGATAATCGCGATAACAGCCGAGATAGTCGTTATTGGGGTTTCGTGCCGGATAACATGATAGTTGGCAAAGCATTCATGATCTGGATGAATTTTAACGATTTGAAACGTATAGGCTTATCCATTGATTGAAGTTATAAACAAAGGAGGAGCATGATAAAAACAATAGCAAACAGGCAGCGTGGCGTGAGTTTGTCTGGTCTTCTGGTATGGTCAGTAATATTAATAATAGTGGCAATTGGCGGCATGAAGGTTATTCCGACGTATGTTCAGGATGCCGAAATTAAAAGCATTCTCTCTACCATCGTGAATGATTCTGAAATGCAAGGTGCTCAATCCAAGGATATTCGTGAGTCATTCAGTAAGCGCGCCATGATGAATAACATCAATGTCGTCACGGCAAATGACATTGAGATAGTCAAGGATGCACGCGGCCTATCGCTGAGCATTAACTATCAAGTTAAAATACCCTTGGTCGGCAATGCTAGCTTGTTACTTGAATTCAATCCAAGTAGTTTTAAAAAATAGCCGATGAATCGTGATGTGCTGTGCAATCAGATTGGCCATGTTTTCACGCAATCGCAATTATTACAGCGTGCTCTGACGCATCGTAGTTATAGTGCAGAACACAACGAGCGATTGGAGTTTCTGGGTGATAGCATACTCAATTGCGTCGTAGCCAAATATCTATATGGCATTTATCCCGATTTACCAGAAGGTGATTTATCTCGTCTGCGTTCCAATCTGGTCAATCAGCAAACCTTGTTTATCTTAGCGCAGCAATTACGTTTGGGTGAATTATTATTATTGGGCGAAGGGGAGCGCAAAAGCGCCGGCTTTCGTCGCCCGTCTATCCTTGCCGATACCATGGAAGCATTGTTCGGTGCAGTATTCATAGATGCGGGTTTTGCAGCCGCAGAGCAAGTTGTGCTCCGGCTGTATGTGCCCTTTATAGCGCAAGCAGACGCGCAAACGTTGGGTAAGGATTTCAAAACCTTGTTGCAGGAATATTTGCAAGGCAAGCGTCTGGCATTACCAAAATATATCGTGATTGCGACTCAGGGCGAGGCACATGCACAGCTATTTAAAGTTGAATGTCAAATCGAACAATTGAAATTATTCACGTGTGGTGAAGGCAGTAGTCGTCGCACCGCAGAGCAGGTAGCAGCAGAAGCCGCTTACCGGAAAATTGAGAGCCAGTCATGAATGCAAATAATTACCACAGTGGCTTTATCGCTATTGTCGGCCGCCCGAATGTGGGTAAATCCACTTTGCTTAATCATCTGGTTGGCCAAAAAATTAGCATCACCTCACGCAAGGCACAGACCACACGCCATCGTATTAGCGGAATACTAACTGAAGAGCATGCGCAATTTGTATTTGTAGATACTCCCGGATTTCAGACGAAGCATCTTAATACTCTGAATCGCGGTTTGAATCGTGTGGTGACGAGTAGTTTGCGTAATGTGAATGTGGTGTTGTTCGTAATTGAAGCCAGGAATTTCGACGAGCGTGATCGTCAAGTAATGAATCTGCTACCAAAAAATATGCCAGTGCTGCTTGTTATCAACAAGGTAGATAACATGGAGAATAAATCAGAATTACTGCCCTTTATTCAGGAGATAGCCAAGGAGCGTGAATTCACTGCTATCGTGCCAGTGAGCGCAAAACAGAACAAGCAGCTCGACACCTTGTTAAATGCGGTTCGACCCTATCTGCTTGAAGGTGAAAAAATTTATCCTGAAGATGAAATCACCGATCGTAATGAACGCTTTCTCGCGGCCGAATTGGTGCGTGAAAAAATCTTTCGCTATTCCGGTGAAGAGTTACCCTACTCAGTAAGTGTCGTGATTGAACAGTTCAAAATAGAAGGAAAGCTGCGCCGTATTCACGCTGCGGTTCTTGTGGATAAGGACGCGCATAAGGCAATGCTGATCGGTAAGAATGGTGAGAAGCTTAAGGAGATCGCTACCCAAGCGCGGTTAGATATGGAAGCACTATTCGATGGAAAAGTTTATCTCGAAGTGTGGATTAAAGTGCGAAGTGGTTGGGCAGATAATGCACAAGTATTGAAAAGTTTGGGGTATGAATAATTCTAACCGTAAACTCTTTTTTTCCTGCATCAGTAAGTGATTTATTGGTGTGGTTCTCACTGCTAGGTAGTGCACTTTTCATAGTTGGATGGTTGGCTTTGTTTTTCTCGTTCTATTCTTCTGTGACAAGGGGAAGCTGGGAGGGGTAGATTGCAGTCGCACAAACACAGATTAGAAGACGAACCCGCGTTCGTCCTGCACAGCTATCCATACCGTGAAACCAGCCTGGTGCTGGAAGTGTTAAGTCGGCAGCATGGTCGCGTAGCATTGGTGGCACGCGGTGCACGGCGCCCGAGATCGGCGTTACGCGGTTTATTAATGGGTTTTCAGCCATTAATGTTAAGCTGGTTTGGCAAACATGAATTGCGCACCTTGCACCGTGCCGAGTGGCAGGGTGGTCAGCCGCAATTACAGGGAACGGCATTGCTGTGTGGTTTCTATTTGAATGAATTGCTGCTTAACCTGATGGTGCGTGATGATCCGCACGAACAACTGTTCGATTATTACCAGCACACCCTACAACGGCTAGCAAATGAAGCGGACTATGCTGCCATTTTACGTTGTTTTGAAAAACATTTGCTGCAAGAGTTGGGCTATGCGCTTTTATTGGTACAGGAAGCGGACAGCGGTGAGCCGATTAATTCTGTCGCGCCCTATCGTTATGTGCTTGAACGGGGTGCGGTGCGTGCTACACCAAATGACTCAGACATATCAGATGTATCAGAAGGCTTGTTGATGTTGGGCAAAACCTTGCAAGATATGGCTGCTGACGATTATCGCGATGCAGTGAGCGCGCAGCAGAGCAAGCAGTTGATGCGTATGCTACTGAATCATCATCTCGCGGGTAAGACATTGCACACGCGCGAATTGATAAGGGATCTACAAAAAATATGATCAAACTCGGATTTAACATTGACCACGTTGCCACGTTGCGCCAAGTTAGGGGTACGCGTTACCCCAATGTAATTCAGGCAGCGTTGATCGGTGAGGCGGCGGGTGCCGATGTTATTACACTGCATTTACGCGAAGACCGCCGCCACATCCAGGATAAGGACGTGGAAATCCTGCGTGACATGCTGCAAACGCGCATGAATCTTGAAAGCGCCATTACCGACGAAATGTTGGCCATTGCTTTGCGCATTAAGCCGCACGATGTCTGCTTCGTGCCGGAACGGCGCGAGGAATTGACCACCGAGGGAGGATTGGATGTGGTGGGGAATTTTGATAGTGTGAGGCACGCTTGTGAGTGCTGTGCGGCGGCGGGCATACGTGTGTCATTGTTTGTGGACGCGGATGAAAAACAAATGGATGCGGCGCGATCTGCGGGCGCGCCGGTAGTAGAAATACACACGGGGAAATATGCTGATGGGGCCAGCGTATCGCATCAGACACAAGAATTGGCGCGCATTCAACGCACAGTGGTGCATGCCCATGCGCTCGGTTTGCAAGTGAATGCTGGACACGGCCTAAACTATTACAACGTACAGCCTATTGTTGCTATTCCTAATATCTGCGAACTCAACATCGGTCATGCCATAATCGCTGAGGCACTTTTTATTGGCCTGGAGCAAGCTGTGAAAAAAATGAAAGCATTGCTAAGCGGCATTCATCCATAAATCATGGAAGTTCAGTTACCGTGATTTTTGGTATCGGCACTGACATTGTGGCTTATGCACGCATTGAGGCAGTGCATGCCAGTTACGGCGAGCGATTCGCACAGCGCATTTTGAGCCAACAGGAATTAACGGAGTATCGTGTCCATACCTACCCTGTGCGTCTGCTAATGAAACGCTTTGCTGCCAAGGAAGCACTGGCTAAGGCAATAGGAAGCGGCCTGCGTTATCCCGTGAGCTTGCAGAAAATTACTGTGACACATGATGCTTTTGGCAAACCCATTTTTATATTTGATGCAGAACTGGCTGCGCACTTAATGCAATTAGGATTGACTCACCACCATCTAAGTATCAGTGATGACCATGATGTTGCCGTGGCATTCGTCATTTTGGAGAAAGATTAAGTAAGCGTTAAATTGTGAAGACACGGACGAAATTTACTGCTTCGATAAGTTTTCTCAAGTGAAAACTTCAGCCATTCAAAATGTATTTAGTACAAGTCTTCCGGATTCCACTTTCGCAGGAAGGACAGCAAGAACATCCGTTATGAATTACGTAAAGATCATTAGGAGAATTTGAATGGGAATCGGCCCATGCATGCTGGATATCGCAGGACCTACCCTTACTGTGGAAGATGAAGCACGCTTACGTCATGGACTGGTGGGTGGCGTGATTCTGTTTGCGCGTAATTACGAATCTCCACCCCAGTTGGCCCAGCTGACAGCCAGCATTCATGCGTTGCGTTCTCCCCCGCTATTGATTGCTGTGGATCATGAGGGTGGGCGAGTGCAACGTTTTATCGAGGGTTTTACACGTATCCCGGCGATGCGTGAGTTGGGTAATATTTGGGATGAACATCCGCGCCGCGCCAAGCATCTGGCGCAGCAGGTAGGTTATGTGTTGGCTGCAGAATTGCGTGCTTGTGGCGTGGATTTCAGCTTTACCCCGGTGCTAGATATAGATTTTGGCATCAGCAAAGTGATTGGCGACCGTGCTTTTCATTCTGAGCCTCAGGCCATAGGCGAATTGGCACATAGCCTGTTATTGGGACTCAGGCAGGGTGGCATGTCCACCGTGGGCAAACATTTTCCTGGCCACGGTTACGTACATGCCGATTCACACTTGGAAATTCCGATAGATGAGCGCAGCTATACCGACATTGAGTTGTGCGACCTGATTCCATTTCGTCAGATGGTGAATTATGGTCTGACTGCGGTCATGCCCGCACACGTTATTTATTCCAAGGTGGACACATATCCAGCAGGTTTTTCAAAAGTATGGCTGAAAGATATTCTGCGCGGTGAGCTGGATTTCAATGGATGTATCTTTAGCGATGACCTTAGCATGGAAGGTGCCACGGTAGCGGGCGGTATCCTGCAACGTGCGGAAGCGGCGCTGCAGGCCGGCTGTGATATGGTGCTGGTATGTAATCAACCATCCTTGGCAGATGAATTGCTAGCTGGACTAAAGTGGGACATGCCAGCAACTAGTAAAGCGCGTCTGGCGCATATGCGTGGCCGAAACCATCCAGATACATTGGTGCAATTACATGAGCAAACAGGATTTATGAAGGCGGTGCATGAAATCGCTGCTATAGGCTCAGGCACCGCAGAATTACCGTTTGCCTAGTTGCGCTTTACTCGGGTATAGGGGTACAGTAAACAATTGAGCTCAAATATGAGATTGAACTTGACGGTCAGAATTATTGTGGAACGCTCTGAGAGCGGATTCAAATACAATCTTTTCAAGCAATGAGGGATGAAAATAAATAAAATCCCGTTTTCCCGGAAATACAAACGAGGAGAATACTATGACTGATTTGGATCTGCTCCAGTCGTTGCTAGATTGCGACACGGTTGCAGAATTGCATGCCACGACTACAACTATAATCAAGCAGATGGGATTTGAGCATTTTCTTTATGCGGTGCGGGTAAACGTATCGCTTACCCGACCTTATCATTTTCTTTTTAGCGGCTATCCAAAGGAGTGGCGTGAACATTATGAGCTATCCGGCTATGCCAAGATTGATCCGACGGTCCTGCATTGTGCCAAGACAGTAATCCCGGTAATTTGGGATCGTAAAATTTTTAATAGCAGGCCTACAGCCAGAATAAGGAACGAAGCGGGAGAATTTGGACTTGCTAATGGTGCGAGCTTTTCTGTCCATGGAAGGCAAGGGGAAGCCGCAATGCTGAGTCTGACCACTTCCCGTAATTCACGTCAAGCTAAGCAAGATATTATTACTATGCTGGGAACAGCGCAGTTGCTGACGTGTTACTTGCACGAGGCGATTCAGCGCATCGTGCTTAGCAAAGATTCTTTGCCTCTGAAAAAAATAAATCTGACCGATCGAGAAAGAGAATGCATTCTCTGGGCGGCAGAAGGAAAAACCGGGTGGGAAATAGCTAATATTCTTAAGCTTTCCGAGCGCACTGTGACTTTTCATCTGCAAAATGCAGCCAGCAAAATGGGAGTATCTGGTCGCCAGCATGCGATTTCCCGTGCTCTTTCGATGGGTCTTATCGCTCCCTGAACTTTGTATGACTGCGGATCTGTATGGTGATGGATCGCTGCCATACTCGAGCCCGACAGAGTTTGCATAATTTTATGTGTGCAACAGATTATTCGACCTATGAGATGCCGTGAACGGCGAACTCCCTCTATTTTATCCCAAAGTATACTTGCTGCTTAACTCTAGAGCCTTGTCCAGCCAAGGTTTGTAGCCATTAATTGTTATTTTACCCTGTAAGATCTTACAGCTAGCTAGCCGTTGAGATACGTAGTCTCATTGCTCCTGTCATCAACCAACGACAGAGGGCACAAAAATGAGTTCGATAATGCTTGCGCAACATGGGGACGGCTCACTAAATCGTCAAGCCGCGATGGAAATGTACCGGCTCAGGCACGATGTCTTTCATGACCGACTGGGTTGGGAAGTGACCAGCGACAATGGCATGGAACACGACGAATTCGACCGAGCCAATCCGGTTTATGTACTGGTAAGAGGGGATGAAGATGCAGATGAGGATGAGAATGAGGTATTGGGTTGTTGGCGACTATTACCTACAACCGGGCCCAACATGTTAAAGGATACTTTTCCGCAGCTCTTGCACGGACAGCGTGCACCGCAACAAGCCGACGTGTGGGAACTAAGTCGATTTGCCGTAACTGTACCCAAACATGAAAGTGCAAATTATGGTTTTAGTGCAATACCCATGCAGATGATGCAAAAATTATTTAAGTTTGCTCAACTCAACGGTATTGTTCGTTACGTTACAGTAACCACTGTTGCGGTTGAAAGATTAATATCTAAAACAGGCGTTAATCTAAGCAGATTTGGGCCACCCATCAAAATAGGCCGGGTGTTGACTGTGGCTTGCTCCATTGAAATCGACGAGATAACCGAATTCGCCCTGTTCGGTACCCTGCCCGAGCATGCACTGAGGCTAGCTGCATGAATATTCTGTTACTCGGTGAAGCATCAGGCACCCGTCGCATCTTGAATCAGATGCTGGAAAAATCCAGACATCAGTTAGTTCAGCAAGCATGGGAGGATATGCCTGAGCCAGATTTGGAACAATACGACATGGTGTTGATAGATGGTAATGTTTGCGATTGCTCTGAACAAGCGCGCTTGTTGGAATGGGTGCGGGAGGCCAGGCGTCTTTTTCCGGATCTGCCGGTAGCGGCATTGAATTACGTGGGTACTCCTGCAGCGGCTGAAAACACACAATGCAATATGGCCGACCATTCTTGTGGCGTTTCCGAATCCGGTGACGGGATCTGGCGCATGCGCTGTCGTTTAAAGGAACTTGCCTTGAGCGAAACCGCCGCTCTATTGCGTGATGCATGCGAGCGTCAGCCCCTGGAACCAGTTGTTTTTGAATACTCGGGGCAAGGTTGATATGCATACAATAGCTGCAGGACACAGGTTTACTCGTTCGTCTAATATGAATTCCAAATTTCGATGTTCTTTACTATCCGATGTTTGTTGCCTAGCCTGATTAACCAAGATAATGAGTGATATTAATGCAGGACTTATCTAGCTCCGACCAACAAATTGATCCAGATGCCACGAATTATAAGAAAATTCATCCGGTTTGGGGACAAGAGAGAAATGATACACGTCAAAAAGAGAGGCAACTCAGGCTATTCGCGCATATATTTGATAGTGTAAATGAAGGCATAATCGTCACCGATGCCGACAAAAACATGTTGTTTATTAACCCGGCCTTTTCTACTATTACCGGTTACAGTGCTAATGATTTGATAGGTAAAAACTTGAACCTGTTACACCTTGGCTTGATGGATGACGCGTTCAGCCAGGATACATGGCGCAGCATTAACGAGACCGGGCGCTGGCAGGGTGAGATGATCGGTCGACGAAAAAATGATGAAAGTTATGCCGAGTGTTTAAGTATCAGCACAATGAAAAATGAACTCGGCGAAGTCAGTTACTATATCGGCGTTTTTTCTGATATCAGTGAGCGTAAGGCGGCAGAAGAACGCGTGGCATATGTTGTACTGCATGATTTTCTCACCAATTTGCCCAATGGCCTGCTATTACAGGATCGTTTAGCTCAGGCCATTTCCCATGCTGGCCGTGAAAAACACAAAGTGGCAGTCATGTGTCTTGATCTGGATCATTTCAAAGTTATTAACGATATGCTGGGCCACCTTGTTGGCGATAAATTATTGCAAGAGGTTGCCAGACGAATTAGTAGTGTGGGTCGCGCTAGCGATACGGTAAGCAGGCGGGGTGGGGATGAGTTCGTTATCATACTGCCGGATTTGGAAACGGTGGATGATGCTGCCGTTATTGCGGTCAAGCTGTTAAATGCCATCTCTGGCCTGTGCATGATTGATGGCAATGAAATCAAAATAACCACTAGCATCGGCATCAGCATATTTCCCGAAGATGGATGCGATGGGGATTACTTGATCAAATATGCTGATGCTGCAATGTACCACGCTAAAAAAAATGGCCGCAATAATTACCAGTTTTTTACTAATGAAATGAATCAGCTTGCGCTTGAACGCATGTCGATTGAACGGAAACTGCGTCATGCAATAGAACGCCAGGAATTTTGTTTACATTACCAGCCTCAGGTAGACTTGCGTAGCGGTCGCATCATTGGTGTAGAAGCATTGCTGCGCTGGAATAATCCCGAGACTGGAATGATTTCACCAGGTTATTTCATTCCCATCGCGGAAGAGACCGGTTTGATTATTCCGATCGGCGAATGGGTATTGCGTGAGGCTTGCCGGCAGAACAGCGAATGGCGTATGTTAGGTTTACCGGAACTTACCGTGGCGGTCAACCTATCGGCAGTACAGTTTCGCCAAAATAATTTCGGCGAAATGATCAAGACAATTTTGTGTGAGAACGGTCTTGAACCGTCTGCCCTTGAACTGGAAATTACCGAAGGCGTTGTCATGCAAAATGCTGAAGCGTCAATTGCGTTGTTATTAGAGCTAAAGACGATGGGACTGAAACTCGTAGTGGACGATTTTGGTACTGGCTACTCCAGTTTGAGTTATCTCAAGCGTTTCCCTATCGATAAGCTCAAGATCGATCAATCATTTGTGCGCGATATAATAGTTGATTCGGATGATGCTGTGATTGTTAGTACGATCATTAATATGGCGCGCACCCTTAAGTTGAAAGTGATCGCTGAGGGAGTGGAAACTGCCGAGCAGCTATCTTTCCTGAAATATCAGGAATGCGACGAGATACAAGGCTATTACTTCAGCCAACCGGTGCCACCCGAAAAAATTAACAGTCTGCTGGTATCTGGTTACAAAGAGGGAAATCAATGGTTATATGTATCGAAATAAAGTAAAGGTGTAAGTTGTGTCTTGCCGATCTCGTCTACTTTTCTTATCGGCGCCAGGTTACCAAGGTCAAAGGTGGCAACGATGGTTATTACATCGTTCCTTACTCAATTCTGCTTTCGTTGATTGCTTGGTTGCTTGTTCTTGAAATTTCTTGCTGTATTTGCTTTCGTTATTTTTTCTTAATTTGACATCTTCGTCTCAAGTTTAATAAAACGTTTGTGTCTATTTTTTCAGTTTATCTCACTGCACGGGCCGCATTGTCTAACTATGCAATCGTATGGACAATGCGTTGCACGGTTCCCATACTCGCGTTACAGTATGTCCAGCTCGCATGGTTCAGTTTTCTTATTAGTTTCGTCGCTAACAAGAAAGTACGATCGTCGTCATGCAGTCTTCATATTCTGGTTTAGTATAATCGTTTAACTTATTTATTAATAATAACTATTTTATAATAGCCATTGGAGGGGCGAAATTAATTTTTGAGGGGAGCTATTTTGAGGGGAGCTATTGGGAGCGGTATGCATGAAATAAAATCTGGTCAATCAATTGATCTGCTTAAAGAGCTGCACATTCTTACTCGAGATGGGAAGATGAATCAAGATTCCCGACGCAAGCTTAAGCAGGTCTATCACCTCTATCAATTTATCGAGCCGTTGCTGCAAGAAATTAAGCAAGATCACCACAGCATTCAACTGGTGGATCATGGGGCAGGCAAATCTTATCTTGGCTTCATCCTCTATGACTTGTTTTTTAAGACATTGAACGATGCATCGCGTATCTACGGCATCGAAACACGTGATGACTTGGTCAAACACTCGCAGGCGTTGGCGTCACGGCTAAATTTTCCAAGTATGTCATTCCTTAACTTATCGGTGGAACAGTCTATTGAGTCAGAGATTTTGCCCGCCAAGGTGAATGTGGTCACAGCCCTCCATGCGTGTAATACCGCTACTGACGATGCCATACGCTTTGCGTTGAAAAAAAATGCTCAATTTATCGTATTGGTGCCATGCTGCCAAGCCGAAGTGGCGGTGGTATTGAAGAAAAATAAAGGCAAAGATCTGGCGAAAAATGTTCTGATTGAACTATGGCGCCATCCCATCCATACCCGTGAATTTGGTAGTCACATTACCAACGTGCTGCGCTGTTTGCAATTGGAAGCTCACGGTTACCAAGTGACAGTGACCGAGCTAGTGGGTTGGGAGCATTCGATGAAAAATGAACTTATTATCGCGAATTTCAAAAATTTGCCATGTAATCGTTCGGCTGAGCGATTGAAAGAAATGCTGCAAACTCTGGGGCTGGAAGAAATGAGTGGTCGTTTTTTTACGCGGATGTAGTAGTCATCGCTGAAATTCTGTAATTATCATGCATCAACCTTGTTCGGCGATTCATCCGATTTAGCGAATTACATTGCACTCTGCTGATCTATACCGTTATCTCGAATTGGGACAATAATGCGTTTCCTTAAAGAGTTTGAGATAGAGACAACAAGATTGTAAACAAGGCTTTTCCTTGACCTGACTGAATTTTTCGCTATAATCACGCTCCCTCAAACCCTTGCTCTACCGTTACGCATGACGGGGGGCTTTATATCCAAAAGGAGAATTAATGCGACATTACGAAATTATATTTATCGTGCACCCCGACCAGAGCGAGCAGGTACCCGCTATGATTGAACGCTACCGTGCTCTGGTGACGGCCAAGAATGGTTTAATTCATCGCTTGGAAGACTGGGGTCGCCGTCAATTGGCTTACCCGATCCAAAAAATCCATAAAGCGCATTATGTGTTGATGAATATTGAATGCAACCAGGAAGTTTTGGACGAGATTGAACATGCATTCAAGTTTAACGATGCTGTGCTACGCCACTTGACTATCAAAACTAAATCTGCGGTAACCATTCCTTCGGCGATGATGAGAGAGGAAAAGTCGCGTTCGTTGACTGCCCCTGCGGCAGGCTCAGGACAGGCTCCTCAGATTGAATTGGTCGTGCCAGCTGAAGTTGCTGCGGTTACTGATTGAGTGTTGCTTGCAACCGGCTCTCCGTTGACGGAGAACTCGTTGAACTAGATAGTTTGCGGTACACCCCGGCAGGGGTAGCGCGAATCGCATTAAAAATTCGTCATGCTTCAACTCAACTAGAGGCCGGCATAGCGCGTCATGTACAGTGTGATATCCCAGCTTTGGCACTTGGTGCAGCTGCCCAGCAGGCTAATAATTTGCAATTGGGACAGCGGGTAAAAGCAGAAGGATTTTTGGCTCAGCGCAGTTTACGCATCACACAACTTGTGTTGCACATTGATAACATTACATTAGAATAAGGAGCACAGCATGGCTCGTGTTTTTAAGAAAAAAGATGACAAGAAGAGTAACTCTTCGCGTCAATTGTTCAAACGCCGCAAATTTTGCCGCTTCACTGCAGATAAGATTGCAGAAGTAGATTATAAAGATTTGAATATTCTCAAGGAATTTATTGCTGAGAACGGCAAGGTTATTCCGGCACGTATTACTGGCACCAAATCGCGCTTCCAGCGTCAATTGGGCATTGCAATCAAGCGTGCAAGATTCTTGGCGTTGCTGCCTTACACAGATTTGCATTAAGGAGCAGAACATGCAAGTGATACTTATGGAAAAAATGGTAAACCTTGGCCAATTGGGCGATGTAGTTAAGGTTAAAAATGGCTATGCACGTAATTTTCTGATTCCGCAAGGCAAAGCCAAGCGTGCGACTGAGGGTAATAAGGCGGAATTTGCAGTTCGTCGCCTTGAACTGGAAGCTGCAGAGCAAGCCAAGGTGGGAGAAGCTCAGGCACGCGCTGAGAAGTACAACGGACTGACTGTGCAAATCGTACAAAAGGCCGGCGTTGACGGCAAGTTGTTCGGTTCCGTGACCAATGCCGACATCGTTACGGCGCTGGCACTGCAAGGTTTTACTGTGGAAAAAACTCAAGTGCGCATGTCGGCGGGGCATATAAAGCAAGTCGGCGATTATCCAGTCAACATCGCGTTGCACACTGATGTTATAGCTAATATTATAGTTTCAGTGTTGGGCGAGCATAAGCCGTAGTTTTTTACGCATTGTTGTAAATAAAATAGAGCTGGCGACAGCTCTATTTTATTTTTGGTGGCAGAAATTTTCTCAGTGATAGAATGCTGCAGCTAGTTTGGTGTTTACGTTAATTGGAGCTTATATAATTGGTCAAAGAAGAAGTTCTTTGCAAAATATTGTTAACGTAGTGGCTAAAACTACCGGTTTTATTTTTAAGTTTTTATATTCCATGCAATAAATACCGAAAATAATGATCTCAAAAATAAGTCCCACCAAGAATGCGGCTCTACATTAGTTCTTGATCAATAACTCGGCACTATGCACAACCTATATATTCCTCCACCAGATCCCCAGCTTGAGGCATTAAAACTTCCACCTCATTCGGTGGAAGCTGAGCAGTCGGTATTGGGCGGCATTTTTTTGGACTCCACCGCGTGGGACAAAATTGCCGACCTGATTAGTGAACAAGATTTTTACCGTTTTGAGCACCGCCTGATTTACCGGCATATCGCGCGCTTGACCGAGCATGCCAAACCGGTAGACGTTATCACCGTGGCGGAATCGTTGGAAAGCAATGCTGAACTCGATAAAGCCGGTGGATTGGCTTATTTAGGCTCCTTGGCGCAAAACGTGCCGTCCGCAGCTAACATCCGGCGCTATGCTGAAATTGTGCGTGAGCGCGCTGTTATGCGCAAACTAGCTGAGGTTGGCAGCGAAATTGCTACTAGCGCCTATAACCCCGCTGGGCGCGATGCGAACCAGTTGCTGGATGAAGCGGAAAGCCGTGTATTTGAGATTGCTGAGGCTGGTGAGCGCGGCCGTCAGGGTTTCAGCCCCCTTCCACCGCTACTTACGAAGGTAGTGGAGCGTATTGAGACACTTTACGGTCGTGATAACTCCAGCGATGTGACTGGTGTGGCAAGTGGATTTACCGACTTGGACAGCATGACTTCCGGCCTGCAACCAGGTGAACTGATTATTGTTGCCGGGCGCCCGAGTATGGGTAAAACTGCTTTTGCTATTAATATCGCCGAGCATGTGGCGTTGGAAAGCTGTAAGCCAGTGGCAATCTTTAGTATGGAAATGGGTGGCATCCAATTGGCCATGCGCATGATAGGTTCAGTAGGTAAACTCAACCAGCATGATTTGCGCACTGGACGTTTGCAGGAAGATGACTGGCCGCGCCTGACCCATGCACTGGGGCGTTTGAATGATGCAGCCATTTTCATCGACGAAACAGCCGCGCTAAATTCGCTTGAGTTACGCTCGCGTGCACGCAGATTACATCGCCAAAATAATGGCTTAGGGTTGATTATTATCGATTACTTGCAGTTAATGTCTTCTCCTTCAAGTAAGGCAAGTGAAAATCGTGCTACCGAAATTTCAGAAATTTCACGTTCTTTGAAAGGGTTAGCCAAGGAGTTACAAGTACCTGTTATGGCGCTATCGCAGCTTAACCGTAGCTTGGAGCAGCGTCCTAACAAACGCCCGATGATGTCCGATCTGCGCGAATCCGGTGCTATCGAACAGGATGCCGATCTGATTCTGTTTATCTATCGTGATGAAGTATACAACCCTGATTCACCTGACAAGGGTAAGGCGGAAATTATCATCGGCAAGCAGCGTAACGGCCCGATAGGCAAGGTTGAGTTGACGTTCCGTGGTGAATATACACGTTTTGATAACTTCGCTCACGCTCAATATTGAACCTTTGGGGTGAACTCCCCGCCGCTTGCGGCGTAAGTATTGCGGATGAGCGATATACCCATAAAAGTTCCAACCTAACGGTGTTGATGTATTACTTGGTATTTCCGGTAAAGTATTGACGAGTCGCCTTTGACGGCAGGGTTGATGAGATTTTTAAAGAAGTATGTTGGGAAATTGAGGAGCGCTACCAAATGAAGTTTGGAGATAGGAGCGGACAAGGATCATGTCCATTTTTTGGTTCAGAGCGACATACAGTGTGACGAAGATGCTGAGGATGCTGAAGAGCATAACGGTACGAGAGATATTCAGGCGTTGCCCGCAAGTAAAGAAACAGTTTTGTGGGTGGTGAATTCTGGATGGATGGTTTTTTGCAAGCTCGATTGGGAAACATGGCGATGAAGCTATATTAGGTAAGTACGTCAAGAGTCAAAGGAATAAGTATCATAAATTACATTCGAACCATGAGCGTGCGCTGTTTTGAGATATCCCGCAGCTTGCTACGAGGTTGTTCATTTGCGGAATTATACAAAGAGATTTATCATATATTCAGGTATTGCTATTGCACATATTTATTTAAAAAATGGAATAAATATCAATGAATAACCTCTGATACTATAGACCCGGCACGATTTATAAATGAATTTTTATTGGTTTTCGATGTCTATGGAGTATGGAAAAAGAAGATGCCCGCAAGCAGTCGCGAGAAGTACTGCATGAACGACGCAAGCAAGTTATTCGTATGCACCGCAAAGGTGTGGCGGTGATGGAGATCGTGGTGCAAACGGGACTGAGCTGGACGGCAGTCAATACGGCGCTGCGGTTGTATAAGGCTGAAGGTTCGGGGGCACTCAAGCCCGGCGTTCGGGGTAAAAAACCTGGCAGTGGACGCCGCTTGACGGTTAGCCAAGAGCTGGCGATTCAACAAACCATCTGCGACAGACGCCCCGAACAACTCAAGATGGATTTTGCGCTATGGAGCAGGCCCGCTGTGCGCCAGCACATTGAGCTGGCGCACGGTATCAAGCTGTCTATTCGGGCAGTAGGCAACTACTTGGCACGTTGGGGTTTTACACCACAAAAACCCATTAAAAAAGCATACGAGCAGCGGCCTGAAGCCGTCCAGGCTTGGCTTGATGAACAATATCCGGCCATTGAAGCCAGAGCAAAAACAGAAGGTGCGGAAATTCACTGGGGCGACGAGACGGCGCTAGTCAACACGGATGTCAGAGGCAGGAGCTATGCGCCGGTGGGCAAGACACCTGTGACGTTCGCAGTAGGCGGCACGCGCCACAAGCTATCGATGATTGCGACGGTAACCAATCAGGGTAAAACGCGCTGGATGATTATTGATGAGGCATTTAACTCCGACAAGCTCATTGAATTTCTGGAGGCGCTCATCAAGGATACAGACCGCAAGGTGTTTCTGATACTGGACAACTTGAGAGTTCATCACAGCAAACCTGTAAAGGCTTGGGCTGCCGAGAACGCACAGAAAATCGAGTTGTTCTACTTGCCCAGCTACAGCCCTGAACTCAACCCCGAAGAAAGACTGAATGCGGATCTCAAACACGTCATCACTTCAAAGGTGCCAGTGCGCACCAAGGCAAAACTCAGAGCTGCTGCGACTGATCACATGACCATGCTTGAGCAAAACCCCGAACGCGTGCGCCGTTATTTCGGCGACCCAAAAGTCGCCTACGCGGCTTCATGAATAATTTGTGCCGGATCAATAGGCATAGTAAACAATGACTTTTCAAATACTTTAAAAATTAGGCTTGGTCTCAATGATGCAGATGCAAAAATGCTCAAAAATATGTACTAAGTTTTGCAAAACGAGCCACTCACCGGGTAGTTGTCCTTAATATTTAATAATATTTCATCAGGAGATTTTTTCATGGCAATTTTGCCGAAAGTAGTACAAAAACTAGCAGATGAAAATAATCCTCTTTTTGGAAAAGCTAAAGCATTTTTATTAGAGGAAGATGCAGGATCAATTGCTGCAAAAAAAGCCGCTAGTATCGTTCGTTCTGAAGATAATAATGCTCTATTAGCGGTGAAAGATAATGATGCTCTGATGGTAGCGACATGGGATAACAATTTAGAGGGGATGGAGTGCGCAATTAAACAGGGTGCAGATTTGAATGTTCGTGATTTTCTGGGTAAAACGCCCTTACACTATGTTGCAAGTATAGTCGCAGCTAAGGTGCTAATTGATGGTGGAGCTAACCTTAATATTATGGATAATAATAATCGAACTCCATTATTCGAGGTTGATGACCCCAATATTGCCATATTTTTAATTGATTGCGGTGCCAATTTTAATTTGAAAGATAAGGATAGTTTTACACCTTTACATTTATGGGTTAATCATCCAAAAGTCGCCCAACGTTTGTTGGTTGCGGGTGCAAACCCAAATATTCAGTTGGCACGCGGAGGTACATTATCAAGAGGAGGGATTTATAAAAAAGGGAATACCGCGTTACATTGTGCTAACAATTTAGAGACAGCAAAAATTTTAATTGAACATGGCGCAGACATCACGATTAAGAATAAATATGGATTACTTGCTGAGGAAACAACTACGGCTGAGACCCAAGAATTTATTAAATCTATCAGTCTGAATAAGCAGTAACCAAAACATTATTTGCAAGACGCCCGGGTTCACTTCTCGGCGGGTTGATGGTTTTTCTTAAAATGAAATCTTGTGCAAATAATATTTGTATGTCCCCCAATTGAAATATGTTATTTAAAAAATATAATTTATGGCATTGGCACTAGATAGTAATATGATATGAGAACTTCTCAGATTAAATTTGAGGAGTTCATTGAATCAGTACAGCCCGCAATAACCACTGTAATTCTGGCAGGGGGATTGGGTACTCGTATTGGCGGCGCAAAGGGTTTGCAATCCTTGCATGGACGAGCGTTAATTGACTGGGTATTAGATTCGGTTAGCCGCCAAAGTGCAGAGGTTTTGATTAATGCGAATGGTGTGCAAGATGATTATTTGTGCTTCGGTTATCCTGTCATTGCCGATCAGACCCCGAATTGGGTAGGGCCGCTTGCCGGATTGCAGTCCGCTCTGCGACTTGCACGTCATGATTGGGTTGCGAGCGTTCCTTGCGATACACCATTTCTGCCAGTCGATTTAATCGCCCGCTTATATAAAGCAGTTAGCACAATAACTACGGTGGAGGCTTCAGTGGCAGTCGTTGCTGGAAAGCGGCAGCCTACTATTGCCCTTTATCATAAGAACGTACTTCCTAAATTGGATACCTATCTAAACTCAGGCGGGCGCAAAGTAAATAGCTGGCTAGAAACCTTACATTTGAGCGAAGTAGTATTAGATGATGCAATTGCATTTACTAACATTAATACGCTGGACGATTTGGCACATGCTAACCAGATTGCAGTAAATGTATCCATAGAGGGTGCACCTGAGACATTAATAATCAAGAAAAAAAAATAGGATTAGAAAAGTCAGGTGTAAAACTGCTTGGTCAGATGAAACAAATTAAGACGTACCGTACGTATTGTTAAGCTAGGGAAGCGCTGATTAACTCGCGTTTCAGAATTCACACATTTAAAAATCAATTTGTTACGCGCGAAATTCTGCGAAATTTTGAATTAATCAGCGTCCCCCTAGTAGTCTGCCTAGCTTCGAATTATCTCACTAACAACTTGGATTTTTGAGCACACTTATAGATCCGTCCATTAATCATTAATAGAGTACGATTCATCATACTCGTGAAGGCCGTAATTCAGATGTTCTGTCAATCTATTTGATGGCTAGATCTATAATCACGCTTGCAAGAAAATGTTCAGATTTTCATCAAATCACTTTCTAGACTCCTAAGCACGGTAATTTGCATCGTAAATTATTTCATTGACGCTCTAAATTACCCTGCCAACACAACATTCGCTTCAAGTTCCACGCCATCGCGACTGGATTAAACTCGCTGTTGACGTTTTTTAATCTACGCAGTGAGAATTGACGAAATCTGATTATCCTCCGTGATGATTTCAAGCACTGGTTCCACCGTGTATGTGCGTTTCGCATAGAGTGCCCGTCCTTCCATGGTTAGTAGTAAATAATAGATCGTCTTAACCTTTGTCGCATCTATTTTCAGTGGTGGTGATTCGGTAAAATGTACCGCCGGATCGGCTAATGTTGCTCACGTTTCACCGTAATAAACGGGGTGATTTTCTGTCTACAGGCAGGCCTTATCGCTATCAACAAGCGCACTTTTGACCCGTTCTGGTTTGTCCGCATCATAGAACGAGCACCACGCCCGCATCGACCTATCTTTCAGAAAGAGCGCCATTGCAATTACGGTGCAAAGGCGAATCAACGGGTCTTTGCCATACAGCGCGGTATGAGGTGTGGGCAACTACCTCAAACGTTGGGGATTTACTCTACAGAAGCTAATCAAGAAGACTTATGAGCAACGCCCGGAGGCAGTGAAGAGTTGGCTGGATAACGAATATCCGATAATCGAGCAGTGTGCCCAGGCCGAGGGTGCTGAGATTCATTGGGGTAACGAGACAACGGTGGTAACACAGATCGTCGCTACGTACTGGCTGGCAAAATACCAGTGACCTTCTCGTGGTGGGCGGCACAACCCAGAAGCTGGCGATGATCGCCACCGTCACCCATCAGGGCAAGGCATGCTGGATGATGATTGATGAGGCCCTCAACTCGGACAAACTAATCGAGTTCCTAGAAGCGCTGACCCAAGAGGTGGCGAGGAAAATGTTCCTGATTCTCGATAATTTACGTGTGGATCACAGCAAACCAGTCAAGCAATAGAGGAAAAAATCGAGTTGTTTTACCTGTCCAGCTAGAGTCCAGAGCTCAACCCGGAAGAGAGGCTTAACGCCGATTTGAAGTATGCCATTTATTTAAAGGTTCCGGTACGCAACAAGGACAAGCTGAAAGCTCGCAGCAACCGAGCATATGGAAACATTGGAGAAATCATCCGAGCGTGTCAAAAAATACTTTCAGGATGTTCGCGTGAAATATGCAGCATGAAAACTTCAACTGGCCGGACAATAACATTATCGAAGAAAGCCTGACGCATGGTCGTTTGGCGGGAGGGTATCAATAGCGAATGTTCCTCTCGTTTCGTCGTAGTGCGTGTGTGTCCAGCTCACCAGGATTATCTTAGGCTAGAAACGCATCGCGAGGTGTAGCTGCTTGCTCGAATGGTCTGAAGATGAAGTCGAACCGACAAAATAGTGCCTCACTACCGCCTCAAGCTACGTTACGCTGAGCATCGCAGCTTATGGATTCCTGATGGCGTCGTAGGTGGCTTGGGTCGTTATTTGCATCGCAATTGGTAAGAAAGATTACACTTTCGACTAAATAATAATGGTACGTTAATGTGAGTAACTTTGAATAATGTTTGACGAATCCTGTCTGCTTTGCTATAGTTCTATTTCTTAGCTGACGCGGGGTGGAGCAGTCTGGCAGCTCGTCGGGCTCATAACCCGAAGGTCGTAGGTTCAAATCCTGCCCCCGCAACCCGTTATGCAAATGCATCTACGGCAGCCCGTTCTTTAAAAGTTTACAGACAACCGACGAGTGTGGGTACATGCGCTGAGGTATTGATGGTCAGGCGAATTAGTTTGCATGATCATCATGACTCAAGACATAAAAGCAGTACCTCACACGAAGTCGAAGAAATGAAATATTGATTCGCTTTGAGTGAGATCGATTTGCCTGCGAGGGCAGATCAAATTAAGCATAGAGATTGAACTGAAGAGTTTGATCCTGGCTCAGATTGAACGCTGGCGGCATGCTTTACACATGCAAGTCGAACGGCAGCACGGGGGCAACCTTGGTGGCGAGTGGCGAACGGGTGAGTAATATATCGGAACGTACCCGGAAATGGGGGATAACGTAGCGAAAGTTACGCTAATACCGCATATGCCCTAAGGGGGAAAGCGGGGGATTCGTAAGAACCTCGCGTTTTCGGAGCGGCCGATATCGGATTAGCTAGTAGGTGAGGTAAAGGCTCACCTAGGCGACGATCCGTAGCTGGTCTGAGAGGACGACCAGCCACACTGGAACTGAGACACGGTCCAGACTCCTACGGGAGGCAGCAGTGGGGAATTTTGGACAATGGGCGCAAGCCTGATCCAGCCATGCCGCGTGAGTGAAGAAGGCCTTCGGGTTGTAAAGCTCTTTCAGCCGGAAAGAAAACGCACGGGTTAATACCCTGTGTGGATGACGGTACCGGAAGAAGAAGCACCGGCTAACTACGTGCCAGCAGCCGCGGTAATACGTAGGGTGCGAGCGTTAATCGGAATTACTGGGCGTAAAGCGTGCGCAGGCGGTTTTGTAAGACAGATGTGAAATCCCCGGGCTTAACCTGGGAACTGCATTTGTGACTGCAAGGCTAGAGTACGGCAGAGGGGGGTAGAATTCCACGTGTAGCAGTGAAATGCGTAGATATGTGGAGGAATACCGATGGCGAAGGCAGCCCCCTGGGTCGATACTGACGCTCATGCACGAAAGCGTGGGGAGCAAACAGGATTAGATACCCTGGTAGTCCACGCCCTAAACGATGTCAACTAGGTGTTGGGGGAGGAGACTTCCTTAGTACCGCAGCTAACGCGTGAAGTTGACCGCCTGGGGAGTACGGTCGCAAGATTAAAACTCAAAGGAATTGACGGGGACCCGCACAAGCGGTGGATTATGTGGATTAATTCGATGCAACGCGAAAAACCTTACCTACCCTTGACATGCCAGGAACTTGCCAGAGATGGCTTGGTGCCCGAAAGGGAACCTGGACACAGGTGCTGCATGGCTGTCGTCAGCTCGTGTCGTGAGATGTTGGGTTAAGTCCCGCAACGAGCGCAACCCTTGTCATTAATTGCCATCATTTAGTTGGGCACTTTAATGAGACTGCCGGTGACAAACCGGAGGAAGGTGGGGATGACGTCAAGTCCTCATGGCCCTTATGGGTAGGGCTTCACACGTAATACAATGGTCGGTACAGAGGGTTGCCAACCCGCGAGGGGGAGCTAATCTCAGAAAGCCGATCGTAGTCCGGATTGGAGTCTGCAACTCGACTCCATGAAGTCGGAATCGCTAGTAATCGCGGATCAGCATGTCGCGGTGAATACGTTCCCGGGTCTTGTACACACCGCCCGTCACACCATGGGAGCGGGTTCTACCAGAAGCAGCTAGCCTAACCGCAAGGGGGGCGGTTGCCACGGTAGGGTTCGTGACTGGGGTGAAGTCGTAACAAGGTAGCCGTATCGGAAGGTGCGGCTGGATCACCTCCTTTCTAGAGAAGCCTTGGCGTACGTATCCACACTCATCGGTTGTCTAAACTAAAGTAGTGAGGTGGCTGGAGTGAGGACTGAGGTTTGATTCTCATGCCTGACCTCTCGCTTCTCACGCTTAATAGGGTCTGTAGCTCAGTTGGTTAGAGCACACGCTTGATAAGCGTGGGGTCGGTGGTTCGAGTCCACCCAGACCCACCAAGCATGGGGGATTAGCTCAGCTGGGAGAGCACCTGCTTTGCAAGCAGGGGGTCGTCGGTTCGATCCCGTCATCCTCCACCATTTACCGTGACACATTAATAATGTTCAAAGTAAGAACCTATATCCAAGCTATTTGTTTTGATATTGGCTTTTGCTAATAGTAGTTCTTTAAAAATCTGGAAGAAGTAAAAAGTGATTCACGCACAAGCGTTAATAGGGCAACCTGTTAATGCGCGTGCATGAAAAACTTGGGTTTTGATTGTATCAAGCCGTAACCATTCAAGTCGGATGGAAGCGGTCACAAACGCAAGACAAAAAAACTTGTAACGAAAAGCTTTGGTTTCTAAAAGACTGAGGGTTTAATGTTATAGGGTCAAGCGAATAAGTGCATGTGGTGGATGCCTTGGCGATTACAGGCGACGAAAGACGTGTAAGCCTGCGAAAAGCTACGGGGAGCTGGCAATAAAGCTTTGATCCGTAGATATCTGAATGGGGAAACCCGGCCCGCAAGGGTCACTCCTGACTGAATACATAGGTCAGGTAGAGCGAACCCGGTGAACTGAAACATCTAAGTAGCCGGAGGAAAAGAAATCAACCGAGATTCCGAGAGTAGTGGCGAGCGAAATCGGAGGAGCCTTCAACCTTTAGCTTCTGAATTAGTGGAACAGTCTGGAAAGTCTGGCCATAGTGGGTGATAGCCCCGTACGCGAAAATTCAGGAGTGGAAATAGGGTTGGAACAAGTAGGGCGGGACACGAGAAATCCTGTCTGAATATGGGGGGACCATCCTCCAAGGCTAAATACTCGTAATCGACCGATAGTGAACCAGTACCGTGAGGGAAAGGCGAAAAGAACCCCGGAAGGGGAGTGAAATAGATCCTGAAACCGCATGCATACAAACAGTGGGAGCGGACTTGTTCCGTGACTGCGTACCTTTTGTATAATGGGTCAGCGACTTACATTCAGTAGCGAGCTTAACCGAATAGGGGAGGCGTAGCGAAAGCGAGTCTGATAAGGGCGATAGTTGCTGGGTGTAGACCCGAAACCAAGTGATCTATCCATGGCCAGGATGAAGGTGGGGTAACACTCACTGGAGGTCCGAACCCACTAATGTTGAAAAATTAGGGGATGAGCTGTGGATAGGGGTGAAAGGCTAAACAAACTTGGAAATAGCTGGTTCTCTCCGAAAACTATTTAGGTAGTGCCTCATGTATCACTCTCGGGGGTAGAGCACTGTCATGGCTAGGGGTCTATTGCTGATTACCAAACCATTGCAAACTCCGAATACCGAGAAGTGCGAGCATGGGAGACAGACATCGGGTGCTAACGTCCGGTGTCGAAAGGGAAACAACCCAGACCGCCGATTAAGGTCCCCAAGACATAGTTAAGTGGAAAACGAAGTGGGAAGGCTAAAACAGTCAGGATGTTGGCTTAGAAGCAGCCATCATTTAAAGAAAGCGTAATAGCTCACTGATCGAGTCGTCCTGCGCGGAAGATGTAACGGGGCTCAAACTATGCACCGAAATCGCGGATATGTACTTGTACATATGGTAGGAGAGCGTTCTGTAGGCCTGCGAAGGCAGCTTGAGAAGGCTGTTGGAGGTATCAGAAGTGCGAATGCTGACATGAGTAGCGATAAAGGGAGTGAAAGGCTCCCTCGCCGAAAGCCCAAGGTTTCCTGTGCAACGTTCATCGACGCAGGGTGAGTCGGCCCCTAAGGCGAGGCAGAAATGCGTAGTCGATGGGAAACAGGTTAATATTCCTGTACCTCAATACAATGCGATGTGGGGACGGAGAAGGTTAGGCAAGCCAAGTGTTGGACGTCTTGGTTTAAGCGTGTAGGGAGATCTCTTAGGTAAATCCGGGGGGTCAATTCTGAGGCGTGATGACGAGTGCCATTTAGGCGCGAAGTTGCTGATACCAAGCTTCCAAGAAAAGCCACTAAGCTTCAGTTGTATAGAGACCGTACCGCAAACCGACACAGGTGGGCAGGATGAGAATTCTAAGGCGCTTGAGAGAACTCGGGTGAAGGAACTCGGCAAATTTGCACCGTAACTTCGGGAGAAGGTGCGCCCCGGTAGAGTGTAGGACTTCGCGTCCGAAGCTCGATGGGGTTGCAGTGAAATGGTGGCTGCGACTGTTTAATAAAAACACAGCACTCTGCAAACACGAAAGTGGACGTATAGAGTGTGACTCCTGCCCGGTGCCGGAAGGTTAAATGATGGGGTGCAAGCTCTTGATTGAAGCCCCGGTAAACGGCGGCCGTAACTATAACGGTCCTAAGGTAGCGAAATTCCTTGTCGGGTAAGTTCCGACCTGCACGAATGGAGTAACGATGGCCACACTGTCTCCACCCGAGACTCAGCGAAGTTGAAATGTTTGTGAAGATGCAATCTACCCGCGGCTAGACGGAAAGACCCCATGCACCTTTACTGTAGCTTTGCATTGGACTTTGAACAGATCTGTGTAGGATAGGTGGGAGGCTTTGAAGCGGTGTCGCCAGACATCGTGGAGCCAACCTTGAAATACCACCCTGATGTGTTTGAGGTTCTAACCTAGGTCCGTAATCCGGATCGGGGACATTGCATGGTAGGCAGTTTGACTGGGGCGGTCTCCTCCCAAAGAGTAACGGAGGAGTACGAAGGTATCCTAGGTACGGTCGGACATCGTACTGATAGTGCAATGGCAAAAGGATGCTTGACTGCGAGACTGACAAGTCGAGCAGGTGCGAAAGCAGGTCATAGTGATCCGGTGGTTCTGTATGGAAGGGCCATCGCTCAACGGATAAAAGGTACGCTGGGGATAACAGGCTGATTCCTCCCAAGAGTTCATATCGACGGGGGAGTTTGGCACCTCGATGTCGGCTCATCACATCCTGGGGCTGTAGTCGGTCCCAAGGGTATGGCTGTTCGCCATTTAAAGTGGTACGTGAGCTGGGTTTAAAACGTCGTGAGACAGTTTGGTCCCTATCTGCCGTGGGCGCTGGAAATTTGAAGGGACCTGCTCCTAGTACGAGAGGACCGGAGTGGACGGATCTCTGGTGTACCGGTTATGACGCCAGTCGTATTGCCGGGTAGCTAAATCCGGAAGAGATAACCGCTGAAAGCATCTAAGCGGGAAACTCGCCTTAAGATGAGATTTCCCTGGGGACTCGATCCCCCTAAAGGGTCGTGGAAGACCACCACGTTGATAGGTCAGGTGTGGAAGCGCAGTAATGCGTTAAGCTAACTGATACTAATTGCCCGTGAGGCTTGACCCTATAACATTAAATATTACAAGTTGCGTTGCAATCAAAACCAATTACTTCTTCCAGTTGATGGCTGATTGATTATCTGTTTAATCAGATAGCCAGTTAGCCGACAGTTATGTCTGACGACCATAGCAAGTTGGCCCCACTCCTTCCCATCTCGAACAGGACAGTGAAACGACTTTGCGCCGATGATAGTGTACATACGTATGTGAAAGTAGGTCATCGTCAGACTCCTTATAAACGACAAAGCCCTCCAAGTGAGGGCTTTGTCGTTTATAGTCCATCAAGACCTCTCATTTTGAGAGTAATAAGGATTTACAGTATCATTAGCCCTTATGATCAAATATATTTTTATTACCGGTGGCGTGGTGTCCTCCTTAGGCAAAGGCATTGCAGCGGCTTCACTCGCGGCGATTCTTGAGTCGCGCGGTCTTAAAGTAACGCTACTTAAGTTGGATCCTTACATAAATGTTGATCCAGGTACTATGAGTCCCTTCCAGCATGGTGAAGTGTTCGTTACAGAGGACGGTGCAGAAACGGACCTGGATTTAGGACATTACGAACGTTTCGTTTCAGCCAAGATGCGCAAAGCTAACAATTTTACAACAGGGCAAATATATGACAGCGTGATTCGCAAGGAACGTCGCGGCGAATACCTTGGGAAGACGGTGCAGGTTATTCCACACATAACGAATGAAATTAATGCATTCATTGAACGTGGCGCGGCGGCTTCGTATGAGGGCAATGCCGATGTGGCGATTGTCGAAATTGGCGGAACGGTAGGGGACATTGAATCTTTGCCATTTTTGGAAGCTGCCCGGCAGATGGGGTTGCGCCATGAACGTAATAATACGGCCTATGTACATTTAACGCTGGTGCCATATATTGCCAGCGCGGGTGAATTGAAAACCAAGCCGACCCAGCACAGTGTGCAGAAACTACGTGAGATTGGCATTTTCCCAACGGCTTTGCTATGCCGGGCAGATCGTTCGATTCCTGACGAAGAGCGTGCCAAAATTTCATTGTTTTCTAATGTGCGTGAAGAGGCTGTGATTTCAATGTGGGATGTAGACAGCATCTATAAAGTTCCGCAGATGTTGCATGAACAGGGTCTGGATCGTATTGTCTGCGAGCAACTGGGGTGGTCCCATCTTCCCCCTGCTGATTTGTCAGTTTGGGCTAAACTTGTCCATGCGTTAGAACATCCGCAGCATGAAATTACTATCGGTATGGTTGGTAAATATGTTGAATTGACTGAATCATACAAATCTCTTATCGAAGCTTTGCGCCATGCGGGCATACACACTTCGACGCGCGTCAATATCGAATATATTGATTCAGAAGTGCTTGAAAGCGGTGGCATAGATGGTCTGAAAAGTCTTGATGCGATTCTAGTTCCGGGCGGTTTCGGCAAGCGCGGCACCGAGGGAAAAATTGCCGCGATACGCTATGCGCGCGAAAATAAACTGCCTTACCTTGGTATTTGTCTGGGTATGCAGCTTGCGGTGATTGAATATGCACGTCACGTGGCAGGCATGATGGATGCAAACAGCACTGAGCTCAATCCAGAAACAGAACATCCGGTGGTGGCGCTTATTACCGAATGGCAGGACAGCGACGGCAGGGTAGAAATTCGCAGTACTGATTCCAATCTTGGCGGCACCATGCGCTTAGGTGCGCAGCGCTGCCCAATCAAACTGGACACCCTGGCTGCGACTATTTACGGTGCTGAAGTTAATGAACGTCACCGCCATCGCTATGAGGTTAATAATTACTATGTGCCCGCGCTTGAGAAAGCTGGCCTGGTGATTTCTGCACGCACGCCAAGCGAGGCTTTACCGGAGATTATGGAATTGTCGCAAACTATGCACCCGTGGTTTATTGGCGTACAGTTCCATCCTGAATTTACTTCCACACCGCGCGAAGGTCATCCTCTTTTTAAAGCGTTTGTTGAAGCGGCTATTGAATGCCATAAGTCAACGCTTTCTGTAAAAAAATAGCGGCCATATGAAACTATGTAATTTTGAAATCGGCCTGAATAAGCCATTGTTTTTAATTGCAGGACCTTGTGTGATTGAGTCCGAGCAATTGGCGTTGGACACTGCGGGGCAAATCAAGGAGATTTGTCTGAAGCTGGGCATCCCCTTTATTTACAAGTCATCTTATGACAAAGCAAATCGCAGTTCTGGCAAATCCTTTCGTGGCTTTGGAATGGATGCGGGCCTGAAAGTTCTGGACAAAGTGAAGACTCAAATTGGCGTACCGGTGCTAACCGATGTGCATAGCATTGAGGAAATCGCGTCGGTTGCTGCAGTGGTTGATGTTCTGCAAACACCTGCTTTTCTGTGTCGTCAGACCGATTTCATTCATGCCGTCGCAAGTGCTGGACGGCCGGTGAATATAAAGAAAGGGCAATTTCTATCGCCATGGGACATGCAAAACGTGGTTGTAAAGGCACGTGAGGCTAGCGGTTTGGACAACATCATGGTGTGTGAGCGCGGTGCATCATTTGGTTATAACAATCTGGTGTCAGACATGCGTTCTTTAGCAGTAATGCGTAACACCAGTTGTCCGGTTGTATTCGATGCCACGCATTCAGTGCAGTTGCCGGGCGGGCAGGGCACAGTAAGCGGCGGGCAGCGCGAATTCGTACCAGTGCTGGCGCGGGCAGCAGTAGCGGCGGGTATTTCCGGGCTGTTCATGGAAACGCATCCCAATCCGGCGCAGGCATTGTCGGATGGGCCGAATGCCTTTCCGCTTGGACATTTGGAGGTACTGTTGCACACCTTGAAAATTTTGGATGAGGTAGTCAAGGAACAAGGTTTAATCGAAGAAAGCATAGACTTGAGTAATGTTTAGTGAATGAAGGAATAAGTTATGAGTGCAATTGTAGATGTTATAGCGCGTGAGATTTTGGATTCCCGTGGCAATCCCACGGTCGAGGCGGATGTGTTATTGGAATCAGGCATTATGGGGCGTGCTGCAGTACCGTCTGGTGCATCCACCGGGGACAAAGAAGCTGTTGAGCTGCGTGATGATGATAAACAGCGATACTACGGCAAGGGCGTGTTGAAAGCGGTGGAGAACGTTAATACTGAAATCGCCGAAGCTATCATCGGCTTGGATGTTGCCGAGCAGGCGTTTATTGATCAGACTATGATCGATCTTGATGGTACCGAAAATAAATCTCGTCTCGGTGCAAATGCCATCTTAGCGGTATCTATGGCAGTGGCCAAGGCCGCTGCGGAAGAATCTGGTTTGCCGTTGTACCGTTATCTGGGTGGCGCGGCGCGAATGGGAATGCCCGTTCCCATGATGAACATCATCAACGGCGGTGCACACGCCAATAATAATATTGATATGCAGGAATTCATGATTATTCCGGTTGGTGCGGCCAGCTTTCGCGAGGCGTTGCGTTGCGGGGCAGAAATATTCCACGCGTTAAAGGGTCTGATTGACGGCAAGGGCATGCCAACTACCGTTGGGGATGAAGGTGGTTTCGCACCCAATTTACCCAATAACGAAGCTGCATTGCAGTTGATTATCGAAGGTATAGAGGCAGCAGGTTATGTGCCAGGTATGGATGTGGCTATCGGTGTGGATTGCGCTAGTTCCGAGTTTTACAAGGACGGTCTGTATCATCTAGAATCAGAAGGTATCAAGCTGACATCCGCGCAGTTTGTTGATTACCTTGCCAAATGGGTCGATAAATATCCGTTAATTAGTATAGAAGATGGTATGAGTGAGCATGATTGGACCGGCTGGAAGCTTTTGACCCAGCGTTTGGGTAAAAATGTGCAACTGGTAGGTGATGACGTCTTCGTAACCAATACCAAGATATTGCGCGAAGGAATTCGTCAGGGCTTGGCTAATTCTATTCTGATTAAAATAAATCAGATCGGCACGCTGACTGAAACTTTCGCCGCCATCGAGATGGCTAAGCGCGCGGGCTATACCGCAGTGATCTCGCACCGTTCTGGGGAGACTGAAGATACTATGATTGCCGATATTGCCGTGGGTACCAACGTCCTGCAAATAAAAACCGGCTCACTGTCACGTTCCGACCGAATAGCCAAATATAACCAGCTGTTACGTATTGAAGAAGACATGGGCGACAGCGCGTATTATCCTGGACGTGATGCATACCACCAACTAGCATAGGCTTTGCGCTTGATCCTAATTTAATATAAATGCGCTGGATCTCGCTGATACTGATATTTTTGCTACTGCTATTGCAGTATCCGCTGTGGCTGGGGAAGGGCAGCTGGTTGAAAGCTTGGGATCTTGCCCGCCAAGTTGATAAACAGAAAAATATAAATCAAAAGACTCAAGCGCGCAATGCAGTGCTGGATGCCGAGGTGCGCGATCTAAAACAAGGTACAGAAGCCGTAGAAGAACGCGCTCGTAATGAGCTAGGTATGGTCAAGCGCGATGAAATCTTCTTTCAGATAGTGGGTGATCATTCGTTATTGCCTGCGTCAGCAGGGCTTGATGTCAGGGCAGCTAGCGGTGTGCTTCTGAAATAACCGTATATAAAAAATCCAGATTTTGGAAAGCAGATGCCGACTATATTTATTGATTCGGCTAGGATATGTTTGAACTAATTTGCCAGTCAAACTGCATAGTGGCGGCACTTTGAACTTAAAAACTGCACTTGGCTGTAATAATAGACAAAATCATACCTTATCGATTTTTCAATAAAAATTAATATTTTGCCAGTTATTTCTTGCGAATATTAATTTACGCGTTAAAATTACAAGGTTGGACACACTTAAACTTAGGAGACAAAATAATGAGATTAAAGTTAGCATTGCCGATTTTTATATTATTTTCATCAGTCGGCTACGTCCATAATGTATTGGCGAATGATCACGATATAAAACAATCGCCGGAACAACGAGTTTATTTTATCGAACCTAAAGATGGCGCAGTGGTTGGTAACGAAGTTAAAGTTGTGATGGGTGTGCAAGGCATGGAGATCAAGCCTGCTGGTGCCGTAGTAGAAAATACCGGACACCATCATTTGCTGATAGATGCACAACAGCAGCTGAATGCCGGGGAAGCGGTTCCGACTGGAAGTGATAAGCATCTCCATTTTGGCAAAGGTCAAACGGAGACCTCGATCAAATTGGCTCCAGGTGTGCATACGTTGACATTGCAATTCGCTAATGGCGCGCATGTTTCTTATGGCGAAAAAATGCGTAGCACGATTAGCGTGACCGCGAAATAACACTAGTCTATTCGTTCAAACGGTGGGTTCAATTTCCGCCGTCTTCACTAATCTAAAGGTCTCCAGAAGCCACCGGAGACCAATGCAGCTAAGCTATTTTAGTGGTTTGGCTGTTTTTCTTTCAAGAGGCGGAGTAGTCTCCTAAATAGCCTGATTCAGTCTTCATTTGATTACGCTATGGTCACAACCATTATGGGCTGATCGCTATTCATCCCCTTCTGTTGTCGTTAAGGATATACATCATGCTTATCTCGGATAGTTTTTCTCAGTAATCAGGCAGAGGCGCTTCACAAAAAGGGGCACTAGGACCACAAGTATCATTTAGTGCTGCATATTTTAACGATGAGAGTTTGAGGGTTTGATCTACAAGAGGGAGACGTGGTCGAAACCATCAAAAACTCCAGAGCATACTTTTCGTAGTGGGCGTGCCGGGCAAAGCCGTCTATGCCTGCAAGTCAGCATGATTTGATAGCAGCTTACTTTAAAAACTAATAAGGCAAAGCACGGTTCATTATATTACCGTGACTCATTGTCATAGTCTAATAAGGTAAACACTTACCATACAAAGAACATAATTACCGTGCAGATTGAAACAATTATCGGTATCCAGTCTTTCATTATTTGATAATTAGGTGCAATTTAATACTTAAAACTCGACTTGAGCACGTGCCATAAAGATATTGGGATGCTGCCCGTTAGTGGCTAAAGCTGGCATAACCTTAGTAAAGCCTGTGTCGATGGTTTTATTGGTGAATATATGAGCATAATTAGCCATAAAACGAACATGAGGATTGATGTACCAGTTCAAAGCCAGGGTGCCGCTCTGTAGACGTCCACCGGATACGTGCTCAGTATTCATATCCAGAGAGTCAAAGCGAGTTGCAAGCTCCCACGCACCTGGACCACCATTTTTGAAGTCGAAGTTATTATTAGGCTTTTGAAGACCAAATACCCCCCTCTTGGTGTCATAATTACGTGATTCGCCAGTCAGAAAATAACTGGTAAAAGCATAATAGCGTCCAGATGATCGTTTGAATTATAATTTTGCCCGTTAAGTTGAGTACGCGTGTATTCACCTTGGAACGAAGCTGGTCCATATACACCCGACACCTCGGCACCTACGCGAGAGAAACTTTCCAGTATCCTTCTGTTTGTTGTTACTGTAGCAGGGTCAGTCAAGTTTCCAGTATTTGCCCAAAAACTACGGTCTATGTCGCCCACATTACTAGCAAATGACATGGCTGCAACTCGTTGCTAATATTATTAACTTTACGATAGGAACCTGAGGCGCCTATGTGTAGCAATTCAGTCTTGCTGTGTAAATTGGCAGGAAAGTGGCGCGACCAGTAATCCCATGGCTGGGGTTGCCGCTCTGGCCGTTGCGGTTGGCATTACCATTGGCATTTAAAGAGGTATTGTTAGCAAAAGTGCCATTTCCGATTGGTTCTACTTGGAAAGCGCCACGCGGTATATCTATCGCCAAAGGTTTGAGCGCTGATACCCATAAGAAACGGATTCGAATTTTCTACGAAGGCATTATTGGGCGCGGAACGTTCAATAAAGGTTAGATATTTATAATTGGTTAAAGACTCTAAACTGAACGGCTCTCTGAATTGACCAACCGTAAAGCTGATTGGCTTGAGGGCTGTATATTCAATCCAGGCATCAGTGATGCCAGCAGCGGTGGTACCGGTGCCTCGTACAAAATCGTATTCATACCTGAAATTGTAATCTTGATTAACCGTTCCCTGCATATGAATACGGCCTCGACGCAGACCGGCGCCATCATCTAACTGCGCACTTTGAGGGATCCTGTGCCCGTTTTGATTTATCTGCCCATCTAGTTGTAAATCTCCGCCTATGGCCATTTTAAAGTCACCATTTTTGGTCTCAATTTCTAGACCATTGTCTCCAAACGTTGCTTTAACGAGCCCTGTTTCTGTCGCACGATCTTTTAATGCTTTTATTTCGTTGGTTTTTAAGGCCAAATCTTCACGAATAGTCGTAATTTCTGCTTTGTCTGCAATATTTGATTTATCTGCTATTTTCGAAGGAGCATCCTGAACTTTATCGAAAGTGCCCATGAATTTACGATTAGGGCCAGGTTCCGCATAAATTTGTGCGGTTTGAGTATTCATATAAAGATCCAGAGCAAAAGCGCCAGATGATGCACCTGCACCTAAAACAGTAGTAACGGCCAATGTAAGTCTAGAAATTTCCATACTTTGACCTTTGGTTTTTAAATTTAAACACTTAACTTAACCATCACTGAAATAGTGCGCAATTGAAGCTGGAATGGCAGTAACCCTCTATTGTTTTCTACTGACAAACTGCAATCCCAAGTCTCCACACGGTTCTGGGAAAATGAATTTCAAGGGCATACAGTTAATCGCTGCCGAAAGCAACTTCGGTAAACTCCACTTGCAGAGACTGCGCCACTAACCAGTGGCCAATGGTCGTTTCTCGCACTAAAGTGCCATAAGAAAGAGTGAAAGTAGTCTGCTAGAATATTAAGATTAGAACTTTGGCAAGACTGACATTAATGTCGGTTTATATGCCAAAGTGATTGGCTGTGGTGAGGTTGCTTGAATAAACTATGTTCGTCCAAAAAACCGTAGCAATAAAATCAAGCAACCCAGATTGAATGTGCAATCGTCGTTGGTTCAGCATGATTCGCTATGTTTGGGGGGGCATGAACGGAGTGTTCATGTCTTACCGGAAAGGGCTGGAAGCCGCAAGATGCCATGTGCGCGATGACTGGACGGAAGTTTCTCGCTTGGCGCAAAGCGGATCCGTTCAGTCTCAGGATGAAAGGAGTTATTGTTGCATCTTTGGTGCTAGACACCCATAATTTCGTCTAAATCGAATCCCCATTGTAGTGGATTTTCAAGATTAGCGATGCTGTCTGGAGATTTTGACAGGTCAATTGTTTCCTGCAAGATGGGCGCGTTAGAGCGGGTTGAGAAAAAAACTTTCACTAAAGGCTTGGTCAAACTGTGCTGCGATTGGTCAGTTACGACGCCTAGACGCCCGGACTTCAGTTTAAGCAAGGTGCCGGTTGGGTAAATGCCGACCGTTTTAACGAAGGCATGAAAGATGGCCTCGTCAAAGTGTCCATCCTTCCATTCTGCCATCTTGCGGATGGATTCTGCAGGCTCCCATCCTTTTTTATAGCAGCGATTTGAAGTGATTGCATCATATACGTCACATATCGCACCCATACGTGCAAATAATGTTAACGCCTCACCGGATAGTTTGTCTGGATAGCCCTTGCCATCTACGCGCTCGTGATGGTGTCGGCAGACATCCAGCGTCAAATCGTTTACCTCATTAGAATTTTTTAGAAATTCCCAACCTTTTAGAGGATGCATTTTAACTATATTGAACTCTTCCTCCGTCAATTTTCCTGGTTTGTTGAGTACTTCCTTGGGGATAAAAACCTTGCCGAGATCATGCATTAACCCGGCAAGGCCAACTTGTTTTAGCACCTTGTCTTCCAACCCCAGCTGTCGCCCCAGTGCCATCATCAAGACACAGACAGCGACCGAATGTAAATAGGTATAGTCGTCTACATTTTTTAGCCGAGTTAAACTAACCAATGCAGAGGAGTTGCGTGCTATGGATTGGTTTATTTCGTCTACCAGCGATAGCGCATCATCAAGTTTGAGTGCATTACCCATGCGCACATCGCTGAACATGGAGACAACAGCCTCCTTAGTTTTGGTATGTATTTTTTTTGCTGCAATTAACTCGATCTGCAAAGACACAGGTGCTTCAGTTTTTTGTGAGGCTTGCTCGATTTTCTTCAGTTCACTTTCGACCTTGAGCTCCGCTTCTTCTTGTGAAAGTGCTGCCATACCGGCATCGACATCCAAACCTTTGCTGGTGTCTATCCATATTTCGTCCACCCCACAATTTTTGAGGGTATTGAGTTCTTTATACTCAGACAGTTTGAACGAACGTTTCCAAAAAGGATGATCCATCCAACTGCCACAGACCTCTTGGAGATACATGCCTAAGCGGACGTCATTAACTTTTATTTTTTTCAGCATGACTTTTAACTAATTGAAAAACTTTGCAAATCTAAATATCTAAACCCGTCGTGCGAGAAAGTAATTGATCAAGCCGTTTGTTGAAGAGTCATGCACAAAAACGCGCTCTTTCCTTTGAAGTTCAGGCAGCAATTTACCAGCGAGTTGTTTGCCGAATTCAACACCCCACTGGTCAAAAGGGTTGATGTTCCAGATCACGCTTTGTACAAATACTTTATGTTCGTAAAGAGCAACCAGCATTCCCATAGTGTATGGATCCAGCTGATCAAATAGCAAAGTATTAGTTGGGCGGTTGCCCGGAAATACTTTGTACGGCAACAATGTTTCTAGCGCTGCACCACTTAGGCCTTGCGTCTCGAGTTCAGCACGTGCCTCCCCAGTAGTTTTACCTAGCATTAATGCCTCAGTCTGTGCAAAGCAATTCGCCAGCAATATGGAATGGTGTTCGCCGATGGGATTGTGGCTGATAATCGGCGCGAGAAAATCTGCAGGCACCATGCGCGTACCTTGGTGTAGGAGTTGATAGAAGGAGTGTTGGCCGTTGGTGCCAGGTTCGCCCCAAATTACCATACCGGTGGCATAGTCCACTACCTGCCCATTGCGGTCTATGCGTTTACCATTGCTTTCCATCTCCAGCTGTTGCAGATAAGCGGGAAAGTGTTGCAAATATTGATCGTAGGGAAGGATGACATGCGAAGCGGCACCAAAAAAATTGGCGTACCAGATGCCAAGTATTCCAAGTATTACTGGCATGTTGCGCTCCAGGGGCGCTTCACGAAAGTGGGTGTCCATGGCATGAGCACCGGCAAGCAGGCGTTCAAAATTGTTTATTCCAATATAAAGCGCAATGGGCAAACCTATAGCCGACCATAATGAGTAACGGCCGCCAACCCAATCCCAAAATTCAAACACATTCTCTGGGTTAATGCCAAATTTGGATGTTTCAGTGAGGTTAGTCGAGACCGCAACGAAATGTTTGCCGATAACTTCGTCAGCGCCCAAATGCTTAACTACCCAATCGCGCGCGGAATGGGCATTGGTAAGTGTTTCCAGTGTGGTAAATGTTTTTGAACTAATTATAAAAAGAGTGGTTTCTGGATCGAGACGTTTCAATGTTTCTACCAAGTCTGTCGCATCCACATTAGAAACGAAATGTACGTTCAATTGCGCGCTGCCATAAGATTTGAGCGCCTCGCTGACCATAAGCGGCCCTAAAGCGGAACCGCCGATGCCGATATTTACCACGTCCCTAAATGGTTTCCCGGTATGCCCACAGAAGGTACCATTACGCACTGCTTCGGAGAAGTGGCGGATATGATCCAACACGCGATGTACGTCCGGCACAACATCTTTGCCGTCTACATACACCGAAGTGCCTCGGGGAGCGCGCAATGCAGTGTGCAACGCCGCACGCTGTTCGCTAGTATTGATTTTGTCGCCATTGAACATGCGAACAATCCAGTCATCCAGTTTTGACTGGCGTGCAAGGTTCAATAATAGTGTGAGTGTTTCTGCGGTAATGAGATTCTTCGAGTAATCCAGCAGCAGACCATCCCATTGCAATGAGAATTTGTCGAAACGCTGCGGGTCATCGCAAAACATTTCGCGCATGGTCTGCTGACTGATTTTTATTTGATGAGCTGTTAAAGCTTGCCAAGCTGGCGAATGGACTAAAGTCGACATAGTTGTCTTAAGTATTTATTGATTGAACAGTTATATTATTAACGATTTCACTATTACAGACAGAGGTTTGTCATTCAGAATATTTGCAATATGCAGGATATTTTCCTGCATCATTCTCGCCAAGACGAGAATGATGTTATTGGGTATAAATTATAAAGATCAATAACATGACAATAGAATATAAACGTTAGTTTCATACTCGTACCGGCGTTAGCATAATACCTGCGAGCGGCGGCAATTCTATTTCGACGGAATAGGGTTGTCCCATCCAGGATAGAGGTTCGGCATGTATCTCACTAGAATTTCCGAGATTGCCGCCGCCATAATAGTGTGAATCACTGTTAAAAATTTCGCGATAAGTACAATTGAATGGCACTCCGATGCGGTAGCGGTGACGTGGGACTGGAGTGAAATTAAAGGCAACTACAACTGTTTCGCCATTTCGCCCATGGCGCAAGAAAGAAAGCAGCGAACGTTCGGTGTCCTGACAATTAATCCAGGAAAAACCACTTTGTTCAAAGTCTTGTTCATATAAAGCCGGTAAGTCACGGTAAAGATGATTTAAGTCGCGCACCATGCTTTGTATGCCTCGATGCGGCTCCAGGGTGAGTTGCCACCATTCAAGTTCCCAGCTCGATCTCCATTCACGTCCTTGGCCGAATTCATTGCCCATGAAGTTGAGCTTCTTGCCTGGACTTGTTATTTGATAAGTAAGTAGTAACCGCAGGTTGGCAAATTTCTGCCAGCTATCGCCGGGCATTTTGTCGAGTAGCGAACCTTTGCCATGTACCACCTCATCATGCGAAAACGGCAGCATGAAATTTTCGCTATAAGCATAAAGCTGACTAAAGGTAAGTTGATTAAGATGATAGCGGCGGTGAACTGGGTCTAACTGCATGAAGCTAAGTGTGTCATTCATCCAACCCATGTTCCATTTCATTGAAAAGCCAAGCCCACCAAGATACACCGGACGCGATACCCCCGGCCATGAGGTGGATTCCTCGGCTAGTGTCAACGCACCTGGAAATACGTCATGTACCATGATGTTCAGTTCGCGCAGGAACTCGATGGCCTCGAGATTTTCTCGCCCGCCATATTTGTTCGGTAGCCATTCACCTTCCCTACGCGAATAATCGAGATACAACATGGAAGCCACCGCATCCACACGCAGGCCATCGAAGTGAAATTGCGACAGCCAGTAATGCGCACTCGACAACAAAAAGCTTTTTACCTCATTACGACCATAGTTAAAAATGTGCGTGCCCCAGTCTTGATGAAAGCCGAGGCGCGGATCTTCGTGTTCATAGAGTGCGGTGCCATCAAAATACGCCAGCGCAAACGCGTCCTGCGGGAAATGCGCTGGCACCCAGTCGAGCAGCACGCCAATTCCGGCCTGATGACAGTTATCTACGAAGTGGCATAAATCATCAAGGGATCCGAAGCGGCTGGTCGCGGCGAAATAGCCAGTCGCTTGGTAACCCCATGACTCGTCTAACGGGTGCTCCGAAACAGGCATTAGTTCAACGTGGGTATAACCCATGTCTTTGAGATAGGGAACAAGGTTTTCAGCCAGTTCGCGATAGGTATAAAAACGTCCGTCTGGGTGACGTTTCCATGATCCCGCATGAATTTCGTAGATATTGAGTGGGGCGTGTAGCCAGTCCCAGTTGTTACGCTGCTTCGTCCATTCTATATCCTGCCATGTGTGATGGATAGCAGATCCAGCGCGAGCAGCAGTACCAGGGCGCAATTCAAACGTGTTGGCATAGGGGTCGGTTTTGACCAGCAAGGTCCCGGCATGGTTGCGGATCTCAAATTTGTACAGCGTGCCTTGTTCAATTTCTGGGATAAATAACTCCCAAACGCCGCTGGAACCATGTGCCGCCATCGGATGGATGCGCCCATCCCAGCGGTTAAATTCACCGATTACGCTGATTCGCTCGGCATTTGGCGCCCACACTGCAAAACGCACACCTGGAATGCCGTTAATTTGCATTGCATGTGAGCCCAGTACGCGATAGGCCTGATGTAACTTTCCTTCGTTAAAAAGGTGCAGGTCGAAATCGGAAATTTGTGGTGCAAAGGCATAGCAATCATGCACTAAACGTTCAATTCCGTTGTTTAGCCCTGATTCGTTTTCTATGATACGCAGACTATAGGGATGGCGTGGTTCTTCGCGACCGTACCATTCGAATAATCCATCTGGATGAACGCGTTCTAGGGCTTCATCGCCATGCGCGGTTTTCAGCCAGATTTCACTTGCGTGAGGGTTAAATACCCGCACTACATATCTTTCATTTTTCTGATGTGGGCCAAGATAAGCGAAGGGATCATGCAGTCGCCCTTGCAACAATAATTCAGCACGCGGATCAAGTTTGATGCGAAGATTCTTTCTCATGGTGAGGTGATTATAACCACAATTAAGACCCGGCTATAATTACAATCTGATACAGTTCTGAACAAGATTCAGAATCAACGACTACGAGGGGAATCATGCCGCTAACTGAAAAATTACGTTTTGTGAGTTCCATAACTAAAAGCACTTACGCCATGATTCTGGCGGGGGGGCGTGGCACTCGTCTACATCAACTTACAGACTGGCGGGCTAAGCCTGCGGTGCCATTTGGCGGCAAGTTTCGCATTATTGATTTTGTGCTATCAAATTGTGTGAATTCTGGCATCAGACGGATCGGTGTGGCGACGCAATACAAGTCACACAGTTTGATCCAGCATATTCAGCGCGGCTGGAGTTTCCTGAATGGCCAGTTCGGCGAATTCATTGACGTGCTGCCGGCTCAGCAAAGGATAGAGGAAATGTGGTATAGGGGCACGGCCGATGCGGTATTTCAAAATCTGGATATCATGCGCACAACTAATCCGGATTACGTGCTGTTATTGGCGGGTGACCACGTCTACAAGATGGACTACGGCAAACTCCTCGCCTTCCATGTAGAAAAGCAGGCCGACATGACTGTTGCTTGTATCGAGGTTCCCATCAAAGATGCTTGTGGATTCGGTGTAATGGGCGTGAATATGGAATCACGAGTGGTGAACTTTAATGAGAAGCCTGATCATCCCACTCCGATCCCGGGAAACCCTGATATGGCGCTGGCCAGTATGGGAGTGTACGTGTTCAACACACGCTTTCTGTACGAACAATTGGTGCGGGACGCAGATGATAAGAATTCCAGCCACGATTTCGGCAAGGACATCATCCCGCATTTAGTGTCTGCGCACTACCGTGTGTTTGCGCAGAGTTTTGAAGATAGCTGTGTAAATCTGAATGGTGAAGTACCCTATTGGCGAGATGTGGGAACTATAGACGCCTACTGGGAAGCTAACATGGAACTTACCAAGGTTACCCCTGCCCTTAATATGTACGATCAGGAATGGCCAATCTGGACGTATCAGGAACAATTACCACCAGCCAAATTCGTATTTGATGACAGTACTCGCCGCGGTATGGCGGTGGATTCTTTAGTATCGGGAGGCTGCATCATTAGCGGTGCACACGTGCGCAATTCGCTTCTCTTCTCCAACGTGCACATACATAGTTACAGTAATGTCGAGGATTCGGTGATTTTGCCCAACGTAAAGGTGTCTCGTAATGTAACGCTCAAGCGCGTGGTGGTGGACAAAAATTGTGTGATTCCGGAGGGCTTAACCGCCGGGGTCAACCGTGAGGAAGATGCGAGACGTTTTTTTGTAAGTGATAACGGTATTACACTGATCACTCCGGACATGCTGGGCCAGGAAGTGCACCGCGTGCGCTGAACTTAGTTTTACTCACATTTAATTAAATGGAATTTTCATGTCAAGGCCCCTCGATTTAGTTTTTCTCTGGCACATGCATCAGCCAGATTATCGCGATCATGCCAGTGGCGATTTTTTGTTGCCGTGGGTTTATCTGCACGCGATTAAGGATTACACCGATATGGCTTTTCATCTGGAACAACATCCTCAGGTGAAAGTGACGGTGAATTTTGTGCCGGTTTTGTTGGATCAACTGGAAGATTACGAACAGCAGTTCACCACTGGCCAGATACGCGATCCGCTGTTGCGACTGCTGGCGCGCGAGAATCTCAATGATCTGAATGTAGAGGAACGCGATCTGGTGTTGACTAGTTGTTTCCGCAGTAACCATCATAGTATGGTCGCGCCGTATCAAGCCTACAAGCGTCTGTCCGATTTGTACAAAATGCTCGAACCAGGCGGCAGTACAGAGCTTGCCTATTTGTCTGGACAATATTTTGCCGACTTGCTGACTTGGTACCATTTGGTCTGGTGTGGCGAAAGCGTGCGCCGCGAACACAATTTGGTTATTGGCTTAATGAGCAAGAATGAAGGCTTTAGTCATGCCGATCGCAAATGGTTATTCGATCTGATCGGACAAGTCATTTGCGGCATTATTCCGCGGTATCGCAAATTGGCTGAAAGCGGTCAAATTGAACTTTCCACGACACCTCATTACCATCCGCTTGCGCCATTGTTGCTGGATATTAATAGTGCGCGTGAAAGCAAACCGGATATCAGTCTGCCGCAATCGAAATGCTATCCCGGCGGAAAATCACGCGTCCAGGCGCATCTTCTTTCTGCCCAAAAAAGTCACCAAACACGTTTTGGCGTCACGCCACACGGTATTTGGCCAGCTGAAGGAGCGGTTTCAACCGCGTTGCTGGAAGTGTTTGCGGTGCAAGAGTGCCGTTGGACGGCGAGTGGCGAGGGCGTGCTGGCTAACAGCTTACGTACGGCGGAGCATTATTTGCCTGAGCGTGCCCAATATCTCTATCGTCCCTATCATTTGCAAGGTGCAGCAAGTGGTGTGCGCTGTTTTTTTCGAGATGACCGCCTATCCGATTTGATTGGTTTTGAATATTCGCGTTGGAATGGCAAGGATGCCGCACTGCATTTTATTTCCCAGCTCGAAGCGATTGCACAACAGGCACCTGAGGGCGAAGCGCCAGTAGTCAGTGTTATCCTGGATGGTGAAAACGCTTGGGAATATTATCCCTATAATGGCTATCATTTCTTTACCGATTTATATTCTGCGTTACAAACACACTCGACAATCAGAACCACGACTTATAGCGGTTATCTGGATCGGCTTGATGAGGCTGAAGGAAACAAACAGCTTGCCAAGGAAGAAGAACTACCGCGTCTCGTTGCCGGTAGTTGGGTATACGGTGATTTCTCCACATGGATTGGCTCGCCCGACAAAAACCGCGCTTGGGATTTGTTGTGTATAGCGAAACAAAATTATGACTTGGTGATGGCAAGCGACCGCTTGAACGAGGCAGAGCGCTTGATTGCCGAAAAACAATTGGCTTCATGCGAAAGCTCCGACTGGTTCTGGTGGTTCGGTGATTACAATCCTGCTCATGCAGTGGAAAGTTTTGATCGCCTCTATCGCAGCAATCTAATGCAGTTATATCGTTACTTGAAATTACCTGTTCCAGCTATCTTAAACTCTCCAATCAGCCAAGGTGGGGGTTTACCTGAATCAGGTGGTACGATGCGCCGTGGCTCTTAATGGCGCACTTGCAATTAACTGGCGACTAATGTTGGTTCACTGTGTATCAATCGTAATTAAATATTTTTTGAGTGTGAATTTTTGTGTAGGAAAGTGATCAAAGATGAACATAAAAAATTACCGACGATCGAAAGTAGAAATTCATTCTGTCGCTCGTTTCAATAAAATCTGATTTACCTAAAGTAGATAAACTCGATCATGAAGATTGATTTTCTGCCTCAATTTTAGTGGATATTCTGGGAGCCTGAGAAATCTAGTAATTATTGTTTACGCAGATGTCAGGATGACCATTTTTTGAGATATCCCGATGTCATTAGCAATTAACACCGAGTCTGAAAAATGAAAACGTACGAAACAGTTTCCTTACTTTTTGGTGTCCATGCTCATCAGCCGGTGGGCAACTTCCCGGAAGTGGTAGATGACGCGCATCAACGTTGTTACAAGCCATTCCTGCATATCTTGCATCGCTATCCGGAATTTCGTTTTGCTGCACATTTCAGCGGCTGGTTGCTCGATTACCTGTTTAATAAATATCCGCAAGATATGGCTTTACTCACGGAAATGGTACAACGCGGCCAGGTCGAAATGTTTGGTGGCGGAGATACCGAGCCGGTTCTGGCGGTTATTCCCAATCGTGATCGTATCGGGCAGATCATCAGGTTATCTGACAAATTGGAAGCCAGAATGGGCACTAGGGCACAAGGTGCATGGTTAACCGAACGCGTGTGGGAGGCAACGGTAGTTCCTGCCTTATCAGATTCCAAAATTAAGTACGTTACAGTAGATGATTACCACTTTTTGTGCAGCGGCAAACGCATTGAAGAATTGAATGGCTATTTCACTACCGAAGAGGACGGCCGTAAACTCGACCTGTTTCCGATTTCCGAGGCGTTACGCTACCGCATGCCGTTTTCTCCGGCGCATGAAGTAGTGGCCTATTTGGAAAGCCTGACGCGTAACGACATGCAAGCATCAGCCGTGTATTTCGATGACATCGAAAAGTTCGGTATCTGGCCGGAAACTTACCAGTGGGTTTATGAAAAAGGCTGGTTGGAAGATTTTATTCGAGGAGTGCTGGCTTCACCGAAAATTACCACTCAGACCTATCGTGACTATCACGCAAATGAAAAAACGCGCGGCATAGTATATCTGCCCACTACTTCCTACATTGAAATGAACGAGTGGACTTTGCCGATGGCTGCTGCACATACGTATGCCGATTTGGTCCATACGGAAAAAGCAAGCGGTCATTACGAAGAGCGCAAGGCTTTTTTGCGCGGCGGTATTTGGAAGAATTTTTTCTCTCGCTATCCGGAATCTAACTGGATGCACAAGCGCATGTTGGGGTTGTCCGAGCGTTTGCATGTCCTGCCGGAAGAGAAACGCACACCTGAGATGCTGGATCAACTCTATATTGCGCAAGCCAACGACGCATACTGGCATGGCTTGTTTGGCGGGTTGTATCTGCCACATCTGCGCCGTGCAGTATATGGCGCCATCGTTAAGCTGGAGTCCTTACTAGATAATGTTCTCCCGCGTTCAGCCTGTATTTGCACAGATGCCGATAGCGACGGCCACGATGAAGTTTTCCTGCATAACGCAATGCTGCAAGCTATCGTGAAACTTGATGGCAGCGCCAGCATATCCGAACTTGATGCATATCAATTGCACCACAACTTCGGTGATACCCTGCGCCGTCAGTTGGAGCATTATTTCCGCAAAATTGAATCCAGTCACGCCACGCACCCGCATGAAGGTGGTGGTATTGTTTCAGCGCATGATCGCGTGGCTTTCAAGCATGAAATCACTGCGAAAAATTTGATGGCAGATAGCCACGCACAGACCTTATTTCGCGATTCCTTACTGCTGAATGCCGAAGAAATTGAGCTTGCTTATGAATTGGTTGAAGCAAACACCGAAGGAATATTATTCCGTACTGATTTTGGTGGTAAAACTATACAAAAACGTATTAGTCTGAACGCTAATTGTCTATATGTTAGTTACACCTTCGATAGCGCATTACAAGGAAGTTTTCTCACTCGTGTGGCACTGGCGATGCCGAGTTGTAATGGTTATGCCGGTCGTTATATCCGGGATGAAAAAATTCTCAGCGGTTTTGGCAGTGAGCTCGAATTGACTGATATGAATGGCTTGGTACTTGATGACCGTGTATTAGGCGGGAATTTAGTGCTGAATAGCAACCACCCGATCCAGTTACTTGGCATGCCATATTTCACAGTTTCGCAATCCGAAGCCGGATTCGAGAAGATTATGCAGGCCGTAATGCTAACCCTGCAATGGCCGCTTGCACAAAATGAAATGAGCGTTATGTTGACCATAAATCCGGGCAACGTGATGCTGTAATTATCAGCTATTATATTTACCGCTTTCCTGCACAGCACATGGCAACGCGGCTTGAATGAAAGTACTAACGGACTGCTGCGCCAGTATTTTCCCAAGGGGCAGACCTGTTGACTTACACGCAAGAACAGTTGGATGAAATTGCTTGGAGCTCAAATACACGTCCGAGGAAATCGCTCGGATTTCGATTGCCGGTAGTGGCTTACAACGAGCCCACTGCTCAATATGGAACTCGTTAAATCTGCGACTAAACATTAATTGTTGTGGTTGATTCTTGAATCCGCCATGCGATAAGCAACTCACGCTAGCAGCGCCGCCTCAAGATATACATCCACACCGTTTGTCGGATTAACAGCAGCAGCAGGAATAGCGATCCCATTGCGCCAGTTCTTTACTGCCTGCTGTTTCGTAGCACCGCTCACGATAAATATAACTTTGCGTGCGGCACTTAAGCGATGCGCGCTGAGCGATACTCGCTGTGGCGGATATTTTGGCGCATCTTCTACTACAATAACGGCTGGAGCATTGGCCGTGTTAGCCAGCTCGTGATCAGGAAACAGGCTGGCAGTGTGGCCATCTTCTCCTAATCCCAGTAAAACTAAATCGAATAACTCGATGCCTACCAGTGTCTGTGTATAAGCGCTGGCTGCTGCCTGTGTGCCTTTCTCTGTGGGAATAAAGTGAATCTGGGTAAGAGGGATGGCGACATGGTTCAGCCACGCCTGCGCGGCCATCCAGCTGTTGCGTTCTACATGGTCAGCTGGCAGACAACGTTCATCACCGAAATAAACATGCCAGGCAGCCCAGTCTGCATCAGCGTTGCGCAGCGACTCATATACACGGCGCGGTGTTGTGCCGCCGGCCAGCACGATTTGAAATGCCCCGCGTAGGCTAATGGCCTGCAGCGCAGCTTGCAATATTGTTTGTGTTGCAGCCTGCTCTAATGCGGCGGTTGTTTTGAAACTGTGCCAACGGCATTGTTGCGGTGGGTTGCTGGTTAATAAAGACATACAATTCACCTGGGAGTAACATGACAATGTGTAGGATTGTAAGGGTGGCTGAGATTGCTGGTTTAGTTTATTAAATACGACACAATTAAACCTGTGTCGCAATTGTCTGTTGGAACTGCTCTATCGATAGAGATGGAAGCAAACAAACGGTGGCGTGACACTTTGAAAGCTCCTCTATATCTACTGCAAGCAGACATTATCAATATGAAAAATATTTTGCAATGGACGTTGCTCGGCGCACTACTGTGCAACCTGTCCGCATGGGCAGTGCCGCAACAAAGCCATGTTGAAATACGCACACTCATTGCTGCTTTCGTGCACGAGCAAACGCTTAACCTGCCGGGCCAAGTTACTATCATGGTGAATGAAATTGATCGGCGCGTCTCGCTTCCAGCCTGTCCAGCGCTGGAGGCATTTCTTCCTCCTGGAGGACAGCTGTTGGGCAACGGCACAGTAGGCGTTCGCTGCACTGCTGATATGAAGAAATGGACACTGTTCGTGCCAGTGCATATTAAAGTGAGTGCGAATTTGCTTATCGCCAATAGCCCCCTGCAACAGGGGCATGTACTACGTGCCGAAGATATTGGAAACCAGAAAAGTGAATTAGCTCAACCAGGTATTCTCACTGACCCTTTGCAAGCTATTGGCAAAGTACTTAAATATAGTGTTGGGGCAGGACAAGTGTTAAAACAAGACATGCTACGCGCATCCTACGTAGTAAGGCAGGGACAGACAGTACAAATTCAAGTTGAAAGACAAGGCCTCAAAATTCACGCTGATGGTCAAGCATTAAGTAACGCGGCGGAAGGACAAACTATACAGGTTAAAACCTCATCGGGTCAGGTGGTGAGCGGTGTAGTGCAGCCGGATGGAGCGGTAAACATTCGGCCTTAGCCTTAGATAGATTAAATATTATGTAATTTCGCATATAAAAGCCAAGCTACTGCATAGGCTTATTTGCATGTCTATCCTGCGAGCCATATTGTGCAGAAAGTTTTGCTGGTGTATAAAAGCTGTGTTCTAAAGTTTTGCATTTGGCTGCCGATAGTAAATTTTATCCGCGTTGGAAAAAGAGGTCATCATGAAAATTGAAAAAAATAGTAAACCGTTGCCTACTATCACGTCGGGTGAAGAGCGGGCGCGTGCGCCCACTGCTAGCCCTGCGAGTAGCACACAATCCACTGCCACCAGCGTACATCTGGGTGCAACTTCCGCACAACTTCAAAAAATGGAAAGCAGCATGGCAAACACACCGCTAGTGGATGCAGCTAAAGTCGCAGATATTAAGCAAGCCATCAGTGAAGGTCGTTTTCAGGTTAATTCCAGTGCTGTGGCTGATGGCCTGATCCAAACGGTGAAGGATTTGATTAGTTCGCACAAAACCTGATGCAATATGATTAATGACATATCTGCCGCTGCGACGGCAGAGTTTATTTCTCAGATGCATGCAGAGCGCGCTGCCTTACAGGCTTTTATAGGCTTGCTTGAAACTGAACAACAAGCCTTACTCAATGAACAGAGCGAACAAATACATGTGCTGGCTGACACCAAGACCCAGATGGTACAGGAGTTAACCAAGCTGGTGAATGCTCGGAGGAATGGCATGCTTACGCGGGGTATAAAAATTGAACCCGGCAGTATGGAAACTTGGTTGCAAACCCACACTGCAATTAATTTACCCGCGTGGCACGAAATCCGGCAACTGGCTACCCATGCACAGCATATGAACCGCACCAATGGTGAATTAATTCAAGTAAAAATGCGTCTTAACCAGCAGACACTAACCATACTGCACAATGCCACACATAGTGCCAATGGCTTATATGGATCTGACGGCCAGCCCAGCTTACCCGTGTCAGGCCGTATCTTGAACAGTGTCTAAATAAATCATGACCGTCGCCATCCTTCCCGTGGAGGCGGTATCCACAGTATTATGTAGCAGCCGTCAAAGCCATCCACCGCATAGCGCTGTACAATAGAGCCGTTCCTTTATCGAGCCAGCAAGTCGGTACGGAAACTTGATGTGTCACCTTACAATGCTTCCGCGCCAGTTTCTCCGGTACGGATACGAATTACTTGTTCAATGTTGTGAACGAATATCTTACCGTCACCAATATTACCGGTGTGTGCAGATTTTTCGATGGCTTCGAGCACCAGTTCCAGCATCTCCTTTTTGACAGCGGCTTCCAGCTTGACCTTGGGCAGAAAGTCCACCACATATTCCGCGCCGCGATACAGCTCAGTATGACCTTTTTGCCGGCCAAAGCCTTTTACTTCCGTAACGGTTATACCCAGCACGCCAATGGCAGTCAGAGCCTCACGTACTTCGTCGAGTTTGAACGGCTTGATGATTGCAGTAACCATTTTCATCATTATCACTCCTAATGTGTGTTAGAGCGTAAACAGCAATATTCAGAATCTATTGTTGATCAATCAGTAACGTTTCCTTAGAAAGGAAAGTCATCGTTTCATGGTGAGTGTATTTGGGCAGGCAAAGTTCGACCTGTCCAAATATTGCCGCTTTAGACTTTAGAACGGGATCGTCGCATCGACTGATAATAGCAATTGATCCTTTTTATTATCAAAAGGCTTGTATACCTGACCAACGCCATCCACTCTGTCGTAACGGATATTTGGGCGAATATTCAGCTTTTGCATCAGTTTTGAATCAAGTTTTAACTGTTTAGCCGGCTTCCAATTCATGCCTAAGGTGACATCATAATAATCGGCAGGTTTACAGGTAGCCAAGAAGTCAGCCGCAAAGCTAATCTGTACACTATTGGTTGCTTGAGCGACCCGTAGTGGTGAGCAGACACGAAAGCCGTCTTTATCACGGAACCACTCACTACGGATGCCCACCGACAAATCCTCCCTGAGATCATGATGCAACTGCATGTCGATGCCATGCCAGGTAATATCCTTATGGCCGTCAGGTACGAAGACCCCACCCGCGAAACCGCTAGTATGGTGCAAAACCAGGAGTGTTTGGGGAGTGATTTTATGTTGTAGCACAAGACTGTAGAAAGCCCAAGGTTCATTGCTTCGTGTAGAAGTCCTGCTGTAAGAGCCCGTGAGATTGACTGAGCTTCGCTTGTCGTCGCTGGTCCAGGTAGTTCCGGCTAAGCCGCCCCAATTACTCAACTCTTTATCCCAACCTCCATCCCAACCGCCGGTTGCGCTGCCGGTGATTGCACCGCCCATAAACGACCAATTTTTGTTGACTGTGTAGTTACCCACCACGCCGGTATGGGTAAATGGCTCGCCATTACTAAAGGTGTAAGAACGTGTATAAAAGAAATTGTCAGGAGCTGGAACCGTTTCATAACCGGTTGGTGAATAAAAATGCCCGATCTTGAGATTTAGGCCGTTTCCGACCGGCACATAGGTTTCTATATAAAGCTGTGGTAATGCCATATTGTAGAAGCGACTAGAAGAACAGCATAAATGCAGATCCCAATTGCTCCTTTTCAAAGGTTGGCCGGTATTCACATCGAATGCGGGAATGCCGTACGCTTGGGCAAAAATAGCGTCAGTACCGAACATTAAATCAAACCGGCCGCCGAAATCCCACGCTTTGCCCTCTGTCGCCACGGCGCGCTGCATAAATACATTAAGCTGATTCAATTGAAATTCTTTAGAACGATCCGCGAAAGTGACAGGGCCGTTGAATCGATCAGCTGGGTTATTCGCGTTATAAGTTATTCCTGCATTGATCCAACCGCCGACTTCAATGCCATTATCTTTAAATAAAGATGCAGATTCATCGGCAGCTGCTGCGGGAAGTATGAACAAAGCACCTAGAGCAACAATGAGTAATTTAGTCTTGTACATGGCGTTTTCTTTCTAAGATTGGGAGCGAAATTCAGTAACGCCCAATCAATTAAAAGCAAATTTCGTGCCAATATTATTTAGTTAATTAAAGCAATACATTGATGCGTATCGTGAAGATAAAATTTAATTTTATGCACTAATTTTATGCATCTAAAAATAGATATCGCACCATTCAGGTGCTTTGAATTTGTTTTTTGTAATAAAGTGCTTTGTAACGAATAGATTGCATGTACATTTATTTGAACGAATGCTTCGTAATATGGTTTATAAAATTTAAATCGCGGATTCTGGGTTAGCTATGAACTAACGGTAAAAATGATCAGGCCTTCCCGTACTATTGAACAGCGCTCTGGACATTCGGCTTATGATTAATTCAATTGTATTAACTGATGAATTAACATGTCCTCATGACATCTGCCGTTAAAATTATTCGCCATGAGTTTCGGGTAGAATGACTATTTTTCAAAATTTATTTAAAGGCATCTTTAATGTACAAAATCGCACCCAGTATTATTTCTGCCAATTTTGCTAAGCTTGGCGAAGAGATTATCAATGTTCTTGCCTCGGGCGCAGACATTATTCACCTGGAAGTGATGAATAAGCACTTTGTGCCCACTTTCAGAAATGGTTCGAAGGCATGCGCGGCCATCCGCCCTATTACTCAAGCGCCAATAGAGATACACCTGACGAGTGGATACAATGTAGACAATTCACTGAATGACCTTGTACCGGAGTACGCTAAGGCGGGTGCAAACATTATTACTTTTCATCCTGAAGCAGTTGATCGAGATGCGTACAACCTACCGTCCTTCGAAAATATAGAACGGGTCATTGATTTAATTCATGAAAATGGCTGTAAAGCCGGGTTGGCCTTCAATGCTGGCACGCCTTTTAGCTACCTCGATCATGTTATAAGCAAGATCGACGTGGTCTTGATCATGTCTAAACAGACTGGCTTAATTAGTGGTCAGAAATTTATTCCCGAGGCGATTAATAAGGTGCGCATGGCACGCAAAAAAATCAATGAGAGCGGGCGCAATATCATTCTTGAAGTTCACGGTGACGTGAATTTAGGCAATATCGCACAAATTGCCATGGCTGGTGCTGACACTTTTGTGGTCGGCTCCGCTATATACGAAGCAGGCAATGAGACTGACCCAAATCAATATGATTCCATTGTCGCTACTCTGCACGCAGAGCTTGCAAAGGTTGGTTCATAAATGCTGCAAGCGTATCTCTCACGCAGAGTCGCGCTATTTTAATTAAACTATTCTGTTATTCATGCCGGTGTAACTAGCATAGCTTTGTCATCGCATGTTGAGCGACCTGCGACGGTTCGCTGTGTCAAAACTTTGCTATTGGATCACACGATCATGGTATTGGTTGGTCGTGAAATATGCGGGGTAGGCGATAGGTATGATGGTTGATGCAGTATTTCGATGCAGAGTGATTGTAGTGCAGTTAATTGCGTGATTTTTTCATTGCTTGTTGAGCCTCGCGTGAAGCATCGCGTTCACGCTCGGTGTCACGTTTGTCGTGTTGCTTTTTCCCTTTCGCAAGGCCGATATCCAGTTTGACGAGACTGCCTTTAAAGTGCATGTTCAATGGCATAAGCGTGTATCCAGCGCGCTGCACTTTGCTGATCAACTTGTTGATCTCAGCTGCATGTAATAGTAATTTGCGCGTGCGAACCGGGTCAGGATATATATGCGTGGACGCGGTAGTCAATGGGCTGATATGGGAGCCGAACAGATACAGGGCGCTATCTTTCACCGTAATATAGGCTTCCTTGAGATTGGCGCGTCCGGCGCGGATTGCTTTGACTTCCCAGCCTTCCAGCATGATACCAGCCTCATAGCGGTCTTCGATGAAGTAGTCGTGGTATGCTTTTTTATTTTGGACTATGCTCATAATTTGTATATTCTACCAGCTTTGCATGGACGTACTGCTAGAATGGCCTTAGTCGAGAAATCAGTACTGGTTCCCTACAGCGCGGAGCAGATGTTCGTTCTGGTGGATAATGTGGCGGATTATCCGCGGTTTTTGCCGTGGTGTGGCGGAGCCAGTGTCATCTCAGTGGATGGAGATACCGTACATGCGACAGTACATATCAATTATCACCATATTAAGCAAAGTTTTACCACCGAGAATGTGCGTCAGTTTCCGCATCAAATTGATATCACTCTGAAAGATGGACCGTTCAAGCACCTTGACGGTGATTGGCACTTTATACCTCTTTCCGAATCTGCCTGTAAAATTGAATTTAAGTTGCATTACGAATTTTCTAACAAGTTACTGGAAAAAGTGTTCGGCCCCATTTTTCATTTTATTGCCAATAGTTTTGTGGATGCTTTTGTTCATCGTGCAGAAAAGATTTATACAGGAAATGAGAGACCAGATTAGTATTGCAATGTGCCTGTTAGCCTATTAAATGGATATCCATCTGTGCGGCAAGCCGAGATTTACTTAGGGTTACTAAATGTTAGATTACGACCTGCATTGCCATTCAACTGTTTCGGACGGATTGCTATCGCCTACAGATCTGGTTGCACGTGCGGCTGAGCGAGGAGTGAAGTTTCTTGCGTTGACTGACCATGACGATCTATCTGGGTTGGCTGAGGCCGCTGCGGCCGCTGCACAGCACGGTATGCAATTTATTAACGGAGTGGAAATCTCGGTCACTTGGCGTAGCTACACCCTGCATATTATTGGTTTACGTATCGATCCGAACTATAAACCGCTGGCGGAAGGTTTACGTAACATTCGCAGTGGACGTGGAGCACGTGCGCAGCTGATGGCTGAGTCGCTGGCCAGGAGCGGCATTAGCGGGGCGCTGGCAGGTGCTTATCAATATGCAGATAACGATGGCATTATTGGACGCACACACTTCGCACGATTTTTGGTCGAGAGAGGCTACTGCAAGGATGTGCGTAGCGTGTTCAAGAATTATCTGGTTAAGGATAAACCCGGATATGTGCCGCATCAATGGGCTTCGTTGCCGGATGCAGTTAGCTGGATATGCGGCAGCGGTGGTGTTGCCGTGCTGGCACATCCGGGTCGTTATACTCTGGCGCGCAAAGGTATGGGACAGAAGACATTGCGCGAATTGCTGCGTGAATTTATCGATTTGGGCGGACAGGGGATCGAGGTAGTGTGTGGTAGCCACACGCCAGAGCAATATGCCGAGTTTGCGCGCTATGCTAATGAATTTAATTTGCTGGCTTCGTGTGGTTCAGATTTTCATGGGCCAGGTGAAAGCTATCGGGATTTAGGACGTTTGCCCGATTTTCCGTTGGATTGCCGTCCTATTTGGCTGGCGTGGGAAACTGACCCATCTCCGTCTTCAGGCACTTTGCTCATTTCTCCAGAGAAGGAACAAGGAAAAGCGGAGACAGTAAACCGCTGACCATGTCACAATTTTTCACGATTCATCCAATAAATCCACAGCCACGGCTGATTAAACAGGCCGCCGATTTAGTTCGCAATGGTGCGGTGATTGTCTACCCTACTGATTCCTGCTACGCCTTAGGTTGTCATCTTGGTGATAAGGAAGCAGTGGGGCGCATTCGCCAAATACGTGGTGTGGATGATAAACATCATATGACGATGGTTTGCCGTGACTTGTCCGAGCTAGCCCGCTATGCGCGGGTGGATAATGTGCAATTTCGACTGCTAAAAAATAATACACCCGGCAGTTATACATTTATCCTTGAAGCGACCAAGGAAGTTCCTAAGCGCCTACAACATCCCAAGCGCAGCACGGTCGGCGTGCGCATTCCCGATCATCCGGTGGCATTGGCGCTGCTGGAAGAACTAGGAGAGCCGCTGATAAGTTCTACTTTGATTTTGCCAAATGAAGAGTTTGCAATGAATGATGCCGAACAGATTCGCGACCTGTTACAGCATCAAGTTGATTTGGTGGTGGATGGTGGCGCGGTGGGATTAGAACCGACCACGGTAATCGACCTAACTACGGATATACCTGTGGTAGTTCGCTTCGGCAAGGGTGATGTTTCACCATTTTTAAGTAAGAAATAAATAATAAATGCAGATCGACCAATTAATACAAACCATTGCCATTGCAGCGATTCCAATTTTATTTGCAATTACTTTACATGAGGCGGCGCATGGCTATGTAGCGCGCCATTTCGGCGATATGACGGCTTATCAGCAGGGGCGTATCAGCTTGAATCCCATTCGTCACATTGATCCTGTCGGTACGATCCTGTTACCGTTGCTGACGCTATGGATGGGTGGAATCTTGTTCGGTTGGGCCAAACCGGTGCCTGTGAACTTCGCTGCACTGCACCGTCCAAAGCAAGACATGCTGTGGGTGGCGCTGGCCGGTCCGATCGCGAACCTGTTCATGGCGCTACTCTGGGCGGCACTGGCCAAGCTGGCATGGACATTACCGGCAAATTATTTCGCCGAGCCATTGTTGGAAATGGCACAGATCGGAATTAAAATCAACGTCGTATTAATGGTGCTAAATTTGCTGCCGCTACCGCCTCTGGATGGTGGACGTATGGCCGTCAGCCTGCTACCCCATCGTCAGGCTTCCATTCTGGAGAGAGTTGAACCCTATGGTATGTTCATACTAATTTTTTTGGCGATATCGCCTGTTCTCAGCTGGATATTGGGGCCGCCTGTAATCGGACTTATTAAGTTAATTAATTCTATTTTTGGACTGTGAAGTAAAAATTATGCTTGTTGATCGAGTGTTATCAGGAATGAGGCCCACGGGTAGCCTGCACCTTGGGCATTACCATGGCGTGTTGAAAAACTGGGTGGAGATGCAGCAAAAATACGAGTGTTTTTTTTTCGTTGCTGACTGGCATGCGCTGACCACACATTATGATACCCCTCAGATTATTGAACAAAGTGTATGGGATATGGTCATTGACTGGCTGGCTGTGGGAGTTGATCCAGCGCGAGCTACGCTGTTCATTCAATCCAGGGTCCCAGAGCACGCCGAATTACATCTGTTGCTATCCATGATTACGCCACGAGGATGGTTGGAACGTGTGCCGACCTATAAAGACCAGCAGGAAAAGCTGTCAGAGAAGGATTTGGGTACATATGGTTTCCTTGGGTATCCGCTATTGCAAAGTGCGGATATTCTCATCTACCGCGCTACCCAAGTGCCAGTAGGTGAGGATCAGGTGCCGCACATCGAGTTCACGCGCGAAATTGCACGTCGTTTCAATCACATTTATGGGCGCGAATCGGGTTTCGAGGAAAAAGCCAAAGCCGCCGTCAAGAAATTGGGGGGCAAGAAAGCAAAACTGTATGACGAGTTGCGTACTCGTTATCAGGAGCAAGGTGATGACGAAGCGTTGCAATCTGCCAAATTACTACTCGACGAACAGCAGAGCCTAAGCATGAGCGACCGCGAGCGTCTCTTCGGCTACCTTGAAGGCGGTGGAAAAATGATTTTATTCGAACCCCATGCCATGCTTACTGCGGCTTCGAAAATGCCCGGGCTGGACGGACAGAAAATGTCGAAGTCTTACAATAACACAATCAGTTTGCGCGAGGACGAAGTGAGTGTGACGAAGAAAATTCGCACTATGCCGACCGATCCAGCGCGTGTACGCCGTACCGATGTAGGAAATCCGGAGAAATGTCCTGTGTGGCAGTTACATCAGGTATATTCCAATGAGGATACCAAGCACTGGGTGCAACAAGGCTGTACGAGCGCAGGCATAGGCTGTATCGAATGTAAACAACCGGTGATAGATGCAGTTCTGGCTGAACAAAAACCAATGCGCGAACGTGCTCAGCTCTATCTGGACGATCCTACGTTGGTGCGCAACATCATCTCTGATGGTTGCGAGAAAGCACGCAAGCTGGCGGCCGAGACCATGCGTGACGTGCGCGAGGCGATGGGTCTGATTTACAGCTAAACAGGGCGAGAGATATTCCTGATTTATAGATGCTGGCATAACAGGTGAATACTTTGGCGCAGTCTCCGGGAAACACGCATGGCGTTCATATCCATGGCCAACCGCTGCTGGAGATGCCACTTGACCTTTATATTCCGCCGGATGCTTTGGAAATTGTTCTTGAGACTTTCCAGGGACCGTTAGACTTATTGCTGTACCTGATCCGTAAGCACAATTTGGATGTGCTCGATATACCGATGGCACAGTTGACGCAACAATACATGGTCTATATTGAGATCATGCAGCACAACCGTTTAGAGTTGGCCGCCGAATATTTGCTAATGGCGGCGGTACTGATTGAGATTAAATCACGCATGTTGTTGCCGCGGCCGTCCAAACTTGTAGATGCGGGAGAGGAAGATCCACGTGTCGAGCTGATGCGTCGCTTGCTGGAATACGAACAGATGAAACTAGCCGCGCAGAAGCTCAACGAATTGCCGCAGGCCGGGCGAGATTTTGAGCTGGTTCAAGTCTTGATCGAACGTGTTGAAGAGCAGCGATTACCGAATATTACTGTGGAAGATTTGCGCCAAGCGTGGCTGGCGCTGCTGGCACGTGCAAAACTAAATACTCATCATAGAGTGCGGCGCGAGGAGCTTTCGGTACGCGAACAAATGACGCGTGTGTTGCGCCAGTTGTGGCACGGCGAGTTCGAAGCATTTGAGAGTCTGTTTGAGGCGAGCGGTGGTATTGCTCCACTAGTAGTGACTTTTATCGCAATTCTGGAGTTGGCCAAGGAGACATTGGTCGAAATTACTCAAACCGAAACATTGGGAAATATTTATGTCCGGGCAAGCCGTAGCCTTACCTCTGAGTGAAGGAGCTGCCGCACAAATTGATGCGGTGCAACTCAAGAAAATATTAGAAGTTGCGCTGTTGACTACCCCAGAGCCACTGTCACTGGCGGAGCTGAAAAAACTTAGCGATGCACCGGTAGAAAACCATACTATAGAAAAAATACTGGAACAATTGGCGCAGGAATATAGAGGCAGCGGCGTGGAACTCAACCGCGTGGCAAATGGTTGGCGTTTTCGCGCATGTCCTGAGATGCAACCTTATCTAGATCGCCTCAACCCGCAGAAACCGCCGCGCTATTCGCGCGCAGTAATGGAAACACTCGCAATTATCGTTTATCGTCAACCAGTAACACGTGGCGATATCGAAGAGATTCGCGGGGTAGCAGTATCCTCGCAAATTTTAAAGACCTTGGAAGCGCGCGGCTGGATAGATGTAGTCGGAACACGCGATACACCCGGTAAACCAGAATTGTTCGCTACCACCAAACAACTGCTGGACGACCTTAATCTGCGTTCGTTGCAGGAGTTGCCCCCGCTGGAAGAAATGAGCAGTCTGCTGGAACACGATGAGGCATGAATTTTGAGTGCAAACTGATCCATGAAATACATCAGCTCGCACAGCAACCCTTTCTTTAAAGAACTGCTCAAGCTGGCCAGTTCAGCACGTCAACGCCGAAAGACTCAGCAGACTCTATTAGAAGGCGCACACCTACTGCAAGCGTATCATGCCTCCGGCAACCAACAGCCTCAGCATCTATTTGTGACGGAAGCGGCAGTGCAAAACCGCGAAGTGGCAGAGTTGTTGAAAAAGTTTCCTGATGTACCTTTATCTCAATTGGACGATGGCTTGTTTGCTGAACTGTCCGAGCTCAAAACTCCCAGTTGTATTCTCGCTCTTATTGAATTCCCTCGAATCCCAATCGCATCAGTGCAGAGCAGCTTTTGTTTGTTGCTGGAAGACATCCAGGATCCTGGCAATCTTGGATCCATATTGCGTTCCGCTGCTGCGGCAGGTTGCGATACATTATTCTTGTCCAAGAACTGCGCCGATGCATGGTCGCCTAAGGTGCTGCGTGCCGGGATGGGTGGACATTTTGTATTAAGTATCCATGAATCAATGGATTTGCTCGCCATGGCTACTGCATTTCAAGGGAAAGTTTTTGCTACTGTGGTGGGTGCAAAAAGCAATCTATATGATTGTGATCTTCGTGGCAACATTGCCTTTGCGGTTGGAAATGAGGGAGCAGGGCTGTCTGAAAATTTGCTGGCAGTGATCAACCAGCACATTACTATTCCCATGCCGGGGCGTAGCGAATCATTGAACGTTGCTGCGGCCACCGCTGTATGTTTGTTCGAAGCAGTGAGGCAACGCAGGTAATCATTGATCCGCAAATATCAAGCAAATTGTTGCTTGGAAATCTACGCCAGGAGAAATTGAATGGACGTACTCTTTCAGCTCGCATTTTATAGAATTCAAATGGGCGGCTTGATTTGCTCAATTTTGGTTGTTATAGTGAAAACAGTAAATGGCGCTTCTTAACGAAAGGAACTTTATAATGAATATGCTAGGAGCAGCAACGTCAACAGTGGATATTTCCAAAGAAAAGCTAATGGATGATTTGAGAATAGTGGTAGCAGATGCTGAAGAACTGCTAAAGGCAACTGCAAATCAGACTGGGGAACGTATCGCAGCAGCACGTGCCAAGGCAGGAGAGTCACTGCAAGCAGCCAAGACTCGGCTTTCCAATGCACAAGTGGCGGTTATGGAAAAAACTAAGGCTGTTGCCACGGCCACGGATGAATACGTACACGTTAATCCATGGCAGGCCATAGGAATTGCGGCAGCGGTTGGTATTCTCCTTGGCGCAGTTATTTCGCGTCGCTGAGAGTCTCTTATGAATTCTGAATCGCAGGAGCGTTTAAAGGTCGATAATCTGGCTATACCCACCGTTTATTGATCTTGTTTATATTGCGGAATTATCAAAAGTCGGGAAAGTTAACCAGCCATCTATTATGAACGCGGAACTGATTAGCTTAACAATACGCAAAGCCATCGCTGATGGCCAAAAGTAGGCGCCAGCGCACAGAACTGGCGCAAGTGAGGGACTCTTGACAACGGGCCTTTGACGATAATAGACAAAGGTTTGCTGGTGGTTTTCTTTTTTAATGCCATCCAGCATTGCTGGCGGGATTGATAATGAGTAATATTTAATTATTCTGACCTCCATGCGCAAACTCGCACTGAATCTCACCCATAAGCATAAGCGTAAACTGCTTTCGATTGGCAAAATCACTGCTATCGTCTTTCTTGTTTTTAGCGCACTTCTTTTTTTTGTCGGACCACCAATCGTCAAATCATTTGTAGCCAAAAAAATTGGTGAGGAAATAGGACGCAAGGTTGATTTCGGCGCAGTCAATATTAACCCCTTTACGCTGTCAGCAACGATACGCAACATCGCCATCTACGAACCTGGTCAACTACAGGAAAAGACTCTCGCTATAGATGAACTTTATGTGGATGCCTCACTGGCTAGCGCTAGCCGTTTTGCGCCTGTTATCAATGAAATTCGGATTACACAGCCGGTCGTGCGCATCATCCGCATAGGAGGAAACAGCTTCAATTTTTCAGATATAGTCAACAAAATTTTGGCTAAACCAAAATCTGACGATGCGCCTGCACGCTTCTCGCTAAACAATATCCACATCCATCAAGGCCGCATTGACTACGACGACCGTGTGCTCAAATCACGTCATACCATTTCCGATTTTGAACTTGCTATTCCATTTATTTCAAACCTCCCACACGATGTCGAGATTTTTATTTCCCCAGCGTTTAGTGCAAAGGTAAACGGCACTCCACTCGGTATCAAGGCTAAAACCAAGCCGTTTACTACGTCACACGACAGTTCAGTGCAGATCAACCTCGACGGGCTGTCGCTGCCAACCTATATGCCCTTTGTGCCATTACAGCTAAATTTTAAATTGGTTTCCGCTTTGCTGGATACGCGCTTGAAGGTCGATTTTAAACAAAGCGGCAGCACGCAAAGCATCGTTCTCAGCGGTGATGCTAGCGTCCGTAAATTGCAGTTGCAGGAAAAATCGGGAGTACCGTTGGTGCAATGGGACAAGCTATCGGTGGTACTTGATCGTGTGGAGCCGTTTAACAATCTGGTGCGTTTGCGCGAAATCAAACTGGAAAGACCGGATTTGCAAGTAAAGCGACTGCAGGATGGCTCGCTAAATCTTTTGCATGCATTTGTGTTGCCTTCGAAAGCTCAGAAGGACAAAGCTAGTAATAGTGCAAGCACAACGCCAAGCAGTCAGCCCACCACTGCCAAGTCCAAGACTTTTATCTTTTCGCTCGGTAATGCCGAGATTGTGAACGGGCACGTAGACTGGCAGGATGCCACTACCGACCCTACGTTTGGGCCCGCCGCGCTGTTGATCAAACGATTGGATGCCAGCCTGTCCAAATTCAGCACTGAAGGAAATACGCCAGCACTTGTAAATATCAAATTAGAAACCGATGCAGGTGAGATCTTGAGTCACCAGGGATCACTCATGCTTAACGGCAAATCTTTGCAAGGCGATTTGCAAATCACAGCCCTTCAGCCGCAGCACTTGCGGCCATACTTTGCCCCAGTTTTTGCCGCCGAACTGGCAGATACGTTGCTGGATGCCAAATTACCTTATCAGCTGACTTGGCCGGAAAGCGGCGTTAATCTGGTGCTCACCAACGCCAGTGCTCATCTGCGCAACCTGCAAATGAAGCTGCCAAAAGAAAAAGACAGCAGCATCACTGCCAAAAACATCGCGCTTGATGGTTTTCAGTTTGACCTTGTTAAACAAATCGCCGTGCTCGATGGCATAGTCGTAAACGCTGCCAATATAAAAATCAAGCGCAACGCAAAAGGTGAAATCGATTTAATGGCGATGCTTGCAGGCAATCGCCATGCAACAAAAGAAACCACAGCTAACGTCCGCACATCTGCCAAGCCCAGCGCTTGGCAGGCATCATTGAAGCAACTGAAAATCGAGCAATCCGATATTCATTTTAGCGACGCAAAGGTGGCACCTCAAAATGGAGGCAAGCCTGCAGTACAGCAACTGAGTAACATAGACCTCACACTTGAGAGTATTGCCTTGATGACTGAGGCTGCCACTTCAACTCCTTCGCCGTTGATTCTCAAGCTTAGCCACAACAAACGGGGCAATCTGAATGCCAATGGCACCCTGGCATTACGTCCGTTTGGCGTTAATCTTAAAATCGATAGCAAAAAGCTTAGTGTAAAGGCATTCCAGCCCTATTTCGCGGATCAGATTAATGCCATTTTTACCAACGGCAATCTTAGTACCAAGGGCAAGCTGATGGTGCAATTACCTGAGCGTCGACCGCTGCGCGCTAGCTATATTGGTTCAATCAGCTTGGCCGATATCCAGGCGTTGGATAAAATTAGCGGCGATGACTTCATGCGCTGGAAATCGTTGTACATCGGCAATATAAACGCACAAATCAACACGCAGAAAAATCCGTTGGCAGTATCGCTTGGCAATATTGCACTTTCTGACTTTTATGCACGGGTTATTGTCAATGCAGACGGACACCTTAACCTACAGGATATCGCAACAAAAAATGGCCAGGGGCAACCCACTTCCACCAGTCTGACACAGGCGACACCTTCAACAGACAATTCCACTGAAGTTGCTGCTGTTGAATCACCTACGCCAACCATGACTGCGTCAGCAAATGTGGCTGCCTCGAATGTATCTTCTACCGTTGTCTCAGCCCAGACGGCAGGCGAAGCTCCGGCTATTAAAGATGCAAGTGCCAGACCATTAATACGCATTGGTCAAATTACCCTGCAAGGCGGCAATATCTATTTTTCCGATAACTTTATCAAGCCCAGCTACAGTGCTAACCTGACGGGTCTGACCGGTTCGGTTTCAAAGGTTGAGTCTGATGATCCCACACCAGCCGACCTCGTCATGAATGGCAAAATTGACGATGATGCTGCGTTGGAAATTATCGGTAAGATCAACCCGCTGGGCACGCAATTATTTCTTAATTTGGCCGCCAAAGCTCATGGTATCGAGCTGACTCGTTTGACTCCCTATGCGGCAAAATATGCGGGCTATCCGATAACAAAAGGTAAGCTATCAGTAGATGTAAAATATCACATTGAGAATGGTCAGTTGAATGCCAAGAACAACATATTTCTCGATCAGCTAACCTTCGGCGAAAAAGTGGACAGCCCTGATGCGCTCAAATTGCCCGTATTACTTGCGGTCGCACTGTTGAAAAATAGCCGAGGTGAAATCGATATCAACCTGCCCGTTTCTGGTTCGCTATCCGACCCTAAATTCAGCCTCGGCGGCATCATTTTTAAGGTATTCGTTAACCTGATAACCAAGGCCATCATCTCGCCATTCTCGTTGTTAGCCTCAGCTTTTGGCGGCGGCGATGAACTGGGCTATGTAGAATTTGCCCCTGGTATCAGCAGCCTGACGCCGGAAGCACTGGCCAAGCTCGCTACACTGGCCAAAGCGCTTAATGATCGGCCTGCGCTTAAGCTTGAAATCATCGGCCGTGTCGATCCCGTCACTGATCGTGATGGCGCCCGCCGTGTCTATGTCACGCAAAAAATAAAGGCGCAAAAAATAAGCAGTCTGAAATCTGATGGAGCCTCCGTAAATGTAGAGGAGGTGGTTGTCACGCCTGAGGAATATCCAAAATTCCTGGAGCGAGCCTACAAAGCAGAAAAGTTTTCAAAACCACGTAATTTGATCGGCTTACTAAAATCTCTGCCGCCCAAAGAAATGGAAAATTTGATGATTGTAAATGCACCAATTGGTCAAAACGAACTCAAGGCATTAGCTGAGAGCCGCGCACTGTTGGTCAAGCGACATCTGGAAGAGCAAGGCAAAGTGGCGAATGGGCGAATGTTCCTGGTGACACCCAAACTGACGGCAGAAGGCATAAAGGATCAGGGCAAGCCTAACCGTGTCGATTTCACGTTGAAGTGATATGTAAAGCCCGGCCATGCTGGCTTTTTAACTAACTTCCTTCACTTACTTGTAACGAATTTATAGGTTACATTAGATTCTTGCAGGCTGACGCCAGACTGTGCCGCATCGGGTGTTGCAAGAAATACTCGAATTCTCTCGCGCCACGATCAACCTTGTTATTCAGGAACTGCGGCTGTTCTTTAATGCACCGATTGAATATGACCGCTCGTGCAACGGCTACCACTACGCCCTGATAGATGGTCAAACTTTCGAACTTACCGGGCTATGGTTTGTGAAACCGAGTTGTATGCATGCGTTGCTAACGACCCAGCAACATTCAACCCGGCCTGCTTGAAACACAACTCCAACCGATCAAAGAACGAATTGAAAAATCCTCTCGGCCAGACATCTGGGCAGTGAAGAAATCGCCAAACGGGCACCCCTCCTGTGCACTTGCTGCGGTGTCAAACGCGGCGGATGTTCGAACGATTAGATAACGGCTGCTTTCATGAAAGTAGTCTCCAAAGTAAAAGGCCCCCCCTTGCGATGGGGGCCGTGAACCCGACGAATTACTTGCGCTGGGAATCCAATAACTCGTTGCTCTTCGCCACATCCTGCGCTTTTATGTAGCTCTCGATGAGCAGTTGATAGGCCGGGAAAATCTTGGTGTAAATGTTGGCCCATTCCATCGCGTCTTCTCGGTTCCAAGAGCCTTGCAGCTCGGACGCCACGGCGGCCGTGTCCATGGGTACAACACCGGCCTGCACCACGCGGGCGAGCTCGGTAGGTTGGGCTGAATAAAATGAAGCCCAACATCCCAAGGAGTGGATGAACAGATACATTACCGACGTGCCGATGCAGCGGAGGGCACATACTTCTTCACTGTTAATTTGGCTGAACGGCGCTCCGACGTATTGGTGCGGCATATCGATGAATTGCGCGCGGCCATGAAAACGGTGAAAGACGCGCATCCGTTTGCTATTCTGGCGATGGTGGTGTTACCAGAACACCTGCATGCGATATGGCGCGCTTGCAACCGGGCGATTCAGACTATCTACTGCGCTGGTCGCTTATCAAGGCCAGGTTCTCTCGGCGGCTGGCAAAAGGCGAGCACATTCGTGTCAGCCGCCAAGCCAAGCTTGAGCGCGGCATCTGGCAGCATCGGATTGTGGGGTGAGAAAATAGATGATGGAGTAGATGGTTATGGTGAGCGGTGAGATGTTGGGCTTCATTTCATTCAGCCCAACCTACCGAGCTACTCCATCGACATGGATGTGCTGTACGGCAGCGTGGACGGGCAAAAGTTTGCCGCGGCCTCCCCACAACGCTCAAGGCCCGCCATTCACGCAAGTATTTTGGTAAGGACCGTGGCGTTGTCGCCTATACCTTGCTGGCCAACCATGTGGCGTTGCAGACCCAGATGCTGGGTGCTAACCAGCATGAGAGCTACTGGGTGTTTGACATCTGCTACAACAACACCTCGGACATCAAGCCGACCACGATCACCGGCGACATGCACAGCATCAACATGGCCAACTTTGCCATCCTGCAGTGGTTTGGCATGAACCTGGCACCGCGTTTCACCAATTTGCATGCCCAGTTGAAGCACCTCTACCGTGGCCCTGGCCAGGAGGGTTATGCTGATTTCCTGATTCAGCCTATGGGTCAAATTGGCCGTCATCTGATTGGCGCTGAAAAATCCAATTTGGATCACATTGCTGCCACCCTCGGGCTCAAGGAAATGAGCCAAAGTGTGCTGGTGCGCAAAATTTGCACCCTGTCTGGACACCACCGCACGCGTAAGAGCCTGTTCACGATCTTGCTGAAATCCGAGACAATGTCCGAATGCGCAAGAAAAAATACCCAAGCGACATCAGCCGCGAGCAGTTCGAGCAAATTAGGCCCTTGCTGGAAGGGGCGCGCAAGCGTACCAAGCCCCGCACGGTGGACTTATATGAGGTCTGGAGCGCGGTACTGTACCTGCTCAAGAGCGGCTGCCAGTGGCGAATGCTACCGAGGGAGTTTCCGAAATGGCGCACGGTGCACTCCTACTTTGCCAAGTGGAGTGAGCAGGACGAGGAAGGAATGAGCCTGCTGGAGCGGGCGTTAAAAAAATCAAGTTGGCGTGGCCCGTACGAGACAGGGGCGCAACGCACAGCCGACGCTATTGATTGTGGACGCGCAGAGCGTGAAAAACACGGACACGGCGGGTCAGAAGGGTTATGACGCAGGCAAGAAGATCTCTGGAATCAAGCGCCACATTGCGGTGGATACCCAAGGACTACCGCATGCAGTTGCGGTGACCACCGCTGAGGTCACTGATCGGAAAGGTATCTTGCAGGCGATGGCACGGTGCAAACCAGGCCTTGCGCAGGTACAACGTATTCTGGCTGACGGTGGTTATGTAGGTCGACCATTTGCGTTGGCAGTCGATGAAATACTGGGGGCATCGGTGCAGATCGCCAAGCGCAACGAACTGCACACCTTCGCCGTCATCCCAAAGCGTTGGGTGGTTGAGCGCAGCTTCGCCTGGTTGGAGAAATGCAGACGGCTATGGAAGAACTGCGAACGCAAACTCAATACCAGCCTGCAATTCATCCACCTTGCCTTCCTGGTTCTGCTGCTGCGAAGATCGTGAACAGGCTCTAAGGCCCTTTTCGATTATGACAAGCTGATCCGCACGATCTACACGCTGCGCTACTTGCGCGACCCTCAATTGCAGCGTGATGTCCACCGCTCGGAAAACCGCATTGAGTCCTACCACCAGCTGCGCTCCACCATCGCCCAGGTCAACGGTAAAAAGGAACTTACCGGACGTACCGACCTGGACGTGGACATCAGCAACCAGTGTGGCCGGCTGATTGCCAATGTGGTAATCGCTTACAACTCGATGCTGCTGTCGGGACTGCTTGGCCGGTGTCTGGCAACGGGGAACGACAAGGCATTGGATTTACTCAGACGGATTTCACCGGCGGCGTGGCAGCACCTGCATTTTCTTGGGCACTATGCCTTCAGAGACAAGCGCAATCTGATTGATTTGGAGGCTGTTTTGGCGGGGATTGACTGGGAGTAGTCGCCGGTTCTGGAGCGCTTGACAACTTTCGCCGGATTGGGATTTCAACCCATGGCAGTACCGATGCGCCAGTCACAGAAGCACCATGGCTAAAATTTAACCCGGGTATTATTGACGCGGCAATTTAACCCGGGTATTATTGGCTCATCCAATTCAAGCCAAATCTCACCGTGATTGATACCGCTACGCCTTCCTACACCAGCTTCAACGGCCACAAGCGCATCGCCTCTTGCAGCTTGCCGGTCAATGCATTGGCTGTGAAACACGCTCTGGCATCCGGCGCACCCAGTCCGCTGCTGACCTTCTGCGACCAGACTGGTCAAGTTGTCGAGATCGACATTCGAGGAAGCGATGCCGAGATGTTTGCACGTCTACCTCCAGAGGGGTGCCAGCCTCAAGGAAACGAATCGGCACTGATCGATTCCGGGGAATCTGGTGAGCCACGTGGCCGTGGCCGGCCAAAGCTTGGGGTTGTCGCGCGAGAAGTCACGCTACTGCCGCGCCACTGGGATTGGTTGGCTGCACAGCCAGGCGGTGCATCGGTGACTTTACGGAAACTGGTTGATGAGGCACGCCGGGCCAACGTGGACCGAGACCGGCAACGCCGGGCGAGTGAATGTGCTTACCACTTCATGTCAGTCATGGCTGGTGATATGGCTGGCTTTGAAGAGGCCACGCGCGCGCTGTTCGCAAACGACGCGGCAAAGTTCCGCCAACTGACCGAAGCTTGGCCGGCCGACGTTCGCGATTACGTCAGGTACCTAGCTTATCCACTCCGCTGACAGAAGTGCCATCGCTTGCACCGTGACTCATTTGGAACAAAAAGGATTGATGATGACAAACAGAAAGACGCTGAAACGACAGTACCTGGAGACGAAAACCCGAGCAGGCGTATATGCGATCCGTAACCAGATCACGGGCCGGGCGTTGGTTGCCGGAAGTACGAACGTTCAGGGCACACTCAACCGGCATCGTTTTGAACTGCAGCATGGACAGCATCGCAACGTGAGGCTTGCGCAGGATTGGGTCGAACATGGCGAGACCAACTTTCTCTTCGAAGTACTCGACATGGTCAAACCCAGCGAAGATCCAGCGTTCAATGCCGCACAGGAATTGGAAATGCTGGTTAGCCTGTGGCGCCAAGAAATCCCTTGTCACGGCGAACTCGGCTATGACGAACCGAGGAGGGATCCTCGATGAACACGAATCTCGACTTCTGTTTGGCGCTACATCGTGCCCACGCCAGCCTGCAACTCAAGCTTGACGATGAGTTGGGCACATACCATGGCATCAGTTTCAGCGACTTTGCGCTGCTGAATTTGCTCGCGCAAGCGGACGGTGGTCGGGTAAGCATTCCGGAACTCGTGCGTCCGATTGGTCAGCCTCAATCGGCTGTGCTGCGTCAGTTGATCGTGCTCGAGAAGATTGGCCTCGTGGTGCGCGACGGTGCGAATGGATTTCGTCAGGCCGTGCTTCGCCCGGCCGGGCGTGCGCTGGTGAACGCCGCGCGCGAAACTGCCGATAGCATTTGCACCGGAGCTGTCGAGTCAATCGACTCTGCTGTGGTTGCGACAGTTTCCGCAGTAATGGTAACGCTTGCACGCACGCCAACCTTAGCACTCTCATGAGCAACCGTCTCTGCACCGATTTGTTAGGTACGTGGCTACTTGCATAGCCCGGTGGTGCATCCGTTGTGCAGTAGAGAAGCCGACCAAACGAAATAGCGGAGCGCTCCCAAAAAGCGCACGACGCAAGAACATTTAAAGACCACACGCCATGCCCAAGACTAAAGCGAACGGAATTGAAATTGAATACGATTGTTTTGGCAATAACGACGCGGAAGCTGTTCTGCTGATTTCCGGTCTGGGTACGCAGATGATTCGTTGGAGCGAAACGTTTTGCCAGATATTGGTAGAACAAGGCTACCGCGTGATTCGCTTTGATAATCGTGACGCAGGCCTTTCAACTCACTTCGATAGCGCGTCGATGCCAGATCTCGCTGCAATTGCCGACGCAGTCTCTCGCGGCGAAACGCCCAATGTGCCTTATACGCTGTTCGATATGGCGAACGACGCTGTAAGACTTCTCGATTCGTTGATGATCAAACGAGCGCACGTGGTTGGGAGATCAATGGGCGGCATGATCGCACAACTGGTGGCCAGCGAGCATGCTGACCGCGTTCTATCTCTGGTTTGCATTATGTCGAGTACTGGCAATCGTGATCTGCCGCAGGCCAGCCCAGCAGTGATGGCGGCGATGACATCGCCCGCGCCACATCCTTTGAAAGACGAACAGGGCTATCTCGCACATTGCGTTGCCTTTTCTCAAGTGATTGCCGGGCGAGGCTATCCGTTTGACGAATCCGCTCAACGAGATCAAGCCTTAGCCGAAGTCAAACGAGCATACAACCCAAGCGGGTTTTGGCGGCACATCGCCGCCATCGCAGCAACCGGTGACTTAAGATCACGACTAGCCAACATAAGTGCTCCGACGCTTGTGTTGCATGGGTCAGACGACCCACTAGTTCCCCCGGAAGCTGGGAAGGACGCGGCGGCCAATATTAAAGGAGCCGAACTACTCATCGTCGAGGGAATGGGCCACGATTTTCCACCATCGCTGTTTGGGTTTGTGGCCGGAGTCATCGCAGATAACACACACCGCGCGCGCCAGACCCTTTAACGGCATATTGGCCCTGACGGCGCGCTGCGCCAAGACGGTCAGAAGATGCTGGGACGCTGAGAAAACCGGGGACTCTGAAATTTTCGTGGATTGGGGCGTACAACCCTTATATCCAATCGTGCTTAAAAGGGTAGCATCCCATTTTTAAGAGGAATCTTGGGCCATTTTCTGCTCAACACTATCGGTTGCGATAAACGTACACCAAAGACCATGCACATGCCGTTAATATCCACGAGATGGTTTTAGCAGTGATTGAATTGTTAATTAAATCCATTTGCAGCATGACTGTGAGTGCGCTCATATTGATGGCTATAATCGAACTTAGAATAAAATATGGCAGAAATTTCAACATGGCTATTCATCCTTTCTAATGGCTTACAGGCAGCCATTCTATTAAGATAACCTTCAGTAAAAAAGGTAGTTTTTATATGCAGCGCGCTGCCCCGATAAATACTAAAATAAATTAATTAAACAAAGAATTAAGTGGTTATTTTGGTAGGGGTAGTCATGTTTATTTCCCCATTCTCTTTGTTTGGACGACGATATACCCCTTTCCAAACTTCTCCGATAATTCCTCCAAAATTGGCAGCCTCGACTACCAAAATGAGACAAGGCCCCCAGTAGGCGAGGGGGACTTGGAAAAACAGGTCTGTATCTGTAGAAGAATTGTCGAAATAGGTTAAATAGACAAAACTGATGCAGCGTACAAACAGGGGGGGTAAACAAGCCAACCATTTCCCGCCTAGACCAAAAATCCAGGACACCGCCAACCCCGCGATGAAAGGCACCAAAAATATATCTATCATCCAGGCAAAAGTAAAGGTGGAGATACCCGTAAATATTTCGATATTGACCCCCAGCGCTTTATCTCCCAAATAGTTTATTGCCATGCCAACCAACACAGCAATAAATCCTTTAATATATCGAGAATTCATTTTTATTACTCCTTTTTCAGTCAAACTACACATTTATTTTTAAAATTTTTCAAGGTGCCTCTTGTTTGAGAGATGTTTTGTACTCATCCCTATCTCTCAGCCCTTACATTACAGGACAATAATCTGACAATACAGGTACAGTTATTTTTATATTTTACCCACCTGTACCGGTTCATTAACCATGCCAATGTTAAGTTTAGATTCAAATGATCCTTTACCGCTGATTGACCAGATCGCCAATGCCGTCAAAAAAATGATAGACGACAGGGCGATTCGGTCGGGCGCGCGCATGCCTTCGATTCGAAGTTTCGCTCAAAACCATGGGATAAGCCGCTTCACGGTCGTCCAGGCATATGACAAGCTGGTGGCAATGGGATATCTGCATTCGAGGCAAGGTTCTGGTTTTTATGTTTCATCGCGTCCGGCACCACGAGATTCGTCGGAAGCGGCGTACAAACTCGATAGCGTCATAGATGTCGTTTGGCTGTTAAGGAATTCTCTTAAGGATCGTGCCAGCAAGACGATGCCCGGAGCATGGTGGCTTCCAGCCTCATGGATGGTAGAAACAGGCATCAAAAAAAGTTTGAGGGCATTGTCACTGAAAGATGGAGAGTTTCTTACTGCCTATGGCACGCCGGGTGGTTATTTACCGCTGAGGGATCTACTTCAAAGAAGGTTATCCAATATCGGTGTGGTAGCGGACACTTCGCAGATCATCCTGACCACAGGAGTGACGCATGCGATGGATCTGGTAACGCGTTACTTCATACGGCCCGGAGACGCTGTTTTAGTCGATGATCCGGGATATTTCATTCTTTTTGGTGGGCTGAAATCATTTGGCGCCAAAATCGTCGGGGTACCCTGGAACCATGATGGCCCTGATACCTGTGCGATGGAAGCGTTGATCAAAGAACATCATCCCAAGCTCTTTTTTACCAATACGATTTTGCACAACCCAACCGGTGCCAGCATTAGTCAGCCTGTCGCTCATCGCATGCTTCAGCTGGCCGAAAAATACGACTTGATGTTGGTCGAGGATGACATCTATGGCGACTTTCACCCTGCGACAGCAACTCGTCTTGCTACGCTCGACCAGCTCAATCGGGTGATCTATGTAAGCAGCTTCTCGAAATCGGTCTCAGCAAGTCTGCGTGTTGGATATTTTGCATGTAACCGAGAAATCGCAGAGAGCCTCTGTGACGTTAAGCTACTGACAGGTCTTACCACTTCGGAAGTGAGCGAGCGACTGATATATCAGCTCTTGACTGACGGCCATTATCGAAAGCATTTGGATAAGCTTCGAGCAAAATTGCAACTGGCGCGACAAAACACGATTGCAAAACTCGAAAATCTTGGCTTTACACTTTATTGTGAGCCGGAAGGCGGGATGTTCGTTTGGGCAAAATTGAATGATCAAAATAATGCGGCTGAAATTGCAAGCCTCGCTGCAAAAGATGGAATCATGCTCGCCCCCGGAAACATGTTCCGACCGCACCAGGAATCTTCACCTTGGTTCAGGTTTAATGTAGCTCATTGTGGCGACGATGCAACGTTCGAGTTTTTTAAAAATGGCGGATACAACATTGAGGTGTAACTTTTGTAGGTGAATTCAGGTAACGAGCTGTGGATTGATTAAAAAGGTTATAGCACTCCATGCTCTATCTCTCCGATAGATAAAAGAGAGCGCCTTTACGTAACCCCATAGAAATTTATTTATAATTTCTGATTAATGATATCCCTGGAATATTATTAAATATATCCTGGAAATAATATTGACTTTAACCAGGACTATAATTATAGTTGTCCCTGGAATTTAACATAAACAACCCAGGAGATATAAAATGTACCCAGCAAATGCTCAAGGAACACCTTCGCCTTTAACATCGCTTGATAATTTAATAGACGAAGGGGGGACTGCAGACAAGCCAATGAAAGTATTTATTGGGCACAACCTCGGTTTTAGAACATTTGTAATGCATGTCCCCATGCATGAATTCTTTGAAATGTCTGAGGTGGCTAATGATCCAATTAGGGATGGTGAAGCCATTTCTCAACGTAAACTTGATATTACTCACGCTCAAAAATTGGCTTTGTACATATTGAAAGGGTTAGTGACGGCTACGATTACTCGACGCGGAATTGAGAAAAAAACAATTCCCGATAAATTCATTGAAGTACAAACAAACCTTGGAAAACAACCATATCTTTCTTTGCAGCCACTTGTTGTGAATGTCAGAGAGTGTAGCCCTAGCGGTGAGAACCTTCGAGGTATTCGGTTGATTACAACCGACCATGAGACCGCCGCTTTTAAAATTTTTCTTTCGCAAAAGCATGTTTTATGGGTGGTTGATGGGCAGCATCGTAGAAAGGGAATGGAAATGGTATTCCAGTTTCTAGACGAGCTGAGATCCAAGGGAGCTTATCCCAAAAAGGGCAGCCTATTTCAATCTCCATCTCAAGAAATCAGTCCTGACGAAATGGCGTTGTGGGAAGAATGCTTCGTGGTTGCGCGCACTTTTTGCACTATAGTGGTTGAGGTACATCTCGGGCTTGATATTGATCAAGAGCGTCAGCTTTTTCACGATTTGAATCGACTCAGTAAGAAAGTCGAGACCAGCATTGCACTAAGTTTCGATAACTCTAATCCTGTAAATCTGTTTATCAAGGATCGAATCATCAACAATCTAGGCGTCAAAGTGCAAGAACGTGACCAGTCTGATTGGCATACAGATGACGGGAGTGTAACGCGCAAAGATTTGGTGGCTGTAAACGCAATCTTATTCCTTAATAAGACCAATATTGCAAGCGCAATTCCCCCCGAGGTGACTCCAAAGGTAGAGGTTGCTTATCGATTTTGGGAAGCCGTTACAGCCATTTCAGGATTCGGAGAGCCCCAGGCTCGTGAAAAGACCGTGGCCGCTCAGCCAGTTGTTCTTAAAGCTCTCGCGAAGCTTGTGTATGATTTTGCATTCAGTAATCGAAGGCCTGACAATGGTGACGTGATCCTCAATCAAATTTTTGATGGCATTACAGAAGTCGATTTTTCGCATCAGAATCCAATGTGGCAGTATTTTGATATGACTGAGGAGCAGCGTAAAGGTGGCGATTTTGAAGATTTGGCGCTTTATTTGCCAGAGAATGACATTACTGTTAATCGCGACATTGGTAAATTTCAAGGTGGGTTCATGCGCTTTGGTGCCAAGCACAATGACATATATCCAATCATTGGCGATATGATTCGCTGGCGACTTGACCTTCCGATTCGGCATAAGAAAGGTGCGTAAAATAAAGGAAAAAAGACGACGCCACCCTTTTTTCTTTAAAATAAAAGCATCTAAAGTTTAAGTATTTAAGGTTGGTGCTACTCTTAAGGCAAGAATGGCTCCCTCATAGTCATTGCTTGCATTAATAGTCGGTGTATCCTTTTTCTCCCGGCGTATAAAAGGTATTGAAGTCTGGTGAAGCCAAGGGGCTGTCATTGCGTAGTTTTTCCACCAGATCGGGATTGGAGATGAATGGGCGGCCGAATGCGACGAGGTCGCCACGTTGCAAATTGAGATCGATGTTCGCGCGAGTCAAATCATAGCCGCCTGACAAAATGTATTTTCCTTTGAACGTGGCACGTATCTTTGCCTTCAACGCTGGGCTAACTTCCGGTGCGCCCATCGAGCTGTGATCGACAATGTGGATATAAACCAAGCCGATGCTGTTTAATTCGGCGATCAAGCGCTCGTACAACGCGTCCATCTCAGCATCGGGAGTCATTCCGTTGAATACACCATAAGGTGAGATGCGCATACCGATGTGATCTGCACCGATAGCCACGGCGACAGCTTTGGCAACTTCTACGGCGAAGCGAATGCGATTTTCAATACTGCCGCCCCAGCGGTCAGTGCGCTGATTGGAAGCGGAGTTAAGAAATTGATCGATTAAGTAGCCATTCGCCCCATGCAACTCTACTCCATCGAATCCAGCTTCGATCGCCCGCTTGGAGGCAGCTGCATACTCGGCGATAGCCTGAGCAATATCGGCTTCGTTCATTGCAATGGGAACAGGATGCGGTTGCAATCCATTGCTGTCCGTCCACATTTCACCTGGCGTGGCAATGGCGGATGGCGCGAGCACCCTGGCGTTGGCTGGCATATTCGCGGGATGACTAACCCGCCCAGTATGCATCAATTGCATAAATATCTTGCCACCTGCCTGATGTACACCGTCCGTCACTCGCCGCCAGCCTTGTACTTGTGCATCGTTATATATACCTGGAATCCGCGCATAGCCGAGTCCGTTCGGCGATGGCGATGTGCCTTCAGTAATGATGAGTCCGGCTCCGGCACGCAGTCGATAATATTTTTCCATCAGTTCGTTCGGCACATTGCCGATGGCGCGTGAACGCGTTAGTGGTGCCATGACAATGCGGTTCTTCAGTTGCAGTTTGCCTTGCGTGGTGGAGGTGAACAGGGTAGTGGTCATGTTGTTTTTCCTTACTAGATATTTTCTCAATTAAGATACGGGTAAGTGACTCCATGTTAAGAAGCCTGAACCTGTGTTTCCCCATCCAGACTCATACGACCCGCACCAAATAAGGTGAAGGCCATTAATCCGCCTCCCATCGCGAGATTTTTCATAAACATGATCTGTTGCATCGGGTCTGCACCAGAGTGAAACAACACAGCGGAAACGATGCAAAATACCGACAGCGCGAATGCCACCAAGCGGGTCTGAAACCCAAGCAACAACGCCAGTCCACCCCCCATTTCCAGCCCGATCACCAAGGGAAGAAGCTCACCGGGGAGACCGACAGATGCCATATAGGCTTGCGCTCCTGCATAACCCGCTCCCAGCTTGCTGAATCCTGCACCAATGAAGATTACCGACGCTAAAAGTCTGGCGACGAGCGCAAGCGACGCGCTGACCGCGGGTATTGATACCAATTTCACGATATTGCCATTGATCTGCCTGAAAATATTGTTGGTAGTCATGTCATGCTCCTTGTTGGTTTGAAATTATTTGATTCAGGCAAAGTGCCCATTCCTAAAATCATCATTTCCATCACGCCGTCTTTTTGCTCGGGAATTTCAGAATGAATCATTCAAAATAAATCATGTTGACTCCTCAATTGAAGTAATGTGGCTACATCTTAGACGGCTCGAAAAGATAGATAAAGCCATGAAGATGGGATAAGCTGTTCCACAAATGGAACAAAAGAATATCTCCGCTGACGACTATATCCTGTTCGCTACCTTCATCGAAATCTATCCCGAGATACAGCTTGATCTCGATCTATCTTCGAGGCGCGTTGATCTGATCGGCGAACGCTTCGAGCCATTCGCATGTGGGGAACCCTGATGGCTTGGCGGTGAAACTTGTGGCACGATGATGAAACTTTATGCTGAAAGCAGTCATACGCGATCGAATATGCCTGAACATTGTGAACACATCGCTGTAGATAATCGCCCGCACTGATGAAACTGCGCAAACTCTCAATCTGGTTTTCTGTGGGGGTGTTGCTGGTATTGGGCGCAAATATGTTGTGTGTCGTGCTGATTGAGCAGGCGTACAGCAAAATGATGGCCGTGCAAGAGCATCGGCGGCTGTCCATTCAATTGTCCAACGAACTGCAACAAGAGACCGAGCAACTGGCCAGTTTGGTGCGCGCATACACGACCACCGGCGAGTCGCGCTATCTGTTTTATTACTACGACATCCTCGCCGTACGTCAGGGCAAAAAATCCGCGCCTGCCATGTTTAATCCAGCGACTTATTGGGATGATGTGATTGCAGAGCGGGTGCTGCATGTCCTCCCCGAAAAAGTTGAACGCCATGTATTAACGGACAGGATGCGCGCTTTGGGTTTCAACGCACAGGAACTCCAAACACTAACGCAGGTTTTTGCGGCCACCGAGGCCATGAAACAAACCGAACAGATCGCTTTTGCCGCTACACAAGGGCTTTATGACCCAGACAAACGCGCATTCGTTTCCGAAGGGACTCCCCGCCTCGACTTTGCCAGCAAGCTGGTTTACAGCCAGACTTATAACGGGCTGAAAGCCAATTTGGCACACGCTGTAGAGGGGCTGAAGGAACAAGTCAGCAAGCGCACCCAGGGCGAGGTCGAGCAAGCAACCGCACACTTGCAGCGGCTCATTATGGTTTTGCTGGCAAGCATGGCGGTCACCATCGGTCTGGTTGGGTTAGCCTTTAATACCGTGCGTCGCCAGGTATTAAAGCCGATCGAACGACTCAAACTGTCTGCTGACCGATTGTCAGCAGGTAACTACACCAGCCGCACCCGACTGGATTCGGCACGGGACTCAGAGGTAGATGAGCTGGCCGTGTTGAGCGAGACGTTTGACAGTATGGCGCAATCAATTGAAGCTGATATCAGCCGTCGCCAAACCGTACAGTTGGCATTGGAAAAAGCGCGCAATCAAGCCGAGAATGCGACCAAGATCAAATCCATGTTTTTGGCTACGATGAGCCATGAAATCCGCACGCCCATGAACGCTATTCTTGGTATGGCTTACTTAGCGCTAAAAACAGACCTGAATGCGCGTCAACGCGATTATATTTCCAAGGTGCATAACGCTGCCAAGATGTTGATGGACATCATCAACAACGTCCTGGATTTTTCCAAGATTGAAGCTGGTAAGCTGGAGCTGGAACAAAATCGCTTTCTGGTTGAGGAGGTGGTTTCCAACGCCCTGGCCTTGTTGCAGCAACGCGCTTACGAAAAAGAAGTGGAATTATTGTTCGAAGTGGACACCCCACATTTGCTGGATGAAGGGGGCGCTTTAGTTGGGGATGCGCTGCGCCTAGGGCAAATCCTCATCAACCTGTTATCCAACGCCATCAAATTTACGCATAGCGGTCATGTCAAATTGACGCTGGGTATCGACGCACAAGATGCCGAATCGATGACACTACGCTTTACCGTGAGCGATACGGGTATCGGCATGACGGCGGAACAGATAGAACACTTGTTTCAAGAGTTCATCCAGGCGGATGGCTCCACCACGCGAAAATATGGGGGGACGGGCTTGGGACTGGTGATTGCCAAGCGTTTTGTCGAGCTGATGGGCGGGCGCATCTGGGTGGAAAGCAAACCAGATGCAGGTTCGTGCTTTATCTTTACCGCCCATCTGTTGCGCGCGCAACAGGGCACGGCTCCCCCAGCGAGCTTGTCCGGCGTACAGACCCTGCGCGTTTTGGTCGTGGACGATCAACCTGAAGCGCGCATGGTGCTGGTCAAAATGCTGCATCATCTTGGCGTGGGTGAAACACCGGGAGCTGGCATCGACAGTGCTGAAAACGGGCAGGTTGCGCTAGAGATGATTGCCCAGGCACAGCAACAAAACCGCCCCTATCATCTGCTGATGTTGGACTGGGTCATGCCCGACATGGATGGCGAACAAGTTTTGCGCAGTCTGCACGCACAACCTCCAGCCAACCAGCCTTTACCGGTCGTCGTCTCCGCTTACGATACGGATGTCATGCACGACACCGTCTTGAGATTGAATGCTCATCTATTCCTGTCCAAACCTGTATTGCCTGAGGCGCTACGACATTTACTCAAGGGCCTGTCGGAGCATGCGCCCGCATCGCCGCCGCATGAACCAAGCGCACAGCCAGAGACTGTCACACTACCAGGCCAATGGCCAGACTGTTTGCCCCAACTCAGAATATTGCTGAGAGAATGCAATGTTGAGGCGGCAGATTTATGGCAGGCCCACAAGCCCGCATTTGAAAGCTTGCTGCCAGTGCAAACCGTACATCGCATCTCGGTGGCACTGGATAATTTTGATTTTGATATTGCCCTGGCCTTGTTGCCGGAAACTTGAAACTTTAAAACCCTGAAACTTTATAACATAGCGGAGTACAGCCCCATGTTTGCCAAAACCAAACGCGCGACTATCTTGCTGGTGGACGATGTGCCCGCCAACCTGAGCGTGTTGAGCAGCATCTTGCGCGAGGATTACCGTGTCCAGTTGGCGACCAGCGGCGCCAAAGCCCTGGCGCTGGTTGCGGCCAGCTCGCCGGATTTGATTTTGCTGGATGTGATGATGCCGGAGATGGATGGTTATGAAGTCTGCAAACGTCTCAAGGCCAATCCAGACACCTGTGATATTCCCGTGTTGTTCGTCACCGCCCGCAACCAAACCGAAGATGAAGAACTCGGACTGACGCTGGGCGCAATGGACTACATTCATAAGCCGATTAGCCCGCCGATTATCAAAGCACGGGTGCGCAACCACATTGCGCTCAAACTGCAAACCGATGCGTTAAAACGCCTTTCGTTCATGGATGGACTAACTCAGGTCGCCAATCGACGTCGTTTCGACGACACGCTGGGCAACGAGCTGCGGCGTGCGGTACGGCAGCAACATGAATTGTCTTTGCTGATGCTGGATGTGGATTACTTCAAACTGTTTAACGACCACTATGGTCACGGCTTGGGCGATCAATGTTTGATGCGGGTCGCCCAAGCCATGCAGGCCGAAGTGAACCGTCCGATGGATTTGCTAGCGCGTTACGGCGGCGAAGAATTTGTCGTTTTATTACCTGAAACTGATCTGGAAGATGCGCGTAAAGTAGCCGAGTCCTTGCGCGAAACCGTTGCCGCCATGCAGATTCCCCATGCCCACTCACCTGCCGCAGCACATATCACGATCAGCATCGGGGCCGCTTGCAACACCCAGAGCGAAACAAACTTGGAGGCGGAGTTGCTCAAACTGGCTGACCAGGCGCTCTACCTGGCCAAACAATCTGGACGCAATCAGGTAAAATCTTGGCACAAAAATTTTACCCCGAGGAACGTTTAAGCATGCGCACAATCTGGCAAAAGTCACCTTGGCTCATCGTATTAATTTTGGCGCTGTTGGTTTGGAAATACCCACCGTTACTGCCGTGGATACTCTTGGTGGCAGTCATTTTCAAGTGCTGGTTTAGCCCAAAACGCGGTTTGATTGGTCCGGTGATCCTGCCTGCAGACGATGCATTTTTATCCACCGAAGAGGTGCAGTGGTGGTACTGGACGGGCCATCTGGAAACGGAAGACGGCCAGCATTTTGGTTTTGAAGTGGTGTTTTTTACCTTCGATGCTTTCCTGTTCATGCGCGATCAGCTGGTGCAGGCGGCCATCACCGATGTGAACGGCAATCGCTTTGAATTTGAGGAATTTGTCGAATTCAAGCTCCCCAACAAAACCCCCAATGGCTTCAAGCTCAGTGCCGGTGCGAACAACTCCATCACCGCGGTGGGCGGCAATGGCACAGATCACTTGCACAGCGTAGTTGGTGACTACGTGCTGGATATTGACCTGCAATCAACTAAACCGCCCGCGCTGCACTACGGCGGCGACGCGCACCCCTATGTTTTTGGCGGCTACACCTACTACTACTCGCGCACCCACATGGCGACGACTGGCACCTTGAGCATTAAAGGCAAGTCTTACAAAGTCACCGGAACCAGCTGGTTTGACCGCCAGTACGGCGAACTGTTTCAAGCGATCGATAAAGGCTGGCAATGGTTCGCCATCGAACTGGCAGACAACCGCCAAATCATGCTGTTCGATTTCAACGGCGAAGATGTCACGGTAGAAAAATCCGGCTCAATCACAGACGCACAGGGGCTAACCACAAATCTCGCCGCGCATCAATTCGACGTGATCATACTGGGTTACTGGACCAGTCCCACCACTGGCTGCACCTATCCCGCCGGCTGGACGGTGACAATCGGCAGCGAAATCTTCACCGTGCAGCCTGCCGTGCCAGACCAGGAAATTCGCGGCAATCACAACTTCTGGGTCGGCCCGGTGTATTGGGAAGGGGCGTGCACCATCAGCGGCGCAGTAAACGGCCAAGCCTATGTAGAGCTAAATGGCTATTGCAAATGTCCAAAGCCTGGGTATTGAGCAAACCTGCGAAGGAAGAGCCAAAAGGAAAAGCCAAACGGTTATAATTTGCCGCGTTTTAAATAGAACCCTTGAATTCTAAAATCCTGCAACCGCCTTGATCCGCCTCATAATAATGCTAATGGCCATGCAAAAACGGCTTAGAAATAGTGCATGCACGCTTGCCTGCCTCCTGCTCGGCACGGTCAGCTTATCCACGCAAGCAGTCGATTTTTCCCTGTCGGGTTATGGCACGATAGGCTATGCCATCTCCGACAAAGACTACACCTACCAGCGTTACATCAATAACAAAGGCAGCTTCGACCGTGACACCACGTTTGGCGCACAATTAAATGCCCAATTTAATCCCGAATGGAGCGCGACGCTACAAGCCAGAGTAGCGCCGCCCGCACTGCTAAGTGACAGTCAAAACTGGCAACCAACCCTTACTTGGGCATTTTTATCCTACCGTCCAGCTGACGATTGGTTGTTTCGCGTAGGAAAATTACGTATTCCTTTTTACCTGAATTCCGAGAATGCCAATGTAGGCACGACTTACGCCGCGGCTCGCTTGCCGGTTGAGGTTTATGCCTCCGCATCTACGGTGGACTTTATTGGGGCATCGTTCGCCAAGACCTGGCAACTCAACGAGAACGAATTTATTCTTGATGGCTATTGGGGAAATGCCGAGAAGGAATCATGGCGCTTCCATGCGCGTGACCCCGGTAATATCCTCACCCAAAGCGGTGCGGCGGGTGAATTCTTTGCACCCTTGGCGACCGAGTCAAAAGGACTGCGGCTGAGCTTGAATCGCGGCGGAAACACTTTTTTGGCGGGCATGCATTTAGCCAATACCACGGCCCGTAACGGCACCACACTGGGGCCATCGACGTATGTGCCCGCACCGGCTGGGGGTTGCGCACCAATTGGCATTCCGCCGGCATTCATTGGCGACTATTACTGCCCTGCTGCGGACGGCCCATCCAGGATAAAAACCGTTACCACCAATTTAGGTGCCAGCATTGATTTGGGGCACGGCTTTCGCACAATCGGCGAGTATGTCAGACGCAAAAATGAAGGCTCAACCCTTTCTCCCGACAGCAAAGGCTTTTACCTGAGCCTGCAGAAAGAAATCGGTAACTGGACACCCTACCTGACCTACGCCAAGCTAATCACGAAAAACCGCGACCTGTATCAGGCGATAAATGGCGTCCAGACGATTATCCCGGCGGTTAACGCTTTGGAGCGCAACCTGGCCGATACGATGGTGGTGTATGACCAAAACACATGGGCGCTCGGCACCGCCTACTCGCTTGGCATCAACAGCAAAATCAAGGCTGAATGGTCTGTCGTACAGACCGGCATCGCGTCCAGTTTTATTGATGCACCGCCGGGTGGAAAATCCGGCGATCAACGTATCAATGTGTTTTCTCTCTCTTACAACTTTACGTTCTAAGGGAGACAGCCATGATGAAATTCAAACTCAAGCTGATCTCCGCGCTACTGGCGCTTGCGATAGGTGAGGCGCATGCGGAGAACGTAGTTGTTATCGGCCATGCGGGTTTAAGTAAGTTGAATGCGAATACCGTACAAAGAATATTTACCGGCAAGGTCATCGAAGTTGATGGCATGCATGTCACGGCGGTGAATCACAAGGCAGGCGCAGTGCGTGATCGTTTCTTGCAGCGCTACCTGAATCAGAAAGATGACAAATACACAGCTTATTGGACGGTGCGCCGCTTCATCGGTAAGGGTATTCCGCCAAAAGAGCTATCGAGTGCCGCCGAAGTCATTAGCTTTGTCCAAACCACACCCGGCGCTATTGGGTATATCGATGAAAACGAATTGAAGCCGGACTTGAACGTGGTAAGCCGTTAAGGCAAATACGAGAGAGGAAAATAGACATGGCAAATCGCAAACCCTTGATTGACGAAGACGGGGAGGTCCGTGAACTAACCGCCGAAGATATGGCGAAATTTAGGTCGACCACTGAAGTGTTGCCACTGTCCCTGAGAAAGAAACTAGGCGTGCGTGGCCCTCAAAAAGCACCGACTTAAAGAGCGCATCACCATGCGGTTGTCGCGAGAAGTGGTAGAGCAATTCCGCGAACGACGGCTTCACTCCGACGGATTTACAACGCCCAAGGATTAAACACTTGCGGGTACATCGCGAAATCCTGCACGTAACGGGTGACCACGGTGAAGCCGTGGCATTGGGCAGTGGCCATGAGCAGGCCGTCCATCACCGGCATGGGCTGTCCAGTCAGTTCGGAGTGTGCGGTGATTTGCGCCCATACGTGAAGGGCAGCGGCATTGAGCGGCAGGATGCGCCCAGCAAAGCGCTGCTCCACCTTACCCAGCCAAGCAGTGAGTTTCTGGCTGCGGTGCGGGTCATTTGCGCGTAGTTTGAGGATGCCTTTTTCGATTTCACCCAGCGTGATGACGCTGATGAACAGGCTGGTTTCGTCTTGTTCATCCAGCCAGGCGATAACTTTCGGTGTGGGGGCCTTTTTGGCGTATTCGGAAAGCGCGCAGGTATCCAGCAGCCAGCTCATAGATCGATGTCGCGCCCGGCGTCGCGGCTGCGGGAAATATCCAGATCTTCGGCTGCGAGATCGGGACGCAGCAGTGCGCTGGAGAGCTTGGTTCGGTGGCGGGTGAGTCGAGCGTATTCTTCAGCCGAAACAATTACCGCCGTGGGTTTTCCGTGCACCGTAACTACTTGGGCATCGCCACTCACCGCCTCCTTGATAAGCTGACTGAAGTTGCCTTTCGCTTTTTGCAGTTGCCATTCCCTATGCATGATGTCCTCCGTTAATACTGGCGTTAATTCTGGCCAGACTGGACAGAATTTAGCACAAGGCATGCGGGTTGGCTATGGGTAACTTCAATGGACTTTCATTTCGACCAAGGTGAAAAATCTTGTAGGGCGGCGCAGGTGATGTCCGGCGTGGCAAAGGCGTGGTTGGTGAGAGGAGGATTTGGGACCGAGCCGTTGCAAGGGCAATAGAACCGAGCAAGCGGGCATTTGTTCGCGAGTGGATTGGTACATTGGCGCGATGTCTAGCATTGACCGCTGCGAAAATAATGGTCACAATTCGGCATCTTATTTAGTGCCTATTGGAGACAAAATCATGGAACAATTATTGGCTAATCGTTCGGTTAGCATCACTGAACTTAAACGCAGCCCCAGCGCCATTATCGAGCAAGCGGGCGATGAAGCGGTTGCCGTGTTGAATCATAATCGCCCGGCGGCGTATTTGGTTCCGGCGGCACTGTATATGCGTCAGATGGAGGCATTGGACACAGCAACTTTGCGCGAAGCGATTGCGATTAGCCGACGCGACCAGCAACCGCCAATTTCAGCTGAACAAATGTTCGCCGAAATGAATGCAGCAATTGATCAGGTGGCCATTGAACAAGCCAGCGCGTAATGGCGAAGACGGCACAACTGGAGTTTGCCAAATGGGCGCGCAAAGATTTGTTGGAAATTGCCCGTTACATTGCTCGCGACAACCCGCAACGCGCCCGTGGTTTTATGAATGAACTGCGCCTGCAATGCACGTTGTTGGTGGAACAACCGGGGCTGGGAGTCGCCAGGCCAGACTTGGCCGAAGACTTGCGCCAGCTTCCGTATGAGCGATATTTGATTTCCTTTTCTTTTCTGAAACTGATTCTGTCATCCTGGTCGAGCGGGTGCTGCACAGTGCGCGCAATCTTCCCCAGCAGTTTGAATAGCCAATTTAGCTAGATCTGCCCCCTTTTGTGCAACTTTTTTCTGCAATGCGCGCAGTGACTCGACCATGACAAAGGAATGGGGTTAACATTCCGGCATGACATCGGCGCATTACCAAGGAGTGGATCGCCACTTGAACATAACTGAAGGCAGCCTGGAGCGTATTCGTGAGGTTGCCTCTGAGTTTCTCGCCGCATTTGAGTCAGCGGCCAAACTCCTGGAACAGCAAGGCCATATCGAGTGAAGCCCCAGTGAGGGCCTAACAAGTTGTTGCCGCTGAACTCGGCATTACCGAGCAAAACAGAACATGGATAAGTGGCGATTTTATACAAAGGAAGCCCACGCTCAGATTGAGTACGCGAAGTATGCGTGGGCTGCGTTCGAGAATTCGGAAAAGAGAGGGTGCGTAGAAGAAATTTTTCTCCATCTTCAACACTTCTTAAGTCACGCGGCAATTGTAGATAAGACCCTCGATCCAAAAAAAGGTAGTGAACGTGAACAAATACTACTCAATCGTGTTGACCTTTCACGCATAGACCTCAAGCCTTTCCGCAGGCTTAGAAATCATTTAGAGCATTTTGACGAAAGGCTAGATCATTGGGTATCAAAATATGATGGCAGCCCTTTCTTTGACATGAATCTTGTAACAGGGACAAAAGGGTTCCCGAATAAAGTCTTTCTTCGCGCACTTGACGCGCATATCTATAAATTTTATTGAGAAGACTTCGATCTTGATCAACTGCACAATACTCTTCTTGCAATTGAGCAGAGGTTGCCAAAATGAAAGTTTGTTAGTTATCGAATAAGATGCTGCAAATTTACGTTGTAAGTAATCTGGTTTCTGTAACGACTACAACTCAGGAACGCATTGCATTGTCCATCTGGTGAAATTGTGATGGATAAAAGAATTTACAGGAGTAAGTCATGCACGCCACTCTGCCTTTGCTACAAGCCACTGAATTCCCCGCTTTGCGTCGTCGCACGCTGGAAATTCTACAAGTCAATCTGGGTTACAAGTGCAACCAGACTTGCGTGCATTGTCATGTGAATGCCGGACCGACTCGTACCGAGATGATGGATAGTGAAACGGTGGCGCTGATTCCACAGGTGTTGGTGGCGCGCGACTTGCATACGCTTGATCTGACTGGTGGCGCACCGGAATTGCATGAGGGCTTTCGTGATCTGGTGCGCGCCGCTCGCGCGCAAGGCCGCACGGTGATTGACCGTTGCAATCTCACCATTCTGTTCGAGCCGGGACAGGAAGATCTCGCCGAATTTCTTGCCGTGCAGCAGGTCGAGATCGTCGCCTCGCTACCCTGTTACTCGCAGGACAATGTGGACAAGCAGCGCGGTAAAGGCACGTTCGATAAGAGTATTGTCGCACTGCAAAAACTCAATATGCTGGGTTACGGGCAGCCTGACAGCGGCCTGACGCTGAACCTGGTATTCAATCCGCAGGGCGCTTCACTGCCGCCAGATCAGACTGCGTTGCAAGCAGATTATCAGCGCGAGCTGTTCGAGCATTTTGGTATCGTGTTCAACCAGCTGTTTGTCATTACCAATATGCCGATCCAGCGTTTCGGTTCAATGTTGGTCTCCAAAGGCCGGTTTAACGACTACTTGCGCCTACTGCAAGAAAACTTCGCCGCTGCCAATCTCGACACGGTGATGTGCCGCAACCTGGTCAGCGTGGACTGGCAGGGATTTCTCTACGACTGCGATTTCAACCAGCAGTTGGGATTGGCTATCCGCGGTCAAGGTCGTCCGCATCTGCGTGATTTGCTGCAGCAAGACTTGCAGGATCATCCGATCCATGTTGCTGGCCACTGCTACGGCTGCACTGCCGGACAAGGCAGCAGTTGCGGCGGCGCATTGAAAGAAGAAGAAAGCCTCGCCACATGAAGCGTGCGCTGCTCGTTATGTTGATTCTTGTGCTGGTCGTCAGCTTCTTTGCCTTCGATCTAGAGCGGTTTTTGACCTTGGAATCGCTCAAGCAGAGTCAGCATGATTTTACTGCGTTCAAGGCGCAGTCGCCCTGGTTGGTCGCGGCAGTTGGTTTTGTGCTGTATGTAATCGTCGCTGCGCTTTCCTTGCCGGGCGCATTGGTTATGACACTGGCCATGGGTGCGTTGTTTGGGTTGCTGATGGGCACGCTGTTGGTGTCATTTGCTTCCAGCATCGGCGCGACGCTAGCTTTCCTGGCTTCGCGCTTTGTGTTGCGCGACACTGTGCAGCAACGCTTCGGCGACAAGTTGAAAGCGATTAACGACGGGGTGGCCAAAGACGGGGCTTGGTACCTGTTTACCTTGCGTCTGATTCCCGTGTTTCCATTTTTTCTCGTCAACCTGCTAATGGGACTCACGCCGATGCGCACCCGCACCTTCTATTGGGTTAGTCAGGTGGGGATGTTGGCGGGCACATTGGTGTTCGTGAATGCGGGGACACAACTCGCGCAATTGCAAAGTCTGGCCGGTATTTTGTCACCGGGCTTATTGTTTTCGTTTGTACTGTTGGGAGTTTTCCCGATAATAGCCAAAAAAATAACGACTTGGCTGCAACGCCGCCGCATTTATGCCAAATGGAATCTTCCGGCACGATTCGACCGCAATCTGATCGTGATCGGCGGCGGAGCGGGTGGGCTGGTGTCCGCCTATATCGCGTCGACGGTCAAGGCCAAGGTGACGCTGATTGAGGCGAACAAGATGGGGGGCGATTGCCTCAATTACGGCTGCGTGCCGAGCAAGGCGTTGATCAGAAGTGCCAAGCTGGCGCATCAAATACGTCACGCCGATTATTATGGGCTAGAGGCGAACGAAGCAAAGTTCAGTTTTCAAAAAGTGATGGCGCGTGTGCATGAGGTCATCCGCACCGTGGCGCCGCACGACAGCGAGGAACGCTATACCGACCTGGGCGTGGAAGTGCTGCAAGGCTATGCGCGCATTACCGACCCGTGGACGGTGGAAATAAAATTGAACGATGGCACGACTCAAGTGCTCACCACGCGCAGTATCATCATTGCCACCGGTGCGCGGCCTTTCGTGCCGCCGCTGCCCGGTTTGGATGAGGTGGGCTACGTTACCAGCGAAACTCTGTGGGAAACATTCGCCAAGCTGGACACGGCACCTGCGCGACTGGTGGTGCTGGGCGGCGGCCCGATCGGTTGTGAATTGGCACAGAGTTTCGCGCGATTGGGCTCGCATGTCACCCAGATCGAGAAGGGGTCGCGCATCATGGTTCGCGAAGATAGCGAAGTCTCCGAGTTGGCTCGCGCGTCGCTCACCGCAGATGGGGTGGGCGTGCTGACCGACCATAAGGCCGTGCGCTGCGAGCAGGAAGACGGTCACAAATACATCGTGGTTGAACAGGATGGCAAATCGCGCCGTATCGAGTTCGACGCGCTGTTGTGTGCTGTAGGCCGCGTGGCGCGGTTGACAGGCTACGGCCTGGAAGAGCTGGGTATTGAAACCCAGCGCACAGTGGTTACCAACGACTATCTGGAAACTATTTATCCCAATATTTTTGCGGCGGGCGATGTAGCCGGACCTTATCAGTTTACCCATATTGCCGCCCACCAAGGGTGGTATACAGCGGTGAACGCATTGTTTGGTGATTTCTGGAAATTCAAGGTAGATTACTCGGTGATACCCTGGTCAACTTTCATGGATCCGGAAATCGCGCGCGTCGGGCTCAACGAACAGGAAGCGCGCGAGCAAGGCATCCCTTATGAATTAGTGAAATACGGCATAGATGATCTCGATCGCGCCATCGTTGATGGCACGGCGTACGGCTTTGTCAAGGTGCTGACCGTGCCCGGCAAGGATAAGATCCTCGGTGCCACCATCGTTGGCGAACACGCTGGCGATTTGCTAATCGAGTTCGTGTTAGCGATGAAATACGGGCTGGGGCTGAATAAGATACTCAGTACCATCCACATTTACCCGACTCTGGCTGAAGCGAACAAATATGCTGCTGGGGAATGGAAACGCGCCCATGCGCCGCAAAAAGTGCTGGCGTGGCTGAAGCGCTATCACGCATGGAAGCGAGGCTGAACGATGCGTCTGTCCATTATTGTGCCGATGCTCAATGAAGCGGAGCAATTGCCGGAATTGTTCGCGCACTTGTTGCCATACCAGAAAGCCGGTTGCGAAATCATATTTGTTGATGGCGGCAGTGCGGATGGGTCAGCAATGCTGTTAGAGATGGCTGGATTCATTGCGTTGTGCACTTCTCGCGGCAGAGCAAATCAAATGAATGCCGGTGCATCACAGGCCAGCGGTGATGTGTTGTTATTTTTGCATGCCGACACGCGTCTGCCACAGGGTGCAACACATCACATCGAGCTAGCTTTGGCAAATAAAGAGCCTTGCTGGGGGCGTTTCGATGTGTGCATTACCGGTCGTCCCATTATGTTGCGCGTGGTCAGCCGCTTGATGAATTGGCGCTCGCGCTTGACCGGAATCGCCACCGGTGACCAGGCGATATTCGTGCGGCGTGCCGTGTTCGAGCATTTGCGGGGATTTCCTGATCAGCCGCTCATGGAGGATGTGGAGCTGAGCAAACGGTTGCTGGCGTTCTCGCGTCCCACCTGCATCGCGCATTGTGTGACGACATCCGGTCGCCGTTGGGAGGCGCGCGGGGTGTGGCGCACCATTTTGCTGATGTGGCGTTTGCGTTGGGCGTATTGGCGCGGCACGGATGCGGGTGAGTTGGTGAGGTTGTACCGATGATACCCACGCGCATCATTATCTTTGCCAAAGCCCCGCAGCCCGGTTTTGCCAAGACGCGCTTGATCCCTTTGCTGGGGGCTGAGGCTGCGGCCAAACTGGCGCTGCAGATGCTGTCCAACACTTTGTTCAACGCACTGGCCGCTGGCATCGGCACGGTCGAGTTATGCAGCACGCCCAAGATTGACGATATCGCTTGGCAAGGTATTGCATTGCCGGTTGGGATTGAAATTACCGATCAAGGCGAAGATGATCTCGGTGCGCGACTGGCGCGTGCATCAGAGCGCGCCATTGAAAATGCAGGATTCGTTTTATTGATTGGGACAGACTGCGTTGAAATGTCCGCCACCTTGTTGCGCGAGGCTGCTCAATCATTGCACGAACACGATGCAGTCATTCATTGCACCGCCGATGGCGGTTATGCGCTGCTGGGATTCAAGCGCTACAGTGCAGTGCTATTCAGTGGCATGCCGTGGAGCACCGATGCGGTTGCCAGTACTACCATTGCGCGCATCGAGCAGCTCGGCTGGTCGCTGTATGTCGGGCAATTGTTGCACGATGTGGATACGCCGCAGGATTTGAAATACTTGCTACCAAAAATAGAGATCTCATGACATTACGAAACTTAGTGCTGCTGATAGGGGCAATTTTCTCTTCACTGGCTCAAGCGAGCGAGGAAGTCAGGCTTGATCATTTCACCCAGGAGTCCGCGGATGTCCCGTCTCCGTGGCAATTGATACAGCTTAATAAAAAAGTACCACCCACCCATTACCGCGTCACGCGATGGGATGATGTGTTGGCCATCGAAGCCACTGCTGAGCGCAGTATGACGTTGCTGGCGCGACCGGTTGAGATCGATTTGAATCACACGCCGGTGCTGTGCTGGCGTTGGCGCGTGGATGCCCCGCTGGTCACGGCCGACATGGCCACCAAAGAAGGGGATGATTATGCTGCGCGCGTATATGTGTCGTTTGCCATGCCTGCGTCCGCGCTGAGTTTTGCGACGCGCGTCAAGCTCAAGTTGGCACGCAGTATCTATGGTGATGCGATGCCAGATGCCGCGATCAGTTATGTGTGGGACAACCGTTATCCGGTGGGTACGCGCAAGCCCAATGTCTATACCGACCGCATCCACATGATAGTGGCCGAATCGGGTGCTGCGAATGCAGGAAAATGGGTCGTTGCACGCCACGACGTGCACAAGGATATGGTTACGGAGTTCGGATCAGAGCAGGCGCACCTGGTTCTGCTCTCCGTTGCATCTGACACCGACAATACTGGAGAACACGCTCACGCCGGTTTCGCTGATTTTCAGTTTGTTGAGAAAGATGCGGCGTGTTTTGCAGAGCATGTTGCGGGCAAGCCCTGACCAATATTCAGTTCTAGACCAATACTTGACAAGAGAAATAACATGCACAACTTGCTGGAACAGCATGAAATTTATTATCACCATCGTGGCAGATACCGGCGATATCAAGGCGATCACTATCACCAACTGCAGGATGCCACCACCAATCCTTTATTGCTGCTCAAGGCTGTTACTTCCACTCATCGAAAATACTAAAGCCAGTTCCGGGACGCATCTCGGCCCAAGTGCCCTAGTCAATTATAGTTTCCTACTAATACTTTATTTTCATTACTGCCTCTGGATTTAATATAAAAATTAGAGGCGATAACTAGGCTGACACAGGGGGAGTGACTTGGAACATAACGAGGCATACTGCCTCATTTCCTTAAATTCTCTAAATTGTATGCGAAGAACGTGTAGGCAGTGCAACCCTCTCCGGGATCAAGTCCACCTTGGGAATTGTGCCGTCTCATTCAGGTATGAACCTCACAAAAAAATTATGAAAACCCCTACGATGACACTATACTTTTGAAGAGTTTCTCCCAGAGGGTTGACTTCAATGCAGCATTTTCATCCAGCTTCTAATAAAAGGAAGCCGCCTTGAACAATCGATTCAAACATTGGATTGCCCTGGCTTTCGTAGCCATTTGCGCTCTGACCATTGCAGCGAATGCAGCTGCACCGCCAATAGGGCGCCCGACTGGCGGACATGCGTACAAGACGGATCCCGCACCTCGTCATGAAAGTGATATCTCACGGCCAACCGATCGAAGGCCGGAACCAACCAACGAACGGGTAGCCGATTCGACCTATCTGGAACGTTGGAATACCGTTGGCTCCGAGTCTAAAAAGGCGGCATTTGCGAGACTGCTCGACAAGCGAGTACCAGGCCCCACTTTAATTGTCGCGACCCTGCTCGACGGTGACTACTTCAAGCGCGATAAAGCGGAGATCGACGAGGCTTGGAAAGGGAAGAACGGTGTGGCACCAGACACTTTTCCCAGCGAACCGGACGCAATCGAAGTATATTTCAAGCTCTATGTCGGGAGTACTATAGTCCTGATCGGTCATGTGGTTGACGGCGACTATGTGTTAACCGACGCGAATGGTAAGGACAAGGCGAGGTTGCCGATGGCCGCCTTGTCTAGTCAAGCCGCAAGGCATGGAGTGCTACTACTAGCGTTTGGCTGCGAGACAGCGGCCACCGGCAACCCTTTTGGCTTCCTGAACAAGATCAATGCAGGTGGAGTCGTGCGTTTTTTAGCGAAGATCGACAGTCAGCCCACTTTTAGAAGTCTGTTTAGCGCGATGGAGCTAATCGGTCCCATCAAGATTGACCTCGAACAAGGGGAGCCCCTCATCAATGCGATGTTAGCTCCAGTTGTAAAATCCAGCCCCTCTACGTCGAGCTCAAGTCAGAAAGAAACCGGACAGTTCGATACACAAACGTACGGTGGAATGCACGCGCGCATGGAATTCCCCAAAGACCTTTATGCCGACGTGACGGATGCCAACTTGACCAATGACACACCGTTAGTGTTGCGTTTCGTGGAGCGACTAACATTGGCGACTGGTTTCGCGTGGGTCGCTGAACTAATCACAGTACGCTTATCGACCAGCCGCTTCATACTTGCCAATCGCACCCGTGTTAACTGGCTGGGCATATTGTTTCAAATGATGAGGTTATTCCGATTTGCCAGGAAGACCGGCCTTGTAGTCGCGGCGATCATCTTCGTGGTATTTCTTGTGGTATTTCTCCTGGCGCTTTCTCCATTTCTGCTACTGGCACTAATCTTGCTATACTCCCTGTACCTTAACCTTAACGAGAAACGGAAATAGATTTATGACCTACAGTAATCTCAATGCCGTCATCGACATGGTCGCCCACGGCGAATTGCAAGGCCTTAAGGCATCCTATCCTGGAAATGAATCTCGGTTTTCAGTCTATAAACATTTTGGCGCAGAGGAAACTGCACCCGTGTCACTAGCGGCCACACCATCGTCCAGTGGTGTGGAACTTGCGCATGCCAAGGCTGGTGACAAGGCCAATCGCGAACAGCTCGACAAGCTGTTGGCCTACGCACGGAAGAAGATGAACTTGGCCTTCTGGATCAAGCAAGGTGGTGCGATTGGCGCAGTATTAACCAGTGCCATCACTGCCTATTTGGCCTGGACCGAGGAGGGGAAATCGAACAGCACTTTTCTCACTGCACTTGCTGCGGTCGCCGGCAGCTTGGTAGCGACATTGTCCGAACTGGTCATCAAGAGCCCTAGTGGAGTGTCGATCGCCTCTCCAAATGAATTTGCAAAATTGGTCGCGCTACGGATGGATGCGGAACGTATTAAGCTTTCTCTTGCGCGGATGAGCGTTGGCTCTGTAAACGAGGTAGAACTAAATATTATGCTCCACGACCAGGACGAGATCGCGTTGCAGGTCATGCGCTATTCAATCGCTTAGACCACGGCAGGGGGTTCTGTCACATTAGCAAAAGCAAACATAACGAATAGGAACACTTTGAAAAACCCCTTTTTCATGCCAATTTCTACTTGTTAAGGGAGAGTAAAACCCCGAATCCACCCGTTTACCCGAACCGCTGTTCCGGCTTGCCGGATATACAAGTCATTTCACATGAAAGGATAGTCCATATGAAAACCCTGGAACCCTGCACGCTGGTTTTTTTCGGTGCCGGCGGGAACCTCAGCCGACGCAAACTGATTCCAGCATTGTTTCATCTGGAAACTGCACAGCGTCTGCCTGCCCACCTGATCATCCTGGGCTGCGATATTGCCCCCTACGAGCATGAACAATGGCTGGATTTTGTATGTGACATTCTGCGTAAAGTGCATGGTGCGAAAATTGACGAGGGGGCACTGCAACGTTTTTGTACTCGCCTGCATTATTTTTCCATTCCACCCGGTGATGATGAAGCTTATACGCGACTGCAAACCTTGCTGGACGATGATCCGAAGTTTCCACCAAACGTGATGTATTACATGGCGGTGCGCCCCGTTGATTATCCCGGTATCGTGGAAAAACTGGGCAACATCGGGCTGTTGAAACAGCACAACGGCTGGCGTCGCGTGGTGATTGAAAAACCGTTCGGCTACGACCTGCTTTCCGCGCAGACCCTGCAAGCCAGTCTTTATCGTCATCTCGATGAGCCGCAGATTTATCGCATTGATCACTACCTCGGCAAGGGCACGGTGCAGAACATCATGGTGTTCCGCTTCGCAAACCTGCTGCTGGAACCGTTGTGGAAAAATCACTACATCGACCATGTGCAGATCACCCATTCCGAAACGCTGGGGGTGGAAGGACGCGCCGATTACTACGAAGGTGCAGGCGCGCTGCGCGACATGGTGCAGAGCCATTTGATGCAGTTGTTAGCGCTGGTGGCGATAGAGCCGCCGTTGAGCATGTCGGCAGAACACTTGCGTGACGAAAAAGTAAAAGTGCTGAAAGCCATCCGTCCCATCACCCAGAACGCGGTGCATGCCCATGCTTTTCGCGGCCAGTACGCCAGCGGCGTCATCGGCGGCAAGACCGTGCCTGGTTATTTGGAAGAGCCAAATGTCGCGCCGGGCAGCACGACCGAAACTTATGCCGCAATGAAATTATTCATCGACAACTGGCGCTGGGCGGGCGTGCCGTTTTATCTGCGTACCGGCAAACGCATGGCGGAAGGTAGCTCGGCGATTTGCATTCGCTTCAAGGCGCCGCCGCAGGATTTGCTGCGGCACATCCGTAAAGGTGCGCCGCAACCAAACTGGATTATGCTCGGCATCCAGCCGGACGATTGTCTGAAGATGGAATTGCAGGTCAAGGTGCCGGGGTTGGATATGCAAACACGTACCATCAGCCTGGACGCGACGTATCGCAAAGCTGGCGAGGAAGATTTTGATGCTTACGAGGGATTGATCCTTGATGTCATCCTCGGCGACCACTCGCTGTTTCTGCGCATCGATGAAGTCGAGGCGGCCTGGCGCGTGGTCGATCCAGTAATCAAGGTGTGGTCGATGGAGCGCAGCTTCATCAATACCTATCCCGCCGGTAGCTGGGGGCCGCGCGGCACCTACCGCCTGTTCGATCGTGAAGACCAGTTCTGGCGCCATTCCTTAAATCCAGAAGGTGGCAATCTTGAGGCATATTAAAATGGGACCTATCCTTACCGGTGATATCGGCGGTACCAAGACCCGTTTGGCGTTAGTCGACGTGAACGGTAGTGACGTTGTGATCCTCCACGAACTTAGTTATGCCAGCCAGCGTTATGACACTTTTGAAACGTTGCTGAGTGAGTTTTTGTCAGCGGGTAATCACGTTGACGATGCGACTTTTGGCATTGCCGGGCAGGTGCAGAGTGGCGTGGCGCAAGCGACTAATTTGCCGTGGCGGATCGATGCCGCCGCGCTGCGCCAACGCTTCGGTTTTTTGCGCTGTCATCTGCTGAATGATTTAGAGGCCACAGCTTATGGTTTGCCCGCGCTAGGTGATGCTGATTTATTGACGCTGCAAGCGGGGTCGCCCGAAGCGCTGGGTAATGTGGCGGTGATCGCTGCCGGGACGGGTTTAGGCGAGGCGGGTTTATATTGGGACGGACAATCCCATTGCCCCTTCGCTACGGAAGGCGGACACGCTACGTTCAGTCCGCGCAATACCTTGGAATTTGCCTTACTAAGACATTTACAACAACGCCATTCTGAGCACATGAGGGGACATGTCAGTTGGGAGCGTGTCGTTTCCGGCATGGGGCTGCTAGATCTGTATGCATTCTTGCTTGACTACCGGCATGTATCAACCCCGGCGTGGCTAGCGGAAGAGATGCGTAACGCAGATACAGCGGCGGCTATTTCCGCTGCGGCACTGGCAGGCAGCGATACAATATGCCTGGAGACGATGCAATTATTCGTCAGCTTGTATGGCGCGGAAGCCGGCAATCTGGCACTCAAGGTCATGAGCCGGGGCGGTCTCTATATTGGTGGTGGCATCGCGCCGAAAATATTACCGCTGTTGCAGACAGGTGATTTCCTCAATGCCTTTCTTGATAAAGGGCGAATGCGACCATTACTGACGGCGATGCCGGTCAAGGTGATTCTGAATGATCGCGCGGCATTGTATGGTCCGGCCTTATTCGCTGCACATCATGCTGAAAAGATAGTTTGAACGGCTTTCACCGTGCCGAACATTTCGGGGCTGGCTTTATGTCTGGATGCAGAGCACTGAACCGGGGTTACACCCCATGCCGCAGAAAATTTTATTAAAGGAGTAAATAATGCAGATCGGAATGATAGGGTTGGGACGTATGGGTGCAAACATGGTGCGTCGTTTGCAGCGCGCCGGACATCAATGTGTAGTGTTCGATCGCAGCAGCGAAGCGGTGCAGGCACTGGCAAAAGAAGGCATGACACCTGCTGCCAGCGTGCAGGAGTTTGTGAATAAATTGAGTGCACCGCGCGCCATTTGGCTAATGTTGCCCGCGGCGGTGGTGGACGCCAGCATCGCGGAACTGACCCCGTTGCTGAGTGCGGACGACATCATCATTGACGGCGGTAATTCCTATTATAAAGACGACATCGTCCGCGCAAAGAGTCTGTCAGCGCAGTCCATCCATTATGCGGATGTGGGAGTCAGCGGTGGGACTTGGGGGCTGGAGCGCGGCTATTGCCTGATGATCGGTGCCCAGCAGCACACGGTTGCGCGCTTGCAACCCATCTTTGCCGCACTGGCGCCGGGTGTGGGAACCACGCCGCGCACCGAAGGACGCAGCGGCCAGCCGAGCACGGCCGAGATCGGCTATTTGCACTGCGGCCCTGAGGGAGCCGGGCACTTCGTCAAGATGGTTCACAATGGTATTGAATACGGCATGATGGCCGCCTTTGCCGAAGGTTTCAATCTGCTGCGTCATGCCAATGTGGGTAACATGTCACACGGGGTGGATGCGGAGACTACCCCATTACGCGAGCCGGAAGCTTTCCGCTACGATATCGACGTGGCTGAAGTGGCTGAATTGTGGCGGCGCGGCAGCGTGGTGAGTTCCTGGTTACTGGATTTGACCGCGCACGCGTTGCAAGCCGATCCCAACCTGGAAGGGTTCGGCGGCAAGGTGTCGGATTCCGGCGAAGGACGCTGGACCAGCATCGCCGCTATCGAATCGGGTACACCCGCGCCGGTTCTCACCGCCGCATTATTTGATCGCTTTAATTCGCGTGGAGAAGCAGATTATGGCAATAAATTATTGTCCGCCTTGCGCTATGAATTCGGTGGACATCACGAGAAACGCTAGTAGGAATACAGCTCTCGTTCGGGTTCATACCACATTGTACAAGGCTGGATTTTGCCAGCCGATTCATTTGATAGTATTATAATAAGATATAAGTGGTTCAATAGCCGTAGAAAGTATCGCCAGGGCAAAACGCATTAAGAATGAAACCTGAATGCGCATTATATACAAATACATTAGTATTTTTAGTGGCTTAGTTACGGTCTCTTGGTATTGCGCAGCAGGCTGTTGGATAGCTTGAAAGAATTGGCGGGCCTCCCCGCATTGCAAGGTGGTGAACCTGGTCAGATCCGGAAGGAAGCAGCCATAACCATTTACTGCAAGTGCCGGGGGCAAGGCTCGCCTCCTTATTCGAAGTTGGAGTGACAATGAAAAAAATCTGTGTACTGATCGGTGCGCTATTGTTAAATGGGAATGTGTGGGCCATAGATGGTGTTTCCGCTGAGATTGGAAGTGGCGATAAAACCAATATGGCGCGTATCGGCGCCCAATGGGATTGGCAAAAGAAGTGGTTTACCGAGGGCAACTGGTTGGTGACTGGCTATTGGGAAGCTTCAGCGGGACGTTGGAACGGCCAAAACAGTGCGGGCAGTAATCACAACATTACGGATATCGGTTTTACTCCGGTATTTCGTTTGCAACAGAAAAATCTTTCCGGCTTAGCGCCCTATCTGGAAGCAGGGATCGGAGTTCATCTGATTTCCGATATTCATATCAATGCCGACCGTAGATTTAGTACCGCTTTTCAATTCGGTGATCATCTCGGCGCAGGCCTGCGTTTCGGTGATCGGAAGCAGTTCGATCTGGGCTATCGTTTCCAGCATCTATCTAATGGTTCAATTAAGCACCCAAATCCAGGCATCAATTTTAGCCAAATTCGCCTTGCCTACCATTTTTGAGACAACGTAAATTTTGTCAGTAACTTCTGTTCTAGCGCGCAAATGGCGACCTAAGATCTTCGCGCAATTGGCGGGGCAGAAGCATGTTGTGCAGGCATTAAGCAATGCGCTGACACAAAACCGTTTACATCACGCCTATTTGTTTACTGGTACGCGCGGCGTGGGAAAAACCACCATCGCCCGCATTTTTGCAAAATCCTTGAATTGTATCAACGGCGTTACCGCCACACCGTGTGGAATTTGCAGCGCGTGCACGGAAATCGACAGTGGACGTTTTGTTGATCTCATTGAATTGGATGCAGCGTCTAATACCGGGATTGATAATATGCGCGAAGTACTGGATAACGCGCAATATCTGCCCACATTGGGACGCTACAAAGTTTATCTGATTGATGAAGTACATATGCTTTCCAAGGCAGCGTTTAACTCGATGTTGAAGACATTGGAAGAGCCGCCCGCACACGTCAAATTTATTCTTGCCACAACTGACCCGCAAAAAATCCCCGTCACTGTGCTGTCGCGCTGTTTGCAGTTTAATCTGAAACAATTGCCGCCCGCACTAATCGTCACACACTTGGAGTATGTGCTGGGGCAGGAAGACATCACGTTTGAAATCGCTGCGCTGTCATTGCTGGCCCGTGCGGCGCAGGGCAGTATGCGCGATGCGTTAAGCTTGCTCGATCAAGCCATTGCCTATTCCGATTCCAGAATCGATGAGGCGACGGTCCGTAATATGTTAGGCGCGATTGACCAAAGTTATCTGTATGACGTGTTGCAAACGTTGCTAGCGCGGGACGGAGTTGGTTTACTGCGTATTGCTGACGATATGCAAAGTCGCAGTTTGGCATTTGATGTTGCCTTGCAAGACTTGGCGACTCTGTTGCACCATGTTGCTTTGGCACAGACGGTGCCGCAAGCCATCGCAGAAGATGAGCCGGAGCGAACGCGCTTACTAGAACTGGCGCAGATTTTTAGCGCGGAGGAAATCCAGTTGTATTATCAGATTGCCATACACGGGCGTAATGAAATTGACCTTGCGCCTGATGAGTATGCTGGTTTTACCATGACCTTGTTGCGCATGTTGGCATTTAGGCCAGCTGGCACTAAGGCAATGTTGGAACAGCGCACAGCTGAAGTCACTGCGCCGCCGACAGTTCACGCTACCGAGACACTTGTGCCAAAACCGAAGCAGCAACTTCAACCGCAACCTATTCAGACTATTTCCCCACCAGTCAATCCGGTAGAAATTACTTCGGTGGCGCTTGATTGGAGCACATTATTGGCACAACTGAATGTGCAAGGTATGGCGCGCGAATTGGCGAAGCATTGCACGTTGGAAAGTTTTATTGAGGGGCGGTTAACTTTAATTTTAGCGCCGCAGCACAAACATTTGTTGACCAATAAAATGGCTCAGGAAAAATTGCAGACTGCTCTTGCCGACTATTTCGTTCAGTCAGTGCGATTGTCGGTTACGTTAGGTGTGAACAACGTGGCAACGCCAGCCGCAGTCGAGCAACGTGTAAAACAGACACGTCAGCAGCACGCAGTTGAGGCCATTATGCAAGACCCATTTGTGCGTGAGGCACAGGCACAACTAGGCGCGCAGATACTTGAAGAAACGATTAAATCAATACAATAAGTTAAGGAGGGTATGCACATGATGAAGGGCGGATTGGCCGGGATGATGAAACAAGCCCAGCAGATGCAACAGAACATGAAAAAGGCGCAGGACGAGCTGGCTACAGTCGAGGTAGAAGGCCAAGCCGGTTCCGGCATGGTAAAAGTAGTTATGACCTGTGCGCACGATGTACGCCGCGTGATGCTGGATAACAGCCTGTTATCCGACGATAAGGAAATGCTGGAAGATTTGATCGTGGCGGCAATGAATGATGCGATGAAACAGGTTGCTGCAGTGACCCAACAAAAAATGGGCGGTTTCACAGCGGGCATGAATCTGCCGCCCGGCATGAGTTTGCCGTTCTGAAAACCATAATGTTTTTAGTACCTGAATGAACACGCTTTCCAGTCTGGATGAAATGATAGCCGCCTTGCGCTGTCTGCCCGGTGTTGGACCTAAATCTGCGCAGCGTATGGCATACCACTTGTTGCAACGTGACAAACCAGGCGCATTGCGGCTGGCACGGGCGCTTGGACACGCTGTGGAAAGCATCCATCATTGTGCCAAGTGTAATAATTTTTCCGAAGAAGAAATTTGCGCTTTATGCCGTTCGCCCAAGCGTGATGCTAGCCTGCTGTGTGTAGTGGAGATGCCGGCAGACTTGCTCATGATGGAACAGGCGCAGTGCTATCGCGGTATGTATTTTGTGCTGATGGGACGGCTTTCTCCACTGGATGGCATTGGCCCGCGTGAATTGCACCTTGAACGGCTGGTTAGGCGGGCACAGGAAAATACATGCGAAGTGATACTCGCCACTAATTTCACCGTCGAAGGTGATGCCACTGCACACTACATTACTATCTTGCTATGTGCGCAGGGCATCAAAGTGTCACGCATCGCGCGTGGGCTGCCAGTGGGTGGCGAACTGGAACATGTGGATAGCGGTACGCTGGCGCAAGCCGTGCTGGAAAGGCGAGAGGTTACGGGATGAACGAACAGGTAAAGCAACCAGAACAACAAGGCGAGCGCTTACAGAAGGTATTGGCGCAAGTCGGTTTGGGTTCCCGTCGTACTATGGAAGAATGGATTTCCGCTGGGCGCATAACGGTGAACGGAGAAGTGGCGACGCTGGGTATGCGTGTGACCGAAGATGACGTAGTACGTGCCGACAAGCGTATTGTTAACATTAGAACAAGTAACAATAATTTGCCGCGTGTATTGCTGTATCACAAGCAGGAAGGCGAGATTGTTAGTCGCGATGATCCGGAAAAGCGTGCAAACGTATTCGACAAATTACCTAAGTTGCGAGGCATGAAATGGATTGCCATTGGGCGGCTCGATTTTAATACCAGTGGGCTGTTGATTTTTACGACCTCTGGTGATCTGGCTAACCGACTAATGCATCCGCGTTTTGAAGTAGAACGTGAATACGCTGTGCGCGTGCAGGGCAGTATGACTGATGAGCAGATGGAGCTGATGGTGAAGGAAGGAATCACCTTGGAGGATGGCCCAGTGAAGTTCGAGAGGCTTACCGACGAAGGAGGGGAGGGCTACAACCACTGGTATCGCCTGATGTTGAAGGAAGGACGCAATCGCATTGTGCGTCGTACCTTCGAGGCATTAGGTTTGCCCATTAGCCGTTTAATACGTGTGCGCTTCGGCATCGTTAATCTGCCGCCTCGTTTGAAGCGCGGCACGCTGGCAGAACTCGGCACAGGAGAGGTGAGTCAAATTCTTGACTGGGTGGGCATGGAATCGAAACCTGTTACGGAGAAAGTCGCCCCATGGACTGGAAGCAAGGCCGAAAAATTTGATAACGGAATTACGGATGCAGGGCATAAAAGCAAAAAAATAGGCACTGACATGAGCGCCGCTCCCCATCGCAAGACAGACTCACGTCGCAGCACAACACCGTTTAAAAATAAAGTGCGCTCCTGAAATAGGCGCCAAGCTCTGATTTTTCCTTGAAGATATTTCGAGTTGCCAAAAAGTAACCATGCAACGGCAATTTAATCTTCAACCTTCCATTTATTTTACAATCGCATTGGTTGCTTCGCATGGCGCTGCGCTCGCGGTTCTGGTTCCATTAGCTTTGCCATTATGGGCGAAGATACTACTGGCCTCGCTCGTGTTAACCAGCCTGCTGTATCACGTATGGCATGATGCCTGGTTATTAGCGCTATCCTCTAACAAAACGCTACTGCTGGACGGAGACATGATCCTGTTGGTTGCGCGCAATGGGAATCAAGTGACTGCCCGGGTATTGGCCGATAGTCTGGTTAGTCCTTTTCTTACCGTACTAAATGTGTTGCCGCAAGGGAAGTACTTAGCGCGTAGCGTCATTATTTTGCCGGACAGCCTGGATGCTGAATCTTTCCGGCAGTTACGAGTGTGGCTCAGGTGGGGGAGTTAGTGTTTAACCACAATAACCCATTAGTCGATTTTCATCAGACAGTTATGGAGAGAAGCAGATCATTCGAATTCTAAGCTGTGCGAATATTTATTAAATAATTGGCTACATTGCATTTCTTTTTTGAATTGATGTGCTCAGGGAGGCTCGGGATGCAATGGTAGAACAGGGAATTGTTGAGGCGAAAATATGGGCTGACGAAGACATAGGAAACATATGGATTTCTGGCACTGCTTCTCAATTTCACGCGGGAAAGTTTGTGCGACCATGCCCGTTTTAATAAACACTTTAAAGGTAATAAGGATATGCAAGCATCTGAGAACAAAAAATACGAACAGCAAAAAAAAACAGGAAACTGGCCGCCAGAAAGAGTAAAGAATTAGTTACCTTTAATTTAATGCTAGAGACTCAAAAATGGCTGTAATATTCTGTCATTAAATTTTTTTAACCACTTCTATCATTCATGGATTATCTAAATATACTTCGAGCACGTGAAAATCGACAAACTCGAAAAGATCGCATAGCAAAACCATTTGATAACTTTTTTGAAACGTTCGATCAATGTATGGATGCTGGAACTAAATTTCTAGAAGGAGGAATTCAGCCAGAATATGCCTCTTTAATTGAGCGATCCATCATCATATCAACTGTGAGTGCAATTGAAGTGTACTACCGAGACATGCTTGATTTCATTTTCAAATTCTGCTCACCCGAATTTTTTGAGCCAAAACTCAAACTATTACATACCCAAAAATATGACATTTTAGAATTGCAGGATATTTATGCGCATAATATTCACCCATTAGAATTAGTTTCCAAAGGACAGTCATTTCAGAATGCGGAACAGATCGAAAAGGTCTTCTCACTTTTTTTAGATAAAAAAAACTTGTGGAATTCTTTAAAAGAACGGCAGATTCGAAGAAAAGACAAGCCAGAAACAATATATAAATGGAGTGATGATGACTTACAGGGTTTGAAGGATACATTCGCGCTTAGACATGAACTTGTACACGATCCTGCTCATATTACTTTTTTGACCAAGGGCATACTATCGAATCTCGGTGCTGCTGGATATATGGTCTGGGGTTCAGATAAAATGTTAATCAGCATGATGGTAGAAAATAAAGATCCAAATTTAAAAAATGGAAATTAAAACCGTTAAAAAGGCAAAGGCTGAATAAATCGTCCGTCGTGAAGGTTTGAGGCAGTTCCAGAAATCCAGATATTCCCTATTTCATCATCGCCCCATATCTTCATTTATGACTCCTCCCACGCTTCTTTATAAGTACGAGCCCTTTACGGCACAGTCACTTCAGAATCTAAAGAATCAAGTTATCTATTTTGGTTCTCCGCTGAATTTTAATGACCCTTATGACTGCGCACTTACGCCAAACTTTAAAAAACCAACAAATGACGAAATTAATAAAATTCGAGACCATTATTTAGCGGACCCTGATCTTGAGGATAATATTCGGCAAATGTACAAGACGGCTTTACCGTCTAAACTTGAGGAAATATTTATTCGCACGTGTGAGAATGTCTTAAAAGATGCAATTCAAAAATTTTTATTGAATCGTGGTGTTTCTTGTTTCTCGGAGAAGAAGGATAACCTCTTGATGTGGTCCCATTACGGAGATCATTGCAAAGGATTCTGCCTAGAATTTAAGAGCTCTGCCGATCCATTCCAAGGGCTTAAGAAGGTCCTTTACAAGCAAGATATACCTGTATTTGATATTGTTCATATGCTATGCGATGAAGACTTCGACCCAATAATAGTCACTCTCTATTGCACTAAGGCGATTGATTGGGCATATGAGCAAGAGTGGCGTGTTATTCATAGTCAGGCGGGCACGGCCCTATGGTTATCAGGCCGAAGCACTGACAGGGGTCTATTTCGGGCCGGACATGCCATTTGCAACATGTGAAATTATTGCCTTAATTCTCGCTGGGCAAAATACACACGTTCAGCTATGGCAGGGTTCTCGTAGTGAGTCGACATTTGCTGTTGAGTTTCGATCCGTCAATTACACATCATATCTGGATTTAAAACGACTGGGGCCGATATAGCCAATGCCTTTCCTTTCGGTTGACCTTCATGAATTTTAATTGCTATCCAGCTTGGACATCTACCATTCGAAATCATTACTGGTATTTGCGTTATGCGCGGGGTTTTGATCTTGTTAAAATCCGCAAGCGATACCGCTATATTGCGTCCGAAAAAAAACGCCTCCAAATTGAAAGCGTTGATGCTGAGTTAATCCGGCTTTTATGTCGTCATATGGTGAACCTGAAAAACCAAAAAGCGGCGGAGCGTTTCTGGAATGCGCTTCTCAAAAGTTCTCCAAAAAACCTTCTTAATCTTCCTGATAATTCGATTATCAATTTGACATAATATACATTATGCGAAGTACATATTCCTAAAAAACTGCCTGATGTGTCTGGGCTGTTTCTTCTGTTTTTGATCTTGTGTGTGCTAGTGAACAGATTGGCTTAGTGTGGAATGATATTATTATAAATAATACTGAAATGATAAATCTCATGAAATCAAAACAAAATGGTCAAGTTAAGCTTGGGCAATTGACAAAACAATCCAAAATTTCCCCCTCTTTACCTAACACGCTAGCTCATAGCGAACAGATAAAGGACGTTGTGGTGGAGTGTGCCGAAGAATTGTCGTGTGTGAACATTGCTCTTAAGCAAGTGCGTGCAGATCAAGATCAGCCCGCAGAGGTTGAAAAAGCTCTTGAAAAAAGCGGTGAAGTTGAAATGAAAGTGCTAGATGTAGCTGAACAACTGACAGCAGTTAATAATGCGCTAGAGGAAGAGATTATAGAGAGGGAGAGATTAGAACACCAGTTAATTTCGGTAAAAGCACAAGAGGAATCTGCGCGCCATGCGGCGTTTCACGATCCTTTAACTGGCCTCCCCAACCGCGTACTTTTTAATGACAGACTTGAACATGGCTTGACGCAAGCAACTCGACACGGTTGGAATTTGGCAGTCATGTTTGTGGATCTGGATGAATTTAAAAGTATTAATGATCTGTATGGGCACGATGCAGGAGATGCTGTGTTGCAGACCATCTCTCAGCGACTCAAGGAGACGACTCGTGTTGATGATACAGTCAGCCGCCACGGCGGTGATGAATTTTTGTACTTGCTGATGGAGATTAACAACATTCGAGACGCTACATTGGTCGCAAAAAAAATTATTAAAGCTATTCAAAAGCCATGCAATATAGGTACACGCGACCTCGTAATAAGGGCAAGCATTGGGATTTCAATTTTCCCCAAAAATGGCAAATCTGCGGACGACTTGATTAAGAGCGCGGACAAAGCCATGTACCAAGCCAAGCGGCTTAAATCCGGATACACAATTGCCAAATGAAAAGAGTTTCGCTACACAATCTAACAGCAATTAGCAGCTACCAGTTGGTGCAAGTATTCTTAACGTAAAAAAACCGCTCCAATTATAATTTAGTACCTAACTCCGAATTGAATTCGTGGATTCTCGCAATATCTGCGACAGATCACGACTATCTTGGAGAATCCATAATTATGGCTTGCGTTCGATTTGCGGCAACCAGCCAGAATTTATCCCCTCGCCGCCATATGCTCCACGGGAGTGCTCATTCCGCTTGCGCCCGTTAAAGTCTATATCCCAGTCCTTAAAGACGCGAAAATTGGTGGTGTCAACCGCTTGGGATTTCATCTTTTCTACTTTTGGGTAAAGATCCATAGCGCCTAAGGGGGCAAATGGCTTCACTAGATAATTAACTGCATCTTCTCTTTTGCCGATGCTATTGGATTCCTGCGATTTAGCCATAATAGGGTTAGAAGCAAAGATTACATTCGCGGAAACATGTTGAACATAATTTTCGCTGCCCTGCCCTGATATGATTGAAACGCCGGTTTCAGAGGCAATAACAGTATTGTAGAAAACATGTATAGCGCGTGGAATATCATTGTGTGGCTGAATTCGAATCGCATCCCCATGATCATTGACGAAAAGATTGTTATACAGGGCAATGTTCCCTTCCCCCTGAAAAAGAGCTTCTGTAGTATTTTGATAAAAGAAGTTGCCATAGATTTCGTAAGTATCTTTTGATCCATTCCCTTTCACGGGCCAGTGCCCTACGAGCACATTAGGCCGCGCAAATGGCGCGGTGGCCGCTCCTTTCTCCTTGCTAAAAACGTTGTGGCGGATGATTGTGACGCTTGGCTCGCTGGGCATACCCGGAATCTCCGGTCGTGTATTTTGATGCTTGATTTGCAAGTTGTAGCCCATCGTGTCCTTGATTAGATTGTGTTCTATCAATCCTCCCACAAATGGTGCATTTCCGTCGGAGTTGCCGAGATAAATTCCAGTTCCGGCTCCCAAAATTATGTTATTCCGAATAACCCAGTTCCAAGCAGGACATTTTGTCGAAATGCCCACAGTTTGCTGGTTATTGCCATGACCCTTAATAACGAGATTTTCAAGCGTGATGTGGTGAGCCCAGTCAGCGTTTCCTTCGCATTTAACGCCGTCCACAGCTATGCCCTGCCCGTCAAGTTCCAAATTACGGATTACTATATAGCTGGCATTAATGATGCTGATCGTATTGTGTCCGGGTCTTGCCGAAAAAACAGGTAATGGACCATTGGTCGGGCCCATTATGATGACGGGTTTGTCCTTATTCCCATGCAGTTGGTGCACAGGCAAACCTTTTTTATAAACGCCGGGCTGCAGTAAAAGAGTATCGCCGGGTTCCAGTCTTGAAAGCAATTCACGATAATTATCGGCGTTAGCTGTAACGATGCCGGCGGCTTGTAATATTGAACTGAACAGGAGAAAGTGAAGAAAAACTATGTGTCGCAAGAATATACAAAACATGTCTTTATTTGTTGCGTAATTCAGATAACTACGGCTGGATCAACGTTTGTTCTTCAATAGTCAGTTTGTTGCAGGTTTTCCTTATGCAACAATTGCCAAGAAATGTTGCATGGATTTATTAAGTACGTCACGTAATAAATTGATAACAATAAAAATAATATTATTAAGTCTGAATTAACGTCCGTACAGCCTGCGCCCACGGATACGAGCGCGGTGTGCACTACGTTCTTCGCTTTCTGTTAGCGGTTTGGGAGCCTTATTAGCAAATGGATTTTTGCCTGCCTTGAATTCGATTCTGAGTGGAGTGCCTTGCAGTTTAAAAGCAGCGCAGAAAGTGTGCTCAAGATAACGGCGGTAACTGTCTGGTATTTTGTCTAGCGCGCTGCCATGAATTACGATCAGCGGCGGATTGCTGCCGCCTTGATGAGCGTAACGCATTTTGGGACGAAACAGTGAGCGTGGAGGTTGTTGCTTTTCCACTGCAGCGATAAGTACCCGCGTGAGCTGAGGCGTAGGCAGCTTGGCCATGGCGGCAGCATAAGCCTCATTCACCGATTTCAATATGGCGGGCACGCCATTGCCAAGAAGCGCAGAAATGAAATGCAATTTGGCGAAACTGAGGAAATGCAGCTTGCGATCAATGTCGCGTTTAGTCGTCTCACGTTGGTAGTCGTCCAGCCCGTCCCACTTGTTTACCGCTAAGACCAATGCCCGTCCAGCTTGCAAAACGAAATCTGCGATATGCGCATCCTGCTCGGTGATAGTCTGTTGCGCATCTACCACGAGAACGACAACGTTGGCGTCTTCTACCGCTTGCAAGGTTTTGATTACGGAAAATTTCTCGACTACTTCGTCGACTTTGCCACGGCGGCGAACCCCAGCGGTGTCGATGATAGTATATTGCTTGCCATCCCGTTCAAAATCAATATAAATGCTGTCGCGTGTGGTACCGGGTTGGTCGAAGGCGATTACGCGCTCCTCACCTAAAATCGCATTCACTAATGTAGATTTACCAACGTTGGGGCGGCCAACAATAGCCATCTTCGGGTGATCTGAATGATTTTCTGCACTTTCAGTCTGAAGTGGTAACTCTTCCAGTGCAAGCTCCACCATTTCAGTGACATTGTCACCATGAGCCGAAGAAATTGGCAACGGCTCGCCGATTCCCAATTCGAAAAATTCATTGACAATAGCAGCACGCTGCATGCCTTCAGCCTTGTTGACCAAGAGCAACAGAGGGCGCCCAGTTTTACGCAATTGCTCGGCAATAATCCTGTCCTGCGGGGTTAATCCTTGACGCCCATCAACCAGGAACAACACCAGATCAGCTTCGTCTACTGCTTGCCGTGTTTGCTTAGCCATTTCATACAGAATGCCGTCCTTGGCGACTGGCTCTAAACCACCGGTATCCACCACTAGAAATGGCCGTTCGCCCACGCGCCCGCGACCATAGTGACGGTCACGCGTTAGCCCTGGCAGATCAGCTACCAGAGCATCACGGCTACGTGTAAGGCGGTTAAACAAAGTGGATTTCCCCACATTGGGACGACCAACTAAAACTAGCGTGGGTAACATTTCAGACTTTCAATTAGGAGCAAAAACTTAATGGAGAGTCACCGAATACAAACTGCCTTTTTGGGTTTGTACCAGCAGACCACCATCTAACTCCATCGGAGCAGTCAATATGGCGCTACCATCGGTCTTGAGTCTTGCCGCCATGCTGCCATCCTCGCGGCTCAGCGCATGCAGATAACCTTCATAATCGCCCACCGTCAGATGATCTCCGAATGCATAGGGTGCCGACGTTTGGCGCATGAATAGTTGTTCATTTTTCCAAAATGAACTTCCACTGCTTTTATCCATCGCTAATATAGCGCCACTGGTATTCGTAATATAGAGATAATTATGAAATAGAGTCATGCCTTTATCGCTGGAGATGTCCCGGCTCCATAGTAAATTACCTTGTGCCAGGCCATAACATGCAATACGCCCTTGGAATGCCACTGCACAAACCTGGTCGTCATCTAGCACCGGCGAGCTGGTGATGTCGCTGATGCGCTCCAGTTCCGTGTTACCACGCGGTTGAGACACAACTGTTTCCCATATGACAATGCCAGAACCCAAGCTAACTGCCGCTAATTTACCAGCGGCGAATCCGCCGAATATGGTGCCACGTTCAATTGCCACGCCCGCATGGCTGCGCACAATCAGCGGGGGTACGGACTGTTCATACAACCATAGGCGCTTGCCATCCGTAACGTCTAGTCCAGAAAGTCGGCCGTCAGCGGTACGCACCACGACCATACCATCGACAATTTTTGCTATATTCAGCACTTCGCTGGATACTTTCGTTTTCCAAATCAATTTACCATCCACCGCAAAGGCTGCCAATTGACCCTTACCACCACCGACCAGCACGAAGCCCTCGCCCGCCCCTACCCCAGCAGAAATGGCGAAGCCACTGTCGACACGCCATACCTGTTTACCTGTTGCAGGATCGAATCGAAATAACTCCCCCTTGGTATTGGCCGCATACACCGCATCACTCGTTACGGCAGGCTGAAGTATATAATTGCCACTCCCTCCGATTTTGAGATGCCAGCGCACATTAAACGTAGCAGTCTGCTTGAATTCAACCAGCTTTGCGGGCTCATTGCCGGTCTTGTCTTTGGCAAACCAGCCAGACACGGTGGAGCAGCCTGCTAGCATTACAAGTAACAGCAACGCGGCAATGCGAATAATCATTTAGCGCCTCCAAGCGCATCCAGTTTCATTTGGATCAGATTGCGATACTTGCTTTGGGCATCAGTTTTATTGAATGCAAGCTGGTAAGCGGCACGTGCTTCGTCAGCCTTACCTTGTGCATGTAGTACGTCACCCTTGAGGTCGGCATACAAACCCATGAAAGAGTCAGCATGCTTTGCGTCCAGCAGCTTGAGTGCATCAGCATAATTTTTTTCATCCAGTAATACACTAGCTAATTTGAGACGCGCTACGTTCTGTAGCCCGGTCTCGTCAGCATGTTTGATCACCCACTCTAATTGTGATTTAGCGCGCGCCACATCTTTATTCTGAAGATTAACCTGTGCCGCCAACAGAGCTGCTCGCGGCGCGTAAGCGGTAGAACCGTACTGGTCGATCACTGCTTGCTCGGCATCATTGATACGCTTGGGATCGTTGCTGGCGAGCTGTTTTTCAAGTTCAGCATACAAAGTGCTGGCATCCGCCATTTTCTTTTCTTTATAGAACTGCCAGCCCTGCATTGCAGCAAAACCGCCTAAAGCCAAGGCCAATGCTATCAATAGCCACTTGCCATTATCTTTCCACCATGCCTTAAACGCATCTACCTGCTCCTGTTCCTGCAAATCGAGTACTGCCATTTTTTCTATCCTTGTTTAATCAATTCATTAATTTTGGCTGGCAAGTCGTCAAATGCCACCTGCATTTGTTCGCCACCGCGTAACGGCTTGAGAGTGGCCAGCTCAGTGCTCACCTCATTGTCGCCGAGGATAACTGCAGCACATGCATTACTGGCATCTGCCTTTTTCATCTGCGACTTAAAGCTCCCCCCATTGCAATGCAACAAAACGCGCAGTCCAGAATCCCTCAATCGCTCTGCTACCAAGCTCGCCATGCCATCTGCCATCTCACCTTGATGCACCACATACACATCTAGAGGGGCCGGCGGAGTGTTCATACCATCTTCCTGCAACAGTGCCAATAAGCGTTCAATGCCCATGGCAAAACCGGTGGCCGGTGCAGATTTTCCACTGATTTGCTCAATCAAACCATCAAAACGACCGCCAGCACAGACAGTGCCCTGCGCGCCGAGGCGAGTGGTAATCCATTCGAATACAGTGCGATTATAATAATCCAGCCCGCGCACTAAGCGTGGATTTATCTCAAATGCCACTTCATGGCGCTGTAAAATTTTTTGTACCGTCTCGAAATGCTTAAGCGCATCTTCTTCCAGTTCCTCCATCAGATTGGGCGCGGCCATAATCAATTCTTGCATAGCCGGGTTTTTGCTATCAAGAATACGTAATGGATTAGTGTACAAACGGCGTGTTGCATCCTCATCCAGCACACTACTGTACTGCTCGAAATAGGCTATCAACTTGGCGCGATGTCGTTGTCGTGCAGCTATATCACCTAGCGTGTTGAGTTGCAACGTGATATCGCGCAGGCCCAGTTTGCGCCACAGGCGCGCGCACATCACAATCTGTTCGGCATCAATATCCGGGCCAGCGAAACCCAATGCTTCCACACCAATCTGGTGAAACTGACGGTAACGCCCCTTCTGCGGACGCTCGTGGCGGAACATCGCGCCACTGTAGTACAAACGCTGCGGCGCATTGTACAGCAGGCTGTGTTGCAGTGCGGCGCGCACGCAGGAAGCCGTACCTTCCGGGCGAAGCGTGAGCTGATCGCCATTGAGACTATCCTCAAAGCTGTACATTTCTTTTTCTACGATATCGGTCACTTCGCCTATCGCACGTTTGAATAGCGCCGTATGTTCCAGCAACGGCATGCGAATGTTGCGGTAACCATAACCTTCCAGCCAGTCACGCACTGTATCCTCGAACCACAACCAAAGCCGTGCCTCTTCCGGCAAGATGTCATTCATGCCGCGCACGGCCTGCAATGGAGAATTGCTGCTCATAAAACGATTAACCTTTACTTCACTTATGACTGATTAAAGCAGCCGTCATTAAAATGTATAGCTAGTGGATTTCGGCCTACTACGCTGTACATTTGCACTGTCTGAGGGCTGCTTTCAATTATTTGACGCTTAATTTATTACATGGATCGGTATAGTTTTAGAATGAGGGCGACCCGTTTCACGTCGCGCGTAGTTGCGCGCCACGTAATCATTCACGATCTGCTTGAACTCGTTGGCAATATTATCACCACGCAAAGTAACAACTTTTTGACCATCCACATATACCGGTGCTGCAGGATGCTCGTTACTGCCGGGCAGACTGATACCAATGTTGGCCATCTTGCTTTCTCCCGGACCATTCACGATGCAACCCATTACCGCCACTGTCATTTCTTCAGCGCCGCTGTATTGCTCGCGCCACACCGGCATTTGCTCGCGCAAGTAAGATTGAATACTTTGCGCTAATTCTTGAAAAACCGTGCTGGTGGTGCGCCCGCAGCCGGGACAAGCAATCACCATAGGTGTAAAGGAGCGCAACCCCATCGTTTGCAAAATTTCCTGCGCCACGATGACCTCCTGCGTACGGTCACCACCCGGTTCCGGGGTGAGAGAAATACGTATGGTATCTCCTATCCCTTCCTGTAGTAGCACGGCCAGCGCGGCGGTGGAGGCGACAATACCTTTGGATCCCATGCCAGCTTCGGTTAACCCCAAGTGCAGCGGATAATCGCAGCGCAGTGCTAGTTCACGGTATACCGCGATTAAACCTTGAACCTCACTTACCTTGCATGACAGCACGATTCGATCATGTGGCAAACCGAGTTTCTCGGCACGCTGAGCGCTATCCAGTGCAGACACGATGAGCGCTTCACGCATTACTGCCGCAGCCTCCTTCGGTTGGGGTGATTTAGCGTTTTCATCCATCATGCGCACGATCAAATCAGCGTCCAGGCTCCCCCAGTTCACCCCGATACGCACCGGCTTAGAATAACGGCAGGCAGCGTCTATCATCATAGCGAATTGGTCTTCACCCTTACGGTTGCGACCGACATTGCCCGGGTTAATCCGGTATCCTCCCAGTGTTTGGGCACATTCCGGAAAATCTGTTAACAGACGATGGCCGTTGTAATGAAAATCGCCCACCAAAGGTACATTACAGCCCTTTTGGTCGAGCAGCTCGCGAATGTGGGGTACCTGTGCGGCAGCTTCGGCGGTATTGACAGTAATGCGCACTAACTCGGAACCAGCTTGTGCAAGCTCAAATACTTGGCGCGCAGTTCCTGCGGCATCCACGGTATCAGTATTGGTCATTGACTGTACAACGATAGGGGCACCGCCGCCTATGGCGATATTACCTACCATGACACGTTGCGTCGCACGACGTGGAATAATGGAATGCTGGCTCATATTTACTCCAACGTGAGGCGCGCGGTTCCGCCATTGTTAAAGGGCGCGAGTTCAACAGGCTTCCCTTGATAATAGAGGCGCACTCCGCTGATATTACCAATAACCACGGAAAACGGTGCCTTGCCTTTCAGATGTTGTTCGCTGCCGCTCGAATTAAGTTGTGACAGTAATATCTTGCCGTCATTGTCTGTTACTTTCACCCAAGAATTTGCATCAAACTTTAGCCGAATAGAAGTGGATTGCTTAGATGCGCTCTTTGATTCTGTTTGTATGATTTTGGTAGCAGTGGAGACTTTCGGGGATACAGCGAGCATATCAGGCGGTGCTGCTGCGATCACCCTAGAAGCTGGAATAGGCATGACGGTTGGCAATTCTATTGTTTCCATCGTAGCCTGCTGCATAATCGGCATGCCGCGGTTTAACAACAGAAAGAGTACCAATATGATCGCGATGACAATAAGACCGGTCAACAACCAGATGATATTGATTCTGCGCGTTGCGTAGATATTTGGGAACGGCACGTCAATCGCAACGCTTGCAGTATGCAGCGAGGACTGCGCCGGTTCTACTGGCAGTGATGCCAGCAAGGGAGTAGGGTCCAATTGTAATAGCTTGGCATAACTGCGTACGAAGCGGCGCACAAAGGAAATTTCCGGCAAACGAGTGAAATTGTCCGCTTCCAGTGCCTCAATTTGGCGTGATGCAAACTTGAGACGACTTTCCACATCAGCAACACTCAGCCCGAGTCGCTCGCGTGCTTCACGCAGCACTGCTCCCACGCTAAAAGGCCGTACCTCAACGCTGCTGGAGGCATTGCCTAAAGTATTTTCCGACGAATTATCCACTATTGTCTATACAGCATTAGCTGAGTTTCACGCGCATCAGGAAAATTTTTACGTAATTGCATCGCGTAGTTATTTTCCGCGATTCTATCACCCAGCTTACGTTCAATACGCACTGCCAGCCATAGGTTTTCAGCTGTCAAAGGAGATACGTTGTTTCTTTTAAAGGTCATGAAATAAGATTTTGCACCGGCATAATCGGCTTTAGTAAAGTATAGATTGGCCAAACCCAGCAGTGCTTCCGGCATATTAGGTTGGGCCGTTAGCGCTTTTTGTAAAAATTCTTCAGCGTCTTTCACATTGCCAGCATTTATAGAACATAAGCCTGCATTTAAATAAGCTTTCCCCGGAGTAGAATAAAGTGGATTCTTTAGCGCTGCCATGAAGTGTTTGATGGAATCCAGTTCCTTGCCTCGGTTACAAAGAAACCAGCCATAATTGTTATGCGCCTCTGAATCTGTGCTATCTAAACGTAAGCTGTGCTGAAAATCCTCATCTGCCTGCTGATCTTCATGCAAAGCCATACGCACAAGGCCGCGCACGTTGTAAGCCGGTGCGTAGTCGGATTTAGAATACAGAGCCAAAGATACCTCTTCTAATGCCACCCCGAGTTGGCCCCGGTCGTAATATTGTGCAGCTAATTCAGTATGTATTTTGGCGCTGGCCTCTTCCCGCGAAATATTATGCTGCGGCGTACCGCCGTATCCGCCATCGGATTGCGCAACACATCCTGCCGTGCTTAAAGCAAGCAGAAAAAAACTCAACCCTCCCATGCGTGAAAATAATTTCATGTGCGGATCTCTAATAATCGGTGCGTTCTTTTGGTTTTATCCTGTACCTGTCCAGCTAACTGTCCGCAGGCCGCAGCAATATCATCACCGCGTGTTTTGCGGATAGTAGTAACAATATCGGCCTGCACCAGTACGTCGCGAAACCGGGCTATAGCGTCGGCTTTGGATCGGCGGTAATGCGTTTGCGGAAAAGGATTGAACGGTATCAGATTAAATTTGCATGGCACATCGCGCACCAACGCAACCAGTTCATGCGCTTGTTGTACGCTGTCATTCACACCTTCCAGCATCACATACTCGAAGGTGACAAAATCACGTGGGGCGCGTTCCAGATAGCGCTGGCATGCTGCCAGTAATATGCGCAAAGGGTATTTTTGGTTGATCGGCACCAGCACATCGCGCAAGCTGTCGTTGGATGCATGCAACGACACCGCCAGCGCTACGGGGCATTCCTCACGCAGCCTGTCCATCGCCGGTACGATGCCAGAAGTGGATAAAGTCACCCGACGTCGAGATAAGCCATAAGCATTATCGTCCAGCATCAGACGCAAGGCGCTTACGGTATTATCGAAATTTAGCAACGGCTCGCCCATACCCATCATCACCACATTGGTCACTGGCCATTTTCCATCATAATCTTTGCCAATCTGACGGTTAGCCCACCACAATTGACCAATAATTTCGGCCACGCCCAAGTTACGGTTGAAACCTTGTTTACCGGTCGAACAGAATGAGCAGTTAAGCGCGCAACCTGCCTGAGTAGAGATACATAGTGTGCCGCGCCCCGCCTCTGGAATAAAAACTGTTTCTACTGCATTGCCCGTACCAACGTCCAGCAACCATTTACGCGTGCCATCTGCAGAAATTTCGTCGCGCATCACCTGTGGTGCAGCCACATAAGCTTGCTGCTGCAGCTTCTCGCGCAACAAAGCAGCAATGTCGGTCATCGCTGAAAAATCTGGTTCACCCATTTTGTGCACCCAGCGCAATATCTGGCGTGCACGGAAGGGTTTTTCACCCATTGAAGCAAACCAGGCGGTAAGCCGCTGCACATCAAAGTTAAGAAGGTTTTCGGACATTCATGATGACCTTGAAAAATTACGCCATCCCGCGATGGCGAGGATGACAAATATTGAATTTCTTATTGGGGCTCTTAAATTAGCGCGGATTTACGTCCATAATAGCCTGAACGTTTCATAGTTCGCGTATTGATCGACTCAGGCTATTATTTGACAGACGATAATGTGAAGGAGCGGCCTAGATAAAACCTTACATAGCAACCATAAATGACTTGCAGAAGAACGGGTTAACTTATGAAGCTTTCAGATCAGGAAAGAAATAAGAAATTTCCACTGCGGCAGCTTCCGATGAATCTGAACCATGTACTGCATTGGCATCAATGCTGTCAGCGAAATCTGCGCGGATACTACCCTTATCAGCTTTTTTCGGATCCGTGGCTCCCATTAAATCACGATTTTTTGCAATCGCATTTTCGCCTTCCAATGCTTGCACCATCACTGGACCAGAAATCATAAAACCTACCAGATCCTTAAAGAATGGACGCTCGCGATGTACGCCATAAAAGTTTTCTGCTTCGGTGTGCGACATCTGCACCATGCGTGCCGCAATCACTTTTAATCCAGCATTTTCAAAGCGTGTGTAAATCTGACCAATAACATTCTTGGCGACGGCGTCTGGTTTAATAATTGACAAGGTACGTTCAACAGCCATGCTACTTTCTCCAATGGTGATTAACAATCAAGTTGCGGATTTTAACAGGCTTTGCAGCTTATGTCGCTTTGTCCAACCAGCATAAAAAGTCCAGTCATAAGGTTGCATAGACAAAAAACGCCCCGTGGTTTTATATTCCATCACTGCTGTAAGTGGCAATCGAATCACAAAATAGAGCAATGTTTACTCAAGCTGGAAACATCCGCGATGTACAAATAAAAATTTCTACTCTCTGACTTGTTAGGGAATAAGGCAAAACGCGTTTAAAGAATTAAAAAATTTAATTAATGAGAAAACTTTAACCGTTGTCAGTTTAAATTGCCCCGAAGAAACCATTTTATTGTGTGCGGTTTCTTCGGTTTTTTCCAATCATAAAACTGCGAAGCGGCTAACTTTGTACAATTGCATATACGAATCATTTGCATTGATGTGCAATACAAATGTTCTCTGCTTTTGCAATTAGAGTGCAAATAACTCATCTTCTGATTATTTGTAATTCGAAAGTCTCCCCTGATGCGCATTAAGCAGAGGGCTTCATAAATGGTGCTCCTTATCCGCTCACTTCCTCCGAGGGAAGTGAGCGGTTTTTTTATCTCCCTCCTCTTCATCTATAAAGCACGTAAAAAAAATTATAAAAATACGATCGGGAAAGAAGCGGGTGAACATAAGCTTACCTGATTAGCCACAATGCTCAGCCTCGCGAATGAGGCGCACAGGATAGGGCGAAGTGACGGATGATGCCGAAGCAGTCTGACCAGAATGACAGACAGGTCGAAGCGGCGGTTGAATCGATATTGAAACTCGGCGAGGTAACGATGGGCGTACTTGGAGAAATCGAACGCATGGTAGGTTCCAGAGAACATCGTCTTCAGATTGCCTAAGAGGGTATTGACCGCGCGAAATTGCTCCAGCTTTACGCAGGCAGTACTGCCGCCGGTGACGGTGCGCTCGTGAGTGGCTCCAGATTCTGTGACGGCTCGGAAGCACCCCAATCCATCGGAAATGACATTAACCGACGCGCACAGCGATTTCTTCGCCCACTGGGCAATCGCGTCTTTGGTAAATTTCAGCCTGGTCAGGCAAACGAACAGCGGATGGCCAGTTTCAGTGGTCTGCACCGCAGCGATGAAGGGCACCTTGTTCTCCGAGCCCCGGCCGCTCTTGCCGCCGGGCAACTCCCCACCCAGATAAGCGTCGTCGATCTCAACGCGACCGTCGAGCTGGCGCGATTCTTCCCGCACCGTCATGACTTGCATCAGCTTGTGTTTCAACAGCCAGGCGGTCTTGTAGCGTACCCCCAAATGACGTTTGAGTTCCAGCGCCAATATGCTGTTCTTCGATTGACTCAACAGATGCATACCCAAAAACCAGTGGGTCAGGGGCAGCTTCGTGGCGTGGAAAATCGTCCCGCAGATTGCAGTGGTCTGTTCTCGGCACATCGAACACTGCCAGTAATGCAGTCCCTTGCGCTCGAAGGTGCTATGGTGCGTACCGCCCCGCACTTCGGACAAACAAACCCGGCAGGCCAGCGCGAAGCAACCAATGCTGCGTGGCATTTATCCTCCGTTCCGTAATTTTCCATGAATCCAGTCATCGACAGACCTTTTTGAAACTGAATCTTGTTGATCCCCATCGCGCGTCTCCTCTTGTCGGTATGCGCTTATTATCCGCCTCTACAGGCTCACCACATGAGCCTGCTGAGTTTCGTGGCTAATCAGGTAAGCTTATGCAGGATTCCTGCATCTATTTGGCCGGTCAAATATGGAAAAAAGCTTTTAAAGCGACTCATTCACGAGATTTTAACTCTTGTACCTGACACGATTAAGGGCTGACTAAAAAAAGCTGGAATTGATGGAAATTATCTATTCCCGCGGCTACGCAGAAGCACGACAGAAAGAAGCATTACAGGATTGACGGAATGATTGTAATGATAAATTGATTTTAAATATTGCAGTGGCCAGTATCGGACAATGGATGTGTGAGGAGAGGGTGCTGAATAAGTCCGTAAAAGAAAACTTATGGTCTGTTTTATATACGGCAAGCCACTGATTATACTACAAATTCAGTGGTAGGCGCGATTGGACTCGAACCAACGACCCCCACCATGTCAAGGTGGTGCTCTAACCAGCTGAGCTACGCGCCTATATAAAGCATACCATCATAACCGAATTCCAAGCCAAGCTCAAATGTTGGACCAAAAGTGAGCAGCAAGCTACGCCTACGTCGTGGAACATTCGCCAGCTTGCGAAAATTAGAGGCCGTCATTGGTAAATATAGAGAAATCAAAAGCGGACAGTTTATGTGCTGCAGTACCGGGTAAATCTGTTTGATGCTAACTTTGATAGTAGTGCGAGCGGCAAGGTGGCGTAAAATGTGTATCCTGTTCGTGACTAAAATTACTGATTAAAAATTATGACCATACGTACTCGTTTCGCGCCTAGCCCCACGGGTTATCTGCATATCGGCGGCGCCCGCACTGCACTATTCTCTTGGGCTTATGCCCGCAAGCATGGTGGCACTTTTATCTTGCGCATAGAAGATACTGATGTAGAACGCTCCACACCTGAGGCGGTACAAGCCATTCTAGATGGCATGGTTTGGCTTAATCTGAGTTATGACGAAGGCCCGTTTTATCAAATGCAGTGTATGGGACGATATAAAGAGGTGATCCAGCATATGCTGGCGCAGGGATTAGCCTATTACTGTTACACCTCGCCAAGTGAACTGGAAACTATGCGTGAGGCCCAACGTGCAAGTGGTGAAAAACCACGTTACGACGGTCACTGGCGTCCAGAATCCGGCAAGATACTGCCTGAACCACCTGCTGAAACGATGCCAGTGGTGCGTTTCAAGAATCCTGCTAGAGGATTGGTAACGTGGAAAGATTTGGTGAAAGGGCACATTGAATTTGACAATGGAGAGCTAGATGATCTCATTATTGCCCGTGCCGATGGCACACCTACCTATAATTTTTGTGTAGTAGTAGATGATTGGGATATGGGCATTACGCACGTAATACGCGGCGATGACCATGTCAATAATACCCCGCGTCAGATTAATATCCTCAAGGCATTGGGCGCCAATGTGCCACAGTACGCACATCTATCAATGATATTGGGTGACGATGGGCAGAAACTGTCCAAGCGCCATGGTGCAGTTAGTGTGATGCAATATGACGAAGAGGGTTATCTGCCGGAGGCAGTGATTAATTACCTGGCAAGACTGGGATGGTCGCACGGTAATGATGAAGTTTTTTCGGTGGAGCAGTTTTGCGCGTGGTTCGACCTCGACCATATCACGCCATCTGCGGCACAATTTAATACAGAGAAATTAAACTGGCTCAATCAGCACTACATAAAGCAGGCCGATAATACGCGGCTTGTTGCGTTAACACGTCCGCGCTTGGAAGCACGGGGCGTATTGGTGAGCGCCGTACCTGCTCTAGAAGCCATAATTGCCCTTTATAAAGAACGAGTCGTAACTCTCAATGAATTGGCGGATGCAGCAGAAGTATTTTATATTGACTTGCATCCCAATCAGGAATTGCTGAATGCCCAACTATCTGCTGAAGCGATACCTGCTTTGCGTGAACTTGCGGAGCGCCTAAAAGATGTCGTATGGGAAGCTGTGGCGATTGGGACCGCGATCAAGGAAATTGTAAGTAAACATGGTTTGAAAATGCCTAAGTTGGCGATGCCGTTGCGCGTAATGCTCACTGGGCAAACCCAGACACCCTCGGTAGATGCAGTATTAATGCTGTTTTCGCGCGAGGTCGTATTAGCGCGTATAGCACGACATCTTTGACACTTACCGGGTATTCAGCTTTACAAGGATAGCCTCGATCATTATAATGCGCGCACATTTTGGGGGTATAGCTCAGCTGGGAGAGCGCTTGCATGGCATGCAAGAGGTCAGCGGTTCGATCCCGCTTATCTCCACCAAAATGGCATCATCAAGCCCTTTAGTCCCCATCGTCTAGAGGCCTAGGACACCGCCCTTTCACGGCGGTAACACGAGTTCGAATCTCGTTGGGGACGCCAATTAAACAATGGCTTATATAAATAAAGCCCATTATTCCTTGCATCTTGTCTCGTATTTATCTCGGAAATGTATTCCATTTGAGATCAGTAAACCGACAGTTTTTCATTCATCAGCACTAATTAATATTTGGCTCGTCAGCGATATGAGTTTTTTTTATTTCTCTAAGGAGAGTAAATGGCAACTTATAAGCAGATTCAAAAGGATATTCATAGCGTTCATAATTTAGGTATAAAAAGTTGCTGGCTTGCTCATGTAAAGAGGCTATGGTTTATTGCTTCGGCAGCATCGAGCCGAATTTCGCCAAATCACAATCCTGGCAACTCGGGCGGTCCGCTGCTGGATTCAGCGGGTCGTCTCATTGGCATCAATACCGCCGTCTACAGTCCCAGTGGGGCATCCGCCTGTATCGGTTTTGCTGTCCCTGTAGACACCGTAATGCGCGTGGTGCCACAACTAATCAAGAGTGGGAAATATACTCTCGTCCAGCTTTGGGTATCGAAGCTGATGAACAAATCAACGAACGATTGAATGCTATCACTGGCACCAAGGGTATAGTGGTACTGTGCGTGCATCCAAGATCAGCCGCCGAAAAAGTGGGTCTCAAGGGCGTGACAGTGACCCAACAAGGTATGACTCTTGGCGACATTCTCGTGGCGGTTAATGGCAAGGATGTCTATTCGGTACAAAAACTGCTGGCCCGTCTTGGTGACTACAAAGTCGGCGATGTAATCCAGCTGACTGTAATGCATCAAGGTGAAAAGCGGGACCTAGCTGTGGCCCTGCAACCGGGAAATTGAAGATAACGTTAACTGTGCGAAATTGATGCTCGTCTGTTCGAAGTGTGGTCACTTCAAGACCGAGACAGTGCCCATCGATGCCTGAAGTGGATAGGGAAACGCAATTACACCCTTGGATAAACCCGGCGCGCTCAATAACCAACCACAACACCTTGGAGAGGTTAAGGTGTTGGAATGGAGAAATCAGGAAAGCATTACAAGCAGTTGAATGCTGAAGAGCGCGCGACGATTATGCTAATGAAACGAGAAGGAAGTGGACTGAGGGAAATTGGGCGATTCTTGAAACGCTCGCCAAGCACTATCTCAAACGAGATTGCACGAGATTTGGGATGTGAGTCTGGCTACGTTGCCTCCTTGGCTGGCGAACAGGCACGCCGTTTGCGAATCAAGCCCCGTAGGCCATTGAAGCTCGTGGAGGGGAATCCGTTGTTTGAAGTTGTGAAGGAACATCTCAAGAAGAAATGGTCACCTGAGCAAATTGCAGGCACACTTAAAAGTATGTACCCAGATCAGCCTTCACAACGTGTAAGCCATGAAACGATTTACCACACCCTTTACGCCATGCCGCGTGGTGAACTGCGCCGTGAATTGATTGCCAGCTTACGCTGGAGTCGTGACAAGCGCCGTTCCAAGACCCGTGCTCCAGATGGTCGCGGACATATCGCAGAAATGCAGAGCATCCACCTGCGTCCGCCGGAAGTGGCGGATCGTTTGATAGCGGGGCACTGGGAAGCCGACATGATCAAAGGTGCGATGAACCGTTCCTCAGTCGGCACGCTGGTCGAACGCACTACATTACTGGTGGTGTTAGCCAAAATGGCTGATGGCACGGCGCAATCTGCCCTGGACGGTTTCAGTGAAGCGCTCAGTGCAATTCCGCCAGAGCTACGCAAGACCTTCACCTACGATCAGGGGCGCGAGATGAGCAAACACGTGCAACTGACTGAACGAACGGGTATGGCGGTTTACTTCTGCGACCCGCACAGCCCGTGGCAACGCGGCTTGAACGAAAATACGAACGGACTGCTGCGCCAGTATTTGCCGAAGGGAGTAGACCTGTCGACCTACACGCAAGAACAGTTGGATGAAATTGCTTGGAGTTTAAATACACGTCCGAGGAAATCGCTCGGATTTCGAACACCCGTAGCGGTTTACAACGAGCTCCTGCTCAATATGGAATTCGCTAAATTCGCGACTAAACATTAACTGTTGTGGTTGGTTCTTGAATCCGCCCCCAATAAAAAAGGTGTTGCGTAATTCATTATTACGCAACACCTTTAAGGTTAGATTACTGATTCTTGAAAATGTCAAAAAACTAGCCAATTCTCCTGAAATACGTCAGCTTCTTAAATCTTCTCTAACAGTCTCCGTTGCTTACGTTTAAGCGTTTTTTGGCGGGTGTGCTAGATGCTGATATGGTATTTATCCTTGGCGCATCTTTTCATCTTTTTTTATTTTTTTTGCGGCCTTTTTTTCTTTCAGTGTTTTCGTGGGTTCCTTCTTGACCGCCTTTTTACTTTCTTGACCTTTGCTCATAATTTTACTCCTTGATAATATTGAAATTATAAAGAATAACTCTGCTTCCGATTCTTGATTTAATTAATCTGCAGAAGATATAAAATATCGGATATCCCGCAGATTTTGGTAGTTAAACAATATCCTGTTATTTTTTCTTGGTTTTTGCACCAGCGACCGCATCTTTCAACTTACTACCGACTTTGAATTTAACAACATTCTTGGCTGATATCTTTAATTCTTTGCCTGTGGCTGGATTGCGGCCGATTCTTGCAGCGCGTGCTTCTACGGCAAAAGTACCAAAACCTATTAGTTGGACGTTATTGCCTTTTGTTAAAGAAGTTTGAATCGCCGCCGTTAGTGCATTTAAGGTTTCTTCTATACTAGACTTTGTCTGCTTAGTGGATTTGGCTACTGCATCAATCAATTCTGATTTATTCATGATGTTGACTTCCGTGTGGTTGAAAAGACGGTGAACTGTACCAAGTCATCGTATCAATTACAAGAAATTATAAAACTATTGACCCTGCAGTAACAAATTTAGTTGTATTAATCTTGTTGAGCTTACAATTTTAATTGGGCGGATTCAAGTTCGAAGTGCAACAGCTAATGTTGGTTTGGTGTAGCGCATCTCCACCCCGAATAGTACTTCATGCGGTGATCTGAAACCCAGCACTTTGCGTGGCCGGTGGTTGAGTCGTTCTACCGCTCGCTGCACTTGCTCTTCAGTAACATCAGTAATAACAACTATAGCTATTCCTCAATTAGGCTAGAATGCACTTACATAATTAAATGCTAAGAAACTGGATGATAAAATGGTTCAAATTACCTCAAATGAGCGAAATAAGGGAAATGAAAGTAAAGCATGAGGTAATAAGCAAGCATCTATCAAATATTATTCCGGGGTGTAAAGTCAGGCACAAGCATGAATTTGATGCTAACGAAGTGGTTTTTTATATGGAAATTTCCGGAATTACCAAAGAATTCAAAATTAGTGATCACTATTTACAGGACTATACAACCATTGAACTCTTTGACTTTATTAAGCAAAAAGAAGTTATAAAAATTATTTCTACTTATGGAAAAGTTAAGATATTGATAAGGGAAGGTTACCCTACAGTTAGCTATAGATAATCCGAAAAGTGATCTATACGACATATTCAATCTAGTCGATTAACAGGAGTCTGCACAAAGTTATCAAAAACTCGTAGTTCATCCTGACTATTTTACCTAGCACTAGTGGACAATATTAATCTGGACTGGAAAGCCACTCTGAACTGCTTCACCATCCAGTAGCCGGGAATTTATTCCGTATTGAGATCTGCGCGCCAAATGACCACCACTCCAGCTTCATCCGGTTGAGCCTGATATGTACTGGCTATTGCTATGCCAGGGACACACACTAAGTCAGTATCGCAAAAAAGCAAGGGTAATAAGTCGCGTTGCCATGGTAGCATCCCATGCTCTTGCAACAGATTTTTTAAGTCGCGTTGCGGTCGCGCCGCATTCACTCGAATGTTTTCGCCACCACGACGCGAACGAATTTTGGCAATTCCAAGTTGTAACTTTGCCACACTGATACCCTGTCCGATGGTATTTCTAAAATGAAGCACACCGTGTGGTGGAGGCAACAATATTTCTGCTTCACCATGCCACGTAACGGTAAAATCAATCGGTGGCGGCAACGCAGGCATGGTGTAAGCGTGGTCGCGATATCGACGCATTTGCCAGCCCTGCCAGTCGATGCACACCTGCGCATCTTGGCGAGCATTGCACAGCTGGCGCAGCATTTCTTGTAGCCGTGTACTGTCCGGAATGGCTGCCCCCTGCGCTGTAAGGAAATAACGCAATAAATTTTTCCCCCGTACAATGCCTAACACACGCAATTGCTTAATATCCAAACAGTTATTCGATATTGCCCCATCCGCATCCTGTTGTGCCAATTGATCCAGCAGTTCAGTTGCTTCGGCAAAATGTTGTGCGCTGCGCAACAAAGTTTTGCGGTAGGTTGGAAAGCGTTGTTCTAACAGCGGCAGTATGCGATGACGTAAAAAATTGCGTGGGTAAGTGTCATCAGCGTTGCTTTCATCTTCCACCCATTGGAGGTTATGTTGTTGGGCGTATTCCAGCAATATGGAACGAGGAATATTAAGTAAAGGGCGTAACAGTGTTGGGGCATTGGTACGATACTTTATCGCTGGCATAGCGCTTGCGCCACGCACCCCAGCCCCGCGCAACAATTGCAGCAGCAAAGTTTCAGCTTGATCATCAAGATGATGCGCCAGCGCTACAAAATCCACCTGCTGTTGTGCAAGCGCGGCGTGACGAAGTTTTCGCGCCGCCGCCTCAATGCCTAGCGAGCGTAACGGCGCGATATCTACATGTTCGACTTGCAGGGAGACTCCATAGAGCGCGCACAAATCAGCACAAAATACCGCCCAAACATCCGCCTGCGGGCTGATACCGTGATGTACATGCAATGCGCTTAAACGCCATGAGCAACGGAGGGAAAGCTGCTGTAGCAGGTGCAGCAGGACGACCGAATCAACACCACCGCTTAATCCGAGCAGGATGGAGCTGTCCGCAGGAAGCAAGGGTGAGAGCGCGTCGGCGACGTGCTCTGTTAAATCAAAGCTCGACTTCCTTGAATTTGCCATAGCCCATTACGCGGTTGAAACGGATCTGTAATAACTTGTCTATGGAGTGAGATTGCACCTGTTTCAGGGCGTCTTGTAAGCTTTTTTTCAGAGTCAGCATCATTGCTTCACAATCACGGTGAGCACCGCCCAGCGGTTCGTTAACGATCTTGTCAATCAACCCTAACGTCTTCAATCTGGTCGCGGTGATACCCAGCGTTTCAGCCGCATCAGCCGTCTTGTCTGCATTTTTCCAAAGGATGGCAGCGCAGCCTTCTGGCGAGATGACTGAGTATGTGGCGTATTGCAGCATCAACAACACGTCACCGACCGCAATGGCCAACGCGCCACCAGAGCCGCCCTCTCCGATCACCGTACAAATCAATGGCACCCGTAGTTCTGCCATCACATACAAGCTTTTTCCGATGGCTTCGGACTGACCACGTTCTTCGGCACCAATTCCGGGGTATGCACCCGGAGTGTCAATAAAAGTCATAATGGGAATATCGAATTTCTCCGCCAGCCGCATCAAGCGCATCGCTTTGCGGTAGCCCTCGGGGCGAGGCATGCCAAAGTTGCGATATTGTCGCTCCTTGGTATCCCGCCCTTTTTGATGTCCGATCACCATTACACTTTGGCCATTAAAACGCGCCAGCCCGCCGACGATAGCCGGATCATCGGCATAGGAGCGATCTCCATGCAGTTCCTCAAAATCAGTAAACAGGTGCTGAATGTAATCTAGCGTGTAGGGGCGCTGTGGATGGCGTGACACTTGCGAGATTTGCCACGGTGTGAGCTTGGCGTAAATATCCTTAGCTAACGCCTGGCTTTTTATTTGTAGACGGTTAATTTCATCGGAAATATCAAGTGCAGAATCATTCTGTACAAAGCGCAGTTGCTCAATTTTGCCTGCCAATTCGGCGATGGGCTGCTCAAAATCCAAGAAGATAGCTTTCATAAATTTCGTATTTATTTGCGTATTCAAATGATACAGTATCTGGTTAGCCAGGCCAAAGAAGCGCGGATAGAATTTTGTTGGATTGCTGAAAAATTTTAGTTTGGTTATTTACGCTATGCCAACGCATATTGCGCCAAAGATTTAGACAAACGCCACGGCTTCCACACCGCACTGCGCGTCAACACAAATCGATTGACAACGCCTGCATTCAGTACATTCAAGCTCAGCTGCTTGATGTGCCCGTTACGCAGTGCTTTCCATAATGGTGCGATATAACTTTGCTCCAGGCATTGCACTGAATCGCGCCAGGCATGCAGGTCGCCTTGTTGGAAAGGCCGGCGCAAACCTTCCCAGATGATTAGCATATCACCCTCATTATCATCAACATACGGGCTTAAATCATCCGGCAATATCTGATAGGAAATGCCTGCCGCCTGTGCGAAAGCCCCGGCCAGAAAACTGTCACCACAAACTTTCGTATACGGCCGTGCCAATTGCTCTACCGCATGCCCTCCTCCCCACAGCCATATACTGTTTATGGGCAAATCACCATGCACCTCGCGCGCCTGATTAACAGCATGTTCGAAAAAAAGCATTTGGATTTCGTTGAAGATTTTATGCCAACGCAAGGCATCCTGTCCTTTCGGCAAATGCGTTTGTACATTCCTGCCTGCCACCTGTGACAAAGGACGTGTCACGATGTCTGGAATGCTCTCCATGTAGAGATACCAGCGCTGCGGATGAGGCGAAAAAAAACTTAAACCTTCAGCAGCAAAATGTGTATTCAAACTGGCGCACAGCTGAGTCGCTTCATCAGCATTTAATGGTACATCCGGATGCAAAAACAATTGCGTGCGCTGCATCTGCAAATGTACTGGGTCTGCACGTAACCAATAGCCGGTACCTGGCTGCATCCCGTCCGCCATCACGGTAATCGGTGCGATGGGTTCGTCCAATTGTCGTGCGATACCAAAAGCCCGGCATAGCCACTCTTCCAGCGTACCTGTTGAATAAACTTCTGATGGTAACAATTCACACTTGGCACGCGCCAGCATTTTCTCAAGGACAGGCACTGACAGATCGGCGCAAGCATCGACAGAAATCTCTTGCGGCAAGAATAGATCAAGGATAACGATGTCTACATTTTTCATGTTGAATTTGTCTGAAAGTACTTAATCAGGATATTGCGTAAATTGATGCATACTTTTGTTGCTCTTGATGAATGACCACGTTGATCTTCACCTTGTTGCTTATCCAACAACAAAAAAACCGCAGAAATGGACGATTTTTGCGAATGATCGCTGTGCAATATTCTTGTCAAAACCAATTCGGCCAGCGTCCAAAACCCTGAGTAATCGCCTCATATCCAATCAAGAAACCCCCTTGAATCTTTTTTCGTATAGGGATACCAGAGACAGCTGTCGTGAAGTAATTTTTTATCCGTACTAGTTTACCATCCCACAGGGAACGCTCTTGTGGCAAACTAGCGCCCAATTCATTTCGAACTCTTCAACTTTGCGTCCTTACGAACTCTTTATCGGTCTGCGTTACACCCGTGCCAAGCGGCGCAATCATTTCATTTCCTTTATTTCGCTTATCTCCATGCTGGGTATGGGCTTGGGTGTGGCCGCGCTGATTGTAGTGCTGTCGGTGATGAACGGTTTCCAAAAAGAAATCCGTACACGTATTCTAGGTATCGCGCCCCACCTGCAAATCAGTGAAGAGGGAAACTATATGGTCGATTGGCAACCTACCTTACAGCTCACGGCAAAATATCCGCAAGTAGCGGCTGCCGCGCCTTTCGTGAATGGACAAGGCATGGTGTCGTTTGATCAAAACGTACAGGGCGTAATGGTACGCGGCATTTTGCCGCAGCATGAAAGCAAAGTGATAGACCTTTCCGACAAGATGAAAGCCGGTTCGCTGGAAGCCTTACGGGAAGGCAGTTTCGGCATCGTGCTGGGTTCAGACTTGGCACGCACGCTAGGGGCACATCTGAATGACAAGGTGTTACTCATCTCTCCTCAGGGGCAGATCACGCCTGCTGGAATGGTGCCGCGCCTCAAGCAATTCCGCGTAGTCGGCATTTTTGAGATCGGTATGGCGCCATATGACAATGCGCTGGCACTAATTCACCTGAATGACGCGCAGAAGCTCTATCAAATGGGTAGTGCGGTAAGCGGCATCAGCGCACGTCTGAATGATCTCGATTTGGCTCCGCAGGTAGCCATCGAGATACAACGCATCTTACCGCGCAATACCTACGTTAGTGACTGGACGCGCCAGCACTCTAATTATTTCCGCGCAGTGCAGATCGAAAAGAAAATGATGTTTATCATTCTCTCACTCATCGTTGCGGTAGCCGCGTTCAATATTGTCTCCACGCTGGTAATGGCGGTTACCGATAAACAAGCCGACATCGCCATTCTGCGCACGCTCGGTGCTTCGCCCGCCAGCATTATGAAAATTTTCATTGTACAAGGCGCCCTGATTGGCCTGATCGGCTCGGTATTCGGCGTTGGAGGAGGCATACTGCTAAGCCTCAACATCGACACTGTGGTTCCGTTTATAGAACGACTGCTGGGCATGCACTTTCTTTCGAAGGAAGTGTATTTTATCAACGAGCTGCCCTCCGATTTACAGCGCGACGATGTGCTGGTCGTGGCATGTTTCTCCTTTCTCATCAGCCTGCTCGCTACGCTTTATCCAAGTTGGCGCGCATCCAGAACACAACCGGCGGAGGCGCTACGCTATGAGTGAGATGGTTATTTCCTGCCGCAATTTATGCAAAATCTTTGTGCAAGGAAAACTCAATGTACCCGTGCTTACCGGCGTTAACATTGACGTCATGCGCGGTGAACGTATCGCCATCGTAGGTAGCTCCGGCTCCGGCAAAAGCACCCTGCTCCACTTGCTCGGTGGATTGGACAAGGCCAGCAGCGGCAGCGTCGCCCTCCTCGGCCACGATGTGCAAGCCATGAATGAAGCAGAGCGCGGTACTCTGCGTAACCGGGCGCTGGGTTTTGTGTACCAGTTCCATCATCTGCTAGCGGAATTCACCGCACTGGAAAATGTTGCCATGCCATTACTGATCCGTGGCATGAAGCGCAGTGAAACAGCCCCGATTGCCGCGCGCATGCTCGGGCTAGTAGGTCTCGCACAACGTACGGAGCATCTGCCCGCCGAACTTTCCGGTGGTGAACGTCAGCGTGTCGCCGTAGCGCGCGCACTCGTCACCGAGCCAGCCTGCGTATTAGCCGACGAGCCTACAGGAAATCTTGACCGCGCCAGTGCGCAAGCATTATTTGAACTGATGCAAGAGCTCAATTCCAGGCTTAATACCAGTTTCATCGTAGTCACCCACGACTTGGAGCTAGCGGGGAAAATGCAGCGTCAACTTCGCCTGATGGATGGAGTACTGCACGAAGCGTGATTGCCGTAGTGACTTTTGTCGCAATGGCGGGAAATCGCGTCGATACATCAAGTAAGGGCTGAAGGATTGACAGTACACAGTTTTGTTGCAATGATTCATCAGAAACTTATAGCCAAAGCCGTTGTCACAAAAGCATTGTTGTTAGCGATATTATTATTATTTTTAATGAAAATATTGTCTTTGCTACTTAATGTCCTAGCTTCAATTCTCCACACAATATTATTCGCAATGTTATAGTCAAAATTAGTTGAGAAACCCCATGTTTTAAAACCATTAGGTGTGCCAGTTGCGATAATCACTCCATTTTTATCATCATAATATTCCGCTCTTATAGCGATAGCAGTTTTTGCTGCTGGCGTATATTTCAAAATTATCGATGGGTTGACCCACGTATTCATGGCTGAAGAGTCTTTGCTTTTTTGTTCGGCTCCCATATCAAAACCAAATATTGCGGCAAGCTCACTATTCAGTTGAAAAACCCCATAAAAATTATTGAAATAACGCATTTTCTTATCATTATCAGGCTTGTCGTTTCCAATAAATGTGCTCCAATTCAAGGTTACTTTTGCGGAAGGCTTATAAGTAACCTGCGTACCAAAGGAAGGGGAAAAATTCCCCTCCACGCGTCGAATATGTTGCCAACCATTCAGAACTAAGGCACTCACAAACCATATGCCATTCTCTGACGTATAACTGATTTTGGCGCCAGTTTCATAATAAGGTGTGTTATCTGCTCCTATACTTCTGGTCAAAGTCCAATTGTCTTTACCAACGGCACTTTCAAAACCAATATGTGAAGAAAAGACACCAGCATCAAACCACAGGTTATTTTTATTAGAAAGCTTCAGGCCAACATTGCTTTCATAGATATTATTCAATACGCCAGGCTCAGATGCATAATTAGCATTCATATAAGTACCAGCAGCTAATGCGAGATTAGCTCTGACACTATCTGTGTTGTACGATCCTTTCACAAAAGCCAAATTCACTGAAACCTCATTATTTTTGTTATAGCTATAAATAAATGGTGGTTTAGTGTTATTTATTGGTCTATTAAAATCGTAGCTATAGTATGTTTCAGCATAACCGTTAAAGGTTAATGCGGTATCTGGTTTTTTATCTTCTGCGTGAGCAAAGCCGCCTGTAAATGCAGCTATCGCTGTGGTAGCGAGAATCAGTTTTTTCATGATATTTCCATTACTAATGGTTTTAGTTGTACAGGTGTTGCGCAGTCACAATTGAAAGTGCTTTTCAAAAGCCGGCATCATCACTTTCATCCGAATTTATTTGGATGATGAGCAGATTAGCGGAAACGATCTAAAAATTTTGTAAAAACATGCTTGTCAGGCATAAATGAAATGTAAAAATTGATATTGTCTGGCTGCGTGCCGAAATAGCGAGTTATCGAACGTTTTCCTTGCCCGAACTGAGATCGGTTGGGGCACAGATTTTAACGTCCGGATGCTGGAAGAGGCTGCCAAGTACAAATGATGGCAACCAAGAAGATGCAAATGGGACGCTACCATTTTTTAAAAGCGCTCTGAGGCAAACGAATTTACAAAGGTAAAAGTAGTCGGTAGCCCACAGCAGTTTCAGTAAGAAGATAGCGAGGCTGCGCTGGATTATCCTCTAGCTTTTGCCGTAAATGCCCCATGTAGACACGCAGATAATGGCTACTCTCGGAGTGCGACGGCCCCATACTTCACGAAGCAATTGTGGGTTGGTTATCACCCGTCCCGCATTGGTCACAAGTACCATAAGTAACCGATATTCAGTCGGAGTCAAATGCACTACTTGATTTGCCTTTGTCACAAGGCGTGCCTTGATATCTACCTTGATATCACCAAACTGGATTACTCCATGTAGATTCACATTTGGCTGGCGCAACCGCCGCACGGCGGAACGCACGCGTGCAAGTAATTCGCCAACCCCGAATGGCTTGGTCAGATAGTCGTCAGCGCCGGCATCGAGCGCGCGGATCTTGTCTGCCTCATTAGTGCGCGCTGACAGTACGATAATCGGCACGGTAGACCAATCCCGGACGTCGACAATGAAATCGACGCCATCGCCATCAGGCAATCCGAGATCGAGGATGATCAAGTCCGGCTTGCGTGTCCCGGCATCGATCAAGCCGCGTTTCATCGTTTCCGATCCGAAGACTTGCCATCCTTCTTCTTCCAGCGCAGTGCGCACAAAACGCTGTATTTGTGGTTCGTCTTCGACCAGAAGAACAATTGGCATGGATTCAGTCATGGTGTGTGTTACCGATGTTCGCCTCACTCTCGTCCATGTCAGGCATGGCGGGAGGCGTGCCGAGGGGAAGAGTAAAGACGATGGACGCTCCGCCACCCGCTGCCTGTCCAGCGCGGATGGCACCCCCATGCGCCTCGACGATGGCGCGACAAATCGCCAGACCCAGACCGACGCCGGGAATCGATGATTCACGTTTACCGCGTGTGAATTTTTCAAATATCGCTTCTTCCTTGCCAGCCGGAAGGCCGGGTCCATTATCGATCACCGCAACTTCCAGAAACTGGCCGCTGACTTCCGCTGCAATAACGATACGCGAACCGGCCGGCGTGTATTTGGTCGCGTTTTCCAGCAGGTTGCACAACACACGCTCGATCAATACGGCGTCGATATGTATCAGTGGCAAGTCGCGTGCAAGTCGGGTCTGCACCTCATGGCTGCCGAGGAATGATTGGCTGGCGCGCAATGCGCTACCGACCACTTCTTCAAACGGTTGCCACTGCAAATTGAATTTGACTTCCCCGCTCTGGATACGCGCCATGTCGAGCAGGTTCGACACCAGATTGCTCATACGTAGTGTTTCATTATGCAACGCGTCGGCAAGTGCCTGCTGTCCTGATGCCAGTGGCGGTTTGAACCGGGCCAGCGATTCGGACAAGCCCACCAGTGAGGTGAGCGGCGTGCGCAAGTCATGCGACAGTGCCGCCAGCAAGGAATTGCGCAGCATTTCCGATTCCATGCGCACCAGCGCGTCCTGTGCGACCTCAATGTAGTGCACCCGTTCCAGTGCGATCGCCGCCAACACGGCGAAGGTATCGAGCTGTTGACGTTGTTCCGGAATCAATATCCAGCGACGGCTTTCCGGCTGTATGGCCAGCACGCCACGGGTGCGCATCGGCGCAACCAGCGGCAGGTAAAAGAAATGACTACCCGGCAGCGTGTCGGTGCCGATACCGGCCGCTGTTGCGTGATCGAATGCCCATTGGGCGATGCCCATATCGAGTACTGCCCTATTGGAATTTCTGGATAATTCTCCCACGACAAGCGGTGGAGGTTGCAAGAGGCCTGCATCGTCCGGTAAGAGCAGTGTCGCCTGGGCACGGAAAGTACGGGCAATGAATGTGCGCGTAATTTCGAATATCTGCTCAGTTTGCAATGCACTGGATAATTCGCGCGCAAATTCATACAAAGCACGCGAACGGGATTCGCGATGTAAGGCGACACGCGCCTGATAACGCAGGCCCGAAGTCAAATGCGCGGTGATCAATCCAACCACCAGCATTACCGCAAAGGTCACCACATATTGAAAGTCGCTGACCGCGAAGGAAAATCGCGGCGACACAAAAAAGAAATCGAATGCTGCAACGCCCACGATGGTAGCGGTCACCGCCGGCCCGCGCCCGAAGCGCACCGCAATCAGCACAACGGTCAGCAAGAACAGCATCACGATGTTGGCAAGATCGAGGTACGGCAATAACGGTGTGGCGATCACCGCCGTCAATAGACTCGCGGCGGTCGCCCACACATAATGCCATTGGCGTTGCTTGCGGGGCGAAAGGGATTCCACTTCATCTGCTGGTGGTTGAGTAAGGCTTAGCGCAACACCGGGCGCATTCGATTCTTCGGCAGTCTGCAATGGTTCCGAACTGGCTAGACCTAGTTGGGTCAAATCGATATCCGGGGCAAGGGCGGCAACACGTTTCAGATGCGGGGTATGCCAAGGCCACGTCGGAAGGCTGCGTCCCAGTATGATTTTCGAGAAATTTTGGCTGCGCGCATAATTCACGATCTCCAACGCAACATCGTTCCCGGACAGGATAGCCGTCGTAGCGCCAAGACTCTCGCCAAGTTTCAATGTCCTCAAAATGCGTTCGCGTTGCGCGGGCAGCAGGCGCTGCAATTGTGGCGTTTCAATGTAAATCACATGCCAGTCCGCATTCAACTGGCTGGCCAATCGTGCGGTGCTGCGAATAACATGCTCGGCCCCCGAATGTGGTCCAATGCAAGCCAGCAGTGCGGAATCAGTTTTCCATACCGTGTTGATGGATTTCTCTATCCGATACGCCTGCACATCATCCTCTATCCGATCGGCGGTACGGCGCAGCGCAAGTTCGCGCAATGCGATGAGATTGCCTTTGCGGAAAAAATTGCGCGAAGCACGTTCCACGTGTTGCGCCTGATAGACTTTGCCCACCTTGAGCCGTGCCAGCAGTTCATCGGCCGGAATATCAACTAGTACAACTTCATCGGCCTCATCGAAGACCGTATCCGGCAAGGTTTCCGATACGCGAATGCCGGTGATGCCACCGACAACGTCATTCAAACTTTCCAGGTGTTGCACATTCAGTGTCGTGAAAACGTCGATGCCGGCATCCAGCAACTCTTCAACATCCTGCCAACGCTTTGGATGGCGTGAACCAGGTGCGTTCGAATGCGCCAGCTCATCGATCAGGATCAAAACAGGACGGCGCGCCAGCGCGGCATCGATATCGAATTCGGTAAGTGCCTTGCCCCGATAATCGATGGTCTTCAATGGTAGAACATCGAGCCCCTCAAGCAACGAGGCGGTTTCGCTGCGACCGTGCGTTTCGACAATACCAACTACCACGTCATGGCCGTCAGCCTGCAGCTTGCGGGCTGCGGTCAGCATCGCATAGGTTTTACCGACGCCCGCCGACGCGCCGAAATATATGCGGAGCTTGCCGCGCGCGGCGCGACGCTCCTGCGCTTGTACTTGCGCCAGCAAGGCATCCGGGTCCGGGCGTTGGTCGTTGTTTGGATACATAAGTCAGTGGGATGATTCAGCCTATTTTACGATTCAACAGTACCAATTTAACGCCGCTGATCCAGTGCAAGATTCAATGCAAGCACATTCACGCGCGGTTCGCCGAAGAAACCTAAATACCGGGATTCTCTGTGTTGATCGATGATGCTGCGCACTTCATCGACAGGCAATTGTCGCGCGCGCGCGATGCGACCAGTCTGGTAATACGCCGCAGCCACGCTGATTTCCGGGTCCAGGCCGCTGGCCGATGCGGTCACCAGATCGACCGGAATCGGCGCGGTATTGGCTGGATCGGCGGCTTTCAATGCATCGATGCGGCCCTTTACCGCGTCGATCAGGGCCGGGTTGAGCGGTCCTTGATTGGAACCGCTGGAAGCGGTGGCATTGTTCGGCATCGGGCTGGTGGCAGATGGTCTCCCCCAGAAATATTTCGGAGAAGAAAACGCCTGACCGATCAGCGAAGAACCTACCGGCTGACCGCCGCGTAACACCAAGCTGCCTGTGGCCTGACTGGCAAAGGCAACTTGCCCGATACCAGTGATCGCATACGGATACAACACACCACAGAGTAGCGTCAGTGCGGCAAACAACACGAACGCTGGTCGAAGAATGGATATCATGTGAAGCTCCTAAACGAGATTAAAAACGGTCAGTGTCATATCAATCAGCTTGATTCCGACAAACGGCACCAGAATGCCGCCCAATCCGTAAATCAGCAGATTACGGCGCAATAACAATGCCGCGCCGACCGCACGGTATTTGACGCCTTTCAAAGCCAACGGAATCAACACCACGATAATCAGCGCATTGAAAATAACCGCCGACATGATGGCCGACGACGGACTGGTCAGATGCATCACGTCGAGCGCCTTTAATTGCGGATAGGTGGTCACGAATGCGGCCGGGATGATCGCAAAGTATTTGGCAATATCGTTGGCGATCGAAAACGTGGTCAGCGAACCGCGCGTCATCAGCATCTGCTTACCAATTTCGACGATTTCCAGGAGCTTGGTCGGATTGGAATCGAGATCGACCATGTTGCCGGCTTCTTTCGCCGCCTGTGTACCAGAATTCATTGCCACCGCCACGTCAGCCTGCGCCAGCGCCGGTGCATCGTTGGTGCCGTCACCCGTCATCGCAACCAGGCGGCCTTGCGCCTGATAGCTACGGATCAGCTTGAGCTTTTCTTCCGGTGTCGCCTCCGCCAGGAAGTCATCGACGCCGGCTTCAGCCGCAATCGCAGCGGCGGTCAGCTTATTGTCGCCGGTGATCATTACGGTTTTGATACCCATCCGGCGCAATTCGGCAAAGCGTTCCTTGATGCCGCCCTTGACGATATCCTTCAATTCGATTGTCCCCATCACACGACCATCATCCACCACAACGAGCGGGGTACTGCCGCGACGCGCGATATCGTCCACCGTTCTGGCTACCTCGGCGGGGAATGGACGCCCCAGCGATTCGACGTATTTTTTCAGCGCGTCGGCCGCACCCTTGCGAATCGCACGTTCGCCGATATCAACGCCGCTCATGCGAGTTTGGACCGTGAACGGCACGAATGTCGCGTTGAGTTCTGCCATCTCGCGCTCGCGAATATTGAAACGCTGCTTGGCCAGGATCACAATACTGCGTCCTTCCGGTGTTTCATCGGCTAACGATGCCAGCTGCGCGACATCAGCCAGCTGTGCTTCGGTAATGCCGGGCGCCGGCATGAATGCGGATGCCTGACGATTGCCGAGCGTGATGGTGCCGGTCTTGTCCAGCAACAGCACATCGACATCGCCCGCCGCTTCGACGGCACGGCCTGAAGTCGCGATCACGTTGGCTTGCATCATACGACTCATGCCGGCCACGCCGATGGCGGATAGCAAGCCGCCGATCGTGGTCGGGATCAGACATACCAATAGCGCAATCAATACTGTAATCGTGACCGGCTCACCCGCCTTGGCCGCTTCGACTGAAAACAGCGACATCGGCAGCAAGGTGACGGTCACCACCAAAAAGATGATGGTAAGCGCGACCAATAAAATGGTCAGCGCGATTTCGTTCGGCGTCTTCTGCCGTTTAGCACCTTCAACCATGGCGATCATGCGGTCGATAAATGCTTCGCCGGGATTGACCGAGATGCGCACGACCAGCCAATCGGATAGTACGCGCGTGCCGCCGGTGACGGCGGAAAAATCGCCGCCCGACTCACGAATCACAGGCGCGGATTCGCCGGTAATTGCGCTTTCATCCACCGATGCGACACCTTCGATCACTTCGCCGTCGGCAGGAATCACGTCACCCGCTTCAACCAGCACCGTATCGCCTTTGCGCAGGTCAGATGCGGAAGTGGGCAACCAGGGAGTGTCATGCCGCGGTGTCACCAGCTTCTTCGCCATGACTGTTTGTTTCAGTGCGCGCAATGATGCTGCCTGTGCCTTGCTGCGGCCTTCAGCCATCGATTCGGCGAAGTTGGCAAACAATACGGTGAACCATAACCACACCGTAGTGGCGAGAATAAAGCCGGGACTCGCCTCGCCTTTGCCGGTGATGGATTGGATAAACAGCAAGGTGGTGATAATGCTGCCGACATAGACAACAAACATGACAGGGCTGCGCCACTGCGTGCGTGGGTGCAGTTTTTTGAACGCATCGATGATGGCTGGGCCGATCAATGTGGAATCAAAAAGCGTCAAGCTTTTGCGCGACATGACTGTCGCCGTCTTGGATTCTGGCATATGCATGGCAGGTGTCCTGATTAATGTGCGAAAAGTTGCAGGTGTTCGACAATCGGCCCAAGAGCAAGCGCCGGTACATAGTTCAGGATGCCAACCAACACCACGACGCCGACCAACAATGCAACGAACAAGGGACCATGCGTCGGCATCGTGCCAGCGGTGACTTCAAGGCGTTTCTTCGCTGCCAGCGAACCGGCCACCGCCAGGATCGGCACGATCATTGCAAAGCGGCCGAACCACATTGCGATCACTAGCATGATGTTGTAGAACGGCGTATTGGCCGACAAGCCGGCGAACGCGCTGCCGTTGTTGTTGGCTGCCGAGCTGAATGCATACAGGATTTCCGAAAAGCCATGCGCGCCGGGATTGGCAATGCTGGCCCTGCCGGGGTCGAGTATGACGGCAATCGCGGTACCAGCCAGCACCAGTACCGGTGTCACCAAAATCGCGATCGACGTCATTTTCATCTCGAACGACTGGATTTTCTTGCCGAGATATTCTGGCGTGCGGCCGATCATCAAGCCGGCAATGAACACCGCCAGAATCGCAAAAATCAGCATGCCGTACAAACCGGAACCGACGCCGCCGAATACCACTTCGCCGAACTGCATGAGCACCAAGGGCACCATCCCGCCGAGCGGCATGAAGGAATCATGCATCGCGTTCACCGCGCCACACGAGGCTGCCGTCGTGACCGCAGCGAACAATGCCGATGCGCTAATGCCAAAGCGTGTTTCCTTGCCTTCCATGTTGCCACCTGATTGCAGTGCACTGGCTGCCTGATCGACGCCGAGCGCGTGGAGTGCCGGGTGGGCTTGCTGCTCTGCGATCAGCACGACGACTGTCGTCACCATGAATATCGCCGTCATCGCGCCCAGCACGGCCCACCCTTGCCGTATATCGCCCACCATACGGCCGAACGCAAAGCACATTCCGGCGGGAATCAGGAAAATCGACAACATTTGGAAGAAGTTGGACAGCGCTGTCGGGTTCTCGTAAGGATGTGCCGAGTTGGCATTAAAAAAGCCGCCGCCATTGGTCCCGAGCAACTTGATCGCTTCCTGCGATGCAACCGGACCCATGGCCAGCGTTTGCGTCTTCGCGGTCAAGGTTTCCAGCACCGGATTGCCTTTCGCATCCTTCAGGGGCTGGCCGTCCGGGCCACTCTTGGGTTGCATGTACGTTACCGGATCGAGCAGCGTGACATCCTTGTAGGCAGAAAAATTCTGGATCACGCCTTGCCCCATCAGAAACACGGCAAAGACTATCGACAAAGGCAGCAGCACATACAGCGTCGAGCGGGTAATGTCGATCCAGAAATTGCCGATAGTTTTGACCGAACGCGATGAAAAACCACGAATCAGCGCGAATGCAACCGCCATCCCGGTCGCTGCTGAGAAGAAGTTCTGTCCGGTCAACACCAGCATCTGAGTCAGGTAACTCATTGTGGATTCGCCGCCATACCCCTGCCAATTGGTATTGCTGACAAAGCTGATCGCGGTGTTGAATGCAGAATCCGGGCTGACATTGGCAAGCGCTTGCGGGTTGAGTGGTAGCCAGGCTTGCAAACGCTGCACTGTGTAAACGGCTATGGCGCCCAGTGCGTTGAATACCACCAGCGCTATGGCATAGGTTTTCCAGCTCATCACTGAATCTGCGGTGATGCCAGAGAGTCGATAAATAAAGTTTTCTACTTTGACCATCCAGCCCAGACCGGGGATCGGTGTACCGTTACCGACCTTTGCCAGATAGAGACCCATGGGATAGGCCAGCGCCAGCAACACAGCCAGAAACGCGATGAGCAAAAGGAACGATTGCGTAGTCATTTACAAATCCTCCGCTTTCAATAATGCCACCACCAGATACACCAGCAATCCAGTCGCTACGGCCGCGCCGATAACATAAAACGTGTTCATTGACGTTCCTCCAGCTTGGCGCACCCCACAGCGAACGCACAGGTCACCAGTAGGAACATCACGATTGCACAAATAAAGACAATGTCCATCATCACTCCCGTCCAGGTTATTTTGATGATGAGCATATTAGAGGAAGCGATATAAAAATTATGTAAAGATTTGCCTGTCAGGCATAAAGGAAATGTAAAAATTGATATTGTCCGAGTGCATGCCAAGATAGTGATTTACCGAGCACTTTCCACGCCCGTGGGAACTGAGATCGATTGGCTATAGTGGAGTCCTACAGCTTAAGTAGCGATTTGTTTTGGCATGATATTGCCGCAGGCCAAGCAGGTTCCATTAAATATCTACCGGCGCAGCGTGATGCTCGCCAGCGAAGGTTTCGCCATGTTGGACCACAGTATGGGGTTCAGTCTTGTGCCGTGAAAATCTATGATCGAGCCGCGGCTAGCGCAACAGCTTGCCGCGACGGTGCGTGGCGATGGGGTATCGTAGGTGGTGGAGCGACAGCGCGCATTGACGATCAGTTGGACGGCTTTTCAAGACTGCCATGACATGAAGAGTAGCCTGAATCCATCTCAGCGTCGCTTTGATTCAACTGCGTCAGCCACGCGCAGTAAAACGCTGCATAGCGCTAGGCTTCATTTGGCTTTCATACTGATGGATCGCATAGTTGATATCATATTTTCGTAGTATTTCCCATGAGTAAGATGTCAGCTTTCAGGAAAAATTTACTCAAATTGTGACCTACCGCACATACCCCAAAATGCCACCTCGTTATCCTGTATCGCCCCACTTCTTGCTATAGAGTTCAGATAGCCTCAGTCTCTTTTTTTACTGGAAGTCTCTCTTGACGCGATCTAAGTGGAGCCTATTTGAAGTAATTTTAGGAAGGTATGTTTATGCCATTCGATCTAGACACTCTTGAAAAGATGGCTTACATAGTTTTTCTAATAAATTAAAAAAGTTTTTTCCATTTCAGTCCCTCCCTTTTATTTATCAGCAGGAGTATCAAACATGAACATGCCATCCGATAACAGCCATGAGACGACAGAAGAGCTGTCCGGCTCGGCTTCCGGCCGACGCGATTTCCTGAAGGTAATCAGTACCGTCGCCGTCGGGGCGCTACCTTTTGCGGCAGCGTCGGGGGCAATCCCAGCAGCTGCACAGTCGGTGGAACGGAAAGGAAAGTATGCAAACTCGTAAACTGGGCGGCCTGGAGGTGTCGGAACTGGGCTTTGGTTGTATGAGCATCAGCGGCAACTACGGGCCGCCAGCAGACCGAAAGACCCATCTATTCGGCGATATCTTTGACCGCGACAACCTGGACTGGCCCAGTCGCGAGCTCGCTACGGTGGGCATGCTGTCCGCTCTGCAAGGGGCCGAATCGCAATTGCAAGCGCACATGCGCATTAGTATGAACGTGGGCATCACAGCCGACTAACTGCGCCAACTTACCCAAGTACTGGCGGACCGGGTGGATGCCGATGCTGCGCGGCGCGCAGGCGATGCGCTGGAACGGCATCTCACCAGCAGGGCAGGACCTGAGTAAGTGGGGCGATGAAAGATTACTTATATAAGGAGTACTTTGATGATTGTAGAAGCCTATGGCGCCCACGCGGGCGAGAAACCTCTAGAACCGATGGAAATTATCCGGCGTGCGCCGGGCGCGCACGATGTACAGATCGACATCGCTTATTGTGGCGTGTGCCACTCGGATATTCACCAGGTACGCTCCGAGTGGCCCGGCACACTCTACCCCTGCGTACCGGGACATGAAATTGTTGGCCGCGTTTCCGCCGTCGGTGCGCACGTGGTGGACTTTCAGGTCGATGATCTGGTCGGCATCGGTTGTATCGTTGATAGTTGCCAGAATTGCGAGGAGTGCGATGTTGGCCTTGAAAACTACTGTGACGGCATGGTCGGCACCTACAACGGCCCAACCCCGGACGCGCCCGGCCATACGCTGGGCGGCTACTCACAACAGATCGTCGTGCACGAACGCTACGTGCTGCGCATTCGCCACCCCGAGGCGCAGCTGGCTGCCGTGGCGCCGCTGCTGTGCGCAGGCATCACCACCTACTCACCGCTACGCCACTGGAAGACGGGGCCGGGCAAGAAAGTGGGCATCGTCGGCATCGGTGGACTGGGCCACATAGGCATCAAGCTGGCGCACGCGATGGGCGCGCACGTGGTCGCCTTCACTACGTCCGAATCCAAACGTGAGGCGGCGAAAGCACTGGGCGCGGATGAGGCGGTGGTCTCGCGCAATGCCGACGAAATGGCCGCGCATGCCAAGAGCTTCGATTTCATACTCAATACCGTCGCCGCACCCCATGATCTAGACGCCTTCGTGGTCCTGCTCAAGCGCGATGGGGCCATGACCCTGGTCGGCGCGCCGGCCACGCCGCACCCTTCGCCGAACGTAATGAACCTGATCCTCAAGCGCCGAAGCATCGCCGGCTCGGCGATCGGTGGCATTCCCGAGACGCAGGAGATGCTCGATTTCTGCGCCGAGCGCGGCATTGTGTCGGACATCGAGATGATCCGCGCCGATGAGATCAACGAAGCCTATGAGCGTATGATCAATGGGGACGTGAAATACCGCTTCGTCATCGACAACGCCAGTCTGACGGCGTTGTGACGGAAACAATCATGACGGACACAACAGCGTCAGCGTCATCTGACCCGCTCGGATAGTTCTCCAATAGGCAGGCATGGAGCGCCGTCGAGTCGAGTTGGTTCAATGAGCAAGGAAAGGAAAATAAATGACAATGAACGAGAATGGGTTTTATCAAGGGAAGGTCGCGTTTGTAACCGGAGCAGGAAGCGGCATCGGACGCGCTGCGGCGCTGGCGTTTGCGCGCGAAGGTGCGAGCGTGACGGTTGCCGACGTTTCAGAACTGGGCAGCCAGGAAACGGCGCGCCTGATTGAGGAACAAGGCGGTCGCGCGCTCGCCGTCAAGTGCGATGTGACGCGAACCGAAGACGTGAAGGCGGCTTTGGACAAGACCATCGATGCGTTCGGGCGGCTGGATTTCGCCTTCAACAACGCAGGCGTCGAACAGAGAAACGCAGCGATAGCGGAATTCGAAGAGGACGAGTGGGAGCGTATAGTGAACGTCAATCTTCGTGGCGTCTTTCTTTGCATGAAGTACGAGATCCCGCTGATGCTCAAGCAAGGGGGCGGAGCGATCGTCAACACTTCCTCGGGCGCCGGGGTTATTGGCATCAAAGGCGGGGCCGCATACGCAGCCTCAAAGCATGGCGTGATCGGACTGACCAAGTCGGCGGCTCTCGATTACGCCGGGCAGAACATACGCATCAATGCCGTTGCCCCCGGGTACATCGCGACTCCGATGATGGATCGCTTCACCGGCGGAACCGATGAAGGTTGGGCGCAAGTGGTATCGGAGGAGCCAATCGGACGGGCCGGTCGACCGGAGGAAATAGCGGACGCCGTTATATGGCTGTGTTCGGATGCGGCTTCCTTTGTCGTCGGACATGCCCTGGTGGTCGACGGCGGTCAAACAGTGCAGTAATTACTGAACAAAAAGGAGAAAACAATGAGCAATACAAACGATAAAGATCGAACAAATAAAATGGAAACTGCTGGCCACTCGCGCCGAGGGTTTATGGTATCGGCAGCCACCGCAGTAGCGGGCGTCAGCGCTGCCAACCTTTTGAATTTACAAACCGCGAATGCAGCTATCACAAATAATGTTGTTGCCATTGGAAATGGCCCGTACCCCGTAGAAGGTATGGCCGCTTATTCTCCGGCTGGCCCGCATAGGCCGATGAAGTTTCAACGTCGAACTCTTGGCCCCAAAGACGTTGCTATCAAGATCCACTATTGCGGAGTTTGTCATTCAGACATCCACACGATCCGCGGAGATTGGGGAAAGATCCAATATCCCCAAATTGTTGGTCATGAGCTGGCTGGCGAAGTCGTTGCTGTTGGATCAAGTGCGAGCAAATTCAATGTCGGTGCTCGTGTCGGTGTTGGCACGATGGTGAATTCTTGCCGTGTTTGTACAGAGTGCCAGGCAGGACATGAGAGTTATTGTCTCAACGGAAATACCCAAGCCTATGGTTCAAAAGATAGAGACGGCACGATTACTCAAGGCGGATATTCAACCTTTGTCGTCGTAGACGAAGACTTCGTGATCAATATTCCTGCCGCGATTGACCTGGCTGAAGCAGGCCCGTTGATGTGCGCGGGAATTACCGTTTACTCGCCACTTCTTAGATGGGGAGTCTCTGCTGGCAAGAAGGTCGCTATTGTGGGAATGGGTGGTCTTGGACATTTGGCGGTCAAGATTGCCACCGCACTCGGTGCTGAAGTCACCGTCTTCACGACGTCACCGGACAAGGTCGAAGACGCAAGGCGCTTCGGTGCCAAGGACGTCGTCATAAACAAGGAGGGAGCTGATTTCTCCAGATTTAAACATGCATTCGATTTTGCTCTTGATACCGTTCCCTACAAGCATGATCTCAATCGGTTCATCCCGCTCTTGAAGAGAGATGCGACTTACTGCAGGGTCGGCGTCGGTAATGTCGTCGATTCAAATGAGATCGGTCAGATGAATCTTGTGCTGTATAGAAACTCACTGGCTGGATCGAACACCGGAGGCATCAAGGAAACTCAGGACATGATTGATTTCTGCGCTCTCAACAAGATCAAGCCCGAGATCACAAAAATCTTGATGAACGGAATTGATGATGCTTGGACAAAGGTTATTGAAAAAAAAGCTCGCTACCGCTACGTGATGGATATGAAAGCGTAGGTTGCGATTTTCAAATTGCATGGATACAGATGCGAATCAGCAGAGGATCGTCAGGTCATCGATGAAATCAACGAAGCCTGCGAACGCATGCTCAATGGCGACGTGAAGTATCGATTCGTGATCGACAACGCTTCTTTGAAGCTCTGATCCCAACGGGAGGAACAATCATGAGCATTACCTACAATTTTGCTGGGCAGGTTGCCTTGGTCACTGGTGCGGCTTCCGGCATGGGGCTTGCCACGGCGCGGGCTTTCGCCCATGCAGGGGCGGCCGTCACTTTGGCGAACATCAGCGAGGACGCCCTGCAGAAGGCCGTGGACGAGATCAAGTCGGCCGGCGGCAACGCGATCGGCGTGCTCTGCGACGTATCCGACGAATCCCAGGTGGCAGCCATGGGCGAACTGGGCATAGTGGGCATTCCGGCCGCCATCGCCAACGCCGTCTTCCACGCGACCGGCCGGAGGATCCGCGACCTGCCGATCACGCCGGAGAAACTGCTGTGACGGCGCTCGGCGCTGCGGACAAGCGTTCGAAGAACCGTCCGTCGCCGGGTCCCCGCACCTGGCCCATCCGGATCGCTGCGCTGATCCTGCTTGTCTTCGGCTCAGCACTGGCCGGAGGCGGCGTGATCCTGGCTGCAAGCGGCGGCTCGCTCTACTATCTGATCAGCGGCGTGGCGCTCATCGCCAGCAGCGTCCTACTCTGGCGCGGCGACGCGCGGGGCGTCTGGATGTATGGCGCGATGCTGGTCTGGACCGTTGCCTGGAGCATCTGGGAAGTCGGCTACAGCGGCTGGCAACTCGTGCCGCGGCTCATCGCACCGTTCGTCCTCGCCGCGTTGTTGCTACTGCCATCGGTCAGGCGGCTTCGAACGGACTGGCTTCCACTGTGGCGCGGCCGCGGCTGGGCAGCCTTCGGCGGCGGATTGATCGCCGCGGTCGTGCTGGGTAGCGCCGGTCACACCCTCGGATCGGATGACCCCGAGTTTCCGGCGCTGCGGCGAGGAATGCAGGCGCAGGCTCCGGCCAGGCTGGCCGAACCGCTTGCGAAGATCGACCGCGATGATTGGCAGGCGTATGGCAACGATCAAGGCGGTACGCGCTTCAGCCCACTCGCCCAGATCGACACCTCCAACGTCGCGGGCCTGACGAAGGTCTGGGAGGCCGAGATGACGCCCACCGTGCCCGGCCCGATGAATGCGCTGCAGGTCACGCCCCTCATGATCGGCGACACGCTCTACGCCTGCGACGGCAACAACGGCGTTCACGCGTTCGACGCCGAAACCGGACAGGTCCGCTGGCGCCAGAACGTCTCTGGCGGCGAGCAGCCTTCCGGCAAGCCTTGCCGGGGCGTGGCGTACTACAAGGTTCCCGACGCCAGTGGCGTTTGTGCCGAGCGCATCTTCGCGCCGAGCCACAACCCCACGCTGGTCGCGCTCGACGCAAAGACCGGCCAGCTCTGCCCAGGCTTTGGCAATCAGGGGTCGGTGGACCTGCAATCCGGCATTGCGCCATACCCGCACGGACTTTTCTACGTCAGCTCGGCGCCTCAGGTGATCCGCGGCAAGGTCGTCGTCGGCGGTGGTATTCCGGACGGTCAGTATTGGGGCGGCCCGTCAGGGGTCATCCGTGCATTCGATGCCGTGACTGGCGAGCTGGCCTGGGCCTATGACGCCGGTGCGCCGGAGCGGATCGGTGCGCCGCCGCCAGGCGAGTTCTACACACCGTCTTCTCCCAACAGCTGGGCGCCGATCAGCGCCGATGAAGCGCTCGGCCTGGTCTACCTGCCCATGGGTGGCGCGACGCCCGACGCGTTCGGCGGGCTGCGTCGCCCGTTCGACGACAGCATCGGCAGCGCCGTCATCGCGCTCGATGCGGAAAGCGGCCGAATGCGCTGGCGCTTCCAGACCACCCACCACGACATCTGGGACTACGACGTCGCCTCACAGCCTACGCTGGCCGATGTGCCGACGCCACAGGGTGTGCGGTCCGCTCTGATCCAGCCGACCAAACGCGGCGAGATCTTCGTGCTGGATCGCCGGACCGGCGAGGCGATCAAAACGGTGCGTGAACTGCCAGCGCCGCAGAGCGCTGTCGCCGCGGGCGAGCGACTGGCCAAGACCCAGCCCGAATCCAGCGATCTGCCCGCTTTTCGCGGCGCGCCCCTGCGCGAGAAGGACATGTGGGGCATGACGCCGCTCGACCAGCTTTACTGCCGGATCGAGTTCAGGCGCTCGCTCTACGAAGGCATGTTTACCCCGGTCACGCTGGGAAAAAACATCCTGATCGATCCGGGCTCCATGGGCGGGATCAACTGGAACGGCATTTCTCTCGACGCCGACCGCGGCATCATGATCGTGAACTGGACGCAAGTTCCCGACCGGCTCGAACTGATCACGCGCGAAGAGGCCACGCGCCGCAATTTCAAGATTGCGCCGGGGCTGGATGCGGGCGGCCAGACCGATCAGCCGATGCTTGGCACGCCTTATGGTGCATACCGGGCTCAATTCCTCTCACCGCTGGGAAGCCCGTGCACCGCGCCTCCATGGGGGCTGATCGCCGGCGTTGACCTGGCGAGCGGCAAGGTGCTCTGGTCCAAGCCTTTCGGCACCGGCCGTGACATCGGCCCGCTGAAGTTGGGCGTGCGCACCATGCTCCCCATCACGATCGGCACGCCGACCGCCGGCGGCGCAGTGACGACGCGTGGCGGTCTGGTGTTCATCGGTGGTGCGGCGGAGCACACGTTCCGGGCGCTGGATACCGCCACCGGCAAGGAAGTGTGGAGCCATCGTCTGGCCACCAGTGCCAACGCGACGCCGATAACCTACCGCAGCCCGATCAGCGGGCGCCAGTTTGTCGTGGTCGCCGAAGGCGGCCGACCGGCCTATGGAACGAAGGCGGGCACCAAGCTGGTGGCCTACGCGCTTCCTGCGACAAAGCAGTGAAAGTCGAGGTACCGACGATGAGTGACAGGAACGCTGCGTCCTGCACACCCGGGCTTTGCCGGCCATCGGCACGGTCGACAACAGATTGATGCACTGATGAGCGTGACTTTCGCTATCTTCCGTTCGATCGTGCTGACCGTTGCGGTCGGTTTGTTCCTTCTCGCCACTGGCAGGACGGCGCGCGGACGCGGCTCCGTCCTCGCCTTCTGCATCACGGCGGCACTCGTTCATCTGATCTGGTGGCAGTTGCCCAACATGGATGGGATCGCGGGCAAAGCAGCGGCGTGGTTGGTCAGTGCCTGGGTAGCCGCGCTTGTGATGGCGGTGCTGCTGATCTTGCCGTTCGCACTGTTTCTCGGGGTTCGCCGGCTGATGCTCCGGCAACCGTCCACACGGAAACAGACGGGCGGCCTTGGGGTGTCGCTCGCCTACTTGGGCATAGCGCTGGCGGTCGGTATTGCGGTGAGCTTCAGTAGGGTAGACGGCCCGGTCGTGCGCGAGGAAGTCGTTCACGCCAAGAATCTCCCCGACGGCCTGGATGGACTGAGGATCGCCAACGTCGGTGACGTTCACATCGGCGCTTTTATCAAGCCTTCAGATCTGGCCGAAGCGGTGGACATCGTCAATGCGCGCAACGTGGAGGCGCCGATCGCATCCGCCGCCAATCAACCACATTAGGGAGAGACATCTTATGAATCTGCATAGCCGGCGCCAGCAACTTCATCAGGGAGTAATGCAATGAACCTGCCTATCATCACCAGGCACCGTACCTTGGGCTCGGGGGACGAGATCAAGATGAGTCGAGTCCGAATTCGGGTTTTAGCGTGCGCCATTGCAAGCACGCTTCTCGTCGGCTGTGTTGCCGTTGTTGCTGCAACCCGATCGCCTGCATCGCTTTCCGCCGCATCAGCCGAAGCGCCGAAGCTGACTCGCACAGTCGTAATGACCGGCTTACAGAACCCGTGGGACATCGCCTTCACGTCCGACGGTGTGATGCTGTTCACCGAGAAGTGTCGCGGCGTATCGGCACGCCTCGCTGATGGAAAGACGGTTCGGCTGTTCGGCACCAGCGGATCGGCGCTCGTGGCGCCGGATCTGTTTTGCCAGGGCCAGAGCGGCGTGCACGGAATCGCGATCGATCCAGATTTCGCCAAGGGAACACGCGACATCTATGTGTTCATGGCATCCAGCCTGCGCAAGCCGGGCACCAATCGGGTCGTTCGCCTGACCGTCAACGCCGACTACACGAGTGTAGGAAACCGCACCGATATCATCGAAGACATCGCATATAAGGATGCGGCCAATGGCGCTGGCGGCGCCGGCGCGCATAGCGGCGGGCGCATTCGTTTCGGCCCGGATCGATTCCTGTACGTACCCACCGGCGACAACCACAACGCAACGCTGCCACAAGACTTGAAGCGTCTCGGCGCCAAGGTACTGCGCGTGAACCGTGACGGCACAGCGGCGCCGGGCAACAACACGCCGGCCGGCGGCGATCCACGCATCTTCACGTACGGCCACCGCAACGTGCAGGGCATCACCTTCAGGCCGCAGGGTCAGCCAAACGCCGGCCAACCGTTTACCGCCGAGCACGGCCCGAATCACAGCGATGAAGTCACTGCGTTGGTAGCGGGTGGAAATGCAGGATGGGATCCACAGAATCGGCCGGGATTACGTTGCCCCGACAACTATTGCGGCTACGCGGGCGACCCAACCACGATGCCGATGACCGATAGCCAACGCTTCCCCAACGCGATGCCCCCAAGCTGGGTCTACAACGGCAGCGGTCGCGGCATGGACTCGGCGCTGTTTCTCGACGGCAAACAATGGAGAGCATGGACTGGCCGCTTGCTGGTGAGCTTGATGGGCGGCCAAAGGATTGCCGTGCTTCAACTGGATGCGCGCGGCATGGCGACCAATGATGCGAGCGTCGAGTTGCCTTCAGCGCGAACCCGCACCCTGGTGCAAGGTCCCGACGGCAATCTATACACCGCCAACGACGACGGAGAGATCTGGCGCGTCGTTCCGAACTGATTCTGCGATGCCTGGTCAGACCACTAACACTAACCGCGATTCAACACATAGAAAGTCCAATCATGCTTCGATTTGTTGCGTCAGCCCTTCTTCTTGCCACGACCCTCTCCGCAACCGCGTCGCTCGCGACACACTCGCAATGAAGAAAATTTCCGACATCGGTTTACCTCGCCAGCGACGAGTCGACGTTCTGCACAGGGTCAGAGTTCGTTGCCGACGGCGGCCAGATCGCGAGAGTGCTCCGCTCCTGACAGGACTTTTAAATGAAGCCTGCGAGCGCATGCTCAAAGGCGATGTGAAGTGCCGCTTCGTAATCGACAACGCTTCCTTGAAGCCTTGATTCCAACTAAAGGAAAAATAATGAGCATTACCTACAACTTTACAGGGCAGGTCGCACTGGTCACCGGCGCCGCTTCCGGCATGGGCCTCGATACGGCGCGTGCATTCGCCAAGGCCGGAGCGGCCGTCACGCTGGCGGACGTGAGCGAGGCAGCCTTGCAACGGGCCGTTGACGAAATCACGGCCGCCGGCGGCAAGGCAATGGGTGTGGTCTGCGATGTGTCCGACGAAGCCCAAGTGGCGGCCATGGTGAAGAGCACGGTGGATGCCTTCGGCCGCCTCGACGCCGCATTCAACAACGCCGGCATCCAGATCCCCGCCTCGGAGATTGCAGATCAATCGGCGCAGGACTATGACCGGATCAGTGCCATCAACCAGCGCGGTGTCTGGGCGTGTATGAAGCACGAACTTTTGCAAATGCGAAAGCAAGGCAGCGGCGCGATCGTCAACTGCTCGTCGATTGGCGGGCTGACCGGCCGCGCGCTACTTGCCGCCTATCACGGCTCCAAGCACGGCGTGATCGGCCTGACGCGCAGCGTGGCGCTTGAATACGCTGCGCGCGGCATCCGCGTCAATGCAGTCTGCCCAGGCACGATCGACACGCCGATGGTGTCGGACATGCTGGACAGTGGAATGCTGGCGATGGACGATCTCCTGCGCGACCTGCCGATGCGCCGCCTGGGGCGAGCCGAGGAGATCGCCGACGCCGTGCTCTGGCTATGCAGTCCTGGTTCGACTTTCGTGACTGGGCAAGCACTGGCCGTGGATGGCGGATTTACCGTGCAGTGATTGCCGGGAGCACGAATCAGTTGGCAGAGGATAATTCCTCCCTTATTTTCCAATCTTTCAAGAGTTCGCTGTCTCGTCGTCATGGTGCCGCTAGCGGGATGGGAAGGCACTGGGTTGATATTTCGTGAGAGACCGCATTCCATAATGCGATAACCGGCACACCTGGGTGGTGGGGGTCGAAGGCAAAAATGCTGAGCGACGCTGTGCCGAGCTTGAAATGCTGCGCTTCGACCACCGCTAATCCGATCCACCTTGCGGCCAGGACGGCCCCGACATGGCCGTGCGAAAAGAGTGCGATATTTCCGTCCAGCTTGCGCAGACGGGCAATGAGCCGGTCAACACGATCGGAAACTTGTTCGGGAATTTCACCCCGAGGACAACCGTCCCGATAAATATTCCAGTCTGGCCGCTCCTTGTGGATATCCACAGAACGCTGTCCTTCGTAATCGCCATAGTCCCATTCAGCAAGATCAGTTTCTATTTCCGGGACTTTATCCAGACCGACCAACTCACAGGTTTGCAGTGCGCGCTTGAGCGGACTGGTCAGCACATGTGCAAACGGGATGTCTCGGAGGCGCTTGCCAAGTTCACGCGCCTCATTCTCTCCGTTCTGGGTCAACGGAATATCCGTGCGACCAGTGTGCCGACCGGAGAGTGACCACTCGGTTTCTCCGTGCCGAATGAGGTACACGCGCAGGGAGTTTGGTGTATTAGTTTTCATGCGCCTGCACAACCAACACCCGATAGACGTGCCGCACCTCCTCGGTTTGGGGAATCCTCAACCTGGCAAATCATTTATTGCAGCTTGAGCAACTATCATCCATTGCCAAGCAGTCCATTGTCGCTGGCGACCAGCGTCCTCCCGGCCTCTATAAGTGCTTGCGTATTCATTTGGGGCTGCTCCACTTCCAGTTCCGGATTTCCGGCATGTCCTGCCCGTGCTTGTCAATATATTGCTTGTGCTCGATCAGCTTACCTTTGAGCTGCTGTTTCAGGTAAATACCCCTGTCGCCGGTCTGAGGCAGGCGGTCGATGGTGTCCATCACGAGGTGGAAGCGGTCCAGATCATTTAACACCGTCATGTCGAAGGGTGTGGTGATGGTGCCCTCTTCCTTGTAACCGCGGACATGGATGTTGTCATGGTTAGTGCGGCGGTAGGTCAGCCGGTGAATCAACCACGGATATGCATGGAAGGCGAAGATGACAGGCTTGTCCTTGGTGAAAAGCTCGTCAAAATCCATATCACTCAAACCGTGCGGATGCTCTGATGGTGGCTGCAACTTCATGAGGTCAACGACGTTAACTACCCGGATTTTGAGGTCGGGCAGATGCTCTCGAAGGATGGAAACGGCAGCGAGCGTTTCTAGCGTGGGCACGTCACCACAGCAAGCCATGACAACGTCTGGCGCGACGCACTGGTCGTTGCTGGCCCACTGCCAGATGCCGATGCCCTCGGTGCAGTGCTTGACGGCGGCGTCCATTGCCAGCCACTGCGGCGCCGGGTGTTTGCCAGCGATCACGACGTTTACATAATGACGGCTGCGCAGGCAGTGGTCCATCACCGACAGCAGGCAGTTTGCATCCGGCGGAAAGTAAACACGCACGATCTCGGCTTTCTTGTTAACCACGTGATCGATGAAGCCGGGATCCTGGTGGGTGAAGCCGTTGTGATCCTGCCGCCAGACGTGAGATGCCAGAAGATAGTTCAACGAGGCGATTTTGCGCCGCCACGGTAGCTCTGCTGTAACTTTCAGCCACTTGGCGTGCTGGTTGAACATCGAACCTATAATGTGGATAAACGCCTCATAGGAGTTGAAGACGCCGTGCCGTCCGGTGAGCAGGTAGCCCTCGAGCCAGCCCTGGCATTGATGCTCGCTGAGCATCGAGTCGAGCACCCGTCCGTCCGGCGCCAGAAACTCGTCGTTCGGCTGAGTCGCGGCGTCCCATTGCCGGTTAGTCACTTCGAAGACAGCTCCGAGGCCGTTAGAGAGCGTCTCGTCAGGTCCGAAGAGCCGAAAGTTCCGCTGCTCACTATTGAGCTTCACCACGTCACGGAGGAAAGGCCCTAGCACACGCGTGTCACCTACACCGTGCACACCCGGCATGGGCACGTCGGCTGCATAATCGCGGAAGTTCGGCATCCGCAGATCCCGCAGCAGCATGCCGCCGTTGGCGTGAGAATTGGCGCCCATGCGTCCATGACCCTTGGGCGCGAGCTCGGCCAATTCCGCCTTCAAGCGGCCTCGCTCATCGAAGAGCTCCTCCGGTCGGTAGCTTCTCAGCCAAGCATCGAGCAGCCCGAGGTGCTCGGGATGGGCCCGTGGGTGGAGCGGAACCTGATGCGCCCGAAAGGTGCCTTCCACCTGCAAACCATCAACTACTTTAGGGCCAGTCCAGCCCTTGGGTGAATTGAGGATGATCATCGGCCAGCGCGGACGGCTAAGGTTGCCGCGAACGCGGGCGTCCTCTTGGATTGCCTTGATGTGTTCGACGGCGGTGTCGAGCGCCCTGGCCATCGCCTCGTGCATCAGCTCCGGCTCGTCTCCCTCGACGAACACTGGCGTCCACCCATACCCGCGGAACAACTGTTCCAACTCTTCACGTGTGATGCGGGCGAGGATAGTCGGGTTGGAAATCTTGTAGCCGTTGAGATGCAGGATCGGTAACACCGCACCGTCGGTGGCCGGATCAAGGAACTTGTTTGAATGCCACGCCGTGGCTAGCGGTCCGGTTTCCGCCTCGCCATCGCCTACGACGCAGGCGACGACCAGATCCGGATTATCGAACACCGCCCCGAATGAATGGCTGAGCGAATAACCCAACTCGCCACCTTCGTGGATCGAGCCCGGGCATTCCGGAGATACATGGCTGGGAATACCACCGGGAAATGAAAACTGAAGAAAGAGCTTCCGCAACCCGGCCTCATCCTGACTAATATTGGGATAAATCTCGCTGTACGTACCCTCGAGATACGTGTTGCCCACGATAGCCGGGCCGCCGTGCCCGGGACCCGATACATAGATCATGTCAAGGTCGTATTTCTTGATGACGCGGTTCAAGTGCACATAAATGAAGTTCTGCCCGGGAGTTGTGCCCCAGTGTCCCAGCAGCATATGCTTCACATCCGCGAGCGTCAGCGGCCGTTTCAACAGGGGATTGTCGTAAAGATAAATCTGTCCTACCGACAGATAGTTGGCGGCGCGCCAGTAGGCATCCATCTTGTGGAGTAATTCAGACGTGAGTGTATTGATTTTCATGATATAAATTTACCGAATTGAAGTGAGATCGATAACCTGAGTGACAGACCTGGCGATCATGAGTGCCTCGTCGGTGCGGATAATTCGTACCTTGACGCGACCCGCATCCGAGGAAATTAGTTGTGCATGCTCCGCATTGCGTTTCCGATTTAGTTCGATGCCGAGAAAGCCGAGCCCGTCGCAGATCCGGGAGCGGATCTGCGACGCATTTTCGCCAATTCCTCCTGCGAAAACGAGCGTGTCCAATCCACCGAGCGCCGCGGTGAAGGAGCCGATCCATTTTTTTGCCTGATAGCAAAAAAGTGCCAAAGCTTCCGCCGCCCGGACGTCAGTGGCTTCTTGCTCAAGCAAGTCTCGAATATCGGAACTGATCTCCGACACCCCGAGCAGCCCGGACTCGTGGTTCACCATTTGATGAAATTGCGCCGCGGTCATTCGCTCAGTGTGCGCCAGGTAGCTCACCAGTCCCGGGTCCAGATCGCCGGAGCGGGTGCTCATGGGAAATCCTGCCGTCGGCGTGAACCCCATGCTGGTGTCTACACTTTTGCCGTCGCGCACAGCGGCCATGCTTGCACCGTTTCCGAGGTGCGCAAGGATCACTCGGCCAGTCGTTGCAGCCGGGTCACCGAGTCGCGCGAGTTCTTCCATGAGATAGGCGTAAGACAAACCGTGGAAACCGTAACGTTGAACTCCTTTCGCCTCGTAGCGGCGTGGGATGGGAAGCAGCTTAGCCACGCGCGGCATGTCGCAATGAAACGCCGTATCGAAGCAGGCCAATTGTGGTAGCTTCGGATAACGCTGACGAAACGCCTCGATCAGTTCGATCTCGCAGGGAAGATGATCCGGGTCATATGGCCTGATGGAATGCAGTTCATCCAATAGATCTTTCGTTACTAACTCGGGCATAGTGTGTTTCATACCATGAACCACCCGGTGTCCGATCGCTCGAACCCATTCGAAACTATTCTGTTCTTCGAGCCAATCAATCAGGAAATTAGCCGCCGATTTGTGATCGGAGGTGGCGAAGTGTCTGCTGTCCCGATGATTTGTGGTCGGGTAATTGAATGTCAGATTGGTCCCGCTCAAACCGATGCGATCTATACTTCCATAAAGTTCTCGCTCCAGTGTTTTGCCAAACTGGTACAGCGCGAATTTGATGCTTGATGAGCCGCCATTGATCGTCAGGATGCATGGGTTAAGTGGCTTCATAGATGACTCTTTCTTCACTCTGTAAAAGGATCTCTATTCGCAAGTGTTGTTCAGTGTATTCGCGTACGGGGCGATTGGCGGAAAAACGCGGGATCCATCGCGCTATGTGTTTTTGTTCCGAGGTCGCTGGCCGCCCCCAACGCAATTTTTTAGTATTCGGGTTACGAGCTTTTACGTACTGTTGAATTATCCATTACACACAGAATGTTGTATGTTCGGTAAAGCACGCTTTGGGATCTGGAGCTTGCGGCGCGAGAATCTGCCTCTTGTTATGCCTGTCATGTTCCGGTAAGGTTATAAGTCCATGATTAATCCTGTGCATAAGCTCAACAACCTGAGGAGACCGTCAATGAAGAAGATCGTGATTGTTGCTGTATTGGGTACGTTTGCCGTCAACCTAACTTTCGCTGCTGGCAGCAGCTGCGATGCCAAGGCTGCCGAAAAGAAACTGGCTGGTGCTGCCAAGAACAGTTTCTTGAAAAAGTGTAACAAGGATCTTGCACTTACCGCATATGGCATTCAAGCCACCGAGAAAAAATTGGCCGGCGCAGCTAAGAACAGCTTTTTGAAAAATGTGAAAAAGACACTGCCGTCAAATAATTTAAGGGCATAAAGCACAAAAGGGCTGCAAACTTAGCAGTCCCTTTGCAATTTTGCATTTCTATTTCATCTATAAAATCTGAAGATACCTAATCTTCAGTTACCTTCACAACTCGCTGTGATTTCATGCACCCATCAAACAATCATCAGAGCCAACAGTTACTTAAGTTCCAAAAAATAGCGTCTGGTTATCACGGCCAATTAATGTCGATGGCTGTATGTACGCAAATATTTTATGATTAGGAAGTCTTGCAGCGTGCTACGCACAAACCAATACGCATACTATGTTTTATTGCCATCATTAGCCCTCCTTGGTTCTGTATTGACGTTACTTGCATAAGACCTCATGCCCCCTGATCTAAGCCACCATTCGCTATTGCACAATGAGGTGACCAATGAAACAACTGCTGTTCTGTATATTTACTGCGCTACTGTTGAATGTTGGTACAGCGTGGACGTCTCCATTCGAAGATGGCTTGGCTGCGTATAAGCGCGGTGACTACATAAAAGCAGTGAAGTGGTACCGTCTAGCTGCAACACATGGAAATGCGGAAGCGCAGTTTAATCTTGGCTATATGTATGACAAAGGGAAAGGTGTTTCGCAGGACTACGCAGAAGCAATTAAATGGTATCGATTAGCAGCAGCACAGGGGAATGCGAATGCGGAATACGATCTCGGCTTGATGTATGAGAACGGGACAGGTATTTCTCAGGATTACGCAGAAGCAGTGAAATGGTATCGCCTAGCTGCAGCGCATGGAGATGCGAGGGCGCAAATAAATCTCGGTCATCGGTATAAAAACGGACAAGGTGTTGCGCAGGACTATGCAGATGCCGTGAAGTGGTACCGTTTGGCTGCAGCGCAGGGGAACGCAGAGGCACAATATAATCTCGGCTTGAACTATGCCAACGGGCAAGGCGTTGCGCAAGATTACACAGAAACATTCAAATGGTGGCGTCTAGCAGCGGCGCAGGGGGATGCGCTGGCGCAATACAACCTTGGCGTGATGTATGACGAAGGGCGAGGCGTCCCGCAAGAATATGCTGAAGCAGTCAGGTGGTATCGCTTAGCAGCAGCACAGGAAAATGTGAATGCGCAATTCAATCTTGGTTTGAAGTATGCCAATGGGCAAGGTACCGCACAGGACTACGCAGAAGCAGTGAAATGGTATCGTTTAGCTGCAGCACAAGGGAATGCGAATGCTCAATACGAGCTTGGTTTGAAATATGCAAATGGGCAAGGTGTTGCACAGGACTATGTAGATGCCGTGAAGTGGTACCGTCTAGCTGCAGCGCAGGGGAACGCGAATGCACAATTCAATCTTGGCTATTTGTATGACAAAGGGAAAGACGTTGTTCAGGACTACGCAGAAGCAGTGAAATGGTATCGCCTGGCTGCAGCACAAGGAAATGCGAATGCGCAATACAATCTGGGCTTGAAGTATATCAACGGCCAAGGTCTTGGGCAGGATTATACGGAAGCATTCAAGTGGTGGCGCCTAGCAGCAGCACAAGGGCAAGCAGAGGCACAATTCAACCTCGGCGTGAGCTATATGAAAGGACAAGGTGTCCCGCAAGACTACGCTGAAGCTGTCAGGTGGTATCGGTTAGCCGCAGCCCAAGGTAATGCAAATGCGCAAAACAACCTCGGTTTGATGTATTACAGTGGGCAAAGCGTCCCACAAGACTACCTTGAAGCTGCCAAGTGGTATCGTCTGGCTGCAGCGCAGGGTGATAATCTGGCGCAATTCAATCTTGGCTATATGTATGATAAAGGACAAGGCGTTGCGCAGGACTCTACACAAGCAGTCAAGTGGTGGCGTTTAGCAGCAGTCCAAGGACAAGCGGAAGCGCAATTCAACCTCGGCGTGAGTTATAAGGTAGGGCAAGGCGTCCCGCAAGATTACGCTGAAGCAGGAAGATGGTATCGCTTAGCAGCAGTGCAAGAAAATGCGCATGCGCAATACAATCTAGGCGAAATGTATGAGGAAGGAAAAGGGGTTGCCCTGGATTATGTTCGTGCACACATGTGGTTCAATCTTAGTGCAGCGTTGGGATATGGGGATGCCGTGAAGAGTCGCGACATCGTTTCAAAGCAAATGACATTACAACAAATCGCAAAAGCACAGAAGATGGCAAATGATTGCCAGCAGAAAAACTTTAAAGTATGCGACTGAATGTCATCTCAGTCCGGTGCAGTCTGAAAAACCCGGTCTGATCCAGTAGATGATGGACTGGTCATCGCGCAGGAACGTAGTATTAGTCGCGGCAATTGTTATATTGGTATCTTCCCCAACCCAGGCCATTCAAGATCGGGCTGATATCGAGCCAAACGACCCGGTCAGCGTGGAACATGCGATCGCTTGGAAATTGACTCCAAACTTCTACCATGAGACTGCAGGCCGTTCAGCGGTGGACATCAATTTACGCGGCAACCGGGAAGATGATGTTTTCTGGATCGGTCAGTACCAGCGAGGCACTGAATTTCAGCAGATGCGCGTCGGCTATGAACGTCAGTACCCCTTGCCTTTTGGGAGAATCATTGCTTCAGGGCAGTACGCGTCGCGCGGGTTCCTGGGCGCCAGCGCGACCCTGGAATTAAGCAATGGCAAAGAAGCACCCTACTTCGGGCTGCTCGGTTTTGGACGGACTAATCTTAAACCCTATTACAATCTCAACTTTGATCCGAACGACTCTACCTTGCTCGGCGCTGGATGGCGCCCGGATCACATCAACTTGGTAACCCTGTATCAAGTTCACGATGACCGACTTAGAACCGGACAACGTGTTACACACCTTGTGTTGCGCAGACAAACAGGCGAACAGTCTCGACTGACGGTTGACTTATTTAGGCGCGCAGGCCGTAGTGATCAGTATTCCGAGTTCTTTCACGCCACCGGTGTGGCGTTGACCTATGATCAGGAACCGTGGTTCGTTCGTCTCGCTTGGGATCCCAAGGCAAACTTTACTGCCAGCGACATGACGCGTCTGGCGTTGGGAATACGATTCTAGTGACCGCCCTGATTCGTCGGAGTTTAAATACAGCCCCAATAGGGGTGCAATTGGACACATAAATATGTTGAAAGAAGGAACGATTCGCGCGGCGACCAATAAGAGTTATTAATTGCAATGAACGGTTAGACGCACGGCAAAATTAGTTGGGCCACCAACCCGCCCTCTGCGCTATCTCTCAAACGAAATTCGCCACCATGCAAACGTGCCGCACGTTCAACAATTGCCAATCCCAATCCTGTTCCGGTGACATTGCTGCGTGAGGTTTCCAACCGGGCGAAGGGTCGCTTGATCGCTTCGTGTTGCGCAGCAGGAATACCCGTACCGCGATCCGTTATAGTTAGATTGACTTGGTTTTCTTCCTGTTTGAGCTGCAAAGTAATTTTGCCGCCACCATGTTTGATAGCATTATCCAGCAGGTTGGAGAGTGCGCGTTTCAATAGCAATGGTCTGACTTGCAGCATAGGCATATCATGCAGTTCGAGCGTAAGCGATTTCGCTTGCTGTTTAAATCGCTCCGCAACTTCGCGTACGAGTGATTTTATATTCAGTTGGATAACGACTTCATCTTCATCTAGGCGCGCATAGTCCAGGAATTGCTGAATGACTGCATTCATCTGTTCAACATCAGCGGCAAGTCCCTCGCGTAGGGATTCCTCGGCGATAAATTCAGCGGCCAATCGCACACGCGTCAAAGGAGTACGCAGGTCATGCGAGATGCCTGCCAACACCAAAGCGCGTTCACGTTCATTCGCTGTGAGATCGGCGGACATCTGATTAAAGGCGCGCGTTACCGCGACAATTTCATGTGCGCCTCGTTCCGGTAACGGCTGCAGAGTCGCACCCTGGCCTACTTTTTGTGCCGCTTGTGCAAGTTTCTGTAAGGGATACGCCACCTGACGCGCAATGAAGTAAGCGCCGAGTAAGGCCAGGCCAAAAACTAAGCTGCCCCATATCAATAATACTTGCGATACCGGATGTTCGATGTGTTCTTTGGGTAAGGCCACCCAGAATTCTTCATTGCCAATGAAGAAGCTTACCCACAAAGCTTCCATACCATTATGTTCCGCAGCAAAGCGGGTATTCTTACCTAAGCTCTCGCGCACTTTTTTCATCATCAAATGCAATTCAAGAGGATGGGCTGGCAAGGGTCTGAGCACATCACTTTTATCTGCCATTTGTACACGCAATCTTTCTACATCCGCCAATTCGTCGAGTAGCGCGGAGCGCCATTCCGGGGCGGCGGACAGAACGGCAGCGCGTGTGAGATTGATCACCGACACCACCAACTGTGCCATCTGCTGTGCATGCGGTTCACGTTCGACTTGATTGAAAATTGCCAGAGCGGCTGTTAAAGACAGTATGGTCAGCACCATGATGAGTAGAAAGGCACGTACCAGCAAAGTTTTTGGGAAATTAATCAAGTCTTTATTCCATCCGGTACAAACACATATCCATGCCCCCAAACCGTTTGGATGAAACGGGGATGTGCAAGGTCCGCCTCAATGAGTTTGCGCAGTCGAGAAATTTGCACGTCTATAGCACGGTCGAATGGATCATGGTTGCGACCACGCGCCAGGTCCATGAGCTTGTCGCGCGATAAAGGATGACGAGGATGGGTGACTAGTACCTTGAGCAATGCAAATTCGCCGGTCGTGAGCGTAATTGCTTTACCCGCTTTGCTCAACGCACGGGTCGCCAAATTTAATTCACAAACACCGAATGTGACTATTTTTTCTTCGGTTTGCGGTGCGCCAATCGGCTGTATTCCTTTGCGGCGTAACACTGCATGAATACGTGCTACTAGTTCGCGTGGATTAAACGGCTTGGGAAGATAATCATCCGCTCCCATTTCCAATCCGATGATGCGATCTATTTCGTCGCCCTTGGCGGTGAGCAGAATCACCGGAACATTTTCTCCTGCTCCGCGTAGACGTCGCAAAATAGACAGTCCGTCTTCATTGGGCAACATCAGATCCAGCACCAAAAGATGATAACGGTTTAGCGCTAAGGCCTTATCCATCTCGCTACCATCAACGACTGCTTTCACCGCTAAGCCCTGTTCACCCAAATAGCGGAGCAACAGCGAGCGTAAGCGAGAGTCATCGTCAATAATCAGAATTCGTTGTATGTTATCCATGGCAGGCATCATAAAGCTAACTTCAAGTTTGAACTGTAAAGAATTGTGTAGCTACGCCTTGGTTGAAACAAATTGTTACAATTCTGTCCTTGGAAAAAATATTTTTCTTACAGTTAAATTTTATGATCCATTTTGTGTGAACGCTAAAGATATTCACCGGACAATTCATACAAGACATAGTTGTTAATGTACCAATAAATTTGCGGCAATGGTTTTCAGGCCAGATGAACATTGAAAATATACACACGACCATGCGCATCACCATATTCGTCAACACCAGAATTTTCGTTAGTTAAATCACATATGCAACTTAATCATGAAGAATTTTTGCATTCGTAAGGCATCTTCGATCCACTTAATTTATTGAGAATATCCGTGGCTATAAACTTGTTTAAACTTTTTTTCGCAACAGGTGTTGGGATTTGTATCGCCATGCCTGTGTTAGCAGTTGAACCGATTGACGATACTGCACAGGCTGTCCGTATCGAGCAAATGCAAAATGAATTATCTGAAGATCAGATCAAAGCCCGTGAGAAAATTCTTAAGGAATGGAAAAATAAAACACCTGAGCAACGCGCCGAAGAACATCGGGAGATAAACAAGAAGTGGCAAAACATGCCCTCAAATAAGCTTGAGGGTGGATTGCATAAGAGATGGGAAACTATGACATCGGAACAACGCGCTGAAAAACGTAAGGAAATGCATGAGCATTGGGAAAAAATGCCTCCCGAAGAACGCCATAAAATGCGCGAAAAGATGAAAGAACACTGGCAAAAAATGTCACCGACTGAACGTGACGCCCGACGAAAAAAAATGCATGAGCGCTGGGAGAATATGTCGTCGGAAGAACGCGAACAGTTAAAACTTGATATATCGCGCCAGAAGCGTTTGCCTTACTAGCCCATGCTCCAGTAGTCTATGTTGCTTAAGACAGATGAGCCGCCTTAAGCTTAACCAATAAGATTGCAATGGGAAAAATGAATTCAAAATGAGTGATTCAATATTTGTTGAAATCGAATTTTTTTTGCTGATCGTCTTCTCATTTATCTTACCCGTTAGCATTTACATTTATATGATGTGGAGGAGAGTCATTTCCCGTAAAGTAGTGCTGCTATTTGGCGTTATTCTGATTACGATTTCAGGGGTAAATGTAGTTCTTTTGCAGAGCTTGTCAGAAATGGCGACAAAAACACCGTCGTTGCTTGATGATAGAGTTTTTACATCAGAACTTTCAGTCGCGCTCTACCTTCTTCCGATCATATTTGCAGGTATTGGTGTGAATATTTTGTCTCATATATTGATCAATCACCTTGCTGATGCCGAAAGGCAATTCGACCGTGAGCATAGATAAGCTCTATATCGCAAGCGCATTGAAAGTAATAGAGTGCTCGTGCTTGCATCATGCGTAGCAGGTTCGTACTTTAAAACTTATTGTTTTTATCGATTGCAAGGTGCAGTTTGCGCCCAATACGTCGAGCAAGACCATCATGGTTTTCCCTATTGCCATTCGGCTTTTCCATAGTCACTTGATCTGGCGGAATTAACCAGCACGAAATCACCCAGTTCCTTGAATTACTCAGGATATGTTTAAGTAACAGTGCGCATTGGAAATACTACCGAAGTCTAAAATGATGAGGTTAATTTTTGGATGAGAGTACGTGAATTATAGATATTCTGTTTGCCGTAACAACAGAAATTAGACTAGGCAGTTAAACTTAACTATTTCTCTAATGTAATCAGAATATCCCTGTATCCGACCACAAGTTCTCGTTATGATTGGTCACCATTGGAACACCTTATCTTCCGTAATCAGATTTAATATTGCCAAGTCACGTAACGTAACGCGGCATAATGATGTTATGCGGAATTTTTGCATAACATGATGTTTATTAATAATAATACAACAATAATTTATTTTTTATATCTTACATACAGTAACAAACAGTTACATATTATGTGTTGGTACAAACACTTTATTTACAATTCTCTTCCATGATGGTCTTCATAGACGCTACTGCGTTAACTAATGAGATCGGTTGTTAAAAACAGCCAGGATTATAGAGAAAATTCATTATTTAATTAATAAGCACAATTTGTGACAGCGAAGAAAATGGCTATGACAGTTTTGATTACTATTGCGAACATCTGTTAATACGCTATGGTTTTGTGTGCCCGTTTTGCCAGTATGTCCGTTGAAACATTTCATGAAACACTGTGTGTGGCTTGGAATTAAGTATTAATTTTTTGTCTTAATATTTGATATGTAAATGTGCTTTATGGAGACTTGAGTGAAATCGTTTCTCAAGTTTATGGGATAGCAATTCTGAAAATTGGATTGTTGCGAATATTAAATTATGGAGTACAGAGATAATGAAGACATCGAAAATTGGTCTGTCTTTAACCTTGATCATAGCCTTGTTAGTGGGAGTGTCGACAAGCGGAGCGGCGTTTGCTGTAGGGGGCGGGCATGGTGGGCGCGGAGGCGGAGGATGGCACGGCGGAGGCGGATGGCACGGCGGAGCTCGCGTGGGTATCTATCTCGGTGCACCGATTGGTTTTAACTATGGATATTATCCGTACTCATACTACGGGTCGCCATACTATGGGTCACCCTACTATTCGCCGGTGCCCGCTTATTACCCGCCGGTACAGTCCGCGCCGATTTATACCGAGCAAAACGACGGGCCACAGATAAGCCCACAAGTAGCACCAAGAAATTCGTCGCAAGATGTTCAGGGATCCTGGTGGTATTACTGTGTCGATGCTAAGGCCTACTATCCCTATGTCAATCAATGCCCAGGAGGTTGGCTGAGAGTAGCAGCACAACCTGCGCCCGGCTCAGATGGTCAACCTGCTTTAGATAAGGTACCGATGCCATGATCAATAAATTTAGGCTATTATCAATAGCAACGACTGTGCTGGCTCTGAGCGCATGTACGTCGATACCGACTGGTCCGGGTATGCTCGTGCTGCCGGGTACGGGAAAAAGCTTTGACCAGTTCCGATTTGATGAGGACGATTGCAGGCAATATGCCAGCGCTCAGGTCGGTGGCCGCACGGCGAATGAAGCAGCGGCCGATAGTGGTGTAAAAAGCGCAGTGGTTGGAACTGTTATTGGTGCCACTGCGGGCGCATTGTTAGGCGGCCACAATGGCGCTGGCGTGGGTGCCGGATCTGGATTGCTCATTGGTTCTATGATGGGGGCTGGTACTGGTGACAGTTCAGGACGTAACCTTCAGCAGCGTTATGATTTCGCCTATCAACAATGTATGTATTCGAAAGGCCATCGTGTCCCAGTATCGGGACGCTTGGATTATCCGCGGCAGTCTGTCAGGAATAGCAATTATGTATCTCCTCCGGCTCCGAGTAGAACGCTATCGTCGCCTTCTGTTGGTTCTTCCGTGCCACCGCCACCGCCTCGTGGGATTTCACCGCTACCTCCTCCTCCAAATGTTTACATGCCGCCGCCGAATGCTGAATACATTCAGCCGCCGAGACCTCCAAGTGGCACACCGCCCCCACCGCCCCCCGGTGAATAAACATTAACGCCGTCTAAGACGGCGTTTCTTCCTGGTCTGCCCAGTTACTGGATCACGTGGTTATATCGCAATTATTTAAGCACGTAGATTCGACGACCTTCAACGCATAATTGCGAACTGCATCTCGAATTGTATCTCGAACGTCGATGCGGAATACAATTCACGCAGCATTTAACAACATGCGAGACAATCTTAATTCGGTACTGTCTGTGGAGATTGAGCTGGAACTGACCGCCACGCCTCTGGGCAACTAGACACATAGGGATAATAACCTTTTGCCGAATCACAGTAGTACCAGAACTGAGCTGATGACTGAGCCGGAGCATTTGTTTGAGGCGCGAGCACGAGAGGCTGCTGCATTGTTACTGTGCCCGGAGGTGTATAAGGATCAGGATAACCCGGCGACTGGGGCTGCGCCGGAGCATTCATTTGCGGCATTATCACGGGGGGTTGTTGCTGGTATATTACTGTGACTGGAGGCGTGTACGGATCTGGGTAAGGATAAACTGGGGTAGGGTAGAAATAATACCATACGCCAGCAGAAATCCACCACCATCCAAATCGTCCGTCGTGACGACCATGAAACCAATTGCCTTGCCTCCATATTCTTAGATCACGCTCAGCAAACCTGTGAATTTCACGGCCTTCCCAATGTCCTTCCCTGGTGCTGGGCAGAAATAGACAATGAAATAACCGACAGAACGCCAACCATTATTCCAGTAATAGTTTTTTTCATCATATCTTCCTTTGGTTAACAAGAGTTGGTATCCCTGGATGCGAGCAATCAGCTCGGCTTAATATGTACGCTGTATTTGTCAAAAGTTAGTATGCATCTAGTTTACGTATGCACGACAGAACAGATCATCCGTCAGAATTGCAATATGCACATTTCTGGAACCGTTGTCTATGGCCTGTTGTTAAGCTTTTTTGGTGTAGCGACCTGAATTTTTATTCGGCATATCGATGCCGAGCTGCTCGTTAACCAAATCTACGCCACGATATTAGTCGCGTCGGCAATTTACCTGGAAGATATCCAATGCCCGTCCAGAAATGCCTTGATCTGTTGCAGCCGGGTCTCTTCCATGTTGATTACTATGCCTTACATCATGGTCGAGCCGGAATTTGAGCCGCCCAGCAATTATTGATGAAAATTAATTGATTCTACAACGCCCCATGTTTGGTCTTTGCTAAATATTGATCGCATATTTGTAATCTCTTTACAGAAACAAACTGTTACATTTTCTTCGTTGTTGCAAACATTTTGCTTACAGTTTCCCCTCAAGATACCCTACACGCACATTACTGCGTTAACCGAAAAATTCATTTCAGGAGATAAACCATGAACATTAGTAAATCAACTCTTAGCACCATACTTGGCATAAGCCTCTCTGTCTTACTGAGCAACAGTGTGTTAGCCAACGAAAAGATGGGCTCGAAAGATCAATGCAGGCATTCTTGGGGTAAGAAAGGTGGCTACGCTGCACATTTTGATAACCGAATGTCAGTATTGCATACCGCCCTTCAGCTAACCTCTGCTCAGGAAGCATCATGGACAGAATTTTTGAATAAAATAAAGCCTGTCAAAATGGAGGCGCCTGCTCCTCAAGATTGGAAAAATCTGAGCACTCCTGATCGTCTCGACCGAAGGCTCAGCTATGTGAAAGCTCAGGAAATCAAAATGACTGAACATGCAGCAGCGGTACGTGCGTTTTACGACACATTAACTCAAGATCAGAAGGGCATATTCGATAAACAGTTCCAAACTCATCATCGCAATTCATAAGTCATAAGGAAACTTCTCTTAAAAACAGGTACGCTATTCCAACTCCAAATATTTACAGGAGATGATAATGATTAAACTGATTCAGCGACCTATACAGTCGTGTCACTTGCAAGCCTTGAGCTCAGTTATCCTTAATACTGAAGTGAAAGAGTCGCCACGATTGAGATTCCAAACAGTTGCATCAGAAATGAGCGTCTATCGGGATAGCGTGCATGAGGAGATTGAATATCACATGTTTAACCACTTTTGTGGACATATGTTGCCAGTTAGGTTTTTTGATGGATGAGGAAACTCTAACACTCCCTATCAGGGGGGAGTATGAGGATGCTCGTGTTTGCTGCATTTGCTTACACAACGAGTCAATGGGCAACGATAGTATGTTCAAATAGGGTGATTTGTGAAGAAGCTTTCAGCCTTATAGAAGGATAATATTCAGCAAATAGAGACATAAAAATTCCGCACCTTTAACAGTTCTTCCAGTAACCCACTCGATGTATCAATGAGTGCGACAAAAACTCATGATATTGGTGAAACAGCAAAATCGCCCATCAAATACACTTGGCTTGCCATGAATCTCATTTTAGATATTTTTAGTTTATCGAGGCTCTACCTCATTATAGGAGCGGGCCTTGCTACCATCCTGATGAATGGATGCTCGACTTCCCCAAAACAACCAGAGATTGACCATGAAAAAATCAAGCAGTTTGCTAGCCGCGGGTACGATTCCGGAATTGCGTATGCAACCTCAATCACCAAATCATCATTGAATACTGGAAATGGGTTTTGTCCAATCACCATTATTCAACCCAGTCGAGAAGGGAAATATCCATTAGTTATATATATGCCAGGCCTCGGCGAATCCAGCGACGCTGCAGCAGATATGCGTAATGCATGGGCAAAATCAGGATATGTCGTCCTTTCTCTTCAACCATTGGAAGATGATGTAAACATCTGGTCGTCAAAGGCAGCGCGACGCGGCGATTTTACATTTATCAGGCATGAACGGTATTCATCCGAGGTGATATCCGAGCGCCTTAATGTATTGAAGAATTCAATTCAATATCTGAAGCAACGTATCGAATCAGGTGATTCTATTTTTCAACAGATTGATTTGTCTAGCATAGCGATGGTTGGCTTTGATATCGGAGCCAGCTCAGCGATGATTGTTGCTGGTGAAAACGTTCCAAACGCTTCCATTGCCCGATTGCCCGTTCACATAACAGGGGCAATTGCCTTGAGTCCTTATGCTGATTTTTCTGGTTCGGAATTTAATGCGCGCTATCACAATATTAATATGCCGGTGCTATCCATAACCAGCGAGACAGATAGCGATGCCCATGAAAAAGTTGCGCCATCGTTGCACCAGGTCCCATTTCAATATATGCCACCGGGAAATAAGTATTTACTATTATTGGTGGGAGCATCTCATTCCGTCATTGGCAATGATAATTCAGCTAAATCAGATAATGAAGGAGATGACAACGCTCAACAAACTCGACATGGCAGTACCAGTGAAGGATCGAGTAAAGGGCGTGGCAATCGTCGTGGCAAAAAATCATCCAATAGCGGGAATGATTCTGAATTATCTTCCAAGCGCGAAGCCGTTAATTCTCCGACTCAGCGCGCCATTATGGGAGTTGCCATTGAACAGGTAACTACAGCCTTTCTTAATGCCTATATCAAAAAAGATCAATTGTCGCTGGAATGGTTGAAAAAAGATGCCCGACCTTGGCTTAATACGATGGGGCAGTTGAAAGAAAAATGATCTGTTTCACTCAGGGAGTATTCGCAGAAAACTGCTGATCCTATTCGCAGAAACCGGAAAGCAATGGATTAGATGTGGCTCGGCAGCCGAAGAAATCTATACGCGGGCTCAAAGCCCGCTGAGCACTGAAAGATTTGCATAGCATGTGGTTTCTGCCAAAGTGAACAATGCAAAGAATGATGGAGCGAAGTTGGTGTCCCGATTATGATGAATAACATAATGGAATTTTTGGCTCACTGGGGCATAACTGCGCTTTCACTATGGGTTGCGGGCCTTATATTTCACGGTATTTCTTTTTCAAATAAACAATCCTTGTTTGTATCGGCGCTGTTGCTGGGTTTCGCCAATGCGGTCATTAGACCTGTCGTCATATTGCTTACCATACCGTTAACACTTATCACTTTCGGTTTTTTTCTGCTGGTTATCAATGCACTGATGATGCTTCTGGTGTCATCTCTTGTTCCGGGCTTCAAAGTATCTGGATTTTGGACCGCATTTTTTGCGAGTATCTTCATTGCGGTTCTCAGCTTCTTTGTGGGATTATTCATTTTTCAGGCAGGTGACAATCCAATTATCATCCCTACTCATAAAGGAGTGTACATCTGATAAACCATTGCGAAAGGGTGTTGAGTGTTTTGAGCGTTGTGCTCATTCCTTGAATGATTTCCAGGGGCTGACGTATTCAATATCAATCTGATTGACGAGCAACAGTTCAAAGAAAATTCCATTCACGTTTCACGCGCTATGCAAGATAAGAACCGAGCACTCTTCAAGTGCCGCTAAGCGCAGCCAATATTTGGCTCTTTAAAGCCTTGATCAGCGCGATCTCATCGGGTGGCAAGCCCTCAAGCGCTGGCAAAACACGGTCTGCATAAAACAATCCGATCTGTACTTTTTGCACCACCAGCGGCAGCACGATAAAACTGCGCGCGTCCGGTAACAGAGCGCGATGCCATGCAGGCAAGAGATCGCGTATTTTCTCGCTGCTAGCGTCTGCTATCATCAGGTCAGTGTTATTTTTCATAGATAGATGGAACAGATCCCGCTCCGGGACCATCTGGAATACAAAGCGCGCTTGGCGCGAGGCATGGCCTTCTCCAAGGGCAACGCGGGCACGGAATTGACCCAATTTAGTATCTTTTAAACATACGGTTGCAAAACGAAAGCCCATGCTGCGGTACAGCGTTTCCAGTACCAGCAAGATCAGCTCATTGACTTTACTGCGGCCCAACGCCCGCATCTGTATCACATCCTGCACGCCGGCCAACAATAAATCGCGTGCATTGATCGGCTTGCCGCTGGGATGCCAACCTTCAGTCTTGGCGTCCGCGCCCATAGTCGCCATCAACAACACGTCTGGCATGCCGCTGTCAGCGTCGACGGCCTTGATGTCCGGCACATCAAGCTTAAGGCTCTCGGTCAGTACTCGCATTTCCTCGGTAACCGAGACAAACAACTCGCGCATTTTTTTAGTATCGAGGTTTAAGGCTGCGCCAAAATGCGCCAGCAGTTTATGACCGTCCGCCTCCACTTCGATGTCGGCGCGCGCGAGTAGTTTGGATGCCTCGACACTAAATGAGGCGACCTGACGCATCCATTCCTGACGATTACCCGCCACCCGCTGCTTACCGGCAGGCACAGCACTTAGCGCGTGGATGATGGTAGCCGGGATATTCCATTCAGTCAGCACCGCTTCGGCCAGAGCTTCAAAACTGCAGCCAAGCACGTGGGCTGAGGCTTGAGCCGGACTGTGCTCGCCTGCGGCGACGAGCACTTCAATTTGACTTAGACAGGCGGGTTCGTGCGACGCCACCAGCAAACGGCCCAGGTTTTTGAACAAAGCCGCAATTGACGCTTCTTCCGCGTCCTGGTAGTGGCTGCGGCGCGCCAGCTCGCGGCCGACCAGGCTGGCACGCAAGGCGTCGGCAAGCTCTGCGCGAATACTCTGTGCATGCTTATGGTTAGACAAGCTATCGACCAGCAGCATGGCCAACGCGCTAGTTTTTACGGTATCAAAACCAAGCATAAAAATCGCCCGGGAGATAGTCGTTACGGGCGTGTTGACCACCCGACGATAGGTCACCGAGTTCGACAGACGCAAAATCTTTTGCGTCAGCGCCACATCCGACAACACGTAATACGCGAGATTATGGGCCGCTTCGTCATCGGACGCAGTGAGTTGCACAACGTGCGATACAGCAGCACCGAGCGCAAACAAGCCGACATCGCTACTCAGTTTCTGCACAAGCGCATCGCGCACGTTACGCATTTCGTCACTACAAGATGGTGGTTTGATATCGACAGACATAGCTACATTCCCGGTAAAACGTACATCTGAAAATCCATCGTCTACCGCACACCTTGCGGTGCCAAAACAACAAAGGAAAGCATACGACCACTTTCCTTGTCATCTATCGGCTAGACTGCATCAATCTTTACGCCTGCAACACCTTCAACGGCTAGCCAGCCATGAAGGTAAACACCAGAGCACGGCTTCAACCTTTAAAACAGATGGGCATCGAGAACTTCCGCTGGCTTGACCTCAGGCATACTTGGGCAAAACAGGTCGTGGATATGTGACTTTTAGCACAGACAGGGGTGCGAGTTTTCTCTATATTTCGCACCTTCATAAACCGCATAAAAAACTAAAAATGAAATCCAATAAACTTGCTTCAATTGCCTTGTTGCTTTGGGTTCTCACTATTGCCGTATTCGCATGGTTCTTTATTCGTGGAAATACTACTGCCGGAACCGATGGTAGAACTGCAGTTATGTTGCAAGTTAGCGAACGTGACTTGATCTTATCCGAAATGCGTGGCTTGCTATCTGCAACACAAGGAATTCTAGAAGGCGTGAATCAGGGCGACATGCAGCGCGTTATCAAAGCTTCCAGTGCTGCAGGCATGGTTGTCGCTTCTGACGCAAGCCCGGCACTGATGGCAAAACTGCCGATAAAATTAAAATTGCTAGGCATGAGTGTTCACCGCGACATGGATGTAATAGCCAAAGCGGCCGAGAGTAAAGCACCAGCACCAGAAATTTTGAAGATGCTGTCTAACATCTTAACAAAATGTGTCACTTGCCACTCAGCTTGGCAGCTTAAAGTAGCCAATTAAATTGGGCATTGATTTACCCAAAGACTATTTGAAAGTTCAGGGCGAACGGAAATTGATTACCCACTCAATTGCACATAGAGCCAACCAATATCTCAAAATATTATTAAATACAATGATAGTTAATTTTAAATTATTAGTTATATCAGACCAATAGGATTGCTTTCTCTAAATCTGCTTTAACTTGCTCTGGTGTTTGGGTAGCATCAATCAACACAAAGCGATCTGGATGTTTCTTACGTCGCTCCAGGTAAGCTTGCCGCACCTTTTCGAAAAAGTTGTCTTTTTCCTGTTCAAAGCGATCCAGGGTTATATTCTTCGATAGGCGTTGGCGTGCCACCTCGACCGGAAGGTCAAACAACAATGTCAAATCCGGCTGAAAATTTTTATGTACCCAGCATTCCAATTGTTCCAGCTTTGCCACGTTCATCCCCCTGCCCCCACCTTGATAGGCAAAACTGGCATCGCTAAAACGGTCGGATACTACCCAGATTCCCCTTTGCAAGGCTGGCTTGATAACCTGCTCGATATGTTCAAAGCGAGCGGCAAACATTAGCAGAGCCTCCGTTTCTGCGTGCATGGGTTGGTTTAGTAGAATGTCCCGCAGACATTCACCCAAGGGTGTACCACCCGGCTCACGCGTTACAAGCACCTCCTTGCCGCGTTTGCGCAAGGCCTCGGCAAACCAGGCCAAATGGGTGCTCTTACCTGCCCCGTCTACTCCTTCAAAGGTAATAAATTTTGCCTTATTCATTTACTCCCCCAAAATTATTTTCCGTTGTGTGATGTGCATTTTCCAGACAGCAAGCTGGCCGAAACAATCAGCGCTGCTCCGATAATTTCTCGCAGTCCCATTTCCTCATCCGCCAATAAATACGAGGATACGGCAGCAAACACCAGCTCGGATAGCAACAGAACAATAGCCTGATTGGCTGGCAGATAAGTCAGCCCGTACTGCACAGCAAAACTAATGACGCATACAACCAATCCAATCAGCCATAGCAGCCACCACGCATCCGATGGAATATTCTGCCATTGTGCTATGACATTACCCTGGTATAACAGCAACACGGTGGTGAACAGCATCGTGCCAAACCACACACTGGCCACTTTGAAATTCACGCTCAGGTGCTGCGTACGACGCACAATTACATTCATTAAAGCAAAACTAATCCCCGCTGAAAGACCTATCCATTCCGCCTGATTTTGCGGTAGTGGCAAACCATGCTGCCTATCCCACAGCATAACGAACGCACCACCCAATGACAGCGCGATAATGGCGTAGCCGTAACGATTTAATTTTTCACCGAGCAGCCAGCGCGAAAAGATCACCGTCCACAATGGCGCGAGATAGAACAGCAGCAGCACGCGCATTACTTCGCCGTCCAACACCGCCAGCACATAGCCTAAATTGGTCCAGCCCGCACTCGCCATCAACACAATACTCAGCCATCCGGCAATTCGTAACTCGCGCCATATTGGCCCCAGGAACAGCAAGCCTAATATCATTGCCATACAATAGCTGAGCAGCGTAGATAATTCGCCGCCTATCCCCATATTGTGTAGTGCGCGATAGGGATACCACATCAGTCCCCACACCAGCGCCCCACTTAACAGGCCTATCACCGACAAAATTTTTTGTTTTGATGCCACTCGCTACGCCTTTATAATTGTGCCTATTCAGCTTAAACAAAAAATTATGAATCCTGATCTTGATCGTCTACAGCCCTACCCGTTCCAGAAACTCGCCAATTTATTTAGCTCAGTTACACCTAACCCAGCCTTGAGACCTATTAGCCTGCACATCGGGGAACCCAAACATGCCACTCCGCGCTTCATTAGTGACGCATTAAGTGCCAATCTGGCGGGACTTTCGAATTATCCCACAACCGCAGGGAGTGACGCGCTGCGTGGCAGCATTGCCAGCTGGCTTGCGCAACGTTACGATCTTCCTGCGCTGGATGCAAAATCACAAGTCCTGCCGGTGAACGGCAGCCGTGAAGCGTTGTTTGCTTTCGCCCAAGCGGTGATTGACCGTACGTGTGACAACCCTACCGTAATTTGTCCTAATCCGTTTTATCAGATTTATGAAGGCGCAGCTCTAATCGCTGGTGCCAGGCCCTATTTCCTCAACACCCTGTCGGAAGATAACTACGCGTTGAATTTTGATCAATTGCCGCAAGAAGTTTGGCAGCGCACGCAACTTATATATGTGTGCTCGCCTGGTAATCCGACCGGGCGTGTCATTGAACTTGCAGAATGGAAGACGCTATTCGATTTGGCCGACCGTTACGGCTTTATCATCGCTGCAGACGAATGCTATTCTGAAATCTATTTCGATACGCCGCCGCTCGGTGCGTTACAAGCAGCGCAACACCTGGGGCGCAGCGATTACCGCAATCTAGTGTCTTTTTTCAGCCTGTCCAAGCGCTCTAACGTACCCGGCATGCGTTCCGGCTTTGTGGCGGGCGATGCAAAGGTAATAGAGAAATTCACGCTGTATCGCACTTACCACGGCTGCGCCATGAACCCGGCAGTGCAAGCCGCCAGCACCGTCGCCTGGCAGGATGAAGCACATGTCGCCGAAAACCGTCGCCTGTATACGGAGAAATTCTCACAGGTTATCAGCATCCTGAAACCCGTGCTGCCGGTGGCGCTGCCGGATGCCAGTTTTTACTTGTGGCTGCGCGTGCCTATAGTTGATACCCGCTTCGCGCAATATCTGCATCGAGACTATAATGTCACGGTGTTGCCCGGTAGTTTCCTGGCGCGTGATGCACATGGCGTAAATCCAGGCGAAAATTTTATCCGCATCGCCCTGGTAGCAGAGCTGAGTGAAACTATAGAAGCCGCGCAACGTATCGCCGAATTTATCCGCAAACTTGACTAGGAAAATCATGGAACAACTGCAACAGATCATCGAACCCGCTTTTGAACGTCGTGCCGAAATTACACCACGCAACGTAGATGCAAAACTGAAAGAGGCGGTGGACACTGTTATCGGCCACCTCGACCACGGTACGCTGCGAGTGGCGGAAAAAATAGAGGGTCAGTGGGTAACCCATCAATGGCTGAAAAAAGCAGTGCTATTGTCTTTCCGCATGGAAGACAATGCCTTCATCAAGGGCGGCTTTACCAATTATTACGACAAGGTACCGTCCAAGTTTGCCGACTACAACTCGCGCGATTTTCGCGAAGGCGGTTTTCGCGTAGTTCCGCCAGCTGCGGCGCGCAAGGGTTCATTCATAGCTAAGAATGTGGTCTTGATGCCCTCTTACATCAACATTGGCGCTTATGTGGATGAAGGCACGATGGTGGATACCTGGGCGACGGTCGGCTCTTGCGCGCAGATCGGCAAAAATGTTCACTTAAGTGGCGGAGTCGGCATCGGCGGTGTGCTGGAACCGGTGCAGGCCAACCCGACCATTATCGAGGACAACTGTTTCATCGGTGCGCGCTCGGAAATTGTCGAAGGCGTGATTGTGGAAGAAGGCGCGGTCATTTCGATGGGTGTGTACATCGGGCAAAGCACCAAGATTTTTGATCGCGAAACTGGCGAAGTGCACTATGGTCGCGTACCTGCTGGCTCGGTGGTCGTATCCGGCAACCTGCCCTCTAAGGATGGCAGCTACAGCCTGTATTGCGCCGTGATCGTAAAAAAAGTGGATGCCAAAACCCGGGCAAAAGTCGGCATAAATGAGCTACTACGGGGAATTTAAAGCCTGATTTAACCCGGGGGGAAAATTATGATCATTACACCTTTTTTACAGTTAGCTGCTGACAAACTGGCTTCTGATCTTTTTTTCTCCGCTGGTGCACCAATCAATATTAAGATCAATGGCGTGGTTATGCCAGTGAACACAGAGAAACTTGATAGCGAAACGATTGAGCGCATCGCCTATGAAATAATGACACCGGAGCAAATTGCGACGTTCGAATCCAGCATGGAAATGAATTTTTCCTATCGTCTGTTGGATGCCGGAAATTATCGGGTCAATATTTTCCGCCAACGAGGCACCATTTCCATTGTCATTCGCTATATACGGTTCAATATTCTTAACGTCGAGGAACTGAATCTGCCACCGGTTTTAAACCAACTCATTATGGAAAAGCGTGGCCTGATATTGGTGGCGGGTGCGACTGGTTCGGGCAAATCCACCACAATGGCGGCCATGATTGAGCATCGCAATAACACTGCCACCGGCCATATCCTGACCATTGAAGACCCTGTCGAATACCTGTTTCAACACAATAAATCTATTGTTAATCAGCGTGAAATCGGTACCGACACGCTTTCCTATGGCAATGCCCTGGAAAATGCCATGCGTGAGACACCTGATGTGCTAATGATTGGTGAAATACGCGACCGTGAAACGTTTAAACATGCGTTGGTCTTTGCTCAGAGCGGCCATCTGTGCCTGTCCACGCTGCACGCCAATAATAGCTACCATACGCTGAACCGTATCGTTAATCTCTTCCCACAAGATACACGTCGAGCTGTACTCGCCGATATGGCAATGAGCTTACGGGCAGTGATTTCACAACGTTTGGTACCCAACGTGCATGGCACGTTGGTACCTGCTGTGGAAGTGTTACTCAATACAACGCTGATCGCAGAGCTGATTAAAAATGATGAGCTCGACAAAATTCGTGATGCGATCGATCAAAGTGTATCGTCTGGTTCACAGACCTTTGAACAGGCCTTGTACAAGCTGTATAAAAATGGTGAGATCACCAAGGAAGATGCTTTGCGCAACGCCGACTCAGCCAGCAATCTATCATCCTTGATTTCTTACTCATAGCCACCCCATCAAATTGCAGCCTACTTTTGCAATGTCACAATAATCGAAATAAAAATATTTAAATATATTAATGGATTCAGCAAGATGAAATTGTATGGGATTGCAAATTGTAACACTGTCAAGAAAGCCCGCGCTTGGCTGGAACAGCATTGTGCCGAGTATCAATTTCACGATTTTAAAAAACAGGGCCTTGAACCAGAACTGGCGCAATGCTGGCTGCAACAGATAGGCTGGGAACATCTAATCAACCGCAAGGGTCTGACTTGGCGCGGTTTATCTGCAGAACAAAAAGAAGTCATTAAGGACAACACTAGCGCATTACCACTGCTGCTGGAAAAAACCAGCGTCATTAAACGCCCGCTATTGGAACAAGATGGCAAGCTGCTACATATCGGCTTCGACGATGTCAGCTACGAAAAAATTTTAAACTTTAAGTCTTAATTTATATATGTCCACTCTTGAGCTTGCCAAACAACTTATTGCCCGTCGTTCACTCACACCGTTTGACGAAGGCTGCCTGGCTCTCATCGGCGCGCGCCTCGAACCACTTGGATTCAAGCTGGAAATGTTACGCTACGACAATGTGGACAACCTGTGGGCTCGGCGTGGCAGCAATGGCCCCGTGGTTTGTTTTGCCGGCCACACCGATGTCGTGCCGACCGGCCCGGTGGACCAGTGGCACAGCGACCCATTCACGCCAACCCTACGGGATGGCATGTTATTTGGGCGCGGCGCTGCCGACATGAAGGGCTCACTGGCTGCCTTCGTTACTTCCATCGAACGATTTGTGGCAGCGTACCCCAGTCATGCTGGTTCAATTGCCTTGTTGCTGACTTCGGATGAAGAAGGTATAGCCGTGAATGGCACAGTTCGCGTGGTAGAGGTACTGCAAATGCGTGGCGAAAAAATGGACTACTGTATCGTGGGTGAACCCACCTCATCAGCCAAAATCGGCGACACCATCAAAAACGGTCGACGCGGCTCGCTCTCAGGCAAACTTACCGTGAAAGGGGTGCAAGGCCACATTGCTTACCCGCACTTGGCCAAAAACCCTATCCATCTTGCCGCTCCGGCCATCGCCGAGCTAGCCGCAATGGTATGGGATAATGGAAACGCTTACTTCCCGGCTACAACTTGGCAGATTTCCAACATACACAGTGGCACCGGGGCAACCAATGTTATTCCGGGCACAGTGGAAATCGAATTCAATTTGCGTTTTTCAACCGCAAGCACAGTGGACGAACTGAAAGCCAAGACCCACGCCATTCTCGATCAGCACGGACTGAATTATGAGTTGGCCTGGTCACTATCCGGCAAGCCCTATCTCACTCCACGCGGCGATCTGGTAGATGCAGTGGGCGCTGCTATCAAGGAGGTAACAGGTATCGAAACCGAGCTTTCCACCAGTGGCGGTACCTCGGACGGGCGCTTCATAGCCGATATCTGCCCGCAAGTGATTGAGTTTGGTCCGCTTAATGCAACGATACATAAACTCAATGAATGCGTATCCGTGACCGACTTGGATGTATTGTCCGAAATCTACTGCCGCACATTGGTTAATTTGCTGGTCAATAAAATATGAGTAGGCTGCACCACTTTGACCGTACCAACGAACTTCAAACCGTGCGTGACTGGCTACGCTTTACGGTAAGTGCATTCAACGAAGCAAAGCTCAGTTTCGGACATGGGTCGGCCAGCGCATACGATGAAGCAGCCTATCTTATTCTGCATACCCTGCACCTGCCGCTGGACACGTTGAATCCTTTTCTTGACGCGCGACTAATTTCTGATGAAAAAAATGCGTTGCTCGCATTGCTCAAGCAGCGCGTAGACAAACGAATTCCTGCCGCCTACCTAACTCATGAAGCTTGGTTAGGGGACTTCCGCTTCTATGTGGACGAGCGCGTCATCGTGCCCCGCTCTTTTATCGCTGAACTGATACAGGAGCAATTTGCGCCCTGGATAGCCGATACGAAGATCATGACCAATGTATTGGATCTGTGCACTGGCAGCGGCTGCCTCGCCATTTTGGCTGCTCACGCATTCCCTGATGCCATAGTAGATGCTGTTGATATTTCTCCAACCGCATTGAAAGTTGCACAACGCAATGTTGCTGACTATGGCTTGGAAGACCGAATTAATCTTATAAAGTCAGATATATTTTCCAATCTGACGGGCAAGCAATACGACCTCATCATCAGTAACCCACCTTATGTGGATGCGCCATCCATGGCCGCGCTACCGCCAGAATATCGGCATGAGCCGCAACTCGCATTGGGCAGTGGTGCAGATGGGCTAGTTGCTACACGTGAAATCCTGGAACATGCGGCCGACCACCTCAATCCCAATGGATTGCTGGTGGTCGAAATCGGCCATAACCGTCCCGCGCTTGAAGTCGCCTACCCCAATCTGCCTTTCATCTGGCTGGAGGTAGCTGCGGGTAACGAGTTTGTATTTATGCTGCGGCGCGAAGATTTAATTTGAAGCAGCTTCAATTTGATCTGACACTGCACTTGTAAAAGTTAGGTTTAATGATCTCAAAATGCCACTAGCGTCATGGGCACATAAAGTGGTTGAGATTTTTACGCAAGATACTCAGGCAAGCACTTTGGGGATTGGGAATACTACATTTTCGCTAATGCCATCCAATTCACGCACACTCTCGGCACCCAGTTCTTGTAACCGGGCAATCACATCCTGCACCAACACTTCTGGGGCGGAAGCTCCGGCTGAGATGCCGATATGTAATTTTCCGGACAACCATTCTGCTTGCAATTCTCCCGCATTATCAATCAGGTAGGCAGGAACGTTCATGTTGTGCGCCACTTCGCGCAAGCGGTTGGAATTAGAACTACTGGGCGACCCCACCACGATTACTACGTCGCACTGGCTAGCCAGATGTTTGACCGAATCCTGACGGTTTTGCGTTGCATAGCAAATGTCATTCTTACTGGGGCCTATAATGCCCGGGAAACGTGTTTTGAGCACCGAGATGATGGCAGCGGTATCATCCACGGACAGGGTAGTTTGGGTGACAAAGGCGACATTAGTTGGGTCTTTCACGTCCAGAAGCTGCGCGTCTGCGGGCGACTCCACCAGATACATGCTACCGTCGCCCTGCCCCATCGTGCCTTCCACTTCGGGATGGCCAGCATGGCCTATCATTATAATTTCCTTGCCCCGCTCGCGCAGGCGCGCAACTTCGCTATGCACCTTGGTTACTAGCGGGCAAGTTGCATCGAATACCGTGAAACCACGTGCCGCCGCTTCGTTTCGTACCGCTTGCGATACGCCATGTGCGCTGAAAATGAGGATACTACCCGCTGGTACATCGGCTAAATCATCAATGAACACTGCGCCTTTTTTGCGCAAGTTAGCAACCACAAACTCGTTGTGTACCACTTCGTGGCGCACATAAATTGGGGCACCATGCAGAGCCAATGCACGCTCGACCATTTCGATGGCGCGATCAACGCCAGCACAAAAACCGCGGGGATTGGCGAGTAATAATTCCATTTTTATCTCTTCAATAAATAATAAATGTCTCTAAGAAATCAGATCTATTGCTTGCATATCAGATATATGCAGCATTGCAAATTTCTTTAGCGTCTTGCATTTTGTAGAGTTCTGAATTTTTAGACTCGCGAAGGCAGGAACATATCCTATGTTTTTTTGGTAAAACTTTCCCATAGCAACAAGCCCGCACCACAGGTAACCGCTGAATCTGCAATGTTGAATGCTGGAAAATGATAAGTGTTCCAGTAAAAATCCAGGAAGTCCACCACATAACCGTAAGCAACACGGTCTATCAGGTTACCCAGTGCACCACCTAGTATCAATGTCAGAGCAAAACAAAACAGTTTCTCCTGCTTATGTTTGCGCAGTAACCAAATTATCCATACCGAAGCAGTCGCGGCGACAGCGCTGAATAACCAACGTTGCCAGCCTCCCGCATTGCTGAGAAAGCTGAACGCCGCACCACTGTTGTGCACAAGCACCAAGTTAAAAAAATCTGTCACCGCCACACTCTCACCATAGACAAAAATCTGGCTTATCCACAGCTTAGTGATCTGATCGAGGATGATTATTACTGTTGCCAAGCTTAACCAGTGTTTCAAGCCTGCACCTCTCCCAACTGGCTTCGTCATTCTTTTCCCGTAAGAGATAGAAGGGAATGAAGTCTTTGCTTAAGCATACTTCCGCACCTCGCCGTCACCCAATAAATTACTGACACAACGCCCACACAGAGTAGCGTTTTGAGGATCGCTGCCTACATCGGCACGGTAATGCCAGCAACGTTCGCACTTGATATTCACGCTCGGCGTTACTTCAATGTGCTCTTCCGCTTCAGATGTGACGCGATGCAGGGTAGCACGCGAAGTAATCAGCACAAATCGTAGGTCATCACCAAGACGGGCAAGCACATCGAAATTTTCACCCGCTGCGTAAATTTTCACTTCGGCGGCCAGCGCCTGGCCAATCAGCCCGGCAGCGCGCACCTCTTCGATGTGCTTATTTATTCTGGCACGCCAGTTACAAATTGTCGTCCAGTTTTGCACTAAAACTTGATCGTCTGTGTTCGGCAAATCTGGTAGGGAAAGCCATGTCTGCTGAAACACGCTCACGTCCTGCTGGGCACTCAATATCTCCCATGCTTCTTCTGCGGTGAAACTGAGTATCGGCGCCATTAATCTCACCAGGCTATGACTAATATGGTGTAGTGCATTCTGCGCTGAGCGTCGTGCGTGCGAATTTTGCGCCGTAGTGTAGAGACGATCTTTAAGGATATCCAGATAGAATCCCCCCAGTTGCTCGGAACAAAAAGTCTGCAATTTCTGTGCGACCAAATGGAACTCATAGCGCGCATAATCGTCTTTAACCTCTGCCTGCAGCCGGCTTACCAGCGCCAGAGCATAGCGGTCAATCTCCAGCCATTCATCCACTGGCAAGGCATCTCGCTGCACATCGAAATCGGCAGTGTTCGCCAATAAAAAACGTAAGGTGTTGCGGATGCGGCGGTAGCTTTCTACCACACGCTTAAGAATCTCATCGGAGATGGTCATCTCGCCGGAGTAATCAGTGGACGCAGCCCACAGACGCAAAATGTCCGCACCCAGCGTATCAAAAATTTTCTGCGGTGCGATGACATTGCCCTTGGATTTGCTCATCTTATGTCCATGGCCATCCACCACAAAACCATGGGTGAGTAGTGCGTTGTATGGTGCACGGTCATTCATGGCGCAGGAGGTAAGCAGTGAAGACTGAAACCAGCCGCGATGTTGATCCGATCCTTCCAGATACAAATCCGCCGGGAATGACAAATCTTTGCGTCGGTGCAACACCGACGCATGGGTGGTGCCGGAATCGAACCACACGTCCAGCGTGTCGGAAAGTTTGCGGTATTGCGCCGAATCTTCACCCAGCAACTCTTTAGCGTCCAACGAAAACCACGCTTCGATACCCTGCTGCTCGAAGCGCTGTGCGACCTGTTCGATCAGCTCAGGCGTGCGCGGGTGCAACTTCATGGTTACCTTGTTGATGAAAAACGGCATCGGCACGCCCCAATTACGCTGACGCGACACACACCAGTCCGGACGGTTTGCAATCATTGCTTTCAATCGCGCCTTGCCCCATGCCGGGTAAAATTGTGTGGCTTCAACGGCCTGGTTAGCGAGGGCACGTACACTAAAAGACATCTCCTTATCAGGTATGTTATTGAAATGGAACGTTCCATATTCATCACATCCGCCCATAGCGATAAACCACTGGGGGGTGGAACGGAAAATGATCGGGGTCTTGTGCCGCCAGCAGTGCGGATAGCTATGCTGAATTTTTTCCAGGTGCAGCAGATGCCCGCTGGCCTGAAGTGTTTCAACCACGACATCATTCGCTTTCCATACGAACAAACCGCCGACCAACGGCGTGTTGGGGAGGAACTTGCCATCGTCGCCCACCGGGCTGTCATTTGGCAGCCCGTATTTCTGGCCAACAAAATAGTCATCCAGGCCATGTGCGGGTGCGGTATGCACCAAGCCCGTACCAGCCTCCAGTGTTACATGGTCACCACAAATAATTTTTACCCAACGTTTATCGAATGGGTGATGTAATTGCATGCCATCCAGTGCAACGCCCTTGCAAGTGGCGAGTGTTTCTCCATCAAAATCATAGCGATCCAGGCATGCTTGTTTCAGATCAGCAGCCAGTATCAGCAATCCGCGTGACGTTCGTACCAGTACATAGTCAAAATCAGGATGTACACTTACTGCCTGATTAGCGGGCAACGTCCATGGCGTGGTAGTCCAAATTACCGCATAAGCTTTTTCATCACCCGGCAAAGTCACGCCAAAAGCCTTAGCCAATGAATCGTTATTTATGACTTTAAAGCCCACATCAATCGCGGATGAAGTTTTATCCTCATGTTCAACTTCAGCTTCGGCCAACGCAGACTGACAATCCAGACACCAGTTCACTGGCTTGTATCCCTGATAAAGATAGCCACGCTTATATATTTCTCCCAAGGCGCGGATGATATCCGCCTCAGTTTGGTAGTTCATGGTGAGATAGGGATTGCTCCAATCACCCAGCACGCCCAGACGAATAAAATCCTTTCTCTGTCTCTCGATTTGCTCCGTGGCGTATTCGCGGCACAGCTCGCGAAAGCGAGCAGGCGGCATCTCCTTGCCATGCTTTTTTTCCACCTGCAATTCAATTGGCAGACCATGACAATCCCAGCCGGGCACATACGGCGCATCAAAGCCAGATAAAGTCTTGCTTTTGACAATGATATCCTTGAGCACCTTGTTCACCGCATGGCCAATGTGGATGTCACCATTAGCGTACGGTGGGCCGTCATGCAGGATGAACTTGGGACGCCCCAGGCTGGTGGCGCGTATTTTTTCATAGCGTTGCTGTGCCTGCCATTGAGCGAGCATCTGCGGTTCGCGCTTGGCCAAATCGCCGCGCATGGGGAAAGGCGTGTCGGGAAGATTAAGAGTTTTTTTATAATCAATCATGTTGAATAAACCATTGCTTTGCATTACACACGTCGAGCTCAATCTGCTGTGTCAAACTTTGCAGGTCGAGGTACTTCACTTCATCGCGTAGCTTGTGCAGAAAATCTACGTGCAAATGTTTGTTATAAATTTCGCCCGAAAAATCGAAAAGATGTACTTCCAGTACTGGCTTGCCGTTTTGTTTCACCGTGGGACGTACACCTAGGCTCGCTACGCCCTGCATTGATGGCAGACCATCCCCTTGCACCCTTACTACAAAAATACCGGTAAGCGGCGGCCGATTGTGCTTCAACTGGATATTTGCGGTCGGGAACCCCAGCTGCTTGCCTAAACCATCGCCATGAACCACACGCCCGCTGATACTATAAGGCCGCCCCAAATAACGCTGTGCCGCACGCAGATCACCTTCAACTAGCGCAGCGCGTACCGCCGTGCTGGATATGCGTACGCCACTGTGCGATACACTGTGCATGTCCTTCACTTTAAAACCTTGCTGGCCGCCTATCTTCTCCATCAACGCAAAATCGCCGCTACGTCGGTTACCGAAACGAAAATCATCGCCAATCAACACAAACTTCGCCGCCAACTTATCAGACAGAGCATGAATGAAATCCACTGCGCTCATCTGAGCAAAACTGCTGTTAAAGCGACATACATATACCCGATCTATATCGAGTGTCGCGAAAAACTCAAGCTTCTCGCGCATGCTGGTCAGCCGCGCAGGAGCCTCTTGCGGTGTAAAAAATTCACGCGGATGCGGCTCGAATACCAGCACTGCTGTCGGAAGTCCGAGCAATTGCGCTGCCATCCTTAATTGCTTGAGTAGCGCCTGATGACCCAGATGTACTCCATCAAAATTGCCGATAGTTAATGCAACTGGCTTTTTATCTGTTGAGTTAAGTCCACGAAAAATCAACATTCAGGCTGGATCGCCGAGAAAAAAGGAGTGCGATTATACCGTGAGAGCAAAGAATGGGAGCGAGACATTAGGAAATACTGCCTCAATGCCTGCCGCCTAAAATAATGTCGGCAGGCAACCAAGATTTGTTATTTACTTAGTGCTGCTTCGCTTGCTCGGTATTTGTGATGCCAAACTCTCAGCTTCATTCAGCAAAAATTGATTGAATACGTGCGCAGCAGTGGAAAGGCGTTTACTCTTGCGCTGTACGATATGCCAGTGACGCATGATAGGAAAATGATCCACACTCAGTACTTGAAGACGTTTGATTTCCAATTCCAGTTCGATGCCATGCAAGGAGATGATGCCTAATCCCATGCCGGCTTGCACCGATTGCTTAATTGCTTCATTAGTGTCCATTTCCATATGAGTAGGCAATTTCAAATGGTGACTGGCGAAATATCGTTCTACAACCCCGCGCGTGCCAGACCCTTGCTCGCGCAGCAAAAAAACTTCTTGTGCCAATTGCTTGGGCTTGATGTTGCGCACCTTGGTCAAAGGGTGATGGAGTGCAGCGATAACGACCAGCGGGTTTTGCATAAACTGCTGCGATAACATATCTGTACCTTCCGGTGGCTGACCCATGATAGCAAGGTCGGCACTATTATCAGCGAGCAATCTTATTACCGCATCACGATTGGCAACATGCAGACTTACGCTGATCTTAGGATGTTGCTGGATAAATTTAGCCAATAGTTGAGGCATGAAATAACTAGCAGTGCTGACTGCAGAGATATTCAAACGGCCATGTTCCAGCCCTTTCATTTCGCTAAACATAGCGTCCATTTCCTCAAGTTGCTGCGCAATGTTGCGAGTGTAATGCAGCATTTCCTGTCCTGCTTCAGTCAGGTGTATCTGCTTACCCACTCGGTCAAATAGGGGTAAGCCGACACTATGTTCAACTTGCTTGATTTGCATGGAGACTGCAGGCTGGCTGAGATACAATTCTTTGGCCGCACGAGAATGACTCAAATGCCGTGCTACGGCATCGAAAATTTTAAGTTGGCGGATAGTTAAATGTAACATCGTTTGATTATAATCAATACTTATAGTTAGCATCAATATAATTGACTATTATTTATGGATTATATTAGGTACTGTACATCCCACGCGCTGAAACTAATACCCATTAATCGTAATGAGTATTGCCCGCCAGCTTACGCAGGAGGGCGCGGTGCGGTTTTTTCAATAATTGGAGATAACCATGGCATCTGAAACGATGAAAGAAGGTAAAGAACGCTACAAATCTGGCGTTCTACCCTATAAGAAAATGGGCTATTGGGAGCCTGATTACAAGGTAAAAGACACAGATGTGCTCGCAATGTTCCGTATTACACCGCAACCAGGTATGGATCCAGAGGAAGTTGCTGCTGCAGTGGCAGGCGAATCTTCCACTGCCACCTGGACGGTGGTGTGGACTGACCGTTTGACCGCGTGCGAAATGTATCGCGCCAAAGCTTACCGTTGTGATCCTGTCCCCAATACAGGCGAGGGCACCAAAACTGAAGCCCAGTACTTTGCCTATATCGCTTATGAATTAGATTTGTTCGAAGGAGGTTCGATTGCCAACTTGACTGCCTCCATTATCGGTAACGTGTTTGGTATGAAAGCAGTGAAGGCATTACGCCTCGAAGATATGCGTATCCCGGTTGCATATCTCAAAACATTCCAAGGTCCCGCCACCGGTGTCATCGTCGAGCGTGAACGTCTGGACAAATTTGGTCGTCCCCTATTGGGTGCAACTACTAAGCCTAAACTCGGTCTTTCCGGCCGTAACTACGGACGCGTAGTGTATGAAGCCCTAAAAGGCGGCCTGGATTTCATGAAAGACGACGAGAACATCAATTCTCAGCCTTTCATGCACTGGCGTGACCGTTTCCTGTATTGCATGGAGGCTGTGAACAAAGCTTCTGCTGCAACCGGTGAAGTCAAGGGACATTATCTTAATGTTACCGCTGGCACGATGGAAGAAATGTATAAGCGCGCTGAGTTTGCCAAATCACTGGGTTCGGTCATCATCATGATTGACCTTGTTATCGGCTACACTGCTATTCAGTCGATGGCGATTTGGGCACGTCAGAACGACATGATTCTGCACTTGCACCGTGCGGGTAACTCGACCTACTCTCGCCAAAAAAATCACGGTATGAGCTTCCGCGTTATTTGTAAGTGGATGCGTATGGCGGGTGTGGATCACATCCATGCTGGTACTGTTGTGGGCAAGCTGGAAGGCGACCCTCTGATGATCAGAGGCTATTACGACACGCTGCTCGATATACATACTCCTATCAATTTGGAGAAAGGTCTGTTCTTCGAACAAGAGTGGGCTTCCCTCAATAAATGTATGCCAGTAGCGTCCGGTGGAATTCACGCTGGTCAAATGCACCAATTGCTAACCTATCTCGGCGACGATGTAGTTCTGCAATTCGGTGGCGGTACTATTGGACATCCACAAGGAATTCAGGCAGGTGCGGTAGCAAATCGTACGGCACTGGAAGTCATGGTTCTGGCACGTAATGAAGGTCGCGACATTTGGAACGAAGGTCCGCAAATTCTGCAGGATGCAGCCAAATGGTGCGCTCCGCTCAAAGCAGGATTGGATACGTGGAAAGATGTCAGCTTCAACTACGAGTCTACCGACACCCCCGACTTTGTTCCTTCTGCCACGACCAGCGTTTAATTAATATCAAGGAGAATCAATTATGATGACCAATCCTGGAAATCAGATCACGCAAGGGCAGTTTTCTTTTCTGCCCCCGTTGACTGATGTACAAATCACAGCACAAATTAAATATGCGCTGAAATCTGGCTGGTCGCTAGCCGTTGAATACACCGACGACCCGCACCCGCGCAATACCTATTGGGAAATGTTCGGCAACCCCATGTTCGACCTTAAAGATCCCGCAGGAATTTTGATGGAAGTCAACAATTGCCGTAAGACTTTCCCGAATCATTACATCCGGGTTGTGGCTTTTAGTTCAGCACACGGAATAGAAAGTCCAACCATGTCTTACATTGTAAACCGTCCTAAAAAAGAGCCGGGTTTCAAGCTCGTGCGCCAGGAAGTGGATAGTCGTAGCATACGCTACACCGTCCATTCCTACGCAACTGAAAAGCCTGAAGGCGAGCGGTACTAAGCAATTGCGGGTACGGCATATGCCGTACCCGTTTTTTAACCAGCTGTTGAAATGCTCTGTAAATAGTCTTCTTCAGAACTTGGCGATAAAGAATTTGCTTCTTTAAAAATTGCCGTTCCAAATTAAATATATACTTATTTAAAAATACGCAGAATGATAATGCGGGAAATTTTAACAGCCGATTGATTTAAAAGGATAAATAAATGGACGAACCCTCAAAAAATCTCATTCTTCCCGACGACACTCCGGTTGATCTGGACGCCGAATTTCGCAACTCTAACATACAGGAAGTGCTGGCTAAACTTGATCGAGAATTGATTGGTCTGTCGCCAGTCAAGACACGCATCCGCGAAACCGCAGCACTCTTATTGGTAGATCGCGTTCGCAAGAAACTCAACTTGTCAGCGGTTTCCCCAACGCTGCATATGAGCTTTACGGGTAATCCTGGCACCGGAAAAACCACGGTCGCATTACGCATGGCTGAAATACTGCATCGCCTGGGTTATGTGCGTGAAGGCCATTTGATATCAGTCACACGCGATGATCTAGTCGGTCAATACATTGGACACACGGCACCAAAGACAAAAGAAGTAATTAAAAAAGCAATGGGCGGCGTGTTATTTATAGATGAAGCCTATTACCTATACAAGCCTGAAAACGAACGGGATTATGGTGCTGAATCTATTGAAATCCTATTGCAAATAATGGAGAACAACCGGGACGATCTGGTCGTTATTTTGGCCGGTTACAAAGACCGGATGGATAAATTTTTCCACAGCAATCCCGGCATGCGCTCGCGCATTGCGCATCACATCGATTTTCCTGATTACTCAGCAGAAGAATTGCTTATCATCGCAAAGCTAATGCTGGCAGCGCAAAATTATCGTTTCAGCCCGGAAGCGGAAAAAGCATTTGCAGAATATATTCCGCTACGGATGAAGCTGGAGCATTTTGCCAATGCCCGTTCCATCCGCAACGCACTGGACCGCGCACGTATGCGCCAAGCTAACCGCCTATTCGCCGGCGCCAAGAAAAATCTCACTAAAATTGATTTGATGACCATTGAAGCCGAAGAAATCTTTGCCAGTCGTGTGTTTAAAGATGGTCAAGTTGATCTGGACGGAGATGAGCTGACAGAAGAGCAATAAAGGAATTGTAAAGACTGTGCTTTTAATTTATGCATTAATTTGAGACTTTAAGAGGCTGTTCAAAGATAATATCTTGATATTTATTGTGGTTGATCAATAGGTCATCGGCCTGCTTGAATGATTTTAGATCAGCTTGGCATGTCGTATATGCTTTGATTCGGTTATCATTTTTTCGAGTGACTGATAATTACCAAACAATTGCTACAAATGAACATACAAAACTATTTACAGCTTCTGGTTAACTGGTACTATACGCAAGTCAAGGCGACCTTGATCCTATACAACTATCCTTCCAACTTTATATTTAGGAGCTTTTCATGAAAAAGAGTCTTATAAATATCACACTTATGTCCTGTTTCGCTTTGGGTGTTTCTTTGGCAAACGCTGATTCGATGGTTGGTGTGACTACTTCTGGTGTATCTACCAACACTGGGATGTCCTATGGCCCATCTGGTGGCAGAGTCCAGCCTATGGGCGCAGATGGTCGAGTTCAGCCAAGCGGAAGCCAATTTGAGATTCAGAATCAACCAACTGAAACTTACCGTTACTCTCATGTTTCCAATCAAACCAGTATTGTTCAGTCCGGACCTAATGGACCATTCAATCAATTGGGAAATCCAGGAATGAACTCCCAAGAGAGATATCCCATGGGAAGGTAGTAAACTACGTTTAGTAGCAATGAATGAAAAAATTCGTTTAAAAGTAAGGCCAGCTCAATGCTGGCCTTACTTTTTTACATATAAATTGCTTGAATAACAGTTTCAAATACACGATGTACTATAGATGGCTAGCCATTAAATAGTGTGGTTAGTCCTTCTCTTGAAGGTCTGAAATCCAGGCCCTAGTCAACCTATTTAAATCGGCTCTCAAAACATTCTAGTAGTTCCAGAAAGTATTCAGACTAGTGAAAAATAGTGGGGTAATTAACGTTCTGAAATATTACCTTTCGTATAAAAAGAATGGGGATTTAGATTAGAATATGCTGCTGGTTGTTATTTTTGGAGTCACTTATGAATAAAAAACTTTTGGAGCTATTAGATGGTGCTGAAGACAAATATCCGCACACATTGGAACAGAATTTTCCACATATTATTAGTAAGATCATAGAGTTATGGGGGTCGCCTCCATTAGATCAATATTTCATTGATCTAATGTTGCACACGCGTGCCGTGCCACGTGAAGGTTTTCCACCTACCGTAGCTAAAGAAATTTTCGATCTAAATCTGATAAATGACGAACAAATTAAAGCAAAGCAAGGCGTACCGATCAGTCGATAAATACGAAAAAAATCGTATTTGAAGATATAAAATCGGATTTCCATATCTCTTGGAGAAATTTCGTCCAATTCATCTCTTCCATCTGTGAGAACTGAATTTACCCGGGCAAATCATGTATTCAAGTCGAAACATTTCATTTACTCGCTATACCTGCGGTTGATAGGTTAAACCGTTTCCGCCCACAGATCATGAACATCCGAAGCAGTTATTCGGACATTCACAAAATCACCTACCTTTAATGTCTGGCCATTACTGATATAAACCAGACCATCAATCTCTGGTGCATCAGCTGAACTACGTGCAATTGCACCCTCCTCATCCACTTCATCCACCAACACCTGCATGGTCTTGCCCTTTTTACATGCAAGGCGTTCGCCACTGATTTCTTCCTGCAATTGCATCAAACGGCCCAAACGTTCTTGCTGGATTTCAAGTGGGATGTGATCCGGTAAATTATTGGCCACTGCACCTTCCACAGGTGAATACATAAATGCACCGACGCGATCCAGTTGAGCCATTTCGAGAAAATCGAGCAGCTCTTTAAATTCTTCTTCTGTTTCGCCGGGGAAACCGACGATGAAAGTACTGCGTAAAGTAATGTCCGGACAGATTTTGCGCCATTGCAGAATGCGCGTCAGCACGTTTTCACTGCTGGCGGGGCGTTTCATTAACTTAAGAATGCGTGCATTGGCGTGCTGAAAAGGGATATCCAGATAGGGCAGAATTTTTCCTTGCGCCATCAGCGGGATGACTTCATCTACATGTGGATAAGGGTAAACGTAATGCAATCGCACCCATACGCCCAGTTCGCCCATCGCCTGCACTAGCTCGGTCATACGCGTCTTGATCGGCCGACCGCCCCAGAAACCCGTGCGATATTTTACATCCACGCCATAGGCACTGGTGTCTTGCGAGATCACCAACAATTCTTTCACGCCTGCGTTCACCAAATTCTGCGCTTCCTGCATCACGTCACCCACCGGACGGCTCACCAGATCGCCGCGCATGCTGGGGATGATACAAAAGGTACAGCGATGGTTGCAGCCCTCGGAAATTTTCACATAAGCATAATGCTTGGGTGTCAGCCGTATGCCTTGCGGCGGGACCAGATCGCTGTATGGATCATGCAACTTGGGCAAATGGGCATGGATAGCTTCCATTACCTCATCGGTCGCATGCGGACCAGTGACTGCCAATACTTTGGGATGCGTTTCTTTCACCACATTGCCCTTGGCACCCAAGCAGCCAGTAACAATAACTTTTCCATTCTCGGCCAGCGCTTCGCCGATTGCTTCAAGCGATTCTGCCACCGCGCTGTCGATGAAACCGCAAGTGTTAACTACTACCAGATCGGAATCCGCATAGTTGGGAGAAATAATGTAACCCTCGGTGCGTAAACGAGTAAGAATATGCTCGGAATCCACCGTCGCCTTAGGACAACCGAGAGATACGAAGCCGACGCGTGGCGCTGTGTTTTGTTTGCTCATGTTTTAACTTTATATATTGGATTGAACATTGTCTTTCCCGCAGCCAGCTTTGTCTACACTGCACTAATTACGCAAAAAGTGGTATGTGGTAATGCAGGAGGAAACGTTTTTTACTCTACCATTAACACGCTCATCAACCACACTGTCCCTACGCCCGATACAATCAGCACCACTTGCTGCAAGGTATCGCGTAGCTGCACGCGTTTGTGTAAACCAGGTATCAGGTCTGCTACCGCAACATAAATCATGCTCGCAGCGGCCAGTGCCAACAGCGATGGAATCCACGACTGCATGGTCTGCAAGGTGAAGTATCCAAGTATGCCGCCTGCCACAGAGGCGAAGCTGGATATCAAATTCAATTGAAAGGCACGCAGTTTGCTATAACCTGAGTGGAGTAGGATAGCGAAATCCCCCACTTCTTGCGGAATTTCGTGTGCGATGATGGCCAGTGCTGTGACGACGCCCAGATGCACGTCAGTAAGAAAAGCTGCTGCTATGATGATGCCATCCACAAAATTATGGAAAGTGTCACCTATTATAATCATCATGCCACTGCGTCCATGGTCGTATCCATGCTCTGCATGGATTGTTAGATGTGCTTCACAATGCTCATGGTGGCAATGCCTCCATAGCACCAATTTTTCCAGAATGAAAAACAGCAGGATGCCAAACAACACCGTACCGCTCAAAATAGCTACATTGGGGGTTAGGTTGATTGCCTCGGGCAAAATATTGAGAAATACTGCTCCAAGCAGCGCACCTATTGCATAACTCACCATGCCACCAAGATAATTCTGTGTACGGTTATTAAACGCGAATAATGCTGCACATACTACGCTTAACGTCCCACCTACAATGCAGGTGGTAATAATCCAGACCAAAATGCTCATGGTGTGTTCAAGAAATAAATGAGGCGCGGATTATACCTAAAGACAGACGAGCCATTCTCTAAGTGCGTGGTTAATTGCAGCGGATTTATTTTTCAAAAAATCTGAAAAGCCGTATGACTTTGATATCTGCATATCTATCTCACACCGAGTCATGCAGGATAGCCTAGTTATCGTTCGAACTATGAAGCATTAAGCGAAATTTTCAGGTAATGGTTCATTGCTCTCCGCTGGCGGAAAATGCTCCGGCACGAACATTCATTTGAATCGTCGGGAGGATCAGGGTTGGCATGGCTAGCGTTGCACCAAACCGCGCGCTTCATATACGACATGGGTACAGGTTCAGCATCGAAAAAACTTACATGCTTGATGACTGTTTTTCCCTAATTCATGTTGCCACCTTCGTTTCTACTCCTAACGCTCGAATGCGCGTAGCGAACCCTTCCAATTGTTGCTCTGACAACGCAGCCAGTTTCGGTGCTTCCGGTTGCAATGTGGGGCGTGCCAGGCTGTAAAGCAACACACCTTCAGGTTTGATATTGTCATGCAGTAATGTGGCTAGAAAATTCAGATAATCGTCCTCGTCCTGCTTGCCCGGCGGCTCGCCATCCAGCATGAACCAGCAGGTTTGCAGCCAAGTCGGGCACAGCGTGATGGCGGTGGCGAGGTTTTCGCGCACCTTAACCAGACTTGTGCGGGTGTTGTTGATTCGTTGCGTGCCCGCCTTGCTGACACGGTCAACCTTGAACCACACTTCACCATTGAGTTGTGCCATCTTGCGTAGTCCTTGCTGCACATTTTTGCGGTGCATAAGGCTGCCATTAGTGATGAGAACCAGTTTGATATATGGGGGCAGGGCCAATTCTTGGCGCAGTTTGGCGATGAGTATTATAACTTGCTCAAATTCTTTGGCGCTGGTCGGTTCACCATTGCCGGATAAGGCAATATCATTAATGCGGCGCGCCCCTTCTGGCACGCGGCGCAGCATGAAATCACCGTGCAATAACTCATGAAGAAAACCACGCAACTCCTGCTCCAGTAATGCTAGATCAACTGGCGGAGCTGTGCCGCGCTTGAGTTCCGGCACCTGGCAATATATGCAGCGCCAGTTGCAGGCATTATTGGTATTGAGATTGATGCCAACTGACACCCCGCCCGCCCGCCGCGATACTACGGGATAGACATAGCGTAAACCCGCGCTGTCGCGACTGTGGTCGGTTACATCAAGACCAGCGTTACTCAAGATTTTACGAGTGGTAGATATTTGGCCGGATCAACTGGCTTGCCAAAGCGGCGTATCTCGAAGTGCAGGCTGACCTGATCGGTGTCAGTATTGCCCATCTCTGCAATCTTCTGTCCTTTGCTTACATTCTGCCCTTCTTTTACCAGTAGCTGGTCATTGTGGGCGTAAGCGCTAAGATAAGCCTTGTTATGCTTGATGATGACCAGTTTGCCATATCCGCGCAGCCCACTGCCGCTATAGACGACCTTGCCCGCCGAACTGGCAACTATCGCCTGGCCTAACTTACCTGCAATATCGATTCCCTTGCGGCTGGCGGTTTCAGAAAATTCGCTTATTAATGTTCCCACCGTTGGTATACCCCACTCCAACGTACTGTCATTGTCATCGGTAATCCCATCAATCTTGGCCTCCAGTTTGATTTCAGGTTTAGACGGAATTTTGGTCACCATCAGAGGTTCGGATTTTTGCGGATCTTCCTGCATTTTTTCAATTTGTGCCACAGCCTGTTCGGTATATGGCAGCTTGACCACCTTAGGTTGACTCTTGACGGGAATTTCCAGAGGCTTACTTTCAACCATGGTTTTAACCACGGTCGAAGTACTGGCAGAGGGCAAACGTAACTCCTTACCCACATGAATAATGCTATGATTCTGAATGTTATTTAGTTCGGCAATTTCGCGATAATCGAGACCATAGTTGAAGGCTATGCTGTACAAAGTATCGCTTTTTTGTACCACGTAAACCTGCGGACGTCCGTCTTTATCGCGTGGCACAGCTTTCATGGCTGGCGCAACTACCGGTACAACCGGTTTTTTCAACTTGACTCCGCGTGCTATTTCGCGTTCTGCGCCATGTTCCACTACAGGCGCGTGAGATCCGCTGGAAGAACAACCTGCCACTAGCACTGCGGCAATAACGATGGACCGTAATCGAAAAGTGAATTTTGTCAGTATCATACTTTCCCCATCAATAGTGGCACGAATTTCACCGCTTCCAAGCGAGTTTCACGGTAGCCCTGCGCCCCACGCTCGATCAGGCATAAAAACTGTTCCTGCGCGCCCAATGGCAGCACCATTCTACCACCCACTGCTAACTGCTCCAGCAATGCCTGGGATATATGCGTAGCGGCTGCCGCCATAATGATGCCATCAAACGGTGCGACTGCCGGCAAACCAATGTTGCCGTCCGCATAACGCAAGATAACATTTTTTACCTTCAATTCTTTCATGTAGCCTGTCGCGCGTTCATACAAAGGTTGTACGCGTTCCACTGAATATACTTCATGTGCCACCTGAGCTAGCACCGCTGCCTGATAACCGCAACCGGTACCCACTTCCAATACGCGGTTTAGTGCCATGCCATTACGCAGGATTTCGACCATGCGCGCCACAATATAAGGTTGCGAAATGGTCTGACCAAAACCCAACGGTAACGACACATCGTCATAAGCGCGGCTGGCCAGCGCTTCGTCAATAAAAATGTGGCGCGGCACCGCATTCATTGCAGCCAGTACAACCTCATCCTCAATCCCCTGCGCACGCAACCGCTCGATCAACCGCCCGCGTGTGCGCTGCGAGGTCATGCCAATGCCACTATGGCGTCCGCTCATGCGGCGTCACCTGCCAGCCATGTTCCCACCGCATCGAGCTGGCTATATTGTGTCAGATCCATCTGTAATGGCGTAATTGATACACGGCGCTGAGCAATGGCATAAAAATCCGTGCCCGCACCCGCATCCTGAGCCTTGCCAGCCGCACCGACCCAATACACAGTCTCCCCGTGCGGATTGGTACCCTTTACCACTGGCTCAGCCTTATGGCGCTTGCCCAAGCGGGTCACTTCGCGGCCTTGCAATTGTTCGTAGGGAATGTCTGGCACATTCACGTTGAGTAACCATGGGAGAGAATGAGTGCGTTTTTCAAATTGCTGCACCAAGTCAGCCACCACACGTGCCGCAGTATCGTAATGCGCCAACGTCCTGCTCGCGAGCGATACGGCAATGGCCGGGATGCCCAGCAAAAAGCCTTCCGTGGCGGCTGCCACCGTGCCTGAATAAATTGTATCGTCACCCATGTTGGCACCCGCATTAATACCGGAGATAACCATATCCGGTTGAGTCTCCAGCATGCCGGTAACTGCCAAATGCACGCAGTCGGTCGGCGTCCCATTCACGTAATAAAAACCGTTGGCTGCACGACGTAAATTGAGCGGGCGATCCAGCGTCAGTGAGTTGCTTGCACCGCTGCGGTCGCGCTCTGGCGCTACCACTATTATTTCGGCAATAGTAGATAACGTTTCCGCAAGACAAGCCAGCCCAGGTGAAAAATAACCATCATCGTTGCTAAGCATAAGCATCATATTGCTACTATCCTTTTGTTCTGTATGGGCTTAGCACCCGTGAATACGCTTTTTAATAAACGTTTTTTTTTGAGTAAAGTGCACGTTAAAGTATTAGAACCGAAAACAGTATAATTGTTATTATCGCCTGAATTGACTCAGGTATAAATCATCATTCCCTGCATCGCATCGTTATTTCTCGATACTACTGCCGTTGCGATAATATGGGCATCCATCAGGACCATGCAGTACTCGGGGTGATGCCTTTTCATATAATATTTGATCCATCTTTAAAATCGTGAATTTTGCTGAAAAAATAATTACGACGGCAATAAAATTGCCGCCTCTCACAAATTTTTTAATTAACACGCATCATTTCACGGAAACATTAAAAAAATGCGCTCACGCCATATGGAAAGACACCTCACTGGACAAATCGGTTGGCTTCGTCCCGCAGTATTGGGGGCGAACGACGGTATCGTTTCCACGGCCAGCTTGATACTGGGTGTTGCAGCTGCACATGCAACCCACGACAGCATATTGCTCGCGGGAGTTGCCGGTCTTGTCGCAGGAGCCATGTCAATGGCTGCAGGTGAGTACGTGTCCGTCCACTCACAGGCAGATTCCGAACAAGCTGACATTGAGCGTGAAAGAAAAGAACTTGAGACAGATGATCTTGGCGAGCGCAAAGAACTGGTTGCAATCTATATCGGCCGTGGCCTTGATCCTGCGCTTGCGAAGCAGGTAGCCGATCAACTCATGGCACATGATGCGCTTGGCGCACACACTCGCGACGAACTTGGGATATCTGAAACGCTTAATGCGCGTCCTCTTCAGGCTACCTTTGCTTCAGCAGTCAGCTTCGCTGTTGGAGCAGCCATGCCTCTCTTAGTCACAGCATTGGCCCCGAACGCAAGCTTGATTCCCCTCATCTCAGTTACTTCACTTGTGTTCCTTGCACTTCTGGGTGGTGTGGCTGCGTGGGCCGGTGGAGCGCGAGTGGCTATAGGTGCAATACGCGTCACATTTTGGGGTGCTCTAGCCATGGGATTGACCGCCGGCGTTGGCGCGCTCTTTGGAACAATTGCATGAGCTTAGATCGTTTGGAAGCACGAGCCGCATACGCTAGACGAAGACAATAAGTTGATATAGTGGCTGATTCTGCGATATCGCACAGCCAGATGTTTGACTAGCCGCATGAATCATGCGATTAATGCTAATGGGAAATAACGACTAATTGTATGCCCATTACGTACTCCTCTCCAAATTCCACGAATAGAAGCTAGCTACTGATGTGTTTGAAAGCCAGATTCATAAAAGGGGCGAGCGGACATGTGTCTGGTGCTTGCAATGGGCTATATTGTGCGCACCATTAGGTATGGCATCTGCGAAAGCATGAGATAACGAGATCCTTCCAGGATAAGTGCCTTTGTCTACGACGAGTAGAAATCGTGTTCTGTGTGCGGTGGAGCACAGACGATCGCTTTCGTTTAAATCATACTTTTTATCAAGGGCATGGCGATGACTGCGGAAATCAACAGATGGTTGTTGGCTTGTCTCGACGGAGACGCAGCTGGAAGGCTGCTTTCTAGGTGTCGATAAAAACGACATTGTGGGGCTGTGATAGATTTTACATGCGTTACGCTATCATGATTATTATTAGGAGATTATGAAATGACATTCGGAACAATTTTATTAATCATTGTGATCCTGCTACTGATCGGCGCGATCCCAAGTTGGCCTCACAGCCAAGGTTGGGGTTATGGACCTAGCGGTGGTCTTGGATTGGTGTTGCTGATCCTGATCATTCTGTTGCTGATGGGCAAAATATAGCGAGTTGCTCTAAATTTATTTTTAGTCCGCTATTCGATGGACAATGAAATCGAAATTTCTATTTTCAACGCAACGAAGATTGCGAACACGGGCCTCTTGATTCTGTTCTGGTTCCAGTATCGAGAGGCAATTTAGTATCATCATTCACTTAAAAGGCTTCCCATGACACAATTTAAACGTTTTTCCACTTTTTTTCTGACTGCTTTGTTGGTGTTTTTTGTGGGCTGCGCAGCTACATCAAAACAAGAAGGGACAGGAGAATATATTGACGATAGCGTCCTGACCACCAAGGTCAAGGCGGCAGTTTTCAATGAGCCCTCCCTGAAATCCACTGAAATCAACGTTGAAACCTTCAAGGGCGTAGTACAACTGAGTGGTTTCGTGAATTCCCAAGCTGATATCAACAAGGCGGCCGATGTTGCACGCGACGTCAAAGGTGTGAAATCGGTAAAAAATGATATGCGGGTCAAATAAGGATAAAGGTCGGTCTTCAAACGTGGCAATATCCGGTCGACCGACCAACAAAGAAAGGAAAATATCATGCTGCACTATACTGTTGTGTTTTTAGTTATAGCACTGGTCGCTGCTCTACTCGGCTTTACTGGTATTGCAGCCGGTGCGAGTGAGATTGCCAAGATTCTGTTCTTCATCTTTCTTATCTTGTTTGTCATCTCACTTATAATGGGACTGATGCGCCGCAAATGATCTTGTTTGGTACCGCCAGCAACCTATCTGGCTTACACTAACTAAGCAACCTCGCCGCAAGCATCTGAGCATTAATCTGCGCTCTTACGATGGCTGGCTATCAGTCAGCCTTTGCTCAAGAGTTGGGAATACAAGCCGGAAATTCACAAATCTATAAAAATCAATTTAAATTTAATTGAAATTGTGAAGTGGTACAATCACGCCTTATTAAACAATAAGTTTAATATCATTCCACGAGTCGCTTCAAGCCCCTCAAATATGACATAAACTACCTATCCCTGCCTTCGATGAGAGACTGGCTAATAAACATCACTTATCACAATTTATTATTAAGATTATCGAGTAGCCAGACTCGAAGCGCATGGAACGTGCTTAAGGTATAGCAGTGGTCATTTTTGAACGAGCAAGATTTGTTATAGTTAAAATTTAACAAAAACATGAATTTATGTATTTTAGTCTGCGTAATTAAGATAATTTCCTTAAAATCATTCGTGCCAATCGTAAGCTTGGTTGAAGATAAATGAAGTACTAAACTAGTATGCTGCAATTTGATATTTTAATTATAGGCAGCGGACTGGCCGGACTTTCATTGGCATTGAAACTGGCCGATAAGCGAAAAATTGCCATCATCACCAAGAAATCTTTATTGGAAGGTGCAAGTGTTTGGGCACAGGGCGGAATCGCAGCCGTGTTGTCGCAAGAAGATTCTCTAGCCGAGCACATACAAGATACTTTGACTGCTGGTGCTGGTCTCTGTGACCCAGCTACAGCGCGCTATGTTATCGAACACGCCAAGCCGGCAATCGACTGGCTAATTGGGCAAGGTGTGCCGTTCACACGTGATGCCAATACTGATACCGGCTATCACCTGACACGCGAAGGCGGTCACAGTCATCGACGTATCATCCACGCCGCCGATGCCACTGGCCATGCCGTACAGGAAACTCTCGCCTCAAAAGTTCTGGCACATCCCAATATCACGCTGTTGGAACATTACATTGCCATCGATCTGATTACTGGCAATAAACTTGGCCACACACATAATCATTGCTATGGCGCTTACGCACTCAACAGCCTGAGCGACGAAGTCAGCACCATCGCTGCTCATGACACAATTCTGGCCACCGGCGGTGCTGGCAAGGTATATCTTTACACCACCAATCCAGACACTGCCACTGGCGACGGCATTGCCATGGGTTGGCGTGCCGGTTGCCGGGTGGCTAACATGGAATTCATTCAATTTCATCCGACCTGCTTATATCATCCGCACGCCAAGTCTTTCCTAATTTCTGAGGCGGTTCGTGGCGAGGGTGGCATCCTGAAACTGCCCGACGGCACACGATTCATGCCTGCTCATGATGAGCGTGCCGAACTCGCGCCGCGCGACATCGTCGCGCGTGCCATCGATTTCGAAATGAAAAAGCGTGGTTTAGATTGCGTATATCTTGATATCTCACATAAATCGGTAGAGTTTCTGCAAGCGCATTTTCCTACCATCTACGCGCGCTGCCTGTCACTGGGTATTGATATCGCGCGCCAGCCCATACCAGTGGTGCCGGCAGCGCACTATACCTGCGGTGGCATCGTTACTGATCTGCATGGACGCACCGATGTCGCCAATCTTTATGCTGTGGGCGAAACCGCTCACACCGGCCTGCACGGGGCCAATCGCCTGGCGAGCAATTCACTGCTGGAATGTATGGTATTTGCCGAGGCTGCTGCGCGTGACATACTGGCCACGCCGCAAAGTCAGTTAATTCCACTGCCGCAGTGGGATGAGAGCCGCGTGACCGATGCCGATGAAGAAATTATTATCTCGCACAACTGGGCAGAATTACGCCAATTCATGTGGGACTATGTCGGAATTGTGCGCACCACTAAAAGATTGCAACGCGCACAGCATCGCATCCGATTATTGCATGAGGAAATAAACGAATATTACGCCAATTTTCATGTTACAGCTGATTTGCTCGAATTACGTAATTTGGTGTTAACGGCCGATCTTATCGTACAAAGCGCATTGTCTCGGCACGAAAGCCGTGGATTACATTACAGCAAAGACTACCCCGATATGCTGCCACTGGCCGTATCGACCGTGCTCACTCCATCTGCATAAGGAAATCTCTAGAAGCATTACTTCTTCCGTAATCAATCAGATGTGAAGTTTACTTGGTTTGAACTTCATCAGCAGTGACAATAGTCAAATTTAACAATGCGCAAGTTAGCGCATTGTTTGGCAATTATTTTTTGAATTGTTTAGAATACTGCCCTCACTTTACATAAGTAAAGCCAATAGATGGTGTAGGACAAGTTGGTACGTATTGCACGAAATAAATTTTTTGCGCAATGCAACATAAATTATTAAGCAGGCAATAGTACTTAAAGTACTTAGTCTATAAGGAGATAGCGTGGAAAAGATTGAAAAGGATGTTGCGAAAGACTATTGGGAAAATCAGGCTAAAACCCATAAAGGCTCACATCTAGCATCTTGGAGCGATAACTTTATGATTGAACTTGAAATCGATGCTATAGGAGAACATATTTCAAGTGGGGATCATGTTCTTGATGTAGGTTGTGCTAATGGATATTCCGCGTTCCAACAATTGGAACGGCACAAAGATGTTGGTTCGATTACAGGCGTTGATTTTGCTGAGAACATGATTAAACAGGCCAATAGCCTGAAAAAAGCTCAGTGGGTAGGAGATATCGTAAAATTTGAAGTAGGTGACATTAATTCCTTACAATTTTCAGATGATACTTTTGATGTAGCTTATGCCACACGAGTGGTTACGCTTATGGCTACTTGGGAAGAGCAACAAATTGCTATCAATGAATGTATACGGGTCGTGAAACCAGGCGGCAAGGTGATTTTTTCCGAGCCTTTTTTAGAGCCATTTACATTGCTTAATGCATTGAGGCAACTTAAGGATATGCCCCCATTGATCGAGCATGATTCAAATCGATTCTTTAAAAAAGCTGTATTAGAAGAATTTCTCACTCAAAAGGGTTTGACGTTTGAGATTAATGAATTTTCATCAATTTATTACCTGGGATCAAGATTTTTAAGAGAGTTGGTAACAGACCCGGCGGCATACCCAGGCTTCAACCCAATTAATCGCATTTTTTATGATATAGAAAAAGACTTTTCTGGCGGCGGCTTTGGCATTCAGCAGGCTTATATTATTACCAAATAGAAGCCGTATTGCATGACTCAAACTAGAATTGAGCACGACACATTCGGCCCCATAGAGGTTGCAGCAGACCGCCTTTGGGGCGCGCAAACACAACGTTCGCTTGAACATTTCCACATTTCCTCTGAGCGCATGCCTAAGGAACTCATCCTTGCACTTGCTTTGGTCAAGCGCGCTTGCGCGCTGGTCAATCGCGATTTAAATCTGTTAAGCGCTACCAAGGCGGATGCTATTGTGCAGGCGGCGGATGAAATACTGGCCGGTCAGCATACGCAAGAGTTTCCACTTTCTGTTTGGCAGACGGGTTCGGGTACCCAGACCAATATGAACCTGAACGAGGTGCTCGCGAACCGTGCTTCTGAACTGCTCGGTGGAAAATGGGGCAAAGACCGGTTGGTACATCCCAATGATGACGTGAATCTCGGTCAATCATCTAATGACATTTTCCCCACTGCAATGCACGTGGCTGCCAGCCTCAGCATTACTCAAGCCCTGCTTCCTGCGCTAAGCAAACTACGCTCGACATTGGAGGAGAAATCCCGTAACTTTAACGACATCGTCAAGATTGGACGCACGCACTTACAAGATGCGACTCCGCTAACGCTTGGACAGGAATTTTCTGCTTATGTGGCGCAGATGGATAATGCAGAATCCATGATTAAAGCTACCCTGCCCTCGCTTTGCGAACTTGCGGTCGGGGGTACTGCAGTGGGTACCGGGCTTAACACACACGTCGAATTCGGTGAGCGCGTTGCTGCGGAGTTGGCCCTTAGCACCCGATTGCCGTTCAAAAGTGCTGCCAACAAATTTGCCGCTCTGGCCGCACATGACGCACTAGTAGCTGCACATGGCATGCTCAAAACACTCGCTGCCGCCCTCATGAAAGTTGCCAACGATATCCGCTGGATGGCTTCTGGACCACGCTCGGGTCTTGGAGAAATCAGTATTCCTGAGAACGAACCGGGCAGCTCGATCATGCCTGGCAAGGTTAATCCCACACAGTGCGAAGCACTCACCATGCTGTGTTGCCAAGTCTTTGGCAATGACGTTGCAATCAATATAGGTGGCGCTTCGGGGAATTTCGAACTCAATGTTTTCAAGCCGCTCATCGCTCACAATTTCCAACAAAGCGTGCGTCTCCTTGCTGACGGAATGGCAAGCTTCGAGGAACACTGCGTTTACGGGATCCAGGCCAACCACGAGCGTATTGCGGAATTGCTGGAACGTTCGCTAATGCTGGTAACCGCCTTGACCCCGCATATCGGCTACGATCGGGCCGCCGAAATCGCCAAGCAAGCACACCGGGATGGCGACACGCTAAAACAGACGGCATTAGTGCTAGGCTATGTTACGGAAGAAGAATTCGACTGCTGGGTGCAGCCAGCGAAGATGACGTAATCTATCTAAAATAGCTTAAAGCCTATTGTTCAATTTCACATTTCCCACTTTCCCTACTCGTCTACCAGATGCTGATCAGGATACAGCACATCGGTAAAGCCAAACTGGCTTAGGTCGCGGATACGCATGGGATACAGAATTCCGTCCAGATGATCGCACTCATGCTGTACCACGCGAGCATGAAAATCGTTTACCGCACGGTCTATTAATACGCCATATTCATCCCGTCCGTGGTAATGGATGGATTGAAAACGCGGTACCAGTCCACGCAATCCCGGTACGCTCAAGCAGCCTTCCCATCCCTCCATCTTATCCGGATTCAATGTTGATCCCACATGCGAATCTACTGTACTTAATGAATTACCTGAGGGATTACCTGATTTTGTTAGCGGAGTGATAATGGGGTTGATCAATACCGTTTCTGGCACTATTTCGGCATCGGGATAGCGTGGGTTGAACTGCACACCGAAGATCACGACACGTAAATTCACACCTATCTGCGGTGCTGCCAGCCCCGCGCCGTTCAGCGCTTGCATGGTGTCGCGCATGTCGACCAGCAAGGCGTGCAGCTCTGGCGTATCGAAAACAACGACTTCCTCCGCGCAACGCAACAGGCGCGCATCGCCCATACGCAATACTTCCCTAATCGACATCAGAATCCACCACACATTCGAGGATGCTGCGCACACGCGCCATGGCAGGTTGTGCCACTGCACTGATGGTTTCCAAATGCACGCCATTGCGACTGCTACCGCGACCGGCAGCATGATTCACTACCACCGCGATCGCGGCGTAATTTAAACCGAGCTCTTTGGCCAAGCCAGCTTCAGGCATACCAGTCATACCCACCATATCAGCTCCGTCGCGCTCCAAGCGATTGATTTCCGCTGCCGTATCCAGACGCGGCCCCTGCGTAGCGGCATATACTCCGCCATCCAGACAAGGAATGTCGGCACATCTGCCAGCATCCAGAATTTGTTGACGTAGTTCCTGACTATAAGGCTGGGTAAAATCAATATGCGTTACCGAGCAATCGCGCCCATCAAAGTAGGTGAACTCGCGCCCATAGGTGTAATCAATAATCTGATCTGGCAACACAATAACACCGGGCAACAGGTCAGCACGGATACCCCCAACTGCCGCGACAGAAATGATGCGTTGCGCTCCTTGTTCTTTTAACGCCCAGAGATTGGCACGATAATTTACCTCATGCGGCGGGATCGTATGGCCGTAGCCATGACGAGCAATAAACATTACCTCATGCTGGCGCAAGCGGCCAAACGTAATTGCTCCGGAAGGCTCACCATAGGGTGTACGCATTACCTGTCGATGTGATATTTCCAGGTTGGTCAGTTGCGTCAGCCCCGTGCCACCAATAATCGCTAACATTTGTTATTACCTTTTGGAAAATCTAGGACTCACTAATTCCCGAATTACCTGCATTTAATTCAGGTAGTATAAATAATAATTATTATATTTAATCAATACATAATATTATAAATAGAATGTATTACTTTAATATAAATGGACCTATTTCCCCCTTGTTGCGTAAACCGCAGGGAGATTACGCCACGCGCCATGTATGTCCATGCCGAAGCCGAATACAAAGCGGTCAGGCAATTCTACCCCGACAAAATCGGCACGTATCGGTTTAGCCTTTCCGATCCGTTTGTCAGCAAATACCGCACTGTAAAACTTGGCGGCACCCAAATTCAGCACACGCTGTTTGACCGCGGCTAATGTTTCGCCCGCGTCAAGAATGTCATCCACTACTAATACCACGCGGCCGGTTACATTTTCGCGCGGTTCGACTTTCCAGTGTAAGGTGCCGCCCTGCTGGTTACTGCCATAGCGCGATACATGCACATAATCAAAATCGAGCGGAAAAGTAAGCAGCGGCAGTAACTGCCCGGTAAACACCACCGCACCGCCCATCACGGATAGCAATAGTGGATGCATGTCAGCCAATACAGTATTTATTTCCTGTGCGACATTCATTACTGCCGCCTGCACTTCTTCAGCTGAAATAATTAACTCGGCTTGATTCAGGATATCGCTCGCCTGCTGATTTGAGAGCATTACTTGATCGTTGCCAGATAAGCAGCAAATTCTTCACCCAGCTCTGGATGCTTAAGGCCGAATGCCACCGTTGCCTTGAGATAGCCAAGCTTGGAGCCGCAATCGTAACGAATACCGTTAAACCGGTATGCCAGCACTTTTTCTTCCTTAATCAGCGCTGAAATACCATCGGTCAGCTGAATTTCGCCGCCCGCACCCGCCTGCAACTGCGCCAGGTGATGAAAAATACGCGGCGTCAACACATAGCGCCCCACTACCGCCAGTGTGGAAGGCGCATCTGACGGGCTGGGCTTTTCAACGATGGCATGTACCTGCTCCACATTCTGTTCCACATTGCTACTGCTGACTATTCCATACTGCCCTGTCTGTGAAGGTGGCACGTCCTCCACGCCGAGCACGGAACATTGATAGCGCTGGTATACGTCCGTCATCTGTTTAATGACTGATATTTCCCCAGCGATCAAGTCATCGGCCAAAATCACCGCAAACGGTTCATTGTGTACCACCGGCTGCGCACACAGGACTGCATGACCGAGCCCAAGCGTTTCTGACTGGCGGATGTAGATGCAATTCACATGCTTGGGAATCACTTCCTGAACTGCGCGTAACAGCTCGCTCTTGCCGCGCGCGAAAAGTTCAGCTTCAATCTCATAAGCCGTGTCGAAATGGTCCTCAATAGCGCGTTTGTTGCGACCAGTAATGAACACCATGTCAGTAATACCCGCTGCTACAGCCTCTTCCACCGCATATTGGATTAACGGTTTGTCGACTACCGGCATCATTTCCTTGGGACTGGCCTTGGTGGCAGGCAGAAAACGGCTGCCCAATCCAGCTACCGGAAATACAGCTTTAGTAATTTTAGTCATAATATTTCCCCATAACTTTCCGGTTAAAGATTTTCAAACAAACAATTACGATTTAGCCAGAGGCTGATGAGATTTCGTTGGTGCTTAATAGTTGCAAAAATTGTTGTTCATCCAGTACAGCAATATTTAATTGCTGTGCTTTGCCGAGCTTGGTACCCGCCTCAGCGCCAGCCACCACATAATCAGTTTTCTGCGACACGCTACCCGTCACGCGCGCGCCGAGCGTTTCCAGTCTCAATTTTGCCTCGTCGCGACTCATGCTGGCAAGCGTACCGGTTAAAACAAAAATTTTAGCGTTCAAAGGTAATACCTGTACTGCCTTTTCGGCCTGCTCCGGCCACTGCACGCCCGCAGCGCGTAATTGGGTGATCACCTCAATATTATGCGGCTCAGCAAAAAACGTTGAAATACTTTGCGCAACGATAGGCCCGATATCCGGTACAAGTTGCAGGCGTGTTTCGTCGGCCGTCATGAAATTATCCAGCGTAGCAAAATGACGCGCCAGTTCTTTCGCAGTCGCCTCGCCCACATTACGGATACCAAGCGCGTAGATGAAACGAGCGAGTGTGGTTTGCTTACTGTGTTCTATTGCATCCAGCAAATTTTGGGCGGACTTCTCACCCATACGCTCCAGTTGGGCCAGTGTCTGCAAATTCAGTTTATATAGATTATATAAATCGGCAGGCGTAAGCACCAGTTGCTGCTCCACCAGTTGGTCAACCAGCTTCTCGCCAAGTCCCTCGATATCCAGTGCACGACGGCTGGCGAAATGCAGCAGTGCCTGTTTACGTTGTGCCGGACAAAACAGCCCGCCACTGCAGCGCCATATTGCCTCGTCCGGCTGTTTGGTAACGTGTGCGCCGCATACTGGACAGGTCCGCGGCATGTTGAATTCACGCGCATTCGCAGGACGCCGTTCAAGAAGGATACGTGCTACTTCTGGAATGACGTCGCCAGCACGTCGGACGCTTACCGTATCGCCGATGCGGATATCCTTGCGACGCAATTCTTCTTCATTGTGCAGCGTGGCATTGGTTACCGTTACCCCACCGACAAATACTGGTGCCAGGCGCGCTACTGGAGTCAATGCGCCAGTGCGGCCCACTTGCACCTCAATGTCCAGGACGGTGGTCAATGCCTCCTCTGCCGGAAATTTGTGCGCAAGAGCAAAGCGCGGTGCACGCGACACATAACCCAATTTGATTTGTTGGGAGATGTTGTTGACTTTATATACTACGCCGTCAATTTCGTAGGGCAGCTTGCGGCGCAGTTCACCAATTTCGCGATAATAGGCAAGTAACCCTTCAAGCCCGTGCACTACACGGCGTTCCTGGGGCACCGGCACTGACAACTTTTGCAAATATTCCAACTGCTCGGCATGCGTCTCAGGCAACATAAATCCTTCGACCGCGCCTGCTCCATAGGCTAAAAAACTCAGGTGACGACTGGATGTAATCCGCGAATTAAGCTGGCGCAACGAACCTGCCGCGGCATTGCGTGGATTAGCGAACAGTCTGTCGCCCCTATCTGCTTGCTGGCGATTCAGCGCGATAAAATCAACCTTGAACATTAACACCTCGCCGCGTATCTCTATAAACGGAATGGGTTTGGTTAATCGCCCTGAATCCAATCGCAATGGAAGATTCCTTACGGTGCGTAGGTTGTGCGTCACATCTTCGCCAACCTCGCCATCGCCGCGCGTAGCGCCTTGCACAAATATTCCATCACGATAGGTGAGCGTAACGGCCAGGCCATCAAATTTAGGTTCTACTGAATATTCTACTTCGGCCACGCCCAATGTCTCGCGGGTACGAACATCAAATGCCCGTACCTCGTCTTCATTGAAGGCATTGTTAAGCGAAAGCATTGGGGAGCGATGTACTACTTTGGCAAAGGAGAGTAGCGGCACAGCACCAACTCGCTGGGTAGGCGAGTCCGGCGTAGCGAGTGAGGGATATTGGATCTCGAGAATTTGCAGTTCACGGAACATTGCATCAAATTCCGCGTCGGTAACCAGTGGAGCGTCCAACGTATGATATTGATAATTGTGTCGCTCAATTTCCCCACGCAAATGCGCGATACGCTGCGGCACTGATTCACTCATCAATGGAACCTAATCTGAAAGAAAAATCTAGGAAAACAGCCTGCGCGCTTGGGCGCTGCCAGCAATAATGTGGTTGGCTCGCATTTCAGCCTCAACAGCAGCAATGCGCTCACGGATTAGCGTAATGCTATCTTCGCTTAATGCCACATGGTTCGCATCCACTATGGTTGCACGCAGTTCGCTAGCCAGTTGTCGTGCCAAAATCACCATTTGGTCAAAACCTAAAGAAGGCTGCTCCACACGCGGCACGTCCAGCAATAAAGTCAGGCCATCTACATGCAATTGGCCCAAAGTATGGTGTTGAAATGGTGTGTTGTCTTCATTGCACAGGCTGAACAGAGTATGTCCGTGCGTATCAACTAAATGGAAAGCACCGTCTGCTTGCAAACGTAAATCGTACTGCTCAGCCACGCGCGCGATATCGTTGCCAGACAGTATGTGTTTATCGCTAGGCAAAATATTAAGGCCGATCATTTGATCTACGCCAGCGCAGAATGTATCCAACTCTACCGCGTGCGCGGCAGTTTTTGCAACATCCGGCAGTACCACACTGGTATGCAATTGTGCTGCAATCATTCGTGCGAGCTCGCGAAAATCCATCAATCTAGCTTCACTCACTGCGCCGGAACGATTAACCAGTTGTAATGCCAATTTAAATGAAGTGTAGGCCAATGGACTATCGGCAATCACTTTCTCCCATTCGCCGCTCGCCGCACTTAAGCCACACACATGGACGTTTTTACCAAAATCAAAGCGTTGCTGCCATAACAATTTTAGCGCATCTGCACCCACCGGGCTTTTAGGCGAAATCATTGCAATGTAATCGGTCTTCTCATCCAACAATACACACACTGCATCTATCGTGTAGCCGGGCTGCGATTCTTTGGGCAATATATCAATGGGTACGGCCTGTTCCATCTTCTCGACCAGCAATTCATCTGTCGGGATTACTTCAGCTGGACGATACAATATATCTTCATGCCTATGCTTGAACGCCGCACCGAACTTGTGTCGATACTGGCGTTGCTGCCACCAATTATAAATATATATTATCAGCACCACGGCGACGCCGATGCCGAGCAAGCTAATTTGTAGTTCACTCATAATGGAAATAATGCGGTAGATTAATTTTCTGCATACTCGGCAAATCACACCGTTACTGTTGAATTATCGCAAGAGAGCTTGGAAATGGCAAAGGTCAATGAATTCTGCTGATTTAGTGTAAATCATATTCCCCGCCAAGTGTATCCATGAGATCAGCCAACAAATGCGGTAACTCACCAGTCATAATGGCAAAATCGGTGTCAAATACATCATCTGCTTCACTGGTATCAATTTGATCTTTAATAAAATCAAGTGGAACAATGCGTTTAAGTTGCATGTTTTCATTTAAAGTAAATGAAATTTTGTCTCTCCATGTCATGGCTAGCCGTGTTGCTTTTTTGCCTTCTTTAACATGCCTGATAATTTCTGCTGAATCAAGAGCGTGGCGTACATAACGCACTGTCGCTTTTTCATCACCCATGCCGCATAGTTCGCAGTCGCGGTCGATGGTAAATGAAGCTGGAACATCATCTCCAGCAAGCCATTCTGTCATGGCTGAAGTGGGTGATTTTTTGGTTTTAACCAGTGCAATTGAACATCCCTCAATTGATTTATGCAACAACTCGATCAACTCATCAGCCTTTGCGGCATTGGAAGTATCGATGACAAACCAGCCGCCCACTGGATCAATCCATGCACAGGTCTTGCGCCGGAGTGCGAATGCCCGTGGCAGAAGTTCATCGGTGACGAGTTCCTTAAGCTCCTTCATTTGCTTGCGGCCCGGCTTGTATCCTTGCTGGTCTTCAATTTCAGCAGCACGCAATTTCGCAAATTGATTGATAACAGAAATGGGGAGCAATTTTTTCTCCACACCCAGAGCGATTAGCATTTGCTGCCCCAGAATATGCACTAAAGGCTCATCTTCGGCTTTGGGAGAAACCCAGCCACGACTTTGCATTTCCATGCTGAGACAGTTATGTAGAGTATGTTTTGAAAGTGCTGTTTCAAGCTCAGCAGGTGAGACATTCCAGTTGGTAATGCGATATATCTGAAGGTTTTTGAACCACATATTTTGCACTCAAATTTTTAATTATACTAAATAAATACCACCCAAATTTAAGCGCCATGATGATTTTATGAGCTCTCAATAAAGTAGATCTTTTGGATGGATAGGTGCAATTTTTGACATTACTTTTGCTTATGCTTTACTAGACGGATCGTTTTATCCAATTGCAAACGCGTTTGTTTGTTGATTCTTTCGGATTTTATGGTCAATGCTTTTTGCACCATTGTGCAAAAAGCGATCAAATCCTGCTGGGGATAATTATCCTGCACGCCATTGTCCTGGAAAAATTCGGCAATCCAATGTGCATCCAATTCAGCTTTCCCAGTTTCCTGCAAATACTCCGTTGCAGCCATCTCGACATATTCACTCAATTTTCGCATTTCCCCTCCTAATATATTGTATACGCGTATAAAAAAATTTAACGAAAATGAATATAACCAAAATATTCCAGCCGATACCTGTCAGTAATCATTCATGAAACTCGAAGCAGGTGAATACTGAAAAATTTATTAGCATCTGTCCAAAATATTTCCGAATGCCAGCCGGCGCTTTTCGCCAAATCCTGAAATTCATCAGGCCGATATTTATAGGAATTTTCTGTATGAATAATTTCTCCCGCGCCTATCCAAAATTCCTCACCTGATATACGAATAACTTGATCAAAGCGGCTAACCAAGTGCATTTCAACGCGCCCTGGCACAGGGTTGTAAAAGGCATAATGAGTAAATCCATCCGGTTCGATCTCGGCTCCAAGTTCTCGCTCCATTCGTGCAAGTAAATTGAGGTTAAAAGCCTTGGTCAAACCTGCCTTATCGTTATAGGCGGCATTGAGAACCGCCGGATCTTTTTTACAATCTACGCCTATCAGCATCGAGCCATTGGGCCCGATTAATTTGGCGGCTTTGCGCAAGAGATGTTGCGCTTCTTCAGGTGTGTAATTGCCGATAGTAGAACCGGGAAAGAAAATTACGGGACGTAAATCACAGGATATTGGCAACGGCAGAGCTTCTAGCTGAGTGTAATCCGCACACACAGCTAAGATTTCAATATTAGGGAACTGCGCGACCAAACGTGCCTCAGTTTGTTCTAATTGCGGTTTACAAATATCTATGAGTACACAGGCTGCTGAAGAATCCAAATGACGCATAAGTAATGGCGTCTTCACTGCGCTACCGCAACCAAATTCGACTAGGGCACAAGATTGACCGATGAGGCCCATCATCTCAACACTATACTGATCCAGAATGGCCGTTTCAGTACGAGTCGGGTAATATTCTGTAGTTTCACATATCTGCTCGAACAGCGCTGATCCTTGCGCATCATAAAAATATTTCGGCGGAATTGAACGCTGCTGTTGGCGCAGACCGGCGCAAACATCTAACCGAAAACTCTCACTCTCGACAATATCTGCTGGAACGTTGGGGTATTCCATTTTCATTACAAATCCTCCGCTAAACGTAAACCTGAGAATACCCAACGACTCCCTGGAGGAAAAAAATTTCGATAACTCGCCCTGATATGATCCTTTGCTGTTGCGCATGACCCGCCACGCAGCACCATCTGATTACACATGAATTTGCCGTTATATTCACCCAATGCGCCAGGAAGAGAACGAAAACCCGGATAGGGTTGATAAGGACTTTGAGTCCACTCCCAAAGATCACCGTAAAGCTGGGTTAGACCAGAACATCGAGCGCCATCTGGATGGAAGCGCCCGGAATCAAGGAAATTTCCTTCTATCGGCAATTTGGCGGCGACGTATTCCCATTCGCTTTCGGTTGGTAGCCGCTTGCCAGACCATCGCGCGAAAGCATCGGCTTCATAATAGCTCAGGTGAGCTACTGGTTCATTCAGGTCAATAAGATGCTGACCCGCCAGCCCCGATAGCAACCAGTTATTCTCTTCTTTTATCCAATAAAGTGGGGCTTGCCATCCCTGCTCGTTGACAGTGCGCCAGCCATCGGAAAGCCAGAGTTCGGCCCGTTGATAACTTTTATCGGCGATGAAAGATAAATATTCTGCATTGGTAATTAGCCTTGTGCCCAAGCGAAAGTCTCTAAGAAAAGTTTTATGACGAGGTCTTTCGTTGTCAAAAGAAAAACCTTGATCATCATCATGCCCAATTTCGACAATACCGCCTTCGTATTCCATCCAGGCCAATGGTGGTGGCTCTGGGCATCGAATTGGAGACTGACTATGATAGGCTGGCTTTAAGGGGTTAATGAAGAAATTGTATTTCGCATCCATCAGTAAAAGTTCTTGATGCTGAATCTCATGCTCAATGCCCAAACGAATTCGTTCAGCAATCTCCTGCCAATTCTGCCCGGTGTAATTCTCCAATATTTGATCAAGTGCGGCGTTTACGTGGCAGCGATAGTTATAAACCTCTGCTACGGTTGGACGAGACAAGAGCCCACGTTGTGACCTGGGAAAGAAAGTACCAACCGTTTCATAATAGGAGTTAAACAGATATCCGTAGGCATGATGAAAAACCTGATAGTTTTGTCCGAAAGGCAATAGAACAAAGGTTTCAAAAAACCATGTGGTATGAGCCAAATGCCATTTGGGCGGACTGACATCCAGCATACCTTGAATACAGTGATCCTCTTTTTCCAAAGGCGCGCAGAGAGCTTCCGTGCGCGCGCGCACCGACCTTAGTCGCTCGCCCAATCCATGCGGATCAAGCTTATCGAAATTATTTCTGAGGGAATTAATATTCATTTATTTACCTTATCAGAAACTAGGAGATCATAATAGCTTGCGGCTTTTCGCCGCGCACGTTGCACTGACCTCGCAGGACTTAAGAATTCATGGCGCGCAGCTTAAATCGGGAGAGACATTATTCTCAACAAATTTAATCTCGCTAACTATTGAAGCAAAACCCCATGTATAGATCAAGCAGATATTATCAAACGACTTTTTTAAGAGATACACTGCTGGAACTCATCGGCAAATCAGGCTGGAATATCTGGTTTTCCCGATGAGCATGACCTGCTAAAAGTGATGAAGGCTTAATTTGTTGACGATCTCAGTTGTGACTCAGCCTGCCCGACACCTTTTGTTGTATGGCAGTTATGGCATAAACTGCCATACCGCACTAATTCTTATTTAGAAAAATTGCCACATTGCCAACTTGGTCATCGGATTAAAGCTGTAAAAGCAAAACCTTAATTATCAAAGTAAAAAATACAGGTGACCTATGGGTAAATACGTTCAAAATAATCTAACTGCTGGTGAGAATGTAATCTATGAAGCGAAACCCCACTGGATTATCTTCTTATCTTGGCGTGGTTTATTTTCGCTTTTCATTGCACCTATAATTGAAATGTACACAAGCGAATATGCCGTTACAAATAGGCGGGTTATCGCGAAAGTCGGTTTTATTTCCAGAAGAACTCTTGAAATGAACTTACCCAAAATTGAATCAATTAAAGTTGACCAGAGCATTCTCGGTAGAATTCTTGGTTACGGAAATATTGAAGTAATTGGTACTGGTGGCTCTAATGAGGCATTCAACAATATCCAATCACCTATAGAATTTAGAAAACAGTACCAACAAGCACTTCACGCTAAATTTTCATAGAGCGCAATCGCCTGCTTGAGTGCGAACAGAAGCGACTCGCAGTATGATTTTCAAGAAACCTTCGTCCGACTGTCAGGGCTTGTAGCTAGTTTTCTTGGGTTATTTCTCGATCTCTTTGGCATATATTTCACCTAGTGTATTTCGTGCCTTAGCATCCCTTTGAGCTGCAACCAATGGTGGGGCAGATTCAATACTGAAATGCCTACTATTGATAAGCGTTGTTATCGGTAGTATTCCGTACTGTTGTTGACATTATCAAGTGCCGCTTTTGGCTACCTCTACCCAAAGGAATGACTGCTTTTCGGCCTTTTCGGACATATTCAACAGATGATGAAAACGACTGCTTTGCGCGAAACTCCGGACAACCTCGTGTAACATTAGACTCTCTGGAGGGGAGCTAGAGAACGTATGGATCCACAAAGGCAAAAAGAGGAGTTCCAGTATGCTTACGTGTGTGCGCTAGCGGCTCATGCAGGGCTGAACCGTGGCCAATTTCAGGTTGATAACGATAGCATCGATATCACTTTTCAAGCGAAGGGGCACTTCGGCATGGGCAGAATTCGCAGCCCAATGATTCAGATCCAACTCAAGTGCTCGTCGCAAGACCTAATTGCGGATGACGTCATCAAATTTCCGCTGAAGATAAAAAACTACAATGACCTTCGCGGCGAGGACGTAGTCGTGCCGCGTTACCTTGCAGTGTTGCTTGTGCCAGATAATCTGGATCAGTGGATCGCCAACTACGATGACCACATCGTCTTGTTCAAGTCGTGCCATTGGTTGTCCCTCCGACACTATGGACCGACCGATAACGAAGCTTCAGTCACCGTTGGCGTACCCCTTATGCAACGCCTGACCAGCGCGACACTTTTTCAGATGATGGACCGTGCGAGTGCGGGAGAGTCGCTATGAGCGAAAACGAGCGCCACAATCGTCATACTCCGCCGGTGTCCGTTGAGCAGCTGCAGGCCTATCTGCAGTCAAAGCAATGGTTCGAAGATGGCATGATTCGGAATGTCGCGACGATCTGGCATCGGCACCAAGATGAGGATGCAGAGGTCGTGCTGCCGACCTCCAATGCCAAAGACTTTCAGCAACGAGTTCGCGATGCGCTCATTGCCCTCGCATCGTTTGAGAAGCGCGATGTTTTTGAGGCTATTGGCGACGTCAAAAGACTTTTCTTAAACGCCATCACCGTCAGAGTTATTCACGCGGATACGGAAGACGGCACTATCCCGATTAACGATGGCGTTTTACTTATCTCAAAGGCAAAGGATATGCTGTCAGCTGCCGCCCAGGCCATCTACGCCAAGCGCAGGAATTTCTCCGGACGCGCGCCGAAGGATGCCCGAGAATGTCTCGACACGCTCCTGCTTGGGCAAACAGAGATTGGCAGCTACGTTGTCAGTGTGATTGTGCCGAACCAGACGAACTTTGTTGTCGACCAAGTTGTTGCGGATCAAGAGACCGCTGATGCCGTACCACTCTCGCAGGCGATCATGTGGAGTCTTGTAACCGGGCTAGATGCTCTTGCGAAAGCGAGCACGACGTATGAGAAGACACGGAACCTCAAAGCGTTTGATGAAGCTGTACTCTCAGGCGTTAGTGCGAATCTATGCGATGCGTTGCTCGGTTTCAGTGGCGAGAAGCACAACCGAACATTCGAGATTACCGTCACAGCTGCGGCTGGTCCGATGTTCGAGAACGTGCCTCGTAAGTTCGAGTTTGATGGAAACCATGTCGAGGTACTAGAGCAAGTCTCCAGCTACTACAAGGACGACTACGTCTTGCCTGATCGAGTCCTAACCGGCCACATCACAAAGCTAGTTCGACCAAAGGATGAGACTACCGGCACTATCACGCTGGACTCCATTATTGGTGATGTAGAGCGCAAGGTTCGAGTCGAGTTGAAAGGTGATGACTATCACTTGGCAGTTATCGCCCATGACCAGGGAAAATTGGTTCGGGTGCAGGGAGACGTGCACATCAAGCCAAAGGCCGCTGAACTCTTGAATCCGAAGAGCTTCGGCGTAATCGAGATAGAAGACCTTATCTAGTCTATGAAGCGGTCATTGATCGCTATATTGTATGGAGACCTCAACTGTGGATACAGTGCGTCGCAAAGTACTCAATAGCTGTGTTGCCCTATTTGCAGCACCCTTCATGGGGTGTGCCCAACTAGGACCGAGACGATTGGAAAGCACTGAGCGCAAGGCATTCATCGAAAATGCGATGTTAGCTCTTCAGGACGAAGCTGGGAAGGAAAGCGCGGCTCAGGAGAGTCGAGGAGCTGCCGCTGCCTTGAGCTTAGCAACACTTATTCCCTTCGGCGATTGGGATTACTACTACGTCAAAGGAGGATCGATTTTATGGCGCCCCAACTACGGGCAGTCTTTTAAGCCCGTTTCGGTGCCAGAGGGTTTTGTAACTGATCTGACAAGTATTCCAAGAGTATTCTGGCAGGTGTTGCGGCCTGAAGGGAGATATGCCTACGCGGCCGTTGTGCATGACTACCTTTATTGGTCTCAGGTGCGATCACGGGAGGAATCGGATTTAATTCTTAAATATGCACTAGCGGACTCAAAGGTGGACGGAATTGAGCGATGGGCGATCTACCAAGCGGTAGACAAACTGGGGCAATGTGCTTGGGAAAAAAATAGGCGCGTTAAGGCAAACGGCGAACGTCGCATGCTCGCAAAGTTTCCTAGCGACCTCTCAATTGGCTGGGAGGAATGGAAAAATATTCCCGGTAACCTGAGATGAATAAATGCGCGCCAATAGCATTGGCATCGATCATTGTATTTTTCATCGGGAGTTCATTTTCGTTTGCGCAGCATCTGATCTCGGTGGCAACACCGTCGGGTCAGATCAGCATATTGCCCGAGGTGGCGAAACTAGGGGCAGGATGTCCGAAAATAGGTAGCATTTCCGTTAACTCTGGAGTAGTTATTGACGCAGCGGACATTTGTGAGCCTGCAAGATGGCGCAATTCCAATAAGCCGATGGCAACTTGTCCGGCAAGGTCATTTCCAGTTTTGGGCGTCCTCTTTCAAGGTAGACGGGACTGGGTGCTAGCTGAATCTGTAGTGCTTTCCAAACAGCATTTTCACTTGCGGCTTTTCGGCGCCATGGAGGATGCGCATGGTGATAGGCAAGATATTGTGGCCATTAAACGAGTGGAGTGGTGTACAGCAAATGCTTCTTCTCCTTCAAGACCTGAACTCCCATCAGACGCGTGCCGGGAGCCACGGCAATTCGCTGTTGCGTTTGACTACGGAGCCCCTCTAAATAACAAGATCTTTATCAACGGTTTCTCGTTTTATGTCCGGGTGGCGGGGCATCCAATCGATGGCTTTGACATTGAGAGGGCTGGAGAGGACATTCGATCTTCATTTGGTCGAGCCTTGACCATCTGGACTTCAGGGCTTCAGGACAACAATGCCATGCTCACGCCGACAATTCGCACTTTCATCCGTTCGCGCACGTCGACTACTGCTGGTGGCTACACGTTGCTCACTTCACCGCAAGTCGTACAACTATATTGCCCTCATGCCGCAACATTCATAGTCGAGTTGAATTTTGGGGGTGACGGGACCTTCCCTAATAGCTCTCTCTTTCTCACGCTTGCTAAGTCCCGATTGGTTGGCCGAACCATTTCCCTCAACATGCGGGATGTGGCCTGCTTCAGAACGATGCCGGAAATGACCAACGATCAGGTCGCTCTTAGAGATGATAATTGCGTCAATTTGCTACCAGTATTCACGCACGAGTTGGGCCACGCTTTCGGGATTGAGCACATCCCAAGCGCTAGCGGTTGGGCTTTGATGAACCCAGTGTTGTCCGAGAATGCCACGATGCCGACTCGATTGGATGTAAACGCCTTTGTTTCGGCATTAGAGCGCTCTGTTACGGGCGCAAGTCCAGGTGAACTAGAGTTTCGCGAAGCCTCAGGACTTCAGGCACCCAGCGACTGGAGTTTTGGCCGAAAATGAAACTGGTAACCGTATTTACTTTGAATGATTCAGGCGTTTAACCCTGCGGCCACCCGACGCTGCGCAATAAAGCCGCGCAGCGCCGGTGACCTCCACGTTGAATATCTGTTGTACAGCGCGAAGCAGTCATTCGCGATGTTAGCTGTGAAGGACAGCAGTGTGTCGAAAACACGCAGTCGGGTTTCAAGAAAGCAGCCGTTCTGAATGATTTCAGCGCCTATGACCGCTGAAGGCTGCTTACTGGTCGTAGTTTCATCTGGACGTCACCGGCAACAATGGCCGAAGGCGGTCCGTCCCCATGACATATCGACCATCTGAAAATGGCACATTGCTGCCAGTAATAAATAGCCGCAATCGGACAGACTAACCCAGCTGTCGCTCTAATATTTAAGGTGTGGCACGTCTGTTATCATGACACCATGCTAAACATTCAAAATCTGACGTACCTGCAGGGCGGCACTACGCTACTGCAGCAAGTAAATTTTCAGGCTTACGCCAGTCAACGTATCGGGTTGGTAGGCAAAAATGGCTGCGGCAAATCCACGCTATTTCGTCTTATTCGCGGCGAAGTTTTGCCGGACAGCGGCGAAATCTCACTGCAATCCGGCAAGACAATCGCTTTTGTCGAGCAGGAAATCGCCAACTCGGATCAGCCCGCTTTGGAATTCGTGCTCGACGGTGACGTGGAGTTGCGTGAGCTTGAAAAAAATATGGCGCGAGAACAGCATGATCCAACCTGGTTCGAGGCTCAGCACCGCTACGAAGCAATTAATGGCTACGTGGCCAAAGCCCGTGCCGCTCAACTGCTGAACGGATTAGGTTTTGCCAACGACACGCTGGAGCGTCCGGTCAGCAGCTTTTCCGGAGGTTGGCGCATGCGTTTGAATCTAGCCCGCGCGCTAATGCATAGAGCCGATTTGCTGTTGCTGGACGAACCCACCAACCACCTCGATCTGGAAGCGATCCTCTGGCTTGAACAATACCTTGCACGTTACCCCGGCAGCCTTATTCTGGTTTCGCATGACCGCGAATTTCTTAATGCCTGTGTCAATCGCATCGCTCATGTCCACAACCAAGTGATTGATAGCTACACCGGAAACTACGACGACTTCGAGCGCGCCCGCGCCGAGCGCATAGCGCAGCAAAATCAAGCTTTTCACCAGCAGCAGGAAAAAATCGCGCACTTGGAAGATTTTGTCCGCCGCTTTAGTGCCAAAGCAACCAAGGCCAAACAAGCACAGAGCCGCGTTAAAGCGCTGGAACGGCTCACGCGCATCGCCCCGGCCCATATTACCGACGGTCATTTCGAACTGGAAATCGAGGCGCCGGAGCGTAGCCCCGACTTATTACTGCGTGCCGATAAAATGGGCTTTAGTTATGGTGACAAAGCCCTATTTCATAACGTCGACTTGGTACTGCGAGCGGGCGCGCGCATCGCCCTGCTTGGGCCGAACGGCGCCGGGAAATCCACCTTGATCAAGCTGTTAGTGGGCGAGCTTAAGCCCACCTTGGGTCAGCTGGAAATCACGCCGGACATCCGCATCGGTTACTTCGCCCAGCATCAACTGGAAAACTTGGACAGTGCGGCTACGCCTTTGCAACACATGGAAAAGTTGGCGCCTAAAGTCACGACACTGGTACTGCGCACCTTTCTCGGTCGCTTCGGTCTAGCTGGAGACAGCGAAGATCGCCCGGTATCAAGCTTTTCCGGTGGCGAAAAAAGCCGTTTGGCGCTGGCCCTTTTAGCTTGGCAGAAGCCGCATTTATTGTTACTCGACGAACCCACCAATCATCTCGATCTGGACATGCGCGATGCCCTCACGCTGGCGCTGGAGGAATACACTGGCGCAGTGGTATTAGTGTCTCACGATCGCAGCCTGATCCGCGCCGTAGCCGACGAGTTATGGCTGGTTGCGGATGGCAATGCCAAACTGTTTGATGGTGACTTGGAAGACTACAAAAATTGGATAGAAACACGCCGCCCGCGCGAAACCACTCAAGTTCAAACAGAAAAATCGCGCCAGTCAACTGCAGCCAAGCCAAATAAGAAAGCACTTCTATCGAAACAATCCAAACTCGAAGCTGCGCTGTCAAAAGCTCAGGCGGAACTGGCCGAAGTCAACCGCCAGTTGGCCGATCCAGCTACCTATGTCAATCCTGACCGTGAAGAAATCATCAAGCTGAACACCCTGTATACAACCTTTGAAAAAAAAGTGGCCGAATTGGAGGAAAGCTGGCTTGAACTTGAAATGGCTCTTGAAATGGCTATGGAAGAAGGAATCTAGTTCCGATCACCGCAAGAACCTTTTCAATCCCACAGAAGCAAGCACATCACGCCGGAAACACACCTGTACTCAAATAGCGATCTCCTCGATCACACACAATGAACACGATGGTTGCGTTCTCCACCGTCTGTGCTACGCGTAGCGCCACTGCCAGTGCGCCGCCGGATGAGATGCCACAAAAAATGCCTTCCTCGCTCGCCAAGCGACGTGTCATTTCTTCCGCCTCTTGTTGACCAACGTTCTCTAACTTATCTACACGCTTAGTATCATAAATTTTTGGAAGGTAAGCTTCAGGCCATTTGCGAATGCCGGGGATTTGCGCACCTTCTTCCGGTTGTGCGCCGATGATTTGAATGTGGGGATTTTTTTCCTTGAAATAGCGCGAACAACCCATGATTGTGCCGGTGGTGCCCATACTGCTAATAAAATGAGTGATACCGCCCTGCGTGTCTCGCCAAATTTCCGGTGCGGTGCCTTGATAATGAGCCAGAGGATTGTCCCCGTTAGCGAATTGGTCGAGGATGACCCCGCGCCCTTCGTCGCGTAGCTTCTCTGCCATATCCCGCGCCAATTCCATGCTGCCCTCTTTGGATGTCAGCACCAATTCCGCGCCATAGGCGCGCATGCTCTGCCGACGCTCGATACTCTGGTTTTCAGGCATCACCAGTATCATCTTATAGCCTCGCATGGCCGCTACCATCGCAAGCGCAATGCCGGTATTGCCACTGGTTGCTTCTATTAGCGTGTCACCCGGTTTAATGTCACCGCGTTTTTCGGCCTGCATGATCATTGAGAGCGCCGGACGATCTTTCACCGAGCCCGCTGGATTGTTGCCTTCCAGCTTAGCCAACAGCACATTACTCGTTACACCGGGAATACGTTTTAGCCGGACCAGCGGCGTGTTGCCAACAAAATGTTCAATAGTGTGGTACATCTATATGTTCCTGAAACAAAGGTATTATCTTACCATTACATACAGGTACAAATAACAACCCCGTCAAGCTCACGCGGGACGGGGTTGTTATTTGTGCTACATCTAAAACTTAAATAAAATCTTGTATAGCTTTAGGTGACCGGGGTCAATGTTATCTGACCTAATAATGGAGAAAAGCAAAACAACCCAATACTTACCGGTATCATCGTTGCAGGCGTAAATAAAATCTCAACTATAAATTATTTTTCACTTTGTTTTTTTGTCGGTTGCTTTAACTGCCACTGGCTTGTTAGCAGGAGAAATACCGGCCACTGTCAACTCGGAACGTAGTTTTTTTACCGACTTGCTACCAAAACCTTTAACATTTTCTAATTCATCCACGCTCTTGAATGAACCATTCTTTTTACGGTAATCGATGATCGATTGAGCCTTCACCGGGCCTATACCCTTAACTCCATCTAGATCATCCTTGGTGGCCGTATTCAAATTCACAGTAGCCATCGCCATGCTGGTAGAAATAATTAGTGAAATAAACGTCAGTAGCAATTTTTTCATTATAGCCCTCTTGCAAAAATGAACGACGAAGTCGCTCTTCAATCAGAAACGCATAGCGCCATAACAACGTTGACTGTCTTAACAAAACTCACATAATCCACTTAATTTTCCACGTAAGCGTGTCTTGTCATAATATCCATAGATATTGAGATAGTATCTGCACTTTTATAATTCGCTGACTTTCAACCAGCCTCCTTTGCCCAAAAGGCGTTAAATTAAACCCGCAAAAATTAAATAATTTTCTCAAAATTAAGGAATTCAGTTTTAATGCCAAGGAAATTTGGCATGCGTAAGTATCAAATCCGGTTATCTAAAAGATGTGCAATAATTAAGAGCAATCTCATGAAAACAAAACAAATATTTAATCTTATCAAAGCCACTTTTGCAGCGTGGATTGACGACAATGCACCCAGCATGGGAGCAGCACTTGCCTATTACACCGTGTTTTCGATTGCTCCACTGCTACTAATTGTTATATCTATAGCGGGACTTATTTTTGGCGTTGATGTGGCAAGGGGAGAAATTTTTGTTCAGCTACAGGGCTTAATGGGAAAAACCGGTGCATTGGTAGTGCAAGGTTTGCTCGAAAGCGTGAGTAAACCGGCAGAAAGTGTAACTGCCGCTATTATCGGCGTAGTTTTGCTCCTTGTTGGTGCAACTACAGTATTTTCCGAGTTACAGGACGATCTGGATAGGATATGGCGTGCACCAAAAAGAACCGAAGATGCGGGGATATTTGGGTTAATCCGCACGCGAGTGCTTTCTTTTGGAATGATCTTGGGGATAGGTTTTTTATTGATTGTTTCGCTCATATTTAGTGCTGCGTTGGCAGCATTAGGAAAATGGTGGGAGCCTGTATTTGGCGGGTTCAGGCTTCTCGCAAATTTAGTCGATATAACACTGAGTTTTTTGATAATTACCCTTGCATTCGCAATGATCTACAAGTTAATGCCACGAATGAAGATTGCTTGGCGCGATGTATGGATTGGTGCGGTGGTCACCGCGTTTCTGTTTACGATCGGCAAATTCTTGATCGGGTTTTACATTGGCAGAAGTGGCGTTGCTTCAGGATTTGGAGCGGCAGGTTCGCTTGTTGTTTTATTGGTATGGATATATTACTCAGCTCAGATTTTTTTAATGGGCGCGGAATTTACGCGGATCTACTCCTATACGTTCGGATCGCACAAAGATCAGCCCCTACAAACAGCAACTGGTACAGCTAACAAAACAGAAATACGCATTCCTTGAATATTTGCTTGAGTATGCTATGCAAGATGGCGTCCCCAAGAACAAGGAACTCATTTGTCAAATTTTCTCACTTGGTTTGAAATGTGCAGAGAGTACTATTTTAAAAGTACCGCTTTTATCACTGTGTAATCATAAGGCAATGGCTTGGCCGCGACAGTTGCTGGTAGTAACGCTTTAATGGCTGTATCAAGCGACATGAAGCGGTCGTTGCTTGCAGGATGAGACGAGAACCATTCCAGATTAAGCGTCTCTTTTTGGCTCATTTTTCGAAAAAAATCACGCATTCCTATGGGTGAAATGCCAGAGACAACCAAGGCTTTGAGACCTTCGATGTCCGCTTCTGCTTCATGTTGACGTGAAAACTTATACTTGATCAAAGCAGAGCCAAGTGAAGCCACACCGCTGAGATCGCCGAACACCATGCTGGCAGTTACCATCAGACCTGCTGATTTCACCATGCCATTCAGACTGTGACGTTTTTCCACGTGCTGAATTTCATGCGCAATAACCCCCGCTACCTGTTCAGCATTATCGGCAAGTGCCAGTAACCCGGTATTTATTACGATGAACCCCCCGGGCATCGCAAAGGCGTTAACTGACGCATCGTCCGCCACGTAAAACTCATATTGATATGCCGAGCCCTGCGATAGCCGCGTACCTATCTCTCGCACCATGGTGGCGCCCGGGCCTTTGACCAGTGTTAAGTGCTGCTTGGTGAGCGCGAATATTTGCTCGCCCCATTTGCGTTCCTGTGTCACAGTCACATGCGAAATGGCCCATGTCGTAAGTCTCTCGTGCTCCCATACAATCGCAACGAGCACCAGCATCGGCAACACGAATATGCCCCAGATGAATGCATTTGACCAAATGCGAGTCGCCCTATCCTGTATTTTGGCCCCAGCCGTTTTGATATTTTCTTTATTCTGAGGGGCAGTCTTAAGTTGTACTCTAAGTGTGGCTACCGATGATATGTCCGAGACTGTCAGCATGTAACTCCCAGCACGCCCCTGCCATTCGATCATCACTTGACTGTCATTGAATCCCCCCTTACGCACAGAAATGTCGCGCCAAGCAGGAGTTCCGTCGTAGTCATCCTGCGTGGTCAGTTGCAGTCCATAGTTCGATATTGAGACTTCAACCGGGCTGCCGGTACTCTGGAATCCTGGCCCCCAAGCAAGCCCTACGATTTTATTGAGTTCAGCCATGTCGAGTTGAGATAGTTGAAATTACCGCTTAGTTATCGCCATTAAATATACCCCCCAAGATGCCGCCTTCCTCACGTCCACCGCCACTACCCAAACCAAATGCGCTAGCTACACCACTACTTTTTGGTGCTGCGGCAAAAATGCGCGAGGCCAGTCGATTGAATGGTAAGGATTGGATGATGACCATACCTGGCCCACGTAATACGGCGAAAAATAGACCTTCGCCTCCAAATAACGCGGTCTTGATCTTGCCCACATATTGAATATCGTAGTCTACGGTAGGTTGCATTGCTACTAGGCAACCGGTGTCAACGCGTAGCGTTTCACCCGGTGCTAAATCGCGCTTCATCATGGTGCCACCGGCATGAATGAATGCTAAACCATCACCTTCCAGTTTTTGCATAATGAAGCCTTCGCCGCCAAAAAATCCGGCACCCAGTTTTTTCTGAAATGCGATTGACAGCGAAACCCCTTTGGCAGCGCATAGAAAGGCGTCTTTCTGACAAATAAGAGAACCACCGAGTTTGGACAGATCCATCGGCAACAGTTTCCCTGGATAGGGCGCGCCGAACGCAACTTTCTTTTTTCCGGAGCCTTTGTTTGTATAAACAGTGGTGAACAAGGATTCGCCGGTGAGCACGCGTTTACCAGCCCCTAGCAGCTTGCCAAAAATACCAGACTGTTGCGCCGAGCCATCACCGAATATCGTGTCCATATCAATGCCATCTTCCATGTACATCATGGAACTGGCTTCGCCTACGGCGGATTCCTCAGGATCAAGTTCGATCTCTACGAATTGCATTTCTGATCCGTAAATTTGGTAGTCGATAACATCCATTGCCATGTGATACTCCTTAAGTTTGTTGATTTATAAGCCGTGCTGTTTTCTTCGATAGCTTATCAAGTTCTATGTTTACATATAAAATTCATTTATATTATATTTACAATATTGAAACCAGAAAAACGGTTAGAGCTATCTTAAAGATATAAGGAATCCTCTTGATTTTCTCCTAATAAAATTAACTGCATAGCACTCATGTATGCATCACAGGATTGGTTAAATTAATTTTTAGATTGATGGCTTGTAATAAACACAACTTCTTCTGGAAATCAGTAACTCCATGTTATTTTGATAGGAATAAGAAAGCTTCAAACGACCAAATGATTATTGAAGATCCTCCAATAGCTCACATTCATAGCTTTCCCCCAATCGAAAGAAATAATTCAAGCGTCCTTATCCTTGGCACGATGCCAGGCAAGGCCTCCTTGCACGCACAGCAGTATTATGCACATCCACGAAATGTATTCTGGAAGATTATTAGGGAAATTCTTGGCGGCAAGGACGTAAATTCTTATGAAGCCAGAACATCATCAATTATTGCGGCAAGAATTGCACTCTGGGACGTTTTGAAGTCATGCAGGCGGGAGAGCAGTCTCGATTCTGATATAGACCATGACACGATCATGCTAAACGATTTTGCGAGCTTTTTTGAAAATCATCCGCACATTCATAGGGTGTGTTTTAACGGAGCTAAAGCGGAAAGTCTGTACATGAAACTTGTGCAACCATTTCTTCAAAACTCCTCAGATATCGAATATATTCGCCTGCCTTCAACTAGTCCAGCGAATGCTGCAACTTCCTTTGATGAGAAATTAGGGGCGTGGAAGGCAATAACTTATTGATGCTTAGCCTGCTTCGTAAGTTCGGTACCGCACAGATTCTTCTCTATAATATGAAAGATAATACATTAGTGATTAAGTGCCCCGTATCTAAGGACTTCTTCCAAACCTCAACTTATTAAAAAATCACCGCATACGATATCAATCCCTCTCATGAAAACCCAATCTTAATGAATGATCCGCCGATTCAAACAATATTTTTCTCAAGCTAGACGATAACCTCTGATCAACAATAAAATAAAGGAATATCCATGACTACCCATAATTTTATTAAGCTGCAAGTATTTGCACTACTATTTGCTGCGATTATTTCTCCTCTAAGTGCAGTTGCTGGAACTAATTCAAAACAGGCAACCATAGAATTTGCCTTGGGTACGTACGAAGTTCCAGGTCCAAAAGCGGAGTGTGCTCCTTTTTCTTATTACGGTGGCACGATTACTGGGGTAGGGACTGGCTCGATTACTGTGAAAGGAAAAAGGGAACGTTTAGGTGTGCTTTCTCTGACAGCCAATGATTGCATTGCTCAGTTGGATGCTTCACATTTTACGGCTAAAGGAAATTTGACGCTTTCTGCTGGTAAAAACAACACCATCACTGCTCTTTATTCTACTGACTTTAGTCAAACCGAGGATCCAAACGATGATCCACTTATCTTTGAGTATCAGAACTTTAAACTCACAATAACAGGAGGAACGGGTCGCTTCAAGGGGGTAAGCGGATTGGGCGACGCGGACGGAATGTCTCATATTGGTACGGGACTAGGGTTCGTTGAAGGTATTATAAACATTTCCAACTGAGCGTAAATTTTCAAATGGGGCTTGCGTAAGCCGATTTGCATCTATTTTCCCGTGTGGCCGTCAATTTCCTGTCGAATACCCAATTTGAACTTGGTGGCCCACCACACAGCTGCTTACCCCTTAAACAGATGACATCTATCAGCTGATAATTTGTCGTAGTCGCAACCCCATATAATTATCACCGATTCAATTATTTATGCAGTCGTTCATGTACCACCTATTCTGTTTACACAAAATCCAGACAGCTTCTCCTCTATTATCATTTACTTATCAATGGAATAAAAATCATATTGCCCTCACGCTGAACGAGCAAAGCGGCACGCTTGCCCACTTCAGCCATCACAGTACGGAACTGCTTAATGCTGGAGATACGTTGACTATTGATGGCTATAATAATGTCTTTTGGCTGAATGCCTGACTCTGCCGCAATACCGTCAACTGCATTAACCACTACATAGCCGTCTGTGCGCAGCATCTGCCGCTCATCAGGATTCAACTCATGCATAGTCAAGCCAATTTTGTCCGGTGCCATTTCTTTGTCCATCAGCCTCGGTTTGAGTGTTTTGAGGTCAGTTTCCGTGTCTCCAAGGGTGACTACCACTTCCTTTACTTCCCCCCGACGCCATACGCTCAGTCGTGCAATCGATCCAGGTGCGGCATCGGCAACTGTGCGAGCCAAATCATCTGCATCCGTTAGTTCTTTAGCATTAAACTTCAAGATAATATCCCCGATCTCAAGGCTGGCCCGTGCTGCCGGTGTATTCTTCCCTACTGTAGTAATCAGCGCACCACTTGCCTTTGTCAGGCCAAATGATCTGGCATGTTCAGGGCCTACATCTTGAATCGTTACACCAAGCCAGCCACGTTTGACCGTGCCATGCTTTAATAGCTCGTTCTTTACTTTTATTGCAAGGTCGATCGGGATCGCAAAGGACAAACCCATATAGCCTCCGCTACGGCTATAAATCTGTGAATTGATACCGATGACCTCACCTTTTAAATTGAACAGCGGTCCCCCAGAATTCCCCGGGTTGATTGGAACATCAGTCTGAATAAATGGAGTGGTATTTTCGCCGGGCAAGCTACGTCCCATGGCACTTACGATACCCTGAGAAACCGAGTTGGTGAAGCCAAATGGCGATCCAATTGCAACGACCCATTCACCAACCTCAAGCTTTGAGGTGTCACCAATACTCGCAACAGGAAGATCCTTAGCTGAAATTTTCAATAGTGCAATATCGCTACGCTTGTCGGCACCTACTACCTTTGCCTTGAACTCTCGTTTGTCAGTGAGTCGCACCGTCACCGCGTCCGCATTATCGATAACATGAGCGTTAGTAAGAATATAACCGTCCTGGCTAATAATGAAGCCGGAACCCAGTGATTGACTGCGAAATTCATGCGGAAGCATCTCGCCAGGCGCAAACCGACGAAAAAACTCATAGAATGGATCATCTTGTTTGGTACCAGGAAATGCCGGGAATGGAAGATGCTCCTTGCGAATCTTCTGTGTAGTGCTGATGTTGACAACCGCTGGTCCTTCTTTCTTGACCAAAACTGTAAAATTCGGGAGTGCAACAATCGTTGATGCAGTGCTTACAGCGCTACTGGTAGTTACGGGAGGGGGTGCTTGTTGTTTCTTTCCACAGCTATCTAATGCAAACAAGGTGATCAATAAAACGACTGTGAGTACAGGTTTTCTCATAGTACGCATCATAAATTTTCCGTTAGTGCGTCCAACTAACGCGTAACAAATTTTCCTTTTTGTTATAGTGAAACTTCAGCTCCCCTTGATAGGCATGGTGCAAAGCTTCGCCTATACCACGAGCAAGATGTAGATCAGTTGTGGTTACCAGGATACCCCCATCTTTTTTATCTTCCACTGCCATAATGCGCTTGAGTGGGTGCTCTGTTCGTTCACGTTTTTCCACGTTATGGACAAGATTCAAAATTTCCTCGCCATGAGTGGCGAAAAACTGACCCTGTAAAGTAAGGAAACCTGCAGGATAGTGGTCTTGTATACGATGGCAGGCAGGACAGGTTTCCCGATATGCCTCTGCCGGAGCTTGGCGCCACTGCCAACGTCCTTCATGAAATACCGCGTTACATTGTGGGCAGACAGTTGGATCTTGCAATTTACCCTTTAATTTGTAGGCATCATGCACATGTTCTTGCAACATATGTTCGCTTCGTTTGTTATTAAAACCGGTAGGAATGGTTGCATTACTCATGATAATCTCCCCTGTGGTTCGTTACCCCAATTCCACTTCATATCTACCAAACCATACAGATAGCTGGTAATAATTTCCAGAAAACTCAAACCACCTCTTGGGCACTAATATAATCATGTAAGGTGATTTATTTATAGGTGATTTCAATTATATGAATGCCTTATTTAACGAATTGAAATGAGCCAGTTATAAAGTATATTATTAATATAAATCAATATATTCCGGATACTTATTAAACAACTAGATAATATGCAGTTTGAATTTGATAATGAAAAGATATGTTAGTGTGTTATCCAACATAAATGAATAAGCAAATTGCTTATTTTTCCTTAAGGCAATAGTTTAAAACACGATATTCCGCCGAACATTAATACTTAATTATTTGTAACTATATCAATAGGATAATCTGCTTGAGGCCGCTGTCGGATGGCAATCGTTACAATTGAATAATGTCACAAAGAATAGCCAAACGAACAAGTTGCGCAGTGTTCTGCAATTTAAGTTTTCTCATTATGCTAGCGTGGTGGACACCGACAGTTTTTGGGCTAATGGAAAGATTCTCGGCAATTTCTAGTATCGAATTGCCTTCTGCCATCAATTTGAATAACTGGAATTCACGTTTGGAAAGCCCGTTTATTGGATCTAGGGCCGCGTGAAACAACTGCCTGTCTACAACCAGGTCCGAAATATGCTCCGGGTCAACATATGTTTTTCCCAACTTTACTTGGCGTACAGCGTGCACCATTTGTTTGAGACCGCTTTGTTTGGTTAGATAACCCGTTGCGCCTATCTCCAAGGCGCGCTGAACCATAGTTTCATTACTGTGCATACTGAATACCAGGATGTGTGCAACCGGATCATGTGCCCTGATACGACGAATTGTTTCCAAGCCACCAATACCTGGCATATTGAGATCAAGAACCACTACATCAGGTTTAAATTCCCGGTAAAGAATATAGCCTCTTTCTCCATCATCGGCTTCCGCCACTACTCGAATGTCAGTTGTACTTTCAAGCAAGCGACGAAAACCGTCGCGCACTACGGGGTGATCATCTATCAGTAATACTGTGATCGGCTGTACAGAAGTGCTTAAGTTCATTTTCTTCTTCTTTCTAACTGATACTTAAGCGGTAATCGAACGTCGATACGCACACCATGGCCGGGAGTACTAAATGAGGAAAATTCTCCCCCCGCTGCAATTGCCCGCTCACGAATGCCTAATAGCCCAAATCCATTGAATGCCTGGTTTGGGTCAAAGCCTTTGCCGTCATCTGTTACCCTTAGGAACACTGCATCGGCATCAGGTGTCGCACCCGATTCACGGCTCAAGCATACAGAAACATGCTTGGCCAGGGCGTGGCAGCAAATATTAGTGAGTGCCTCCTGAATAATGCGGTATACAGTAATATTAATGTTCTCACCCAAACCGTTTAAATCACCTTCAAGTGCAAACTCGAAGATTATGTCTGGGTTATGTAAACACCACTTATTCGTCAGTTCACGCAGACTATCCGCCAGTCCAAGTTCATCCAACAATGCCGGGCGTAAATGACGCAACATGCCACGGATCACTTCATGCATTTCCTTGGCGCTTTCGCTAATAGCTTGTACGCTTGCTCGAACTGTAGACTCTCCGTGGGACATACATAAAATCGCCTGAGCTTCCGCATGAATAGCGGTAAGCCACTGACCTAACTCATCATGCAATTCACGAGCCAGATGGCAACGTTCAGTTTCCTGAACGCTGTACAGGTTTTGCGTAAGCGTGCGGTTTTGCAGCAACAATTCCAGATTGATATCTGCTGCCTTTTTAAGTGAACTAATGTCGATGCCGACTCCTAATAGCCCGGCGACATCACCTTCCGGATTATTAAAAGGGGCGAGCACAGTAGACAAATAAACTACATTACCGCTTGCATTCGTAAGTCTGTTTTCTACATTCGCTTTGACGCCAGATTCCAGCACTTCACGGTTTATGCGCTGACAATCCTCGGCTAGTTCGCGTGGTAGGAGTTCAAAATCGGTTTTACCGAGCACATTACCTACTGTATGGCCGAGAAAATCAGCAAACATCTGACTAACGGTTACATAACGCAAATTCAGATCCTTGTAGAACACGATGGCCGGTATCGCATTCAGCAAGGCATCTTGCTCAGTTCGTTTTTGTTGTAGTGCCAATGCAATACGTTTCTGTTCGGTAATATTGGTCATCACCGTGCGACAGGCACATATCCCATTCCCTATCGCTGCACTTTCCAGGCGGATATAATCCGGCTCATCAGTACGAGTCATGATTCTCAATTCGGTAACAATATTGCTGGAGGAATTGAAAGTTTGCTGCAGATGGTGTGAGAGTGCGTAAACATCACCTTTGATAATACGAGTTACAAAAGGCGTGCCCACAATGTTTTCACGCGCTTCACACAGCATAGTGGCTCCAATCAGATTGATTTCCTGAACGTATCCAGCCTCATCAAGCGTTAGATAGCCCACGGGGATAAAATCATAAAGGTTGGCATAACGATCGCGTGTTTCTTCCAGCACCCGTTGTGCTTCCCTTAGTTCGCGGTTCTGCATCTCCAGCTCAATATGACGTAATTGCAATTCATGCAACAGATGAATTTTGTCATTTTCTGTCTCTCTGTCCGAGGCTCTCCTATGCATTTCTCTAAATTTTCGATTTTGCGCCTCCAGCTCAAGATGGCGCATCTGCAACTCGTGCAATAATTGCATTTTGCCATCTTCCAATCCTCCATCCGAGGCTCTCATATTCCGTAAAACAACCTCGTTGGATTGATTCTCTTCGCTGTCATTTTTGGGGTCATCAAATCTTCGATTTGGATTTGTTTGCATCTGGGTCATCACATTCCTCATTCAGTAATTGTCAGGGGAATTGAATTGCTCAATTCCCCCATAACTTTAGAAGTTATTTACCATTTATGCTCTCAACTATCCATGGTACGGTGGTACGGTACCAGACATTATCAAGAAATACTTTCACCGTGAAAGTGCCGCGCCGATGTGACTGATTCAGGGTTTTTGGTATTGTTTTTGATGTATTTTAAAAACAGGTTAAATTTCCATAGTGTTAAATTTCCATCGTTAAGTGCTCAAGGAATATTTCCTCTATTAACCAGTTCGACTATATTGCCTCTCTTCTCTTTCCACAAGCAGGGAATATATCCTGTCTCTGCTAAAATCATTCCTCCCTGTCCACATACTGCTTAGCCGCATGATACAAATAAGGCAACGTTCTTACCCAACCGATACTGCACAACAACTTATCGACACTGGCATCACACCGCTATTGGCACGTATTTACGCGGCGCGTGGTATTGGTAATGTGACGCAGTTGGATACCAGCCTGCAATATTTGTTGCCCTTCACGCAACTAAAAAACGCACAAAAAATGGCGTGCTTATTGGCTGATGCCATCGCCACGCAACGCAAGCTGTTAATCGTGGCAGATTATGATGCCGACGGCGCGACCGCCTGTGCTGTGGGGCTGCGTGGTCTAAGTTTATTGGGTGCGCAAGTGGATTTCATCGTGCCTAACCGATTCGAATACGGTTATGGTTTGACGCCGGAGATCGTGCGCCTGGCGGCGCAATCCACCCCCGACATATTAATCACCGTCGACAACGGCATCGCCAGCGTGGAAGGCGTGGCCGAGGCCAACCGATTGGGCATGCAAGTATTGGTCACCGACCACCATCTGCCTGGCGATGCTTTGCCGGATGCTCTTTGCATTGTCAATCCAAACCAACCGGGCTGCAATTTTCCCAGCAAAAATCTTGCAGGGGTTGGTGTCATGTTCTATGTGTTACTCGCATTACGCGCCGAACTGCGGGCTCGCGGCGCATACACAGAACAAGCGGAACCCAACCTAGGCAAGTTACTCGATCTGGTCGCCTTGGGAACAGTTGCAGATGTTGTAAAACTGGATGAAAACAATCGTATTCTGGTACAACAAGGACTCCAGCGCATCCGCTCCCTGCGCGCATGTTGCGGCATCAACGCATTGTTGCAGGTAGCCGGTAAAAATTATGCACAGGTTTCCAGTTATGAGTTGGGCTTTGTCATAGGACCACGGCTGAATGCAGCGGGACGGCTGGAAGATATGAGCTTGGGTATTGCATGTTTGATTAGCGATGATGTCACTGAAGCAGCCAAAATTGCGGCACAACTTGATGCACTAAACCATACGCGGCGCAACATAGAAGCTGATATGCAGCAAGCGGCACTGGCCACGCTGGAACACATCACTCCGACGGACAGTTGCAGTCTCGCGCTGTTTGACGAAACTTGGCACCAGGGTGTTATCGGCATTCTCGCTTCACGTCTGAAAGACCGCTACCATCGTCCCGTCATCGCTTTCGCACGATCGCTAAATGGTGAAATAAAAGGTTCTGGGCGCAGCATCCATGCCCTGCATCTGCGCGATGCACTTGACCTTGTGTCAAAACGCCATCCACATTTGCTGCAAAAATTTGGCGGCCATGCCATGGCGGCAGGTCTTAGCCTGCGCGAGGAGCATTTCGATGAATTTAAGGTCGCCTTTGAAGCCGTAGCTCAAAGCCTGCTTTCCCCAGCCGATCTGACCAAGATTATTGAAACAGATGGTCTGCTCGCAGCCTCCGAATTCACATTAAGCATTGCGCGCAGCCTGGAACAGCAGGTTTGGGGACAAGGTTTCCCGCAGCCATTCTTTGAAGGTGAATTCACTGTAGCAAGCCAGCGCGTGGTTGGCGAAAAACATCTCAAACTAAAACTCACCACGTCAAGTGCAGCATATGATGCCATTCACTTTTTTTGTGTCGATCCCATGCCAGCCGGCATTCGAGCGGTTTTTAACCTGGCAGTCAATGAATACAACGGCACCATCAGCTTGCAACTCATCGTCCGGCACTGGCAAAAAACAGATATATAAAGCCGTATGAGACCGTTTGTTTAAGATCTGAAATGTCGGTTACGCAGGCTTCGTTTAACTTACTATTAAGGCGTTCAAGCGATGAATCATCAAATTTGGCAAAGCAACGGTATTGAGGTCCTGCCACAGTTCCTCGCCAGCCTCGCCATCGGCCTGCTGATCGGCCTGGAACGTGAACGCAGACTTTCGTCCAAAGCGGGACTGAGAACCTTCGCACTGGTTGCACTCTTGGGCACTCTCACCGCCATGCTCTCCAGTAAAATTGGCTCTCCCTGGCTGCTGATTACAGGCTTCTGTATTGTGGGTGTTATGATCATTGCCGCTTATTTCACCAGCCCTACCGAAGACAATGATCCAGGCACCACCACGATTGCCGCTTTACTGCTGTGTTATGCACTCGGCGCATTAATCTGGTATGAACAAACAACATTGGCCGTCATGCTAGCCATAATCACTACTACCCTGCTCTACTTCAAACCCGAACTACGTGGTATGACGAAACGTTTGACGCGCCGCGACCTGGTTTCCATCTTGCAATTTTTGGTACTAACCTTCGTCATCCTGCCAATTCTGCCAAACCAGAACTATGGCCCTTATGAGGCATTCAATCCGCATCAGATCTGGATGATGGTCGTGCTGATTTCCGGGCTAAGTCTAGCGGGTTATGTCGCTCTGCACTGGACGGCTCAACGCTATGGCGCACCATTGCTCGGCTTGCTCGGTGGACTAGTATCCAGCACCGCAACCACATTGGTTTACGCACGCCACGCCAAAACCAGTGAAATCATGGCGCGCCTGTCTGCTGTGGTTATTTTGCTTGCCAGCCAAGTTGTCCTGCTGCGTTTAACAGTGATAAGCGCAGTAGTGTCGCCCGGCTTACTCACCAAACTATTGCCGGTGATGGGGCTCGGCCTTTTGTTTGGACTGGTCGTTACCCTTCTCGACTGGCGCAAATTACATACCTCTTCAGATCTACCCATGCCAAAAACCTCCAACCCGACCGAGATCCCTATCGCTCTAAGCTTCGGTCTGCTTTACGCGGTGGTACTGTTTTTTTCTGCCTGGCTTTCGGATATTGCCGGCAGTGGCGGCCTGTACGTGGTCGCTTTGATCTCCGGACTTACGGACGTGGATGCCATCACACTCTCCAGTCTGCATTTATTCGATTTGGATAAACTGCACGATGATCAGGCAGTAACAGCCATCGCCATCGCTTTCCTGTCCAATATGATATTCAAATTTGGGCTGGTGGTATTTATCGGCGGCATGACCTTGGCAAAACATGTCGCAGCAGGGTTTTTGGCGATGGGAGTCGGTGTTGCGCTGGGCCTGTTTATGCTATAGCTGCCCCTTTAAACTCCGAGCTGAGCTTTCAGTTATAATCGCCCCTTTTTCTGTACTCGACAATACTAATGGAAGCCGAACAACTCAACGCCCTCACCTACCAGTTACAGGACCTTCGTGTTCGTATCACTGAACTACGGAGGTATCTTTGACTTCGATGGCAAACAAGAGCGACTGGCCGAAGTCGTAATCCTCGCTGAGGATCCAGCCATCTGGCAGGACAATAAGCGCTCTCAAGAACTGGGGCGTGAGCGGAAGATGCTTGAAGGCATCGTTCTCACCCTGAATCAGCTAAATCAAGATCTTGATGATACAGCCGAGCTATTTGAAATGGCGTTGGCGGAAAATGACGATGACAGTCTCAATAGCATCGTGCAGGATGTGCAAAAAATGGAGAAAAAAGTGGCGGACATGGAATTCCGCCGCATGTTTTCCAAGCCAATGGATTCCAACAACTGCTTCCTCGACATTCAAGCGGGCTCTGGTGGTACCGAGGCACAAGACTGGGCTTCGATGCTGTTGCGCATGTATCTGCGATACTGCGAAAAAAAGGGCTTCCAAGTGGAAGTATTGGAGCAATCCGATGGCGAAGTAGCCGGTATCAAAGGGGCCGTACTCAAGGTAACTGGCGACTATGCTCATGGCCATTTACGTACCGAGACTGGCGTACACCGACTGGTGCGCAAGTCCCCATTCGACTCCGGAAACCGCCGCCACACCTCTTTTTCCAGCGTATTTGTCTATCCTGAAGTAGATGAATCGATCGAAATCGAAATCAACCCGGCAGACCTGCGCGTGGATACCTACCGCGCAAGTGGTGCGGGCGGACAGCATATCAACAAGACCGATTCAGCGGTGCGCATCACCCACGCACCGACCGGCATTGTGGTGCAATGCCAGAGCGACCGCTCGCAACACCGCAATCGTGCAGAAGCGATGGCAATGCTAAAGTCACGCATGTATGAAGCCGAACTGCGTAAACGCAATGCCGAAAAAAAGGAAATGGAAGATGGAAAAACAGACATCGGCTGGGGACATCAAATCCGTTCTTACGTTCTGGATCAATCGCGCATCAAGGATCTGCGCACCAATGTGGAAATAGGCAACACTCAAGGGGTGCTGGATGGTGACCTTGATGAATTTATTAGTGCCAGTTTGAAGCAAGGGGGCTAATCAGATTGAGCTGGCGCAGGCTAATAATGATGTGCGTCTTTTGAAAAAAATCACATTAGAATCAGTTAAAATTTACCGAATTGATCATTCAGGATTTTCCAACAATGGATACGATAAGTTTATTTCTCCTGCTTTTGTTAGCTGCGCTGGGGTGGTTCTGGTTTGACAGTCTGCGCGCCCTTGAGATCGCCCGGAATATGGGAAAAAATATCTGCAACAATGAAAATTTGCAATTCCTCGACGACACAGTTGCCAACATCGGGCTGGTTCTTGCTCGCGATAAGACGGGGCGAAGGGTATTGCGACGCACCTATCGTTTCTTGTTCAGCGAGACAGGTAACACTCGGCTTGAAGGACAACTGGTCTTACTTGGTGACAAAGTCGAGTCAGTAACGATGGAACCCTATCAAATAATGTCCTGAACAGACAGCCTTTAAGTGAACCTATAGCATCTATAAAATATGAAAAATATTAAATTTCTATTCGAAAATAAAATTCATGGTGCCTTCCAAATTGCTATTACTCGCAAGCTGCACGCTTGCTTTGGCGCGGTGATGGCGCTGGCGTTTGTTCTTGTATCGCCCATGGCCAGCTCGACGAGCTTTACCGTTTATACAACGATCTCACCCATGACGGGTTTATGGTGGAATCAAAATGAATCTGGTTGGGGTGTTGGGCTTACTCAGCAATATGGTGTGATTTTCGCTACGCTCTATACCTACGACTTTGAGGGTAGACCAACGTGGTATGTCGCTTCCAATTGTGCGGTGGCGGCCGATGGGTGTACTGGCGATTTATACGCGGTTACAGGAGGCTCGGCGCTAACAATTCCATGGAACAGCGCTAATAAGATTGTGACTACGGTTGGAACGATCAATTTCGCGTTTACTGATACCAATACTGGCACGATGAAGTATACGATTAACGGTGTATCAGGATCGAAGATGATTACAAGGCAGGTGTTTGCCACTGAGCCGGTTCAGACGGGTCACTTTCCTTTTGACTTCAAAGGTATTCGGCTCAACTCTATGGCATTCAACCCCTTATTGGGCATTATTTGCCAAGCTACGTTGTCATTTACCAATGTGAGCGCCGTCACAGTTTCACCTGCCCTCTTCTTCGATGTAATAGTCGATGGTGACATAACGGGCCAGGTGTCTTTCCTCACCTTTGGACTTGCGCCAGGCGCTACGGCGACTGCAACTACACAACCGGTGGTGAGCAATGGCTCGTATCTGGCATGTGGTACCTTCACACTTCAGTTCAATTCGTCCGCCAGTCAAGTACGTTAGGCCGATGGTGTGGCATCGATAGTATTACGAGGTGATGAGAACATTCACGGAGCCAGACTACGATTTCCGTTTCATGGTAGTTAGCTTCGCACCAGACCGTGTAAAAACGTAGTTGCACCTAACCCCGTTGTGATAATTATTTGTGCCACGCGAGAGTTTTTCCATGCCCTGATTTGCATTGTTAAAATTTGTACGACGACAATGGACAAAGCATTCGGATGTTCCCACCTCTTCGCATATCCTTTCTTAAATTGCACGTAATGTAGCATTCGTGCCACAATCCTGCGCCTTTGAAAGTACTCCTGAATTTTTGATCATAAATTTATCCACACATCATGACTACCGAACCAACCATACCTCAGCAAGACGAAAATCAAATTATCACCGAGCGCCGCGCTAAACTCACTACACTTCGCAAAGAAGGCGTAGCTTTTCCGAATGATTTTGAGCGAAAAAATCTGGCCGGTGATTTGCATGATGCTTACAGCGCAATGAGCCAGGACGAACTGGAAACAGCACATATAAGCGTGGCTGTAGCCGGGCGCATGATGTTAAAGCGCGTAATGGGCAAAGCCAGCTTTGCCACTCTGAATGACATGAGCGGACGCATCCAGCTATTTATTAACAATAGCGATACCGGCGAAGTAGCGCATGATGCATTCAAGCACTATGACCTGGGCGACATTCTTGGTGCAACAGGCGTACTGTTTAAAACCAAAACCGGTGAACTTTCTGTTCGTGTGACCGGGCTGCGTCTGTTGACTAAAGCACTCCGCCCGTTACCGGAAAAATTTCACGGTCTGAGCGACCAGGAACAAAAATATCGTCAACGGCATGTGGATCTCATCACCAATGAAGACACGCGCAATACATTTATTATTCGCTCCAAAGTAATTCAGGCTATACGGGAATTTTTCATACGCCACAATTACCTCGAAGTGGAAACGCCGATGATGCATTCCATTCCGGGCGGCGCATCGGCCAAGCCCTTTATCACGCACCACAATGCCCTGGATATGCAGCTATATCTGCGCATCGCGCCGGAGCTATATCTCAAGCGGCTGGTGGTGGGTGGGTTTGAGAAGGTATTCGAAATCAACCGCAACTTTCGCAACGAGGGGCTTTCTACCCGACATAACCCCGAGTTCACCATGATCGAATTTTATGAAGCCTATCGGGATTATCGATATCTAATGGACTTCACCGAGAAGCTGTTTAGCGAAGTGGCGCGCAAGGTGCTGGGCACCACCGTATTCTCCTATCAGGGACGTGAGCTCGACTTGGGGCAACCGTTCCATCGACTGACCATTGCACAGGCAATTCAGAAATATCATCCGCAGTTTTCTGACGAGCAACTGAATGACCGCGATTTCCTCATCAACGAATTACAAGACCTGAAGGCCAAATACAGGGCGGCGGATGGTGTGGGCGGACTGCAACTTTCGCTGTTTGAAGAGCTGACTGAGCATCAGTTATTCGAGCCAACTTTCATCATCGACTATCCCGCAGAAGCCTCGCCACTGGCGCGCCGCAGTGATACGCGCCCGGAAATTACCGAGCGATTTGAACTATTTATGGTGGGACGCGAAATCGCCAATGGCTTCTCTGAGTTGAATGACCCGGAAGACCAGGAAGCGCGCTTTGATGCGCAGGTAACGGCTCGGGAAGCAGGTGACGAAGAAGCCATGTTCAAGGACAGCGATTATATTCGCGCGCTGGAGTATGGTCTGCCACCCACCGCCGGAGAAGGCATCGGAATAGACCGGCTGGTGATGCTGCTTACCAATAGTCCCAGCATCCGCGATGTAATTTTATTTCCGCAAATGCGTCCCGAAAGATAACGAAATAACGGCTCTGCGTGATCTAGAATGGATAGCCAACTTTCAACCTCCCGCAATCGGTTTGATTATTTTCACCCACTTGGCGTATATCGCAACAATCTGCGCCTAGGACAAGCAGAATACATGCTCGTCCAACCAGTTGTCTTCGAAGGTCTTTGAAATTATTCAGCGTTGGCGTGAATCCGATAGTTGGACAGTTTCGTCAGTTAGGCGGTCACGCTCCCCGGCGATGTCCTGTCCAGTGTTGCCGACGATCTCGGCAATTACGTTGATCAGTGGTACATTCATCTGAGTAAGTGCTTTCTTCATGCCTTACCTGCCTTGCTTGCTCCTTTACCAAGATATCGCGCTGCCGCGAGTTGGCGCGGCTTAGCACACGATCACCCAGTAGGCCGAAGAGAGCGCCCAACAGTGATCCGCTCATAATTACTGGCTATTGGCAATTCAACACCTCCGATTTTCTGCTGCATTGGGATGCATTACTGTTCGCTCTCGTTTTCGCATTGCCAATGATCGCATTAATCATTTGCTATCTTTCTTGCAATTAGAACAAACTGACCACCTAAAAGATTCCATATTGGTGGAAAAGCCAAATATAGCCTTACTAGAATGGGCCACTGAGGTAATCGACTAGAAGTCGAGAAAGGGACAAATTTTGGAATCAGCTCTTCAACCATAAATCCTGCTTTTTCAAAAGCCTCTTTGCAGGACAAATGACTTAATGGCAAAACACGATCGTAGTAATCCCAATACTTGCCTGGCTCATAGTGTATATTTCGCTGCATTGCCACATATCGCCCATTAGGCTTCAATACACGTAACGCCTCTTTTAAAACATCGTCCATTGCTTGCCTATCAGGAAGATGCTCAAAAAAAGTTGCTGCTAAGACACACATCAATGGAATTCCGTATCTCTTAACTTACTCATTATGCGGCATCCTTCAACTATGCCGCAGACCACTTTTACTGCATCGGAATTTTGATCTGATGGTGGTTTAAGTTTAAATAGTGCGATGAGATCACGTCTTGTAAATTGATTTAGATGAATTATGGGACAGCAGTGAGTCTGCCCCCATTTATTTGCATTTATTGGCGTATTGATTTGCCATTGATTTCGAGCTGACAAACAGTCTGTTATTGGTTGCTTAAGTAATTAATTTATTGCAAAATAAGTCAGCAATTAAATTGGTGGCAATAATGTCGTTGCTTTAGAAAAAGTAAAATCGTAGAGAAACTCAGGGCAGCAGATACTTTTTGTTAGTGCCTGAGTCAATCTGTATGAATTTATTTCCAATTGCCCAAAAGCAATATTTTGCGGTCAAATACAATCCGGCCTGCTTTACCGACAAAGCAACTTTATGCTAATCAATCGCCCTTTAATCGTCGATCTTGACGGCACACTTCTGCGTTCGGACATGTTAGTCGAGTCCACGTTTGCCTTTCTTCGGCAGAATCCAATTCGGGCATTGATACCACTTTTCTGGTTGTCGGCTGGCAAAGCAAACCTGAAAACAAAATTGGCGGCAGCAGTGTCACTTGATGTCACTTTGCTTCCATATGACAGGCAGGTCATTGCCTTTCTTGAACAGGAAAAAGCGGGGGGACGAACCCTGATTCTGGCTACAGCTAGCCATCAAGATTACGCGGACGCGATCGCGACCCATCTTGGCCTGTTTGCTCGTGTTCTGGCTACATACGGGGATATCAATCTTTCAGCCCGCACCAAACGGGATGTCTTGGTCCGTGAATATGGGGAGAAGGGTTTCGACTATGTGGGTAATTCAAGGGATGACTTGAAGGTGTGGGCATCGGCTCACAAGGCTTATCTTGCCAATCCTGAATTTGGGGTCGAGGCTGCGGCCACGCGGCTCGGTAACGTGGAGCAAGTGATACGCACCACTGCCCACCCCTGGCGCGCCTGGATAAAACAGTTGCGCTTGCATCAATGGGTCAAAAATGCACTGCTTTTCGTGCCGTTGCTGGCGTCACATCGGGTCGGCGAACTCGACCTTCTGGTTTACGGTATGCTTGCCTTTGTATTTTTCGGCCTGTGCGCCTCCAGCGTCTATCTGCTCAATGATCTGCTGGATATAGAAGATGACCGCCAGCACCCCAGCAAGCGTCTACGCCCGCTGGCCTCTGGTATGGTACCGATCAAGGCGGCCTTGCTCGTGTTTCCGGCACTGCTATTGGGTGCATTCGCCGGGGCGGCGTGGCTGCTGCCATGGAAATTCACGCTGACGCTGGCTTCTTACTACGCCTTAACTCTGGCTTATTCCCTCGTGCTGAAACGGATCATGACGGTGGATGTCATTACCCTGGCGATGCTATACACCATGCGTATTGTCGCCGGTACCTTCGCATTCGATGTCAGTCTGACCTTCTGGATGCTGGCATTTTCGATGTTCCTGTTCCTCAGCCTGGCTATGGTCAAACGCTACGGGGAATTACGCGAGTCGCGCAGCAAAGGCAAGACTGAGCTGACCCACGGGCGCGGCTACTACCCGGGTGACCTAGAAATGATCTCCTCTCAGGGTGTGGCGTCCGGCTATCTAGCCGTGATGGTACTGGCGCTATACATTCAGGATCAAAACACTCTTGCGCTGTACCACCATCCCCAGGTCATCTGGCTGGCTTGCCCCTTACTGCTCTACTGGATCACCCGCATCTGGATGATCGCCCATCGGGGCTGGATGCACGACGACCCCGTGGTCTTCGCCATGAAAGATCGCAACAGCCTGCTTCTCGGTGTACTTTTCGCTGTCGTTTTCTGGTTCGCCACATGAGCTACAGCCTTCAATCGTGGGGACGCTACCCATCTCATCCGCAAACAGCCAAACCTTGTTACTGGCGTGCGGACTTGCAGCAAACACTGGCTGACATGGCGGCACAACACGGCACCTTGCTGCCCTTCGGTAATGGCCGTTCATATGGCGACAGTTGCTTGGCGACCAGCGGCCATGCGCTGCACATGCGACCGCTTGACCGTTTTATTTCTGCAAACTGGGAGAGCGGCTTAATTCGTGCCGAGGCTGGGGTGACCCTGGGCGAATTGCTCGCCCTTGCCATCCCCCAAGGCTGGTTCCTGCCGGTGACTCCCGGCACCCAGTTCGTCACATTGGGGGGTGCGCTAGCCAATGACGTGCATGGCAAGAATCACCATGTTCGAGGAACCTTCGGCTGCCATGTGCCACGTTTTGGACTGATCAGAAGCGATCGGCCTCCTTTGGTCTGTTCCCGTCAGGAAAACGCCGAATTGTATGCGGCAACCATAGGCGGGTTGGGCCTGACCGGCATCATCGAATGGCTAGAACTGCAACTGGTACCCATCCGCTCCAGCCTGATCGACGCTACCCATGTGCGCTTCGGTTCCCTAGAGGAGTTCTTTGTCCTCTCGGCGGAACTGGATCCCAAGCATGAGTTCGCTGTGTCGTGGATCGACTGCCTGGCCAGGGGCAAATCGGTCGGACGAGGGATCTATATGGCGGCCAATCATGCCGAGGAAGGGCCACTGGTTTTTGCCAACCCATGCAAACTAAATGTCCCCCTAACGCCACCGTTTTCCGCGATCAACCGACTGTCATTGCGCCTGTTGAACTCCGCCTACTACGGGGGCCACCGGGATGGCCGACATAACAGCCGTATCAGCTACGAACCGTTCTTTTATCCTTTAGACCGCATCCTTAACTGGAACCGCATTTATGGACCACGCGGTTTCCAGCAATACCAGTGCGCAATTCCGGAAGGTAATGCGGCGGCGGCGACCCGTGAGCTGCTTGATGCCATCGCAGCCGCGCATAGCGGCTCCTTCCTGGCGGTGTTGAAGCGCTTCGGTGACGTGGCATCGCCCGGGCTGCTCTCGTTCCCCCTGCCTGGCGCAACACTGGCCCTGGATTTTCCGCAACAGGGCGAAATTACTGCACGCCTGTTCTCGCGACTGGATACCATCGTGCGTGAGGCCGGGGGTCGACTATATCCGGCCAAGGATGCGCACATGAGTGGTGCGGATTTTAGAAACGCATATCCGGCATGGGCGCAATATGAAGGGCTGCGTGATCCTGTGCTGTCATCTCGATTCTGGGAAAGGGTGACCACATAATGAAGATGGCAATCAAGACGTGGTTCACCTCTACCAATCATAAGTGTATTTCCGCATAACAACATGAAAGCCTCATCCATGTCGAATTTCTCTAGGTTTTTTGTTAATCAAAGACAGGGCATTGCGCCGCCACTCATTCGCTTGTCGCTAGGTTCAGCGCTGACTGCCCTAGTCTTATGGCTCGCCATGAATGCTTTTGGCCCAATTCTTATCGAGCAGGCCTACCAAGGTCGCTCCCTCGCAATCCTCAATTCCATGATCACTGGTCAAGGAGATCATCCAGTTTCAGAATATATCTCGGCCTTCTTAGACCTCGCACGCACCGGATTTTTCTGCCTGTTAGCCCTTGCTGGGACGCTGTATCTCTTGGCAAATGGTATCAAGCATCAGGCACACCGACACTCGGTTACACATCTCAATGCCATTGTGTTCGTACTGTTGTGCGCCCTTATCGTGCTGCGCGATCCGACATTATTTACGGGACCGCGCTTCTGGGCAGAGGAAGCGACTGTCTTTTTTCGGACGGCATATCTTGACACCGCATGGGATGCCCTGATTGCCCCTCATCAGGGATACTATATGTTATGGGCCAATTTGGCGGGGCTTCTAGCAACCATACCTCCTCTGAAATATGCCCCAGTTGTCACTACCGGTATGTCATTGCTTATCCTGCTGCTGATACTGGTGGTAATAATGAAAAGCGAATCTGTTGCGCTCGACTCGACCCTGAAAAAGGCTATAGCTGGCGTAGCTGTTCTAGTGGTCGGCGCCACTGGTGAGATTTGGCTTACATCTATCAACAGTCAATACTATATAACTTTGCTGGTGTTTCTAATCCTCATTGATAAAAAACACAACAATGAAAAACACCGAATAGAGTATTTCGTCACAGTGTTAGCCGGGTTATCCAGTGTAGCCGCCAATTTTCTCGCCCCCTTGTTCTTACTGCGCTATTTGCATCGGCGCGAAAAGGCAGACCTTGTTTTATTCTTCATCCTCGCTTCGACAGTAGCCATTCAACTTGTTGCAATCGGATACTCATCACTTGTACTTGGGGACTTGGCCTATGCACACCCGAGCCAAGCTCGCTTTTCATCGCAATTCCATGCACTTTCTGTCCTGCACAAGGTCGTCTATTACGCGGTCGTCTACCCTCTTTTCAGCGACTCTGGGGCATGGGGCTGGTTTGGAGCTGCAGTATTATTAATTACTGCATATCTTGCAAGACGAATATTGCGTGATCAATGGGAATTTTATGTAGCTATATTGCTGCTGACAGCTCTATCGGTTGTATCTTCATTGGGCATGCAGGGGGGGCCGAGATATGCATATCCAGTTGCTGTGATTTTGGCGTTATTGCTTGTGGCCTATAGCTCTGATTTGAGGATACCAAGGGTAGCGAGGGTAACTGCCGGCATTCTGCTCTCTGCATCAATTGCGTACTGGTCATGGCACTATAAGAGCGGGATGGACAATTTCCGTAATCCGCGTTGGCCTGCTTGGTCAGATGAGGTGAAAGCATGGGGGTTGGATCCGGGCAGAAAATTGCAGGCACATCCGGTTTGGGATAGCCAAACCGCCATCGGTCTGGTCTGGTCTGTCGAATTGCCACCTAAGTGAGTTAGAAAAATGCAAAAAATTCTCGTAATAGGCGCAACTTCCGCCATTGCCACCGCCTGTGCACGGCGTTGGGCCGTTCATGGTGCAATCTTCTTTCTGGTAGGTAGAACAGCCGAAAAACTCGGCCAGGTTGCCGATGACCTGGCTGCACGGGGCGCAACCGTCTATACCCATGTGCTAGACCTGAACCGTTTTGATCAACACTCAGCCATGCTGGATGCCTGTTACGCAGCGTTGGGGCAGATTGATATCGCCCTTATCGCCCACGGCACTCTGCCTGACCAGAAGGCTTGCGAACAGGATGCTCAACTCGCAATACAAGAGTTCACCAACAACGCCCTGAGCGTGATCGCCCTGCTCACTGAATTGGCCAACCGCATGGAAGCGCAGAAGTCCGGCTGCATCGCGGTAATTTCCTCGGTGGCGGGTGATCGCGGGCGACCCTCCAACTACCTCTATGGCGCAGCCAAGGGCGCGGTAACTAATTTTTGCAGCGGTCTACGGGGCAGGCTGTTCAAGTCTGGCGTGCAGGTACTGACCATCAAGCCCGGTTTCGTCGATACCCCCATGACTAAGGACTTGGCTCTGCCCAAGCTGTTGCTGGTAACACCAGACAAGGTGGCGCAAGACATCGTGCGCGCGGTGGAGAAGCGGCGCGACACCCTATACACCCCCTGGTTCTGGCGCTTCATCATGCTGATCATCATCCATATCCCCGGCGGAATCTTTAGGCGCATGACTATGTGAGCGCAAGCAGTAAGCCACTCTGAAGGGGAAAAGCGCTTCCAATTGAAAGTAAAATGGTTGAAGAATGGTTTTCGGATGTTGATTGTTAATCCATTTCCAAGGGAAAATGTAGCGGCGGCATCAATGATGCAGCTTCATCAATGAGATAAAAGGTATTTATTTTGAGTCGTCGGTTGCCAAACTTTCCAAGATCAATTAATCAGATTCTCAGCATATTCAATCGACAGGCAGAATTTGTGCGTTATGTCATTAGCGGAGGCACAGCTACCGTGGTGAATTTAGCCGCCATATGGCTTTCAAGGCAAATCACAAATTATGAAATCTCTGTTTTTATTGGCGCTATAGCCGGCACAATAACCACTTATTTACTTACAAAAATATTCGTATTTAACGCCAATAGCAAGGCTTTTGATCATTCTGAGATCATGCGGTTTTTGTCTGTTCACGCTGTGGTTTGCATGCAAATCTGGCTTGTTTCTGTATCGATTGAACGATGGGTGCTGCCGGTTTACTGGACTAGCAATCTCAGAGAAGCCCTTGCTAGCATGATAGGTGTTGGCTCAGTCGTGTTTACTGGATTTTTTCTGCATCGAAATGTGACATTTCGAACAGACCTTAAACTGTGACAGTAATGCTTCCAGTTCCATCATTGGGAAAAATTTCGTTAATGACCATGCCAATCCGGCCTTTACAATAGCGCACTAAATTGTAGGAATTAATATTATGCTTCGTGATGTGACATGCATTGTGTGTAGAGAAACAGAGTACGCGCAAATCTACAAATCTACTTTCAATGGTTCGGCAGAAACTGCTTCAGATTATTTCCTTTCTCACCGCAAGAGAGTAGCTCATGGTCAGATTGTCCGTTGTGATAATTGTGGGTTTGTTTACACCAGCCCCCAGTTCACTCCCGCGGAGTATGATTCCATTTATCAGCAGGCCCCAAAAGGGCCTCCTGATTCTCATGACTTGCAAGAGGCTGGGAATATCAGGTTTTCACGACTTGCCAAAATGGTACAGCAATATGTCAAACCCGGCCCTTTTTTGGATCTCGGTTGTGGAACAGGAGGTTTCCTCGATGTTATTAACGATAACCGCGGACTTGGTTTTGAGGTGGGACAATTGGGTAGGCGCCAGTCTGAAAAGGGTCACCAGATCATAACGGGCAACTTTTTCGATTTACAAGGGCAGGATCCTTTTACAGATGAGGTGTTCTCTTTTATTACCGCTATTGATGTATTCGAACATCTCCCAGACTTGCCGCGCTACTTAGGGCGTCTGCGTCTATTGATCCGAGCTGAGGGACATCTTGTTATCACAGTGCCCAATGTCAATAGCGTTGTTGCGAAGTTAACAGGGGAACGATGGAATATGATATTACTTGAACATTTGTGGTATTTCTCACCCAAGACCCTGCGGCTCATCATGGAACGCCATGGTTTTAAGCATGTTTTTACATCATCCATGCCTTACGAGGCTCCCCTTTCCCATGTTTTCAATCGTTTCTCACAGACCTACCAGATGACTCAGTTGAAGCTCCCAAAGTGGATAGGTTCTTTTACAATTCCTGTGCCAATTGGTTTAATGGCGTCAGTATTTCGTCGTGTTGACTAAAGTTGACGTAATGATGTGCGGCATCCCAAGCAGTATTAAGCCGTGCAAATCGCGCGTTCTAGTTTATTGCCACTTCAATTCCAATCCAATGCCATTATGACAGCACATACTATTGCGGTTCTCGGTGCCGGCCCCATGGGCTTGGCGGTCGCTTATCAACTGGCGCGCGATGGTCATCATCCAGTGTTGTTCGAAGCCGATGACCGGGTTGGCGGCATGACCGCCATCTTCGACTTCAATGGCCTCGATATTGAGCGCTATTACCACTTCCATTGCATTTCAGACTCCGCCTTTTTGCAGATGCTCGACGAATTGGGCATCGCCGACAAGATGCACTGGGTGGAAACGAAGATGGGGTATTTCTATCAGGGTGCGCTGCATCCTTGGGGCAACCCCGTGGCCTTGCTCAAGTTTCCCGGCTTGAGCCTGATCGCTAAGTTTCGCTATGGCCTGCATGCTTTTCTTTCCACTAAGCGCAAAGATTGGCGTCCGCTGGATACGCTGGAAGCTACCTCATGGATCAAGCGCTGGGTCGGTGAGGAGGCCTTCGAGGTACTCTGGCGCAAACTGTTTGATTACAAGTTTTACGACTATGCCTATGGACTCTCGGCGGCGTGGATCTGGAGCCGCATTCGCCGCATTGGGCGTTCACGCTATAACCTGTTCAGAGAAAAACTGGGTTATCTGGAAGGTGGATCGAACACCTTGTTGCAGGCATTGAAGGCCGATATAGAACGTCACGGCGGCGAGATTCGCCTGTCTTCGCCGGTGTCGCGAGTGGTGATGGAGGGCGGTGTGGTCAAGGGCATCCAGCAAGGCGATCAATTTCATGCTTTCAACAAGGTCATCAGCACCGTGCCCCTCCCTTATGTGTCTCGCCTTATGCCCGACTTGCCGCTAGATATCCTGCAAACATTCCAAGAGTTGAAGAACATAGCCGTGGTTTGCGTGATCGCCAAGCTAAAGAAATCGGTGACGGAGAATTTCTGGCTGAACACCAACGATCCGGAAATGGATATCCCCGGTCTGGTCGAGTATACCAATCTGCGGCCGCTGGCGAATCATATCGTCTATGTGCCGTTCTATATGCCCGGTGAGCATCCAAAGTTTTCAGAGCCGGACAGCGCCTTTCTGGTCAAGGTGCGGCGCTACCTGTGTAAGATCAATCCGGCGTTGACGGATGACGATTTCATCGAGTTGCGCGCCAGCCGTTACCGTTATGCCCAACCCATCTGCGAGCCGGGCCATCTCGACCGGCTGCCGCCGGTTGCCCTGCCGGTGAAGGGCCTGTGGGTAGCGGATACGTCCTACTATTATCCCGAAGATCGGGGTATCTCTGAGAGCATTGGCTTCGGCCGCAACGTGGCGAAAATGGCGACTGCGTGATCCGCGCTTCCTTCCCGACAGTTTGGTTATTCCTGCTAACTGGCGTCACTGCGGCGGCGGTCAATTTCTTCAGTCGTCTTCTCTATAACCACTGGCTGGACTATTCCTCGTCTATCATTGTCGCTTACCTGTCGGCATGGTGACGGCCTTTGTGCTAGCGCGCCTGTTCGTGTTCAGAATCCAGTCAGGACTAGCGTCATTCCGCTATGATCTTCACCCTGATCAACATGGACGCGGTAACACAGATTTGGACCATCAGTATGGGACCCTGAATTCCGAATTACTTAACGCGCTCATTATCGGTGATCGTATCAGGGGCCAACGGGCGAGGCAACGCCCCATGCCTCGATTTCAATGATGCGGGAGTAGCCGGCTAGCACGCTGGTGACGTTTATCCGAATCTGGTTAGTGGTGAACGCAGCAAAGCTTACTGTGCGCTTGACCAGATTGTTTCCGCTTACCGTAGCAAGGGTGGTCCAGGCCGATCCATTCCAGCCCTGGATTGTAAATCCGGTTATACCTCCCAGGCTAAAGGTGAGTATATCGGTCGGTTCGTTCCCGTCAGTGTAGTTGTCCTGAATCGTATAGACCACCACGCGATCGATCGTTTTCGTGCCGTTGAAGTTGATTTGCACCCAGTCGGGTTGCGTGTTGATTGTTGCATCATTCCAGCCACCTCCATTACCCCAGGTGGCACCGGTGCACTGGCCGTCGTTAACCGCCGCCACCGGGAAAGCACTGCTGTAGGTACTTGATGCCGAAGCCACCGCCCCGACGCTGGCGAGCGCCACGTTGCTACTCGACGTGGCTGACATCGTCGTTGCCGAACCCGGATTTGACTGCACTGAGCAGTTGTTTGCAGCATCACACGCCGCTAATGTATAGCTATAACTGGACGATGCAGTCAGACCCGTATCGTTATAGCTCGTCGTAGCCGGGCTTCCAACTAGAACGCCCCCTCGATAAACTTTGTAGCCCGTTACGCCCACATTGTCCGTCGAGGCCGTCCAACTCAGATTTATTTGAGCAGAACTAACGGGCGTGGCAGAAAGGCCGGTCGGTACAGCAGGGGGGGTCGTGTCAGGGACAACAGGCGAGGCAACGCCCCATGCCTCGATTTCAATGATGCGGGAGTAGCCGGCTAGCACGCTGGTGACGTTTATCCGAATCTGGTTAGTGGTGAACGCAGCAAAGCTTACTGTGCGCTTGACCAGATTGTTTCCGCTTACCGTAGCAAGGGTGGTCCAGGCCGATCCATTCCAGCCCTGGATTGTAAATCCGGTTATACCTCCCAGGCTAAAGGTGAGTATATCGGTCGGTTCGTTCCCGTCAGTGTAGTTGTCCTGAATCGTATAGACCACCACGCGATCGATCGTTTTCGTGCCGTTGAAGTTGATTTGCACCCAGTCGGGTTGCGTGTTGATTGTTGCATCATTCCAGCCACCTCCATTACCCCAGGTGGCACCGGTGCACTGGCCGTCGTTAACCGCCGCCACCGGGAAAGCACTGCTGTAGGTACTTGATGCCGAAGCCACCGCCCCGACGCTGGCGAGCGCCACGTTGCTACTCGACGTGGCTGACATCGTCGTTGCCGAACCCGGATTTGACTGCACTGAGCAGTTGTTTGCAGCATCACACGCCGCTAATGTATAGCTATAACTGGACGATGCAGTCAGACCCGTATCGTTATAGCTCGTCGTAGCCGGGCTTCCAACTAGAACGCCCCCTCGATAAACTTTGTAGCCCGTTACGCCCACATTGTCCGTCGAGGCCGTCCAACTCAGATTTATTTGAGCAGAACTAACGGGCGTGGCAGAAAGGCCGGTCGGTACAGCAGGGGGGGTCGTGTCAGGGACAACAGGCGAGGCAACGCCCCATGCCTCGATTTCAATGATGCGGGAGTAGCCGGCTAGCACGCTGGTGACGTTTATCCGAATCTGGTTAGTGGTGAACGCAGCAAAGCTTACTGTGCGCTTGACCAGATTGTTTCCGCTTACCGTAGCAAGGGTGGTCCAGGCCGATCCATTCCAGCCCTGGATTGTAAATCCGGTTATACCTCCCAGGCTAAAGGTGAGTATATCGGTCGGTTCGTTCCCGTCAGTGTAGTTGTCCTGAATCGTATAGACCACCACGCGATCGATCGTTTTCGTGCCGTTGAAGTTGATTTGCACCCAGTCGGGTTGCGTGTTGATTGTTGCATCATTCCAGCCACCTCCATTACCCCAGGTGGCACCGGTGCACTGGCCGTCGTTAACCGCCGCCACCGGGAAAGCACTGCTGTAGGTACTTGATGCCGAAGCCACCGCCCCGACGCTGGCGAGCGCCACGTTGCTACTCGACGTGGCTGACATCGTCGTTGCCGAACCCGGATTTGACTGCACTGAGCAGTTGTTTGCAGCATCACACGCCGCTAATGTATAGCTATAACTGGACGATGCAGTCAGACCCGTATCGTTATAGCTCGTCGTAGCCGGGCTTCCAACTAGAACGCCCCCTCGATAAACTTTGTAGCCCGTTACGCCCACATTGTCCGTCGAGGCCGTCCAACTCAGATTTATTTGAGCAGAACTAACGGGCGTGGCAGAAAGGCCGGTCGGTACAGTAGGTGATAAATTGTCTGCGCCACAATTTCCACCAACCGTACCCGTTCCATCCATTTTAAACGTGGCCGAAGCCGCACATCCAGCCGTGATAGAAAACTGTGTCGGTGTATTTCCCCCAAGCACAACGGGGGCTATCGCTACCCCATTATTATAAAGTGGTGGCTGAAAAGAAAGATCTGAGGATGTTTCCGAGTAGGGGCCAACACTGGAGCCAGCAGTAAATGCTGTATGAATTACTTCTGCATGCAGTGTGTAGCTACCAGGGGGTAGCAGCAATTTAAAGTAGCCGGTATTTTGACTAAGATAGTCCGAAACATAACTAAATACTTTATTGGTATTTACTTCCCTAGCCCAGATATTGGCGCCACGGATAGGCGTGCCATTGGCTTGAGTAAAACTTCCCGTAAGCTGGCCATAGATACTGGCCAGGGTTGCATCAGGATAAAGAGCGCTTACTGCGGCAGTGTCATCTTCGTGTAGAGAAGTGAAGCTCCGGTAGGCAATGGGGTACATTAATGGATAATTTGAATTCACTAGTCCTTGTGAATTATCCAGTTGAGAGTGATCCAACCCGATCAAGTGCCCCGTTTCATGGGCAAGTACGACTTTCATAGTAGTGTCGTTTACGGAGATGTAGCCGCTGATCACCGCGCGGCCTTCCGTATATGCACACTGTGTACCGTTATTGTTCCAAGCAGAACCCGCAAAACCAAGTACGCTATTTTTTGCACCCACACCGAATATGGAATCAATAATGGATCCATCGTTGTCATAAATCACCGGATTCAACCCATCCGAAAAATTATACAAGAAGGTCGAATAATTACTGCTGGTAACATCCACTGGAAGATCTGGCCCGCGCGAGAGCGTTACTGTTGATGTAGCCACATTAGTCCATAGGGATACCGCCTCTGTAACCAGTGCATCTGCTTGTGCTTTAGTACGGGAACCAAGAATTCCTTGATCATAGTTAAGCGTCACTGAGCCAGCCCCTGGATATTTTGTTGGAAGCTGATAACAAACCGCTAACGGTCCGCCAGCAAACGCAGAAGCCGCAAACGTAATCAGGAACCCCGCTATGAACCCGCGCATAATTCTCAGACATATCATTTAGCAACGCCCCTTTGCTGGCGCACAAGCTGTTTAAATTCGTCAAGATCAAGCCGCTTAATAGGGCCCGGTGCCTGCCGCATTTTTTTTAGAGCTGATGGAGGCACTAAGTGATCAGGGATACCCAATGTCATTTCTTTGAAATCTCTGCCGTTGGTTACATGAAAGCCCTTTGACACCGGGACAATATTAAACTTTCCCTGCTCAAGACCCACGGGACTTGAGAACCCTGATGCCGAAACTCCGTACAGGAAAAGTATATAACTCTCCCCTACTGTAAAAGTAGGCACGCCTGTTATTTGATTAATTCCCCCCTGTATCTTCCCGCCGATTTGTTTAATGGTATGTGTGGCTCCGACTTCACCCTTGAGAACTTCCTGCACTTCAAAGGTTGAATACGTCACAATTGAACCTGTTTGGGGATCCCGTTCGCTGTGGCTCTCAAGAGCTTTACCCTGAAATGCGATAGCGGCGTCGGTTACGATTTCATCCATGTAAAGGGGTATCACACTCATCGCGCGGGCCGGCACTGCAATCAAAAGACTGAACAAATAAGCAAAAAGAAATTGTTTTATCATTCAAAGACACTCCAAGGGGTATCACGTAGGGACAGGAATTCCGAAGCTTGGTTCAATATTATAATTTCGGACAAGGGATAGTTTTTATTGGTCTGTTTGCTCAAAGCAACAGCTTCATTTATTGTGACAATGCTACCATTCTCCTCAGTTGCGCATAGACTCTATGGTTAGCTGTGCTACATAAGGGTGCAATGCACCGATATGGGCATAATGCCACGATTATTTTCATTTTAGAGAGTAATAAGGGACAATTTTGTAGTTCATTAAAACATTAAGGAATAAATCATGTTTGTTGTTACTGCACTTAAATCAGCCATGAAAAAGCTGCCAATAATAAACGAGCTAATCTCCGACCGGGAAAAATTACGTACCGAATGCAATGCGCTTATCCATGAATGCAAACAGTTACGAAGCGACTGCGGGTTCGTACCTCCGGGTCACTTCTATTCTCCTATTCCTTCATTAGAAGAAATAAAGAAAGACGAGTCGATAATCTTTGGAATGATGCCGCGTGTAATTCAGGGGTTGGAGCTCCATGAAACGGAACAACTTCATCTGCTTGAAGGTTTTTTGCAATATTATAAAGAGTTGCCTTTCCGATCACAGAAAACACAAGGGATGCGGTATTACTTTGACAATCCGGCATATTCATATTCAGATGCGATTTTTCTTTATTGCATGATAAGACATCTTAATCCCAAAAAAATTATAGAAATTGGCTCGGGCTTTTCATCAGGTGTGACTCTCGATACAAATGAACTGCTATTCAATAATTCAATTGAAACTACTTTCATCGAGCCTTTTCCTGAACTCCTAATGTCAATTATGAAGGAAAAAGACAAAAATAAGGCAAGGGTAATTTCTAAACGTTTGCAGGATGTGCCTTTGAGCGAGTTTGAAGCACTAGGTGCGAATGACATTCTATTCATAGACTCTACACATGTCAGCAAGATTAATAGCGATGTAAATAGTATCTTCTTCGATATTTTGCCATCTCTCGCACCAGGGGTTCATATTCATTTTCATGACATTTTTTTCCCGTTTGAGTATCCTAAAGAATGGGTTTACGAAGGTCGTGCATGGAACGAGATGTATATGTTGCGTACCTTTCTCCAATACAATACTGCATTCCGAGTTGTGTTTATGAATACATTTATGGAGTATTTCTATGAGCCTTTTTTCCGTGAAAAAATGCCCCTATGTCTGAAAAATACTGGGGCCAGTATATGGATACGTAAAGAATAGGGGTTGATCGCTCGTCAAGAGATGCTGTGAATTGAATAGTCCCGATTTTCGTTTCGAGGTCATCTGAATTGCATTAATAACAGAGGAGAAAGGTCTAAATACGAATGTTCATTGTAATTTATTGAATCTTAAAAACTAATAATATTCAAGTAAATTCTGCAGAGTCCGTAACAACCAGTGGATCACCAAATGCAAAAATATCATTGCTTGATTACTAATAACAATTGGCACAAGTTTAACGCTATATCAAAAGAGAATGAGTATCCGAGGAGTTTTATCATGAAGGTTACGCTTAAGTTTTAATTGAATGGCACAAATTAATAAGAAGAAATGAATATCGGTTAAGAGCTGTATGAAATAAAAGCATGTCATTCCGAAGGAAAATCCACCATCTGTAAAAAAGGGAGCAAGAAGCACATGATCGCAGTCGTAAAAAATCTTGTCGAATACCGCGAACTGATGATAGTACTGGCTTGGAAGAACGTGACGTTACGCTATAAACAGGCTTATCTAGGTATTGCCTGGGCTGTAATTAAGCCACTCATCCTCATGCTGATTTTTACCTTGGTCAAGAGCTTTGTTGGAATCGATAGTGGCAACATTCCTTATCCCCTTTTGACCTTTGCTGCGCTCATGCCCTGGATTTTCTTTCAAGAATCTGCATCAGAAGGGGTAAGCAGTGTAGTTGGCAATGCCAACTTGATAAAAAAAATCTATTTTCCGCGGGAGATATTCCCCATAACGGCTGTCGTAACTAAGCTTGTGGAGCTTGGCATCAACTTTATCATCTTGGCAGGGCTAATGATTTGGTTTCAATATATACCCAGCATCTACATGCTTTGGGTCCCTCTCATTATCCTGTACACCATTCTGGCAGCGCTTAGCATCGCATTTGTGGGCGCAGCAATAAATGTTTACTACCGGGATATGGGTACCGCTCTACCCGTGCTTCTTTCTCTGTTAATGTATGCATCTCCGGTCATCTATCCATTGCAACTGGTGAAGGATAAACTTTTGGAGCAACATGCTGCCGGCGAGTGGTCCAACCTGCTCTATACCTTATATACCCTTAACCCACTAGCGGGCATCATTGACGCATTTCAGAGTGTCGTTCTAAGAAACCAGCCACCGGATCTGACGGCCATGGTACCGGGCATCATCTTGGTGGCGATCCTGCTTCCTTTAAGCTACGCCTTTTTCAAACGGGCGGAATTCTATTTCGCGGATGTGATCTGAACATGCCTATAATCGAAGTCAACCACGTCACCAAAGAATACCAGCTCGGCCAATTACAGAGCATGAAAACTACTTTGTTCAATAAGTGGCGGCGGCTCAGAGGCCATTCGATAGACGAACGTCCTCCATTCAAGGCACTGGACGACGTCAACTTCAGCATCGAGCAAGGTGAAGTTGTTGGTATCATCGGCCACAACGGCGCTGGCAAGAGTACTTTGCTTAAGTTGCTGGCTAACATCTCAAAACCCTCTAGCGGCACCGTCCAAGTCAAGGGCAAAATTGCTCCACTAATTGAGGTAGGCGCCGGCTTGGTGGGAGATCTTACCGGACGTGAAAACATTTACCTCAACGGTGCCATCTTGGGCATCCCGAAAGTTGAGATCAGGCGTAAGTTCGACGACATCGTAGCTTTCGCCGAGCTGGAGGAATTCATCGATACTCCAATCAAGCGATACTCTTCAGGTATGCAGGTGCGCTTGGGATTTTCCATTGCTACTAGCGTCGAGTCAGATATCCTTATCGTCGATGAAGTCTTGGCGGTAGGAGATCTGGCATTTCAGCGAAAATGCTTTGACCGGATGGAGGATTTGATCAAACGGCAGGGAAAGACTGTATTGCTAGTTAGCCATAACATTCGTCAGGTTGAGCGCCTTTCTGGGCGCGCGATTCTATTAGATCATGGGCAAGTTGCAGCTGATGGCCTTCCCGAAGTTGTTTGTGATCTTTTCTTTGCTCGCAGCGATGAAAAAATAAAAACACAGATTGGTGATATCTCGACAAGCTCGGTCTCCACAGAAGAGTTCGATCTTATTGACCTGAAGTTCATCAATAAGCATAATTGTAAAATAGATAGAGTAGAAAGCAATTCCGACGTAACTGCATCAATGCATTTTAGAGTACATAAAGAGCTTCGTAACCCCACCTTTGGGTTAGGAATTCATACGCCAGACTTTCTCTATTTGGCTACTCAAAATACTGAAAATATAAAGCACTATGGCACCATTCTTCCCGGGGAGTATGTGTTGCGATGCAAAATTATACGCTTCCCTTTCCTTCCTGGAATATACTCTTTACGAGCTGGCGTGACCGATGGTGAGGCTGTCCGCACTGTCTTTTATGCGGAAAACTTATTTCATTTTCAAGTCATCCCGAAAGCTGGAGGCATTTTAACAACAAGCGCTAGAGACGGATTCGTCACCCTCGATGTCGACTGGTCGCTCGATGACATCCAGGCGTGCAAATTAAAGGAAGGCCGTTAATATTTATGACTGGAGACTTGTACCGTTGCCGGATTTGCCATGTTGCAGACAAGCATGCAATATACCTTCCACGGGAAATGATGTTCGGAACAAAAGAGGAATTTGAATATTTTCAATGTTCATCGTGTGGTTGCCTACAGATATCTGAAATTCCCGCAGATATAGCACGCTTCTACCCGTCGAATTATTATTCTATGAACCCGCAGGAACAACCTTTAACACAGGGGTCGGTTTTTCGAATGACAATGGAGCGTTTGCGCGTTGGTAATGCTCTCTTCGGTAGGAACTATAAACTTGCCAAACTAGCTAGTTATATTGTAGACATGCCGTACCAGTTGAACGTCATCGGCCCTTGGCTGAAAAAATGTCAGATTCAGTCATTTAAAGCTCGATTTCTTGACGTAGGGTGTGGCTCAGCATCAGGATGGCTACATACACTTAAGCAACTTGGCTTTAAGAATCTATTAGGGGTAGATCCTTACATTGAAAAAAATGTTAATGTCAATGGCATCAACATCATGAAGCAACATATTGACCAAACAGCTGGTCCGTTCGATTTAGTGAGCCTTCACCATTCGCTTGAACACATTCCCAACCAGACCGATGCACTAAAGGCTGTTAACAACATTTTAACGCCAGGCGGTTTCTGTTTGGTGCGCATCCCATTAGTTTCGTCGCTCGTGTGGGAACAGTATGGAACTGACTGGGTTGAACTCGATGCCCCCCGGCATTTTTATTTACATTCACTCAAGAGTATAAAGTTGGCTGGAGAACAAGCAGGATTCAACCTCGTCGATAATTGCTGGGACTCGACAGAGTTCGAGTTCTGGGGTAGTGAGCAATACCGCAGAGGTTTGCCGTTGATGTCTGATACATCTTTTATGCGTAATCCTGCACTTAGCAACTTCACATATCGCGAAATGACCGACTTTCGAGCTCGTGCTGAATCAGCTAATAAGGAGGGCCGCGGGGGTCGCGGCTGTTTCTTCTTTCAAAAATCATAAGTGTTAACGAACTCAAGTCTTATGCACAACATTACACCATTAGCCACCTCACTAGATGCGCATGGTTCAATAGTTGGAAATGAGGAAGATCTAGCTCCAGTCTCGATAGTTTCCGTTATCGTACTTAACTGGAACGGAAAGGAAGACACGCTTGAGTGCATAGGCTCCATAAAGCAACTTCACTACCCAAACTTCGAGATAATCCTGGTCGACAACGGGTCGACCGATGATTCTGTCGAGACCATTTCCAGGCAATATCCCGACGTCACCATATTAAAAACTGGCGCAAACCTCGGATATGCTGGAGGGAATAATGTTGGTATTCGTTGGGCTATCGAAAGCGGCGCAGATTATGTCTTGATACTAAACAATGACACTATTGTGTCAGCTGATCTGCTGGACTCATTTATCTCAGCAACAAAAACTCTTCCCGCAAATTCTATTTTAGGTGCAAAAATTTTTTTTTATGACAGACCCCATACACTTTGGTTCGCCGGGGGACACTGGAATGAGAGCGCCAACAGTTTTGAGCATATTGGATTTGATCAAATTGATGGCCCAGATTTTAATAATGTCACCCAAACTGACTATATAACCGGATGCGCAATATTTGCGAGCATCGAAACTTTCAAAAGCGTTGGGCTTTTGGATGAAATTTTTTTTCTTACATACGAAGAGACAGACTGGTGTTACAGGGCAAGATCGAAAGGGCACAAGTGCATCTTTGTTCCTAATGCAAAACTTTGGCACAAAGTATCCTCTTCGTTCGGAGGAGCTGACTCACCATTGGTTGAATATTTTATGCAACGGAACAAACTGCTGTGGGGGAAAAAAAATCTTTCGCCTCAAACGATGAAACAACTGCACGAAGAAGCTCGCCAAACGCTGTTACAAATTCTATTACCGCCACTAAGCTTGCCCCAGACGGACCTTCCATTTGTGAAGAAATTGCTATGGTCATTTTTCAGCTGGATCAAAACTCTCAGACGAAACCTGGCCAATCCAATGAACCAGGCTACGCTGATGGGTCTACGTGACTATTACTTGGGCAGGTTCGGAAACTGCCCGCCGAAGGTAAGAACACTCAGACAATCGAAAACAATGATATGAACGTGGTCCCCACAAGCACAGTCATTAGGGATTTTATTATAATCTCCGATTTTATTCACCAATTCGATCAGTCTCCGGCACCCTTTGTTTTATGCTATTCCTGTTTTTTGGCGCGCAATCACAAGCTGCTTTTCAATATTTAGGACTAAGGCCCCATTCATGACTCACTTTCCTATACTTTAAAATGAAGATCCTTGCCGTTTCCTATGACATTCCATACCCGGACCAAAGTTCAGGCGAGCTGCGCTTTTTTACACTGCTTTCGCTTCTGGCTCGCACTCATGAAATCACGTTCTATTCCGAAGACATGACGATCACGACCGAACTAGATGCCGCTGCCCAAGCATTGAGTGACCTTGGCGTCCGCATTGAAAATGGCACTTTCGAACATCTGCTCAGGCGTGAAAGCTTCGACATAGTTTTCTTCGAATTCTACTTTGTCGCTGAAGGCTTGCTTGAGTTCGTACGGGCTTGGCAGCCGAGAGCGCGTGTGGTGGTAGATTCAGTAGATGTCCACTTTCATCGCTTGCGTTCCAAAGCACATTTGACCGGTTTGCGCTCAGATCGTGAACATGCCGAAGTAATCAAACGTAGCGAATTGACCGTGTACCGCCAAGCGGATCTCGTGCTAACGGTAAGCGAAGAAGATAGCCGTGTTCTACGTAACGAGGGGCTACGTAACGAAATCGATGTAATCCCTAATATTCACGCAATTCTGCCGCTTGCCCCTCATCAGTGGGGAGACAGATTGGAACTAATTTTCATAGGCTGCTATAAGTGGGCGCCTAACATTGATGCCATGATTTATTTCTGCCGGGAGATGCTCCCACTTTTACGTCAAACGGTCCCACAGTTCAGATTGCGCATCATTGGCAGCGCGCCCACCGACGAAGTTAAAGCCTTAGCCGCGGACGACGTGCAGGTGGTGGGTTTCGTGCCAGAAACAACCCCTTTACTCCTATCAAGTGATATTTCCATTGCACCACTTCGCTACGGCGGAGGTATCAAAGGAAAGATCGGCGAGGCAATGGCGCATGGTTTGCCAGTCGTTTCGACTTCGATCGGTATCGAAGGCTTCGGCTTCCGAATTGGCGAAGATGTACTGGCATGCGATACACCTCAAGCGTTCGTCGATGCTATAGCAATATTGTGGCAAGACCGGAACCGCTACGAGACCGTTCGCAGAAATGGTTGGAATTTCATCAATGACCGCTACTCTGAGCAAGCGGCAGAATGCCTAATTGCACCTATTTTGGATGGTTTAGTCGCCCGCCCACCGAAGCGCATGTCCGTGGTTAAGCGCATAAAAATGCTTGCCCCGCACTACCTAGACAAGTACGTGCTTTGGAGATTGAAAGCATGAGCACGAACAATACTAATGATACGGCGAGGCAACTGCGACTTATCGCCTTCTACCTCCCCCAGTTCCACCCCATCCCTGAAAACGACGAATGGTGGGGCAAGGGCTTTACCGAGTGGACTAATGTCGCGAAAGCCAAGCCGCTTTTCCCAGGCCACTATCAGCCGCATATTCCTGCCGATCTGGGTTTTTACGACCTGCGTTTGCCTGAGGTGCGCGAGGCGCAAGCTGAGCTCGCGCGCCAGCATGGCATCCATGGCTTTTGTTACTACCACTATTGGTTCAATGGCCGCCGCATCCTGGAGCGGCCGTTCAACGAGGTGCTAGACTCAGGCAAGCCAGATTTCCCTTTCTGCCTGTGCTGGGCTAACGAGAACTGGACCAGGACTTGGGATGGTGGAGAAAAGAATGTTCTACTCGAACAGAAATACACTCATGAGGATGATTTGGCCCATATCGAGAATCTGATGCCCGTTTTTCGCGATAAGCGCTACATCCGTATCGATGGTAAGCCACTGTTTCTTGTTTATCGCACTGAACTTATGCCTGATCCGGCCCGAACGGCCGAAATCTGGCGAGAGGCCGCAAGGCGGGCCGGGATTGGTGGTTTATATCTGGCAAGAGTTGAAAATTTCTCAGACAATGATCCGCGGAATATTGGGTTTGATGCTGCCGTGGAGTTTGCGCCCGATCATACGACTGTAGGTAAACTTATGTACCAAAGCCGATTCCATCGGTTCCTTGCGTATACAGGTTTGTTGCCAAGAAGCTACCTCGAAAACAAGGTAGCACACTATAATGCCATGGCAGAAGGAACGCTGCGAAGGCCCGATGCAGATTTTACCCGTTTCCATTGTGTGACTCCTTCCTGGGACAATAGTGCGCGCAGAAAGCACGGTGCTTGGCTTTACGTAGGGTCGACACCAGGCAAGTATGGGGCGTGGCTAAGGTCAACAATCGAGAAAACTATTCGCAAGTACAAGGGGGAAGAACGCATCGTTTTCGTGAACGCTTGGAATGAATGGGCAGAGGGCAACCACTTGGAGCCGGACTTGAAATGGGGAAGCGCCTATCTGGAAGAGACTCGGGATGCTCTCAGCCGAGCAGAGTTCGCGCCCATGAATGACCACTTTGAAATGAATGAGAATGGTGTCCGGCAACCGAGCTTCCTCAAAAGACTTTATTGGCGAGCTTCCAACGTTATTGACGAACAAAAAGAGTTACTAAAAAACTTTTCTCCAAAAGATAAAGGTTAAACCCAACTTTATTCAAACGAGTAAGTGCTTGCATGGCAGCATAAACCCTGGTGCGACAGGATTATTTCTGCAGGGGCATACAATACCAAACTTGAATCATTGTGAATAAGACAACTGTTGCCTTAACGAATGAAACCTTCTATCAGCATATGTATCCCGACCTACAACGGCGAAAAATATCTTGCCCAATGCCTCGATAGCGTCAGAGCGCAGACTTATTCCGATTTCGAAGTGCTCGTGGTGGATGATTGCTCTTCCGATACTACTTTCGAGATTGCAAGTGAATATGCAACCCGCGATAGTCGTATTCGCGTCTTGCGCAACGAACGAAATTTAGGACTGGTACATAACTGGAATCATTGCATCGAACTAACCCAGGGTGAGTGGATCAAGTTCGTATTTCAGGACGATTTGATTGCGCCAACGTGTCTAGAGCGCATGCTGCACGCGGTCCAGCCTGACAGTGTGCTTGTCTTCTGCCGTAGAGAATTCATTTTCGAAGAAGGTACTACCCAGTCTATCCTAGACTACTATCTTGCAGAAAAAGCCCTAGTGGAACGACTCTTTCCCAACTCCACCCCAGTAACTGCTCGGCAATTTTCCGAGCTGGTGTTGAATAATTTGGGGAGGAACCTGATCGGCGAACCCTCCGTGGTAATGTTGCATAAACGGGTGTTTCAGGAATTTGGGAATTTCAATTCGCACCTGATTGTATCGTGCGACTTAGAGTACTGGGTTCGAGTGGGAATTCACGCTGGTGTCGTCCCAGTCCCAGAGTATCTCGCAAGTTTCCGCGTTCATGGCGCTTCCGTTAGCGCACGCAGCCTTCTGCAACGTAACTACCGCATGAATGTGCTAGACGGGCTTGTATTGTTCCACGAGGCAGTGTTTAATTCTCGCTATGCGCCACTCCGAGAAGTTGCGGCGTATCTCTCAGTTAATTTGGCTCAGCAGTTCAGAAGTAAAGCGCTATGGGCGTACGGGCTTGCAAAGAGGGCTGCCAGGAATGGCACAAATCCAGACGGTTCTTTGCTCAACGAATGGCAAGACGTCGCGATACACTTTAAAGGCCTCTCTTCGGTTCCGTTACGATATAGCCTTCTTCGTCAATGGCACCTCATCGTATGGCATTGCCGAACTCTGCTAGGGTTAGATGGGACTGAGAAATAAAAAGCTGCTATACCAACTTGGTGGAGGGGAGGCTTGGCGATTATGCACATCCCTTGGTGATCCACCGAGGGTCACAAATGCAGTGTGTAGGGTGGAGTATTGCACCTATTAGGCATGACATGCTTTGCTATTTCTCTCAATAAAAGTTGGATTTACTGAACTACATTTACCTAAATAACAAAAAAATAACGCACAGGCGAAGGGCTGAAAACGAGTTATGACTGTACGATTGATTGCATTTTATCTTCCACAATACCATCCTATTCCCGAAAACGACGAATGGTGGGGTAAAGGCTTCACGGAGTGGACCAACACAGCAAAAGCCAAGCCCCTATTCCGCGACCACTACCAACCGCACATTCCTGCCGACCTGGGATTTTATGATTTACGCGTACCGGAAACACGCATCGCGCAAGCAGGAATGGCGAGAGAATATGGTATCGAAGGATTTTGCTATTATCACTACTGGTTTGCCGGGAAACGGATAATCGAACGGCCCTTCAATGAAGTACTTGAATCAGGTCAGCCTGACTTTCCTTTTTGCCTGTGTTGGGCAAACCAGACCTGGACAGGAATATGGCACGGTGCGCCGAACAAGATTCTAATTGAACAAACGTACCCAGGCTGGATGGATTACGAGGCTAACTTTAATGAAATGCTCAAGGCGTTTCTCGACCCACGCTATATGACGGTAAATGGCAAGCCTATCCTCGTCGTCTACCGGCCGACTGAAATATCAAATTTGGCGAAGGTGGCCGATTTCTGGCAAGAACTGGCCGTTAAGGCGGGGCTGCCGGGGCTATTTTTGATTGGCATGAATCACGACGACAATTGGGATCCACGCCCGCATCACTTTGACGCAGCTATTTTGGAAAAGGCACCCCGTAAAATAAAGAGGATTCCATGGCGTTACCCATTACGGAAGCTTGATCAACTGCTGAAAGGATCTCAACTTACAATCTACGATTATAAAGACGCAATGAAGCATATGTTGCGCAAGGGAAAGATCGATTACTTGGAGTTTCCATGCGCATTTCCAAATTGGGATAATAGTCCACGATCCAAGTTGAATAGCCTGATTTTTCATGGGTCAACACCTGAGCTATTTCGTGAGCACATCAAGCAGGCCATAGATATAGTCATCGATAAGCCTGCCGAACAGCGCCTGCTATTCATTAAAGCGTGGAACGAGTGGGCGGAAGGTAACCACTTAGAACCGGATCTGAAATTTGGAAAACAATATCTTGAGGTACTGCGAGATGAGCTCCGTGCAAAATAAACTTGCGTTGCGAAATGGGTCATTAACAGCGTCATCTGAACTGCTATGAGTTGGCAGGTTGAATGGATCGAGGGAGGTGCACATGCAGCGGATGCAGCCCTTGCCGCACGCTGGGATACAGCCTTTGAGTTATACGGTGATATTTGGCAGTGCAGGCAATTTGCCTGTAGTTGGGAGCGTACCATTGCCGCCGCCGAGGGACGCAGACCCTTTCTTATACACGCTAGCGATAATGCCAATCACGAAATCTTGTATTTGCTTTATGCTAGAGAGACACTGCTATTTGGTTTGATGCGGACAATTGTTGAACCTATTGGCGGCCTATTGCATTTTGATTATCAAAACCCCTTGCCTCTCGGCGTGACTATGCAGGCAGAAGATTGGGATACTTTTTGGTCTGCATTGTACCAATCTGCTACAGCAGTATTCCCAAAGTTAGGCCAGCTTGCGGCCTATCGACTATTTGAGACACACTCAGGCACGACTGTAGAGCCGGGAAAGCCAGATCCAGTGGCACCCTTCCTGCCTTTCGAACCCGGGCAAACCTTGGAGCAGGTTTTACAGAACTGTGGTGCATCACATCGCGGAAATGTACGCAGGAGCATCCGACAGGCAGAGAAACTTGGGACCGTGTCCCTAGAGATAATCACGGATATTGATGTAGCCAGCGCCCTGGAACAAATGTTCGTCACCTATGAAAATCAATGGGGTACGGATGATAAACCTCATTTTTTCAAAGTCCTTGAAGTGCGAATGTTTTACAAAGACCTGGCAGACATCGCGCAGCAGCTCGGCAAGCTGCACTTCAGCCGCCTAGTAGTTGGAGATAAGGTGTGGCACTGGCATTTCGGCTTCGTTCATAGAGGCTCATTGCTTTGGTTAAAGCCAACGTATACTACCCAAGTACAAAAGTATTCTCCCGGTGTTGTTCATCTTGCTTTGCTAATAGATCATTGTCTAGCCAATGATCTGCACGAAATCGATTTTGGTTACGGCGCGGAGCCTTACAAGTTTTCGTGGTCTAACCACAGTCGCTCGCTCTATTCACGCGAGTTCATGGATAACAATGCCTTGTTTACACTTGCCAGATGCGTTAGCAGCTATCGACGTGCTCTAAAGCAATCAAGCTTGGCAAATTACATAAAGTGGAAATGGAGCACTTGGCGGAAAGACAACGATGCAAATTAAAATACTATCCGTTGGCATCGTCTTGAATACCTGTACTCAACGCCCATAGCCATCTCCTATCGGATGGCGTGGAATTTGAAACGAATGTTTGTGTTAGCAGGGTAGAACAGAGAGGCAAAACAGTAATCTACGACAGCAATGACCGTTCTAAGAGCCTGAAAAACAATTTGATAGACAACTGAAAATACAACATACTAAACGATGATCAAATTTGCTCGTCAACTTCGAGTTGTTGATGGATTTAACGGGATGCCCGACAGGCTGCTAGGCAGCGAAATATCCAGTTTCGCCTATCCTTACGGCGCTTGGGACGGGCGCTGCGTAAATACAGTGCGCGAGGTCGGCTATTGTCCTATCTGCACCACCCACACCAGTTGGGCATTGCGCGGTGGCACCGCCCCCCCACAACTGTGTCACCTGACTGTGTTCAACACAGACACAACCAGCAGTTTGGCTCGTAAACCCTACTTCGGCAGCAATGATGTTTCTTGGCACGCCGTCTCACGCTACGCCTTGCAGCGTGTAACTTCCCGCATGAAGGGGCGGACAACATGATCCCCATCGTCTCTATCATCATGCCCTGCCTCAACGGCGAGCGACATATTCAGGCAACCATCGACAGTGTGCTGGTGCAGACTTTTAACGATTTTGAACTTATCGTAGTGGACAACGGCTCCACCGATCGCACGTCTGAAATTCTCGGCTCGGTTAACGACCCCCGCCTCAGGGTGCTTACCCTGCCGGAACGCGGCGTAAGCCGCGCGCGCAACCTAGGGCTAAGGGAAGCGCGTGGTGCCTTCATCGCCTTTCTCGACAGCGACGATACTTGGAGCGCTGAATTCCTTGAGAAAATGCACATGGCACTTGCTTCTGATTCCAAGGTCGTTCTCGCTTATTGTGGCTGGCAGAACCTGGGTTTGCCCGGATTACGTGGCGAACCGTTCGTCCCGCCTGATTACGAAAACCCGGGCAAGACCGCCGCCCTGCTGGAGGGCTGCCGCTGGCCCATCCATGCCTGCCTCACCCGGCATGCAGCCATTGTCCAGGCAGGTGGATTCAACACCCAGCTCACCATTGCCGAGGATTATCTTCTGTGGATGGAGGTGTCCGCCATTGGTTCCATCATCCGCGTGCCAGAGGTGCTGGCCCAGTACCGACACCACAATGGCCTGCAGGCCACACACAATCTGGCGCTTGCCGCGCTCGATACCTTCAGGGCGAAAGAGATGTTTCTTCGTCGACATCCCCAAATCGTCAGGCAACTGGGGCCAGGCAAGATTGAATCCCTCACTTGGGATAAGCTGATCCAGCAAGGCAATGCCCTGCACTGGCAGGGTGACCTCAAAAATGTGCGACCTATTTTCCGCAAGACCCTACTCACAGGGCACGGCTCGCTTTCTGCCAAATTGCGCATGCTTCCCAGCCTGCTGCCGCTAAGTGTCCATCGCGCTATCCTCGCGGCCAAAAAAAGGTTCAATTTCTGATGGACACGGCTCAACGTATCCCCATTCTCATGTACCACCGCGTGGGTGAGCCGGAACACCCACGCGACATCTATTGCATTCGCCCGGAGCATTTTTCTGCCCAGATGCAGGCACTGGCCCGTGCAAGCTGGTGCGCCGTCAGCATTGAAGATTTCGACGCTTGGCGGCGTGGTGAAAAATCGTTACCAGAGAATTCCTTCGTGCTGACTTTTGATGACGGATTCACCGGTGTGTTCGATTTCGCAGCGCCCACCCTGAAAAAATTGGAGTGGCCCGCAACGGTGTTTCTGGTAGCTGGCAAGCTAGGCGGGCAAAGTGACTGGGAAGTCACCACTGAAGAACCCATGCTCCCCCATCCGTTGATGAATGCGGCACAACTGCGCAGTCTTTCCGCGCAGGGCTTCAGCCTGCACTCGCATTCGTTGCTGCACCACGACCTGACTAAACTGGAAACGTCGGCACTGGAACAGGATTTACGCGATTCGCGCGTTCTGATCACAGACATCTGCGGTCAAGCCCCGGTGTATCTTGCGTACCCCTATGGCCGTCACAACGAAGCCGTCCGCAACGCTGCCCAGCGTGCAGGTTTCACCACCGCTTTTTCGGTAGAATCCGGTTTCAACCGGCCGACAGTGAGCGCCTATCAAATCCGCCGATTGGATGTGTTTGGAACCGACACCCCGGCCATGCTGCTGCGCAAGATTCGTCTGGGGACCAATGACGGCAGCTTGACGCATCTGATGCGTTATTACTTGCACCGAATTCTGCGATTAAACTAATAATGGATGCCTCTGTCATCGTCTGTACCTACAACCGCGGGGAATCGCTGCGCGACACCCTGCGTGCGCTCAAGGCTCAACAACCAGTGGCCAGACGCGAGTGGGAAGTCATCGTGGTAGACAATAACTCGAATGATCACACTCAACAGGTGATCGCAGAATTTCAGCGCGAATGGCCGCTGCTCCGCTATGAATTCGAAGGCGAGCAGGGGCTGTCCCACGCACGCAACCATGGCATTGCCGCCGCGCAGGGCGATATCCTGCTCTTCACTGACGACGACGTGCTGCCCGAATCGGACTGGATGGAAGTGACCTTGGCCGGACTAGAGCAATACAGCGCCGATGCCTGTGGCGGCTACATTGCCCCCATCTGGGAAGTGCCGCCTCCCGGCTGGCTGACTGAGCGCTTCCATGGCTTTCTCGCTGTCCGTACGGAACGCAGCGATGATTACGACATCACCTCACCTTCCCAGGCGCCCTACGGCGCCAACATGGCCTTCCGCCGCGAGGTGATCCAAAAGGTGGGCGGTTTCGACACCAGTCGTGGACGCAAGGGCAAGGTGCTTGCCAGCGGAGAGGATATCGAACTTTTCGAGCGCATCCTGTCAGCGGGTCTCAAGTCCATGTTTCTCGGTCAGTCCCGTGTGCGCCACAAGGTGGAGAGCTTCCGTCTGACCAAGCGCTACTTCCGTCGCTGGCGTTTTCAAACCAGCCGCAACATCGCACAAAGCAAAAACATTGCGGGTGAGCGCCGCCTGCTCAATATCCCTCTGTATGTTTTTCCCCAGTTTCTCCGAGCCGTGGTGCGCATGCTGTGGGGACATATGACCCAGCCCCGGGATGAAGCATTCAACCGGGAAATGGTAGTGTGCCATTTTCTCGGCCTGATGCAAGGCCTATACCGATCGCGTTCATCTTGACCCCGCTGCTCACCATCCCGATCTGCGTCCACAATCGCGCCAATCGCCTAGAAAAACTAGTAACTGCCATGTGCACTCAGAATTGTCCGGTACCCTTTGAAATCCTGGCCGTCAACAACAACAGCAAGGACAACACCCGCGCCATCCTGGAAAACCTGGCCGCCCGGCTGGGCGATCCTCTGCGCTTCGTCATCGAGACCCGCCCAGAGTTTCGTCCCGGCCCGCAACTGGCCCATCGAGGAGGCGCTGGATAGCGACATTTTGATTCATGGATGACGACGAATTCCCGTTAAACGGGGTGCTGAATGCGGCCCAAAACGCCATTGTCAATGAGAGGGCGCAATGTGCCGGTGGACGTGTGGAGGTGGATTTCACCCGCCATGGCCGCCCGGCCTGGCTGAGCGATGACCTGCTTGGCTTCCTGGCCGAAGTGAACCACAGCCCGACACCATTCGGGATCACCAACCACAGCACCCCCATCTGGACCGGTAACGTCGCCTACGACATGCGCCTGTTTCGTAACGATCCCAGTCTGCGCTTCGACAAACGCTACAACCCGGAAGGCGCTGCTTTCGGAGGGGGGGAAGTCGTAGTAATGTTCCAGCGCCTGTTAAGTATGGGTGCCCGTATCCGCCACCGTCTGGATATGGCGGTATTGCATGGCGTGGAACCGCGGCGCCTGAACCGACGTTATTTTTTACGCTTGCATCATCAGGCAGGTACCCGCAAGGGCTTGCATGAACTGCCTGAGTATATGCGAACGCTGTTTAGCATTCCCCCTTCCTGTTTGGCCAAGCCGCCTCGCACAATATCAAAGCCATTGCCATGCTGCTCTTGAACCAGCCTGAAAGCCTGCGCCAGGCGATGAATGTGACCCATGCCTTCGGGCTGATAAAGGGATTGCATCAGCGCCATCGATTAACGCGAAACACCAAGATCGCTAAACATGGCTGAACTACGCTTTACCCTCATCGCCACGGTACGTAACGAAGCCAATACTATCCGCTCGTTCGTTGCTTCCTTGCTGGCGCAAAGTCACATGCCCGACGAAATTCTGATCGTTGATGGAGCCAGCACGGATGGCACACGCGAGATTCTGATGGAGTACGCTGCCCAGGGTCTGCTACGCGTGATATCCCAGCCCTGCAATATTGCCCAAGGCAGAAATCTTGGGATTGCCGCAGCAACGGGCACCCATCTGGCTGTTACCGATGCAGGTTGCCGGGTAGATATGGACTGGCTTGCCAAAATTGCGCAGCGTTTCCATTCTGAACCTGCGCCAGATGTCGTTGCCGGCAATTTCCACTTTGAAACGCATACACCATTTGAGGTTGCCGTAGTTCGAGCCACTTTTCAACCAAACCGTGAAGGAACACAAGCTGCTCGCTACTTTCCCTCCAGCCGTTCTGTGGCATTTTCCAAGGCTGCATGGGAAAAGGCCGGAGGCTATCCTGAATGGCTTTATGCTGCTGAAGACACGCTATTTAACATACGCATGCGACAACTCGGATGCCGTTTTGTTTTTTGCCGTGATGCGATCGTGCGCTGGCGCCCAAGGGAAACATGGCGCGCGCTTGCCCGACAGCGGATCAACTTCTCCCGTGGCAATGCGCGTGTCGGCATAGGCACAGCAGGTTATCTCACCAATCTGCGCGTACATGGCGCCATTACCTTGTTGCTGGTGGCTGGACTGTGGTTTTTTCCATTGGCCGCTGCTGCCCTTGCCTTGTTTGGATGGCATATTCATAAGCGTCTCTGGTCCCAGGTTGTAGCTACTACACCCCCAGACAACTGGCGCATGCGCTTACGTGTGCTGGTAGTCATGGAGTTTGTTCGAGTGGTAACCCTCTATGGATTTTTACAGGGGCGATGGGATCGAATATCCCATCCGGTTTACATTCATCAACAGACCCAGTACATGGGTGTTGCATCAGTGGATGATCTCGATTTCTCCGATTCCCCCAAAAAATATCGCAAAAAAAAGCTAAACATCCCCCTTGATCGTAGCATCTTGCTCATAGTAGCGTTGGCGATTTCGACAGTTACCTGTGGATTGATTGCCTGCTATACCAGCAGCAGTACACTCTGGGCTGGTGGTGTGTTACCTGCGTTATTTGTGGCAAGCGTGGGTTCTGTGGCACTGCTGGCAAAATCGCTAATTGACTTTTCTCAAACCGGTCCACACATTCAAAAAGAAGTGCTCATTTATTACCGGCACTACACCCTGTTTGCGCTCGCCCGCCTGTTTGCCTGGGCATTTTTTATCATGCTATTTACTGGCAGTGCAGGAGTATTGCTATATTACATGTTGACTGTAAGTCTGGGCGGCGAATGGTCAAGTGATCTTGCAACACTCGCCGCAGTGCTGGGTATCCTAGGCGCGGTCATGCTGCAATTTATCCGCAAGCTGCGCTTTAATCCAGGGCTGCTGGTCGCCTCCATGCATTACCGTATAAGCCGTTTTTATGGGCTGTGGCGCTGGATGACGCCGGAACGAATTTATCTAATGCAGGTTGCGTGTATTTCTGCCACTTTGCTGTTGCTGATCGCAACTTCATTGCAATTGATCAAGCTGAACCTGATGACCGATCTGATTGCATTGTGGTCTGCTGCGCTATTTTTTTCAGGGACAATTACCTGGGCGGCCTGGTTGCCCGAGGCACGTCCACCCCGTCGAACACCCGAACGCGCGGCCAATACGCCACCCAATATTTTAATGATCGGATCAGACACCTTGCGTGCAGATCGGCTGGGTACGCTGGGATATAGACGTGCCCTCACGCCCAACATTGATCAACTGGCCGAGCTTGGGGTGCTGTTTGCCAATTGCTATGTGCCCTGCGCTCGCACCGCTCCCAGCCTGATTTCGCTGATGACAGGTACTTGGCCGCACACCCACGGCATTCGCGACAATTTCAACGCGGACGATGTTACCCGTCTAAAAGTCGATGCACTGCCCCATCTTCTCAAGGCACATGGCTACCGCACCGCTGCAATCTCAGATTGGTGCGGTGGCGACATGGGCAAATTTTCTTTCGGTTTCGATTATGCCGACCTGCCAGAAGACCAGTGGAATCTCAAATATCTGATCCGACAGGGGCCTAAGGATTTACGCCTTTTTTTATCGCTGTTTACACACAACCGGTTGGGGCGACTGATGCTGCCGGAAATTTATTATCTTGGAGGCATGCCACTGACCCAACCGATGGGCAAATATGCCCGGCACCTGGTTTCGCGTCTAGCGGATAGCGCTCAACCATTTTTTCTCAATGTGTTTTATTCCACCACGCACCCGCCGTTTGCCTCCGAATGGCCGTGGTACACGCGCTTTGCCGATCCGGCCTATAACGGTGAATCCAAGTTCGCCATGGCACGATTGACTGATCCATTCGAGATCATCCGTCGACAGGGCGCACCCAAAGAGGAATTTGACCTCGACCAAATCATTGATTTATACGATGGCTGCGTGGCAGAGTTTGATGATGAAGTCGGAAAAATGATCTGCCACCTCAAGGATTGTGGCTTGGCAGACAACACTATAGTCGTTGTCTATTCCGACCATGGCATGGAATTTTTCGAGCACGAAACTTGGGGCCAAGGTAATTCTGCGGTTGGTGATTTCAGTTCCCGCATTCCACTACTGATCCGCGACCCGCGTAAACCAGCCTGCGGAAAAATCAATCAGGTCATCCGCAGCATCGACGTTGCCCCAACCCTGCTGGAACTGGCCGGATTAACTATTCCAGATTCGATGGAAGGTGTATCTCTGGCGGATCTAGTGCGTGGTGAAAAACACGATCTGGGACTGCCTGCCTTCAATGAAACAGGTATCTGGATTACCGACATGCCGGGTATGCACGAAGATCACCTGCGCTATCCCAATTTACTGGAACTACTGGAGGTTTCGAATAAGGCCAGCGGCACCCTGGCGATCAAACCGCAATACCATGATATTGTATTCCAGGCCAAGGACAGAATGATCCGTATCGGCCGCTGGAAGCTTGTTTATCAGCCTGTGGTAGGTGGCGCGCTTTACAAATTGTTCGACTTGGAAACAGACCTGACCTGCCAACACAACCTCATCGCAGATAAACCTGAACTGGCAGAAGCCATGAAGAGACAACTACTGGCTTGGGTGGGAAAAAATGCTCAGGCTGGAGAGTGCTTGGATTAAATTATCATTTAGATTCAAATATATTGTCAGTGACACCTCCGCAGATTGACCATTCTTACTCTGACGGACAAAAACGGCAATATGGGTTGGTAGGAGTTCCAATCTTTTCGGGCACGACCACTGGCGATGAAGCAGGAACTGGTTGCACAGTGGTCGAGCTAACCCCGCTTATCACAACGGCTTGCGTAACAGGCATCGGGGAGATTTGTGCAACCTGCTCTACAGTGAGTGTGGGTGGCGTAAAGATTTTGCCCGTCAACTGATTGTATCGTCTTTGCAAGGGTTTACTATTTGGCGCACGCTGTAACGCTTGTTCCACTGCCGCAATAGATTTCAATTGCTGGCCGGTATTCTGATAAAGCTCACTGAGTGCAACATACGCTTCAACATAGTTTGGATCTCTTTGTAGCGCTTGCTCAAATTCGCTTACTGCTTCGACATTGCGTTTAGCGGCAGCAAGCAACTTGCCTTTCTGAACATGCATCTCCGGCCGCAACCAGAAAGTGGGTGACGAATGACCAAAAATATATTCAAACTCACTCATCGCACTTTGAAAATAGAAGGCTTGGTCAGTTTTGTTACCGAAAGATCTTTTGTACCGATTAATGAAATTGAGTCCGAAACAGTAATGGTGGATGTGCAGCCAATCGGGTCCAATCTTTCCGGAATATAGTGCGTGATCTGCTGCACTGGAAGTGGCGCTTAATTTGGTTTGGCAAAAAAGTGGAAGTACGGATAATTCTGCCGCTGTAGCTTTATAGGGCGCCACAGCTGATACTTGGTTCACTGCAAGCAATCCAAGCACGACCAGTATTGTCAGTGAAAATGCAATCCTTAATTTGATTTGTTTCATAATTTTTATCCTTATATTAAGCACGACTCAAATGCAGCAACGGGTATTGACTAGGTATTATTTCATTTGCAATTGTTGAGTTTTTTCGGCCACGACAATCCAATCAAATTGTTGGATTGCTCTTGTTAGTGCACGGTTCCCGATCTGCTGGGCATATTGTGCGTTTTCCAGTATCCGTTGCAATGCGAATGTGACTGCAGCAGGATCCGTACCGTCCACTCTGAAACCTGTAATCCCATCCAATACCGCTGCTCCTGTACCGCCAGCTTGCCCGGCAATGGCGGGCTTGCCACATGCCGCTGCTTCAATAAACACCATCCCAAACCCTTCGGTGTCACCATTGATCTCACGATTAGGCATGATAAATACGTCACAGGCATTGTACCAACGTGGTAGGTCATTATCACTGACGTGACCCAATAGGTGAACTCGGTCAGCCACACCGTATTTGCGTGCGAGATCATACAAATAATCATAATCTTCACCAATACCAATCAGCACATACTGTATATCCAACCCTGCATGAATCAGTGCAGGTAGTGCTTGGATCACCTGATCAAATCCCTTACGCCGTGACAGCCGCCCTACCGACAAAATTAGCTTACCAACATCCGTTACACCCACTGATTGACGCAACTCCGCAAACGCCAAACCTGGGTGGAAGCGAGTCACGTCTACGCCAGGATAGATAAGTGCGATGCGGGTAGGATTTACACCCATTTTGATGAGTACGTCGCGAGTGTATTCACTATTAGCAATAACCTGGTCAGCGTGACGTAAAGCAAAACGCATTGCCTTGTATTTCCCACCGTGCCCCCAGGTAGTAAGTTCCTCACCGTGAGCATAGATTACGACCTGATGTAAAGTCAACCGTGCTACAAGCCAGGCTGTAATGCCTTCCGGCAGAGCGCGACCGGCATGAATAGCGGTGAAGCGGTGAGTAAGTGCCAACCATAAGGATTTGATAAGCAGGTTAGCATACATGCCCAACGATTCTGGCCGGAGCCAAGTCACCCGACGCATGGGGATACGATGGATTGTGTTGGAATGTATCGCATCCACCGCCGCTGCATTTGGTACATTTGCGGTGACAATGTGGGTTTCCTTGCCGGACAGGCGTTGGTAGACCTCAGCAAACCAGACTGCGGTGCCGCCTTTGGTAGGTAAAAATAACTCGGTAAGTACCAGATATCGCGACATGTCAGCCTTTAATGATAGACAATAAATTACGCACGCTGGTCAGGCTTGGCGCTTCGATTAGTGAAGGTAATACGGCGCGCACGGCAGAAAAATGACGCCCTGATTTTATTAGCGCGTAACCCAAGTTCAGTCGCGCTTGGTGTAGCCGGGTAAAATAACCACGGCGCACCTCTGGTGGCAGACTACCTGCAAGTTTTCCAAGCGCAAGCAGGGTACGCACATTTTCGAACTGCGCTCGCACCGGGTCAGCACGGGTCGCACTAGCGGCATGGATGAGATAGACCGCTAATGGCTCGCAAACTACGCCCACCCGGTGGCTGCGCGCTACCAAGCGGGTGAGAAGGTGTACGTCTTCACAAACCTTGAATCCCATGGGGTAGCCCCCCAACTCTAGAAAAGTGGCACGTGGCAAACTTAAGGTATGGGTATCGCCGAAATGGTCGGCAATGAAGGCCTCGAATTCTGAGTCTGCCATTACTACCTCAAGGTTACCAGCAGCTTTGGTCAGCATGACACGACCGGACGCCTTATTTTGCATAGAGTAGCTTAGTAGCGTGCCACTAGTATCACGATATTCATAATTGCCAGTGAGAAAATCCAGTGTTGGATCGCGCGTAATCCATTCGCCGTGCCATTTCAACCGGTCGGGGTAGTACCAGTCGTCGGCATCAAGAAAAGTCAGCCAGTCTCCACTCGCTATGCGTGCGCCATGGTTACGTGCAGCAGACACTCCGACATTGTTTTGGCGCAGATATCGAATTTTTTCCCCGTAATTTGCTGCTACCGCCGCAGTATTATCAACGGAGCCATCATCAATCACGATAACTTCAAATGCTGCCCAACTTTGGGTTAATACTGAATCAAGTGCACGTGCCAGAGTACCTGCTGCATTGTAAGCAGGAATAATGACAGAGAAACGCGGCCCGCTCAGGCTACCCATTTTTTTAATAACCACAGTGGAACCACCAATCCAGTGAGCTGCGCAAGTTTCCAAAACCGTGATATTTGACTGATGCGCGCGAGCCAAGCGTGCATCCGGGCCCGCGATGTGGTTGCAATCAGCGACGTATCCTGATCCGCAATCGCATCAACAATGTCTTGCGTGGACAAGAATCGTAGTTCACTATAACGTGCCCGTGTTTCCGTCAGCAGCCGGTTTAGCTCTGCCAATGCTGCCTTGGATTGGGCCGGATTACCTAGAAAATTAAAACGATGCGTTTCCAGCAAAGTTGGGCGCCCACATTGTGTTTGTAATGATAGGGCGGCCAGTCCTTTTTCGGCTAGATGACCCAGTTTAGGTTCAAAATAATTATTGCGTACTAGGTACATCACATTACCCTGCCCGTGTTCACCGTTCAGTATTACCCTACCGTCTCCGCTGGGGCGGCCTTGCATATCGCGGCTTTCGTAACGGGTGCCGGGAGTAATAACACAGCGCACGCCCTGGGCGGCCCAGGCACGCTCTACTTCGTCGCTCCAAATAAAAGTGGTGGGTACGGCAATTACAGGTCTTGTACCGAAAATTTTCATATATATTTTGGCCTCTTCCATTACAGCAGCATGAATTTCTGTTTCAGAAAGTGGCTGAGAGGGAAGTGAAGCGGCGTCAATCCAACGGCTTTGTAAGCGAGGAGGTAAGTCTTCACTATACGCTAAGCCATTTGTTTTTAGCCACGCAGCTACTGGTGCATCCGCCCTCGCCGCCGCTATGACTGCGGGCGGCCAATAGTGCTCCAAGCCATGCAATTGCGGGGCAAATACGCCCTCATCTATCCCCGCGTGCAGTGCAACCACCACGGGTCCGAAGCTGGCATGGTCGAGAGTGATCCGAATGTAATCGGGGTTTTTTGCTGTAGACATGGCCTGAGTATCCGCAATGCTCAAGATAAGACCCAAAGTCATTACCGGATAATGGTTAGACTGATCCCGGTGGCCTTTTAGTATCTTTCGCAGCGCATCGAGTGCTTGTGCCTGTTCTAGCGGCCCCGCACCCCAATCATCACTTTCAAAAACCAGTACCGGATAACGTAACGCAGGCTCCCGCCAATAAGCCGCCAACGTATGGCGATAGACAAAAAGCAACGCAAGTTGGGCTAACAGCCAAACGATACTTATTCCACAAACCCAAGTTCCCATCGTAATCTTAGAAATCAAAATAGATGAATTTCTGGGTGTCACCGCCAAACAATACTAGTGCCAGTACCAGTGCCGCATATGCAAAACCACGCACAGGACTGGCTACCCACCACCAATTGAGGGGGCCTTGCCGCTGAAACCACGCCACGATATGTGGCTCCAGCAATGCTACCAATAGGGCTGCAGTTATTATCATCTGTTCCGAGAGGCGAATAAAATGAATTGCACCACGGGGCTGGGCCAGGCCCAGCATAGTTGCACTAATGTGCCAAGCATCAGGAAAGGTATTGGCGCGGAAAAACACCCAGGTAAAGCACACTAAAATGAAGGTAAGAGGCCAGCCCAGCCAAGACAAAGTGCGATCAATAACAGAACCTGCCGTGACGCCTGCCCAAGTGTACACATGCAGTAACAAACGATGCCCTACCAGATAACTTCCATGCAAGAAACCCCAGAACACAAAATTCCAGCCCGCGCCGTGCCATAAGCCACCCAATAACATGGTAATCATAAGATTGACCATGTTGCGGGGAAGGGAGCAATGCGAACCACCCAATGAAATATAGAGGTAATCCCTGAGCCAACGCGACAAAGTAATGTGCCAGCGTTGCCAAAATTCCTTCACGCTGCGGCTGATGTAAGGGTAGAGAAAGTTACGTGGAAGGGTAACACCAAACATGCGGGCGAGGCCAACAGCCATCTCGCTGTACCCGGAAAAATCGAAATAAATCTGCAAGGCGAAGGCCAGTGTGGCGAGCCAGGAAGTGAAAAAATTTAACTGCTCCGGGTGAGCATATAGTGGCTCTACAAAACCCGACAGGTTGTCAGCCAAAAGTGTCTTTTTGATAAGACCGCCAATAAAAATTAGCGCACCCAGCCGCACCGCATCCAGTTTTAGTGGTTCGAGTTTTTCCAGTTGTTCCACCAATTCGCTGGCACGCAGAATGGGGCCGGCAATCATATGTGGGAAAAATGTGACATACATGCTCCAGGCGCGGAAGCTGATGGGGCGTACCCAATCGCCCCGGTACACATCTATCATCACCGAGAGCATATGAAAAGTATAAAAGCTTACTCCCAGTGGTAGTGCCCATTGTGTCCAACTGGGTGATTCGACAGGTACGGGGAATTGGAAATAGCCACCCATGGTAATGAGGGTCTGGAAAAACAGCCCCAGATATTTGAAAAAAATTAGTACCCCAAGATTAATCACTAAACCCAGGCTGAGCCAGGCGCGGGAGCGGTTATGTTGGAGGATGCGGTAAAAGCCATAGTTTAGGGTAAGCGAGGCTATCAGCAAAAGCAGATAGGAGGGTTTCCACGACCCATAAAACACCAAGCTCGCTACCAGAATGATGGCGGCACGCTGGCGGTAGTTATCGGTGGCGGCATAGATGAATAACACCGCGATCAGGAACACTATGAAGCTCATGCTGCTGAAAATCATGCGCCCTCCTCTTTGACAAACAGGCTTGGCCAGATGACCCGCAATTGCCGTGCCAGTAAGCGACTGTGATATTGCGCGCCGTAATCATTTAAGTGGCCGGAATTGATAAACATTTCTGGGTTGCGCTGTGTACCCGCCTCAAGTGTCAATTGCGGAACCCCCTGGGCATTTAAACGCTCAGCCACGGCGATATAGGGGCGTGCCGCCGGTAGCTGTGGCGTGAGGTACAAAAGTTCACGATTTAGCAGCGGAGGATATACCACTGCCACTTGTACGCCATATTGTCGCAACAGGGCAACGGTGGCGAACAGTGCGTCGATCTGAACCCCGTCGGGGGGCGCATCAAAACTTTCCTGCTGCCGGCGTATCTGTCCTGCATCCTGCAAGCCACCAAAACCAGCTCGATAGCCTAAGTACATTGCTGCACCACCACCGATAGGTTCAGTATTGATAAAACTTGCCTGAAAAAATCCCAGTGCTTTGCCCGGCTCCCGCAATTGCTTCAGATTAGCGGAGAAACCCCATAGGCGTATGCTGTGCGCCAGCATTCCACGCCAGTCGTGATTGCGCCATAGCCAGGCGGGGTCACTATAAAACACACCATACCCTAAACTATCCTCGGCTTGTAACAGATGTTCGTCCAGACCGATAAGTACAGTGCGTATGCCTTTTGTGCCCAAGTTGCCATCATTCGCTAAACGTTTCACTACGCCATAAAGAATGCTCGCGTTAGCGCCCGGCATACCCATATTGAAGCCGGAGACATCTGCCGCACCACCTTCCAACAAAATTTGTGGGATAAAACCATTATCTATCCGGCTATTTCCTAATACCAGCAGTGTTGGATTTTGCGATTTTAAATAATGTAACTTACCCATGGCGCGCCCCGCGGCGAACACTGAACGGTAGCGATACATGAAGTCGTCTGTGTGTAGCCAGACTTCTACCAATCCTAGTAATAATAAGCCGATTACACTGCCCCAGCCGAATAAATGGAATACCCGGGAGAAACGACTCAAAGTTTATATCCCATGGCACAGGCGGTCGCTTGAACTTTAGCCAGCACTCGCTCAATTTTTTCGCAATTACGGCTATCCTTCCACTTGTCCAAGCGGATTTCGGAGAAGGCGTTGTAAGGTGTGTCTAACACATTCTCGCAATGCGCTTGTAGTTGCGCACCAAAAGGTAAGCCGCTAGCCTCGAATAGCTTGCGGAAACTCTCTGTTGGGTGACGCACTATATCTTCGTAGAAAACTTCGCTCCATTGTGCGGTTGGAATAATGCACTGGGCATCGAGGATAGCTTGGTTGATCGCGTTATACTGGAATGCACAGACCTCCTCGACAGATGCATTTATATAGTCACGCCAGCCATTGGCAAGGAAGAAACACCATTGCGTATGCCGTCCATTCTCGACAGAGATTTGTTCCGGTAATAAATTTGACCAGGTGGCGAATTCCTTTGGTTTGTTCCAACCCTCGATAAGAGAATTGATGTTGTCACCGGGGTTGCGTTTTACGTAAACGAAATGCGCATCAGGAAATAAGGAATATAAATAGGATACACCTAAGCCATTCTGGTTATTTTTGTCGATAAACCTTGTTTTACCAGTATGGGCATAAAAATAGCGGGCCACAGTATCCCTGTCGTTTTGAGTGGCGTCTTGTGCGATTAACGCATGGGTATTCCAGTGTTTGCTGGCCGGAGAATGCATCTCCGTCCAGAAATCATGCGTTTCCCGCTGCAGCGTGCCTAAATTCTTTGATTCAGAAAATGTTTTATACACCAAAGTGGTGCCCGCTCGGCTACAGCCAATGACGAAGACGGGGCGTTCCATAGGTAAGCGGCGCATATCCCACCACACACCGCGCGTTGAACGTAGAATCTGCCGTCCATGATAGCGAAGCGTTTTATCGACTTTTATCCAGAATTCATTCAATGGAAGTTTTTGAAAAATATTTATGATTTATTGTTTAATTTGGAACATTAAACTTTAACAGGATACTCAAAGCACATACCCTTATTATCAAGTCTCTACATCGTAAAAAGTAGGAATATACATCCGTTTGAACAGATCCACTTCATCTCTTTTTCTGCTCCAATGCTTCTCGTACGGGTCGGAAACTTCTTCTATGTTCGGCGGAAACGCCGTGCATCCTCAATGCCACCAGATGTACCTCAGTCGCGTAGCCTTTATGCGCAGCAAAACCATATTGTGGATAGGTATCATGTAGCAACAGCATAGCCGCGTCACGCGCGGTTTTAGCTAATATAGAAGCTGCCGAGATGGACGCAACACTGCTATCCCCTCGCACAATGGCACGGCTCGGGAGTCCCGTATTCGGGCAATACAGACCGTCGACCAAAACTTCATGCGGTCGGATCTGTAGCATTTTAATTGCACGGCGCATAGCCAACAGGCTGGCACGCAAAATATTGATGGAATCAATCTCTTTGACTGAAGCCTCTGCAATCGCCCATGCCAAGGCATATTGCTTTATTTCTAACGCTAGATAATTACGCCGCTTTTCGCTGAGCTTCTTGGAATCATCTAGTCCCTCTATTGGCCGGCAGTTATTCAATATTACCGCAGCGGCATAGACTGGTCCTGCTAACGGCCCGCGCCCCGCTTCATCCACTCCACAGATAAGTAGTTGGTTGTTCACTTGTTGGCTCCCTGTTGCATACCCAGATATGACAAAATAGCTTGCGCGGCTTTATGCGCATTACCCTGCCTAAGCGTGGAATGCATATCGGTAAATATTGCCTCTAGTTCGGTAACTGCTTCTTTGTTAGACAACCAGTTTAGCAGCGCCTGTGCAAGGTTCTCCGGTGTTGCATTATCCTGAAACAGCTCTGGCACTACAAATTTACCCGCAAGAATATTTGGAAGACCGAAATATGGCTGGTATGCCTTGGGCTTTAATAGCCAATATGACAAGGCTGGCATCTTGTAAGTAATCACCATGGGACGTTTGAGTAGCGCAACTTCCAGCGTAGCGGTACCCGATGCAACCAGCACAACATCTGCAGCGATAATCGCATCGTGCGCATGGCCAAATTGGATCCTGATTGGCAAATTCTGTCCCCCGCAATGCCTCAATATTTCCTCAAAAATACGACGCGTTTCAATGGTCGCCAATGGTACAAGGAAGATTGCTTCAGGTAGTTTTTGTAAAATAACTCTCGCGGTATTAATAAAGATTAAAGCCAGATTTCGCACCTCACTCTGACGACTTCCTGGCAGAAAGGCAAATACTTTACTTTGCATGGGCAAACGCATCTGCTCGCGCATTGCGTTCCGATTGGGTACCTCTGGCAATATATCGGCCAAAGGGTGCCCGACATAGGTTACCGGAATGCCTGCTTTTTCATATAGTGGAGTTTCAAAAGGAAATAACGCCAGCATATGCGATACCGCACGTTTAATCTTGTGGATACGTTCGCCGCGCCATGCCCAAATGGATGGACTAATGTAATGTACGGTAGGAATGCCATGTTCCTTGAGCTTCAACTCTAGATCCAGATTAAAATCTGGTGCATCAATACCAATAAATAAATCGGGGGGATGAGCATAGAAATACGCTCGGAGCTTGCGACGTATACCCAAAATTTCACAATAATGTCTCAGCACTTCGACATAACCGCGCACTGCAAGCTTTTCCTGCGGGAATAATACTTGCATACCAACTGCCTGCATCTTGGGTCCACCGATTCCGATGAATTTCACGCTGGGCACTGCCCGTTTTAGTTCCTCCATCATATGACTGGCGAGCAGGTCACCTGAAGCTTCACCGGCAACAATGCCGATCACTTTTACTTGCTGTGTCATATAACGAGATTAACGAATAAAGCCGCGTTGCGAACGACCTAGAAAATCAACCAGTACATTTAAATCTGGATATTCTGCTGCCTGTTCTTCAATGACAACTTTAGCCTGCTCTAACATCAACCCCGATTTGTACAAGGTCTTATAAGCGCGCTTAATCGCCATTACCGCTGTACTTGAAAAACCACGCCGCTTTAACCCTTCTGAATTAATACCGTGAGGTGCAGCCGGGTTGCCAGCGGCTGTAACATAAGGCGGAACATCCTGCAAGAGAACAGATCCCATTCCAATAATCGCATGCATGCCAATTTGACAAAACTGGTGCACTATAGAAAACCCTCCCAGGATTGCATAATCAGCAATCTTGACATGTCCGGCCAGACTTGCGTTATTAGCAAAAATAGTGTGGCTTCCGATCTGACAATCATGCGCCAAATGCACATAGGCCATGATCCAGTTATTGTTTCCAACACGTGTCACGCCAGCATCTTGTGAGGTGCCTATATTGAAGGTACAGAATTCACGAATGGTATTGTTATCACCAATTTCCAGCCGTGTCGGTTCACCAGCGTACTTCTTGTCTTGTGGGATTTCCCCCAGTGAACAAAACTGAAATATGCGGTTGTGCTGGCCGATGCTGGTATGTCCGCCGATCACTACATGTGGACCGATATGTGTATTTTTGCCTATCTCGACATGCTCGCCGATGATTGAATACGCACCCACCTCAACGTTACTTGCCAACTTAGCGTTTGGGTGAATAAGGGCTGTAGGGTGAAGCATTACAATTCCCGAACAGTACACATCAATTCAGCCTCTGCGACAATCTGTTCGTCTACTTCCACAGTCGCAGAAAACTTCCATAGACCGCGCAAATTACGGAGGAACGATACCTTTAAAATGAGTTGGTCACCCGCGCTCACTGGCTTCTTAAAACGCGCTCCATCAATACCAACAAAATAATAAACTGATTTATCGTCCGGCTTGGTGCCTAGGGTCTTAAATGTCAGGATTGCCGCAGCCTGCGCCATGGCTTCGACGATCAGCACTCCGGGCATAACCGGATGATGCGGAAAATGACCGCCAAAAAAAGGTTCATTGATACTGACATTTTTCAATGCCACGATATCCTTACCAGGATCGTATGACAGCACACGATCGATTAGTAGAAACGGATAACGGTGCGGCAAGTATTCCAAAACTTCATAGATGTCCATTTGGGTGCCTGTGCTCATCAACCTTCCTTCCTTAAAATCTCAACCTCTTGCTGCAGCATTTTTACTTTATTTGCCAGCTCATCCAGATGACGTAGCTGGGCAGCATTTTTGCGCCACACATCGTGCGTACTGAATGGAAAAATTCCCGTATAGGTACCGGGTTCCCGAATAGATTTTCCGATCATCGTATAAGAAGAAATCTCGACATGATCCGATATCTGTGTATGTCCTAAAATACCGGTTCCACCACCTATCCGACAATGGCGCCCGATAATCGCGCTACCTGCAATGCCAACACATCCAGCAATAGCGGTATGTGCACCAATGCGAACATTGTGCGCAATCTGAATCAGATTATCTAACTTGACTCCTTCCTCAATCACTGTGTCATCCAATGCGCCACGATCGATAGTGGTATTCGCGCCGATCTCCACATCATCGCCAATGACCACACGCCCGATCTGCGGAATTTTCAGCCAGCGGCCTTCATTCATCGCTATGCCGAAACCGTCTGCGCCGATCACTACGCCAGAATGTGCTATCAGTCTGTTTCCCAAAACACAATTGTGATATACCACGACACGTGGATATAAGCGTCCATCTATACCTATAGTTACCCCTGCACCAATACTACATCCTGCCATAATCGCACAGCCAGCTCCTATCCTGGTATCTGCACCGATCACTACATTTGGGCCAATATAGGCGGTCGGATCAATATGAGCACCTTCCTCAATCACGGCGCTGGAGTGTATGCCCGGCACGACCAAAGGTAGAGGATTTAGAAATGCGGAAACCTTGGCAAAATAAACATAAGGGTTATCGCATACGATGCGGGGAAGTGATGTCGCCTCAGCGTCTGTCGAGCCTACAATTATTGCACTGGCACGCGTAGCAGCAAGCAGCGGACGATATTTTGCGCTCGCTAAAAAAGTAATATGCCCTGCTTGCGCATTTTCTAGCGTAGCTATTTGATTAACCGTTGTCTCGGTATTACCCAGCAACAAACCACCGAAACGTGCTGCGATTTCTTTAAGGCTATAGTTTGTTCGCTTCATACAATTTAAATATAACTTAAAACTTTATTTATCATTCGCCATGTATTTCAAAACTTTTTCGGTAATATCAATATTTGGGTTGCGATATACAGCTTCTTGTAATATCAAATCATACTTTTCTTTTTCTGCAAGCGCTTGAATTGCTTTATTGGCATGTTCCAGAACCACTGACATTTCCTCATTCTTGCGCAGATTCAAATCTTCGCTAAAACCACGTTGCATGCGTTGTAGATTCATGTTGAGATTGGCCAGTTCACGTTCCTTGTTGCGTTTTTCACCATCTGGCAGGGTCAGACCTTCTTTTTCCATGAGTGTTTGTACATCTTTCACCTGCTTAGCGACTTTCTTGATTTCCTGGTCGCGTCCGGAAAACTCCTTCTCAATCTTTTTCTCGGCCTTCACAGCGGGAGCCGATTCACGCAAAATGCGTTCGGTATTCACTATACCTACCCGAAAATCAGCCGCCAATGCTTGAGTACTGCCGACCAACAGCAATATCTGCATAAACTTCATACTCCAAGTTTTCATTTTTTCTCCTACCCTCATTTAAAATAACGAACCCAACGTGAACTGGAATATTTGTAATTTGTCACTAGGTTGCTTGTTTAGCGGAACACCCACGCTAATTTTAAGTGGGCCAACCGGTGATACCCAAGTAACAGCGACACCAGTAGAATAACGCAAGCTGTCAGATGCCGTAAGGCCCAAGCCAAACACCGTGCCAACGTCTACAAAAGCACTCAAGCGCACTGACCTGTCCTTGTTCATTCCAGGCATGGGAAATAGTAATTCAGCGTTTCCGACTATGCGTCGGGTGCCACCCAAGGAATTATTGTTAAGGTCTCGCGGCCCAATGGAAAATGGCTTAAAACCACGCACCGAACCTGGTCCGCCAGCATAGAAATTCTTGAAGAATGGCACTGGTAAGCCGCCATAGCCTTCCGCACCTCCAGCTTCGCCATTTAGCATAAGGGTAACATTTTGACTTATCGGATAGAACCACTGTTGCTGATAGGTAAGCTTGTAAAACCGCTGATTGGAGACCGGCAAAGCTACTTCTACAAAAGCACGCTGCACCGTTCCCGCCGTAGTGTAAATAGCGCTGTCACGGCTATCCTGACTCCAGCCCACCGAGCTCACCAGGTTACTTGTGGAAGGTCCAAAGATTCTAACGTAATCTTTCATTTGTAGCGAGCTGGTATCGGTAAGTGTCAATTGGGTTTTTTCCGCCGATAAACCATAATGTGTATTCTCGAAGTCGCTGATTGGTACGCCAAAACGCACTCCTCCTCCAATGGTTGAAGAAAGGTATGGGCTAATTGCTGTGTAAGTGGAATTCACGTTGCGTTTATATACATCAAAACCCTGGCTCACTCCATTATCAGTGAAATACGGGTTGGTATAGGACACCGAATACACTTGATTAATCTTGCTGGTATTAATTTGTGTAGATAGATTGTTGCCGGTACCGAACAAATTTCGCTGAGTGACAGAACCAGTAAACACCACTCCAACGTTACTGGATATTCCGGCACCGACCGAAAAATCTCCGGTGGACTTTTCCTTAACAGCCAGACTAACATCTAGCTGGTCATTTGTACCAGGCACCGGGAGGGTCTCAATATTTACTTCACTAAAAAAGTCCAAACGATCGACTTTTTGTTTGGACGTCTTAATTTTAGACGCTGAATACCACGCGCCCTCCATCTGACGAAATTCGCGCCGAATCACCAGGTCGCGAGTTTTAGTGTTACCTGTAATATCGATGTGTCGCACATAGGCTCGCGAGCCAGGGTCGACTACATAGGTGAACCCCACCTGATGCTTTTCTTTATCTATATCCGGTACCGCATTGACATTAGCGAAAGCATAACCATCCTCACCAAGGCGGTCGCCTATTTTCTTAGTGGAATCGGTCAGCTCCTTACGAGAAAATACATCACCCGCTTGTACTTTAATCAATTTACGCGTCTCTACATGCGGCAAGATATTTTCAGGTCCAGATACCTTAACATCGGAAACTGTGTACTTGGCGCCTTCGCTAATATTAATGGTGATGTAAATGTGCTCTTTGTCTGGTGTGATAGAAACTTGGGTAGAGTCTATGGAAAATTCCAGATAGCCCGCGTCAAGATAAAGTGAACGTAAAGTTTCCAAATCAGCTGACAGTTTTTGCTTGGAATATTGATCATTTTTGGTAAACCAGCTTATCCAGTTTGGTGTACCGAGCTGCATCAAATCCTTCAATTTTTTTTCGTTAAAAGTCTGGTTACCGATAATATTAATTTGCCTGATTTTAGAGGTTTCGCCCTCTACCACATTAAAGATGATAGCAACACGGTTGCGTTCTAACTCGGTAACAGTGGTGCTGAATTTCACCCCATATTTGCCGCGCGCCACATACTGACGTTTGAGTTCTTGCTCCGCTTTATCCAAGGCAGATTTATCGAAGATACGACCATCCGCCAGCCCAACCGACTTAAGATTGTCGCGCAGCGTATCTTTCGGAAAGTCCTTCACTCCGTTAATTTCAATGCTGGCGATGGACGGACGTTCGCGCACCAGGACAATTAACACTCCCTGTTGCATTTCAAGGCGCACATCCTTGAAAAAACCAGTGGCGAACAATGCACGGATTGCCGCAGCAGCATGTTCATCATCCAGTTTGTCACCGACCTTGACCGGTAAATAGCTGAATACAGTGCCTGGCTCAGTACGCTGTATACCTTCTACACGAATATCCTTAACCACAAAAGGTTCGATGGCTATGGCGGACGTGGCGTACAACAGCGGGATAAGCCCCGCTAGATTTTTCAATTTCATGTATTATTTCAACCTAAAATACGCGGCTAAAGTCGTTAAACAACGCGAGAGCCATCAAGGTAACGAGCAGCACAATACCAATTTTCTGCCCTGCCCCCCAAGCCTTCTCGGACATCGGACTGCCTTTAATTAACTCGGCCATATAATACAGCAAATGCCCACCATCTAATAAGGGGATAGGCAGCAAATTCAACACTCCGAGGCTAATACTGATCAGCGCCAGGAAATTCAGGTATGCAACCATACCCATCTGTGCTGACTGTCCAGCATAATCGGCAATGGTAATTGGCCCGCTCAGATTTTTCAGCGACATTTCGCCTATGACCATTTTACCCAACGATTTCAAACTCATCTTGGCAATTTCCCAAGTCTTTCGTACGGCATGCCCGAATGCTGCAAGCGGCGCATAACGCACTATAGTCAACAATGCGTCGAACTCACGCCGATCTATGTACGGAGCAACTCCAATCTTGCCTACCGTTATATTTGCTTCGCTGGTTGCTTCAGGCGTGAGATTAACAACCCGTAGCGTGTCACTTCGTTCAATTTCCAACTTCAGTAGCTGTCCCGGATGACCGCGCACTGCCTTCACCAAGTCTTTCCAATCTTCGATACTCTGGCTATCTACTCGCAGAACTTTATCATTTGGGAGTAGTCCTGCACGTTGGGCAACCCCACCTTCTACCAACTTTCCGATGACGGGGCGTACCAACGGCTGATAAGGTTGTAAACCGAGAGAGTGCAAAAAATTTTCATCCATATCATCCGGAGTGAGGGCTTTCAGATTGAGCGCATGCCGGACTATTTCTCCTTGGGCAGTGCGCGCTTCTATGCGTGCTTCGGTAGCACCTTGCAGAGCGAGATCCAATAATACCCAGCTCACTTGCTCCCAGCTCGGAATGGCTTGCTCATTAATGCTGACGATGGTTTCCTGCGCTTGCAAGGATGCTGTTGCTGCAGGGGTATTCGGTAATACTTTGCCCAGCATAGGTTTAAGGCTCGGCACGCCATAGATGAATAACGCCCAGAATAATAAAATAGCCAGTAGTAGATTGGCCACCGGCCCCGCCACCACGATAGCCATGCGCTGCAGCACAGGTTTACGATTAAATGCAAGATGCAGCTCATGCGCTGCTACTTTACCTTCACGCTCATCCAGCATCTTGACATAACCGCCTAAGGGAATGGCGGAGATCACCCAATCTGTCTCGCTATTTGCAAAGCGTTTGGTATAAATTGTCTTGCCGAAACCAACTGAAAAACGCAATACTTTCACTCCGCACAATCGTGCTACCCAGTAGTGCCCCATCTCATGGATCACTACGAGTATCGCTATAGCCGCAATGAAAGCCAGTAGTGTGATCATGAAAAACAAATCGTACTTTTTATTAATAATTCATTTGCTACTACGCGCGCACCGGCATCCGCACTTAACACATCCTCCAGCGTGTTAACCGTGGTTACCGGCAAGTCAGCTAGTACATCTTCTATCAAACGGGGAATGGCAAGAAAAGGAATCTGTTTGTTTAGGAATGCGACCACGGCTACTTCATTGGCCGCATTGAGCACGGTAGGTGCTGTACCGCCGGCGCGCAAAGCTTGATAGGCCAGAGCCAAGCCTGGGAAACGCATAAAGTCCGACGCGACAAAATCGAGAGTAGCTATCTTGAGCAGATCCAGCGGTTCAACACCCGTTTCAATGCGTTCCGGGTAAGCCAACGCATATGCGATCGGAATGCGCATGTCCGGGTTGCCCAGCTGCGCCAGTACCGAACCGTCCACATATTGCACCAGCGAATGAATAATGCTTTGCGGATGCACCACTACCTGAATCGCATCGGCTGGCGCGTTAAACAACCAGTGTGCCTCAATGACTTCCAGCCCCTTGTTTATCATGGTAGCGGAATCGACCGAAATCTTGCGTCCCATTATCCAATTAGGGTGTGCACACGCTTGTTCAGGCGTGACGTGTTTTAATTCAGACAAAGTAGTGTTGAGAAAAGGACCGCCAGATGCAGTGAGCAGAATTTTACTTACCCCGCTGGCAGTTAAACTATCCGTGTGATGACGGGAATAATCATGGGGCAAAGCCTGAAAGATGGCGTTATGCTCACTGTCAATGGGCAACAGCGTAGCGCCATGTTTCTGCACCAAATCCATGAACACTCGTCCCGCCATTACCAGTGCTTCCTTGTTCGCCAGCAGAATTTTCTTGCCCGCGCGTGCAGCAGCCAGCGTAGGACGCAACCCTGCTGCACCGACAATAGCAGCCATTACCGTATCCACCTGCGGCAATGACGCAACCCGCTCCAGCGCTGCGGCACCCCATAAAACTTCAACATCCAAGCCAGCTACGGCGACACGCTGCGCCAGACGCATGGCTGCCCCCTCGTCCAACAACACAGCGTAGCGTGGCGCAAAACGGAGACATTGCTCAAACAGAATATTGTCTTGACACTGTGCAGTGAGTGCCACGATACGGTAGCGCCCAGGGTGACGCGCCACGACATCCAAGGTGCTGGTACCTATGCTGCCCGTGGAACCCAGTATGGTGAGATGGCTTATGCTTTTCATACCACCCTTTGGAGCAGAATCACCATTGCAGCCAATGGCAAAGTTGAGGTCAGAGCATCAATGCGATCCAGCAGGCCACCATGGCCGGGAAGCAATGTGCCGCTGTCCTTAACCCCAGCTTGGCGTTTAATAGCCGACTCGAACAAATCACCGATCACTGCCAGTCCCACCCATCCCCAGGACGCTATTAACATACCGAGCAGCGCTTCGTAGTTTGTGGAAAGGTCGCTTGTCCAAACAATAAGCAACACATACGCGGTAACTCCGAGCAGTGCGCCGAATACTCCTTCCCAAGTCTTACCCGGACTAATATTGGGCGCAAGCTTGTTCTTGCCAAATTTGCGTCCGCTGAAATAAGCAGCGATGTCTGCCACCCATACTAGTCCAATCACTCCCAATAGCCACCAGGGATTTTGTATACGCAAGTCCATCATCGCCAAACCAGTCGGAATCAATAGTACCCAACCAGTTAGCATCATCAACAGCGGTTGACGCACGTGCCAACGAGCCATAAGCCAAAGTGGCACCATAATTAACCATAGCAATGCCGACATACCATATATCAGCATATGCAATGACTCAAGCTGTCCGGGATATTGCGTATCAAGCCAAACGATACCAAGGATCAAAGCCAGAGTCAGCCCCAAATAAACACTAACAGTCTTCCTGGACAGCCTGGATAAGCGCGCCCATTCCAATGAACCTTGCATCACCATGATAACTACCAGCGCAGCCCACCCCAAAGTGGGCAATAAAAACAGCGCTAACAAGAACAGCACCAGCAGGATCACGGCTGTAATCACCCGCTGCTTAAGCATTAATTTTTCCATCCTGCATCCGCTCGCTCCGAACTTGTTCACTGGTTCGGCCGAAGCGACGCTCCCGGGCATAGTAGGACTGGATAGCCAATTTTAATGCTTCGCCATCAAAGGCTGGCCATAGCGTATCGGTAAAATATAACTCGGTATAAGCCAGTTGCCACAGCAGGAAATTGCTGATGCGTTGCTCGCCTCCCGTACGGATAAACAAATCTGGCTCCGGCGCATAATGCATGGAAAGGTATGCTTCCAGGTCTTCTTCATTAAAACCGCTAACCAGATCAGGACGCGCTTGCAGCATCTTCTGCATGGCTTGCATAATATCCCAGCGTCCACCGTAGTCAGCAGCAACAGTAAGCGTTAAGCTAACATTGCCTGCAGTCAATTGTTCTGCGTCCAAAATGCGTTGATTAAGATTGGCATCAAAACGGTTACGGTCACCAATTATTTTTAGCCGAATATCATTTTCGTGCAACTTGGATACTTCACGTTCAAGCATTTTCAGGAATAATTGCATCAGAAAGGAAACTTCGTCTGCCGGTCGGCGCCAATTCTCGCTACTAAAGGCAAACAGGGTCAGGTATTCGATCCCCAGTTCACGGCAGGCTTTCACGATCTCGCGTACCGTTTCCACACCGCGCTGATGTCCGGCAATACGTGGCAAATAGCGTTGCTTTGCCCAGCGACCATTACCATCCATGATGATGGCAATATGGCGTGGCACTTGAGGTATAGTCGGGACGGAGCGAGTGGGACTTTGAAATAACGCCATCAAGAACCTCTGAAGCAATCTCGCGAGGACAGCGACCCTGTTGGTCGCACAAGCAAGCAATACGCTCGCTTTCTCATGGAAAACAAATCCATATGCAGTGCAGTTAAACTGCCATCAGGTCAATTTCTTTTATTTGCAGCGACTTGTCTATTTCTACTACGAAATGATCCGTAAGTTTCTGCACCTCGTCCTGCCCACGGCGTTCATCATCTTCACCGATTTCTTTATCCTTGAGCAACTTTTTAAGATGCTCGTTGGCATCGCGACGTACGTTGCGTATAGCCACCTTAGCGTTCTCCGACTCACTACGTACTACCTTGATCAAATCGCGACGACGCTCTTCGGTCAACATTGGCGTTGGTACGCGGATTAGATCCCCATTGGTCGCCGGGTTCAGTCCCAAATCAGCGTCGCGTATCGCTTTTTCCACCGCTGCAATCATATTTTTTTCCCACGGTTGTACCCCGATGGTACGTGCATCAATCAAAGTCACATTAGCAACTTGGCTAATCAACGTAGGACTACCGTAATAATCTACGGTCACATGATCCAGAATACCTGTGTGTGCCCTACCAGTACGAATCTTGCCGAAATCCACCTTAAGCGTTTCCAGCGTCTTATTCATCTTTTGTTCAGCATTTTTTTTGATATCAGAAATCATTACATTTATCCTCCATCAGTTACAGTGTACCAGCGTCCCTTCATCCTGCCCCATCACTACGCGCTTCAGCGCGTTATGCTTGAAGATGCTGAATACGATGATCGGTAAGCTCTGATCACGGCACAGGGTCAATGCAGTGGCATCCATTACCTTAAGGTTTTTGTTAATCGCTTCATCAAAACTCAATTTCTGATAGCGAATAGCGGCGGGATCCAGTTTCGGGTCGGCAGTATATACGCCGTCCACCTTGGTCGCCTTAATGACAACTTCCGCATCCATTTCCACGCCGCGTAAGGCGGCCGCGGTATCGGTGGTGAAGAATGGATTACCAGTCCCGGCAGCAAATATCACCACTTTGCCATCCTCCAGGTAGCGCAATGCCTTGCCTCGTATAAATGGTTCAGCCACTTGTTCCAGGTTGAGGGCCGACTGCACCCGACAATCCAAACCGAAGCGTTTCATCGCATCCTGCAAGGCCATGGCGTTCATAACGGTAGCCAACATTCCCATATAGTCGGCGGTGGCGCGATCCATCCCGGCAGCGGCAGGCGCAACTCCGCGGAAGATATTGCCACCGCCGATCACCACCGCCACCTGTACGCCCAGTCCAACCACCTCGCCAATTTCGCTAACAATGCGCTCAATCACAGCACGATTAATTCCGTAGCTATCATCGCCCATCAGGGCTTCCCCTGAAAGTTTGAGCAGGATACGCTTGTATGCTGGAGCAGTTGGCATCTGCTTATATCTTTGCAGCCGCAGCAACTTCGGCAGCGTAATCCACTACAGCCTTCTCTATACCCTCTCCCACCACGAACATCTGGAACGCATTGACCTTCACGTTATGGGTGGACAATAACTTTTCTACCAAAATATCGGGATCCTTCACAAAAGGTTGGCCCAATAAAGTAACTTCGGCCAAATACTTGGCAATACGTCCATCCACCATCTTTTCAATAATATTGGCCGGCTTTCCGCTTTCTGCGGCTTGTGCGGTGTATACCTTGCGTTCAGTATCAAGCAACTCCTGAGAGACTTGCTCTTTGGAAACACATACCGGCTTGCTCGCAGCGATGTGCATCGCCAAATCTTTACCCAATGCATCGTCACCACCGCTGACATCTAAAAGCACACCGATTTTGCTGCCGTGCAAATAAGCTACCACTTTACCCGTTGTGCTATAACGCACGAAACGACGCACACTGACATTCTCGCCCAACTTCATGATGAGTGACTTGCGCGCGTCTTCCACACTGTCACCACTGGCCAATACCACTGAGGACAAAGTCTCAGAATCACTTGGATTATTTTGTGCAATGGCTTGCGCCACATTACTCGCAAATGCCATAAAGGCATCATTCTTTGCCATAAAATCAGTTTCGCAGTTCACTTCCACCAGCGCACCGACTTTACCATCAGCACTGATAAACGCACTCACCAAACCCTCAGCTGCTATGCGGGAAGCCGCCTTGCTAGCCTTGGCACCGCTCTTAATGCGTAGAAATTCTTCAGCTGCCTTAAAGTCGCCATTCGTTTCAACTAGCGCCTTCTTGCAATCCATCATGCCGAGACCAGTTGCCTCACGTAAATCTTTTACCATGCCTGCGGTAATTTCCGCCATTTCCCACTCCTTGAAAACATAACCTAAAAAAAGGGGCTCTCGCCCCTTTTGGACAAACGAATAAAGCTTACGCCGCCTGATCTTCGGCTTGTGCCACAATCTCGTTAAGCGCCTGTTCGCGCCCTTCCAGCACTGCGTCAGCCATTCCGCGCGCATACAGGCGTATCGCCTGACTGGAATCGTCGTTGCCCGGGATAACATAATCGACACCTAGTGGCGTATGGTTGGTGTCTACCACGCCAATCACCGGAATATTCAGTTTCTGTGCTTCCACAATGGCACCCTTTTGGTAACCAACATCGATCACAAAAATCGCGGTAGGCAGATTCTGCATATTCTTGATGCCACCGAGGCTGCGATCCAGCTTTTCCAACTCGCGCTGCATCATCAGACCTTCCTTCTTGGAAATTTTTTCCATGGCTACGCTATCCAACATCATAGCTTCCAGTTCATGCAAACGCTTGACGGATTGCTGTACCGTCTTGAAATTAGTGAGCATACCGCCCAGCCAGCGATGATCAACAAAAGGGCTGCCACAACGAAGCGCCTCTTCTTTAATAATTTCACGCGCTTGACGCTTAGTCGCAACAAACAATATCGTGCCCTTATTGGCAGCAGTTTTGCGCACAAACTTCAGCGCGTCGTTATACATTACAACGGTTTTTTCTAAATTGATAATATGAATTTTGTTGCGATGGCCGAAGATAAAAGGAGCCATTTTGGGATTCCAATAACGAGTTTGATGTCCAAAATGGACGCCCGCTTCCAGCATTTGACGCATAATTACAGCCATAATTACTCCATATGTTAAGGGTTAAAGTCTTCCACTCGTCAAATCGACCCTTGCAGGCACCCCAACATGAACGAGTGTGCGAATTTCCTGCTACTTAAACTTGCCAAATAAGCAGGGCGCACATTGTAACCTAAGCACCCAATCAACTCAAACACGAGCTTCTTAATAAAACTGAACCCATAGCTCGAAGAATGCAGGAGAAATGCTCAAGACCATCACACCATGCTTTCGAATGCATGCATCGAATTCGTCGGACTCCCTCATGAATGCAGTCTATAATAATGTAGCAGGTCATCCTAAACTTAGGATAAGACTTAACCTTATAATACGCGGAACGAAAAAGCTTTTTACGCATTAACCCATGAGACGCTTGCCTTGTACGAGAATTTTATCAACAATGGCATCTCCTAAAATAGGAGATTACCTAGATGCTTGATCAAGCTATTGCCGATTTCGTAATACCCGCCACTGGTGGAGGGACTTTCAAACTCTTTGCCGCGCGCGGCAAATCCCTAGTGATTTATTTTTACCCTAAGGACAACACTCCGGGCTGCACTACTGAGAGCCAACAATTCCGCGATTTGTATGCAGATTTTAAAAAGGCTGATTGTGAGGTGGTTGGCATTTCACGTGACAGCATAGAGTCGCATGAAAAATTCAAAGCTAAGTTCAGCCTGCCCTTCGCTCTGCTTGCCGATTCAGAAGAAACAGTATGTGAACAGTTCGGCGTAATCAAACTGAAGAATCTGTATGGCAAACAAGTGCGGGGCATCGAGCGCAGCACTTTCGTGCTCGACCAAAACGGCATATTACGTGGCGAATGGCGCAGCGTTAAAGCCGACGGCCACGCTCAGGAAGTATTGCAATTCGTGCAATCTCTAACCACATAAGGAGCATTATGCCCCCCCGCAAAATAGTGGCTGAAAATCATGCTACCAAATTATTCGTGCTGGATACCAATGTGCTAATGCACGATCCAACCAGCCTGTTCCGTTTTGAGGAACATGACATTTACTTGCCGATATTCGTGCTGGAAGAGCTGGACAACAATAAAAAAGGCATGACTGAAGTCGCACGCAATGCGCGACAGGCCAGTCGGTTCCTCGACTCTTTGATCAGCGAGAGTACACATAACATTGATGCCGGCGTACCGTTACAAACGCCAAGTAACAAGAGCGCTACCGGTCGTCTGTTTTTGCAAACCCAGTTCATCACCAACGAATTGCCTGCCAATATGGCAATCGGCAAAGCTGACAACGCTATCCTTGGGGTAGTAATGTTCCTCCACAACCAGCAACCCAAGCGTTCCGTGATCTTGGTCAGCAAGGATATCAACATGCGCATTAAAGCGCGTGCGCTGGGATTGGATGCGCAGGACTATTTTAATGACAAGGTGCTGGAAGATACCGACCTGCTTTACACCGGCGTACTGGCATTACCGCAGGATTTTTGGGATAAACATGGCAAGGATATGAAATCCGGCCCCCAAGGTGAGCACACTTTTTACAATATTCAGGGGCCGCTATGCCGTGACATGCTGTTAAATCAATTTGTTTATCAAGAAAACGGCGGTCATCCTTTCTATGCTGTAGTCACCGAACAGAATGACAACACTGCCATGTTGCGCACGTTGACTGACTATACCCACACCAAAAATGCCATCTGGGGAATTACTGCACGTAATCGTGAACAGAGTTTTGTGCTCAATCTGCTGATGAACCCGGAGATTGATTTTGTTACCCTGCTCGGTCAGGCTGGTACCGGCAAGACCCTGCTAACGCTCGCCGCTGGGTTGGTACAGATGCTGGAACATAAATTGTATTCAGAAATCATCATGACCCGCGTCACCGTGCCGGTTGGTGAAGACATTGGTTTTTTACCAGGTACCGAGGAAGAAAAAATGTCGCCCTGGATGGGCGCGCTGGATGACAATTTGGATGTACTCAATAAACCCAACGACGAAAGCGGAGAATGGGGGCGAGCCGCCACGCGCGATCTGATCCGTTCGCGCATCAAGATCAAATCCCTTAACTTCATGCGTGGACGCACTTTTTTGAATAAATATCTGATCATTGATGAAGCCCAGAACCTCACGCCCAAACAGATGAAAACGCTGATCACACGCGCTGGCCCGGGCACCAAGGTAGTATGCATGGGCAACATCGCACAGATTGATACACCTTACTTGACCGAAGGCAGCTCTGGGCTGACTTATGTGGTAGATCGTTTCAAGGGCTGGCAACACAGCGGACATGTCACCTTGCAAAGAGGAGAACGCTCACGTCTGGCCGACCATGCCGGAGAGGTGCTGTGAGTAACGGTCACTTCGTTATCTCAATTTCAACCTTTCAGCCCCCATTGCACTCAAATGAGAAGCTTGGGAGACGATTTGTCAGATTACCTATTTTGAAGATAGCCTAATGAGCGAAAAAATCCAAAAACCTGACGCCATCTGGCGCAACGAGCTTTCCCCCGAACAATACAAAGTATGCCGCCAGTGCGGCACTGAACCCGCATTTACTGGTACGTATTGGGATTGCCATGACAGCGGACTATATCGCTGTGTGTGCTGTGGTAACGCGCTATTCGATTCAAATGTGAAATATGAATCTGGCAGCGGCTGGCCCAGTTTCTGGCAACCACACCAACCTGACAGCATTACTGTGAAAAAAGATGACAGTCATGGTATGGAGCGCGCGGAAGTTCTGTGTAGCCGCTGCGATGCCCATCTTGGTCATGTATTCGAAGATGGCCCGAAACCGACAGGACTGCGCTACTGCATCAACTCCGCCGCACTGACGCTAGACCGAGAATAAACTTCCCTGCATAATCAATCGCCATGAAACTACTATTTGACCTATTCCCCGTTATCCTGTTCTTTGTCGCTTTCAAAATGTTCAACGTTTATGTTGCCACAGGTACTGCGATTGTCGCCACTATTGCCCAAATTGGGTGGGTGAAATGGCGGCACGGCAAGGTAGATACCATGCTATGGGTAAGCTTTGCCATCATTGCCGTATTCGGTGGCGCGACACTAATTCTTCACGATGAGACCTTCATCAAGTTTAAACCTACCATTCTATATTGGGTGTTTGCCATCATACTGTTGGGTTCCAATCTACTCTTAAAAAAGAATCTGATGCGTACTTTACTGAAGGAAAAAATTACGCTTCCAACTAAAGTATGGAACCAAGTCAACTTGGGCTGGAGTTTATTCTTTGTTCTGCTCGGCGTTGTAAACTTATATGTTGCATTTAACTTTTCTACAGATGCATGGGTTAATTTCAAACTTTTTGGTACCACTGGAATGATGCTAGTATTCGTACTGCTACAAGCAATGGCGCTGTCGAAATACATGCAGGAAGAGAACGAAAGTAACTAAATGCTATATGCCATTATCGGCCATGATATACCTGATAGTTTAACAAAACGTCTGGCGACACGGCCCGCACACGTGGCGCGGCTACAGGCATTGCAAAACGAAGGACGTTTAATTCTGGCTGGCCCTTTCCCAAATGTGGATGCTGTGGATCCCGGCGCCGCGGGTTTTTCCGGCAGCTTGATAGTGGCAGAATTTGCTACATTAAAGGACGCGGAAACATGGGCTCAGGCTGACCCTTATATGATCGCTGGGATATATACGCAAATTCTGGTCAAACCGTTTAAGAAAGTATTTCCAATATGAACCATTTCGCAACCAATCACTCAAACAACCGCATAGAGCAGATGAATACTCTCCTTGCAGCGCTCCAACCCACAAAAATAGAGATTGCCGATGATAGCCATAAGCATGCAGGACACGTTGGAGCACGTAGTGGGGGCGGACACTATCGCCTCCTGATTGTGTCCACGCAGTTCGACAGTAAGCCTACTTTGACACGACACCGTATGATATATTCTGTGTTGGGAGACATGATGAAGCATGATATTCATGCACTGGCCATTGCTGCCTATACACCAGAAGAACTATAATTTTAACTTAAACTTTCAACGACTGAGGACAAAACAATGCTGAAATTTTCAAAACTTGCCACTATCGCTCTATTTTCTGTTTCTGCACTTGCAATGAATCAGGTTTATGCGCAAGAAAAACCCGCCGCAGTAGTGAATGGCGTCGCTATTCCGAAAGCGCGTGTGAACATGCACGTCAAGGCTGCAGCTTCGCAAGGTAAAATGGATAGTCCAGAACTGCGTCTCGCCATTCAAGATGAATTAATCAACCGTGAAATAATGGCCCAAGAGGCGGTAAAACAAGGTTTCGATAAACAACCTGAAACCATTAGCCAATTTGAGCTAGCCAAACAGACTGTTCTTGTAAATGCATTTTTACAGGATTACATTAAAAATCATCCAATTAGCGAAGATGCAATCAAGCAGGAATATGAAAATATTAAACAAACCACAGGAAGCAAGGAATATAACGCACGTCACATTTTGGTAAAAGATGAAAATGAAGCGAAATCTATTGCTGCCCAACTAAAAAAGGGAAGCAAATTTGAAGAACTGGCAAAAAAACACTCTCTGGATCAAGGTTCACGTGACAAGGGTGGCTCTTTGGGCTGGGCGTTGCCAGGCAATTTCACGCAGTCGTTTGCTGATGCGCTAGTAAATCTGAAAAAGGGTGGCGTGAGCGCACCGGTAAAATCTGATGCTGGCTGGCATTTAATCAAACAGGAAGATGTGCGTGATTTCAAGTTCCCTGCTTACCAGGAAGTGAAAGCAAATATACTGCAACGTCTACAACAGCAAGCCATACAGAAGGCCATCATTGACATGCGGGCCAAAGCAAAGATTGAATAACTGATTATTAAATGAAAATAAAAGGCGACCATTGGTCGCCTTTTATTTTGTATGCACGTTTGTAATCTATTAATTAACCCACTTGCGCGCATTCTGGAACATTCTCAACCATGCTCCACTTTCCTTCCATTCTGCTGGATGCCAGGAATGCTGCAACGCCCGGAACAATCTTTCCGGGTGCGGCATCATGATGCTGAATCGTCCATCAGTTGTGGTCAGTCCGGTAATACCCTGTGGCGAACCGTTTGGATTAAGCGGATAAATATCTGTCGGCTGGCCGTAGTTATCTACATAACGTAGTGTGACCAGCGGCTGCGCCGCCTTCAAGCGTTTGTCGTTACCGAAATGAGCATATCCCTCGCCGTGCGCCACCACGATGGGCATACGGCTACCTGCCATGCCATCAAATAAAATAGAGGGCGAGTGCTGAACTTCCACCATCACGAAACGCGCCTCAAACTGCTCCGACAAATTGCGCACAAAATGTGCCCAATGTTCTGCCCCTGGAATAATTTCGTGCAAATTGCTCATCATCTGGCAGCCATTACACACACCCAGAGCAAACGTATCATCGCGCTTGAAGAAGGCTTCAAACTCATCACGTGCACGTGAGTTGAACAAAATAGATTTTGCCCAGCCTTCACCAGCCCCTAGTACATCGCCATAAGAAAAACCACCGCACGCCGCCATGCCTTTAAAATCCGCCAATTTTACACGTCCAGCGATGATGTCGCTCATGTGCACGTCCACCGCCGCGAAACCGGCGCGGTCAAACGCCGCCGCCATCTCCACATGGCCGTTCACACCCTGCTCACGCAATATAGCGATCGTAGGACGTAATTTCAGCAGCACAGGTGCGACAATATTTTCGTTCAGGTCGTAAGTGAGTGTCACTTGCAAGCCAAGATCAGCGGCATCCAGAATGCGGTCATACTCCTGCTGGGCACAAACCGGGTTATCACGTAGTTTCTGCATCCGATACGTCGTTTCCGACCAGATGCGCTTCAGATTAATGCCTGTCTCACTGAACAATGTTTTGCCTTGCTGCACGATGTCTATCGTGCCGCTCTTATTCAGTGTAGCCACCGAACGAACCGCTGCAAGCCCAGCGCTATGGCACACGCCCAGTACATACTGTAAATCGCGGCAATGTACCTGCACTACCGCACCCAATTCTTCGTTGAACAATATACTTAAGTCATCTCCCTGCAATTCATCAAGATTTATGGTCAGGCCGACATGGGTAGCAAACGCCATTTCGCATAGCGTGGTAAACAATCCACCATCCGAACGGTCATGATAAGCCAACAATTTGCCCTCGCCATTCAGGCGCTGGACAACGTCGAAAAAGATTTTCAGCTTGCCGGCATCATCCAGGTCTGGTCCAACATTGCCCACCTGTTTATACACCTGCGCCAGCGCCGAGCCACCCATGCGATTCTTGCCCTCGCCCAGATCAATCAATAGTAATGCAGTGTCCAGATTGGCTGCCAATTGCGGCGTCAATGTCAAACGTGCATCCATGCACGGCGCGAAGGCTGTCACGATGAGCGACAATGGGGCCGTTACCGCCTTCTTCTCTGTGCCTTCCTGCCATGCTGTACGCATGGACATGGAGTCCTTGCCTACCGGAATGCTAATGCCGAGTTGCGGGCACAGTTCCATGCCCACCGCACGCACGGTGTCAAACAGCGCGGCATCTTCACCATGATGGCCAGCGGCCGCCATCCAGTTGGCCGATAACTTAATGTCGCCGATTTTTTCGATGCGCGCCGCTGCAATATTGGTAATCGCCTCTCCCACAGCCATTCGTCCGGAAGCCGGGGCGTTCAACACCGCCAGCGTAGTGCGCTCGCCTAGCGCAAAAGCTTCACCCAATGCCGTATTGAAACCCATCAAGGTAACTGCCACATCCGCGACTGGAACTTGCCACGGCCCCACCATCTGGTCGCGTGCAGTCAAGCCACCCACCGTGCGGTCGCCGATGCTAATAAGGAAAGTTTTGTCGGCCACGGAGGGTAAGCGCAGCGTGCGCTCGATTGCATCTTTAAGATTTATTTTGCTGACATCAAATGCAGGAAGCTTCACATCCTCACGCTTTACATTGCGCGTCATTTTAGGTGGTTTGCCCAACAGTACCGACAGCGGCATATCCACCGCATTATTTTTAAATAATTCGTCATGCACGATCAATTGGTCGTCGGCAATTGCGTGCCCCAATACTGCGAATGGACAGCGTTCACGCTCGCACAAGGCTTTAAACTCATCCAAACGTACCGAATTTATCGCCAGTACATAGCGTTCCTGCGCTTCGTTGCTCCAAATCTGCATCGGCGACATACCTCGCTCTTCAGAAGGAACAGCACGCAATTCAAAACGAGCGCCACGTCCGCCGCCATGAACTAGTTCCGGCAAAGCGTTGGAAATGCCGCCCGCACCAACATCGTGTATGGACAAAATGAGATTGTTGTCACCCATCTGCCAGCAACGGTCAATTACTTCCTGGGCACGACGTTGCATCTCAGGATTACCACGCTGCACCGAAGCAAAATCCAAATTTTCCGCATTGGCACCTGTATCCATGCTGGATGCCGCACCGCCGCCTAGACCGATCAACATCCCTGCTCCACCCAATTGGATCAGCAGCGCGCCCACCGGCAATGCATGCTTGTGTGTGTGTTGCGCTGCGATACTGCCCACCCCGCCGGCCAGCATAATTGGCTTGTGATAACCGCGCATCTCGCCGTTCACAGCCTCTTCAAAGGTGCGAAAATAACCGGCCAGATTGGGACGACCAAACTCATTATTGAACGCTGCACCACCAATAGGTCCTTCCAGCATAATCTGCAAGGCGGAAGCGATGCGTGACGGCTTGCCATAAATCGGAGGGGCTTTATCTCCACCCCGAAGAGGGTTAGCAAGAGCGCTGCCGTAAATTTCCCACGGCTGCTCAAAACCAGGAATATTCAAATTTGACACAGAAAACCCGGTTAGCCCCGCCTTGGGTTTAGAACCGGAACCAGTCGCACCTTCATCGCGTATCTCGCCACCCGCTCCAGTGGCCGCACCGGCAAAGGGAGAGATGGCCGTAGGATGGTTATGTGTTTCCACTTTCATCAACGTGTGCGTCAGCTCATCGCTATAGGCATAGCCGCCATCGGTGCGCGGATAAAAGCGCTCAATGCGCGCTCCTTCGATCACAGAGGAATTGTCGGAATACGCAACCACCGTACCTTCCGGATGCAGCTTATGGGTATTGCGGATCATGGCGAACAGTGAGATCGCTTGCTGCTCATCGTCTATCACCCAATCCGCATTGAAAATCTTGTGACGGCAATGTTCGGAGTTCGCCTGGGCAAACATCATTAACTCTACATCGGTAGGATTGCGCCCTATTCGATGGAAACTCTCCACCAAATAATCAATCTCATCGCTGGACAACGCCAGTCCCATCTCGATATTAGCCGCTGCCAGCGCTGCATTACCGCCGTGCATTGTGTCCACAATAGAGAGCGGCAATGGCTCACCGTGACGAAAAATATTTTTTGCCACATCATTAAAGCCTGTTTTGAGACTAACCACAGGATCAAACACGGATTCTGTCATGCGGTCATGCAGTAGCGGCAGCAACACTTTCAGTTCTGCTTGCGTCAGCGCTTTGCCCTTCTTGGTCTTAACGGAGTACACAACGCCGCGCTCAATGCGCTCAACACTATGCAGACTGCAATGCTGCGCAATTTCCGTGGCCTTGGAAGACCACGGCGAGATGGTACCCAAGCGCGGCACAACCAGCAGATGTTGTAACCTGTCTTTAACCCTATGCCCTCCCTCCCCCACTTTCGAATCATCCAAATCGAGCAACGTATCCAGCAAGTTGGCTTCAGGGACTGACAAATCCGTATTGAGCGCCACGAAATACCAATGGCATGCCTCTGCTAGAGATACATTTGGAAGGGCGCTGCTGATGACAGCACGCAATTTTTCAAGACGGAAGAAAGACAGCGCGGACTTGCCGGGGGACACGCGGAACATAAACAGGCTCTCAGGGGCTGTTAAAAACAGCTTGCCATTATACTATGCGACCTCATTTCCACCCGAAGGAAAATACATTCATGCCAGCCGCACCGCGCATCCCTACCATTACACAAAAACAAGTCGCCACCTTCCTGTCCCCTCGCCCGCGTGACAGCCATAAGGGTAACTTTGGCACAGTCGCCGTCATAGGAGGGGCCAGCGGCATGGTCGGCGCACCGCTGCTGGCTGCGCGTGCGGCGCTTAAGCTGGGCACTGGCTGCGTACATGTGGGCATGCTGGCGGACAACGCCCTGAATGTTGATATATTACAACCCGAGTTAATGCTGCATAGCGCTCAAGCGGCATTGCGTCTACCAAAGCTGGATGTACTGGCCATCGGCTGTGGTATGGGATATGACGACGCTGCTCAGAAAATTTTACACGATGCGCTCAAGCTGGATACCGTACTGGTGCTTGATGCTGACGCACTTAACATTCTCGCCCTCCGCCCAGATTTACACACTGTTTTGAGTTCACGCAAGAATGCCAACGTAATTACCCCTCATCCTGGCGAAGCCGCACGCCTGCTCGGCTGCAACACTGAAGAAGTGCAGGCCGCACGCGCTGAAACCGCACAAGAACTAGCTAAACGCTTTCATAGCACCGTGGTACTGAAAGGTGCTCATAGCTTGTGCGTCACTCGCGATGGCAAGACATATGTAAACAAGACCGGCAACCCCGGCATGAGTAGCCCCGGCATGGGCGATGTGTTGACTGGCATTATCGCCGCCTTTATCGCTCAAGGATTGGATGTGGACCAAGCCTTATTGTTGGCAGTGCACCTGCATGGCGCGGCAGGCGATGCGATGGCAAAACAGAAAGTTACAATCGGCATGACAGCTACTGAAGTGACAGAATGGGCGCGCTGGTTGTTAAACCAATGGATAATATAAAGGCGCCTCTAAAAATTCAAGTTTCTAGGCAAGACAAGGCACGAGTAAAAAACTTGAGCGCAGCATATAGTTAATAAGTAAGCGATAATTTTTTTCGAGTAACGTCGTATTGTGACGAAAATTGGATTTTTAGAGGTGACCATAAGGCAAATAGCTTCATTACGCATGCCTGCGCAGACCTGCATCCAAGCAAAGCAGCTGCAAAACAAACACAAATTTCGATAAAAATTATGAGCCTCTCAATTGATATTCGCGAGGAGTTCGGCGTCCGCACCCTGCACTTTGGATCTGAGTGGATCCAAGGTGCGATGCGCATCGCGCGTCCATGGAATCTGGAGCTCGATTACACAAAAGAAATGATGACGAGCCTACTATTCCGTGAGGAGACCCGTTTTCCGCGCAAGGTATTATTGATTGGCCTGGGTGCCGCCTCACTAACCAAGTTTCTTTATCGCAACCAACCACTGGCCAAGCTCACTGTGGTAGAAATTGAACCCGCGGTAGTCGCTGCCGCCCGGCAATTCTTCAAGCTGCCGGAAGACCCCAAGCGATTGAAAATAGTGATTGGCGACGGTGCCGAATTTGTCGCCAACAGCGACCAGACCTATGACCTGATACTGGTGGATGGATTTGATGCCAATGCCCGGGCTGGTGCGCTCGACACCTTGCCCTTCTATCAGGTTGTACGCGCTCACCTGAGCGAAGAAGGCATCATGGCCGTCAATCTTTTGGGGCACAGCCGTGGCTACAAGAGCAGTGTCGAACGCATCCACAGCGCCTTTGATGGCCGCGTCCTGGCTTTTCCTTCCTGCGACAGTGGCAACGCCATTGCCTTCGCCGTAGCGGGCGAACCAGTCTGCATTTCGATAGATGATTTGAAGGAGCAGGCGGTGATATTAAAAAAAGAAACTGGCCTCAACCTGCTTGCAACGTTGACTCGATTGGAGCAAGCACAGACCTGTAAAGGTGGAATGCTTGAAATATAACTTTGCTCACTATTAGTCGCGTTTGCTTACAAAAAAATATAGTGCGCATGTGCAGTCTGCATATTCCAATTTGACCCAATGACGAAAAATTGCCGCCATCATGAAATAAGACGAGCTATTATTTTTTAGCTGACTGATCTGCCAGATATAGCCATGTTTCTACTACGGTATCCGGATTCAACGAAACTGCCTCAATACCCTGCTCTACCAGCCACTGCGCCAAATCAGGATGATCGGACGGGCCCTGCCCACAGATGCCGATGTATTTATTGGCCTTGCGGCATGCCTGAATCGCCATGCTGAGCAACACTTTCACTGCCGGGTTGCGCTCATCAAATGCCCCCGCTATCAGCCCCGATTCACGATCTATACCTAAAGTAAGCTGGGTCATGTCATTTGAGCCGATGGAGAAACCATCGAAATACTCCAGGAACTGCTCGGCCAGCAAAGCGTTGGAAGGTATCTCGCACATCATTATCACACGCAGGCCGTTCTCGCCCCGTCGCAAGCCATTTTCAGCCAGTTCTTTTATCACCAGCTCAGCTTCATCCAGCGTGCGTACAAAGGGAATCATCACTTCTATATTGGTCAGCCCGATTTCATCGCGTACCCGGCGTATGGCACGGCACTCCAGCGCAAAACAATCGCGGAAGCTGTCGACAATGTAACGTGAGGCACCGCGTAAACCGATCATCGGATTCTCTTCATTCGGCTCGTATAGCGTACCGCCGAGCAAGCTGGAATATTCGTTGGACTTGAAATCTGAAAAGCGAACGATCACCGGTTTAGGTGCGAAGGCCGCGCCCAGCATGGCGATGCCTTCGGCCAACTTCTCAACATAAAAATCTACCGGCGTGGCATAACCCGCGGTCTTTGCCTCCACCTGCCCTTTTAACTCCGCTGACAAATTGGGATAGTCAAGCACCACTTTAGGATGTACACCTATCATCCGTGCGATGATAAATTCCAGCCGCGCCAGCCCCACGCCCGCATTGGGCAGACGGCTGGACTCAAACGCCAGTTCGGGGTTCGCCACGTTCAGACTGATTTTAATTGGCGGGGTCGGCATTTCATCCAGCGCTAAATCCGACACCTCAATGTCGAGCATGCCCTGATACACCTTGCCGACATCTCCCTCGGCACAAGAAACTGTCACTGCATCGCCAGGTTTAAGAATTTGCGTTGCATCGCCGCATCCCACTACTGCCGGAATACCGAGTTCGCGCGCCACAATGGCCGCATGACAGGTACGCCCGCCTCGGTTGGTGACAATCGCCGACGCGCGCTTCATTACCGGCTCCCAGTCAGGGTCGGTCATATCCGTTACCAGGACATCACCTGGCTGCACTTGGTTCATCTTGCTGGCATCCGCTACCAAGCATACCGGGCCGCTGCCAATACGTTGCCCGACGGCACGTCCGCTGACCAATATTTGGGACTGTTGCTTTAACCGATAACGCCTTAGCTTGCCTTGAGTTTCATGCGACTGCACCGTCTCCGGCCGTGCCTGCAATATATAGAGCTTGCCATCCAACCCATCCTTGCCCCACTCGATATCCATCGCGCGACCATAATGTTGCTCAATGATCAGCCCATATCGCGCCAACTCTTCCACCTCTGCGTCGGTAATGGAGAAGCGCTGACTCTCAGCCAGCGGAACCTCCACCGTGAGAACGGAACGCCCAGTTTCGTGTCCTGCACCGAATATCATTTTAATCGCCTTGCCACCAAGATTACGGCTGATCACTGCAGCTTTACCTTGCTTTAATGCAGGCTTGTACACATAAAATTCGTCCGGATTGACCGCACCTTGTACTACCGTCTCGCCCAACCCGTATGCGGAAGTGATGAGTACCGCCTGTTCAAAACCAGACTCAGTATCCAGCGTAAACATCACGCCGCTTGCGCCTACATCGCTGCGCACCATTCGCTGTACGCCTGCCGACAATGCCACATCCTGATGTTTAAATCCCTGATGAACACGGTAGGCAATAGCACGATCGTTATACAGCGAAGCGAACACCTGCTTAATAGCTGACAAGACATGATCCACGCCATGAATATTGAGAAAAGTTTCCTGCTGCCCGGCGAACGAAGCGTCCGGCAAATCTTCTGCCGTGGCAGAGGAACGAATGGCCCAGGAAATATCCACACCCGCTTCGGCCTGCATCTTTCCATAAGCGTCGCGAACTTCACTTTCCAAACGCGGCGGCAAAGGCGTGTCCACAATCCACTGGCGTATCCGGCTACCAACCTCAGCCAGCGCGGTCACATCGGTCACAGCAAGATTGTCGAGCACTGCGCGAATGCGCTTATCCAAATCACTCTGCGCGAGGAAATCACGATAGGCTGCGGCCGTGGTAGCAAAGCCACCCGGCACACGCACACCAAGATGGGCAAGCTGGCTGATCATTTCTCCAAGCGACGCATTCTTGCCGCCCACCTTGGCCACATCGCTCATACGCAATGCCTCAAGCCACACGATATACTGTTGCTGTTCCATACTTTTCTCCACTCAACAGACTGGCTAGATGGGGGTCATTTGAGTAAACGACCGACGAAACGTCCAACCACCCTACCTGCTCCAATAGCTGCTTTCGATGGCGGTCTGAAATCCGGGATTTCGACGACAACCTGTTTTGCACGATTCTCGCGAATGATTTGCTGAGCTTTGGGAGAGTCAGCCGGAATAATTGTTGCTTGATCACAGATTAGGCATATTTCATGCCGGGAACGGAAACGCCAAACTGAATAAATCAAGCCCGGAATCAAAAAACAAAACCAGAGGATGATTTCGGTATCGGTGCTGCCTTTCGCTATAGTTTTCGTCTCACCTATATGGCCGCATGATGTACACAAACCTTGTGACATAAAACTCTCCAGTATTTTCCAATTCGTAAATGAGTCTGAACAAAGGGTTGTGAATCTGAGTAACTGAACATTGTTCCGATTCAATCGGGTTGATATACTTTTCTGAAAATATAATTTATAAATTCACGATCAAATACGCTTGGCATTCCGAATGGTTGGCAGCTTTAATGGCAGAACCAACCGGCCGCTAGTCAGGCAGAATTCATTATGACCAATCTCTGTACCTAAGTTGCCATAGAAGCTGAAATAATATGCGAAATCTCAAATTCAGTTACTTCAGCGATGATCCAAGTTATATGGTGATTAGTGTCAATTCCAATCCACTGTGTCGAATTGCCACGAAACTTTTCCCTACTGCATTCTAAAATTCTAAAGTCACCCCAGCTAAAATCCTTACCCATATAGCAAGGTGATTCGACTATGATATTTGCGAGCTCATACATCTGCGCCCCTTTGTTTCCCAATTTCATAGAGTGCCCCCGCGCGATAAAATAGCTTAGGGCTGTGGCATAACGAATCTTTCCGTTGGCGTGCTGAGCAATAACATCTTCAACCATATTCGGCCCACGTATTCCGTAGTCACTAAATAACCAATTTAATTTTGGATATTCTTTCCTCATAGTCTGCCAGAGCAGCATTTCCTTACGCATGATATTGCCAGTCGAGTTGTTTTTCTTTACTGCCTTATCAATACTCGTCGGCAATGAACAACCTGCGGTGCAAAAGAACTTAAATCCCCTGCCTCTCAGTAAATCAATAATGCCATTTGCTTTGTCAACCAAGTCCTCCAATGGAGAAGAAAAAACTTCACCAAAATCTATCAGTACCCCGCAACGCTCAGGCTCCAAGCTAAGGTCGTTTAAAATATTCAATATTTGCTCCTCAAAGAATTCTGGTTCCGCAGAATCTTCGATTGCATGTGAGTCTAAGCGAAGACAAACATAATCATCTTTATCTACTTTACAGCCTTGCATCGCGAGCCGATAAGGTTTGCTATCCCATCTGTCATAACCAATAACTGGAATCACATCAACTCCAAGTGACTTTAACTCGGCATAGATGTACGTGAGAATATGCTCGCCGCTTTCAGTTGTCGAATGTGCGGGCCACTGGTATGCATCGATCAAAGCAGCTCTGCCACTCCATACATCAGAAATTTTTTGGGCTATTTCATCAAGATATTTACATGTCACCGCATCTGAGTTTTTAAATCGCTTTGCTTCACGAATTTTCTCTCCCATTCTACTAATTTCAAAAAATGGCAAGGTCTTGTCGGCGGTGCGCTTTGATAATTGTGAGATTGCTTCAAACTCACCAGGCTTGGCTTTTAATATTGGGAGATAGATGGGGATCATTTTAAGCATCGCTTTCAGTTGAAGTTATAAGAAACATATTTTTGACTAGTCCATGTCCGACTAGATCATTGAAATGCTGAAAATTACCGGTTTCTCTCCGCAAGCGGCCTGCAATTATGGCAGGATGGATTTTTAATTCACGAGATAACTTATCAATAGACTCTTTGCTGGGTGAAATGAAAGCATCACTTCGTTTCCATATAAGCCGAGGGATAAATGCCTCCCTAGATAGCCGATTGGCCTCTGCTTCGCGTCTATCATCTGATGAAGCATCTAAATCGTCTAGAAAAGCATCATCTTTATCAACATGCTTCCAAATATGAGCCACTTCATGGAGCAAGGTAAACCAAAAGTTGTCTAACCGATCATGTCTCAGGGTCAGGCCGATTATGGGAGTGCCATCCAAATCTTTCAATGCCGCGCCATCAAGTAATGTTCCCTTTAAATGAGGCTCGATAATCACTGCAATGCCATGGTTTTCTAAGTACTCGACAGCAAGAAGAGGTCCGCTAACTGACCAACTAAGTTGAGCTAATTCCCGTAAGAAATTGGCAGATAATTTCTCTCTATCAAATATGCCGAGTGATGATTTCTTATTTCGTGCCTTTTGTATAACCCTAGCTAACCATGCATAAAGGGCATAGCGCGTAGTAGGGGACTCTGCTGCTCCTACTAATGTTTTGCGGAAAGATGCCGCACCAAACTGTAGCCCCGCATCTAATATATAATTTCTTATCACATCTTCAGCTGACGTCTTCGTTTTTCCCATGAGATTACTCAGCCAGCCGCGTTTTGCCATTTCTTTGATGGGAAATTTTGACCAGTCAATCGCATTATTGGTCACGGCTGTATTAGGCATTGATAGTCCGATAAGAACATCCGCGGAAATTCCAAGACCAATGGATAACGCACGAATCATTTGAACTGTAAGAGGGCGTTTTCCTCCTAATACCTCTGAAACTCGGCTGCTAGTACCAAAATACTGAACAAGATCAGCTTGTTTCAAACCTTTCTCACTCATGCGAAAGAGGATTGCATCAATAGGGTTTGGAGACTCAACTGGATACTTAGTATTTTCATATGTTTCAATTAAAACTGATAACAACTCAAGCTTATCTTTTTGTTCAGAATTGAGAGATGAGCCCAATGAAATTAGCATTTGAATTTCTTCAAGGTAAGCGTGGTATTGATTTTCGGTTTGAATGACTTTAGTAATCATGGGGTCAGTAGTTAGCTTTCAAATCTGTAATTAGGGCTATACCTTGTGAAAATGCAACTAACACATGGATAGTCCATTTGTTGCCGCCAACAGGGAATATGAAGAAAACATCATCTTTAACGCTAGCTTTAGGAAACTGAGTAATTACATCAACTGGTAGTTTCCAATGGGCGCTCATTACTTCGGATGTCCAATTTAGAGCCCATTTATCGATTTGTTCACCAGCACCTTTAAGATGATGGATTTTTTCACGCCCTATAAGTCGCATAGACCTCTTTCTCCCAATTTGGGATAATATACTCTTTCCTGATTATGACTGTCAAGCTCCCAATATGGGAATTAATTGTTCATGAACAAAATTGGGACTTTAAGTTACTTAAACGACAAAAAAGTATTGGCAATGTAGAGCATGATGAGGAAAAGCCATACCACAGCACGATGCGTGCAACATTTGACGCGACTACATGATTATTGTTACGATAATCATATGAAGCAACCTGATTCAAAATTTCCCACACGCGGCGGCACTCGTCCGGGTGCCGGTCGTAAAATCGGCTCAAGTCCCTATGGTGAAAATACAAAGCTCATGCGTATCCCCGAAAGCGTAGTCAGTGCAGTTAAGGATGTTCTATCCTCCTGCAAAGCCCAACGGCTTGAGAAACGCTTCAAGAACGATATCTTATATCCGACCTTAGACAGCCAACCTATCCGCTTACCGGTGTTTGGGCATAAGGTGGCAGCTGGTTTCCCCTCTCCTGCTGATGATTATATTGAGGGAAGGCTAAGTTTAGATGAGCACCTTATTGGCAAGAAGGATGCAACTTTCTTCGTCCATGCTCAAGGCAACAGCATGATTGGTGCAGGCATTTATGACGGTGATTTGCTGGTAGTCGACAAATCAATTACACCTACTTCCGGGCAAATTGTGATCGCGATTGTGGATGGTGGCTTGACGATAAAACGCCTTGTCCTGCGGGACAACAAGACCATTCTTAAACCAGAAAATCCACGTTTCAAGGCAATCGAACTTCAAGATGGACAGGAACTGCTCATTTGGGGTGTCGTAACCTCAGCCATCAAGCGCTTTAATTGACATAACCCATGCCCTTCGCCCTCATCGATTGTAATAATTTTTACGTCTCCTGCGAGCGTGTCTTTCAGCCAAAACTGAACGGCAAGCCGGTCGTGGTGCTGTCCAATAACGATGGCTGCATCATCTCTCGTTCAAATGAAGCAAAAGCGCTTGGCGTCAGGATGTGCGCGCCGTGGTTCAAAATGGAAAAATTGGCCAAACAAAATGGCATCGTTGCGTTCTCAAGTAACTATACACTCTACGACGACATGTCCAAGCGCTTCATGTCCATTCTTTCCACATTCGCGCCACGCCAGGAAATCTATTCAATAGACGAATCTTTTCTTGATCTAGAGGTCATTGAGCCACATTCACTGGTGGCTTACGGGCAGAAGATACGAAAAACGGTTCTGCGCAGTCTTGGCCTTCCCGTCTGTGTTGGTATCGCTGATACGAAGACGCTGGCCAAGCTGGCCAATTATTGCGCCAAGATGGAATTGGTGGGAGAGGATGGCGTGTGCGACTTTGGGCAGTTGAATGATGCTGAGCGCAGTGCGCTCTTTGCGAGTATTTCAGTGAGAGAAGTATGGGGAGTCGGGAGACGCATCTCCGAGGGGCTCCTTGCCATGAGAATCAAGACTATCGAAGACCTGCGCACGGCCAATCTTAAAAGAATTCGTAGTCAATTTTCCATCGTGCTGGAACGCACCGTACAGGAGCTCAACGGCATCTCTTGTATCCAAATGGAAGAAGTAGCAAAGCCACGACAACAGATCATTGTTTCTCGCTCCTTCGGGACTATGATAACGGGATTAGATGACTTGTCAGAATCTATTGCCTACTTCACCAGTCGAGCAGCCGAAAAGCTCCGGCAAGACGGTTCGGTTGCTGCCAGCATTTCGGTTTATATCTATACCAATGCGTTCAAGGAAGACGCCCCTCAATATACTGGCTCGACCATCGTGCAATTGAATCAACCCAGCGACGACACGATGGAACTCGTCGATGCTGCGATCAAGGGCTTGAAGGAAATTTATCGCAGTGGCTTTCACTACAAGAAAAGCGGCGTGGTGTTGATGGGATTACAGAGCAAAGGATCGATTCAAGCCACCCTGTTTGATGACATAGACAAACAGACAAAGTCCGACAATATGATGCGAACTCTAGATGCGATCAATCAAAAAATGGGTAAGGGGAGCGTAACTTTAGCCGCAGCTGGTTTAAAGCATCGCTGGGCTATGCGTAATGAGCGGCAGTCTCCAAATTACACTACAGACTGGTCTGAATTACTGATCGTGGAGTAGTACTAAGAATCCAATAGATGTTTATCGAGAGAAAATATTAGCCCGTTGTATAGATTTCAATGAAAAGTACATTTGAAAATCCTTACTATTATCTCAATAATTTCGATAGGGTCTTAACCTGGATACAGGAACGATCCTCCGACTTACTGAACCAAAGCGAGATCGATTTCATCGAGAGCTTTTCGACTCTTTCTACTGAATCCAAGGTCATCTTTGTCCAAATGATAATGCGTAAGGGAATCTCTTTCTTGCGAGTAAATTGCACTATGCGGAGATCGGCAACCCGGATATGAATACACTTACCTTTATCCAGGCATACAAAAGGTGGTGCAGGCACCAGACAGGGTAATTCGAAGCAGCTTAGATCGAGGATTCGTATTTTTGATAGACACTCAATTTTCAAGACGGGATGTGCATCCAATTACTCCCTAGATGGTGGAATATCAAGCTTCAAAGCCTAAATGTATGCGATGGCCAACTCGCGCAAAGGAGCAACTCATTATCGAAAAACGGTATTCTTGGTTGATCATCTGCAATGTAAATGTGAGTGGAATAGGTAATCACAAAATCCCACCTAAACGCCATTTTTCCGATAAATCCTTTCTATTCTATGGGCTGACCTTTGCGCGATCCCAATGTAAAAGAGTAAATCCTCGTAAATTCCGCGCCCATTAAAAATATCTGAGCTGAGTAATAAATCCATACTAAAACTACAACAAGCGATCCAGCCGCTCCAAATCCAGAAGCCAAACCACTTCTGCCAATATAAAAACCGATCAAGAATTTGCCGATCGTAAACAGAAACGCGGTAACTACCGCACCAATCCATACATCACGCCAATTTATATTAACCCGCGGCATAATTTTGTAGATCATTGCGAATGGAAAAGTAAGTAGTACAAAACTTAACGCGACATTTATTAAATTCCCAAGAAGTGCCATTCCGCCGAATATAGGTGCCCACCATTTTCCCAATGCAGCCAGTACCGCACTGAATATAAGCGAAACAATCAGCAAAAAACCTATTCCCAAGATCATTCCAAAAGACAGCACGCGCGTACGAATTAATCCAAATATCCCACCATCATCCGTTCTTTTTGGGGCCCGCCATATCCTATCCAAATCGTCCTGTAACTCGCCAAATACTGTAGTGGCACCGATCAGCAGCAAAACTACGCCAATAATAGTGGCAGTTACACCTTCTGTTGGCTTACTAACGCTTTCAAGCATGCCTTGCACCGCTAGGGCCTCAGTTTTTCCCATTAAGTTTTGTAGCTGAGCAAAAATTTCTCCTCTTGCTACTTCAGCCCCAAAAATTAGCCCTGCAATAGATATTACAATCAATAGAAGGGGTGCAATCGAAAACACTGTGTAATAGGCAAGTGCCGTACTCATGCTTGGTGCCTTGTCGTCAATCCATGCTGAAAAAGTGCCTTTAATAATATTCAATATTATTTGAATATTCATGGGGATTGCTTCAAAGAATAATTACAGTTCAAGAGTTTTTATATAGAGGGATATTAGCTTCTGCGCATTCCAAATTCTTTAAGCATTCAATCTTGGATCTTGGAATATCTTTAGATTCTTATTTTGAAAAATAATATCTGCTCTATTCACCATGCTCTGTACGTTGCCGTACCGACCTGATTGAAATGGATGTGCAAACTTCGAAATGATATTTGCATTCTCAAATATTATTTTTCATTATCAACTGTAAATTTTTTACGAAACTCATACACATGAAGATAACGACCCAAGGTAGATTATGACTCCCTCAAGTAATCGTGTTTTATGGAAAGGTGCGATCACCTTTGGCTTGGTGCATATTCCAATTGCCCTATATTCCGCGACCACTGAAACAGGCTTGGATTTCGATTGGCTGGACAAGCGGAGTATGGATCCGGTGGGGTACAAGCGCATTAACAAAAAAACTGGCAAGGAAATTGACAAGGAAAATATCGTCAAAGGTATTGAATATCAAGATGGTCAATACATTATTCTAAGCCCGGAAGAAATTTCAGCGGCTTACCCAAAGAGCACACAAACGATTGAGATAGTGACGTTCGTGCCGGCTACCGATATACCATTCGTTTATATGGAACGACCGTATTACACCGCGCCGATCAACAAAGGAGAAAAAGTTTATGCACTCCTGCGAGAAACTCTTCTTGAAACTCAGCGTGTAGGGATTGCTCGCGTTGTAATTCAAACCAAGCAGCATCTTGCCGCTCTCATTCCCTCAGGTCCTGTGCTCACCCTCAACTTGCTGCGCTGGGGTAATGACATCCGTAGCTGGGAAGAACTCAATCTTCCTGCTGAAGGAATCAAAGGTACTGGTCTTACAGATAAAGAATTAAAGATGGCTGCCCAATTAGTGAATAGTATGAGTTCAGAATGGAATCCTGAAGAATTCCACGACACATTCAAAGAAAAAATAATGGATCTTGTCCACCAGAAAGCTGAAAGTGGTGAACTTCAATCTGTTTCTCAACCTGAACAATTAGAACAACCACAAGGCGGGGCGCAAATTATTGATCTTGCTGAACTACTCCGGAACAGCCTAAAGAAAGATAAAAATAAGGAAGAAGATAACAAGCCGCCAGCCAAAAAATCTGCGAAAACTCCGGCGAAGGTATTGGCCCACTCAACAGCACGGAAGAAATCTAGTGCGTCCTAAATATTAAAGAACATGGCAAAGTCAGATCCACTTAAGACCTATAAAGCCAAACGCGATTTCTCCATTACTTCTGAACCCACCGAAGGCGGTAAAGCGAATGAGAAAGCTCTTTCGTTTGTTGTTCAAAAACATTGGGCCTCTCGTCTGCATTACGATTTCCGGCTGGAACTTGATGGGGCAATGAAAAGTTGGGCTATCCCCAAGGGGCCAAGCTTTGATTCCAAAGATAAGCGCTTGGCAGTTCATGTGGAAGACCATCCTATTTCCTACAACAGCTTTGAAGGACAAATTCCAGCGGGGCAATATGGCGCAGGCAAGGTGATCATTTGGGACAAAGGAATCTGGATTCCACTTGAAGATCCCCATAAAAATTATCGTGAGGGCAATCTGAAATTTGACCTGCGTGGAGTTAAGTTACATGGCCATTGGGCGCTGGTTCGCATGAAAAGCAAGGGGGAAAGGCAAGAGCCCTGGTTACTTATCAAGGAAAAGGATGAATACGTTCGTCCTTCGAGTGAATTCAGCGTGGTCGATGAAATGCCTGACAGCGTTGCCAAACTCGAACCAGAGAGTCATAAGGTTGCAAAACCTAAGGAAGAATTACCTGCTATAAAAAAAAATTAACTTCCGGTACTTCTGGCAAAGCAGTTAAAGCTGATCTTCCGCTTATGCTTCAGCCTCAACTTGCAACGCTCGTGGATGCGCCTCCAAAGGACTCCGTTGAATGGATATATGAAATAAAATTTGATGGATACAGAATATTGACCAGGATAAGTGGCAAGAAGGTTCAACTGTTCACGCGTAACGGAAATGATTGGTCACATAAATTACCTACGTTGGTAAAGGCCATAGATGAAATGAATTTAGAGTCGGGATGGCTTGATGGCGAAATCGTAATGCTTAATGAGCAAGGGATTCCTGATTTTCAAGCTTTGCAAGGTGCCTTTGATAGCTCGATGACTCAAAGTATTATTTACTACCTTTTTGATGTGCCATTTTATGGCGGACACGACTTAAGATCGGCTCCCTTGATTGAGCGTAGGGCACTACTCAAAACACTCTTTGAAAATCCAACACCAGAACAGATACGTTTCAGTGATGTTTTTGATGCGCCACCAGGCGATATTATGGCTACAGCATGCCACCTGGGATTGGAAGGTGTCGTTGGCAAACGTAAAAGCTCCACTTACGTCCCGCGCCGGTCAACTGATTGGATAAAACTGAAGTGCAAGCAGCGACAAGAATTTGTTATTGGTGGTTATACGGATCCGCAGGGCTCCCGTTCGCTTATCGGCTCACTTCTGCTTGGCGTTTATGATGAAAAAGGAGAGCTGCAATACACGGGCAATGTGGGCACTGGATTTAACGAAAAGACTCTCAAAGATCTGAAGGCGAAGCTGGATAGAATTCCTGCTGACCACAGTCTATTTAGCAAAGCTACTGATATCGATAAAAAGGCACACTGGGTCAAACCAACACTGGTGGCTGAAGTTTCATTTGGTGAGTGGACTAACAGCGGGCATATCCGTCACTCTGTTTTCCATGGCCTTAGAACTGACAAAAAAGCCAATACCATTATTCGTGAGAAACCTATGCATTCCATTTCCACAAAGCCTGCACCGCTGCCTTCGCTCCAAGCCTCATTACACGTAACGCATCCTGATCGTGTCATAGATTCATCCACTGGACTGACAAAAATTGACCTCGTACGCTACTACAGCCTGGTCGCTCCTTTAATCCTGGAACATCTCAGGGGGCGGCCAGTTTCTTTGGTACGCGCCCCCGCTGGCGTCACAGGCCAACTTTTTTTCCAGAAACATTTGGAAAAAAATAGCATGCCAGGAGTCAAGCACCTTGACACTGCCCTTGACCCTGAGCATGCGGCATTACTTGAAATTTCGACCGCTGAGGGGATTCTGTCTGCAGCTCAAATGAATGTGCTTGAATTTCACACGTGGAACGCCACAAAGAGTGCTATTGGCAAACCTGACAGGATGATATTTGATCTGGATCCTGGAGAGGGAGTGCCATGGAATATCATGCAGGAATCAGCGCAGCTTGTTCGCGAGTTTCTTAAAGAGCTGGGGCTGAATTCTTTTCTCAAAACCAGCGGAAGTAAAGGCTTGCATATGGTAGTGCCCATAAAACGTCTGCGCGACTGGGATACCGTTAAGGATTTCTCTCACGCCATTGTTAACCATCTGGCTGCAACTCTACCGCAGCGCTTTGTAGCTATAAGTGGGCCTGACAATCGTGTTGGAAAAATTTTCATTGATTACTTGCGTAACGGTTTTGGGGCTACCACCGTGTCGGCTTGGTCTGCTCGCGCTCGTCCGGGTTTGGGAGTAAGCGTGCCTATCGCCTGGGAAGAACTCAAATCGCTTACAAGTAGTGATCACTGGACTGTATCAAATATTCACAGTCGTCTGGATAAAGGGAATGATCCATGGGCAGAGTATAACGCCAGCGCTCAATCTATATTATCCGCAATGAAGGCCTTGGGATTTAAGCCTAAGGTGCAAAAATAAGCTAACTCTGACATCAGATTAAATTTTATACACGCAGGAATATGCATACACCGTACGTTTACACAAAATTCAGGACACGCTCAACGCGAGTCCACCACTGCAAGGAGTTACAAAATGCATTCAATACTTGTCAAGAATATAGACGCTTTGGCTCGTTCCCGGCTGGTGACGGTCAGCGCCGATGCATCGCTGGTGGACGTATCCAACCTGCTCTTGGACACACATATCAGCCTTGTCGTCGTCTGTGATTCTCATGGGGCGATGGTGGGTGTCATCACAAAGACGAACATGGTCCAGCAGATTGGCCGTTCCTGCGAAAGCATTGGTACGACCGTGGCTTCTGACGTAATGACTCGGAATGTCACCTCCTGCTACCCGACCAACTCCCTGCTTGACGCCTTGTCGATGATGGAGAAGAGTGGCTTCGTTCACCTCCCCGTCATTGACGAGAAGTCCAAACCGTCTGGCGTCGTCAATGCGCGCGATGCGTTGCGGGCATTGATGGCGGAAGGAAAGTATGAAGAGGCGCTGCTTCGTGACTACGTGATGGGTATTGGCTACCGGTGAGGATTTGACGATGACAGTCTCCGACACCAGGCCGATCGTTCTCATCACCGGCGCGACCGGCAACCTCGGCCGTTCGCTTGCCAAAGCGCTTGGTCGCGACTACCGGATCGCCGGTATGGACCTGAAAGCTCAGGGCACCGAGTTCCCGGTTTTTGATGCGGACTTCACCTCTGAGCCTTCGGTTGAGCTGGCGATGCGAAAGTTTCGCGACGCGTTCGGCTCGCGTATCGCCAGCGTTATTCACCTCGTCGCTTATTTCGACTTTACCGGTGAGGAAAAGCCGCTCTACGAAACCGTTAATGTCGATGGCACCCGTCGTCTTCTGCGTGCGCTGCAAGACTTCGAAGTCGAGCAGTTTATTTATGCAAGCACGATGCTCGTTCACGCCCCATGTCGCCCCGGCGAGCACATCGACGAGCAGCAGCCGATTGAGCCGGGCTGGGCCTATCCAAAATCAAAGGCCGCCGCTGAAGCGATGGTTCGGGCGGAGCACAAAGTAATCCCTTACGCCATTTTGCGGCTGGCAGGGGTTTACGACGAGCACGCGATGGTGCCAACGCTGGCCAGGCAAATAGCGCGGATTTACGACCGCGACTTTCAGAGTTATTTTTATTCGGGCAGCACACTCGTTGGTCAGGCAATGCTGCACCGCGACGACATGCTCGAAGCATTTCATCGCACCGTCGACCGTCGCGCTGTATTGCCGCGAGAGACCGAGATTCTGATTGGCGAGGCCGACGCGATCGGCTACGACGCGCTGCAAGACGAGCTCGGCTATCTCATTCACGGTGTCGATGATTGGCCGACGGTGCGCGTGCCCAAGCCCATTGCCGCCGTTGGCGCGTGGGCGCAAGGCAAGCTCGAACCAGTCATCCCCGACGTGATCGACGGGGGCGAGGTCCCGTTCATCAAACCCTTCATGGTTGTCATGGCCGACGATCACTACGCGCTCGACATCCGGCGCGCTCGCGAGCTGCTCGGCTGGGAGCCGCGGCATCGATTGAAGGACGAGTTGCCGAAGCTCGTCGCGGCCTTGAAGAACGACCCGACCGCTTGGTACAAAACCAACGGTATCACGCCGCCGGCATGGCTCAGCGATGCAGCCGACCTCGGCAAGAATCCGGGGAACCTGCGCGACCGCCATGAAGCGCAGATCAGGACCGAGCACCGCGCCAACCGCTGGGCGCATTTTGTCAACATGGGCCTGGGCACTTGGCTGATAACGCAGCCGCTGCTGATCAACGTCACCGAGCCGCTGCTGCGCTGGAGCGAAATTTTTCTGGGTGCGATGCTCATTGTCTGCGCTGGCGTGGCGCTGTCGTGGCGTGCGCCCTCAGCGCGCTGGCTGTGCGCAGGCATCGGCGCACTGGTCATGGGAGTGCCGTTCTTGTTTGCCACCGGGAACGCCGCGGCTTATCTTTCCGACACGCTGATGGGTGCGCTGATCTTCGGCTTCGCCGTGTGTACCAAGCCCGAGCCCGGTGTCTCGGCCATCGCTGCGCTGACCGGCCCCGAAGTGCCGCCGGGCTGGAGCTACAACCCGTCAACCTGGTCGCAGCGCATACCGATCATCGTGCTGGCGATCCTCGGTCTTTACGTCTCACGCTATCTCGCCGCCTACCAGCTTGGCTACATACCCGGTGTATGGGATCCGTTCTTCGCCGCCTCCTCGCCCCTGGATTCGCGCAACGGGACCGAGGACATCATCACCTCGTGGGTCTCGAAAGCCTGGCCAGTATCCGATGCGGCCGTCGGGGGCTATACCTACCTGCTGGAGATCCTCACCGGCATCGTCGGCTCGCGGATGCGCTGGCGCACCATGCCCTGGTTGGTGATTCTGTTCGGCCTGATGATCGCGCCACTTGGCATCACGTCGATCTTCTTCATCGTCATCCAGCCAGTCGTCATCGGCACTTGGAGCATCATTGCGCTGATCGGCGCGGCTGCGGTCCTGATCCAGATCCCGTATTCACTCGACGAACTGATTGCGACGTTGCAGTTTTTGCGCCGTCGCGCACAGGCCGGCCACAATTGGTTGCGGATTTTCTTTGTGGGCGACACTGATGAAGTACCCAAGACACGAAGTGTCGAGGCCAACACCGACGAGTTCGACCAGTCACCCCGCATCATAATCAAGAACATGATTGGCGACGGCGTAAGCCTCCCGTGGAACCTGGCTCTGGCGGCACTCATCGGCCTGTCGCTGCTGTTCACGCGTATTACGCTTGGAGTCGATGGCAATATGGCCCATGCCCACCACGTGATCGGCTCGCTGGTTCTGACGGTCGTCTCGATCGCTGCCGCTGAAGTTGCCCGGCCGGTGCGCTACCTGAATATCTTGCTGGGAGCCGCCTTGATGGCCGCACCGTTCATGTTTGCGGCAAGTATCACGGCGACCATCGCCAGTGTGGTCTTGGGCCTTGGCCTGATAGCGCTCAGCATGCGCCGCGGCTTGATCCGGGAGCGCTACGGCAACTGGGACCGCTGGATCATTTAGAAAAGCTTGTACTAAATGATGCGGAACAGGCTCTCGGTATTGACGCAATTAACCCGTTGCACACCGCCTTCGGTTTCAACCCGAAGGGGGGTGGCAATTTGCTCCCACCCTTTAGCTAACTCTTTGTCACGGCGTCGTAAATCCTTGACATACTTGTCTGGCTGAACCGAATCGGTGAGAACGGCAACCACATCCACAATGGCGAACCACCATTCCTCGTTATGCCAAGTGCGGCGGATCGCTGTTTCCTGAAAGACGGTACGCGGAGCAACGATTATCGCGCTAAAAACCAAAGCGGCTTAATGGTTTGACGCACGGCAAGTAAGCAGCGTGACAAGCAGTCCGAGCTATTCCTCAACCTACATCCTCTTCTGGAGAACTCTCGAAGGGAGTCCTCACCCGATCCATTAGCAACATTTGGGGTTGAGAAGGTAGCGCATCACAATCCCTGCATATCGGATACCTGAGGTGATTGTGGTCTTTCCGGGAAATCGGGTGCAGCGCCCCAAGCCCGTTCCAGCCACGCCGGATCAGATTTGCGTTTACTCTTTGTGTGTAAATAACCGATAAAATCGAGCACTTCCCGCTGGAATTCCGGCGGCAGTCTGCGGGCTTCTTTGTCGATTGCTTCAATGATGTTATGCATTATTCTTCTCCTTCAGGATCACACAATGATAATAATTAATCCGCAATATCCCACTGGCCAAATATTACTTGATAACCAACCAAGTGATGAGCTCAAAGTCACCGGTGAATTTACTTACTTGCCCACAAAGGTAGGCATGCCATCTTGGAAGTTATAAACATCACATCAATATCTGTGTTCACTATGAATGATTCTCTAACAAGAATATGTGCCGGGGCAAAATAACCTCTAGTGTGATACCTTTCTTTTTATGACTGCTCCTACCGCCAAACAAATTCTTCACGATGTTTTCGGCTATACGTCCTTTCGTGGTGAACAACAATCTATAGTTGAATATGTTGTTGCTGGTGGTGATGCGCTGGTATTAATGCCAACCGGCGGTGGCAAGTCGTTGTGCTACCAGCTTCCGGCATTATTGCGGCGTGGGGTAGGCATAGTGGTGTCACCGTTGATTGCGCTAATGCAGGATCAAGTGGACGCACTTAACCAGCTTGGTGTGCGCGCCGCTTTTCTTAACTCCAGCCTGGATGCGAACGCTGCCCGTACAGTGTCAAGCCGTTTGTTGCGGGGTGATTTAGATCTCTTGTATGTGGCGCCAGAGCGGTTGCTGATGGCGGGATTCTTGTCCATGCTGGAACAGGTGCAAGCCGAACATGGCATGGCACTGTTTGCCATTGACGAGGCGCATTGCGTATCACAATGGGGCCATGACTTCCGTCCAGAGTATCGCGGACTGACTGTATTGCATGAACGCTTTCCGAACGTGCCGCGCATCGCGCTGACGGCCACGGCGGATGCGCCAACGCGAGGCGAGATCGTCGAGCGGTTGGCGCTGGAACAGGCGCGCCAATTTGTTTCCAGTTTCGACCGCCCTAACATCCGTTACCGGGTAACGCTGAAAGCCAATGCTCGACAGCAATTGCTGGCGTTTCTGGAAACGGAGCATGCTAACGATGCCGGCATCGTATATTGCCTGTCGCGCAAAAAAGTGGATGAAACTGCTACGTGGCTTCGAGAGCGCGGCTGGAATGCATTGCCTTACCATGCCGGACTGGATGCGGCCATACGTAGCGAGAATCAACGCTGTTTCCTGCGCAAGGAGGGCGTCATCATAGTTGCTACTGTCGCTTTCGGCATGGGCATCGATAAGCCCAACGTGCGCTTTGTCGCTCACCTTGATCTGCCCAAGAGCATGGAAGGCTATTATCAGGAAACGGGTCGTGCCGGACGCGACGGCTTACCCGCAAATGCATGGATGACTTACGGTTTGGGCGATGTGGTGTCCATGCGTCAGATGCTGGCATCCGGCGATGCACCAGAGGAGCGCAAACGATTAGAGATGCATAAACTTGATGCACTACTGGGGTTTTGCGAATCCACTGCTTGCCGCCACCAAATTATCCTGCGCTATTTTGGAGAGGAGCATCCTGGTAACTGTGCTCAGTGCGACAATTGCCTGGAGCCGATAGATACGTGGGACGCGACTCAGGCATCACGTATGGCATTGTCGTGTGTTTACCGCACTGGGCAGCGCTTCGGCGTTGGTTATTTGATCGACGTGCTACTGGGCAAGGCCACTGCACAGGTCGAAAAATTTCGCCACCAGCAACTTAGTACTTTTGGGATCGGCCAGTCGCTCGCGCAGACTCAATGGAGCAGTGTCTATCGCCAGTTGGTTGCTGCTGGTTTGCTCAATGTGGACATGGAAGCTTACGGCGGATTGCGTCTTACCGAAGAAGCACGCCCGGTGCTACGCGGTGAATCCGAAGTGTGGCTGCGGCGCGATGCTGAACCGGCTAAAAACAAAATCAGCAAGATTGAGCGCAGCGCAAGAATGCGCGAAGCATTTGACGGTGCAAATGAAGACCCGCTGTGGCTGGCGCTTAAAGCCAAGCGCATGGAGCTCGCCCGCGAACAAGGCGTACCGCCTTATGTGATTTTCCACGACAGCACTTTGCTGGAAATTCTCAAACTTCGTCCTGGTAATCTCACCGATTTAGGAAAAATTAGCGGAGTCGGATTAGCCAAGTTAGCCCGTTATGGAGATGATTTTCTGAAAGTCATTGAAGATGAGGCAAATGGCGTTAAGTAGGCAAAAAAATAGCGGAAATATTTGTATGTTATTTCAGAGTCCCGTTAATTACTCCAACAATACCGATGCTATGTTGCGAGTACGGCGTTTATTACGATTGTGGTCTTCGACCCAAAAGAGAAGTTCGAGGCTCAAAGTAACTGGCTAATTGGCGTTTGTTGCAACCCAATAATAGAAAGGTTCGGTATATGTCCAAAGCGCTTCAACAAACTGATCTCCGTCACGTCATCTATGCGTTGTCCGATGCGCTCGATCTGGTAGGGGTCAACGATGTCGCCCACGGCAAGCGTGTTGGCATCATGGCCGCAGAGTGCGGCAGAACTCAGGGGTTGGCGGAAGCAGAGACGACCTTTCTGTTCGACTTGGGTATGCTGCACGACATTGGCGTGTCCTCGACGCAGACGCATCATCATCTGGTCGCCGAGTTCGATTGGGAGGGTTCGCAAGTGCATGCCGAGATTGGCTATGGCCTTTTAAGTGGGTTCGCACCACTGTCGCGCATGGCCATTCCTGTACGCTACCATCACACACGATGGGACAAACTGACTACGCTGCCTCCGTCTGAGCTTACCGCGCAACAAATGCAACAGGCAAACCTCATTTTCATGGTCGATCGCGTGGACGCGCTGGCTGTGCCTTACTACAGCAGCGGTGTCTTGTTCGATCATCTCGGTGAGATCCGCGATCATATTCAACGCAGTGCCGGCAGCTATTTTGCTCCCGAGCTTGTGGACACTTTTCTGGCGGCATCCGAGGCGGAGGCATTCTGGCTGCAACTGGAGCCGCGCTCGATCCAAAATTACTTGCGCGACCTGTTGTCGCGCGGTGAGAGCTATCAGCCGCTATTTGCGGAGCTCAAACAGCTGGCACTGATTTTTTCGCACATTGTCGATGCCAAAAGCCCGTTTACCGCACAGCATTCGCTGGGTGTGGCTCGCTTGGCACGTTTTCTTGCAGAACGCGCTGGGGTAAATGAGGAAAATTGCGACAAACTTGAGCTCGCAGGTTTGTTGCACGATCTCGGCAAGCTGCGCGTACCGGATGAGATACTGGATAAACCCGGGCCACTGGATTCGCACGAGCGGCGGATAATCAATACCCATAGTTTCGAGACTTACCAGATACTGCGCAGCATTGGGGGATTCGAAGAAGTTGCGCTGTGGGCCGCGTACCATCACGAGGAGCCAGACGGCATGGGGTACCCGTTCCACATCCACGAGAAAGGCCTGTCCATCGAGGCGCGCATCCTGCGCGTCGCGGACATCTTTCAGGCCATGGCCCAGGATCGTCCCTATCGTGCGGGATTGGCAGCGCACGAAGTACTCGGGTTTCTGAACGAACTTGCGAACCAAGGAAAAGTGGATGCGGGCATCGTCAAATTGGTAGGTGAGAACTTGGCCCAAGCGATGGCGGCGGCGATCCACGATCCAGCCGATTTGCTGATCCAGATCGGCGAGACCGACTGAGCTCGTATGTCTTAAATAAATAAGTGCAGTAGTAAATGATTTTGGCTGTCTGTCATGACGCCCTTTCTTTTTTAGCAGACTTTTCAAGCGTTTGAGCGGAATCACTGCTGCACAGTATCTCCAACAATTTAGATGGATGCGTAGTTGATTTCGTGCATATCCGTTTAATACACTATTAGTGTTGCAACAGCTAATTCAGCCGACAATTAGCACAGTCTCAATCGCGCTCGGCATCAACTGAGAATTCTCATACGATTGACAGCCTTAAAATTCAGCCTGATAATAAACCAATTAGTTAATTATCCAACTGGATAGATACACATGTCCACAAATGTCACATTAGACCGTCTCAGCGTGACCTTCTCCGCCTTGGCCGACCCCACACGGCGGGCGATGTTGGCGCGTCTGGCTAAAGGTGAAGCGTCGGTTAACGAGCTTGCTGCACCATTTGCGATGAGCTTGCCTGCCGTATCAAAGCACATCAAAGTGCTGGAAAAAGCGGGGCTGGTCACTAAAGGGCGCGACGCGCAGTGGCGGCCCTGCCGTATTGACGCTGAACAGCTCAAAGTGGCGATGGACTGGATTGGTCAATACAAACAGTTTTGGGAAGAGCGGCTGGACCGCTTGGATACTTATTTACTCACCCTGCAACAAAACCCAGACCCCGATATCAATCCACCAAAGGAGAGTTAAAGTGAAGACCAATGCAACATATAGCCAATTCAACCCCAAACTTGACCTCACTTTTGAGCGCATCGTCGATGTCCCCAAAGAACTTGTTTGGCGCGCTTGGACTGAGCCGGCACTGCTCAAACCATGGTTTTGCCCGCTGCCATGGAAAACAATAGACGCTGAGATTGATCTGCGACCCGGCGGCATGTTCCGCACCACCATGCAGTCACCAGAAGGTAAGGACTTCCCCAATATCGGCTGCTACCTGGAAGTCATCCCCAACGAAAAACTGGTCTGGACTAATGCCTTGTTGCCAGGCTTTCGACCCAGCACACCCAGTCCAACTTGCGGAGACGAACAAGTAGATTTCAAGTTCACCGCCATGATCGAGCTGGCAGACCACCCAAGCGGCACACGCTACACCGCCACGGTGATTCACGCGGATGAAACAGGTCGCAAGCAACACGCTGCGATGGGCTTTGAAAGCGGCTGGGGTACAGCGCTCGACCAACTGGTCGCGATGATCAAGAAAGGCATCTGACCATGTCTGCCGTAGCTCCCGAGAAATCCAACGAGATTGTCATTACCCGCACCGTAAGAGCGCCAATCCAGCGCGTCTGGCAAATGTTCACCCGGCCCGAGCACATCCAACATTGGTGGGGGCCAAACGGTTTTACCAATACGATTTTCGAGATGGACGTGCGTGTGGGCGGACTGTGGCGCTACATCATGCACGCACCCGCCAACGCAGACGGTAGCCCGGGCATAAATTACAACAACTGGATTCGCTACACCACCATCACCGAGCCGACTTTCATGGCCTACGAGCACGGCGGCGACGACCCTGACCATGCCGAGTTCAACACCACCGTGACGTTGCAAGACTTGGGTGATCAGACGCAGGTCACACTGCGAATAATCCTGGAGTCAGAAGCGCAACGCAAAGCTTTGGCTGAATTTGGCGCGATTGAGGGTGGCCAGCAAACACTGGCGCGGCTCGATGCTTATTTAACAACGACAGGGAAACCCAACGAACTTATCATCACTCGCACATTCGATGCGCCAAGAGAGTTAGTGTGGAAGGCTTGGACTGATCCCAAGCACGCGTTGAATTGGTGGGGGCCCAGCCACCATCCCGCAGTCAATGTGATGTGGGATGCGCGGTCGGGCGCTCGCTGGCGCAATTGTTTGCGTTCTGTTGAAACCGGAGATTTGCTATGGCACGGTGGCGAATTTCGTGAGGTAGTCGAGCCTGAATTACTGGCATTTACCTTTGCGTGGGAAGAAACAGGCGAGCGAGGCATAGAAAACTTAATCACTATCACACTTACCGAGAATCACGAAAAAACTACGATGGTGCTGAGGCAAACACCATTCCAGTCATTGTTCGAGCAAGAGGGGCATAACGAAGGATGGAACAGCACGTTTGACCGTTTAGCGGACTATCTGGCACAGCGACTGAATCATATTCAACCAAAATAGGAGAAAAACCATGCAAAAAATCACCACGTGTTTATTGTTCGCCGGGCAAGCCGAGGAAGCGATGAACTATTACATCTCTATTTTTAAAAACTCAAAAATATTGAAAGTCACTCATTACGGCAAAGGCGCGCCCATGCCAGAGGGCACAGTGATGACCGCAAATTTTGAGCTGGAGGGACGCCAATTTATGGCGCTCAATGGGCCGATGTACAAATTTTCACCTGCGACCTCTTTCGTCGTGAATTGCGAAACTCAGGAAGAAGTGGACTACTACTGGGACGCATTGGTCGCTGGCGGCAAGCCCAGCCAATGCTCGTGGCTGGACGATAAATACGGCGTGTCGTGGCAGATTGTTCCCAAGCAACTCATACAATTGATAAGTGACCCAGACCCTGTGAAAGCGGGACGTGTGATGCAAGCAATGATGACTATGTCGAAGATCGTGATTGCAGATATACAGCGAGCTTATGATGCGAATTAAGTAGCTGATCAAAAGGCAGTACGCGAGAAGTAAATAATTTAATATTTATCGATAATTAGGAGAATTAACCATGACCAGTTTAAAAGTTAAAGCTATTCCTGATGGCATGCATTCGATCACTCCGCACATCATCTGCGCAGGCGCATCGGACGCTATTGAGTTTTACAAAAAAGCATTCAATGCCATAGAGGTAATGCGTCTTCCAGGCCCAGACGGCAAACTCATGCACGCCTGTGTCCAGATTGGCGACTCACAATTGATGCTCGCTGAAGAAAACCCGCAATGGGGCGCATTTGGACCAAAAACATTGAAAGGCTCACCGATCACGATCCATTTGCAAATCGAAAACGCGGACGAAACCATGGCGCAAGCCGTGGCAGCGGGTGCAAAAATTACCATGCCTATTGCGGATATGTTTTGGGGCGACCGTTACGGTCAAGTGGAAGACCCATTTGGACACCGTTGGTCGATAGCCACCCATACGCGCGATGTGACGCCCGAAGAAATGCAGGCGGACATGGCCAAGATGGGCTGCTAAGGCCCACTACCATTTCCTTGGAGTGTTTCATTAACTTGACTGCACTGGCTCTACTGCCTTCAAAGCAGCCCTCAGGACAGGTCATATCTAAAGCGGTATTTATGATCCTGTTCCTGTTGTTGTTCGTCACGAAGCAAAGTTATGCATTGTTCAATTTACGCTGAATTTAACGAATACGGAGATAGCCAATGATTTACAAAGGCAGCTGTCATTGCGGAAAAATTACACTTGAAGTTGAAGGTGAGCTAGACCAAGCGATCTCCTGCAACTGCTCAATTTGTTCACGTAGAGGATCGCTTTTGTGGTTTGTGCCACGAACCAATCTTCGCCTGCTTACCGCCGAAGATGCGACTAGCACCTACACCTTCAATAAGCACGTTATTAAGCATCGTTTCTGCCCCGTCTGCGGCATTCTTCCATACGGAGAAGGCGTCGATCCAAAAGGCAATCCGATGGCCGCCATCAATATTCGCTGTCTTGAGAATATTGACCTGGCGTCTGTGCCCATACACAACTTCGACGGCCGCTCGAAGTGATTTTAAATAAAGTGCTCGACCTGTCAACGATCGAAACGATGGCACAGCTGGGCACAACAGAGAGATAACTTCAAAAACTGAAGATGATGTTGCACTTGGACACGGAGAAATATAAAAACTCATCCCTCAGGGATCGATAACGGTATCAGCCCCGGCAAACGGTTAAAACTGACCGTTCGCACGGTTTCTAGAAAATCCTGCATATAGACAGCCTGTGCAGCCTCCACATGTGTGACGGCATACAACTCGCCGAACAATCCCTCCTTGCCTAGGCGCATACTATGCACGTAGCCGGTTTTCAAATAGCTTTGCACCGCCCAGTTCGGCATGGCGGAGATACCTCGGCGGCTGGCAACCAATTGTAAAATTGCAACGGTTAGTTCGGCGGTTCGTCGTTTCGGCTCAACGCCATGCGGCTTCAGAAAATTACGAATAACGTCCAGCATTTCTTCAGGTACCGGGTAGGTCACTAACGTTTCGTCGGCAAAGTCGGGGGGAGTGAGGTATTCTTTTTGCGCCAATTTGTGTAAACAAGAGACGATACCGACAATTTCGAAACCAAACAAAGAGTGATAAGTCATTCCGTTCTTGCGGTACTCAGATACCACGGCCAGGTCGGCGCGGTCTTCGCGCAGCAGTGCCAGCGGATCAACATGAAAACCGGATACCAAATCCAACTCAACCTCTGGCCAATGCTCACGAAAAACATCCATCGCGGGCATTAGCCATTCGAAGCAAGTATGGCACTCGACCGCTATGCGCAAGCGTCCGGCCTGTCCTTCTACAATGCGCGAAATATCGCGCTCGGCTTCCGCCACCTGCGCGAGCACCGCTCCCGCCAAAACCTGCAGTCGCTGGCCGGCGGCCGTCAGACGCAAAGGCTGGGTCTTGCGCTCAAACAACGGAACGCCGTAATGATCTTCTATTTGTTTGACCTGATGCGAAATTGCCGATTGTGTTAGGTGTAAGCGTTGCGCGGCACGCGACAGATTGCCGCTCCCGACCAAGGCTTCCAACATGCGTAAATGGCGAAATTCCAGAATGGATAGCATTATTAAATAATTTAATGATTAACACGAAAATAATGATTTTGCATAATAATAGGAATTTGCCGAAGATGCCATCCTTTCCAACGGAGGATTATCATGGCAATTACGCACAATCTTGGCTTTCCACGCATCGGCGCGCAACGCGAACTCAAAAAGGCTTTGGAATCGTATTGGAATGGCCAATTGGACGAAGCATCCCTGCTCGCCATTGGCAAAGAATTACGAGCACGGCACTGGGCAGTGCAGCGCGATGCGGGAATTGCTCTGATTCCGGCTGGGGATTTCGCATGGTACGACCAAATGTTGAATATGACCGTCCTCTTGGGTGCCGCGCCCGAACGATTCGGTTTTACAGGTTTATCAACACTGGAGCAGTATTTCCAGCTTGCGCGAGGCAATGCACAACAGCCCGCCATGGAAATGACAAAATGGTTTGACACCAACTATCACTATCTCGTCCCGGAATTTCTGAATTCTACTGAGTTCAACCTGAATAGCACATGGCTATTCGATGAAGTAGGTGAAGCGCAGGCACTGGGGATCAATGCCAAGCCGGTATTAATTGGCCCGCTCACCTACCTGTATCTCGGTAAAGAAAAACATGCCGGTCTGAACCGCCTGAATTTATTGCCCAAGCTAATTCCGGTGTACAAGCAAATTCTGGAGCGCCTGAACGCGCAAGGCGTGGAGTGGGTGCAAATTGACGAGCCTGTGCTGGCACTCGATTTGCCGCAGGAATGGGTGGCAGCACTCGCTCACACCTATGCCAGCCTGTCGCAGGACGCCCCCAAAATTCTGCTCGCCACCTATTTCGATAGCGTGGAAGACCATGCCGAAGCGCTCAAAGCCTTGCCGGTTGCCGGCCTGCATATCGACTTGGTGCGCGCTCCGCAGCAAGCTGATATCTTTATCCGTGATTTCCCGGTGGATAAAATCCTTTCTGCAGGTATTGTAGATGGCCGTAATATCTGGCTCAACAACTTGCCTGCTTCGTTATCCATCCTCGAAGAATTGCACATAACATTGGGGGATCGACTATGGGTTGCCCCCAGTTGTTCTCTGTTGCATGTACCGGTGGATTTAGCACAAGAAACCGGACTGGATAAAACCGTCAAAAGTTGGATGGCATTCGCCACGCAAAAGCTCGAGGAGGTTGTCACCTTGGCGCAAGGTGTATCGCACGGTAGGGAAGCCATCGCTCCTCAATTGGCCAAAACCAATGCTGCATTGGAAAGCCGCGTGTACTCGCCGCTACGACATGATCGTGAAGTGCATCAGCGTATTGCAGCCTTGAAACCTGCCGATGAAAAACGCTCTACACCGTTTGCCCAGCGCATCGCTGCACAGCAAGAGCAATTCAAGCTGCCTGCTTTCCCGACCACTACCATCGGCTCTTTCCCCCAAACCGCAGCCATCCGCAGTGCCCGCGCTGGATACAAGCAAGGCAAACTAAGCGAGGAGCAATATCGCACGGCAATGCAGGCAGAAATCCATCATGTGGTGGCCAAGCAGGAAGAACTGGGGATCGACGTGCTGGTGCATGGTGAAGCCGAACGTAATGACATGGTGGAATACTTCGGCGAACAGCTGAAAGGCTTTGCTTTTACGCAATACGGCTGGGTTCAAAGCTACGGCTCGCGCTGCGTAAAACCCCCTATCATCTATGGCGACATTTCACGCCCGCACCCAATGACCGTCGAATGGAGTTGCTACGCACAAAGCTTGACCGACAAACCGATGAAAGGAATGCTCACCGGACCAATCACCATTTTGCAATGGTCATTCGTGCGCAACGATATTCCTCGCGCTGCCACCGCCTTGCAAATCGCGCTGGCGATTCGCGCCGAAGTACAGGATTTAGAACGGGCCGGCATTGGCATCATTCAGATTGACGAAGCCGCCTTACGCGAAGGCTTGCCGATCAAACGGCAGGACTGGGCGCATTACCTCGACTGGGCAGTGCGCGCTTTCCGCATCAGTACCAGCGGTGTGCGGGACACCACGCAAATTCACACGCACATGTGCTATTCAGAATTCAACGACATTTTGCCCGCCATCGCCGCGATGGATGCTGATGTGATTACGATAGAAACGTCGCGCTCGGATATGGAACTACTGGAAGCCTTCCGTGCCTTCCATTATCCGAATGATATAGGCCCCGGCGTGTACGACATCCATTCACCCCGTGTGCCAAGTCAGGAAGAAATGCAACGTCTGATGCGCAAAGCATGTGCTGTTATTCCCCGCGAGCGTTTGTGGGTTAACCCGGACTGCGGATTGAAAACGCGCGGATGGCCGGAAGTGGAAGCGGCCCTACGCAACATGGTTGCTGTAGCACATACATTGCGGAACATCGCAGCCTGATGGCGCACACGCTCGCACATGATGGAATTGCGTTGTATACCATCATTGGCGTGTACGAATGGGAACGGGCAGACTCACGACCGCTCGTTTTCGATTTAAGACTAGAAAGTACACACCCGCTTGGCCTGACACGTACTCTCATCGAGCAGCAGCTTGCCGGTTGGCTAGCACCCTGTCGCTATCGATTACTGGAAGCGTTGGCAGAGCACGTTGCCCAGCGCATGTTAACCGAATGGCATTGCAGCCGGGTCGTTATTGGCATCGAAAAACCTGGTGCGTTAGGCGATCTGGCGCGTGTCGGCATACGCATTATGCGGGACGCGGAAAAGCGAGCTGCATGATGCGTATGAACCATTCATCGTGCAAGGCCAACGGAACACCTACTAGATCAAACAGCGGGCGCTGGCTACCGCTCAGCCCAAGACAGTCATCCTCTCGCTGTTCAAGATCGCCCTGCGTGCCAAACAGTACAAAGACAGGGGTTGCTGTACCTGCCCACGGCATGCCCGGTCAAAGCGCTACTGTCGACGGTCTGTAAGCGGCTCTACTCACCCAACAGCAGGGTGCGCGCCATGCTGGCTTCCTCATGACCTGGCACGTTAGGCTCACGAGACGATGCCGCCCACTCTTTTTTATAACTACTTCACGCTTCACCCTGCCAGTGGGGGTTGGGGGACTGTCGACTGAAATCAAAAAAATTGCATCAAGACCGAGGTAATGCTCTGCGGAAAGTTTATGCAATATTCAGGCTAGAAGAACACCTTCTATGTTGTCCTGATTCGGATATTCGCGAAGACTACGTTGCCGGTATGTGTCTGCAGACCGATAAAACCCGAGTTAGGGTCGGTACTAGGCGCATTCCCCCGGATCGTATCGGTCGCGTCACGCTGGAACCGAGTCGCTTCTTGGCCGTTGAGCCGGACAATATAGTCTTGATTGTTCACTTCGATTTCGTAGCTGTGCCATCGCTCCGCTGCGAGATTCTGATTATTCTTGTAATTCTGCTGCCCTTGGCCCGTGCCATGCGACTTGATCTTGTAAATGGCTCCTGTCCTGGAGAAGAAAGCACCATCAGATTCGCCGAATCGCTTATCACCGCGTGCTTCTTCGTCGATCTGGATTTCAAACCCTGTGTGTACTGCGACAAACGCAGAATTGTTCGCAGGATCGTTCGGATCTGGTGCCGGATCGGGCAAGCGTGGGTCGCGGAAGCGAACGAAGACGCCCGAATTGTCGTTGTAGCCGCCGCGCGGATGCGGGAGCAGGAAATCGAGACGCAGAATAAAATTCTCGAAAGGCTGAGGCTTGTAGAACAACAAGCCAATTCCCTTGCCGTCCTGTTGCGCGATCAGAGTTCGGCCAAACCGAGAGAAGGAGCCCCCACCGGCCATTTGCCAGTTCGCGAACTGTGTATCGCTGCCGTCAAAGATGTAGGTAAAACCAGCTTCCAGCGTTGCGGGCGGCGGCTCCGACATTAAGTGATCTCCGAGGCGGCGGGCGAGAGCGATGCCCGTGAGCATCGGATTTGGCGAGCCGATCGTGGGAAAGAGTGCAGGTCCGGCAACATACGTGTTGGTCACATTGTGAAAGCGACAATTCGGATTGGTTACCGATTTGTTAGGATCCTCTCCCATTCGCAGTGTACCCGCTTCGTGATGGGTCGTACCGAGGCCATCGCGGCGACCCGGGCCGTTCAGGTCGGAGAATTTATATGGCAGAATCGTCGGAAGGGAGCTGGGCTCGACGCTTGTTGCAATCACCTGCCCGTTCTTAATCACATCGATCTTGTGCCCATTCGCGAAAATCTTCGCGATGTCGTCTGCAGCTTTGTCCATCGTCTTCCACAACGCCTCGTCGCGAGAGCTTGGCTGGATGTTCACCCATGCTCTGCGCGTCTGAAATTCGTCGTTCTGTTGCGTATCGAGATCAAGCGTGACCGAGTTGCCGAAGTCATTATCGTTCTTTGGCTCCATCTCGCCGATGCCGCGGATGGTAATCACGACGTGCGTGTCAGTCGCGTTCTTGTGTGCGTCGAACGTGTCGATATCAGGGATTTTCTTGAACAGCTCCGCCTCAGAGCCCACCCCGCTTGCACTCAGCCCCGATGCAGTAATTTGAAAATGGAAGTGTCCGATGCCGTCCGGGGATCCGTCCGGTTTCTTGAACGAGTGTTGACATTTGACGAGCAATGCCGCCGCTTCGATCGCTTTCGCCGTCGCCGACAGAGCCGTCAGTGCCGTGCGCGGCACGCGGATGTCCACGTTCGAGCGCAGATGAGCCATGAGATTCCTGCCGATTCTTCCGTCGCTGCCAAAGGAGAGAAGAGCGAGCCGCGCGCTCTCGACCGTGCCAAGCGCGATGATAACTTTGGCATCCGGCGACACGGGCAGCGACCCGCGTTCGGTAATTACCTCACTCACGCGCTGGCCGCCCACGTCGTTAACGGTGTTCAGCCGGACAACATGGCACCGTGGCACGACCATCAACCGTTTTTTCACATCATCGAAACCGGATTGGTCAGCCGCCTCGCGCACAGCTTTCATGAGCAACGGGACAGTGCTGAATTTGTTAAAGGGAAAGAATCCGGCGTGTCCAGATTGTCCTTGTACGGCGAGTGGCGCTTCGAGTTTCGCTTCATTGCGGAGTTTCTGGATGGGTGGCGGCGGACTCGGCAATTTGTCGATGCCGAGTACCTTGGCCAAGTCGTCCAGTGTCGCGGGCGTGTCGAGATACTCGACCGCCGGATGATCCGGCAGGGTCGCGATATCCATCGCGTCGGTTATTGTAGAGAGTCCCTCGAAAAGCTGCTTTCGCATCGCACGGTGCAGATCGCCAAAGATGAAGTCGTTCGTTTCGGTGACACCAATCTGATCGCTTGACTGACGGAAGTAGCCTTTGCGGCCGTCGGGCAGATTCTTTGGCATCAGGTCGTCCAGCACCGCCTTGGGCCAGACGTTTTTCGGCAGTTCCGAATCCAGCAGCCGCGGCGACCAGCCGCCCCAGAACAGAGAGCGTCCGCCGACGCAGTAGGCCAGGCCGGGAAATTTCTCTGGAGCGTTCCAGGCCAACCCCCACACTTCTTTACGCCATTTGCGTTTATTATCCTCGTTCATCGTATTGTACTCTGCGACCGACGACGGATCGGCGGCGCCGAGGCCGAGCACCGGAAGATTCTGCACGTGCTCCGGTAGAACGAACGGTCCGCCGTCGAGCACGAGGATGCGCTCATTACGCTTAGTGCTGCGGAACCAAAGGTGTTCGGCAAGCGCGGCACCGAACGTGCCGCCACCAATGATGATGAAATCGAAAGGCCGCAGGTCGCCGCGAACGGGCAAACCGGCAGCGGAACGGGCATTCGCGTCTATGGTGAGGAGCACTTCGTCAAAAGTGTTGCAGACGTAGCGTCCGAGCACGTCGCGGGTAAACGTAGTAAATTCGGTGGTGATTGGCATGAGAGTGTTGTCTCCTGTGATTAATTTAGGTGGGAAGCTTCTGGGATACCTCAATACAGGCATCGCCGGACGATGAGGCGGACTTCGTCGCTGTAGTAACCCTCATTCCCATTCGCTCTATCAGATTAATGACGGTTGGAAGATCAAATATCAGAGTGGTTACACGGTGATGGACGTGGGTTTCCGCGGAAGCGGCTTTCCATGAATTACGTTGAAGGCGGTTCCAGCCTCCACAAAAATATTGACGATGGCGTTGAAGTTCGCCTCCTGGGCAGAGAGCTTCGCCAAATCGTCCGCCAGACTCTCCGTGTTGGCCACCTGGATAGCGGAGGGTGGGTTGATGGCCATTTTGCCGTCCGTCACCGCACCGCTAAGTTCCTCAACGAGGTGGAGTTCTTGGACCGCTTGCATGCTTCTCGCCCTGGCATCGGCCCGGCCAGCGGACGTCAGCCGATCAACTGCCAGCACGTTAAACTTTGCCTTAGCTCGCGAGCATATTTTCACGGTCGCAAGAAAGGCACGAAAGTAGAGCTCCTCGGGGCTTGCACCGTCCGTACTAAAAGCCAGAAAGACGGGCTCCGGGGCCGCGGGTATAGGAGAGTTCTTATTGTCAGTGACCATGATTTACTTCTCCTTTCAGTTAATGAAATGCTTACGCACCTGCGGGCTTAGGTTCCTGAACAGGAGCAGTGGGAGTTAAATTTTGGGCGTCTCTAATTTTCTGTTTGTTATCCTTAATGGCCTTGTCCAAAGTTTTCGCAAAATCAGTGACGATGGCGATGCGCTCCTTCACCGAGAGCTGTTCCCCCAGGACGGCCAACGCCGTTTGTGCTTCCGTCAAGTCCTTCGAGACATCTGGCAATGGTGTGAGGAGCTTGTCGAGAGCGGCGGAAATTTCGGCCAATTTGGTATTTAATGCCTGCTCATCCTTGATTCGGCCATCGCTTAAGTCCGTGAGTGCCTTGTACAGGTCAACAACATCCTTTTTCTCGGCAAGAAGGAGCAGCTTTTCGTCAAAGTTGAAGTCAATTTCGTACGTGGCCATGACACTTTGCTGATCCTTGATGCTCGCAACCCGATCCTTCAGGATGGCGGTCTGAACCGCATTGAATTTCGCAATTTCCGCCTGTAAGGACAGCATCAGAGCCGCACCATTGTTGGCTTGATCCAATGCCGGCTGCGACGTGCTGGCGCAGCCTCCCAGAAGCGACAGCGCGACGACAACCCCTATAAGTGCACTAAAATTCAACTTGTTCATTTGCTCACCCCGTGTCCAATATAGAATATGCCGATGGTGTTGAGAAGCGCGGCGATGGTCTCAGGTTTAATCCCCAAGGAAGCTGATTCCGCCACTTGATCGACCGACCCGCCAATCAGGGTACTCCACTGCTTCAGGTTAACCTCAGCGTAGGAGAGCGAAACCTCTTGGAAGGTGGCGATGCGCTGATACTCAAGTTTGTAGCGCTTTGCGCTGAGGCGATTTAAGGCATCCGAGTACATGGACGCCGAATTGTAGAGAACCTCCTTCTGATCTTTGGATGCCTTGGAGAACGCCTCCACCATTTTCATCGGCAGAACGGATCGCATATCCGGGTACCCTTCTTTGCTTCCATCTGATGTTAGAGTCTCATACGCTCGCCACACCTGTACAGCTTGCGCATACAGCGTGTCCACAATGGCTTTGGATAGCTGAACCCGGGTCTCAAGAATCGTAATTTCCTTGTTGGCACCGTCCAGCTTGAGCTGCTCCATGTTGCGCCTAATCATGAGAGGCAGCATCAACGGTTTTTTAGCTGCTGCGATGGATTCCTTAGCGTCGACCATTAGCTTTGGCAGGAGGACGAACGCTTTGGCGGCCTCGCTGGCATCGTCGGGGAGTTTACCGTCGAGGTTGGTCTTCGTGACCGTCGTCACGAACTTATCCAGCGCGTCCAGGCGTTCCTTGCTGATGAAGGAAATAGAGAATGCGTCGTCTGCCTCGTCGATAAGTGCAACAATTCGGCACAAGTACTTGCCCGCTTCCCCGGCCTTAACGACCGCATCGTCACCAGTCTTCGGACCATCCGGGCACACCTTGTCACCGGACGTGGCCGCCCTTGTCGGCGCCGGGGTGACGGCCGTGTCCTGGGCGCCTGGAGTAGCTGCTGCGGTCACCGCAGCGTTGTATGCACTTAGCGCAACCTTATATTTTGTCCGCAAGTTCTCCGTCTTCGCCTTTGCTTCAGCCAGATTTTTTTCATCATCCTTCTGTTGCTTGACGGCGGTCGCTATGGCACCTCCTTCAAAACCGCTAAATGCTGCATCGAATTTCTTGCTAATGGGGTCTTCGCACTCATTCCTTACCTCTTTCAGGGCACCCGTAATGAATGTCTTCTGAATAGTGCTGGCGGTCTTTTCGAACTCCGTAATAGCATCTGGAATCTTTGAGTCCTTCACTTCATCGCAGGACGGAACGTCCAAGCCGTTGCGCGAGAAAATGCGGTCGTAGACACCCTTTTCAGTGAGGGCTGACTGGTAAGTCTCAATTGCTTCGCGGGACTCAGCGATGATTTTAGAAGCGTCTTTTTCGTTGCTTGCATCGGGTTTGACTAGATTGTTTAGGCTCGCTTCGATACTGGCGAGGAGGCCTGTATGTTCTTTCTTATTTGTCTCACCCACCTCCTGCTCGATAAGTGCGCGTAGCTTGTTGTTGCGAATGGCTGCGGCCAGCTTGTCTTGCGTATCAAGTTGCGCCTGCAGCACTTGATTCAGGTTGTCCCTGTCGGTGCTTACCATTTTGGTTAAGTCCACCTTCTGCCAGGCGGCGTGGGCCGCTTTCCCTTGATTGTCTCTGGCCTCACTGTAGAACCGCGCCCCGGCGCATCCCGATAAGAGGGTGGCCATCAGCAATAATATTCCCGCTTTCCCGCCTCTATTTGCTATTGTTAACATAAAATTTTTCTTTCTATTGTAAATTCTTACCAACCCACTTCGGTCTCTGGATGATCAAATAATAAATTGATGTACTATAAAAAAGAATAAGCAAAATGCTTATTTTTTAGGGCACTTCTATAAATCCGTCGTCAAAGCGACGAATTAGCTGGGATTCAGTCAGTTTTCTGTTTTTCTGAATTCGAACGCAATTTTGCGATTTTTGAGTCGATTTCTGGACTCAATTGATTTCCTTTTGTGCTTCTTGGCCGCACTCTCATCCAGTGGTAGTGCAATGAATTGGTGGCTGAGTGAAAATCAATAAGGTCAGACTCAATTGATAAAGCCCCAAACACATGAACGGTCTGAGGAAGTCAAAAACAAAACCACCAATCGAGTCTGTTACCAGGGATTTTTCCAAAGGCATTTTGAATAACATCGCTGGATTCGCGCCTGCGCGGGAATGACGAGGTCTTGCAATATCGGCCATTGTAGGTTGAACCACCACGCCACTTGAGGCAAGATGCCTCCTCAACGATTGTTGTATTAACCATCACAGAAGAGAACAGACATGGGCGCACAGTGGAAAGCAAGGCACAAAGAAGTCGCAGCGAATGCAAGGGGTAAGATTTTCGGCAAGCTAGCCAAAGAAATCATGGTGGCCGCAAAGGGCGGTGCTGACATTGGTTCAAACTCACGTTTGCGTCTGGTGGTTGAGCAAGCCAAAAAAGCCTCTATGCCGAAAGACACCTTAGATCGCGCCATCAAAAAAGGCGCAGGCTTGTTGGATGGTCCGCTTCACATGGAACATCTGGTGTACGAAGGTTTCGCGCCGCACCGTGTACCCGTCATCGTTGAATGTCTGTCCGATAACATCAACCGCACTAAATCCAGCATGAATGTGCTGTTCCGCAAAGGACAGTTGGGTGCGCCCGGTTCTGTGTCATGGGATTTCAACCATGTCGGCATGATTGAAGCGACACCCAATACAAAAGATGTAGATGCCGAAATCGCCGCAATTGAAGCGGGCGCGCAAGATTTTGAGCCTGCGGATGACGGTGCTACTCTTTTCATCACCCAGTTCACCGATCTGGATGCCGTGTGCAAAGCGCTACCCGCACAAGGCTTCACCGTCACCTCCGCAATGGTTGGCTACCGCCCCAAAAATCCCGTCACCATCAGCAACGATGCCGAACGTGAAGAAGTCGAAGCCTTCCTCGAAGCCATCGATGCGGATGATGACGTGCAGAATGTTTATGTGGGGTTGGCGGGGTAACACTGAAGGGCGGTTGTAACACTGTTAAAAACTTGAATCTGGTTGTTTTAAAAATTCAATTTCTTCAGGGCTGGATTCACGGCCTAAAATAGCATTTCTATGAGGATATCTTCCAAAACGATCTATGATTGCTTTATGTTTAAGCTCATATTCGTAGTTATATTGAGTTGCAAATTCACGATATAGGATTTCGGCAACCTCGTGAATTATCTTTGACTCACTGTGCATATATGGGAGTAATAGAAACCCACATTCTGTTTTGCTTAATACATGTGGTACTTTAGCTTCAACAGCTTCTTGAGCTAACACCAATGCCATTTGATCATTGGAAAAGGCTCTTGGTGTATTTCGAAAAATATTTCTTGAAAATTGATCTATTAAAATGATCTCTGCAAGTCGCCCTTTTGGTTCTTTTCTCCAAGCATATAACCCGCCTTGAGCCGCTTGGCTAACAAGATTAGTAAATCTATCTTTAATTTCATTATCAAAGCTTGAGTCTGTAACCCACCACATTTTTGGATCAATTTCTTCAAACCAAAATTTTAATACTTCTCTAAACATATAGTTGACCTCGTATTTCTTTCGACTAACGTTGGACATGAGCGGCAAAACGTATGGTGGCGACTTTGGGGGCTTAATGTTTAAGAATTCTGGAGAGGAATGCGCCGCGCCAGCCAACTGAGACGGTCTTCTGGTACTCCAAGCTTAGCCATGAGTTCCATTGCGATTTCGTGATACTCAGGCTGGAACATCCAATGATAATGCAGATGAATCGGTGGCTGAGCGGACCAGGCCGCGTCGATGTCCCCTTGCGAAGCAACCAAGTGCAAGGGCACGTTGTAGCAGGCAGGATAATGAACGACCCGATCGGTTCCGGCCCAGACGGTGAGTGCAAGGGCTGCTTGATTGGATCCCCAGTGCTCGCTGGCGACCTGTCCGACGTGGCCGGTGGAGGCAAAGATACTCAAACCACTGCCGCGATAGGGCCGCAGCCCCGCCTTTATCGATCGGGTGAACAGGTTAGCCCACCGAGTGAGCAGACCATTTTTTCGACGCGCGACGATCAGGCCCCCGTTATATGATGCTCGAATGCGCTCCCGGCCTATCGTCGTATCCATGTAGGGCAGTCTCTCTAGTGATGTCGAGCCCATGTCGGCAAGCATTTGCCAATAGGCCTCGAATGGGTCACCCGGGCCGCTGGTGGCGCTGCCCTTAGAGTCCACCGGCCTGACGGCGACATCCGCTTCGTCAGGCAGTTGCGGCTCGTTGAGAAACACCGTATCGCTATCGAGCACGACGATAAAATCCGAGGTGCAATGGGTCTCGGCCCAGGCCGCCGCTACGACACGGTTGGCAGAGCCATACTCGGGACAGAAAGTGTTCAGCGGTTCATCCACATACTGAACGCAAAGGTCGGTTAGTGCGCTGCGGGTCTCTGCATCGATACCAAGTCCAGGCCTCGGTGAGAAAGCGAGAACAGGTGCATCTCGGTGGCGTCCGCCGAAGCGTCGGATGCTCTCGCAGAGCAAAAGCGCTTGGTCGCGGATGCCGTTGTTTTCGATACAAAGGACAAAGCTCGCAGTCGTTGTCGAGGGCACTGAGCTTTCCGCGGTCATGGATATATAACGGCCAGCCGCTTCTGGAACGACAGGATAAGCAACGGCATCTTGATTACATCGGTCGATACATGACCGGTATAGCGCCCGGAGGCCATGCTCTGCCGAGTCTTCGAGAAACGCAGCGAGCGCGTCGTCATCCCCAACTCTCTGTCGGTACAGGGCCAGATCGAGAAATTGGTCTATAGCGTCTGCCTGACTAAGATCGTTAAGTCGGAGATCGAGTCGGTCTCCGATCCGACGGACCAATTGGCGCCAGTCGGCCAGCAGGTCTGTGAAACGAACGTGAATGACATCCGTCTGCCCCTCGGCAAAAGTCTCAATCCGCGCCATGTAGGCCTGCCAGAGTAACAATCCACTGCCGATGGTCATGTCCCCCCGGGCATGCAACGACTGTGCTACTTCCAAAGGATGGCGCACGGGTATGACATAAACCGGACGATAGCCGGCGGCAAGGAGCGCCCGGTGCCACAGAGGGGCCAATACGCCGATGCGAGGATCCTTGATGATGATCGTCTTCGCATCGCCATACTCGGAAGAAAGGAGAGCGCGGGCGTCACTCACGAATTCGTCGACCAGATCGCCGTCTGCCGGCAGCGTAAATCCGACCCGGCCCCAACCTCCACCCAGTTGCCCAAGAATCCTCTCGTTGAGTTCGACCACATCCTCCGGTTCCCAGAAACCCTTTGGATTGTTGCCTAGATGCGGCGGTTTCAGCTTGGCCGGCAGGAAGGCGCCGCAAAGATTGAGCATGCGAGCGAAGGCGGACGTGCCGCTGCGATGCATGCCTAGCACAACGACTGCAGTTCTCCGCAGGCCATAAGGTACCGTGGGCAAATGCGCTGGGGTGCTTTGCAATGCCATGGTGGCACGCATTTCCGCAGCCAGCTGGCGCATTATGTGGCTTGGTACCAACGCCCCTTCTCCAGCAGAGAAGAGATGTTTGAGCATCACCACCCGGTTCGCCGGCCATTGTGGTGACAATGGGTTGGTGCAAGGCGCCGTGTTGTTCAACGCGGTAGCAACGAAATTACCAAGCACTTTATCCGCATCCGCCGTTACCGTCGTCTTCGACTCTTTGATGGTATTGCTTTCGTGGATTCGATAAAAGTAGAGCGGACGAAGTACGACCAGGGGCTCGGCTAGCGCTGCCGCCCGCAGGCAGAAATCCCAATCATGGTTGTAGCGATAATCCCGGAAGCCGCCGAGATTGAGGAAGAACTGACGTTCGACGAACAGGTTACCAGTCGAGATTAACGTATTGTGGGAAACCAGAGCGAAACTGTTCGAGGCCCGGCCCAGATAGCCCAGCTGCCGCTGGCGATGCGCATCAGAGACTGATGTTGTCGTATGGTCACGCACGCTGGTCACCAGCGAATAGCCCCATGGAATCGCGAGACCGGCGATCTCCTCCACAAGGCAGGCAATACGCTCTGGATCGTAATAGTCATCGGAGTTGAGGAAGGCAAGGTATTGGCCCTGTGCCATTTCAGCCCCCTCATTGAGGGTCGCGGGGGCTCCCCGGTTGTTCTGGGCCATAAAACGGACCGGACAGGATGCGCCCGCCAAGCTGTTGGTCACCTTCTCTGGCGTACGATCTGTCGACCCATCATCAATGACTATCAATTCGATGTGAGGGTAAGTTTGGCCGAGCACCGAGTTTATCGCCTGAGCCACGTAGCGTTCATGGTTGTATGTGGGCAGGACGACAGACACTAGCGGGGAAACCGCCTTGACCTCCTGCTGCTGCTCGAGCTTCCAAGCCACAAACTCGGTCAAGAGTTCTGTCTGTCGGTCGTTGGCCTTCCGGGTTAAAAGCCTGGCCAATACGAGGCTTAGATTGTGTCGAATCTCGGGCTGAGCCCAACCGGTCCGTTCCGCCGTATCCAAAAGGTTTTTAAGGGCTTCGTGGTAATTCAAGCGCTGCAATTGCACCACACCCAGCATATGCAGCACATTAAGGTCGGCGGGATTTTCGACTAAAGCTTTTTTGTACAGCACTTCTGCACGTCCAAGCAATCCCTGCCGGTGAGCCGCCAATGCCTCGACACGCACCTGAAAAGGAGCATTTTGATGCAGACCACAGCAGTGTTTGTAGCGCTTGCCACTACCGCAGGAGCATAATTCATTACGACGCATGTACGTCAATCAGCATTGCATAATGTCTCTCATCAACGGGCTATAAACAGTGGCCAGCTACGTATCGGGAATAATCACACTAGACGGAACGTCCGAGCCAAAATTTACGACAAAACCTATCGTTCCACCCTCAATTATATAGTATGCCGCAACATCGCTTTACCCGCCACACTGGCGTGCCGCGTTTATTCCAGCTTCATCACGAGGTTGCAAGCTCGCCGTCATACACCGCGGAAACAGGTTCGTTATCCCATGGACTGATAGTTCGCTATCTCGTTACACTCCACCCGGTCTCAGACGAGCAGCTACCTCAGCTCTGGAGCTGTCGCCAACTCCGGCGAAGTCTTGCACCCCATAAATACACGCCCTATGGGCGTACAACCTCCTGTTTCGCCGAAAATTGTTTAATTTTAATTCAATGCAGACTGATAAAATGATGAGTGTTACACATAGCAATAGCTTGAATGGAGTTTGAGTGCTGATGATGATGGTGGTAGGATGTAAAAACACTGTTAGAGATTATATCCACCCACTCAAGCTCAGTGTTTTAAAACACGAGTAAGATGTATCAGCAGATCGAAGGCAATAGCGACGGTGTAGGGTAAAACAGAATTACGTCGGGTTAATAGACTTAAATTACGAGGAATCAAAATGCACAACACAATTAAGGTAAATTTATTCAGATTGTTTTTGACAATGATTTTTTTAGCGATGAGTGCAGGTGCGCAAGCTGATTTGCAAGATGCAACTGAGGCTTATGAGAAAGGTAATTATCCCGCTGCATTAAAAGAATTTCGTCGGCTTGCAGTCAACGGCGATGCAGTTGCTCAATATAATCTTGGTTTGATGTACCACAAGGGTCAAGGTGTTCCTCAAGACTTCAAAGAAGCGGCTGTATGGTATAGATATGCAGCTAGGCAGGGGCTTGCGGATGCACAAACCTCTCTTGGCGGTTTGTACCAGTATGGTAAAGGTGTTTCTCAAGACTATGATGAGGCAGACTCTCTGTATCACAGAGCGGCCGGACAAGGTCATGCAGGTGCACAGTTTAATCTAGGTCAGATGTACCATAATGGTAAAGGTGTGCCGCAAAATTACAGAGAAGCTGCGTGGTGGTATCGCAAAGCGGCCGCTCAGGGTAGCGCAGTAGCGCAATACAACCTTGGTTTGCTGTATGAAAATGGCCAAGGCGTGCCACAGGATTTCAAGGAAGCAGCATCGTGGTATCTAAAGTCAGCCGACCAAGGAAATGCAAAAGCGCAGCACAGCGTGGGGGTGATGTATGAAAGTGGCCAAGGCGTACCACAGGACTGGGTCCAAGCGCACATGTGGTATAACTTGGCAGCGGGAGAAGGGTACGAAGCGGCTGAGAGAAGTAGAAAAAATATTGAATACAAATTGGCAAAAGTGCAAATAGAACAGGCACAGGCATTGGCACGAAAGTGGCTAGCAGAGCATTCTAAGCCATGATTGGGATATGATGGCGGCGCGCTTTTGAATTAAGACCGCCATCATGTGAATTTGAAATATCTCCATCTGATTTGACAATATTTTGTAAAAGTGAGCGTTACCAGTTTGATATGGGTATTAAATCCGTCATCAAACTTAAAGAAAGGTAACGCTCATTTTTCATTACCAGCAACTCAACAATTAAACATAAAGCAGGATTGCTCAATCTTGCATCAGAACTTCAAACGTCTCTAAAACCTGCAAGATTATGGGCGTGTCGACACACACGTTTTATCGCTTGGTAGAAATTCGAGGAAAACCCTTTGAAATAACGTAATTAAATTTCAATCACAGATTTTAGGTTGTATCAGCGTAACGCGTGGAAATGATAGTAAGGCTATAATTGCGGGAATTATTAAGCAACACTTCAAAAGGAATAACATGGGATTTCTGACAAATAAACGCATTTTGATTACGGGTATGATTAGTAATCGTTCTATCGCTTATGGTGTGGCACAAGCCATGTGGCGTGAAGGCGCAGAAATGGCATTTACCTATCAGGGTGAGCGCATACGTGACCGAGTATGCGATCTCGCACGAGAGTTTGACAGTGAACTAATATTCCCGTGCGATGTAACGAGTGATGCTGAAATTGACCAGCTATTTGTTAATCTTGGCAAACATTGGGATAAATTCGACGGCTTCGTGCACGCAATCGCTTTTTCTCCACGCGAGGCCCTCGCTGGTGAATTTCTTGATGGATTTACCCGCGAATCTTTCCGAATTGCGCATGACATTAGTTCTTACAGTTTTCCGGCGATGGCTAAAGCCGCGTTACCCATGATGGAAGGCCGTGCCGCTGCGCTGCTAACATTAAGCTATCTCGGCGCGGTACGCACCATGCCACACTACAACGTAATGGGTCTAGCTAAAGCCAGTCTGGAAGCCAGTGTTCGTTATTTAGCAATGAATCTCGGCCACAAGGGTATTCGTGTTAATGGCATTTCCGCAGGCCCGATTAAGACACTTGCTTCGGCAGGCATTGCCGATTTTAATAAACTCTTAAACTACAATGAAAAAAATGCTCCGTTGAAGCGTAACGTTACGACTGAAGAGGTAGGTAATGTTGCAGCGTTTTTATGTAGCGATTTGGCCAGCGGCATCACCGGAGAAATCACCTATGTGGATGGTGGTTTTAACACCACAGCACTTGGTACAACTGAACCATAGTCTAGCTGCGTCCTAAACATATCTAATTTCACCATCTGCAGCAAGGATATAGCTGAAACGTGCTGGCGATAATAAGTCATCACCATCACAGTTTACTGTGTCTTGGACTCCCATCAACGCGAGAATAACCGCTCAAAGCTTGCTTTCAAATGGCCGTCAATCACTACGAGAACTTTCCTGTTGCCTCCATCCTTCTGCCCAAACGCTTGCGGCGGGCAGTAGAAATAATTTACCAGTTTGCGCGTCAGGCTGACGATTTCGCAGACGAGGGCGATCTCCAAGAGGAAGAACGCTTTACAGCACTTGATAGTTTTCGTAGTGAACTCCAGCGCATCGCCGCCAATGAAGCACCGTTGACGCCTTTGTTCCAAGATTTAGCGGACATCATTGCGCGGCACCAACTGCCGTTGCAATTATTCCACGACCTACTTGATGCTTTCTCGCAAGATGTGCTCAAAAAACGATACGCCAATTTCGACGAAGTGCTGGACTACTGTTGTCGTTCCGCTAACCCAGTCGGCAGATTATTGTTACACCTGTATGAAGAAGCCACCCCCCCAAACCTGAAATATTCCGATGCCATTTGTACCAGCCTGCAACTTATCAATTTCTGGCAGGATGTCACGAAAGATTATGCCATTGACCGTATCTATTTACCGCAGGACGAAATGGCGCACTTTGGAGTAACTGAAACACATGTTGCGCAAAGCCGCGTGGATAAGGAATGGCAGCAACTCATGCAGTTTCAGGTTCAGCGTACACGCGACCTGATGCGCAGCGGCGCCCCGCTCGGTAGCATACTCACCGGCCGTATTGGCATTGAGATGCGGCTCATCATCGCTGGCGGTAACCGCATTCTCGACAAGCTTGAAGCAGTGCAGTATGACATGTTCCGCCAACGTCCTATGTTGCGCCCATTCGACTGGGTTATCATGCTGGGCAAAAGCGCACCATTTGGTTTTTAAAGGAAATCCAGCCAATTACCGTTGATTACGAATTAACATGACTCCAGATCAGTATTGCAAAGACAAGGCAGCTCAAAGCGGCTCAAGTTTTTACTATAGCTTTATGTTTCTCCCGCCAGACAAGCGCCGCGCTATTACAGCGTTGTATGCTTTTTGTCGCGAAGTAGACGATGTTGTGGACGAAAGTTCGGACGAGAACGTGGCACGCACTACGCTGGCGTGGTGGCATACCGAAGTGACTGCTATTTACACAGGAACTCCGCAGCATCCGGTCGCACGGGCATTGATACCGGTAGTCAAGCAATACAACCTGCCACAAGAGCATTTCCACGAGATCATCGACGGTATGGAAATGGATTTGCAGCAGCACCAATATGTCGATTTCAAGGCCCTGCAACAGTATTGCTATCGTGTCGCTTCGGTTGTGGGGTTACTCGCTGCTGAAATTTTTGGCTACACTGACCGTAATACGCTCAAATATGCGCACGATCTTGGTCTTGCCTTCCAGCTTACCAATATTATCCGTGACGTGGGTGAAGATGCTCGACGCGGGCGCATCTACCTGCCGCTTGGTGAGTTAGCGCTTTTTGGTGTGCACACCAACGATATCCTTGATAACAAAGAGAGTGAAGGCTTTCAAAAATTAATGCAGTTTCAGATTGATCGCGCACAGCGCTATTACCAACGAGCAATCGAGCAACTGCCCGCTACAGACCGCAAAGCGCAGCGCACCGGCCTTATCATGGCAGCAATTTATCGAGCTACTCTGGAAGAAATTGTTGCCAGCGGCTGTCATGTGCTAAAAGAACGCGTTTCGCTCACCCCGCTACGCAAGCTGTGGCTGGCATGGAAGACGTGGGTGAAAAACTAAGAACTTTAAAACTGTCCTGATCTGCCGTTCTAATCCATAAGATGCATTTACGCCTGAGTCGGAGTGAGATGAATTAATTTTCTGCACTTCGCAACGCTACGCTCAAAGCGAACAGAGAATTGGTATCGTGAGCAATAATACAAATTATCATGTCGCCATCATTGGGGGCGGCTACGCCGGCATGGCCGCCGCCGTTACGCTGGCTGCAGCAGATGTTCCAGTTACGGTATTCGAAAGCGCCAAGCAACTCGGCGGCCGCGCCCGCGGCGTGTGGCATAATGATGTCCAGCTCGATAACGGCCAACACATTCTGCTTGGCTGCTATCACCATACACTGCAGCTTATTGAACAAGTCGGCGGTAACATCGAGCATGATTTCCTGCATTTGCCGCTGCAACTCACACTACACAATCGCTTTGAATTAAAAGCACCCCGCCTTCCCGCCCCTTTCCATCTGCTGGCTGGGTTGCTCAGCGCAAAAGGACTGTCATTCGGCGACCGCTTGCGCGCCGCACGTTTTATGCTGGCGCTACGCCGCATTAATTTCACCTTGCCACACGACATCAGTGTATTGAAATTGTTACGCAAGCATGGTCAAGGTGACGAGCTGATACGATTACTTTGGGAGCCACTTTGCATCTCGGCACTCAACACACCGATACACATTGCCTCTGCCCAAGTGTTACTGCATGTGTTGCGCGATAGTCTGAATGGTTTGCGCAGCGATAGCGACATGTTGCTTCCACGCGTTGATTTCACAGCACTTTTTCCGAAACGCGCAAGCGAATATATCAAACAACATAGGGGCAAGGTGCTGACCGCTTGCAGCGTAGAAGCCATCATTCCACACGGCGATAAAATCGAATTAATTACCCGGCCAACTACAATAGCCTCAGAGCACACCCAACTATTCAGCCATGTCATCTGTGCAGTCTCGCCCATTCCAGCTGCACGACTGTTCCGTACCGTGCCGCAACTTGCATTCATAGCTGAGCAGATTGCAGCCATTCCGCATCAACCTATTTACACCCTATATCTACAATACCCCGAACAGGTGCGCTTGCCACAACCGATGCTGGGTTTAGACCGCTGCTTTACTCAATGGTTGTTTGATAAAGGACAGATCGCCGGACAGCACGGTCTCATCGCCGCCGTCATTAGCGCGCAAGGGAAACATCAGAATTTAAAACATGAATTGTTAGCGCAGAAAGTAGCGCAAGAGATATGCGAACAACTTGGAATAATGGAAGCGCCTTTGTGGCACAAAGTTATTGCAGAGAAACGTGCCACCTTCTCCTGCGAAACGAACCTGCCTCGTCCTGCCCATACCACAATGCTTACCAACGTACTGTTAGCTGGCGATTACACGGCAGGCGATTATCCGGCTACGCTGGAAGGAGCAGTGATGAGTGGAATGCTGTGTGCGAAAACTATTATATCAACATTTCAATAATCCCAAATAATCCACTAGAAATAATCACTTCTCAGTCATGCCCAAACCGAGACGGACCCGGATTGGTTGCGGCTTGAGCCCAAAGATCCTCGAGCCATTGCCGTTGTCGCTGCGCCACGGCCAATCGCATCACATTTTAAAATAACTCACCCCACTTCAGGCGTCAATTTATTTGACAGCCGCCGGGAAGTCCCCATAATGGGCAGCCTATGGCGTGCGGACAACAGGGGCACGATCATTGTCGAGACAATCCCGCATCGAGATAGATCACACCAAAGTAGGAGGTAGATGATGTCGAACAATGACCATGAACCAATTGTACCGAAGGTTGGCCCTGCATCCCGTAGAAAGTTCTTGAGGGTTGCAACTGTCGGGGTTATCGGAACCGTCGTCGGGCGCCACGCGTTGGCCGACAGTCTCAACGACGTGCCAGTTCGTGCAGTCGGGGCGCCACTGAGCGGGCACAGTGAACGATCAGAGTTTGTTCAGCTCAGCCGAATCCCCGAAGCGGGCCCCGGGTTGCGCAATGTTAACCCGAGTGTCGCCATTAATTCAAAGACGCCTTTGAACAAGCTAGTGGGCACCATAACGCCATCGGACTTGCACTACGAGCGTAGCCACTCAGGTGTGCCCAATCTCAATCCAATCAAACACCGGCTCCTGATCCATGGCATGACGAAGAAAGCCTTGGTCCTGACAGTGGATGATCTTAAAACCATGCCCGCGGTCTCGCGTATCGCCTTCATCGAGTGCTCAGGCAACGGGTGGGAAAACTGGAAGCAGGCCGACGAGAGTCTGACCGTTCAGAACACGCATGGCCTGATTAGCACTAATGAATGGACGGGGGTTCCGCTTGGATTTCTGATCGATATCGTCGGCATGCAACCTGAAGCAACATGGATGCTGGCAGAAGGAGGCGATGCTGCAGGTATGGCACGCAGCATCCCCATGACTGACGAAATCATGAATGAGGCGATTGTCGCTTATGCCCAGAATGGCGAGCCGCTAAGGCCTGCGCACGGCTTTCCGATTCGGTTGCTCATTCCGGGATGGGAAGGCAACTTGAGCGTGAAGTGGCTGCGACGACTGAAATTCGGCAATCAGCCGTTTATGACTCGCTGGGAAACCGCGCGCTACACCAGTCTAATGCCCAATGGCAAAGCCAGGCAGTTCCAATTACGACAGGAAATCAACTCGGTGATCACGTCCCCCTCCGGGATGATGGAAATCAAGCCGGGGTACAACCGCATTACCGGTCTTGCCTGGAGTGGGCATGGCAAAATCAAGGATGTCGAAATCAGCACCGATGCTGGCAAGACCTGGAGCAGCGCGCAATTGAACTATCCTGTTCTGCCCAAAGCGCAGGCACGCTTTCAGATGGATTGGGAATGGGATGGCAAGCCTACCAAGATTGTCAGCCGATCGACAGACGAAAAGGGAAATGTGCAACCTGATCGAAAAACACTGATAAATCATATGGGAACGAATGCACTCTTTCACTATAACGCACAGCAAACCTGGAGCATCAACGCGGAAGGGAGGGTTCGTAATGTTCTTGCATAAACACATCATGATCATGGTGGGCGCAATTGCTACCGCTTCGCTTACATTCTCGGCATTTGCCCATGATTTCGGACGTCCAGCGACACAGGAGGAAATCAAACTGTGGGACATCGATGTCAGACCGGATGGCAAAGGCCTCCCGGCCGGTAGCGGCACAGTGGCGTACGGGAAGACCGTCTATGAACTGAACTGCATGGCTTGTCACGGAGCCAATGGCAAGGACGGCATCAAGGATCGGCTGGCCGGTGGACTGGGTACGCTGGCTTCGGAGAAACCTATTAAAACTGTAGGCAGTTACTGGCCTTATGCAACAACACTGTTCGATTACATTCGCCGGGCCATGCCTTACCAGACACCTGGATCGCTCAGTATCGACGATACCTACGCAGTAACGGCCTATGTTCTAAGTTTGAGTGGAATTGTGCCTCAAGACGAGAAGCTTGATAAGGACACATTGCCGAAAATAAAAATGCCCAATCGGGACGGCTTCATTCCCGAGCCCGAGTTTCAGAAAATCACCAACAGCAGATAGATGACTGCCGCATCGTGGATAAGAACATGACGTTCTAGGCTGCTGAGCAGTAGCAACTCAATTGTTTGCCCGTGTACATACTTCAGACATTAATCACTGAGTGAAACACCAAGTTTTAAACCTAGGGAGACGCTGATTAATTCAAAATTTCGCGGAATTTCGCGCGTAACCAATTGATTATTAATGTGTGAAATTTTGAAACGCGAATTAATCAGCGCTTCCCTAGAAAGCGATTGATATCAGTTAACCAATGCTTATCGGCTGGCATTTTCCACCAATCGTCTGTATCCGTAACACCCTGTGCCAAACACTTGCACCTTCCAATAACGATTTCTTGGTGATGACGGCGATTTTTCGCTGGTCGGCAAGCTCCAACGCCAATGAAAGCCCTGCCCGTCCGCTACCTATAATCAGAATATCAAATTGCAACATGCTAGCTATCCGGTTGGTTGTTAACTCTAAAGGGAATTATCTTATTACACAGACTAGAACAAACCTAAAGTTCATGTTTTTATTGAATTTGAACTATGGCAAATCTTGCTTGTTTGCGGAAAAATGACCTTTGCTATATATGAACTAATTTCATTATGCTTTTATGCTTTGCCAAATTTATACGGTGGGCCTGATTCCTCTCGCCTGTCCGGTTATACTAGCGAGCCGCCTTGGAGGCGGCATGATAAAACTTAGGGTAACAGAATGGGCGAGAAGGAAGTCGATCAGCAATTGGTTGATCGCGCACAGCGCGGGGATAAGCACGCCTTCGAATTATTAGTCTCCAAATACCAGCGTCGGCTGGCGCGATTAATTTCGCGTTTCGTGCGCGATTCAGTTGAGGTCGAGGATGTGACTCAAGAAGCCTTTATAAAGGCTTATCGTGCCTTGCCGACGTTTCGCGGAGAAAGTGCGTTCTACACTTGGCTGTATCGCATTGGCATTAATACCGCTAAAAATCATCTACAAGCGCTCAAGAGACGCGCTCCAACCACTACCCTATTCGATGCGGAAGAGTCAGAAGGCTTCGAGGATGCGGGGTTGTTACATGAAGTTAGCACACCTGAAAACGAATTAATGAGTAAACAAGTGGTTGACGTAGTGAACTTATCTTTGCAGGAGTTGCCTGATGATTTGCGTACCGCACTCACTTTGCGTGAAATCGAAGAATTGAGCTATGAGGAAATCGCAGCCGCGATGAATTGTCCGGTCGGCACCGTGCGTTCTCGTATTTTTCGAGCGCGTGAAGCGATTGCAACAAATTTACGGCCATTGCTGGGAACTAGTAAAGACAAGAGGTGGTGAACATGAAGCAGGAAATTTCAGCATTAATGGATGGTGAGTTGTTCGATGACGATGCGGAAGCAATTCTCGACAAATTGAAGCGAAATCCTGACAAACATGACGAATGGCGAACCTATCATCTGATTAGCGATGTATTGCGCCAATCCGATCATGTTCATGCCAATATTAATATTGCCATACGGGAACGTTTACAGGCCGAACCCACGGTTATCGCACCGCACAGTCGTGTTAGCCATAATGTCCAATGGTTCGCGCTTTCTGCCGCTGCATCAATTATGGCATTAACACTAGTAGCATGGCTATCAGTGCAAATTGGGCCTGAGACTGCTCCGCAAATCGCCATGCTACAGTCAAATGCAGTACATTCTGCTAGCCTGCCTGCTAACGGCTTGGATGATTATCTGATAGCACATCAGGAGTTTTCACCCAGTTCCGATGTCTATGGTATGACTTCCTATGTTCATACAGTGGCACGTCTTCAGGAGGATAAGTAACCATGAAGGCCAGATGTGCGCTGATCGTGGTTTTATTTTTTGCCGTCGCTCCAGCATTCGCCGACACTGGCAGGCAAGTTGACTTAGATTGGCTGCAAACTATTGCTTTTGCTACGCACCAAACCGATTACAGTGGGACTTTTGTATATCAGCATAACGGTAATATGGAGACCGCGCGGATTACTCACATCTCCGACCAGAACGGTGAGCACGAGAAGCTTGAAAGTCTGGAAGGCCCACGTCGTGAGTTCATCCGTAATAACAAAGAAATTTTGTGGTATGTGGGTGACCACAAAGCCGTGCAGGTCGAAAGGCAATATAGCGGTAAAAGTTTCCCTGCTCTGCTACCGGAGCAACTATCTGCGCTTAACGAGAATTACTTGATTCATACCGCCGAACAGGCACGCATCGCCGGTTTTGACACTCAGGCCATCGTATTCCAGCCTAAAGATACGCTGCGCTATACTCATAAAATGTGGGCACACAGGGATTCCGGCCTGTTGTTAAAAGCTGCCGTGCTGGACGAACGTAGACAGATGGTGGAGCAATATACTTTTATCCAGCTAAAAATAGGCGGTGACATTGAGCGTACGCAGGTGATAACGGGTCAATCCACTACCACTTTACAGCAACAATCTCATGCCACGCCGTCCGAAACCAGCACACAGACTGCAACGAACGATTGGAAGGTCGTTGCCGTTCCTTCCGGTTTCAAGAAAATCATGGAAATGCGTCGCCCACTGCCTGGTAAAAAGACAGACGTGATCCATTTTGTATTTTCTGACGGATTGGCTGGCATCTCCGTGTTTATCGAAACATTGGGGAATCATTTTAATAGAAAACTTGGTCTATCCAGCCGAGGGGCAATCCATGTTTACAGTAAAGAAAAGGGCGATTATTTGGTAACGGTGGTTGGCGAAGTCCCTCCACGCACAGTAATGCAGGTCGCCGATTCCGTTCGCTATAGGGGGCAGTGAATGTGCTGAAGCGTGTAGTAAGAATGCAGTAAATACCACTAGTCTAATTCAATACTCGTCAGAGCTGCATTATCCGCGATATATCAATACTCTTTTGTTTCTGAAACCCTCCCAATAACAACAGCATCGGTGGAGATGCTTGAATATTAATTTGCAACACAGGTTTGTGATAACCCGCGCTAACCAATAAGCTCAAAAGCTAAAACCAGTTGTGATTGACTCTTAATTACTTGAAAAATATAAATTTGTTAATGAATGAACTGTACGAATGGCAAGATGAGCTTTGGCAACGCTGGATCGGATTGCGTGCACGTTTGCCGCATGCAATCCTATTGAAAGGGCCACAAGGAATAGGTAAGTTAGATTTCGCCATGAATCTCGCCCGCTCTTTGCTGTGCAAAAACTCATTGGGTAGCAAGTTGGCTTGCCAAGGTTGCACTTCCTGTCACTGGTTTGAACAAGGTACTCACCCTGATTTTCGTTTGCTGATATCGGGCGCGCAATCGATCGAAATGCAGGAATCCAGCAAAACTCAAGCATCTTTGACCTTGAAGAGTTGGACAAAGAGAATCGCTGAAGAAGTTCTTGAGGAACAACAAAAGAAAGGGAAAAAACCGAGCCAAGAGATTTCTGTTCATCAAGTGCGCTCGCTCGCGAATTTCATCAACCTATCCACACATCAGGGTGGCCATCGTGTAGTAGTGATTCATCCCGCGGAAACAATGAATACCAATGCAGCGAATGCCTTGCTCAAAACGCTGGAGGAACCCCCCGAGCAGATGCTGATTATTTTGATTAGCCATAAACCACAGCAATTGCTACCCACTATCGTAAGCCGCTGCCTCACTCTCGAGGCTCCAATGCCATCACTCGAGGCAAGTTTTACCTGGCTGCAACAGCAGAAATATGCCAATCCACTAGCAATGTTGGCACGGGCTGGCTTTGCTCCGTTACTAGCGGCACGCCTGGCTGAGGAAGCTATAGGGGAAAGTGAGTACAGTCTTTTTTTGCAGGAAATCAAACAGCCCGCCCAATTCGATGTATTTGCTTTGGCCGAACAGTTGCAACGCATAGAACCGATTCATGTCATCCATTGGTTGCAACAATGGTGCTATGATTTAGGCAGCGCGAAGCTCACGGGAAAGGTTAGATATCATCCTTATCTTACTGATTTATTAAAAAATCTTTCCAATAATATTGCCATATTCAACCTGCTACGTTATCAAAATGAGTTAATCATCGCAAAACGTGAGGCGTTGCATCCTTTGAATCCCAAGCTATTATTTGAATCCATCCTGCTGTCTTACCGGCACATGATGTTAGGAGCCAATATATGACACTGGATGATCACCAAGAGCGCCATAATAATCTTTTACTCACTAATACTTTATGTTTATAGATTCGCATTGCCACATCAATTTCCCGGCACTAACCGCAATCTTCGATGAAGTTTTGGCAAACATGCGCCAGAACGAAATTACTCACGCGCTGTGCGTTTCGGTAAATTTAGAAGACTTTCCTCAAATTCAATTGCTCGCAGAAAAATATGAGCATATCTATGCTTCGGTTGGTGTGCACCCAGACCATGAATCAGATACTGAGCCAACCCAAGCGTTACTGGTACAGCTGGCACAGCACCCTAAAATCATTGCTATCGGGGAAACCGGCCTCGATTATTTTCGTTTAAAAGGTGATCTGGAGTGGCAACGTGCGCGCTTCCGCACCCATATTCGCGCTGCACGCGAGTGCCGTAAACCTCTCATTATTCACACCCGTGAGGCGGCACAAGACACCTTGCGCCTTATGGCTGAAGAAGGCGCTGCCGAAATTGGCGGCGTCATGCACTGTTTTACCGAAAGCCTGGAAGTCGCCCAAGCAGCTATTGAAATGAACTTCTACATTTCCTTTTCCGGTATCGTTACTTTCAAGAATGCTATTTTGTTGAAAGAAGTAGCGCGGCATATTCCACTTGAGCGCATATTGATTGAAACTGACTCACCCTATCTCGCCCCGGTGCCCTATCGCGGCAAACTCAACCAACCCGCCTATGTTAAGCATGTAGCGGAAGAAATAGCCAAATTGCGTGGCATTTCTCTTTCAGAGGTGGCGCATGCTACTACAACAAATTTCCGTCGTTTATTTTTGAATTCGGCCACATAAAATATATCACCTTGGTTCGTTCATTCTATTTTTTACCGAGAACTTCCCCGCCCCATGTGCAGCTAATTCACGCCCTATCGCGATAATGTGATCGCGAGAAAGATAACGTAAAAGCCGCCATTTACAAGTAGCGCCCACACCGGTAATCCGCCTGAACGAGAATGGAAACGGAGCCATGCGGCGGCAACCAAGGTAATCAGTACACCGGTCAACACTTCTATACGCGGTTGCCAAGGTGTTAGCATAATTCCAATGGCAGGTAACAACGTTCCTTGAAACACCATCGCGCCAGTAATATTTCCGAAAGCCAACGTATCTTTACCACGCCGAATCCATAAAATACTGTTTACTTTTTCAGGAAGCTCGGTCGCTATCGGAATAATGAGCAGAGACAGCAGCAATGCAGAAATACCCAAGATGTGCGAAGTACCTTCAATACCGTGGATAAACCCCTTGGCACCAAAAATCAGCAGAGCCAACCCGATCCCTAGTTGCAGCAAAATGATCCATAGATTAGTCGGCAACCCCAGTTTGGCAAAGAACATCTTGCCTTCAGCCGCCGTGCCATGTCCATCCTCGACCAGCTTTTCCGAGGCACGCAACGTAAGTAAAATGTAGATGAAATAGGTGAGAACCAGTGCAAAACTTAACGCGCCACGGAGGGTGCGTGCATCCTGCGGAATGTACATAGCCACAGCGGCGAGAATAAAAGCAAACAGAAAGAAATTTAAATCACGTATGAAACCACTACGTTCCGGACGAACATAGCCATTGAATCCACGCCGATGAAGAATGGCAAATGCCATAAGGCAAGTAGAGAGTGTTGATAGCATTAGGGGTGCGCCCAGAATAGCGCCGACACCAATTTCTTCATTAATGCTGATGTTTTTCGTACCGGCGAACAATGCGAGCAGCGGAACCATTGTTTCGGGCAAAGCCGTTCCGATAGCAGCGAACACCGAACCGGTCACGCCTTCCGATATTTTTAGTTGCTCGCCAAGGTGCTCTAATGCATTGGTGAAGAGTTCGGAGGCGGCCAGAATGATAAAAAGCATCATAACCAGCTCTAAAACAAGATTAGTCATTCGTCTCCCCTCAATATTGCATGCAAATGTCTTATGAACTGCGCATTTCCAAAAGAAATGAGTTCGGATATCAGAGGGTGAAGATTTTCTAGCATAAAAAGCTCCAATGACTGGACAAGGTCGGACGAGGACTACTCCCCAGTGACAATGTCCATTTTACAGGTTCTGGTGGTGCAATCAGCAAAAACTAACCACACGAATTTACGTGAGCGTAGTGCGATATACCGCAAGCATCGTGTTCCAAATTTCAGGTACGTTTTACCCCTGCACATGCAAACAACTCAATACAAATTGCCCTTCATGGATACTGTGTAAAGTTCAATCACCAGCACTTTGAGTGTCAGATTTTTTTACATTACTCTGTTATATCTGCGGATATCTGCTCTTGCTGTTTTACTAATAAATTGATTAGTAAACACAATAGTAAAAAAATACTTAATGGCGCATTTCTTGCTTATTGATCAGGTACGTGTTATTTGGCGTGGTTTAACTCAGGAGGATTACTACAATGACTGCGAGAAAATTAATTCTGGCCCTGCTTATTTCACTAGCAAGCACAGCTCAAAATGCTTATGCAACGATTCTTATGGAGGCTACAGTTAACTCTAATATATATACCTATCCATACAGCCAGCCAACAGCATCCAATCAAACCATTTTTGGAACACATTCTGTATCTGGAATAGGTGAAGGAAGAACGACAATCAGTGGAAATTTATCAGGATCGCCATTCATTCAATTTTTAGCTACAACCCCCACAACATCGGTAAATGCACCCTCGCTCTCGGCCAGCTTAACTTACCAGTGGGTAATTGAGGGCGCTGCTGGCACACCGGTACTGGTTCACATTTCAACATCTGGGTGGATTAACAATGACTATAGTTACCTTCCTTACCAACTCAATACTTATAATCTGAACCCAAATTCTCCGAATAGTTATATAACATCATATTTCGGCACAAATACCTCTAGCGGGTATGATCAAAGAACTTATGGATTGAGAACCGGTGGGAATTCAGGCTTAGGAATAACTAACGTGCAGCCCACTGAAAATTTCACGCAGCAGAACGGTGGGTCAAGTCATCTGTATTCAGATTTTAGTGAGTCGTTTGACTTTTGGGTTACTCCGAATAATGCCAATCTAATCATAATGGAAGTTGGTGCCTTTCTCTACGAAAACACGCCATATGTAAGGAGTTATGCCAATGAAACGTACACATTTAGTGGTCTTATCGATCCAGTAATAACAATCGACCCAACTTGGGCTTTAGATCATCCCGGCTATTCGGTTGTGGTAAGTGATGGAATCGGCAATACCCCTCCAACCTTGACTTCCGTCCCAGAACCCAGCACTTTGGCTCTGATGGGATTGGCCCTTGCATGTATGGGTGGATTGCGCCGCCGCAAATCTGAAAACGGTAGACTTCACGCTTAACAAAACTGCGGTCTTATTAAATTTATAATTCAATAAAGCACTAACAGTCCATTCCCAAGCCACAATGAACTTGACCCATTAGCGCATTGCGCTCAAAGGATGCAGGGCCTGGGAGTGCTGCCCTGAAGGTTTGCCAGTAACAAGCTGCTTGCCACTGGCAGAGGATCAACTCGATAAGACAAGTGGTGCCTGAGGACATTGCGTTCGCAACTTCATGCACCGCGCCTTGAAAAATCTTTAAGTCGAAAACCGAGCAACCACAGCACGGCAAAATACACCGTCATACCCATCACTACCAATCCAGTTAGTCGCCAGATACGTATCCAGCCGCCGCTGGTCAGCCAGCTTTGCTCACTACCCATACCAAACCAGAGCGTCAATCCCAGCACCAGCATTGCCGCACCCAGCTTGGCGAGAAACTTTCCCCAGCCAGGTTCTGGCTGGTAGATATCACGCTTGCGCAGCAGGTAGAACAGGATGGCAGAGTTAAGGCAAGAACCAAGACCGATGGCCAGCGCCAGCCCTGCATGTTGCAGCCAGCCGATGAACAGCAAATTCATCGCTTGGGTAGCGAGCAAGGTGATGATGCCGGTTTTCACCGGGGTCCTGATATCCTGACGAGCATAGAAACCCGGTGCCAGAACTTTCACCGAGAGAATGCCGATCAGGCCGACGCTGTAGCCGACCAGCGCGTTACGCGTCATAAGCACGTCGTGCGCAGTAAATGCGCCATGCTGAAAGAAGGTTGCCAGAAGTGGCACCGCAATCATGCCTAGTGCGAGAGCCGCGGGCAAGGTGAGCATGAAGGTCAGGCGTAACCCCCAGTCGAGCAACTTGGAATACTCAACCAGATGGCCATCGGAGTGATGTTTGGATAAAGATGGCAGCAGAATAGTGGCAATTGCCGCACCCAATACGCCAGATGGAAACTCCATCAGGCGGTCGGCGTAATAAAGCCAGGATACACTGCCCGCCACCAGAAAAGAGGCGAAGATGGTGTTAATGATAAGGCTGATCTGGCTGATCGATACACCGAATACCGCTGGTCCCATCTGTTTGATGATACGCCACACGCCCGCATCTTTCAGGTTGGGACGTAGGGTCGGCAGCATACCGATTTTTTTCAGAAATGGCAGCTGGAATGCAAGCTGCACAAATCCCGCTATGAATACCGCCCATGCCAGCGCCATGATAGGTGGTTCAAAATACGGAGCCAGCCACAGCGCAGCGCCGATAAAACACACGTTGAGCAAAATGGGGGTAAATGCAGGCACCCAAAATTTATTGTAGGTATTGAGTATCCCCGACGCCACGGCGACCAGCGAAATGAAAAATATGTAAGGAGAAGAAATGCGTAGCAACTGGACAGTAAGATCAAATTTCGCCGGTGTAACTGCGAAACCCGGTGCACTGATGTAGACCAAAATCGGCGCAGCAATAACGCCGATGAGCGTAACAATGAACAGGATGATTGCCAGCAATGTGGTTACATGATCGACCAACAGCTTGGTTTCCTCATGCCCACGACGGTTTTTATATTCACCCAAAATTGGCACGAAGGCTTGGGAGAATGCACCTTCCGCGAATAAGCGGCGCAACAGGTTGGGTAGCTTAAAGGCGACGAAAAAAGCATCGGTCGCCATGCCCGCGCCGAAAACGCGCGCAACTAATACATCGCGGATTATGCCAAGTATGCGCGAAGCCAGCGTAAAACTGCCTATGGTACCAAGAGCTTTAAGCAGGTTCATTTATAGTCCGTTTGGAATGCGCATATTTCTTGAATCACGGTGTTCCTTGCAAAAAACCAGAAATTTTCTAGTTGCACAGGTATCACGAGTGGAGTGTCTATCTGAACTTGCCGTAAGGAGCATATTTACATGCTCAATCTGAGCGTTCATGAATTCGCTTGATGGACGTATAGAACTTTGCAAGCTGGGCAAAGGATTGTAGCAGGGATAGTGCACTGCAATAACATGTAAAACTCGCTGATATCATGAAATTGGCTGAAATGAGTATCCACTTCACGCACGTAACAGATCGATTCACCAAAAATGACAAGACGCCGTTCGGCCTGAGCTTGTCGAAGGCCAGTGCTGGCGCGGAACCAGCGGTTCGACAAGCTCACCGCGAACGGCAACTGATTTGCTGAAACGTAATACTACGTGCGTCAAGGAGATACCCATTTTGGCTGAATGAAATTTCAAATTTTCCCCTTCAGCATTTGCCATGCTGGATCATGCTCAATGCCACGGCTTCAGCGACCTGTATACCGTCCACTGCAGCGGAAAGTATGCCGCCTGCATAACCCGCGCCTTCTCCTGCCGGATAGAGCCCTGAGATATTCAGGCTTTGAAAATCTTCGCGGCGCTTGATGCGTACGGGGGAAGAAGTTCGTGTTTCCACGCCGGTAAGCACGGCATCAAACATAGCAAACCCTTTAAGCTGCTTATCGAATGCCGGAATGGCTTCTCTTATCGCTGCGATAGCGTAATCCGGCAATGACGTAGAAAGATCGCATAGGTGCACACCTGGTGCGTAAGACGGCACAACAGACCCAAGCGTGGTCGAGGGTAGGCTTGCGAGAAAATCACCGACTTTTTGTGCCGGTGCACGGTAATTACTGCCGCCCAACTCAAAGGCGCGCGCTTCCCAGTACCGTTGTAACTCGATGCCCGCCAATGGATTTCCCGGATAATCAGCGGGGGTGATGCCCACAACAATCCCGCTATTGGCATTGCGCTCATTACGCGAATACTGGCTCATGCCGTTGGTAACGACGCGGCCTTCCTCGGAAGCTGCTGCTACCACGGTGCCGCCCGGACACATGCAGAAGCTGTAGACTGAACGGCCATTGTCGCAGTGATGCACCAGCTTGTAATCGGCCGCGCCCAGCAGTGGATTGCCAGCGTTCTTGCCAAAACGGCAGTGATTGATCAGCGGTTGCGGATGCTCGATGCGAAAACCTATGGAGAACGCTTTGGCCTCCATGTATACGCCGCGCTGATGCAACATGTGGAAGGTATCGCGGGCACTGTGCCCAACAGCGAGCACGACATAATCGCTGGCAATGAATTCGCCACTACTCAGCACTACTCCCCTAACTTGTCCGTTGTCTATGACGATATCTTCAACCTTGCTCTGAAAACGAACTTCTCCGCCTAGGGCTTCGATACTCGCGCGTATTTCTTCCACCATCCCCACCAGCCGAAACGTGCCAATATGTGGCTTGCTCACGTAAAGGATTTCCTCTGGGGCACCTGCCTTGACGAATTCTGCGAGCACCTTGCGACCGTAGTGTTTGGGGTCTTTAATTTGGCTGTGCAGCTTGCCGTCAGAAAATGTTCCCGCGCCACCTTCACCAAACTGCACGTTGGATTCTGGATTGAGTATTCCTTGCCGCCACAGACCAAAAGTGTCTTTGGTGCGCTCACGCACGGCTTTACCGCGCTCCAGAACAATCGGACAGAAACCCATCTGCGCTAAAATCAGGGCCGCAAATATTCCACAGGGACCGGTACCAATCACGATTGGGCGAGAAGCCAGCTTGGCCGGCGCATGTGCTACAAAATGGTAGCTTGTATCGGGTGTGAGCGAGATATGCTTATCGTCTTGCAGGCGCTGAAACAGTGCAGCTTCGTTCTTGACCTCAATATCCAGCGTATACGTAAAAACAATGGCCGATGGCTTGCGGGCATCATAGCTACGGCGAAATATTGCATAGCTAATCAGTTCATCCGTACTAATACCCAGCCGTTTCAGAAGCGCGGCCTTGAGATCATCATCAGGGTGGTTTAAAGGAAGCTTAACTTCAGTCAATCGCAACATGCACAGTATTCCGTAAATATTCTGTCAGGGAGTAAGAAGAAGCCCACCAGTGGCAAGATTATCATTTTACCGCAAGTGAGTTTATTAGAGCTTAAGTAACGCATGTGTTCACCTGTGATATTGGGCTTCATTTCATTTAGCCCAACTAACCCGGCTGGCAGTTCAGTCTGAAATTTGCGTCGGATCATGCTTCCATCTTAAGATAAACTCATAGTTCGTCATGGAATAATCCATCGCGAAAGGGGGGGGAGGTTATATTTTTACTTCGGCCCGTCGAAACTGAACTCTCCGCGTAGCGGCTTCGTCCAACCCGACAGTCAAACGGAACTGCGTAAAAGCGCGCAGACCATTTTTTACGTTATTAAAAGGGCGCGCTCAATAACCAACCGCAACACCTTGGAGAGGTTAAGGTGTTGGAATGGAGAAATCAGGAAAGCATTACAAGCAGTTGAATGCTGAAGAGCGCGCGACGATTATGCTAATGAAACGAGAAGGAAGTGGACTGAGGGAAATTGGGCGATTCTTGAAACGCTCGCCAAGCACTATCTCAAACGAGATTGCACGAGATTTGGGATGTGAGTCTGGCTACGTTGCCTCCTTGGCTGGCGAACAGGCACGCCGTTTGCGAATCAAGCCCCGTAGGCCATTGAAGCTCGTGGAGGGGAATCCGTTGTTTGAAGTTGTGAAGGAACATCTCAAGAAGAAATGGTCACCTGAGCAAATTGCAGGCACACTTAAAAGTATGTACCCAGATCAGCCTTCACAACGTGTAAGCCATGAAACGATTTACCACACCCTTTACGCCATGCCGCGTGGTGAACTGCGCCGTGAATTGATTGCCAGCTTACGCTGGAGTCGTGACAAGCGCCGTTCCAAGACCCGTGCTCCAGATGGTCGCGGACATATCGCAGAAATGCAGAGCATCCACCTGCGTCCGCCGGAAGTGGCGGATCGTTTGATAGCGGGGCACTGGGAAGCCGACATGATCAAAGGTGCGATGAACCGTTCCTCAGTCGGCACGCTGGTCGAACGCACTACATTACTGGTGGTGTTAGCCAAAATGGCTGATGGCACGGCGCAATCTGCCCTGGACGGTTTCAGTGAAGCGCTCAGTGCAATTCCGCCAGAGCTACGCAAGACCTTCACCTACGATCAGGGGCGCGAGATGAGCAAACACGTGCAACTGACTGAACGAACGGGTATGGCGGTTTACTTCTGCGACCCGCACAGCCCGTGGCAACGCGGCTTGAACGAAAATACGAACGGACTGCTGCGCCAGTATTTGCCGAAGGGAGTAGACCTGTCGACCTACACGCAAGAACAGTTGGATGAAATTGCTTGGAGTTTAAATACACGTCCGAGGAAATCGCTCGGATTTCGAACACCCGTAGCGGTTTACAACGAGCTCCTGCTCAATATGGAATTCGCTAAATTCGCGACTAAACATTAACTGTTGTGGTTGGTTCTTGAATCCGCCGAGGTAACCCATATGGCATTGAAAAAATGCAAAGAGTGTGGAAAGGATGTTTCATCAAGCGCTAAGACGTGCCCACATTGCGGCGTTAAGAATCCAGGGGTCGCTGCCAAAACCATAGTGGTTGGCGTATTAACCCTCCTATTCATGGGGTGGCTCGTTACCCAATGCTCATCGGGCAACGACTCAAATAAAAAAAATTCAAAAATTAGCATTACCATACCTGATGGTACGAAAGCCGAAACAAGACTATTAATTGAAAATAGTTTTCTAAAACTCAGGGCTGTATGCCCCGGCCTTGACAAATATGCTGAGTCGTTAAAATTCGATGGCGTTGACGATAACTTTGAATTTGCTTCAGAAGATGCACAAAGGGCAGAAATTAAATTCTTGATATCAAAAAATAGCAACGGGATTCCGGTAAATTATATGGCTGCTGGTAATCGTTGTTTCTTTGAGATATCACGAGATGGATCAAGGGCTTTGATATCAAAGCGTGCATGCCAATCAATTTGCCTTGATAGGAATATGGCCAACAATAAAAAAGACGTTCTTGAACTATCTCTGAAATGACAAATACATAACGAATATGGTTAGCTCGTGCGAGCTAAGCTCATAATGTGATTTAACTTTTACCATAGACATTCGCAACAAGGAGAACCAGATTGAAAACTTTAATAATCACCATGCTTGTTACAGGCATTTTCATGCTCGCCGGATGTGCTGAGCCGGGGCTAAGCATTGCGCCAAAGCCGAAAATAAATTGGAATGACGTTCAATCCATTGCAAGTGCAATCAGTGTTCAACGCGACGATTTAAAGAAAACGACAAACTTCAAGGGGCCAAACAGTAGCAAAGGTATTCTGGACACCGTTTTGTTACGCGCATGGAAATCAGATGAGGGTGGAGGGTTAAGTTATCAGATTTACGTTGTAGATTACTACCATGGCGATTGGCGTTTTTACGATACGGCTTCTGATTCAAAAGGCAGTATTCTTAATATTACACTTAATTCACGAGATGTTAGCTCTTGTGATTACTCTACCTGCGCCCACCATGAACATCTGGGAATGAATGTATCGCGAGAGTACTTGGAAAAAAATCAGGAGAATGGGATTATTTTTAAGGTAAGCGGTAAAGGGGGAGAAGAGACTTTTATTATTCCTTCAGCTTATATCAAAGTCTTTTTGTCTGTCGCCAAATAAATTCACCCGTTATGCTTTGAGTTAGAAATCTTCGACAACTAAAAACGAGGAAAAATATCGTTTATGTTCTAGGGTCTTGCGTTAATATTCAAGGGATTTCCGCAAAATTCATCCGTCTTAAAATAATGTCTGCCTTTCTTAACATACCTCGCGCTTCGCGGTGTTGGTCATAGTAGCGCGGGTTAGGAACCATGGCGGCAAGTTTGGCGGCTTGTGTCGCAGAAAGCTGCGTTGAGCTGACACGGTAATAATACCGAGCTGCTGCCTCAGCACCGAACACGCCATTGCCCCACTCTATAACGTTCAAATAAATCTCAAAAATTCGTTGTTTGGTCATCATCTGTTCCAGCATTATGGTGATGAGAACTTCCTCTGCCTTACGCCATGGCGTGCGCTTGGTAGATAAAAATAGATTTTTTGCCAACTGCTGACTGATGGTAGAGCCACCTGCCACGATCTTGCCCTTTTTCATGTTTTTTTCGTAAGCCTTCTGGATGCCTTCCCAATCGAAGCCTTCATGGTCAACGAATTTTGCGTCTTCAGAAGCAATCAGTGCGCGTTTGAGATTGTTGGATATCTTTGCATAGGGTACCCACTGGTGCCGTAATTCAGCATCCGGATGCTTGTTTTGCATCATTAACAATCGTTGATCCATGAAAGAACTAGTGGAGGGATTGTTTTTTACCCACCATGCAATATGCGCAAAAATCCACAGTTGGTAGAGCAATAAAAGTAGCAGTAGCGCTCCAACTATTCGCCATATCCACGACCACAGTTTTTTCATGGCGTCGTGCCCTTCAGTTTGCTCAAATCAGACGCAGTTTGGCGATGACAGGGGCGGTATCGGGGCGTATGTTGCGCCATAGAAAAAATGACTCGGCGGCTTGCTCAACCAGCATGCCGAGTCCATCCGCAAGCCGCGCTGCGGCTTGCTCTTTAGCGAAAATCAAGAAAGGGGTTTCTTTTCCATACATCATGTCGTAGGCCAGCGCATTAGGCGCGAAAATCCCTCCATATTTCGGGTTTTCTTCAATTGAAAAAGGTAAGTTAGGGGAAGAAAGTGAGAAAGCGCTTTCTCCTCGCGGCAACGGTGGGAGTGAGTCTGCCAAGCTACTGGAAGTCGCATTAATCACGCAATCAAATTGCGAACCTGCAAGTGCGATGTAGCTGCTACCCTGAATGGGGCCGTGCGCGGAAAATAGAGCAGCCAATTGGTAAGCCTTATCTTCAGTGCGATTCGCTACCGTGATAATTGCTCCTGCATTGAGTAATGGTAGCGCCACGCCATAGGCCGCACCCCCTGCCCCCATTAGCAATACGCGCTTGCCTTGAAATATGAAACCAAGATTATGTTCGATGTCTGCTACTAATCCTGCGCCGTCGGTGTTATCGCCTATTATCTCTGTACCATCAAACTTTAGAGTATTCACGGCCTGAGCCGCTTGTGCGCGGACGGTGAGTTGAGTGGCAAGCTGGAACGCCTCAAACTTGAACGGAACGGTCACGTTCATGCCGCGACATCCCTCATCTCGTAAAGCCAGCACGGTGTCTCGGAAGCCATTCAGCGGTGCGGAGATGGCCTCATAGCTTAAATCCTGCCCGGTCTGACGGGCGAATTGAGCGTGAATAAGCGGGGATTTACTGTGCGAAATTGGGTTGCCGATTACGGCGTAACGGTCAGTCATAGTGCTGCGATTATAACGTTACCGCACCCTTTATGAATCCACTTATCGCTCGGATTATCACCATGCGCTTGAACAGAGTGCTATTTTTATTGATTAGCCGAAGGTGTACCTTTATGCCGCGCAGATTATTTACTCGACAGTTAAATATTAAACTTAATGATGATACCTCGATGCAGACATTAACCGAAAGGCGTAGGCATGCAGTCAAACTTCAAGGAAAGGGAGGTGGGTGAATGACGTTACGCGGAAGTGTAGGTACAGCGTGGCAAAGTCATCGCTGCGCATAAGACGTATTGTCTGGGTGGGTGGTTGGGCGAGGATGATTGCAATTCACCGTGCCAGCGCAGCTTGTGCATTAGGATCTCCCTGTGCCGCGGCTTTTTGCCACCATTCGCGTGCCTTGGCATCATCTTTTGGTATTCCTTCACCAATTTGATACATCGAGCCAAGTATGAATTGCGCTTCTGGATCTCCCTGTAAAGCAGCTTTTTGATACCAATCCGCAGCTTTAGCTGCATTTATGGCTGAGCCTTCGCCATTGCGATACATATGACCAAGGAGAGTTTGCGCAATCGGATATCCTTGCTCAGCAGATTTCTGATACCACTCTACGGCTTTAGTAGCATCCTTGGCAACGCCTTCGCCATTGCGATACATTCCGCCAAGGATAAATTGCGCACCCGCATCTCCCTGCACAGCAGCTTTCTCATACCACTCAATTGCCTTAGCGGCGTCCTTGGGTACGCCTAACAACCCTTTGCGATACATCATACCAACTGCATATTGCGCACTAGGATCTCCCTGTGCAGCAGCTTTTTGGTACCACTCTACGGCTTTAGTAGCATCCTTGGCAACGCCTTCGCCATTACGATACATCCAGCCAAGATTAAGTTGCGCACCTGCGTCTCCCCGTGCAGCGGCCTTCTCATACCACTCTATGGCTTTATTAGTATCTTTATCTACACCCTCGCCTTTGCGGTATATATTACCAAGCATGGTCTGTGCAGCCGCATGTCCCTGAGTAGCAGATTTCTGAAACCACTCTCTGGCTTTAGCATAGTCCTGGGCGACATTATCGCCATTACGATACTTTATACCCAGTGCATATTCGGCATTACTATCCCCTTGGGCCGCTTCTTTCTGATATGACTCAATAGTTTTTGCAGGTTTACGAACATCTAAATCTTGATCATTGATATTTTTGATATCCAATTGCTTTTTTGTATTTGCTGTTTCAATCTCCTGCTGCATTGGCGTCAATATGTTTTCTGGTGACAATTCTTTTGATACGCCAGGAACCTCTTTAACAACCGTTTTTTCAGTAGTAGAGCAAGCAGCAAGAATGGTGACAAACAAGAATAAAATCGTTAGGTGTAAGAAATTCATGGTGAGCTTTCCAGAGTAGACAGTTCAAATTTACCGAGTGATTTTATCCCATCTGATTGCGAATAATAATAAGTAACTTCACTCATCATCAAGTAGCATCAGCACCAAGTAATAGTAATTAAGTTTTAAACGGTACATCAATAGTTCTCGTTACTGACGAATTGTTACAAAAGACAGATTGGTTACCCCGGCATGTTGCGCAATTGCCATAAATTCCGCCACGCGACCATAAGGCACGGCCTTGTCTGCCTCAATTTTCATCTGAAACTGCGGATCGGCCGCTCGCTGTTTTAAAATGTCTGCCAGTTGCGAGTCACTCAAAGCGTTGTTGTCAAGCTCGATCTGTCCGTGTGCATCTACAGTCAGCAATGCTGGAAGCAGTTTTATCGGGTCCGAGGCTGCTACCGCTGTAGTTTTGGGCAGAGCAACTTTGAGCGACTGCGGGGTAAGCAGTGGTGCAGTAACGATGAAGACCACCAGCAGCACCAGCATCACATCTACTAGCGGCGTTACATTGATTTCGCTCATCATTCCCTGTTGCGTTGAATTACTCATTGCCATAATGACCTCACAGTTTGAAATTATGTTTAAATGCCAGCCGCACGAAATCGTGCGCGAAATTTTCCAGCTCTGTTACTTGCACGCGCAGGCGGCGCAGGAAATAGTTGTAAGCTAACACTGCGGGGAGCGCAGTGGCGATACCGATGGCAGTCGCAATCAGCGCTTCACCTATCGGTCCGGCAACCACATCCAGACTGGCTGAACCGCTTGTGCCTATGTCCTGCAACGCGTGCATGATGCCCCAGACCGTACCGAACAAACCGACGAACGGCGAGGTCGAGCCTATCGTAGCGAGTTCGGCCAAGCCACGTTCATGATAGCGTTGCATATTTTCCACTTGCTGCCGCAGCATGCGTTCCAATACGTCTTGCGGCGCACCGATATGTTTCAAGTCTTGCTGTTCAGCACTCAAGTTTTTCACTTCGGCAAAACCTGCTTGCGCCAACCGCGCCAAGTCGCTCGAACCTTGCTGCGCCACCTCAGCCGCAGCGTGCCAGTCGCGTGCGGCCCAGAAGACATCACTGAAGGCACGATTGGATTTATCGTTCCGCATTTGCCGCCATAGTTTGAGCAAGGCAATTGACCAAGTCGCTACGGACAGAAAAATAAGAAGTAGCAGTGTGGCAGCTACAACAGGCGAACCAACGGAAAATAGATTGTTCATGTTTCGTTATCTTTCAAAGAAAAAATGATTGGTACCTTAAACCATTTGTTAATTGCCTCCCCATCCTGACGGGCAGGGATAAAGTGCCAAGATCTCACGGTTTCTAACGCATTGTCATCGAGCATGGTGTGACCGCTGCTCTTAGCCACACTGACTTGACCGCACGAACCATCGGCCAGTACTTCTACATTCAATATCACCTTGCCTTGCAAACCCATGCGACGTGCTGCAACTGGGTATGATGGGCTCGCATTTTTCAGGTGATAAAATGCTTTGTAACTTGGCTCGCTTTGCTCTGCATTGAGGCGAGCCATTTCGGCTGCGGCACGCGCTTTGGCGTCCGCTTCAGCTTTGGCCTTAGCGAGCGTCGCTTCCTGTTCCGCCCTAATTCTCGCCGCTTCCTGCTCAGCTTTGAGGCGGGCAGCTTCGGCTTCTGCACGCGCTATGGCTTCAGCTTTGGCCTTAGCGAGTGCAGCTTCCTGTTCCGCCCTGAGTCTCGCCGCTTCCTGTTCTGCCTTGAGACGGGCGGCCTCGGCTTCCGCACGTGTCATGGCTTCTGCTCTTGCCCGGGCTTGTGCAGCTTCTTGCTCTGCTCTAAGCCGTGCGGCTTCCGCACGTGTCATGGCTTCTGCCCTTGCTCTAGCCTGAGCAGCTTCATGTTCTGCTCTAGCTCGGGCAGCTTCAACTTCCGCACGTGCCATGGCATCTGCCCTTGCTCTAGCCTGAGCAGCTTCATGTTCTGCTCTAGCTCGGGCAGCTTCAACTTCCGCACGTGCCATGGCATCTGCCCTTGCTCTGGCCTGAGCGGCTTCATGTTCTGCTCTAGCTCGGGCAGCTTCAACTTCCGCACGTGCCATGGCATCTGCCCTTGCTCTGGCCTGAGCGGCTTCATGTTCTGCTCTGGCCTGAGCGGCTTCATGTTCTGCTCTGGCTCGGGCAACTTCAACTTCCGCACGTGCCATGGCATCTGCCCTTGCTCTGGCCTGAGCGGCATCATGTTCTGCTCTGGCTCGGGCAACTTCTTGCTCTGCCCTGAACCGTAGAGCTTCCGCATGTGCCATGGCTTCAGCTTTCGCTCGGGCCTGCACGACCTCTTGTTCTGCCCTGACTCTCACCGCTTCCTGATCTGCTTTAAGGCGAACTTCGGCTTCTACACGCGCTACGGTTTCTGCTCTTGCCCGCGCCTGCGCAGCTTCGTGCTCTACCCTCGCTCTTGTTGCTTCCTGCTCCGTCTTAATGCGTACAGCTTCGGCATGAGCCATGACTGCAGCTTTTACCCGAGCCTGTACAGCTTCGTGCTCTACTCTCGCTCTTGCTGCTTCCTGCGCCGTTTTGATACGGACAGCCTCCGCATGGGCCAAGACGTCAGCTTTTGCCCGAGCTTGCGCTGCTTCGTGTTCTGCCTTGACTCTTATTGCCTCCTGCACCGCCTTAAGACGTATTGCTTCGGCTTCAGCTTTGGCCTGTGCTTGCGCTAAGGCATCTGCTCTTGCTCTAGCCTGCTCAGCTAATTGTTCCGTCTTGGCTTTTGCTACTTCCTGTTCTTCCTTGAGTCTTACAGCTTCGACTTCTGCTCTCGCCTTGACTTCTGCTTGTGCCCTAACTTCTGCTTGTGCTTTGGCTTCTGCTGCTTCTTGCTCTGCCTTGACTCTTTTCGCTTCTTGCATTGCTTCAAGGCGGGCAAGCTCCTTTTCTACTCTTGCTTTGGCTTCTGCTTGTACCTTGGCTAGCGCAGCGGCTTGCTCGGCTTTGGTTTTTGCTGCTTCCTGTTCTACCCTGCGTTGTGCAGCCTCTGCTTCCTCTCTCGCTTTGGCGAGCGCAGCTTCTTGCTCTAGCCTGATTTTTTCCGCCGTTTCGGTATCAATTTTTATTGGATCTGAACTTTTTTCCGGCTCGACAGGTTTCTCAATGGGTATTTCTACTGCCTGTGCAACAGGCTCAGGCTTCAATGGATCAGGCACTGGCTCAGCAACATGCGGCTTTTTCTTACCAGGCAAGGAAGGAGCAGCAGTTGATGGTGATGCAGAAAGTGGAGCAGGCTTGTCAGCCATCGCAACTGTCACCTTCATCTCTCGCATCGGCTTGGAAGCCCCCTGTGATTGTGCCATTGTGGGATACAAAACGACTAAGTGCAGTACCACGACAACCGCAACGACAACCGCTCGCTCACGCGAGGCTGGGGTGGGAGGATAAATATATGAAAGTGGATTCAACTTTATCTCCGCGGGTATGGGTTATGTGCACCCCACGCTGTGACATGCATGGCTACAGTCAAAAATACCTGTACCCAGATTTTATCCATGCTTTTTGCATCCGCGTATTGATTGCTCTGGCTTGGCAAAATTCAACTTACCACTTAACAATAAGTTAAGTCCTTGCACATCGTAAAAATCGATGTCCAGCAGTTTCCGGTACCATGATGTATCTGTTATGTAGCGTAGATATTCGACGGCACTTTTCAATAGCTTGTCGAACACACTCATATGAACCCGGTAATTTGTACAGCTGGAGGGGCCATAAGCTGATAATGCAAGCGCTACACACATAGGTCGAAGACGATTTCCTGCATTGTTGTTGTTCCATGCTAAGACTAGGATCCAGCCATAATTGGCTTGCGCGGGATGTGCTAGCGCGGGATGGAAAAATTCTGTATTACACACTGAACACTGAAATTCTACTTAAAAAAAAGCTTACTTTGCTGTCAATTAAAAATTGAAATTTATACATCACAAGTATCTTAAAGTTTAATTTTTCTTAATTAACGTGCAGCTAAAAGACCAAAAATAGAATTATTAATGATAACGATTCGTAATTATATTCACATTGTAGATGGAATGCAATATTGGAAGAAATAATATTACTAATTTTGCTTAGTACTCAGGGGAGTGTCGGACTGCGCAATTAAATTTCTGTGCACTCACCTCTGTACCGACTCTTGTGCAACCTTAAGCAGCAAAACTAATGGCATCCTGGGGCTTAGTCGTAATCGAAACCTACGATTACGCACGCCCTCAATACATTTAGAAATGTCTTTCGTAGCAGCTATAAAACCAAGATCTTATGATTTACAATCAATAATTTTTTTATTACAAAGAACTAACCATGGGCGATTTCTTAAGTACACGCCAACAATTTTATTGTGCCGGGCTTGATAGCGAACCTAATCAATGATTAGATACTTGAATTCCGATTTTTTAATCATTGGGGGCGGCGTGGCCGGGTTATCGACTGCGCAACGTTTGCTGCAGCAAGGGGCGTTAGTGACCCTGCTGGAGCGTGGTGAGGTTGGACAGGAAGCTTCTTGGGCAGGCGGCGGCATTTTGTCGCCGCTGTGTCCGTGGAATTATCCCGATGAAGTTACGCGCCTAACTACTCGTGGCGCAGAGCTATTTTCGGCATGGGCAAAAGAATTGCATGCGGTTACTGGCATAGATCCGGAATATGAGACAAGCGGAATGGTGGTTTTGCCACCATTTGATACACAGGAAGCAGAGCAATGGTGCGCGGCGCATAGGGCTTATTCAGTGCATCAAGTCCGTGCAACAGACTATAACCTGCTCGCGCAAGGCGATGCGCTCTATTTGCCGGAAGTCGCTCAGGTACGTAATCCGAGGTTATTGCGCGCCTTGCGTCAGCATGTGGAATCGCTTGGGGGGCGTGTCATCGAACAATGTGCAGTAAGTGATATTGTGGTCGAAAATGGGCGAGTACAAACACTCATCACGTCCAGCGGCAAGTGTAACGCACAGAACTATATCGTTACCGCCGGAGCATGGAGCAAGGAAGTATTGGGACGAAATGCACTACGATTAGATATTAAGCCGATACGCGGGCAGATGCTGTTGTTCAAGTTCGATGTGTCGCCGCTCCGTCATATTGTGTTGCAAGACGGTTTGTATTTGATCCCGCGTCGGGATGGACACCTACTGGTCGGTAGTACGCTGGAGGACGTAGGTTTTGATCAGCGCACGACCCGTGAGGCACGCGACATGTTGTGGCAACGTGCCCAAAAATTGTTACCATCCCTGCGCAACATGTCGTTGGTACAACACTGGGCCGGATTGCGTCCCGCTTCGCCGCACAATATCCCCACCATCGGACGACATCCGCAGCTGGACAATCTTTACCTTAATAGCGGGCATTTTCGTTATGGCGTGACCATGGCTCCGTCCAGCGTCGAAATTCTGTTAAATGAAATCACAGGTGCGCAACAACCATTCGATGTCACACCTTATCAGGCTGGGTGGGGCGCTTAAAAATGCTTCCATTTTTATTCTTAGTAAATATATATTTTGAAAAAATATGCTGACGAAATAAATTTCTATCCCGCTGGTTAGAAGATGCTGATGTAGTGTTTAATTGCACAAGTTAATAATATTGCAAAGCTCGATACCTTTGACTGTTCGCTCATGCCAAGCGAACGGCAATACATTCTTAAATTATGCGCAGCCGTGAAGTCTTTAAATAACTTGCGTAAGCTTGTCAATACTTTCAAAACTTGCTTCCCGCAGTGCTTCGCGCTGCAAAATTCCGCATCATAATTTCAATCTGGTCAAACAAACTCGAGATTAGGCGTAAAGTGGAATATCAAGTTTGGGTGAACAACGAGCCAGTAGATACTTCCTTCGTGGGTCGTTCGAAACCGTCGTCAAGTTCTTGCAAAAACATGCGAAGTAAGCGCATGGCGCAGATGTGTGGCCAAGCTATGATGTGACAAAGGGATTTCTGTTATGAACGCATTCATGCTGCAACATGAACTTGCCATTCGCTTGGCCTGCTTCTTCTGTGTATTCTGCAGCATGTCACTGTGGGAGCTTGCCGCGCCGCGGCGTCGGCCCACCGTGTCCAAGCACTTGCGCTGGGCAAACAACCTTGTGCTGGTGGTGCTCAACAGCGTTTTGTTACGTGCGCTGTTCCCGGCTGCGGCGGTGGGAGTGGCAGCATTTGCCACCCAGCAGAGCTGGGGACTGCTGAATTATTTCGTCATCCCATTGTGGATGGCCGTGCTGATCTCGGTTGTATTACTGGACTTCGTTATTTATCTCCAGCACGTGATGTTCCACGCCGTGCCGCTGCTGTGGCGCCTGCATCGCGTGCATCATGCCGATCTCGATATCGATGTAACGACGGGTACACGTTTTCACCCCATCGAGATCATGCTGTCCATGCTCATCAAGGCTGCGGTGATCCTGTTACTGGGCCCGCCCGTGGTGGCGGTGGTGATCTTTGAGGTATTGCTCAACGCCACCTCCCTGTTCAACCACGGCAATGTGCGTATGTCTCCGGCGCTGGACAGATTGCTACGCTTGCTCTTGGTGACGCCTGACATGCATCGCGTACACCATTCTATCGAGGAGGATGAGACTAATAGCAACTTCGCTTTTAATCTGTCCATGTGGGATCGGCTTTTCGGCACCTACCGCGATCAACCTCGCGCGGGGCACGAGGATATGACTACTGGCATCAGCACCTTTCGTGAGGTCAATCACTGTGTTTGGCTGCCAGGTATCTTAATGTTGCCATTCATCGGCAAGGTGACGGATTACGCCATTAATCGTTGGCGTTGGAAAAACGACGATGCATCATAAAGCACATCTCGTTCTAACTTTCGCGCTGGCCATGATGATGGCAATCACGGTAAGTTACCGCGAACATTTCATGCGGTATTTCTTATATTTGAATTATCAGACACAACTATAGCTCAAACAAAGTTTGCTACACTACATACCTCATGCATAAGTATGGAGATACATAATGTTCAATACAAAATTCTTCGATGAAATTTCCGACAAATTAAGCAAAGCAGTGGCTAACAGCCCGGCAAAAGATGTTGAGAAAAATGCCCGCGCTTTGCTGGCGCAAGGGTTTACCAAACTGGATCTTGTGACGCGTGAAGAATTCGATGTACAAACCCAACTGTTATCACACACAATCGAAAAATTGACGGCACTGGAAGCTCGAGTCGTCGCCCTTGAAGCACAACGCAACCCGTAGATAAATGAGCCTCGCGGTTTTATATAGCCGCGCCCTTTCCGGCATGGATGCTGCGCTGGTCACGGTCGAGGTGCATCTGGCCAACGGCCTACCCAGCTTTACCATTGTCGGCCTGCCTGAAACCGAAGTGAAAGAAAGTAAGGATCGCGTCCGTGCAGCCTTACTGACTTGCCAATTTGAATTTCCTAGTCGCCGCATCACTGTTAATCTCGCGCCGGCCGACCTACCCAAGGAAAGCGGACGTTTTGATTTACCCATCGCGCTAGGCATTCTCGCCGCATCCGGGCAGATACCCTCAAACCACCTTGCCGAATATGAATTTGCCGGTGAACTGGCGCTTACCGGCGAACTACGACCGATACGCGGGGCGCTTGCAATGACCTATCACGCAGCATCCAACGGGCGGGCATTTATTCTTCCCGAAATAAATGCTGTCGAAGCGGCGCTGGTAGAAGATGCAGCAGTCTATCCAGCACAATCCTTGTTGCAGGTGGCGGCACATTTATCTGGTCGCGCTGCACTCACCCGTCAAGTTGCCAGTGCACAGCCTGTTATGCCGGACTATCCAGACATGTGTGAAGTGAAGGGTCAAGGGCAGGCCAAGCGCGCGCTTGAGATTGCCGCCGCTGGCGGCCATAGCGTGTTGATGTGCGGTCCGCCTGGTACCGGGAAATCAATGCTGGCAGCGCGTTTCCCCGGCATCCTGCCGCAAATGACTGAAGCTGAAGCATTGGAAAGTGCGGCCATGCAATCGTTAGGCGGCATGTTTGATGTTAGCCGCTGGAAAACGAGACCGTACCGATCACCGCACCACACCGCATCCGCGGTAGCTATGGTCGGCGGCGGCAGCAATCCGCGTCCTGGTGAAATTTCTATCGCAATGCACGGCGTGCTGTTCCTTGATGAATTGCCGGAATTTGAGCGCCATGTACTGGAAGTGCTACGCGAACCGCTGGAGAGTGGACGCATCACCATCTCGCGCGCTGCGCGCCGCGCAGATTTCCGCGCGCAATTTCAGTTACTTGCTGCAATGAACCCTTGCCCGTGTGGCTATTTTGGCCATTACAACGGCAAATGCCGTTGCACCCCCGATCAAATTGCACGCTATCGCGGCAAAATTTCTGGTCCGCTATTAGATCGCATAGACATTCAGATCGAAGTTCCCGCGGTGCCACAAGAAACTCTGCTCAAACAGGCTGATGGAGAATCAAATAGTGATATTCAAGCGCGTGTAAACGTAGCGCGACAACGCGCATTAACCCGCCAGAACAAACCGAACGCACAGCTTACGGTAAGCGAGATTGACGTTCTCTGTGCGCCCGATGCACAAGGTGCCGCACTATTGCAGCAAGCCATCAGTCACCTGAATTTGTCTGCACGCGCTTATCACCGCGTGCTCAAAGTGGCGCGCACTATTGCCGATCTGGCAGGCAACGAAAACATCCTTGCTTCTCACATCGCCGAGGCTGTACAGTATCGCAGGATGGGCAGGCAAGGATAATTTAACAGTAACAATTTCATACCTCTAACCTTATTTCCGGCCGGTATAATCGCCATTAATGAGAGGTAATTAATTTCCATAGTGCAATTCCGGCACTTAATTTCTATGCAAGGTTGCTACCGCAAAATGATGTTTGCTTGACACGGTATCTGTACAATCCATACCATCGCGGGTTTTATTAATTACCACCGTTTTTAATTGTCATTATTAGGGGTTTGTTGTGTCGTTTGAAGCTATAAAACAATCTCTTGCCTCAGATATGTCCGTTGTGGACAGAATTATACGTACCCGTTTACATTCAGATGTAGCACTGGTCAACCAAATGAGCGAGTACATTATCAATAATGGCGGCAAACGGCTACGCCCAGCCTTAGTGGTGTTATCCGCCAAAGCATTAGGTTACACGGGAGAGTATCATCACTGCTTGGCAGCGGTAGTGGAATTTATTCATACCGCCACGTTGCTACACGACGATGTGGTGGATGAATCCGAGCTACGCCGTGGGCACGCAACTGCCAGCGCCTTATTTGGTAATGCAGCCAGTGTACTGGTTGGCGATTTTTTATATTCGCGCGCTTTTCAAATGATGGTGGAAGTAAATAACATGCGTGTGATGCAAACGTTGGCAGATGCTACTAACACTATTGCAGAAGGCGAAGTGTTGCAATTATTGAGCTGTCATGACGCGAGCGTAGATGCAGCCAGTTATTTACGCGTAATCTATTGCAAAACAGCCAAACTATTCGAGGCGGCGATGCGTCTGGGCGCTATCTTGGTGCAGGTTGACAGCGCCAGCGAAGAAGCTGTGGCGAAGTATGGCATGCACTTGGGAACAGCATTCCAATTGGTGGACGATATGCTGGACTATTCTGGGGACGAGCAAACAACCGGCAAAAACTTAGGCGATGACCTATCTGAAGGCAAACCCACATTACCGCTTATTTATGCCATGCAGCATGGTGATGCCCGCCAAGCTGCAATGATAAAGCGAGCCATCGAGCAAGGTAACATCGAAGGTTTTACCGAAGTATTGCAGGTGATAAAACAAACCGGCGCCTTAGAATATACCCGGCAGCAGGCAAAAAAAGAATCCGATGCGGCATGCGCGGCACTGTCCATCCTGCCCGATACGGCTTACAAACAATCTCTACTACAATTAGCTAATTTTGCCGCCACACGGCAATTTTAATTAGGCTGAATCTTGGGTAAATCATCCCCACAGATCTGAAGCCTGCCAGTGACAGCCCCCAAAAAAATTTGACGAAATTGCAAGAATCGCTTGCCAGCTTCAAAAGCGAAGCCTTGAGCTATCGTTCATTCAATAATCAATAAGCTTGATGCACGGTCATCACGCGAATTTATAAAGCATTCACAGTGAATTACAGCGGAAATCAGCTGCTAATCCTAGCTTAGCCGCCCGCTACATACCCTACAATGGGCACCATCCGATGATCATCAACAATGTTTATGAGGTTTTTTGTTTTAACTCTGCTCTCGCACACTAAAATGAGCATTTTCTCGACTTCGTAAAGAGAACTGTAAGAAAGCAAATTTTCGACTATTTAATTTTTAATTAAAGTTATGCCTAATCACACCTCTTCCCAAATCGCGCGATTAACCCTAAGTACCCTGGCGGCTCGCAAGATCGCTCCAACGCCGGATAATTATACGCGCCTGTATCAGGAAATTAGTGGCAACCACGATGCCAATAGTACGGTCCAAATTTTGACATCAGAGGCGCAGCTTCCTCAAAAATCAATCGACGACCAATTGAAACTGGCATGGCCAAATTTGATTCGTGACCTGCTCACACAAATGGAAGCTTCGCACAAAGGCATCACTATTTCACGCAAAAAACAAAGCGTTGTAACCGTTCTAAATAGATTCAATAATGACTCCAATGCCCTGTTCACAAAATTACAGAGCCTAATAGTTTCCTGGAAAGAAACAACTTCGTCTAATCCTCGCGAATTAATCCCGACAAAACTTGAATCGGAAGCAGAAGATAACATTTTGCCACCTGACACCGTAAATGTTAATAACATTATTCACAGCAGCCATCCTGACGTGGCTATTGATACGACAATAGATATTGAACTGGTAGAACAACTGCGCGAGTTGCTGGCGCAGTCTCTTGAAAGCATAAACAACGAAGATCCCGATTTGAAGAGTGAAATTCAGGTACTGGCCCAACAGACACGCGCCACCGGCGATTATGGTCAAGCCATTAAGCTGAATAAGCAACTACGCAAGCTCTGGATAAAGCTGGAATTACGCGACAACGATAATTTCAACATTCAGGAAGGATTGATGCGTCTATTTCGCCTGTTGGTGGAAAACGTCGGCGAACTGGTGACCGAAGACAAGTGGCTGCACGACCAGATTCTTAACCTACAGGAAATCATCGAGAATCCCATCAGTAAACACACAATCGCCACTGCGGAACGCAACCTGCGCAGCACGATCATTAAGCAAGGCTTGCTAAGACAAAACATGATCGATGCCAAGATCACGCTTAAAAGTCTGATGACCACCTTCATCGATCGCCTGAGCGAAATGACCGACAGCACTAGTGCATATCACACTAAAATTGAAGGTTATAGCCTGGAAATCGGACAAGCAGATAACTTAACTGAATTAAGCCACATCCTGGGCGACATCATGCAAGACACGCGCATCATTCAGGCTATCTCAATGCGCTCACATGAAGAGCTGGTTAGCACACGAAAACAGGCGCACATTGCCGAAGAACGTGTCAAACAACTGGAGCAAGAACTCGAACAAGTAAGCGAATTAGTACGCGAGGACCAACTTACTGGGGCACTCAACCGACGCGGGCTCGATGATGTACTGGATCGCGAAATAAAACGCGCAGACCGCCAGCAAACGCCAGTCAGCATTGCGCTGCTCGACATTGATAATTTTAAGCAACTTAACGACTCCTTGGGTCACCAGACCGGCGACCAAGCACTAGTGCATTTAATCCAGGTAATTAAAAATGCCCTCCGCCCGACCGATGAAGTAGCACGTTATGGCGGCGAAGAATTCCTGATTATCCTGATAGATACTAGCCTGGAAGAGGCAATGGCCACCATAATCCGCCTGCAGCGCGAGCTCACTAAAAATCTTTTTCTACATAACAATAACCGACAGCTGATTACCTTTAGCGCCGGGGTTGCACTACATACTAGTGGCGAAGACCCTGAATCAACAATCGGACGGGCAGATAAAGCCATGTACAACGCCAAACGAGCCGGTAAAAATCGTGTATTTGCGGCCGATTGACGGGAAGAGTGTGATTCAGATTTAGTGGTTCCATTATGCGATTTTTGTAAATTATACTACAATAAACATAGTGTTATGAATTAGCAAGAATTCCTGTCAGCGACCAATTGTAATGAGATCTTCTACGCCTCAGACAAAAAAATAAGCATGTACTAAAGTTTTCTCAGCCCTTTCCGTTAACTGTACTAACCGAGGTTGATGAGCCTGAAAAATCTGGCCAGCCAAAGTAAATGGCAATCATGCCGTACAACAAACACAGTTAAAGGAGCATTAAAATGCCTTCATTCATTAATACCAACATTTCATCCCTGAATGCACAACGCAACCTGAACACATCGCAAAGCATGCTGCAAACCTCCTTGCAACGTTTGTCTTCCGGCTTACGCATCAACGGCGCCAAAGACGACGCAGCGGGACTAGCGATTTCGAACCGTATGACTTCACAAATCAACGGTAACACCCAAGCCGCACGTAACGCCAACGATGGCATCTCCTTGGCGCAAACAGCTGAAGGCGATTTGTCACAGATCGGTGCCAACTTACAACGGATGCGTGACTTGGCGGTTCAATCGGCCAATGGCACCAATTCCGTGTCTGACCGTGCCGCACTGAATAGCGAAATGCAATCGCTAGGTGCTGAAATCGACCGTGTTGCACAAAACTCCTCATTCAACGGCGTGAAGCTGTTGGATGGTACGTTCACTGCACAGAACTTCCAAGTCGGCGCAGGTGGAACTGCCAACGACCAAATCTCGATCAACACGATTTCCAGCGCACGTACCACACAACTGGGCAGCGCTGGAGCAACAACTGCGGCCACACGAACCGGAGCAGCCACAACAGCCGCGCTTGTTGCTGGTGATGTAACGCTGAATGGTTTCCAGGTAGGCGCGTCAAATATCGGTTCATTGCCCGGCCAGAGTGCCGCCAGTGCCTATTCCATCGCATCAGCCATCAATGCCATTTCCTCTCAGTCAGGTGTCACTGCAACAGCGAATGCAACCACTCTCACTGGCGCTGCAGCATCGGTATTTGCTGGCGTTACTGCCGCCAACAGTTTCAGTGTAAACGGCATCGCAGTAGGCGCGATTGCTGGCGGTGCTACGGCCGCAGGTCAAGGTGCCAACGTTGCGGCAGCCATCAACTCGGTTTCCGACCAATCCGGGGTGACAGCCACAGCAAATGCGTCCACTGGAGTGGTTAGTCTATCAGCTGTGGATGGACGTGACATCAGTCTGCTAGCACTAGGTACTACCAATGCTGCTACTGCTTTAACGACCTTTGGTTTGGTAACCGGTGACGTTGCAGGCCCAGTTGCCGCTGTAACGACTCACGGTACAATCACGCTGAACAGCACCAATGCAGCGGGCATCGTGCAGGGCGGCGGCGCAGCAGCACGCGCCGGACTTACAGCCGGCGGACTCGTCACAGCAGCCACTACCGTCTCCTCGGTCTCCTCCATATCGGCATTGGACATTTCAACCGCAGCAGGTGCGACTGCAGCACTATCCGCTCTTGACGGTGCATTAGTCTCAATAAACAGCTCACGCGCTTCACTCGGTGCTTTTCAAAACCGTTTCGCATCGGTGGTAACCAGTCTGCAAACCTCTACAGAAAATTTGACTGCATCACGCAGCCGCATCGTGGATACCGACTTTGCTGCCGAAACTGCTTCATTATCCCGCAACCAGATCTTGCAACAAGCCGGTACAGCGATGTTGGCGCAGGCGAACCAGATCCCGAACGGAGTAATGGCGCTGTTGAGATAAGTTAGTTAGCTACATAAACCTAGCCGAAGCGATTCGGCTAGGTTTTTAAGAGAAGGAGAAGCAAAATGCTCATCCCAAACATAAGCAACACGACTCAGGCTCAACAGCCTGCTAGTCTCACAAATGACAGGCTCGCCAGTAATGGCGAGCCTGGTGTGGTTGTTTCCAGGCCTGGTGTAGCCTCAGAGTTGCCTGAAATTGCGGCGCAACAAATCGCCAAACAGCAGACCTCCGCAACAGAATTGAAGAGTGCGGTAGACAACATCAATCAAATGTTGCAGCAGGCTAACAAGGACGTTGAGTTCAGCGTAGACGACAGCACCAAGAAATCTATAATTAAAGTGGTTGATTCGACAACCGGCGATCTGATTCGTCAATTCCCTTCTGAAGAAGGACTGTCACTTACTCGCGCAATAGACCGCATTCAAAATGGTTTATTGTTGACACAGAAGGCCTAGGAGAAATTCAGAATGGTGACTACCACCGCATCTGCAACGACTGGCACAAGCATCGACGTCAACAGCATCGTCAGTCAGTTGATGACGGTGGAACAACAACCCATTACCAAACTGAATGTCAAAGAAGCCAGCTATCAGGCCAAACTTTCCGCCTTTGGGACAATCAAAAGTGCCTTGGCAACCTTCCAAACTGCCTTGCAAGGGCTAAGTAATGCCAGCAAATTTCAAGCGGTCAATGCTACCCCTTCCGACGCCACCATTTTTTCCGCTACTGCCGCCAGCACTGCAATAGCGGGCTCTTATTCTTTGGATGTGACTAGCCTAGCCCAGGCACAAAAGTTGGTTGCCTCCGGGCAAACGAGCAGCACCGCTGCGATCGGCGCAGGTGCTACAACTACAGTGACGTTCGATTTTGGTTCCATCAGCGGTGGTACCTTCAGTGCCGTCACCGGAGTTTATACCGGCGCAGCGTTTACCAGCAATGGCAACGCTACCAAGAGCATCACCATAGACAGCACTAATAATTCGCTGCAAGGTATCCGTGATGCTATCAATGCTGGCAAGATGGGCGTAACAGCAACCATCATCAACGACGGTAGCGGCACCCCCTATCGTCTTGCTCTGTCTTCGGATAACAATGGCGCGAACAACAGCCTCAAGATCAACGTGACGGGCGACACTGCAGTAAGTAACCTGCTAGCAAACGATCCGGCTGGCATACAGCATCTCGCCGAGACTGTCACTGCTCAGAATGCCAACTTCAAGGTGAATGGCGTAACGGTGAGCAAAAGCTCTAACACCATTTTTGACGTAATTCCAGGGGTGACCCTCAATCTGAACAAGACCACTACTTCAGCTACAAGCCTGACGGTAGTACGCGACACCGCCGCAATCAGCAACTCCATCTCTGGATTCGTTAAGGCTTACAACGATTTATCCTCTACATTGACAACATTGTCGGCTTACAATCCTGCATCTAAAACAGGCGCACTGTTGCAAGGCGATAGCACGGTACGCTCCCTGCAGTCACAATTGCGCGCCGCATTAACAACTACCATTGCGGGTACTTCTGGCGCATTGACCACACTTTCACAGGTAGGCGTTTCTTTCCAAAAAGATGGGGCACTGGCTCTGGATAGCACCAAACTCGGCAACGCAATCTCTAACAACTTTAACGACATTGCCAGTTTGTTTGCCGCAGTGGGAAATGCCACGGACAGCCTGGTCAACTTTAATTCTGCGAGCAACGCCACCAAACCTGGAAACTATGCGGTGAACATCAGCCAATTGGCTACCCGAGGCACAGCCGTTGGATCAGCCGCTGCCAATACCACCATCACTACGGCCACCAATGACACATTGAGCTTTATCATCAACGGGGTCAGCACTTCCGTGACCTTGACTGCCGCTACCTATACTGCACAGTCGCTAGCGGCCGAGCTGCAATCGAAAATCAACAGCGCGAGCGAGCTATCCGCAGCGGGTATTTCGGTTGCCGTTACTCAAAATGCCGGCGTGCTTTCGGTGACTGCGGCTAATTATGGTTCTGGCTCCAGTGTCGCCATCGCCGGTGGCAACGGAGCGCTCGACTTAATGGGTGGTGCACCGATACAGTCGGCCGGAGTAAATGTAGCCGGTACCATTGGTGGGATAACTGCGACCGGCTCTGGTCAAACTCTAACCGCAACCAGCGGCGATCCGCAAGATTTAAGCATCAGCATCAACGGCGGAGTATTGGGGGCACGCGGCATGTTGAATTACTCACAAGGCTATGCCTACTCACTGAATAAATGGTCAACATCCATTCTTGCTGGCGATGGAGTTCTGGTGAGTCGTACCAATGGCATCAACAAATCCATTGCAGACATCGGCAACCGGCGCACCACATTACAGGCGCGGCTGGTCGGCATCGAGCAACGTTATCGCATGCAATATAGTGCGTTGGATGCCATGTTAACCAGCATGAACCAGACCAGCACCTACCTGACCCAGCAACTTGCCAATTTACCAAAATTTTAAGTAGGAGAAAATCATGAACACAATGACTGCAATCCGAACCTATAACAAAGTGAGGGTCGAATCCGGCGTAGCGGCAGCAGACCCGCACCAACTGATTTTGATGTTGTTTCAAGGCGCATTGTTGGCTATTGTCAATGCAAAGAACGGAATGTTGCGCAAAGATATTCCTGCCAAAGGTGCTGCCATTTCCCAAGCCATTCTGATCATTGATGATGGTCTGAAAGCCAGCCTGAACAAAGACGTGGGCGGCGAATTGGCACACAACCTCGCGGCCTTGTATGACTACATGACCAACCGCCTGCTGACCGCCAACTTGAAGAACGACGAGATCGCTCTGAATGAAGTTACTCGCCTGTTGAATGATCTGAAAGGTGCTTGGGAAAGCATACGCCCAGAAACCACATCAACCTCGCCTGCTGTCCCCATCATCGCGCGGCAACAGGCAGTCTCCACTGTTAAACCGCAAGTAGTCAACGTCCAATCAATTTCCACTCCCCAGTCAGCAACCGTCAGACATGCCATGTCAGCTTATGGAGGTGTATAGACAGTGAATAAGAGCCTACTCGCTCTAACGCATTACAGTAGAGCGGATAAAAATCCTAGAACCCAGTTAAAGTTTTCTAGACGCTAGCCGATACCCTGAACGACGATGCTTGGTTATACCTGCAACATAAAGCGAATCGAAATGGTCAACAACATAGTTACGCAATCAATAAACCAAGATTAAAGGATGTAGACCATGAATCCAGTTATCGAAAATTACGAATTTCTTTCATCTATCACCGCCCAGATGCGCGTAGCCGCCATAGATGGCCAGTGGGATCAGTTGGTAGAATTGGAGAAACAATGTAGCCAACATGTAGAAATCATGAAAACTCAAGATATAGGCATCCCGCCTAACGAGAGTACACGATTGTGTAAAGTGGAGTTGATCCGTAAAATCCTCGCAGACGATGCGGAAATCCGTAACCATACAGAACCGTGGGTTGAGCAATTACAGCGCATCATGCGTAGCACGGGGCAAGAACGCCGTTTGCAGCAGACTTACTCCAGCGAATATTAACAATTAGAATGCGTGCAGGCATAACCATGCTTTAGGAAAGCGGGGAAATACTGTAGCATTCTGCATAACACGCTAAATGTACATGCTGCCTGTCAAACTCCTGAATACACTCAAGGTGCTCGGACTAGCGCAAAAAACGCTTCCGACAGCTGCTATTGACACGGCACCTAAAACGGGACAGTTTGAGCCGGGGCAAAAAATTCAGGGCATTGTACAAAATCAAGTATCCCCCGGGTTATTCAATGTTCGTGTTGGCGAACAACTTACTCAAATACTGCTTCCAGATTTTATCCATAGCGGCGACACGATCAAACTGCAAGTCATCGCCACAACTCCCCGCCTGACCTTTAGCATGTCCGCTTCAAACAACCCGTTATCCACACAGGAGGAATTAAGTTCGGTATCACGGCTGCTATCTGCTCTATCCCAGCAACCGCGCGAGCAAATTGATATGCGCGCGATGAAAAGCCCGCCACTGTGGACAACACCCCAGACCACGCAAAGCGGGCAACTGGCCGGACTGCTGCACGATGCTTTGAGTAACAGCGGTCTATTCTATGAATCACATCAGGTTCAGTGGCTAGAAGGCGCGCGCAGCACTTCGCAACTTCTGCAAGAACCACAGAATTCCGCAACAGCGAACCCTTCAACAAACGTTAAAACATTGTCTTTACCTGACGGTAACATCCCCTCTACAAGCCAATTAAATACGGCAGCCTTAGCAGAAGAAAAAATTCCATTAATTCCCCACCATCTACAACCACTCATACAGCAGCAAATCAACGCATTGGAAACACAGCAGATGTTATGGCAAGGTAATATCTGGCCAGGCCAAGCTATGCAATGGGAAATTCACGAACAAGCTTCGCAAACGCCTGCAACAGATAACCAGCAGCAATGGGCCACACAAATCCATCTTGATTTGCCCAACCTGGGCATGGTTTCTGCCACATTAAATTTCAATAATACAGGCCTAAGCCTAATACTAAATGCCAGTTCCCCAACGACACTTGCCACACTGGGCAATGCCAGTTCGCAACTAGTCGCTACCATGTCCGACTGTGGAATTCCAATTGTCAGTACGCTAATCACGCAACATGAGCCCACCCAATAAACGCCAAATTGCTGTCGCACTGGCTTATCATGACCACGAATCAGCCCCCAGAGTCGTGGCACAGGGTCGTGGCTTGATCGCACAGGCAATCATCAAACGTGCCAAAGAGCATGGCGTGTTTGTGCATGAATCGGAGGATCTTGTGGGATTGCTGATGCAAGTTGAGCTGGATCAGCACATTCCACCGCAGCTTTATCTGGCTGTGGCGGAACTACTAGCTTGGCTATACCGCTTGGAGCATGGAGAAACTCCCGCTAACCCAGAGATGTGATTGCGGAATGCAATGATAATATCACCATCTTTTATGACTTATAATTAAAATTTAATTAACTCAATATGTTATTACGCTTCATAACCATGACAGCAAAAAACTCTTCACTTGATCGTTCCAGTTTAAGCATAAAAAACTACCATCTTATTTAAGTATTGCCGGAAAAAAAAATCTCGGTGGAATTTTTAGAGATGTGTTGATTTTAATTTTTAATTAGGTGCAGCATGGCCAAAGAAAAAGAAATTCCGTTAAAAATAGAGCTCATTTCAGACGGTGAAGATAGTGAATTCCGCATACACTCAAACAAGGAAATTCAATCCATACTCCGCGGTATTGTGAAATCCAGCTCGCTCGCGGCACTTTACTATGACGATGAAAATGATTTCATTCTAACCAAGCTGCTTGGGATTGACGAACAGAATGTGTGGCTGGATATCAGCCTCCGAGAGGCAGACAATCGGCGTATCCTGCCAAGCCATAAAATAATCTTTGTCAGTTCGTACCTGCAGGTGAAAGTGCAGTTCGTAGCGCACCAAATCGAAAACGCTTTATTCAAGAATAAAGAAGCATTTTTTTTACCGATGCCCAATAGCCTGCTGTACTTACAACGGCGCGATTATTTCCGCTTAATTGTGCCTGTGAAAAAGCCACTCATTTGTGTCATTCCAGCCAAGTCAGACGCGCCAACTCTCAAGAGTAGCCCGACCATTATGGATATCAGTGTTGGAGGCGTGGCACTAGAATGCCAAGAGAGTGACACTGAATTTCAACCGGGGAAGGTTTACTCAGTCTGCCATATTCATCTGCCCAATATTGGCATGTTGACTGCCACTATACTAGTAAAGAATATTTTTATAATTACCATGCATAATGGAGAGGTCAAGAAACGTGCAGGCTGCAAATTCCTCCACTTGAATGGCACGATGGCCATCATGCTACAACGTTACCTTACAAACCTACAAAGCCAAAATCTCTCACAACGTTAATTAAGTATGTCGATTTAGTCGGCAATGAAAAAACAAAGTTGGGGGTTCCCGTTTATCACTTACAATGAAACGTTTGCATATTGCAATCTCATGTCGTGAGGGTACCGTTTAATGACCCCAATTCATAAACAGGCGCAGGAAAAAATATCCGAGAAGATAACCACACTGGAAGAAGCGCGCCTTCAGATAGGCGATCTCGTCAACTTACAAATTCTGACCGAGGGTGCCGATGAGCGCTATTCAGCCACACTAATCGGGCTTTCCCATGGTCACAGCGTGCTTGTGACCACGCCGATGATCGACGGAAAATATGAGTTGATGCGCGTTGGCCATACTTATATCTTGAGAGTATTTTCGGGCAGGAGCGCCTTTGCCTTTACGACGCATATACTCAAAAGCCTACATACGCCCTATCCTTACCTACACCTCGCCTATCCTCGGGAGGTTCGGTCGCTAGTCGTGCGTAAAGGCGATCGTGCCAAGGTCAAGTTGATTTGCGCTATCACCGGTTACGACGACGTTCAGCTCCAAGAAGCCGGAACCATTGTTAATATAAGCATTGAAGGTGCAATGGTTGGGGTTAAAAAGGTATTCGGACACAAAGGCCAGAAGCTTAGCATCAAGTTCAAGGTGATCGTCAACGGTGTCGAGACCTTCCTGAAACTGGATGCCGTTATTAAATCCGTCAATACCCATCAGTTCAAGGATACCGATTTGCCATGCCAGCTCGGCCTCCAATTCGTAGACATATCCACCGAAGATTCGATTCCCTTGCTAGCGTTCGTATATCACAAGTTGATGGAACAATCGCTATAGGTTCGACTGCTTTATAGTAGCCGGCCATTTAATAGTACGATTCGTCATGCCCACGAATTTTTAATGAAGGTCAAGATACTGCTGCCTTTACACTTGCATGTTCATAATATCGTTATAGGCAGCGATCACCTTGTTGCGAACCTGTACAGTAGCCTGAAATGAAATATTCGCTTTTTGCATATCTATCATCACGTCGCTTAAGCTAACTTTATCATTACCCAGTACAAATTCTTTTTGCATGGTTTCGGCGTGATTCTGCGCCTGAGCTACTCCATCCAGTGAAGATTTCAGCACGCTGGCGAAATCTGTCGTTGCAATTGCGTCGATTTTCGGTGCAGATCCGCCTTGCGCGACAACCATTGCTGCGCGCATTTCAGCCAGCAAACCACCCACTCCAGAGACATTCATGACTCACCTCTTCTATTGAAGCATGCACTTTATCACCCGCCCCTACTATGTTAGCGCCAGAAAAGCAGCAGAATTCTCTCGCTTTTCACCGTACGGCATCTGAAATGTCTGGTGATAATGCATAGCATACGTTACTGGATCAACAATTCTTAAAGATACATTTAGAAGCGACAATGATTTTATTGCATGCGCCTGCACAAAACTTTGTTACCTAATGTGTTGGCACAACTTACGATATTTCATCTTTTGTTCAAAAATCTATTAAGCATAAAATGCGGCGAATAAAATGGCAGAGCTCAATCCAACCCCTACGCTGATACAAACGTTTTCAGGGTTCAATAGCAAGCAAAGCGTAGGGCTATTGGTCGCTACTGCGGCCATGGTCGCGCTACTTTTTGGCATGTGGACGTGGGGAAAAACTCCAGACTACCGCGTGTTGTATGGCAATCTTTCCGATCGCGATGGCGGAGCTATCATCGAATCACTGCAACAAATGAACGTGCCTTATAAATTCGCTGAAGGCGGCGGTGCCCTGCTGGTCCCCGCCGATCAGGTGCATGAGGTGCGTCTACGCATGGCTTCACAAGGTCTGCCAAAGGGAAGCTTAGCCGGGTTCGAATTGATGGAAAATCAGAAGTTCGGCACCAGCCAATTTCTCGAACAGATGAATTACCAACGTGCTTTGGAAGGTGAGTTAGCGCGCTCGGTACAAACACTGGCTTCGGTGCAAAGCGCACGAGTACACCTGGCCATACCAAAACCGACAGTATTTGTGAAAGAACAACAGCAACCCGGCGCGTCCGTGGTACTGACACTACACCCTGGCCGTACTCTGGATGGCAGCCAGATAAGCGGCATCGTGCATCTAATTTCCAGCAGCGTGCCTAATATGCCAGCCAAAAATGTTACCGTAGTTGACCAAAGTGGTTCTCTGTTGAGCTCTGTCAAAGAGGGCACTGTCGGGCAGATGGACGCTACTCAAATCAGTTACGTACGGCAGATTGAACAAGCCTATATCAATCGCATTGAAGCCATCATCGCACCATTAATCGGCGCTAACAACGTACGTGCGCAAGTCACAGCAGACGTCGATTTCGCACAAACCGAGCAGACGGCCGAAAGCTACAAGCCCAACCAGGATCCAAAAGAGTCCACTTTACGCAGCCAGCAAACCACGGCTTCAACGAATGGCGGAAACCAAAATGCATCTGGCGTACCGGGTGCGTTATCGAATCAGCCACCAGTTCCTGCCACCGCGCCCATCGTCGCCCCGTCCAGCTCTGTGCCTGCTGCAAATGGCGGCGGTGTGACAAGCTCCCTCAAGGAATCCACCGTCAATTATGAAGTGGATCGCACCATCCGCCACACCAAATTGCCTGTAGGCAGCATTAAGCGCTTGTCAGTTGCAGTAGTGCTCAACAATCGTACCATTACCGACAAAAATGGAAAGAAAAGCTCCAAACCACTTAACGACAGCGAGAAGGAGCAAATCACCGCACTAGTAAAAGACGCCATGGGCTTCAACGTCAGCCGCGGTGACAGTCTGAACGTTCTAAACAGCGCCTTCAACGTTGAAAAAGAAACTATAACTCCAGAAGAACCCTTCTGGAAACAGCCAGAAATGATCGCGTTGGCGAAGGACTTATTGAAGTATCTATTAATCACGGGTATCGGGCTGTTTTTGCTGTTCGGTGTCATTCGCCCAGCTTTCAGAAATTTTTCCGCCGCGTCTGCACCAACAGTGGCGAGCAAAACTGATAATGCCGTGGAAACTGCGGCTCAAGAACGCAGCACAGCGCAAAACGCAGCACAGCAGGCAAATAACTCTTATGAAACTAATTTAGAAGCCGCAAAAAAAATAGCAGGACAAGATCCCAAGATCGTGGCATCAGTTGTTCAGGGATGGGTGAATAGCAATGAGTGATGCAGGTATCACCAAAAGCGCGATTCTGCTCATGACGCTGGGTGAGCGCGAAGCAGCGGAGGTGCTTAAATATCTTGAGCCGAGGGAGGTGCAGAAGATCAGTTCCGCGATGATAACGCTCAAAAATCTGACGCGTGAACAGGTTAGCAATGTTTTCGATGAATTTCACGAAATTGCCGCACAAAAAACAACCATCGGCATGGATGCAAGCGATTATATCCGCAGCATGCTAACCCAGGCACTGGGAGACGACAAAGCAGCTGGCTTGCTCGATCGCATCTTGCACAATAGTGATACTAGCGGTATTGAAAGTCTGAAGTGGATGGATCCAGCATCGGTCGCCGAACTGGTCTGCAACGAACACCCGCAGATCATAGCCGCCATCCTGGTGCATCTCGAACCTGATATGGCTGCCAGCATCCTGGGTTTATTGACGGAACGTACGCGTAGCGACGTACTATTGCGCATTGCCACCCTGGATGGGGTACAACCCACCGCGCTACGTGAACTTAACGATGTATTAACCAAGCTGCTCACTGGCAACGCGGTCAACAAGAAGCGCATTAAGGGCGGTGTTCGCACCGCAGCGAAAATCCTCAACTTCATGGGCAGCGTACAGGAAGGTGTCGTCATTGAAATAGTCCGCAGTCATGACGCTGACTTGGCACAAAAAATTCTTGATGAAATGTTTGTCTTTGAAAACCTCCTGGAAGTGGATGACCGCGGTATTCAGCTCATTCTGCGTGAGGTCCAATCCGAATCTCTAATTGTTGCACTTAAAGGCGCGAGCGAAGAACTACGTGAAAAAATCTTCAAAAATATGTCGCAACGCGCTGGCGAAATGCTGCGCGAAGATTTGAGTGGGAAAGGTCCAGTCAAGGTCAGCGAAGTAGAAGCGGAACAAAAAGAAATTCTCAGAATAGTACACCGCCTTGCGGACGAAGGGCAGATCGCTCTAGGTGGAAAAGGGGGAGAAGAATCCTATGCCTGACGCTGTCACCCCCAAGGGAAACCTTACTGCCTATCAGCGCTGGGAGCTGCCCGCCTTCGATATGGTGAAGGAAGCGGGTACACCTCCCACGATCGACTTGCCCACTGCAGCCCAGCTTGAAGACATACATATACAGGCGCATGAAGAAGGCTATCAGGCTGGTTATGCCGAGGGTATGAAACAAGCCGGCACTGAAGCACAGCGCATAACAAACATGCTGGAATCACTGAACAAAGAATTGCAGCAAGTGGATCAGCGAATCGCACAGGACTTGCTGAATCTGGCATTAGAAATTTCTAAACAGATGTTACAACAAGCACTCAAAATCAAGCCCGAGCTGCTGCTAAATGTGGTGCGCTCAGCTATTAGTGAACTGCCGTATTTCAATCAACATGCCCATCTTGTATTGCATACTGACGATGCAGAACTACTACGCACAAGCATGGGTGAGCAGTTGCTCCATACCGGTTGGAAAATTTTCGAGGATAGCCAAATTGAACGCGGAGGTTGCCGTGTGGAAACAGCACATAGCCAGATTGATGCTACTTTGCCTAAACGCTGGCAACGAGTAGTCGCCTCTATCGGGCAAGACAACGCATGGCTGGAATCATGACCTCCCCTATCATTCACTCCCCTCCCCCCGCCATTCTGGCTCCCATGGACGACCATGCCCAGCATTGGCAAGCCTGCCTGCAAAACAACCAGAAATTCGTCGCACAGAGCAAACTTTTATTAATCAGTGGCCGCTTGACCAAGGTCACCGGGCTCGTAATGGAAGCGGTCGGTTTAAAGATGGCAGTTGGTAGCACTTGTGTTATCGAATTACCCAACAATCGAATCGAAGCGGAAGTGGTCGGTTTCTCTGGGGAAAAACTATTTCTCATGCCAGAAAATGACGTTCATGGACTGATACCCGGCGCGCGCGTAGTGCCGCTAGAACCGGTGAGTGCGCCACTGCTGGGCGGCAAACAGCGTACCTTCCGGCGGCGCGCAACTGATCACACACGCCATCTGCCAGTAGGTGACAAGTTACTTGGCCGAGTGCTGGATGGAGCTGGCCGTCCACTGGATCAGTTGGGACCGCTAGTGGCAGTAACAACCGCACCCTCACAAAGCCGTCCCATCAATCCACTGAACCGCGCACCGATCGAGGATGTTCTGGATGTCGGCGTACGGGCTATTAATAATCTGCTCACTGTCGGACGCGGCCAACGCATGGGACTATTCGCTGGCAGTGGTGTCGGAAAAAGTGTGTTACTCGGCATGATGGCGCGGTATACCAGTGCCGATGTCATCGTAGTGGGATTAATCGGCGAGCGCGGACGCGAAGTGAAGGAATTCATCACTAATATTCTGGGAGAAGAAGGCATGGCGCGTTCAGTTGTGGTCGCAGCCCCTGCCGACACCAGTCCGCTGATGCGTTTACAAGGCGCCGCCTATGCCACCACTATCGCCGAATATTTTCGTGATCAGGGTAAGCATGTATTGCTTATTATGGATTCACTCACCCGATATGCCATGGCGCAGCGCGAAATTGCACTGGCGATTGGCGAGCCCCCCGCCACCAAAGGCTATCCACCTTCGGTATTCGCCAAGCTGCCCCAGTTGGTGGAACGTGCCGGTAACGGCACCGAAGGGGGCGGCTCAATCACCGCGTTCTATACTGTCCTCACGGAGGGAGATGACCAACAAGATCCTATCGCCGATAGCGCACGGGCCATTTTAGATGGCCATATTGTGTTATCGCGCCGCTTGGCTGAACAAGGTCATTACCCTGCCATAGACATCGAGGCCTCCATCAGCCGCGCTATGAATTCCCTTGTTTCAGAACAGCATTTCACCTTGGTACACCGCTTCAAACACGTATATGCACATTATCAACGTAACCACGATTTAATCAGTGTTGGCGCATATGTCAACGGCAGCGATCCATTATTGGACGAAGGGATTACGCTCTATCCCTATATGGAACGTTTCCTCAAGCAAGGTATGTTCGAGCGTGAATCCTATGCTAGCGGTATCACCGCCTTTAACCATCTATTTGAAGATCTACACTGAGGTAACTAAACCATGTCCAAGATATTTTCCATGCAACCGCTGGTACATTTGGCACACCAGAAAAATGATGATGCCACCCGAAAATTCGGCCAGTTAATCCAGCAACAGCAGGCCGCACAAACTAAGCTACATACCTTGGAACAATATCGCGAAGACTATCAGATGCGCTTGCAGCAAGAGATTCAGAACGGTATCAATCAAATTAATTTGCGTAATTTTCAAAATTTTATTCGCCGTCTGGACGAAGCAGTTACACAACAACGCAATGCCCTTGAACAAATAAGCCACTCGATCCAAACCGGACGAAATGAACTGGAAAATACGCAGCGCAAAATGAGATCTTTCGATACGCTGGCACAACGCCATATAGAAAAAGAAAAAAAACTGGAAGAAAAATTAGAACAGCGACAACAGGACGAACACACAGGGCGTCACTCTGCACGCAAAGTCATGGCTGCACAAGACGATATCTAAACTCAGGAGACATCATGCAAAACATAATCATCCCGGTGACCTCGCCCGCCGTTGCGGCGCATACGTCCCCAGTAGTAGCGGACGATGGTACGTTGCCGACAGAAACTTTCGGCAACGTGCTGGCGCGTCAGCTCGCGGATAGCGCTCAGCCTACAAAAACCAATACTCCTGACACACGTCTACCCGCATTGTCCACCACGGAGAACATACTCTCCGCTACTTCCAGCCCCGCCACGGATACCATACTCACCGCAACTTCCAGTAATGAGCAATCTATCGAACCACAAGCACCAACACTGGATAGTCTCAGCGCATTACCCAACGATATGCTGGCAGCATTGTTGCCATCTAACCTTGCCCCGCAAATATCCATCAGCCGCGCACAGCCAACTCAATCAGAAGCTCTCTCACGCAATCGAGCACAATCTATCGCTACAAGTAAAATGTCCTTTGGGTACGACACACCTGCCACACCTGCCACTACACTGGAAATCTTGAATTCCGGTCATAGTAGCAAAAGCATGACATTATTGGCCGATGCACAACTCACAACCGAATTATCCAATCAGGCAAGCGCGCCACAGCCTGATGCAACGACTCTGGTCGCACTACAAGCACCGGTGTCAAATGTCACGCACTTAAATTCACCGATATCACTTTCCGTAAACATGCCCGTGACACATAAGGCTTGGGCCGATGAGTTTAGCCAGAAGATTGTTTGGGTAGCTACTCAGCACGGACAAAGTGCAGAACTGCACCTGAATCCGCCGCAACTCGGCCCGGTGGATGTATTAATAAAAGTAGATGGTGGCCAGGCTACTGCGATCTTCACTTCAGCACATGCCGTTGTACGCGATGCGATAGAACAGGCACTGCCTAAGCTTCGTGAAATGCTGGCCGATAATGGAATTATGCTGAGCAATGCCACAGTAAGCGACCAATCTCCCAGAGAACAGCAAACGAAACAAACTGACCAACAGCATAGAAGAGAAAGCCGGCAAGCAAAAATAGATGACGCTATCCTCGTCAGCAGCACCCAAGTCAGGTCTGGGCGCTATCAGCAGGGATCAGTGGATACGTTTGCCTGATGAACAACGCAATAAATACGGTAATTATGCGAGTTCCTAATTTTAGGGGGTTAGAAATAACCACGGTTTTATTCTCTCCTCTCAACAGAAAAGAAAACTGCGTTACCGAACCAGAACATTACTAAATGCCAAGTTGGCGGGAATTCTCCGCCTTATTCCATTTATCATACCGATTGAATTTCTCTGATAATTCAACTCAGAAAATTAAGGAGCTGCAATGGTAAAACCGGTAACTAAAAAAACAGAGTCGGATCCTCTACCTACTGAAGTCCAGACAAAACCAAAAAGCAAAAAAATATTGTTCATCATCATAGGGAGTGTCTTGGTTTTAGGGATTGCGGGCGGCGCAGGATGGTACTTTACCAAGGGCGAAAATCACAACGGCAAGAGCGACAAAAAGACTACCAAATCATCCGAGCACATAAAATTTATTGCGTTGGAGCCTTTTACGGTTAACTTGCAACGCGAGACAGCTGACCAATTTTTACAAATCGGCATCACACTAAAAATCGTTCAGCCAGAACTGGAAGAAAAAATTAAGCAAAATCTTCCAGAAATTCGCAGCCGCCTGTTGGTACTGCTGTCCGGCAAATACCCTTCAGAATTAACTGCATCCAAAGGCAAAAAAAAACTCGTCAATGAAATTATTGCTGAAACCGAGATCGTGCTTGGCCTGCGTACTGCGCCCGCCGTCTCCAATGCAATTGCTGATGCAAGTGCAAAATCCGGTGTTGTATCCAGCGTAGAAGCAACTAGTCCAGTAGAAGCAACAAGCGCCGAAGAGTCATCCGCCACATCAGATTCAAAAGTGGAATCCGCCAAGCCCAACGGCGAAAAGGAGAACAGCATCGTGGACGTTCTATTTACCTCTTTCATCATCCAGTAATAAGGTCATGAGCGATTTTCTCTCACAGGACGAAGTTGACTCACTGCTCAAGGGAGTAACAGGGGAGGCGGATGAGGTAGCTGCGCCAGCCGAAGCACCAGGCACTGTGCGCCCGTATAACATGGGTACGCAGGAACGAATCGTGCGTGGGCGTATGCCCACGATGGAAATCCTCAACGAACGTTTTGCGCGTCTGTTCAGAATAACTTTATTCAACTTGATCCGGCGCACTGCGGAAATTTCAGTGGGGCCCATACGCGTACAGAAATTCAGCGAATTCCTCCGCAATCTACCGATACCTGCCAACATCAACATCGTGCAAGCCAAGCCTTTACGGGGCAACGCGCTGTTTATTTTCGATCCCAACCTGGTTTTTTTAGTAGTAGACAATATGTTCGGTGGTGATGGGCGATTTCACACCCGGGTCGAGGGACGCGAATTCACCCAGACCGAACAGCGCATCATCCAGCAACTACTGGCTGCCGTATTCGAGTCCTATAACAAAGCTTGGCAAGCCGTATATCCGTTGAAATTTGAGTTTGTGCGATCGGAATTGAACCCGCAGTTCGCCAATATCGCCACGCCGAACGAAGTAGTTGTTACCACCACTTTCGACATTGAATTCGGCGGCGTAGGCGGTGCATTTCATGCATTAATACCCTATTCCATGATAGAGCCAATTCGCGAGCTGCTCTATAGCAGCATGCAAGGCGACCATATGGTTGTAGACAAGCGATGGCTGCGCACACTATCCAAACAGGTGCAATCCGCAGAAATTGAATTGACTGCGATTCTCGGTCAAGCTCAAATTACATTTGAACAGGTGCTGGGAATGCGCAACGGCGACTTCATCCCATTAGATGTGGCAGACAGTATTACGGCGCTAGTGGATGAAGTGCCCGTAATGAAATGCAAGTACGGCATTTTCAACAACCAGTACGCCCTTAAAGTGGAAAAAATGTTGAGCAATACAAGTGGCAATTTGGCTAATGGAGACAATGATGACTGACGACAATATGGATGAAATTAGCGCTGATGACTGGGGTGCAGCAATGGCTGAACAGGCTACCAGCACACCATCCAGCGAATCACAACCCGCTGCTCAACCGCATGCATTCTCGCAATTCACCAGCGCAGCTGGCACGGCCGTGCACAACGATCTCGATATGATCATGGACATCCCGGTTCAACTAACGGTTGAGCTTGGCCGCACCAAGATGCCCATCAAAAATCTGCTACAACTGGCGCAAGGATCGGTGGTAGAACTGACCGGCCAGGCGGGCGAACCGCTCGATGTAATGATCAACGGCTTTCTGATCGCACAAGGTGAGGTCGTCGTCGTGAACGAAAAAATCGGTATCCGCCTCACCGATGTTATCACCCCATCTGAACGTTTACGCCGCCTCAGCCGCTGAAATGAAAACTTTTGGCAATCTATTGAACAAACCAAGATTCATCTGCGCGCGCCTCTGCCTCATCACCGGCTTTTACACACCTCTGCTCGCAACAGCGCAAAACACACGCCCCGCTTACACTCCTCCGTCACCTGCAACAATATCGTCCGGCAGCATCATGCAGGTCATTTTCAGCTTGCTACTGGTATTGGCAGCGGTGGTGCTGGTTGCATGGATATTAAAACGCATCAATCTACCTCAACATGCCGCCGGCAACCTGATTAAGGTGCAAGCCGCGGTGGCGGTAGGTCAACGCGAACGCATCGTACTAGTGGAAATCAACGATACCTGGCTGGTAGTAGGCGTTGCTCCCGGACAGGTGCGCACCCTGCACAGCATGCCCAAAGCCGAATTACCCACAGCACAAGTGAGCATGGCTATCAATACCAATGGAAAATTCCAGGCTTGGCTGAAACAAATGATGGAAAAGCGTAATGCGCCTTAGTTCACTTCTAGTAGCAACCCTGCTATTTAGCCTAATCCCCGCAGCATTTGCGGCTGATCTTGGCCTGCCCGCATTTACTAGCACCGCTACATCAGGTGGTGGGCAGACCTACTCGCTTAGCTTACAAACGCTGCTTCTGCTTACCTCGCTAAGTTTTTTACCGGCCGTAATGCTGCTGATGACCAGTTTTACCCGCATTATTATCGTGCTATCACTGTTACGCTCCGCTCTCGGCACGCCCTCCTCTCCGCCCAATCAGGTATTGGTCGGACTAGCCTTGTTTCTCACTTTCTTCGTTATGTCGCCGGTGCTGGATAAAATTTATACTGACGCCTACCTGCCATTCAGCGAGAACAAACTGACGCTAGCACAAGCATTCGATACCGGCAGCGTACCGCTCAAGGCATTTATGCTGAGACAAACGCGTGAAAAAGACCTCGCTCTTTTCGTTCAAATTTCCAATAGCGAGCCGCTGCAAAGTGCGGATCAAGTACCCCTAAAAATCCTGGTGCCAGCCTATGTCATCAGCGAACTAAAAACAGCCTTCCAGATTGGTTTCGTAATATTTATCCCGTTTCTAATCATCGATATGGTGGTGGCCAGCATACTGATGTCTATGGGTATGATGATGGTATCGCCAGCGATGATTTCATTGCCCTTCAAGATTATGCTATTCGTGCTGGCAGATGGCTGGAACCTGCTGATCGGATCGCTAGTACACAGTTTTTATACTTGAGGCTAAACAACCATGACCCCTGAAAGCGTAATGACACTTGGCCGCCAGGCACTGGAGCTAACCCTGATGGTATCAGCTCCTGCACTGTTAACGGCTCTAATCATCGGGCTGCTGATCAGCATTTTCCAGGCAGCCACCCAAATCAACGAAATGACTCTGTCATTTATTCCAAAGCTGATCGGTATGTTTGGGGTGCTGATCATCACCGGCCCGTGGATGGTGGGCATGATGCTGGATTATATCCAGCGCCTGTTCAGCAGCATTCCCTGGCTGGTTGGGTAATGATGTTCCAGATAAGTGCGTAATGACGATCTCACCCGTTAAATAATTGCAATGATTACTGTCACCAGCGCCCAGTTATCTTCCTGGCTCGCCCTATTCATTTTTCCGTTTGTACGCATCCTGGCCATGATCGCCAGTTCACCTATCCTGGGCAATAAGCAAGTTCCGGTACGTATAAAGATCGGTTTATCCATACTATTAACCATAATTATGGTGCCTACCTTAACTGTACAGTCCAATATTGACCCAGCTTCTGCGCTTGGTTTTTTTATTCTGATCCAGCAACTTCTAGCCGGGCTGGCTATAGGTTTCACCATGCGCCTGATTTTCACGGCAATTGAAATGGCCGGGGATATGATCGGAATTCAAATGGGACTAGGTTTCGCTATTTTCTATGACCCGCAGAACACGTCCTACACGCCAGTGATAGCGCAAATTTTAAGCGTCCTCGCTATGCTCGCCTTTCTCAGCTTCAATGGACATCTCATCATGCTGGAAGCGCTAGCAGACAGCTTCCGCGCTTTTCCCGTTAATAGCGCACCCCCTGCGGCAATCGCGCTGCATACTCTGGCCTCATGGGGCGGTAGCATATTCTCTAATGCGCTACAACTAAGCATGCCAGTGATCGGCGCGCTGCTAATTTCTAATTTTGCACTTGGCATCCTAACCCGTAGCGCGCCACAACTGAACATCTTCGCGGTCGGCTTCCCGATTACTTTAACAATCGGTTTTGCAACAGTGATGCTATTGCTGCCCCACATAATACCGCTACTGGAAAACATCACCCACACCAGTCTGGACACTGTGCAGCGCGTCATGCATCTACTTGGCAAGCCATAACAAGGGTCTATATGATTCCTAGAGGCCGCATGTAATTAGCAACGCTCGCCAACTGGCAAAAGCCTGTTTGTCCCCCCGACCTGGACTCGAACCCAGGACCTGTCTACCTTTTGGTCGAAGTTGCCCGTAGGCAGCCTTCTATAGCTTTCCTCCGCACAGATTGAATTTGATAGTAAGCCTAGACTTTTTCCATTGAATGCTTTAAGTTTGACTCAATGGATAACTTCGATTTCGATGATTGGGCTAGGCTGGCGAGAACGGATCCGGATGACTTTGAGTTGCGACGTCGTACTGTTATCGAAAGTCAAATCTCCAGTAGTGACAATGTTTTCCGCCTGCGAGGATTGCAATGCCGTATTGATATGGAAAGAATACGTGCTCACACCCCGTTGAAGTCCTGTTTGCGACTATCAACCTTGATGTGGGATGCATTCGTGGATTTAAATAATTCATTGAGCACCTTAGTGGGAAGGGATTGCAAATCAACAAACTTATCAGCTCAACCTGCTAGAAGTGCAAAGATTATCCATCTGGCAACTCAATACAAACCACACAAATGAAACAGCCTTATTATCGAGTTGCTAAAAAAGTTCGCTCATAAAAACTAAGTGGACAGAGCACAACTGTAAGACTACAACTTAAATTTACCTACTGTAGCAAGCATATCGCTTGCTAGTTTTTCGAGTTGAATTGCAGAGCTTGCGGTCTGGCCAGCAGCAGCAGTATTTTCTTCTGCCTGTTGAGCCACCCGCTCAACGTGAACAGCAATATCTTGGCTTGCACTATTTTGTTCATTGAGCGAGTCGGAAATATTATTCACCACTGCCACCACTTTTGAAGATCCGTCTTTGATTTGAATAATGGATACTCCCGCTTCTTGAGCCAATACCGCACCTCTGTCTGCCTCAGTTACAGCAACTTTCATTGTCTCCATGGCATTATTCGTACTGCTCTGAATACTTTGTATCATGTGCGAAATTTCTTCTGTGGCTTTAGAGGTGCGTGCAGCTAGCTTTCGAACTTCATCTGCTACAACGGCAAACCCTCTACCTTGCTCACCTGCTCTGGCTGCCTCAATCGCAGCGTTTAGTGCCAACAAGTTGGTTTGATCAGCCACTTCTTTGATTACCTGAACAACGGAAGATATTTGGTTGGACCGTAAGCCAAGTACTTCAATTGATGTGGAGGTTTGCTTAACCGTCTCAGCTATTTGCATCATCGTTACAGCTGCATTTTGAATGATTTCAGCACCCTGGCTGGATAGATTACCTGATTTGATTGAAATATCCTGTGCTTCACGTGCACCATCAGTAATGAGCGTTATTCCGACGGTTACTTGCTCTACAGTTGCCGCCATCGCAGACGCAGATGAACTCTGCTCTTCTGAGCTACGTGCTACTTGCTGAGCGGAAGAAGATAACTCAAGGGCCGCTTGTGATACACCGTTTGCGTTGTTAGTGAGTGATAGTAAAGAGCTTTGCAGGCTAATAATCAGCTCGTTGAATGTTTTTGAAGTCTGACCAATTTCGTCATCACTTTCGATATTTATTCGGCGTGTAAGATCATTAGTGTTTTTAATTTCGAGCATCGTACGCTGCACATTTAGTAGAGAAGCCGTAACCGACTTAGAGATCAGCATAGAGATACAAACTGTTACAGCCACTGATATAACTAAGACCGTTAACATTAAAAACGTCGCTGAATTTATTCGAGCAGCCGCGGTATTTTCATCAGCAACGAAGCGTTTATTAGCATTTTCAACCACGCGCTCAATGGCTTTGCGGTGATGTTCATAAGCTGATTTCATTTTTTTCATTGCTTTCTCAGAGACATCTTTATTTCCGCTCTCTATCGCAGGAACAAACTCTTTAAGTGCCATTTCATAGAATGCGGCAGCTGGTTCGTGCGCATCCTTGAGTAGAGGTTCACTAAGATCTGGTGATAAATTTTCTGTTTTCCAAAATTCATAACGAGTGTCATATTCGTTTTTTAGCGTTTTAAGGCGAGCAATCAATGAGGGCTGATCGTTTTTATCGCTCTCTTCCAACTGCAAACTAACCAAATAGGATTCGATGATGTATTCAGGAGGAGGAAGAATATCTGCTACCAAATCTTTGCCTTGAACTATGCGGTGATAAATTGGGCCGTTGACCTTCAGCTCATTGAGCGTCTTGAATGACCACATACCATAAATAGAGAAGCCGACGACAACGGACAAAACGATTAAGCCAAAACGATAAGCTAATTTGATGTTATTCAGTATCTGCATGTAAAACCTCTTATTGTGATTCAGCTAGCGACCTGCTCAACACGGATTGAATGCCTGATTGTCGAAAATTGAAGAAGGCATTTTCACAATTCCCCTACTTGTATTCGTATCGGCAGAATAGTACTGAACTGTAACGATCGACTAAAAGTAGCCCAAGCAGGGGTTGTTTTGATTAATCCCTTGTAGGTGAAATGCCAGTTTGCAATAAAGCTGTGAAATCATTTACAGTCACCGGATGGCTAAAGTAATAGCCTTGGCCCTCGTCGCAATCCTGAGCAAGAAGAAGTTCGTATTGCTCTCGTGTTTCTATACCCTCCGCAATGACACGTTTCTTGAGATTTTTACCCATGCTTATCACCGCACTGACGATGGCAGCATCGTCCGCGTTGCTGCACATTTGCTTCACGAACGACTGATCAATCTTCAGGGTGTCGATCGGAAATTGTCTCAGGTAACTCAGGCTGGAATAGCCAGTACCAAAATCATCGATCGAAAGCTTTACACCCAAATCTGCAAGTGTATGAAGCATAGAATCAGTACACCCGGCATCTTGCATGAGGACGCTTTCGGTTAATTCCAGTACCAGATAGCGCGGCTCCAAGCCAGTTTCCTTGAACACTGCACAGATATTATCTAAAAAATTCCTGGCGCAGAACTCGAGCGCAGAGGTGTTAACTGCAACAATAATGGGCGGTAGCCCAGCCTGCTGCCAAGATCGAGCCTGGAGACAAGCTTCCCGTAGCACCCAACGGCCCAACTGCAGAATCAAGCCACAGTCTTCGGCGATAGCCACGAATTGTCCTGGCGGTATCAGCCCTCGTTCCGGATGTTGCCAGCGGATAAGCGCCTCGGCACCGACAATCGCACCACTTGTAAGATTTATTTTTGGTTGGTAATACAACACAAATTCCTGTCGTTCAAGTGCGCGACGCAAGCTGGCTTCGATGGTTTGCCGCTGGACGGCGCGATCATTCATGTCCTGCTTGAAAAACTTGTAATTATTGCGGCCGTTGTCCTTGGCAAAATACATCGCAGTATCCGCGCTCTTGATGAGGGTCTCCCCATTCTTCCCATCATCAGGATAAATACTGATACCAATACTTCCACTGATATAAAGATAGTTTTGATCGATATTGTGAGGTAGGGCGAGCGCGGCCAATATCTTTTGCGCACAAATAGCAGCATCTTCCGGATGCTTTATATAAGGTAAGAGCAGGACAAACTCATCACCGCCCTGACGGCTGATGGTATCCGAGTGACGCACACAACTTACCAAGCGTTGCACAACCGATTGCAGCAGTTTGTCACCCACCCCATGTCCTAATGAGTCATTGATATGTTTAAATTGATCAAGATCCACAAACAACAGTGCAATTTGCCTACCTTGACGACAGGCCAACTCAATCGCTTCGTTAAGTCGGTCTTGAAACAATATACGATTAGGCAAACCGGTGAGAACATCATGAGGGGCCAAATGATCTAGCTGAACTTTAGCTGCTTCAACTGCCGCTCTTTAAATCATGCCTGGGTTACGCCGGGTTTGCGCACCCAGACATTGCCGTTATGAATATCAAATACAATCTGCCGATGACTATTCCCTCCCATGTCTTCGGCTGTGACCACGAATCCGTGTGAAGCAACAAGCGAGCGAGCAATAGTCATGTTTTTGCAGGAGATGTTCATGCATATATTTATACTATCAGTGCAACCTTTAAGATCGCACGGGTTCTTTTTTTTTATACCGGGAAACATGTTGCCCGCTCCGAATAATTTCACGGTATATTCTGAAGGGTGTGTTTTGGCTGCCCGAATTTCCCGCGCAAACATTTGCATGGCTTCCTTCGCATAACGGCCATCGAGCGAATTCGCCGAAGCGTTTTCCCGGGCAGGTAGCAGGTAGTGACACATGCCACCGATTAGTCTTGTCGGATGCCACATGGTAATAGATACACAGGACCCAAGAAGGGTACGGATGCGAGTATTCATATCACCGAAATAAAAATCTCCCGGCTGTAAAAATACTTCAATGACATTTCCAGACCGCTTCATGGCTTGCTGTATATAGACGGGGATACCAATTTCAGGCCATCGGTGATTCCATTAAGGCTTTCTGAATGGCTGACAATAAAATAACCGCCAGGCTTCAAAAATGGCAACATGCGTGCAACTACTTGGCGTTTTGTATCCATGTCGAAATAGATCATGACATTACGCAGAAAAATAACGTCAAACTCGCCCAGCTTCGGCAGTGTTGTATTCAGATTGATTTGCATGAATTGCATGCGACTGCGCAAGCTGCGCTCAATCATGAAAGTACCTTCTTGGGAACCAGTACCCTTCAGGCAGTGCTTAGAGAGCAGAGACTGCGGAATATTGTGCGCCCGTTCCATGTCATAGTGGCCAGAGCGGGCTTTTTCGAGAACGCGGGTGCTGATGTCGGACGCGACGATTTCCCAAGGCGTGCTAGACAAACCATCGGCAAGTGTCATGGCGAGGCTGTAAGGTTCTTCGCCGGACGAGCTGGCTGCACTCCATAAGCGAAATGTTTTGCCTGCATGCGCCTTGGGTAAAATCTGCCCTCGCAGAAAATCAAAGTGTTTGGGTTCGCGAAAAAAATAGGTCTCGTTGGTGGTAAGCAGATCCAGTGCAGTCTGTAATTCCGCTGCTTCGGTGCTCTGAGTAATCAGCCGGAAATAATCACCATAGCTGGTCAAATCATAGTGTTTCAGCCGCTTGGACAGACGTCCTGAGACCAACGCTTTTTTTGCGTCGGAGAGATTAATCCCGGCGGTGCGATGTAACCAGCTACGGAACTGGTTAAATTCATCATCTCTTAGCGTGGCGGTATGCATTGGTTTTTTCGTTCTACAGTTTATTGTAAACGCTTGGTCTACCTGGGATCGGCAAAACTGCCGAAGTGGATGGCATCAGGATGGAGAAAGTTTGGTAAATTACGCCAACTTTCACCCATCCGTCGCTCACCATGCGTGTTCTGCTTGCTTACGCTAATACTGCCTCAGCAATCTCCGTCACGCTTGCCCCTGACAGCATGGCCATTTCATTCACTGACAGTACGCGGTCAGCGTTGAGTATGATCACGAACTGACCGTTTACTTTACCCATGCCGCTGATGAAGTCAGCCCGGATCCTGGCACCGAAACTCGGTGCCGGCTCAATTTCAGCGGCTGGTATTTCGAGCACTTCTGATACCGAATCCACGACTACGCCGACATCCTGCTTTTCGTCATCCGCTTCGACTTCAATGATGACAATACAGCTACGCCGCGTTACTTCGGATGCGGTGCGGCCGAAGCGTGCCGACATGTCCACTACCGGCACCACTGCACCCCGCAGGTTTATCACGCCGCGAATGAAATCCGGCATCATGGGTACGGTAGTGAGGTTGCCGTATTCGATGATCTCCTTGATGCCGAGGATGCTGATGGCAAACATCTCGCCTCCAATCAGGAAGGTTAGATATTGCCCCCTTTCCTGCTGCACGACAGCCGCATGAATTTCCTTTTTAACTAGTGCGCCCATGGCTATCTCCTATTAAAATCGGGCAAATTCAGCTTCATTCGGGATGCCAGCAAGGGCGTGCATGGCAGCTTTTGCTTTTGCCTTGGCCGGGCGTGCAGCTTTGCTATTTGTAGATGCAGCTACCCTGTTTACAGCAGCCTGACGTTGCTGGCTGCCGCTGGTATTCGTCTTTACTGTAAAGAATCCCATTATCCCTTGCAGTTGATCCGCCTGACCGCTCATTTCCTCAGCGGTTGCAGCCAGCTCTTCGGATGCCGATGCATTTTGCTGAGTCATCTGATTCAACTGTCCCATGGCGTTGTTGATCTGACTCACGCCGGAAGATTGCTCTTCCGATGCGGCGCTGATCTCCTGTACCAAATCGGAAGTCTTGTTAATGGAGGGCACCATTTCATCCAACAGTCTGCCAGCCTTCTCCGCCATCCCGACGCTGCTGGAGGCCAGCTCGCCAATTTCCTGCGCCGCCACCTGGCTGCGTTCAGCCAGTTTGCGCACCTCCGCTGCCACTACTGCGAAACCCTTGCCATGTTCGCCCGCCCGGGCTGCTTCGATGGCAGCATTGAGCGCAAGCAAATTCGTCTGATAGGCAATGTCGTCGATAATGCTGATTTTCTTTGCGATTTCCTTCATGGCCGACACTGTCTGCCCGACCGCCTCGCCACCCTCGGTCGCTTCCTTGGCTGCCTTGCTGGCCATACCGTCGGTAACCTTGGCATTTTCGGTATTCTGGCTGATTGAAGCGCTCATCTGCTCGATCGAGGCACTGGTTTCTTCCACACTGGCTGCCTGTTCGCTAGCAGCTTGTGACAACGATTGTGAAGTGGCACTAACCTGTTCTGAGGCTTGTAACAAGGCATCCGTTGAACTGATTACGTCGGTAACAATATGCGATAATTTTTCAACTACTTCGTTACTAGCCACCTTCAATTCACCAAATGTTCCCGCGTACTCCTTCTCTATGGTTTTCGTTAGATCGCCTTGAGCAAGGGCTGCAAGAACACGCAATACATCGTTCAGTCCTTCCTCGCTGGTTGCCATTAATTGATTGATGTCTGTGCTAACTTTAGCGGAGAAACCGGTTTTCCCTTCTTCTACAACCCGTAAAGTAAAGTTACCATTCACTGCCCCTTCAACAATAGAACTGATCTCATTTTCGATCGCCACCTCTACAGTGCGATCATTCCATTCGACAACACTGCCAAGGCGCTCACCCTTATCGTTCAACACCGGATTAGCCGACAGCCCAAATATACGGGCACCCACGGTAATTTGCGCCTTGTGGTTACTGTTGAAAGTGGCAAGCAAGTGCTTCTGGTGTGACGGATTTTTGTGGAATTGATCGATATTGGAACCGACCAATCTCGCCACCGAGAAATTAGGCAAAGCCTTGCGCATGTCAGCTTCAGCATTAGACAACATACTTACAACAGCGGCATTCGCGTAAATAATATTTCGATCATTGTCGGCTATCATCACATTGGTACTAACGCTATCCAATGCGATCTTAATACGCAGATTTTCATTGGCAATTTTTGCCGCCTCCTCTACGTTCGAACGAATATTGTCTGCCATGATTTGCATGGCTGCGAGCAGTTGGCCAGTTTCATCTTTAGAATTTACATTGACCTTGACAGTCAGATCACCTTTAGCCAACTGATTAGACACACTCACTGCTTCATTCAATGGATTTGTTATGCTGCGCGTGACCCAGTAGGCGATACCTGCAGCTAGCCCTAAAGCAATTGTTGCCAGGGCCAGCATTAAGTTACGTGCAAAGTTATAGTTTTCGGTAGCCTCCTTGGCGGTTGTCCGAACTAACTCAACTTGAAAATCGTTAAAAACATTCAAATTAGCTTGATAAGCTTCCAGGGTGGGCCGTAGTACGTTAGTCATAAATGCCCGCGACTCGTCTTTCTTCCCATCTTTAATCATGGTTATCAAGTTTTTCTGGCTATCGATATACTTTGCGCGATCATCCAGAATATGTTGCAGCATCTCCTTTCCTTTCGGCAATGCGATAAGCTTTTGTAACTTATCTACATTGTCTTGAATTTTTTTCCGCGCTTCGATAACCTTATCTTCCTGCTTTACCAGATCATCGCGTTTATCTGTGAGCAACATATTTCTTAGCGCGATAGCAATTTTATTGGTTTCATTATTGATATCCGTAATCATAGCCACTTTAATATTTCTATCACTAACCACCAGATCCAACATTTCATTCAATTTTGAAAGTCGTGTAATTGCTATCGACGCTATTATTATTAGTAAAATCAATACCAAACTAAATCCAAATCCAAGACGCATACCTATTTTCATGTTTTTAAACATAACCAGCCTCTCTTGTTAATATTTTAAATATAAATATGGAACCCCATATTGAGCGAGGCACCTACATTCGTTACATAGACATGTTTTCCGATTGGCTAATTATTGAACCAACAATTACACATCTAAAATCAGTGCTACTTCATTGCTGCCCGATATAGGGGTGCCACTAATCTCACACTGAGGGGTTGAATATCTTGCTCAACAACTTATCACAGCCTGAATTTCACCCGACTGCTATCTACAACATATACGCCGCATACAGCGCCATATTTAACTGCCACTACGTTCTGGATAAGTAACTATTTCCAGAAAATGTACTTTCTATGTATCTTTAACGGATATTTTATTCATTACTTTAATTTTCCATCAATTGGTAAAAACCACCTGCTTTAGCTGGTGCATTTAAGGTTTTAAATGCTATGAGTTTCATTACATGCTCTGTGAATATGGTTTTAGCGTAGTCCGCCACGGTTCGCTCACTCTTAGTGGGCGGCGGACGTAGCCTCAACCCACCTACTTTAGTAGGTGGTAGTTGAATTTGGTATTTGAGATTTGCCGAGATAGCGACAGAAATATTAATAACAAACTGAGTTTGATATATTGTTTTATTAAGCAACACATTCTGCATGACAGCAGCCAGAATGCATCCGAAACGCGCAATATCATGAGCACAGGGTGACTGTCCATTCCTGGCGATATTAGCCGGTTATGCTTATGTTTCAAGCTTGCGCGGCAATGCAATCACTCCACAAATCAAGAATTCATGATCAACGTGTTTGACCATCAACACATACAGGATCCCTTGTCCTCCGGTTCATACACTTGCTCTTCTAGCGTTGAAATCATAGTTTGAAATTTCTTTCAAAACTCAAGGGCGCTATAAAGTTACAAGTTATACAGCCGTTACTGAATGAGGAGTAGCGGAAGTGTGAGCAAATTTTTAATGAATTTGAAAACAGTGGAGGAATCGTGAAATTTAAAAAATTGATTGCAAAGTTACGCTGCTGGGGACAGGAATTTTTCTTTATATACCAGCAGCATTAACAATACCCAGAGAGACTGGTCAGCTACACCCAAAAGCTTGCTTCCGTTCCAAGCAGACTTTCATAGTTCATCAATAGCGAGAAAGTTGCCACACAGAAGTGATGAGCTATGTCATGAACTTTTTTTCTTGGCTACCTGTAAATCTGTCGATTATTAATGTCGCCACAGGTATTAATTGGTAACCTGCGAAACAGATAATAATTAATCGGGAGCGGATGCAAAACTAAATATTTGCCCAAGTATCCGCTACAACAAAGCAGTTGGAATTGACCAGGCTTACAGCTCTTTTGAACAAAAATGATCTATTGCTAATTTCGGTCGATGTGAATATTCCGTTCTGTTGCAGCAACATTTAGATAGGCCAAACTATGCCTTCCAAAACTCGCAACACACACTACAAAATAAATGTTGGATTTCATTTTTGGATGAGGCAGAAATCCAAGCAATGCCACGACAACCAAACCGAAAAATCACTGTAACTCAACTACACCCGACTTAAATAAGTGGGTTAACGCAGCTTAGATATAAATAATTTTAATCGTCTGCATCCAAGCTGAATGTGCATAATTTAACACCTCAAGACTCGATACCTGCCAGCCCCATTTATCTTCCCAAAATAGCCCAATGCATTTCATGCAATGGCACCACCTTTTTTGCAGCGCCCAGCTTAATGGCTTCCTTGGGCATACCGAATACAACACATGTAGCTTCATCCTGCGCCACCGTGGGAGCTCCTGCGTCCAGCATTTCTTTCAGGCCGCGTGCACCATCGTCACCCATGCCTGTCATGATGATGCCGGTGGCATTTTTTCCCGCAAACTTGGCCACTGAGCGGAACAGCACATCCACTGACGGACGATGGCGATTAACCAAGGGGCCATCCACCACTTCAACATGGTAATACGCGCCGCTACGCTTAAGCAGCATATGCTTGCCACCGGGAGCAATCAGGGCAAGACCCGGAATAACACGATCGTTATTTTTTGCCTCTCTCACTTCTATTTGACACAGACCGTTGAGACGTTCAGCAAATAAGGCAGTAAATTTTTCCGGCATATGTTGCACGATAACTATGCCGGGGCAAACTCGCGGCAATGCTGTCAACACGGCTTCCAGAGCCTGTGTACCACCGGTCGAGGTACCGATGGCAACAATTCGTTCGGTGGTTTGCGCCATGGAATGTGCAGTGGCTGCTGAGAGAATAGCATCGGCATTAAGTTTTACTGCCACTTGTGGTAGCGGTGCTGCCGCTCTGACCTGGCGCCTGACGTTGGCCTGGGCTGCCGCCCTGACTGCAGCTACTAAATCGTTTGATGATTCCTGCAAAAAACTTTTCAACCCGACTTTGGGCTTGGTAATAATTTCAACTGCTCCAGCGGCAAGCGCTTGCATGGTGGTTTCCGCACCTTTTTCCGTGAGCGTAGAACAGATCACCACCGGCGTGGGGTGTTCAGCCATTATTTTTTTGAGGAAGGTGATGCCGTCCATGCGCGGCATCTCCACGTCTAGCACGATGACATCCGGCCATTCGCGAGTCATTTTTTCCATGGCAAAAATAGGATCGGATGCCGCGCCAATTACCTGAATGTCCGGTTCCTGATCCAATACTGCCTGCAATACTTGCCGCACTACAGCCGAATCGTCGACCAATAACACTTTAATTTTTTTCATTTATTTATGCTCTTTAAATCATGCTTGGGTTACGCCGGGTTTGCGCACCCAGACATTGCCGTTATGAATGTCGAATACAATCTGCCGATGGCCAGCCCCTCCCAAGTCTTCGGCTGTGACCACGAATCCGTGTGAAGCAACAAGCGAGCGAGCAATAGTCATGTTTTTGCAGGAGATGTTCATGCATATATTTATACTATCAGTGCAGCCTTTAAGATCGCACGGGTTCTTTTTTTTTATACCGGGAAACATGTTGCCCGCCCCGAATAATTTCACGGTATATTCTGAAGGGTGTGTTTTGGCTGCCCGAATTTCCCGCGCAAACATTTGCATGGCTTCCTTCGCATAACGGCCATCGAGCGAATTCGCCGAAGCGTTTTCCCGAGCAGGTAGCAGGTAGTGACACATGCCACCAATTAATCTTGTCGGATGCCACATGGTAATAGATACACAGGATCCAAGAAGAGTACGGATGCGAGTATTCGTATCACCGAAATAAAAATCTCCCGGCTGTAAAAATACTTCAATGACATTTCCAGACCGCTTCATGGTTTGCTGTATATAGATGGGGATACCAATTTCAGGCCATCGGTGATTCCATTAAGGCTTTCTGAATGGCTGACAATAAAATAACCGCCAGGCTTCAAAAATGGCAACATGCGTGCAACTACTTGGCGTTTTGTATCCATGTCGAAATAGATCATGACATTACGCAGAAAAATAACGTCAAACTCGCCCAGCTTCGGCAGTGTTGTATTCAGATTGATTTGCATGAATTGCATGCGACTGCGCAAGCTGCGCTCAATCATGAAAGTACCTTCTTGGGAACCAGTACCCTTCAGGCAGTGCTTAGAGAGCAGAGACTGCGGAATATTGTGCGCCCGTTCCATGTCATAGTGGCCAGAGCGGGCTTTTTCGAGAACGCGGGTGCTGATGTCGGACGCGACGATTTCCCAAGGCGTGCTAGACAAACCATCGGCAAGTGTCATGGCGAGGCTGTAAGGTTCTTCGCCGGACGAGCTGGCTGCACTCCATAAGCGAAATGTTTTGCCTGCATGCGCCTTGGGTAAAATCTGCCCTCGCAGAAAATCAAAGTGTTTGGGTTCGCGAAAAAAATAGGTCTCGTTGGTGGTAAGCAGATCCAGTGCAGTCTGTAATTCCGCTGCTTCGGTGCTCTGAGTAATCAGCCGGAAATAATCACCATAGCTGGTCAAATCATAGTGTTTCAGCCGCTTGGACAGACGTCCTGAGACCAACGCTTTTTTTGCGTCGGAGAGATTAATCCCGGCGGTGCGATGTAACCAGCTACGGAACTGGTTAAATTCATCATCTCTTAGCGTGGCGGTATGCATTGGTTTTTTCGTTCTACAGTTTATTGTAAACGCTTGGTCTACCTGGGATCGGCAAAACTGCCGAAGTGGATGGCATCAGGATGGAGAAAGTTTGGTAAATTACGCCAACTTTCACCCATCCGTCGCTCACCATGCGTGTTCTGCTTGCTTACGCTAATACTGCCTCAGCAATCTCCGTCACGCTTGCCCCTGACAGCATGGCCATTTCATTCACTGACAGTACGCGGTCAGCGTTGAGTATGATCACGAACTGACCGTTTACTTTACCCATGCCGCTGATGAAGTCAGCCCGGATCCTGGCACCGAAACTCGGTGCCGGCTCAATTTCAGCGGCTGGTATTTCGAGCACTTCTGATACCGAATCCACGACTACGCCGACATCCTGCTTTTCGTCATCCGCTTCGACTTCAATGATGACAATACAGCTACGCCGCGTTACTTCGGATGCGGTGCGGCCGAAGCGTGCCGACATGTCCACTACCGGCACCACTGCACCCCGCAGGTTTATCACGCCGCGAATGAAATCCGGCATCATGGGTACGGTAGTGAGGTTGCCGTATTCGATGATCTCCTTGATGCCGAGGATGCTGATGGCAAACATCTCGCCTCCAATCAGGAAGGTTAGATATTGCCCCCTTTCCTGCTGCACGACAGCCGCATGAATTTCCTTTTTAACTAGTGCGCCCATGGCTATCTCCTATTAAAATCGGGCAAATTCAGCTTCATTCGGGATGCCAGCAAGGGCGTGCATGGCAGCTTTTGCTTTTGCCTTGGCCGGGCGTGCAGCTTTGCTATTATCCGCCGCCACCTTATTCACGACAGCCTTGCGTTGACTGCCGCCGACATTCGTTTCGACTTTAAAGAACCCCATGGTCTGTTGCAGTTGCTCCGCCTGATTGTTCATTTCCTCAGCGGTAGCTGCCAGCTCTTCAGATGCCGATGCATTTTGCTGAGTAATCTGGCTCAACTGGCTCATTGCGGTATTGATCTGACTCACGCCGGAAGATTGCTCTTCCGATGCGGCGCTGATCTCCTGTACCAAATCGGAAGTCTTGTTAATGGAGGGCACCATTTCATCCAACAGTCTGCCAGCCTTCTCCGCCATCCCGACGCTGCTGGAGGCCAGCTCGCCAATTTCCTGCGCCGCCACCTGGCTGCGTTCAGCCAGTTTGCGCACCTCCGCTGCCACTACTGCGAAACCCTTGCCATGTTCGCCCGCCCGAGCTGCTTCGATGGCAGCATTGAGCGCAAGCAAATTCGTCTGATAGGCAATGTCGTCGATAATGCTGATTTTCTTTGCGATTTCCTTCATGGCCGACACAGTTTGCTGCACTGACTCGCCACCCTCGGTCGCTTCCTTGGCTGCCTTGCTGGCCATACCGTCGGTAACCTTGGCATTTTCGGTATTCTGATTGATGGAAGCACTCATCTGCTCAACCGATGCACTGGTTTCTTCCACACTGGCTGCCTGTTCGCTAGTGGCTTGGCTCATGGATTGGGCAGTCGCGCTTACTTCTTCAGAAGCGCTGGAGAGATTGTCCGAGGCACTGCGCACTTCAGTGACAACCTGCGACAATTTTCCTACCATGTTTTGCATGGCTATAAGTAATTGACCGGTTTCATCTTTAGAAGTCACCTCGATCTTTGCAGACAGATCTCCTTCGGCTAATTGGTTTGCCACGTTCACGGCTACATTCAACGGTTTGGTAATGCTGCTAGTGACCCATAAGGCGATACTTGCGGCCAATGCCAGCGCAATCGCTACCAGGGCCAGCATCACGTTGCGTGCCATGTTATAACTATCGGCGGCATCCTTGACGGCTGTAACCACCAACTCATTCTGAAAATCGTTAAATTTATTCAAGCTGGCTTGATAAGCGCCTAGGATGGGACGCAGTACATTAGTCAAATACACCCGCGCTTCATCGTTCTTCCCTTCATTAACAATATTAATCAATGTCTTATAGCCATCAACATATTTTGTTCGGGCCTCCAGAACTTGCTGCAGCATCTCCTTTCCTTTCGGCAAGATAACTATCTTTTGCAATTTCTCTACGTTTTCTCCAATTTTATTCTTCGATTCAATAATTTTTCCTTCTTGTTTCTTCATGTCATCACGGCTATCAGTGAGCATCATGTTTCTTAACGCGATGGCAATGGCAGTGGATTCGCTCTTGATATCCGTCACTACACCCATTTTCATATATCGATCATTAACGATAAGATTCAGCATATCGTTTTGCTGCGAAAGCCGCGAAATAGCTAAGACCGCGATGATTAACAGTAAAATCACCACCAAGCCAAAACCAAAGCCCAAACGCATACCTATTTTCATATTTTTAAACATAATTTATTCTCCCAGTGATTACTTTAAGTAAAGTTTATAAAATTTAGTGACACGAAAATTAATGTGTAAATTGCCTGGTTGAAACATGCTGAGATTCCCGATTAACTGCCTGCTGAACCAACGATGACACATCCAAAATCAGCGCCACTTCACCGCTACCGAGTATGGTGGAGCCACTGATTCCGCGCAGGGTACTGAATATCTTACCTAGTGGTTTGATTACAGTCTGGAATTCGCCCATTAGCTCATCTACCACCAGCCCCGCTTTTTGACCTGCACAACTCACTACGACCACATTCTCGCGCCGCACTCCGGTAGTACCCTCAACTTCAAAATGATCGCGCAGCATGACAAATGGCAATACCTCGCCGCGTAGATTGAGATAGCTGCGCTCGCGCGTTAACTGGCGGTCATTTTCGGTCAGCTCAATGCATTCCTGTACCATGTCCAGCGGCACTATATAGCTGGATTTTCCGACACCTACCAAAAAGCCATCGATAATCGCGAGAGTAAGCGGCAAACGAATACTGACTGTAGTGCCTTGACCTACCGCGCTATCTAGACTCACAGTGCCGCGCAGTGCTGTGATGTTACGTTTGACTACATCCATCCCCACGCCTCGACCTGAAAGATTGGTTACGGCTTCTGCGGTAGAGAAACCTGCCTCAAAAATCATGTTGTAAATCTCCTGATCAGGCGGTGTTACGTTAGGAGCAATCAAGCCGCGATCCCTAGCCTTTTGCAGAATTCGATCACGGTTAAGACCACCTCCATCATCGACAATCTCAATTACAATACTGCCCGAATCATGAAAAGCGTTAAGCCGCAGCGTACCTTTGGCTGACTTCCCTTTTGCCTCTCGAATTGAAGCCGACTCGATACCGTGATCCATAGCGTTACGCACCAGATGCATAAGTGGATCTCCAATTTTTTCCACAACGGTCTTGTCCAGTTCGGTATCTGCACCGGTAATTACCAGTTCAATGTCCTTCCCAAGTTCGCGGCCAACATCACGTACCACACGCTGAAAACGGTTAAAGGTTTCACCAATAGGAACCATACGCAGACGCAACGCACCATCGCGTATTTCCTCCACTAACCCCGACATCACTGAAGTGGCTTCCTGTAGTCCGTTATCGCTAACGCGCTGGGCAAGCAAACTTACACCTGCTCCGGCTATGACCAACTCACCCACCATATTGATCAATTCATCCAGCTTGTCGGCATGCACCCGAATGTAACGGTTTTCCTTGTTTTTACTATCTTTGGACTGAGTTTGCTTATCCAGCGCGGCTTGCACTACTTCATGTTCGACCGAGTGCTGGTCCACCAAAATTTCACCCAGCGGCGTTGTAGAGCCGTCCGAACGGACACTGGTTTGCTGTTCGCTTAGGCCATCTTCCAATTCCTGTTGGGTGAGCGCCCCTGTGATCACCAAGATTTCGCCTAAGCGCGTTTCGCATTCCGGTAACGTGCGAATTAATTCGATGTATTCCGTCAGCTTGCTATGCGGCGGCAGAATATGGATAAGACTGCCTTCTCGTGCGAATTCGAACACTCCCGCGATAGTCGCCTTGTCCGCATCCGACTTAAAATCAATTTCAAAACCGAGATAGCACGATTCCGCATCCATTTCATGGGCAAGCGGCAGGGCATCGAACATAGTAGTAATGGAAACAATTTCTCCGAGAGTAGACAAGTAACGGAGGAAAGAAAGTGGATCCATCCCATCTCTCATTACGTTCTGGCCGAAGCGCAATGAGATGTGCCAATTGTCCGTCTCTACCAAACCACCACCGCTGGACTCCAGTGGAATTTCTGCCTTTATTTGAACGGTATGACTTGTCTTGGAATCATCCTGATATGCCTGCAACCGAATACGCAAACCACTTTCCCGTGCAATCGCTTCTGTATCCAACTGTTCGCCTTGGGCGGCAACTACGTTAACCAAGTGCAACATGTGATCGCCGCTTTCAAGCAATACCGCGATCAGATTGGCCTCAATAGCAACGTCTCCATCGCGTACTCGGTCCAATACGTCTTCAACAATATGAGTGAAACTGACAATAGGATCTAATCCGAACAAACCGGCTGATCCCTTGATAGTATGCGCGGCGCGAAATATAGCGCCGATTGTGTCGGCATCGTTCGGATCACCTTCAAGCCGCAACAGCGAGTCCTCCATCTCTTGCAGTAGCTCGCGTGCTTCGGCGATGTATGTTTGTAGTGCTTGATCGAGATTTATGCTCATTTTATTGTCCTTTTTTCTCATTACAAGAAAGCACCACCGGATCGCCGAAATAAGATGCCAAATTACACATATCCAGCACATCGAGCACCGCACGGCTGTGCCCGCTTAATCGCAAACTGGTTCCGTGCTTTTCGGCTTCGCGCTTAGCCGAGATAAGAATTTGCAGGCCAGCGCTATCCATTTCACTGACCTCTGACAAATCAATTTCTCGCTCGCACGGTTGAGCCATATGAGTCATCAGTTCACTCTTCATGTCGGCAGCAGTGTAGATAGTCATGTCGCCCTCAATATGCAGTAGCGACTGTCCATTTTTATTTGTTGAGATGATAGGCATGGTATTTCCTTATGTAGTCCTCATTGCCAAGCTTTATGGCAATATCAATTTGGCCACGGCGGTCAGCATTTGTGCCGGCTGGAACGGTTTAACCACCCAAGCCTTGGCACCCGCTGCTTGGCCTTCCTGTTTTTTTCCTTCCTGAGACTCGGTGGTGAGCATGATGATTGGCGTGAACTTATAATTTGGCAGTTTCTTGACTTCCTTGACGAAGGTAATCCCATCCATGTTGGGCATGTTCACATCGCTGATAATCAGATGGATTTTTTGCCCATTAAGTTTTGTCAACGCATCCTTGCCATCACACCCCTCAATCACGTCGTAACCTGCCCCTTTTAATGCAATGCTGACGACCTGCCTTACACTTGCGGAATCATCAACTATCAATATTGCTTTACCCATACTTCCTCCTAAAAAAATGTAATTTCTTGTTTCGCGGCTGCGCTGGATTGACCCCCGCGATGAGTGTGCACTTGTTCCTGCGTGGCATAGAGCGTCTCCATATCCGCCAACCATGTTTTGATATTGATGTGTTTAACCGGAATAGACGCTGCCCTGTCCTGCTTGTATTGCTGCAAGTGCTGGTGCAACTTTTCCATGTTGTTGCGCACATGAACCAGTATCTGGCTGACGCGATCCTGGAACTGAAGTGAAACCAGCACGTCGGATAATTCATCGCGAATACCTGCGCTTTCCTGTTGTAGCAGTTCCGCAGAGTCTGACAAATTCGAAGTGACGTTATTAAAGCTTTGGAGAACCTGTTGGATAATCAATTCAGAACTTGCGACTGATTTGAAATCATGTTCGGAAGAGCTTTCAGCGATCTTGAATACGCTGGTGATGGCGTTACTGATAATATCAACGGTACCTGACATTTTTTTACCGGTTTCACTGGAAAGGCTGGATAGTTTGCGCACTTCGTCCGCCACCACAGCGAATCCACGCCCTGCTTCTCCGGCCCTTGCAGCTTCGATCGCGGCATTTAAAGCGAGCAAGTTTGTTTGAGCGGCAATCTCTGCTACCTTGACGGCCATGGCTCTCAGTTCGCCCGTGTAATCATTGAGGCTTCTAACTTGTTCCAGCATGTCGTTGCGGCTATGCTGCGCTTCCCTAATAGAGTCAATCACACTGGTCAGCGATGACTCGCTTTGTGTCATTACTGCCAATGCCCCACCCTCCGCATTACCTGCCAGATCACCAGCAGCGCTTTGCGACGCACGTACCGATGCCTCCAGTTTTGCATTAATGCCAACAAAACGATTGGCCAAGTCCATGATGGCTGTTTCGGTTTGATTACGAGTGATTTCGACTTGTCTGGACCAGATAGGCACCACCTCCGTACATACCTCTTCCAAGCCACCTACAGCCGCATTCTCAAGTTCGATTTCAAATCTTGCTTTGGCATTGACCATCTCTTGTGCTATGGCTAACTTAAGTAAGGTACGATGACGGCGAGCGCCCCACTCTCCAGCAGCTGCTGATATTCCGATCAGAACGACAGCCGACACGATATTAGCCCAGCCCATTTCACCCAGAATAAGCAACAGTGAGGCGCCGGCAATACCAATTCCTAAAGCAATTCCCCAACAGAATGTTGCTGTAGCTTTATGTGCTGCCGAATTAATTTTTTGCACTGCCATAATTTCGTCCCCCACTTTCTTTTTAGCTTTTATTAAAAAATAAAATTCTCAAATATGTAGCGGCAATCTTTAAAGAATCTTTAATACTAAAACAGCACTAAATTATGATTCGTAGGGATAATTTTTCTAGAAGTACAAAATGAACGGCAAGAAGCCATAATGCACGGCGACTGAATAGAAGTTTCTCGTTTGGCGAAAAGTAAATTCGCTCATCCTTCGACAAGCTCAAGACAAACAGATGCATCTTTTTCTGTGGGAACGCTACTTTTTATGCGGGAGATTGAAAGCTGATTACTACTCTATTTCACATAGAACAAATAAAACTGACAATGTAGAAACTTGGGGGCAGAGTTTCTACATATAGTTGAAAAGAGACAACCCAGACACAGCCAGAAAAGATTTCTGCGCAGCTTCCAGGCTGGTTCTTTGCTGGGTGAGATCGCTGATCGCCTTATTTAAATCCACACCCTGCAATTGCGATAATGTCTGTTTGTACTGTTCCCCTATACTTTCCCCTGCGCTTTGCAGAGCATCCAGCTCCCGCATGCGGGTCCCTAATGAGGCGCGCACTGTCAACACATTATCCATGCCACGATCCAGACTATTTAACGCTGTTGCAATCGCCCCCCCCGGTGGATTAGGCGTTCTCAGAGCAGTAATTAAATTGGAGATAGTTTTGAATATACTTTCATTGGTGCTGGGCGCTACAGTGAATACATCCCCACTAGCCGGCGCCCCTGTGACATCAAACTGCAAGCCATCAAAGCTGATTACCTGTCCGCTGACATAAGGGGTACCGGCTGCTACTGGCACCGGCACCAATGCTCCCGGCGTGGTATTGGTCACACCATAAGTTGTCACACCAGCGACCACACTGAATGTCACCTGATAATTATTTCCCGTAAGCAACGTCGGATTAGTAACCACTCCTGAGCTGACAATGCCACTCCCGACATTCGCAGGTGCCGCCTGGGTAGTAAAGGTTCCATTGCCATTCTTGATGCGCATAAAAATGTCTGCGCCGGAATCACTGGCCGCCAATTGTCTTGAACTGCTGACCTGAATCATGCGTTGACCATCATCGGTCTGATACTGGACACCCGCATTGCTGTTAGCGAAAGGTTGTGTTCTGCCCTGAAAACCAGAAAACAGGTAATTACCTATTCCATCTGTGCTATTTGCCAATGCCAATAACTCTTCCAGATGACCACTTAAATCCGTTGCCATAGTTTGCCGGTCAGAATTATTTAGTACCCCACTACCCGCATTGACTGCTAGAGTTCTGACATCCTGCAGCAAGTTCGTTACGCTTTGCAAAACTCCCTCACTCATCGACGTGGAATTCAGTGCAACATTTCGGTTGGCCGCATATTGTGAATTAGAGGCGTCCGCTTGCGATACGTCCAGTACGCGAGCTGAGGCAATCGGATCATCTGCTGGAGTGAGGATACGCCGCTGAGTGGAAATCTGCTGTTGTGTGTGCAACAGCTGAGCCTGCTGCTGATTAAGCACACTTACGTTGGCATTATAAAGAGTGCTAGTGCTAATACGCATGGCTTGTTACCCTCCTAAACTTAACAAAGTATCAAACAAAGTACCGGCAATTTGAATTGCTTTCCCCGCAGCTTGATAGGCACGCTGATAACGCATCAGATTGGCTGCCTCCTCATCCAGATTCACTCCGGAGACTGATTGTTGTGTTTGAATAAGCTGATTAACCATACTGGTTTGCGCCAGACTGATTGTTTCCAGCTCACGTGTCTTATTACCAACTTGACTGACCAATTGCGCATAAGCGCCCTGATAAGAGGCAGTTCCGCCCGCAACTGTATTTTTGGTTTGCAAGCTCGCCAGCAGCAGTGCATTACGGTTGTCTGCTGCAGCATTGGTATTACTTGCCACCGTGAAGGTATCCCCCGCAGCAGGGGCACCAGTGATCTGCATAGTCCACCCGTTATAGGTAATAGCTGTACCCACGACATAAGCCACACCTGCAACCGGGGAACCCGATATCCCTACGCCCGTCACAGTGAATGTAGTCGGTGGGCTATCAAAAACAATGCTGACTGGCTGCTGCAAATTGGCATTGATAGGAAGAGTTGCATTCACCGTGCCTGCGCTAATGCGCCCCGATCCAATATTAGCCAGTGATGCATTAGTACGAATTGGCACCGATACGGCAATCTTGGAGGGATCACTGATGGCAACAGAAATGTCACGTGCTCCATTTACGGTCGGGCGTATCGTGTAACTATCACCCGTCATTGCTCCCGCAGTAGTAGTGATCGTAAGGCCGTCCACTGTTTGTGGCAAAGTAGCAAAGGCGGTAACCGTATTATCCGAAAGACGAGTCAATGTATAAGCAGTCCCACCGTTAAATCGCAACGAATAATCGCTGGCGGTCAACGCTGAAGAACTAGCAACGCTGGCGCTAACAGTAGCGTTGCCTGTATTTGCTGCATTCGTATTGACTACAGGCACAGGCTGGGCAAAGAAATTACCGCCGAGCGTACCATTCAGATCCTGTCCAAGCTTATGCTGTTGATTAAACGTATCTGCCAATACCATGGCCACCCGGCCCAAGGCATTTTGTTCGACATCCAGCGACTCACTGCGGAAAGCTAAAAGCCCCCCCATATTGCCACCCTGAAGACTATTTTGCTGCAAGCGAATAACGCTCGCACCTGAGCGATATGCCACATCAATCCTGGAGGGATCACTAAGCGATTGAACTGCCTGTAAAGTATTTACCTGCTCTCCCACCACCAGTGATTGGCCAGCGCCGATGAATACGTTAAAGCTACCATCGCTTTGCTTAACTACATTTGCTTTTATTTCCTGATTCAACTGCGAGATAAGTTGATCACGCTGGTCTAGCAAATCGTTAGGCGGCTGCCCATTGAATGCCGCTTGTGCCAGCACGATATTCTTATTCATGGATGCAATCTGCTGCGCATAACTATTAATGGTCGTTACGCTGCTGGTAATCTGGCCATTGATGCTGCTATTAATGTCACTCATGCGCTGATTTAACGACTGAAACCGTGACACCAGAGACTGAGCGCTACCCAGCATAGCTTGCCTCGCGGCTTGAGACTCCGGCGAGCCGGCAACATCATTTACCGCGCCGAAAAATTCCTGTAATGCGGGCGACAGGCCGGCATCGGGATCAGCCAGCATATTATTGATCTGTCCAATCTGATTGGCATAGGTTTCCAATTGACTGGCCTGCGCCTGTCCTTGCATAACTTGGTTAGACAGAAATTCGTTATATATTCGTTTGACACTGTTGACATCTACCCCTTGGCCAATAAATCCTGCGCCAGTCGCTTGAGGTAAGCGTGTCCCTAGCACGACCTCCTGCCGATTAAAACCGGGGGTATTCACATTGGCAATATTGTGTTCAGTTATCGACAACCCAATTTGGGCTGCATTCAATGCGCTGACCCCACTCCCGAAAATACCGATTCCCATAAATTCCTTGCCACACTTTGCGTGTTTAAACTGATCGTATGCACTCAGCCCAGAATGAAGGATTATAAATAATCACTATTTTCTCCTCATTTGCGAGAAAGGGTGTGCTCCATCTAACCTGAATACTTGCAGGACGTTGTACAAGTTATCGGCGTCCCATAAAATTTCTTTAATTGAGCGACACTGTTAACTTATCGTATTAATCCGATTCATGACTTTCACCAATTTATCCGCATAATCAGGATCAGTCGCATAACCCGCTCGCTGTAATGCATGGGCTAACTCGGGAGGGCTCCCTTGCCCTGACTGCAACACTTGAGCATAGCGTGGATTGTCCCGTAACAGATGTGCGTAATCGCTGAATGCTTCGGTATAGGATGAATAAGCACGAAATTTTTCTACCTGCTTGCTTGCTACTCCATTGTGGTACTCAGTAGTGACCACTTCCGCTACCTTTCCATTCCAGTTACCACCAGCCTTGATGCCAAACAGGTTGAAACTGGTGCTGCCATCAGGCAGACGTATCTCCCGTCGGCCCCAGCCACTTTCCAGCGCAGCTTGTCCCATTACCAGATGCGTCGGCACACCGGTTTCCTGGCTCGCTTGCACAGCGTGAGGTGTCATGCGACGCACAAAATCTTGTTGGAGCGGGGTGGGCTGGGATGGACTGCTTTTTATCCCATTCGCAAAACTGTCATTATACGGCACAGGCATCGCACTAGCAGTGCGCACTGGCGTAGCCAATACAGATTCTGCCCGTGTCTGAGCAACATCAGTACTGGCTGCTCGGCTCAATTGCTTGATCATGATGTCAGCCAAACCCACTCCTCGGCTAGACATACTCTGCACCAATTGCTGATCCAGCATTCCGGTAAACATTTTGGTTTGTTCGCTATCAAACATGCCGTCTTGCGGTGTAGCATCACGCATGGATTTCAGCATCATGTTCATAAATACTGTTTCGAACTGTTGTGCAACCAGTTTTAAGGCCTGGTCGGGTGACTGTTTGGCCTGCATACGCAGTTTGTCCAAGCTTTGCGCACTCACCGCCAAGCTGCCGGAAACATCGGCTCTACCGGAAATATCACTTGAATTGATCATTCTCGGTATCTCAATGAATTAAAGTTCTAAATTAAGATAGACAGTTGGTGCAACCAAAGTGTGTCGCATAATGTTCATTAAATAATCTCGAGTTCAGCGCGCAATGCCCCGGCAGACTTCATCGCCTGCAAGATAGCAAGCAGATCCTGCGGAGTTGCACCTATCGAATTCAACGCCTTCACAACTTCGCCCAACGTCACGCCTTTATTCAGCATGACCAGCCCCCCTTTATCGGACTGAATGTCGATTGTAGATTTAGCGACCTGCACTGTTTTGCCTTGGGAGAATGGGTTGGGTTGACTCACCGTGATATCAGTATTGATCACCACCGTCAGGTTGCCGTGTGAGATCGCGCAATTATCCAACGTCACCGTCTGATTCATAACGACCGAACCGGTGCGCGCATTTACGATCACGCGCGCCCCACCCTGCGCGGGGTCAACCTGTAAATTTTCAACCTGCGAAACAAAAGCCACACGCGCACTGCCTGTTGGTGCGCGCACCTGGATAGTGCGACCATCCAATGCAGCAGCAATTTCCGTAGACGGCGAAAGTGCAGAATTGATTGCAACGGCAAGACGTGTTGCAGTAGTGAAATCCATAGCTTTTAATTCCAGATGGATGTAATCGCCCTGCCCCAATACTGTTGGCACGGATCGTTCTATTGTTGCCCCACCAGGAATGCGTCCGACACTCAAGTGATTGACCTGCACCTTGGCATTGCCGGCTGCCGCCCCCACACCACCAACCAGCAAATTACCCTGCGACATGGCATACACCTGGCCATCTGCACCTTTGAGTGGCGTCATTAAAAGTGTTCCTCCGCGCAGGCTTTTTGCATTACCCATCGAAGAAACTGTGACGTCTATAGCCTGTCCGGGACGCGCGAATGGTGGAAGCATTGCCGTCACCATTACTGCCGCCACATTTTTTAATTGTAGGGTGATATTAGGAGGCAAACTTACTCCCATTTGCGTCAACATACTGATCACGCTTTGAACAGTGAATGGCGTTTGTGTGGTCATATCACCACTGTTATCCAGACCAGCAACCAAGCCATAGCCAAGCAACTGGTTTTCTCGCACACCCTGAATGCTGGCGAGATCCTTGATGCGCTCAGCGTATGAGGCAGTAGGCACAGCAACTACCAATATCAGGAATATTATTTTGGCAATTCGAATAATAATTTGTACAATATTCATTGTATTAGCCTTTTTCAGAACGGTAATACAGACAAAAAGGCGCGTCCCAGCATGCTCATGATTACAGCCATATCAATATGATTGGCACCTTTGTATTCAATATGTGCATCCGCCACTTGTGTGGATTGCACGGTATTGCTGCCAGTTATGGTGTACGGATTGACTACACCGGAAAATCGAATATATTCATTCGCTTGATTAATCGCGACCTGCTTCTCACCACTGACTAATAAATTGCCGTTTGTTAACACTTCAACCACAGTCACTGTGACGGTTCCAATAAAGGTATTGTCACCAGCATTATTACTTTTGTCAGCCAAACTGCCGCTTGAGCTGCTAGCAAGACCGATGCCATGCATCGTTAAATTGGCGCCGGGAATTTGCGTGATACTCGGCGTTTGTAAAGACATACTTCCTTTATGTTCTGCGCCGCTAGTCGATTTTCCGGCAGCTGAAGTCGTTTCTGAAATGATAATAGTGAGAATATCGCCCACGTTACGCGCGCGTTTTCCTTCATACAATGGTCGCTCATTCTGCCCGGCCTGAAAGATGGAACCATTATCAGCCTCTGCTTTTTTATCGGGCGCACGTGCTGTCATCGGCTGATGGATATTGGTCGAAGGAGTATGCGCACACCCCCCAAGCACCAACATCACGCTGCACATAATCCGGCTAGACAAGTTCCGCATGGCGCATTTCACTCCACTTACATCTGCGCTAATTTTTGCAACATTTGATCGGAAACCGTGATTGCCTTGGAGTTGATTTCATAAGCACGCTGCGTCTGTATCATATTAACCAGCTCCTCAACTACGTTCACATTAGAGGTTTCCACATAGCCCTGATTCAGCAATCCAGCGCCATTAGTGCCCGGCACATTGGTGTTGGGCGTTCCAGATGATGCAGTTTCTACGTACAAATTTTCTCCTTGGCTTTGCAGGCCAACCGGATTAATGAAGACAGCCAATTGCATACTGCCGATCTGCACGGGTGTTGCGACCCCGGCCTGAGTGACCGACACCGTGCCGTCGCGGGCTATGGTGACGTTGGTGGCATTGACAGGGATAGTTAAAGCAGGCTGCACTACAAAGCCGCTAGCAGTCACCAGCTGTCCCTGGCTGTCAGTCTGAAATGATCCGCTTCGTGTATAAGCCGTCGTACCGTCCGGCATTAGTACCTGAAAGAAACCTGCGCCTTGTATTGCTATATCAAACTGGTTGCTGGTTTGTTGCAGATTACCCTGAGTTTGAATACGCTCCGAGGCAGTCGGACGCACGCCAGTGCCGATCTGCAAACCGGATGGAATCTGGGTCTGCTGCGAAGATTGCGCACCAGGCTGACGTATAGTCTGGTACAGCAAATCCTCGAACACCGCACGCGAACGTTTGAAACCGGTGGTACTAACGTTCGCAAGGTTGTTAGCGATGACGTCCATCTGGGTTTGCTGCGCTTCCAGTCCCGTTTTAGAAATCCATAAGGAACGTATCATGGTCACTATCCTTTCAAAATTTATAGGAGCGCGGTTAGTCGCGTCGAAATCAAGCGTTCATATTGAGTATTTGGCTGGCCTGCTTGGCATTACTGTCAGCGCTTTGCAGCATTTTCATCTGCATATCGAACTGCCGTGCCAGCGCAATCATATTTACCATTACTTCTACAGTATTCACATTGCTACTTTCCAGATTACCGGGAGCCACTGTCACCTCTATATCAGCCGCGGCAGGCTTACCATCCCTTGTACGAAACAAGCCGTCGTCACCGCGTACCATCTGCGCTTCTGCCGGATTCACTAACTTGATCCGCCCAACCACCACAACCTGATTAGGTGGCATTCCAGTTGGTACGGTGGAAAGGGTGCCATCCTTGGCTACGGTCACTTCGGTATTGGGCGGAATAGTAATCAAGCCCGAGTCACCTGCCACATTCAAGCCGGTACGGGTCTGCAGAATACCTTCGGGAGTAACGTGGAAACTGCCATTACGGGTATATGCCTCACTGCCGTTTTCCAGTTGTACGGCAATCCAGCCTCTACCCTGTACCGCCATGTCCAGATTGCGCCCGGTTGGCTGCATTACCCCTGGTGAAAAATCAGCACCGGCAGTGGAATCCACTACAAAAGCACGCGTCGGCAAACCTTCGCCAACTAGCGGCACTGCGCGGAATGCATTAACGGCAGCGCGATAACCAGGAGTGTTAACGTTGGATAAATTTTGCCCCACCGTCGCTTGCTGTTGCAACGTGTGCGATGCCCCGCTCATGGCAGTATAAATAAGCCTGTCCATCTTCTTCTCCTCAGTTAAGCGCAGCAGTCAGGTAACTACTTAGCGCAGATTGGTAATGGTTTGCATCATTGCATCCTCCGTCTTGATGGTTTGCGCATTAGCCTGATATACACGCTGCGCCATAATCATATTCACCAGTTCAGCGGTCAAATCCACGTTGGAATCTTCCACTGCGCTTGACTGCACCACACCCAAACTTGAGGTGCCCGGCGTACCTATCAATGCTGAACCAGAACTTGCGGAGGCACTCCATTCATTGTTGCCCACAGGCTGCAGGCCCTGTGGATTGGCAAAGTTAGCGAGCAAAATTTGTCCCAATGCCTTGGATTGCCCGTTGGTATAGCGGCCCACAATAGTACCGTCCGCACTTGTGTTAAAACCACTCAACTGCCCGGATGTATAGCCATTTTGAGTCAGTTGATTCACTGCAAATGCCGCACCGAATTGCGTAGAAGAAAGAAAATTGAACGTCAAAGGCTGAGGGGTAGTCGAACCTGTTGCATAAACAATACCCGGTACGCTTACTATGCCTGTCGCTGGGGTAATGAGCGCACCGGTTGTATTAAAGGTTAAAGTAGGAGATGTCCCTAGCAAAGTATTCGTTGCAGTCGCAGCTGTTCCATCCAGACCTAAACCATCCACGGTCACATGAACATCCCAAGTATTTACAGTCGCATTCTTCACAAAATACGTAGTCGCAATATGGCTATTGCCCAAACTGTCATATAGCGTCAAGGCGGTAGAACTATTATACGAGGTTGAATCAGTCGCGCTAAAAACTGCCGTAGTAGGCACTGACATACGGGAATCCAAATTTACGCCAACCGAAGATGTGGAACTCGGCAAAGGAGTAAGAGACTGCGTAGACACTTGCAATGGCACTGCACTACCCAGCGAAATGGCTCCCGTCACCGGATTAGCCGCGAAACCGGTTAACTTGTGACCCTGTGCATTTACTACAAAACCGTTTTTGTCCAATTGAAATTGGCCATTCCGGCTGTAAGATATTGCGCCATTATTGTCCAGTTGATAAAACCCTTGGCCGCTAATCGCTATATCCAGCGGGTTGCTGGTGACACTGATATTCCCTTGCCCAAATTGTTGGGCCACAGTTGAAACTTTAGTGCCAATCCCTGCTGCCAAGCCACCGGAGCCGCCCAAAGTGCTGGCATACACATCCGCAAACTGCGTTTGTGATTGTTTAAAACCAACGGTACTTGCGTTAGCAACGTTATTACCGATTACGTTCAGATTCTGGGCCGCCGCATTTAATCCACTTAACCCTTGTTGAAATCCCATGACACTCTCCTTACATTAGATAATTTGCTTTACTGCAGATAACGCAACGCTACCAGCCGACCCCACATCCAGAGTAGCTCCATTTGTTCCTGGAGTTACAGCATTTACCATGCCAAAGGTCAGGGCATTAGCGTCAATTTTATTGCCAGCCAGCATTGCTTCCACCGAAAATTTATATGTTCCATTTACGGCAGGTGAACCCGCGTCTGTCTGACCATCCCATGCCAGTGGTGTCACACCAGCCTTCTGCGGACCCATTTGCAAGGTGCTCACCGTGTTACCCGCAGCATCCTGTATCAAAACCTTTACGCTATCAGCGGGCTGAGTCAGTTCAATCCCACCAATTGCCTTGCCATCTTGCAGAGTAATCGTAGAGCCTGAAATCAAAACCCCATGCCCTATCATGCTGGTGGCTGATAAAGACTGTCCCATGGACATACTGTCGCTTAATGCCTGCAGGGTGGCATTAAGCTTATCAATGCCGCTTACCGTACTAAGCTGCGCCATCTGTGATGTCACCTGCGCGTTATCCATCGGATTCAACGGATCCTGATTTTTCATTTGGGTAACTAACAGTTTCAAAAATCTATCCTCTGTAGTAGCAACGCTGCTTTCAGTATTCGACGCAGCATTGCGCTTGGCATTAAGCGAAGAAATAAGTGCGGAAGCGGAGCCGGTATCTTGAGTTGCGCTAATCATGGTTTATCCTTTCGTTACTGACCTATGGTCAGAGTTTTGAGCAACAAACTCTTGGAGGTATTCATCACCTCCACATTATTTTGATAGGAACGCGAAGACGAAATCATGTTCACCATCTCTTCCACCACATTAACATTGGGCAGCGTGACATAACCCTGCGCGTTGGCCATAGGGTGTTTGGGGTCATAAAGCATTTTCATCGGTGAAGCATCTTCCACCACCCCTGATACTTTTACCCCGGCCCCCCCTCCATCTCCCATCGGCGTGGCGCTAAACATCACCTGCTTGGCACGATAAGGCTGGCCATTGGCACTAGTCGTACTATCGGCGTTGGCCAAATTGCTGGCCACCACATTCAGACGCTGTGACTGCGCCGTCATGGCAGAACCAGAAATGTTAAAAATATTAAATAACGACATAATGGTTATCCTTGTAACGCGGTCAATACACTTTTGATTTGGTTGTCCACAAATTTCACGCTGGCTTCATAGCGCAAAGCATTATCAGCAAACTGCGCACGCTCAACATCCATATCCACCGTGTTGCCGTCCGCGCTAGGCTGCACTACATTGCGGAACATTACCGGCGCACCCATTACGTTTTCACCTGGGCTACTACTCAAGTGATGGGGCATGGTACCTGCCATCTGCAACTTCACCGTATTACCTGAAATTGCGCCTTGCAACGTCTTGACAAAATCAATATCTTTTGCCTTGTAGTTAGGTGTATCGACATTAGCGATATTGGAAGCAATAAGTTCCTGCCGCGCCGCGCGCAGATTCAGCACGGTTCGATTAAACTGTAATGCATTGTCAATTTTGCTGACCATTTTGCTTATATCCTCCATTACTTTTTTACTTCTTCCATGACACACATGCTAAACAACAATGCGCTATGACTATTGAACGAATAAGCGTAGGAAACCGCCTTAATTTCCGCGTTATAAATGCAAAATAATTAAACGTTCTGAAGTTATATGAAGAAAATAAATAGAAAAAACATGGGGTAAACGGAATTTTTTAACCCGGCTATTAGGCATAACGCCAGCCACTTCAAATAGCTCTTAATTTCAACCGAACTGACAACCACACCACGTGCTAACACCAGCCACACATTTTTTACATAAGATCGTTTAAAAACAATTATTAATTTTTCGGGACTGTTTTTTGTGCCATAAAAATGGCTTGCAGTTTATGGTAGAGTCTGCCGTCAAAACGCCTGATGAAAAAGCAGGCTAAAAAACTACAAATTTTTGCCCACATTACAAGCAAATTCGAGTAAAACTAATTAAAAAGGGGCAAGGGTACGATGTCACCTGATCCGGCAGGTAAGAAGTTTGGTGTGCATCCAGACATACTCAAGCTGGGTCTAGTGAGCTTTTTAACTGACCTTAGCTCCGAGATGATTTTTTCCGTCTTCGCAATTTTCTTTACAACCATCGCAGGGGCATCAGCCGCTTTGCTTGGTCTGATCGAGGGACTTGCCGACTTCTCCGCATCCTCATTGAATTACTTGGCGGGCTGGTTGTCCGATCGAACCGGAAAACGCAAAGTTTTCGCTCTGGCCGGATATGGTTTCTCCGCGCTGGCTAAAATCATTTTGTTAATCACCAGTTCAGTTGTAGGACTCAGTATATTTCGTGTCATCGAACGGCTGGGTAAGGGTTTCCGCGGGCCACCACGAGATGCCTGGCTTGCGGCAGTATCCGACAAAGACACGAGGGGATATTCATTCGGAGTGCACAAAGCTCTCGACAAGTCTGGAGCCGTTCTTGGCCCACTTGTGGCGTACGGTCTGCTTTCATGGCTGGGTGACGGAGCCTCGACGTTCCGGATCCTGTTCTGGGCCGCGCTCATTCCCGCCTTGCTCGGCGTCCTGATCTTGAGTCTCATCAAGAATCCTCCAGGGGTTGAGCACCGACGCGAGAATATGTTCGAAACATGGAAAATTCTCAGCCCGCAATTCAAACGCTACCTTGTTGCAGCAGGAATCTTTTCACTGGCCTATTTCAGTTTCGGCTTTCTGCTGTTACGTGCACACAGCGTCGGTTTTTCAATTAAGGACATCGTGTTGCTTTACGCCTTGTTCAATATTGCGTTCGTTGTTGCATCACCACTGATAGGCAAACTTGGGGACCGTTTAGGAAGGGCTCGGATAATAATGCTGGGCTACCTGATCTATCTATTGATGAGCCTCGGCTTCGCATTCGCGACCACACAATGGCAGATCATTGCCCTCTTCATCATCTATGGCGTGTTTTATGCGATCGACGAAGCCCAAAGCAAGGCGTTTATAGCAGATCTCGAATTAGAGCGGCGCGCATCCGCGATCGGTGTCTACAATTTTGTGACCGGCCTTATCTATCTGCCTGCATCACTGATCGCTGGGGCGTTGTGGTTAATGCATCCGTCCAGCGCTTTCTTTTTGGCTGCATGTCTTGCCTTTACCGCACTGACGGTATTTGTACTCTTGCGGCCAGACCAAAAACACTGTTCTGACTCATCCCCGCTAAGTTGAATTGATTGATTCCGGGAATCCTCTTTTTTGTCCGGTGCAAGTTATTATTAAATAATATCGCCGCTATTTATTGATCCAATCCAAATTCCTGAATCTTGCGTGTCATCGTGTTACGTCCCATGCCCAGGAGGGCAGCAGCTTCTATGCGTCTGCCATCAGTGTGCTTCAGTGCCTGAGTAATCAGTGTGCGTTCGAACTGCTGGTTTAAACTGCCTAGTATATTTTGATCCCCACGTTGCAATGCAAGCGTGACCTGCAGACCCAACTCGCAACGCCAATCGTCGGGCGAGGCATCAGTGACAGCGGGTGCCTCGCGCAATTCGAGCGGCAGGTCGGCAATTTCTATCTGTTGTGATGGTGTCATTACAGTGAGCCAATGGCAGAGGTTTTCCAGTTGCCGCACATTGCCGGGGAAATTCTGTGTTGCAAGATAATTCAGTGTGTCCTCGCTAAAAGTCTTTTGTTCGACAGCAAGTTCGCCTGCTTTTTTCTGCAAAAAATATTTTGCCAACAAGGGAATATCCACACGCCGTTCACGTAGTGGCGGCAGGCGCAGACGGATAACGTTGAGGCGGTGAAATAAATCTTCACGAAATAGACCTTCTTTTACCCGCTCATCCAGATTCTGGTGCGTGGCAGCAATAATACGTACATTAGTTTTAATCGGCTGATGCCCTCCAACGCGATAATAATTCTTGTCCGACAGCACACGCAATAAACGTGTTTGCAGCTCCGCCGGCATGTCGCCGATTTCATCAAGAAACAGTGTGCCACCTTCGGCTTGCTCAAAACGACCGCGGCGGGTCGTGGCCGCACCAGTAAATGCCCCGCGCTCATGCCCAAACAATTCGGATTCGAGCAAATCTTTCGGAATAGCCGCAGTGTTAATGGCGATGAAGGGTTCGTTGGCGCGTGGACTGTGGCGGTGCAGAGCGTGTGCTACCAACTCCTTGCCGGTGCCGGATTCGCCGTTGATAATCACAGTTGCATGGGAATGTGCGAGCCGACCAATAGCGCGGAACACTTCCTGCATTGCGGGTGCTTGTCCCAGAATATCAGGTGCAGATGCGGCTGATTGCTCTTCTGTAGGCACGTCAGTACGCAAGCTTTGTTCTAACGCACGGCGTATTAGAGCGACAGCCTGATCGACGTCAAACGGTTTGGGCAGATACTCAAAAGCGCCACCTTGAAATGCCGACACCGCACTTTCCAGGTCAGAATAAGCAGTCATGATGATGACTGGCAAACTCGGAATCCTTTCTCGTATTTTTTGCAAAAGATCCAGCCCAGAGCTGCCGGGCATGCGGATATCACTGATGACGACCTGCGGTGTGTCGTGCTGCAGCGCAACTAATGCTTCATCGGCCGAAGCAAAGCTTGTAAATTTGATGTCCGAACGTGCCAGGGCTTTTTCCAGAACCCAGCGTATGGAGCGGTCATCATCAATGATCCAAACAGGTTTCATATTGGTTCCCATTTATGCACTTTATTTTAGTGGCAGCATTACCGTGAAGCAGGTGCGTCCCGGTTCACTGTCAAATTCGATACTGCCTTCATGCTGGCTGACAAAATCTTGCGCCAGGCTCAATCCCAGGCCATGTCCATTATCACGGCCAGAGACCAGCGGATAAAAAATCTTGTCGTGCAAATGTAAGGGGATGCCCGGGCCATCGTCGATAACCTGAATCATTACCGCCAAGCGATGGCGTTTCTTCATCAACGTTACCTGGCGCGAGATGCGTGTACGTAGCACAATCTTACCTTGTCCCTGCATGGACTGCGCAGCATTGCGTACGAGATTCAGGATTGTCTGAATGAGTTGCTCCTTGTCGCCCATAAGTACTGGCAGGCTGATGTCGTAATCGCGCTGGATAGACATATTTTCTGGGAATTCAGCTTGAACTACGCTACGCACGCGTTCAAGAACTTCGTGAATGTTGAGGGAGCTGAAATTGGGCTTATGTTGCGGAGTGAGCAATTTTTCCATTAGCGAAACCAAACGGTCGGTTTCCTGAATAACGACTTGGGTGTATTCACGCAGACTGGGTTTCTCTAATTCATGTTCGAGTAGTTGTGCAGCACCTCGTATGCCACCCAAAGGATTCTTGATTTCGTGTGCCAGATTACGTAACAGAAGGCGATTAGCTTGAGTCTGGTCTAGCATCTGTTCTTCGCGTGCTAACTTTAGCGGACGATCAATGGTATGAAATTCAAGTAGCAAATGATTGTTTAATTGTAGTGGCGTCGCGGTGCAGCGCAAATGCAGCTTGCCATGTGGAGGTATGCCCAACATAAGATCATGTTCAATATAGCTGGCGTTATTGGTTAGTGCATGCTGCATTGCAGCAACGAGTTGCTCGGTGTGGGTGAATACATGCTGCACTGGATGGCCAATCAGACTTTTGCTGCTTAAGGCAAACAGGTTTTCCGCAGCCGGGTTGAGGTATGCGATATGCGACTCCCCATCCAGCAGAATAACTGCAGTGGCGAGGTGTTCCAAGGTAGGTAAAAAGGTATTGGCCATAAGCATTTTCACTTTTGAAATAATTGCTCCATGGTTTATTAATAAATCTATCCAACACCTAAATGCAAATTAGACGGCAAATATACGCAATAGTTTTATGGGATTAGCTTTTAAAAATACTGCCAAGTTTGTAGTAAACATCCTTGTATTGTGAATTTACTGTAAAGCAAAACCCGCTTTTATTCTTTTGTGACGGCTACCATTTCGACAACCGTCAAATTGACCTCACATTGCCCTACAATCGAACATGTTTATTCATTCTGCCATAAGTGGTGTACAAGAGCATGCCGGTAAAAATCGAACCTCCAATTAAGTTTCCCAGCGTGACCGGAATTTGATTCCAGAACCACCATTGATAAACGCTGATGTCGGCACCCAATAATATTGCGGTAGGGATTACGAACATATTGACGACACAGTGCTCAAACCCTAGTGCAAAAAATGTCATGATTGGCAGCCAGGGAGCAATGATTTTTCCAATAGTTGAAGTAGAGATCAAACCCAACACTACGCCTAAAGTCACCATCCAATTACAGAGGATGCCATTGATCAAGGCAGCGAGCCAGCCGATTGAACCTGCATGCTGATAGGCAAGCGTTTTAGCCTGAGCAACCGCAATAATTTTTTCTGCCAATCGGCCACTCGGAGCAGGCGAAGTTCCAGTCAGTGCCAAGGCCAGCAACCCACCAAAAAACAGACTGCCCAGTAAATTCCCTAGAAAAACCCAGCACCAATTTCGCAACATTTCCCTGCCACTTATTTTTCCATCAGCGACACTCATCGGTAACAGCGCAAAGCTGCCAGTGACCAATTCCAATCCAAGTAGTACGATCATTACGAAGCCGACGGGGAAAATGACCCCCATCACCAGTGCAGCCGCGCCTCCCGTAAATCCATCTGAGACCCTGAACGCAAGTGCAGTCGCAAAACCCAGCAGCACTCCAGAAAGAAAACCACGAAGTAGCATATCCCGAACACTGAGAGATGCTTTTTTTTCGCCAACAATAACAAGCTGCTTTATTAACTTGATAGGTTGCACGTAATCCATTTTCATCACCTTTAACGTTATGAAATTAACCTTCGGGTAATTCTATAAACTTATGCAAGCGATAAATACACCACATCATTTTCTACTTTGACCGGATAGGAGCGCGTGCACCCTACGTCTGGCGCTACTGCTTTGCCATCATCCAGGCAGATATTCCAGCTATGCAGCGGACAGGCAACTTTCTTCCCGAATACAATGCCTTGTGATAGATGGCCGCCCTTATGCGGACACCGATCGAGCAACGCAAATACCTCTCCTTCAGCAGTGCGAAACAGTGCGATGTCCCCCTGTTTTGTCGTAACTACGCGCGCGCCCAGAGGCGGTATTTCTTCTAAGGTTGTGACTTCATGCCAAGTGTTCATGATTTGCCCCTTGTTAAATTGCCAGCGATTCGAATTCACGCGCATTGATGTTTTCTTTAGACCATGGGTTTGTTGCACCCTGTAGCGCAAATAGCAATCTTGCATATAGAGCTTTACGATTGCCTGCATTCTCTACTACGTGTTTCTTGATATGGTCCAGACCAACCCGTTCGACGTAATGTACTGTGCGGTCCAGGTAATGTGCTTCTTCGCGATAAAGCTGGGCGAATGCACCGGTGTACTCCATCACGTCATCATGAGTCTTTACCTTCACCAGGAATTGCGCGACCACGGTCTTGATACCGCCGTTACCAGCCACATAGATTTCCCAACCTGATTCCACGCCGATTATGCCCACATCTTTAATGCCTGATTCAGCACAGTTACGCGGGCAGCCGGACACGGCAACCTTGAATTTGTGCGGCATCCACATATGGTCAAATGCGCGTTCGATGTCGATACCCATCTGCGTCGAGTCTTGCACACCGAAACGGCACCACTCGCTGCCCACACAGGTTTTGACCGTGCGCAAGGCTTTTCCATAGGCATAGCCTGATGGCATGTCCAGATCTGCCCACACCTTCGGCAAGTCTGTTTTTTTTACGCCGAGTAAATCTATACGTTGCCCGCCTGTCACCTTAACCGTCGGGATGTTGTATTTTTCTGCTACATCAGCAATGCGGCGTAATTGCTGTGGGGTGGTTATGCCGCCATACATGCGCGGCACTACCGAGAATGTGCCGTCCTTTTGTATGTTGGCGTTGGCGCGCTCATTGATGAACCGTGATTGTGGATCATCTTTTGCTTCATGCGGCCAAGCGCATAGCAGGTAATAGTTCAATGCCGGCCTACACTTGACACACCCATTTGTAGTGTTCCAATTAAGGAACGCCATGACTTGCGAGATTGAAATCAACTTTTCCTCGCGGATTGCTTTGCGCACCTCTTCATGACTGTGAGAAGTGCAGTCACATAAAGGCTTCACGGTCGTAGCTGGTGGTGCATAAGCACCTCCGACGGTGGAGGCGAGAATTTGTTCGACCAGACCGGTGCATGAACCACAGGAAGCAGACGCCTTAGTGTGCTTGCGTACATCCTCCAACGTGAATAGCCCTTGTTCCTTGATTGCCTTGACGATAGTCCCTTTGCATACTCCATTGCAGCCGCAGACTTCCATCGCGTTTGTCATGGTCGCCGCAAGGTTTTGCCCTTGAGAGCCAGCATTGCCTAGATGGGATTGGCCAAATATTAATTGATCACGGATTTCGGCGACATTTTTACCATCACGTATCATCTGGAAATACCACGAGCTATCCTTGGTATCGCCGTACATCACTGCGCCGATCAGCGTATCGTTGTTCAGTACCAGTTTCTTGTACCGCCCGCCAGTGACATCGTGCATGACGATCTCATTCGTTTCATTGCTGCCAGTAAAATTCCCGGCTGAAAACAAATCTACTCCGGTAACTTTGAGCTTGGTGGAGGTAACCGAGCCTTGGTAATATGCGATTCCCATACGCGCCAGATGATTGGCACAGACTTTAGCCATGTCGAATAGCGGAGCAACCAAACCGTAAGCAGTGCCGCGATGGGAAACGCACTCACCCACTGCGTAGATACTGGGATCATAGGTTTGCATGGTATCGCTCACCACAATGCCACGATTACAATAAATCCCGGCTGCTTCTGCCAGCGCAACATTCGGGCGGATACCAACCGCCATCACCACCAGGTCAGCAGGAATCTCAGTACCATCCTTGAAGCGAATCGTCTTTACGCGGCCATGACCATCGCTGACCAACTCTTGCGTTTGCTGCTCCAACAGGAATTTCAAACCCTTGGCTTCCAAAGCGGATTGCAGCATTTGGGCGGAATTGTCATCCAGTTGACGTTCCATCAGCCATGACATGAGATGCACCACGGTGACATCCATACCTCTAAGCGCCAAGCCATTAGCGGCTTCCAGTCCGAGCAGGCCACCGCCGATAACCACCGCATGCTTATATTTTTCCGCTGCGGCTATCATCGCATTGGTATCCTGAATGTCGCGGTAGCCAATCACTCCCGCCAGTTCCTTGCCGGGAACCGGCAAAATAAAGGAACTGGATCCAGTCGCCAGCAACAATCTATCGTACTCGGCTTCTGTGCCATCCTCAGCCACCACTACCTTGTTTTTTCGGGCGATGCGCACGACCTTTTTATTCAGATGCAAGGTGATGTTGTTTTGCTTATACCAGTCAATGTCGTTCAGGATAATGTCCTGGATACCTTGTTCGCCTGCCAATACCGGGGACAACATAATGCGGTTGTAATTAGGATAAGGCTCGGCACCAAATACGGTAATGTCATACAAATCGGGAGTCAGTTTCAATAACTCTTCCAAAGTCCGTACACCCGCCATTCCATTACCCACCATAACCAGCTTCATTTTTTTCATGACATCACTCCTATTTACAAATTTTTATGCGGCCAATTGTTGCGAGATTTGTTCCGTCATTTCGGCAAATCGCACTACTTCGCCAATAACCACGATCGCGGGGCTAGCCATTTTTTCGGCAACTACCATTGATTCAAGTTGCCCCAGCGTAGTCACTACTTGCCGCTGATTAGGCAGCGTACCGTTCTGAATTGCAGCAGCGGGAATATCTGCCGGTAATCCATTCGCTATCAGTTGCTGCACGATGTGCCCTAAATTGGACATACCCATATAAATAACCAGAGTAGTGCCTGTCTCCGCCAATGCCTGCCAATTCGGTTCCTCTGCTCCTTGCGTATGGCCCGTGACAAACGTTACGCCATGCGTACAGTTTCTATGCGTAAGTGGAATATTCAAAGAAGCCGTAACTGCCATGCCGGAAGTAATGCCACTGATCACGGATACCGAAATACCAGCTTGTCGCAAAGCTTGTAGTTCTTCACCCCCGCGCCCGAACATAAACGGATCACCGCCCTTGATGCGCGCTACCACCTTGCCTGCACGCGCCAGTGAAATCATCTGCTTGTGGATGAATGCTTGTGGTGTAGAGTTACATCCCCCGCGCTTGCCCACGTGAATAATCTGCGCGTTGCCTCGGGCAAACTCCAGAACATCAGGATTCACTAAGTCATCAATCAGAAGAGCATCCGCCAGCCCAATGGCTCGCACTGCACCAAGAGTTAACAGCTCCAAACTACCTGGCCCTGCCCCTATCAAATATACCTGTGCATTTTTCATGTTTACTCCCGTCTCCCGATTGGTCCTGTTAGCAAATGGACAATGCATCCAGCTACACACACGTTTAAAAATTAAATCAGTTCATTAATTAGATAATTAGTTACAAGCAATATTAATGCCATATTTTTTATTATAAAAATCAACAAGTTATTAAATTAAAGACATGGATTAAACTGGGATTGCACGATGTCAGTGCAAGCCCAACCGGAATGTGTATGTAATTGGTGCATTTACAAAGCTCGACGGCCAACAGATGTTGAACCAGCGTCAGCGAGTGTGTGCAAGCAATGAGAACGCTGAAAGTCCGCGCCCTTTCCACTTGCATGCAGGAATGTTAAACAGGCAGCTTTGTCGTGACGCTTGGAGATTAGATATTGATTCAGACCGTGTTCGAGAGGTTGTTTGAACGCGGGGAGGGAGTTGACTGATGAGACAGACAGGTTTTAAAAAGTGCTCAGCTACGAAACGTAAATCTCTACGAAAACCGACTTACTCAGGGATTTCTTACATCAACTCCTGCATCGCAAAACCAATCAACAGCGTGAGCGATGTTAAGCCTATGCCGAAGCCGATCATGCGGCGGCGATTAAGCTGTGTCCAAAGTACAACACCCGTTAATGACAGCAGGATAATGCTTCCAGCCAACGTATCTGCGAGAAGAACCCAAGGTATGCCCACATTGTTACCTTTGTGCAGATTATTCAAAGTACCGAATATATTTTGGTCGCTACGCTTGACGGTGACGAAAGTGTTACCGACCCAATATTCCGCCTGCAGGTTGGCTTGCGGCGAGCTAAATGTAACCGTCCAGTGCGCAGGCTGTTTCAGGGTCTTATCACCCCATGCCACAGGCTTGGCCGGTTCACTACGCTCGCGCGAGGCAGGCCGATCGACCATCAATTCCTGTTGCAACCAGCTTGCCATTGCTTTCGAAGTGGTCGGTGCAGGAGTTGGTAACGGAATTTGCAGTGTCGTTTCTTGAACTTGCGCAGCCGGTATTTTCAGCACAGTGCGATGGTTTAGCAAGATTCCGGTCACTCCAAAGAGCAAGCCTATGGCCGCGCCCCAAAGTCCGATCCAGCCATGGGTCTTGCGCAACCATTTTAAAAAAACGGCACGCCGTGAACGAAGATCACGGTCTTTTGAATCAACCAAGTCATTATCAGCGCCTTTCGCTGCGCGGACATTGTGAGAGGTATTGAGTTGAACGATTGTCGTCATAGGGTTATTCAGAAAAATTCTTAGGGTGCACCCCACATGCGTATCAGGTTGTGATAACAACCAGTTAAATGGATACGCGCAGTTTCATCCGCATTGGCAGTATTCAGCCGTTGAATAGCGGTATCGAGATCGAACAGTAAAGTGCGCTGTCCATCATCAGCAATCAAACTTTGAACCCAGAAAAAACAGGCGGTACGCACGCCGCGTGTTATCGGCGTCACTCGATGCAGGCTGGTAGCCGGATAAATCAGCAAATCACCTGCCGCGAATTTCGCGTTGTGCATACCGTAAGTATCTTCAATCTGTAACTCACCCCCGTCGTATTCGTCGGGTGCAGAAAGAAATAAGGTGGCAGAGACATCAGTGCGGATTTTTTCACCTGTGCCCGGTATCAACCGCATACCACCATCGACATGGCTGCCAAAATACATGCCGCTTTCATATCGATTAAACATCGGAGGATAAACCCGATTTGGCAGCGTAGAACTAATAAAGAGGGGGTTGCGTTCGAGTTCGGCCAAAATCAAATCGCCTAACTCGTACGCAATAGGTGTATTTTCCGCGATCTGCAAATTACGCTTGACCGGCGCCCCTTGATGGCCTGCCGTCGCGCGACCATCGACCCATGCCTCCCCAGCGGTATCGAGCTTTTCTCGCACAAAGCGTACCTGTTCGACGCTCAATACCTCAGGAATTTGTACTAACATGGATCGTGGGCGCTGAGATGTTTAAAAGCGATGGGCAACGGTTATCAGTGCAGTACGTCCGCTTCCAGGTACCGAGCGCCCCCCATCTGATGGAATCAGTGAGCTGATATATTCCTTGTTGGTCAGATTAAGAAGGTTCAACCGGATATCATACTTAGGCAAATGATAGGCAACCGTGCCATCCCAGCGAGTGTAGCCAGCGGCAGAAACGACATTGGTGTTGCTGGCAAAGCGTGAGGACATATAGGTGGCCCCACCACCGGTTTCCCATTGTGGGGTGACTTTGTAGGTCGTCCATAACGTGGCCATGTCACGCGGCGTATTGGCCAGATCTTTTCCATTGGATCCCTCCAACGGTGAAGCTTGAGCAATCTTGGGGACAAGATGCGTGTAGCCGCCCATCAGTTGCCAGTCGCGCGTGATCCGACCCGCTGCACCAAACTCAAAACCGGTGACGCGCACGTTCCCATTAGAGATATAGATCCCGGGCGATACTTGTGAGCGCGAATTGGTCTTTTCAATATCGAATAAGGCCGACGTCAACGATAGATTGCCGCCCAGTACATCCCATTTGGTACCGACTTCGTAGGAACGACTTTTTTCTGGTGGTAAGGCTTGCGTACCAGCGGTTGCCGTCAGTTGTTCCAATGATGGGTTAAATGAGGTGCCATACGATGCATAGTACGATTGCACATTATCCGGTTGGTAAATCACGCCGCCCCGTACGCTGGTAAAACTCACCGTTTGATCGGCTCTAAGAAGCGGCGGGGTAGCGGTACTGACGGTGTTGGTCAGGTCCGCCTTGAAGCGATCCCAGCGCACACCGCCGACCACTTTCCATTGCTTGTTCAATTCGATCGTGTCGTTGATATATGCGCCCACTTGAGTAGCTTCTGCATCTGCGTTATTTCCGAACGTTTTCACGGAATTGGCGGGTGTCGAAATGTAGGCCGGATTGACTATCGATACGATGGGCAGGTTGCTACGGGCAGTAGTTTGAATGTTGGAGGTCTCACGGCTGAGTGCAACGCCGGCGATCATTGTATGCTTGAGGGTGCCGGTATCAAATTTTGCGATCAGATCGGTCTGATTATTGACTATTTCATTTTTAAGCAGGCGATCATGACTGGCGAACCTGTTAAACAATGAACTCAACGGCTGCGCAGTAATATTTCCAATGCCTGCGGTGGTTAGCGGGGTAAATACGTTACCGGCCATGGTGCCGATGGCGTTACCATATGATGTCTGTGCGTCAGTTCTGTAGTGGCTATATTGCAACTGATTACGCAGTGTCATGTTTGAATTCAACTTGTGTTCGACGAGGCCACTTAAAATAGCTGTATTTTGTACGGTCTTATCGTCTGTCAAGCCGTAAAAAGTATCGCGATTAACCTTGACCGGGCGGCCATTGACGGAGGGAATGCCGTAATCCACTATGTCGTTGTTGTGAGAGAGAATCGCTGACAGTGTGATTTCAGTCTGCGTGCCAATTCCAAAGCGCAGGGACGGTGCAATTCCAAAGTCTCTATTGACAATGACATCACGTGTCGTTTGCGCTTTTTGACCCATCATGACAATGCGGAACGCGGAAGTATCCGACAATTGACGGTTAAAGTCCCCCGTTGAACGCACCCCCCCATTGGTGTCGACGGTGCCGGTAACTTGATTTGCATCGCCTAATTGTGGCCGTTTACTGACCTGGTTGATCACGCCTCCGGTAGAACCGCGCCCAAACAGCATGGACGATGGACCTTTTAATACTTCGACCGACTCAAGATAGTAGGTGTCGCGATAATACTGACCACTGTCACGCATCCCATTGAGATACATGTCGGTACGTGCCGTGAAGCCGCGCAGGTTGATGTTGTTACCGATCTGCCCGCCTTCGGCGCCGCCTACGGTAATGCCGGGTACATTGCGTAAAGCCTCCGATAACGAAGCGATCGCCTGAGAGTCCATCAGGGCACGATTGATGACCGTGATTGTCTGCGGAATATCACGCAAGGGTGTCGGCGTTCTAAAACCCGCGAAAGAACTTGCTGCAAAATCGTCAGTCACCTTTTGACTGTTCACTTTAATTTCCGGCAATTGGGTGGCATCGATTGATTTATCGTTTTTGCCATCGTTTGTGGAGGTTTGTGCGAAGGCTGGGCTGTAGAGTTGTTGTAATGCCAGCGCTACCAGTAACACAGGACGTGTTTTTTTGAATCTCATGAGTTCCCCTGTTCTTTAAATAAAAAAAGGTGGCTGGCTGGTGAGAAAACACGTGGCTGGCTTCCAGATTAAGTGAAATTACGATTAATTGAATCCTGATTATCGTTTGTATAGAAACATTAAAATTGTTCTTTTATTCGTGTCGTGGTCACAATAAACTTGCAAAGTTGTAATGATTTTAAGTTGAGCTACCGTAGTTACATGGATCAATCTGTAGAGTCGGTTGTTAAATCTTCGGGCCGTTCGCCTTGAATTCGTCGAAGATTAAGCGAGTCCCATCAAGCTTAGCCTAGACCAATTTCAAACCCATTAATGGTCGCCCATAAAGAATACAAACAAGAACAATTTGTATTCTACTTCAGCTTGACGGGATTGTAAATTTTTATGATGCCCCGCCTGTGCGACGGGGGCTGATGTACCTTTTTGCTATCCTAAAAATCTAGAAATTAGCAATTAATGAAACTCTTGCAGCAAGAGGAGACCCTGGAGAAATATTGTTATTATTGTGGGCGGAAGCGTAATAATTTCTATCAAGCAGGTTTTCTATATTCAACTGAGCCCGCAGGTTTTTATCAATCTTGGCATATATAGCCGCATCTACTCGAGTGAAGCCCGGCAAACGAACTGTATTGTCAGTCGAAGTGTACATAGCACCACGATTTATAACACCAAGTCCAACACCCCATCTCGGGTTGATGTCATACCGGTTCCACAATGAGAATGTGTTCTTTGGAAGTTCCGCCAAGACGGCCCCTTCTTTGGCGGTAGAGGAAAGCGTGTTGGTAATTACCCCATCTTGGTAAGTATATCCCCCCATGACGCTCCAATCCGATGTAACTCGGCCGGCCAGACCTAACTCGAAGCCCTTATTACGCTGGCCACCGCCTAAATGAGAGATGGCTGCATTGTTCGGATCTGGAATAATCACATTGGTACGATCCAGCTGAAACAGGGCAGTAGTCAAAGCGAGGCCAGGACGGATATCCCACTTCGCTCCCACTTCCACATTTTTAAATTTTTCCGGTTCGAGCGCTTTGTTGGTCACCGTTAGTGAAGTAAGTTGTTCGCCGGCTCTGGGCACATATGACAAACTATAGCTTGTATAAATTGAGACTGTCTCGATTGGCTTGTAAACCAAGCCGACTCTTGGTGAGAAAAAATTATCCTTGGTATTTATGTCAAGAGCAGGAGCGGCGTTATTTTTGCGGAAATCCACTTCGATCCTATCGTAGCGCACTCCGAGAATTGCTTGTAATTGAGGCAATAGTTTAATCTGGTCTTGCAGATAAAGCGCTGTTTGTTTTGTGACACTATGATTATCACCATCTGAGGCCTGTGTCCTGAATGTGATTGGAACAGTCGTAATCGGGTTAGTAAGAGGTGCGGTAACCGATGTGGCTGTGTTATTGAAAAACCCGGTCCGACGTAGACTGTCTGTTTCCTGACGACCTACTTCGAGGCCAACTACCAGATCATGTTTCACCTTCCCTGTGTTCAGGGAAAACAAAAGGTCTGTCTGGTTGAAGAAATTATCTCGCTGAGTTGCTTCGCTGTAAGCATTAATCGCTACCGTGGTTCCAGCAGCATTTACAGCGTTTGGGTATACGTTCTGATAAAATTTGTCTTGAATAGCAAAACGTGTGCGGTTGCGGATCATTACTTCATCATTAAACTTATGCTCGATAAGCGCATTGGCTGCCTTAAGTTCTGTGTTCGCATTGCTTCGATCGGAATCACCAAAAAATGTTGACGCATTGGTTTTTAAAGGGCGTCCATTAAAGGAAGGGATACCTCGATCGGCTGTGCGGTCATCCTTGAAATATTCTGCATTGAGCACTACTTTGGTGTTATCACTAGGCATGATCGTAACAGTAGGATTGATTCCGTATCGTTTCAAATCCACGCCATTACGAAAACTGCCCGAATTTTCATACATGGTATTAAGACGAACTGCGGCAACGTCATTCACGCCCTGACCAACATCCAGTGCCACGCGCTTAGTATCAAACGAACCCGCTTGTACCGTGAGTTCACGTATCTGGTTCCAGTCCGCTTCTTTAATCACCCGGTTGATTACGCCCCCGGAGCCGCCCCGGCCAAAGATCATTCCATTGGGGCCCTTGAGTACTTCAACTCTTTCTATGTTGTAGATATCGCGAAAATACTGAACATCATCTCGTATGCCAGAAACAAAAAAGTCTCCTGTGGAGCGGTTACCCCGGAAAACCAAGGCATCCCGATTCCCTTCCCCTTGCGAAATCCCCATGCCCGGGACATAGCGCACTGTATCCGCCATGCTTTGTATAGCCTGATCTTTGATCATAGCCTGCGTCACAACAGATATAGATTGCGGTGTATCAAGCAGCGGCGTGTTTGTCTTGGTAGCTGTGGTGGTACTAGTTATTGTGTAACCAGTACTTGTGTTACTGGGGCTACTTTTTGCAGAGACCGATATTACTGGCAGCGTAGTTTCACTGTCGGTTGGCTCAGGGTTTGATTTAGATATTTGTGATTTTTTCACCATATACCCCTTACCCTGAGGCACTGCTTGCAGGCCACTATCATCAAGCAAATGCTTCAATCCATCCTGAACAGTGTAATTTCCCTGGAGTCCTTGTGTCGTTTTTCCACTGAGCAATGCAGGATCAGTGAAGACTTTAACGTCTGCCTGTTTTACAAAAAGAATCAGTGCAGTTTGCAACGACCCCGCGGAAATGTTGTATGTCTGCAAAGCTGTGCTGGCAACAATATTGGACTGCGCAACTGCAGCACCCGATAAACCAAAAGTGGCTACTCCAAAGCAGATTAATGCGCTATTCATTGCGATGACGAGCTTAGTTTGGCGATGGCTGCATCGAGTTTGGATGCCATCATGTTTTCGCGCCACGGTAGTAATGCATTTAAGGTTTCGGGTATACATTGTTGTTTCTCCAAATCAAAATTAATATCAAATCAAAAAATATCTGGTACGTAATGCACTACTTAGCGGCGGGTAATTCGATGTCACATACTTAAAACTGGTGCATCTAAACGGTACGTTTATTCTGAATGCTGGATGAGCACTTCGTCCTCATGCAAAACACGGCATCACTATGAATGCTTATTTCGATCAAGTATTTTTGCACTTATCAATACCAATCAGTGGAGCAATACCTAATTTACTCATAACTATTAATTCATCTAACATTACAAGTGATAATAGTTCGTGATTCTATTCTCATATTTAATGACATGCAAGATTCAGCCTTTATTCAAGGTGTATTGAGTTTGGAGGCGAATCGAATTTTAAACGGGACATGATTCTGAGCAGCTGAAATTCTGAATAGATCATGATAGAGATCGACATGGAAGAAGCAGGACTGCAAGCCTTAATGCAGATCTGGCTCGACGCTTGCGGTGTGGACACGGTCGCGATGGAATCCACGGGCGTGTACTGGATCCCTTTGTTCGAGCTTCTGGAATCGCGCGGTTTCAAAGTATTTCAGGTTAATGCGCGCCACGTCAAAAATGTCTCGGGCCGCAAGTCTGACCTGCTGGACTGTCAATGGTTGCAGCAACTTATGAGCTACGGTTTGCTTCGCGGCGCATTTCGTCCCACCGAAGCCGTGTGCGTATTGCGCTCTCTGTGGCGCCAGCGCGGGATGCTTTTGAGAAGCCAGGGCACGTATGTGCAGCGCATGCAAAAGACGCTCACGCAGATGAACATCCAGCTCACCAACGTCATCTCGGAGGTGGTCGTTGAAACGGGGCAAAAGATTTTGCGCGCAATTGTCGCTGGCGAGCGCGATGGTCAAGTGCTGGCCGCGATGAAGAACGGGCGCATTTCATCGCTAAGAATCGTTGGCAGCGGCACGCATTTCCATTTGGTATCAGATTTATTCCAGCCGTGCCACCTTTCAGAATCAAATAACCTTACCTTCAGCGGAATCGATCAACTTCAAAGTTTGAATTATTTACGCGCGTCTTCCATGCTTAAGTAATCAAAGAACTGTTATGGAGTAATTCATTTTTAAGTGTTTTTACGTCTATATTTTCCAAGAAAAAAGACTTTTAACCACCATAGTTCAATCTGTTAATCAGAGATCTATAAATCAGTAGTCCATCAATACCGTGTAATGGACTACTGAGCCACCAGTATCAATTGATAATTATTATCAATTGCATTGACAATTTAAATGATAATAGTTATTATTTGTATCTGTTAAATATTAAGCAATTCGTACAAGGGGTGAATACATGAACGCAATAGTAATTGGTGCGGATCGATTGGGAAATATTCCTGAACTGCTGTCTGATTGGAATATAAACATTACCCGTCATATTACCGGACGACATGTGGCACACCAGCGCAAACCGCATGGACTGCCTAGGAATACAGAACTGTTGATATTATTTACAGATTTCCTGGGGCATAATGTGATGCACCATTTTCGTAACTTGGCGCTAGTCCAAGGTATACCGTTTATTGCTTGCCGTCGATCTACAAGCTGCCTGGCACAGTCACTGGAGTGTTGTTTTAACCAAAAAACTGAAGAATCAAAATGTCCGAACTGTCCATTTCGACCTTGAATTTTTTGTTTTTTTGCCCAGCACCCACGCTACAAATGTATTTTCGACAATGCCATGAAAGCGCGGATGATGAAAACGCAATAACTCGAGCATTTCCCACAATCGTTCGCAGTAGCTATTTAGATGTTCGTCGCAGTTGGGCTTCTAACCAGAAGTATTTCCACAATAAACTGTAGCCTATTATTGATCCGGCACGACTTGAACTTGACTGCCGTTCGTGCTGAGCTTGTCGAAGCATAAGAAGCCATTCACATTTCGACAAGCTCAATGCGAACGACTTCTTGGATAAACGGTGCCGGATCAATAGACTCACAATTGTCCGTAGAACCGTCCAACTTAGATTATGTGAATAGAACTAACGGGTGTGGCAAAAGACATGTAGGTACATGTTCGAGTCGAATTCGATTGTCTAAGCAATTATGTCACCCAACAAAACCAGCATACGCAAAACCGCACGCAACTGGCCGAGTACCACCGATTTTAATTCGGTTGCCGACAAACGCCACAGTCATGATGCAACAGCGAACTCTTTGGCATCATGCTGTGGACGTAATATCAATAACAAGGCAAGAAAACAATCAAACCCTAAATACTGATTAACTTACGAACTTACGTCTACTGAATCCAAGTCCAGCTAGGCCAAGACCGAGAAGAGCGAGGGTAGTAGGTTCGGGAACAGTGACCAGTTTAGGAGGAACAGCTGTAAAAACAACCATATCTTGCGTTTTGTTAACATCACCGTCATTCAAATATGTAAGTTTGTAATTCCCTGGACCTCCTGCACCCAGGTTCTGTAGCCACTGGTTGGCCAGGATTCCGTAGGACGAACCCGCTGTGCCGCTATCCACCATGAAGCCTGTGTCTATCGTGCTGATGTGGTAGTGTCCTGATACGTCAGCTGTCCCGTAAGTAATTGCCCATACGGCCAATTGAAAGGCCGCTGACCCATCTTTATTGTCGAAAGTGCCATAAACTTGATTGGCCAATTGCCCTAGTTGATTCACTCTCGTCGCGGCATCTGGACGCAAAATACTTAATGCATTGGTAAGTTCAGCTGCGGTACCAACCGTATATTGAACATTGCTACCGTTCAACCAATGGTAAATGTCAACGCACCACGTATTGAATTGACCGGAGGTGGAAAAATCATATGAATGATCTAACGATGTGAAGCTGTCACCGCCAATTCCAACGCCAACAGGAACCGTATTGGAGTTAGGGTTGGGAGCGACTGTACCGTTAAAATAATAGCCAACGCCCCCGCTGCCAAAATTTGCTGAACCTTCATAAGCGACAGTAATTATGTCCGCTAGCACCGAGTGACTCCCCATCACAGCACTCATTAAACTAACTGCTATTAAGATTTGTTTAGATTTCATTTTTATCCCCAATTTTATTGTTCGCAATCTATATAAGCATTTATCATGCCATTATTTATAACTATTCTAAATTCAATGTATTATAAATTATGCGATTCACTACATTACCCGTTTTGTAAAATTTACTGACAAATATTTCTGCCCTTAAATTTGAGAAAGAGGAAGAATATTTTGCGCTCAAAATGGCAACATGAACGCATGGCACTCAGGCGACAACTAAATTGAACGTTCCCGCCAGTCCCCACCAAGTGCTTTGAGCAAGGCTGCATTGGCGACCAAGCTTCGGCCAATGATATTGAGGCTGCGTATGTCCGCATCAAGCGCTGTTGCCTGTGCTGTGACGACATTCAGGTAGCTTACTGTTCCAGCTATGTACTGGTTATTAAAGAGCGTAACGGATTCCTGCGCCGACTGTCTCGCTTCAAGTTGTACCTTGGCTTCTTCACTCAGGATGCGCAACGTAGAAAGATTGTCCTCAACTTCCTGAAATCCAGCCAGAACGATCTGGCGATAGTCAGCAACGCTTTTGTCAAATAAAGCAATTGCCTGCTCTTTTTGTGATGACCTCAACCCTCCGTCAAACACTGTGGCCGCAATGGTCGGCCCCAAAGACCATACTCGCCTTGGCAAGGATATTAAATTGGAAAGCAGTGAACTTTGATAACCAGTTGAGGCGCCAAGTATGAGAGATGGAAAAAATGCAGCTTGAGTAACGCCAATCTGGGCATTCGCAGCCTGAATGCGACGTTCCGCTGCGGCAATATCGGGGCGCCGCTCCAGCAATTCTGACGGAAGGCCCGCAGGAAATTCTGGCAAATTTGGCAAGATTGAACTAGGTTTTAGAAAAAAATTGGACGGGGCTTTACCGATCAGCACGGCGATCGCATGCTCAAACTGTGCCCTCTGCACACCCAGATCTATCGCCTGAGCTTGAGTAGATTTTAATTGTGTATCTGCTTGAACAACATCAGAACGTCCTGCAATGCCAGCTTCATAGCGATTTTGAGTAATTTGAAGCGACCGCTTATAGGCTATGGTTGTTTGTTCCAGTAATTTACGTTGTGCATCATTGATACGCAATTGAAAGTAAGTCTGTACCAACGTAGATTGAACACTTAGCAATGCTGATTGCAGGTCGGCAGCACTGGCTTCAGCTGAAGCTTGATTTAATTCAACAGTGCGCCCTATTCGTCCCCACAAATCGACCTCCCAGCTGGCACTCATTAATAACCGGTTCGTATCGGTAATCGCTGCGGTGGGATTACCTGGAATTGTTACCCCAGAATTGGTTGAGCTTGTGCCTTGTCCCCGAGTATGAGCAAAGTTTCCGGTCACTGTAGGGAAGTAACGTGCACGCGCAGCACCCAGAAGAGCGAGTGCCTGCCGGTATTGCGCTTCGGCGCTATGTATATTTTGGTTGGAGATTGCTACTTGTTGTACAAGCGCATTCAGCTGGATGTCACCATATACTTCCCACCATTTACCGCGCGGAGTGTGATCCCGCGGTTCTGCCAATTTCCAATGATTTGCCTCTTCCTTGAAAGTGGTTGGAGGTATGACATCAGGTTTTTTGTAGTCGGGTCCCACGGCACATCCGGTCAGGCTTAAAAATACCAGCACACAAATGATATTGTTAGTTTTTATCAATATAACTCCTGAAGTTGTTATCAATCCCTTTAAATTAGTCATAATTCTGTTTGTTGCGCAGTTTTCAGGGATTTAACTTGGGGCCGTTGCTTCCAAATTTTTTGACACCATAGCCCAAATCGATCGAGGTATAGATAGACCACCGGGGTCGTATACAACGTTAACAGTTGACTTAAAATCAACCCACCCACAATAGATATTCCCAGTGGTTGGCGCAATTCAGCACCCATGCCCGAGCCCAAGGCGAGCGGCAGTGCGCCAAACAAGGCAGCCATACTGGTCATCATGATTGGACGGAAACGTAATAAACAGGCTTCATAGATCGCATCACGTGGACTCAAGCCACGTTGCCGTTCGGCTTCAAGCGCAAAGTCGATCATCAAGATCGCATTCTTTTTGACAATGCCGATTAGAAGGATGACGCCAATCAACGCGATAATACTAAAATCCATCTTGAACGCGAGCAGCGCTAGAATCGCTCCTACTCCCGCCGACGGTAGCGTCGAAAGAATGGTTATAGGATGAATGTAGCTCTCATAAAGCATGCCGAGCACGAGGTATACTGCAACCAACGCGGCAAGGATAAGCAAAGGCTGTGTGGCGAGCGACATCTGAAAGGCTTTAGCTGTTCCCTGAAAGCTGCCATGTACAGAAGTAGGCACGCCGATCTTCGCCATTGCATCCTCAATTGCTCGCGTAGCATCTGAAAGCGACACGCCAACCGGGAGGTTAAATGAGATTGTTGAGGCTGCAAACTGACCTTGGTGATTAATCGCCAGTGGCGTCGCCGTTTCTTCCCAGCGGGCAAATGCAGCCAGTGGCACTTGCAGGCCTCCGGGGGCAATGAAGAACACGTCTTTCAGTGCTTCCGGGCTCTGTAAATATTGCGGAGCAGCTTCCATAACCACTCGATACTGGTTCAATGGGTTATATATCGTTGATACTTGGCGCTGACCGAATAAATCGTTCAATGTTGTATCGATAAGCCTCTGCGTCAATCCTAGCCGGGCAGCAGCATCGCGGTCGATGATCAGCGAAGTCTGCCCCCCTTTGTTTTGTTGGTCGGTGTTGACATCCGCAAGCTGTGGTAGCGAGCGCAATGCTTGGCGGATGATGGGTTCCCAGGTACGCAATTCATCAATCCCATCTGCCTGGAGTGTGTATTGGTATTGCGCGTTACCGGCACGACCACCGACGCTAATGTCCTGGACCGATTGCAGAAACAGGTTGGCACCGGGTTCATGGCCAAGCTTGCTGCGCAACCGGGCGATAACCTTGTCAGCGGATATCTGACGTTCAGCCAAAGGCTTTAGTCCAACGAACATTCGCCCAGTATTGACTTGCCCTCCCCCAGTAAAACCTACGACACTATCCACCGCAGGATCTTGCCCGACAATATTGACGAAAGTAGCAAGTTTGTCTCGCATGGCCTGGAAAGAAATGCTTTGGTCTGCCTGAATGGCTCCCGTCAGACGGCCGGTATCCTGCTGCGGGAAAAAGCCCTTGGGTATGACCGTGTAAAGATAAATATTAAGGCAAACTGTTGCCAAAAGTACGAATAGCATGAAGCGACCGTGAACGAGTGCCCAATCGAGCGATACTCGATAACCGTTCAATAGCGCATTGAAGATACGTTCATTTACCCGATAAAAACGTCCTTGCGATGACTCTGATCGTGGACGCAATAGCCGTGCACACATCATGGGTGTAACAGTCAACGAGACAACCAAGGATACTAGAATGGCTGCCGATAACGTAATAGCAAATTCTCGAAACAGTCGCCCGACGACACCGCCCATTAACAAAATCGGTATGAATACAGCGATCAAAGACAGACTCATTGATAATACCGTGAAGCTCACCTCGCGTGCCCCTTGAACAGCAGCTTTAAATGGCGAAAGACCGTTCTCGATGTGGCGAGAAATATTTTCCAGCATCACCACAGCATCATCCACCACAAATCCGGTACCGACGGTCAGGGCCATAAGCGAAATATTGTTCAGACTGAAACCGGCCAGATACATCACACCAAAGGTACCGATCAGCGATACCGAGACCGCAACGCTTGGGATGAGCGCAGCCCGGACGTCGCGCAGAAACAGAAATACAACCAATATCACCAGGGCGATCGAAATCAAAAGGGTGTGTTCGACTGCCTGCAACGATGCGCGAATGGTCGGCGTGCGGTCCGACGCCACAGACAGGGTCATTGCTGCTGGTATAGAAGCACGCAATAGGGGCAATAATTGCTTTACCTGATCTACCGTTTCAATGATATTGGCGCCCGGCTGGCGATTCAGGAGCAGCATCACGGCAGGTTTACCATTGACCAGTCCGGCATTTCGGATGTCCTGTACTGAATCCTCTACCTGAGCAATGTCGGCAAGACGAACGGGGGCGCCGTTACGATAAGCTACGATTGTCGGAAGATATTCGGCAGCAGTTTTGGCCTGATCGTTAGCCAGTATCTGCCAGCGCCGATCTTCGTTCTCAAGCGAGCCTTTAGGCCTGTTAGCGTTGGTAGCGACGATCGCAGCACGTACATCCTCTACGCCTATGCCATACTTGTTCAGGACATTCGGGTTGAGTGACACACGCACTGCAGGTAGTGAACTGCCCCCTACGGTCACCAGACCGATTCCTTTCAGTTGGGATATTTTTTGCGCGAGGATAGTCGATGCCGCATCGTACATTTGCCCTCGACTCATCGATTCTGAGGTAAGAGAAAGAATCATAATCGGCGCATCGGCCGGATTAACTTTACGGTAGAGTGGGTTGCTGGGAAGACCAGTGGGTAGTAGATTCCGCGTCGCGTTCATTGCCGCCTGAACATCACGCGCAGCACCATCGATATTGCGATCAAGATCGAATTGCAAAGTGATTCGGGTTGAACCAAGCGAACTAGACGAGCTGATCTCGGTAACACCGGCAATGAGGCCAAGCGATCGTTCAAGCGGTGTCGCCACCGTGGCAGCCATCGTTTCTGGACTGGCCCCCGGCAGTGTTGCCTGCACCGAGATTGTTGGAAAATCAACTTGTGGTAAGGCTGCTACAGGAAGCAATGTAAATGCAATTACCCCCGACAATACGATACCCAATGCCAATAGCGTCGTGGCAACCGGGCGGTTTATGAAGGTTTCAGATAAACTCATGGCAGCAAGATTAAGTTACACCTCAGATACGGTTGGCAGCTGGGGGGATGATTTGAAGCGCTGCGCCCACTGATCAAAGGCAAGGTAAATAACCGGCGTTGTAAATAGAGTCAGCACCTGACTTACCAGCAACCCTCCCACCATCGTGATACCCAGAGGATGGCGCAATTCGGACCCAACGCCGGTGCCGAGCATCAATGGAAGCGCGGCAAGCAAGGCACACATGGTCGTCATCAGAATCGGCCGAAAACGTAACAGGCAAGCTTCATAGATTGCCTCACGTGGTGTTTTACCATGGTTACGCTCTGCATCCAGTGCGAAGTCGATCATCATAATGGCATTTTTCTTAACGATACCAATTAGTAAAATGATACCGATGATACCGATTACTCCAAGGTCGGTGCGCGACAGCAACAGTGCTAATAATGCCCCCACGCCAGCGGAAGGAAGGGTGGATAGAATGGTGACTGGGTGAATATAACTCTCATAGAGTATCCCCAGAACAATATACATTGTAATAATTGCCGCAAGAATCAGTAGCAACATGTTGCTCAGAGAAGCTTGGAACGCCAGAGCAGCTCCCTGAAAACTGGTTTGAACGCTGACAGGTAGTCCAATTTCTTGTTCCGCAGCACGGATAGCCTTCACTGCGTTACCCAACGAAGCGCCAGGCGCCAAGTTAAAAGAAATAGTGGCGGCGGGAAACTGATCAATATGGTTGATAGACAGAGGTGTCGCACGTTCTGAAATACGAGCAATCGACGATAACGGCACCTGACTACCATTAAGCGATACGATGTAAATTCCATTCAGAGCCTCCGGCCCTCGCTGAAATTCAGGCTTAACTTCCAGCACTACGCGATACAAGCTGGATTGGGTGAATATGGTTGAGATAAGTCGTTGGCCAAAGGCATTGTATAGCGTGTTATCTATTGCCGCAGGCGTAATACCAAGTCGGCCAGCGGTATCGCGGTCGATCTCGACATAAGCCTGTAAGCCTTGGTCCTGAACATCACTGTTCACATCAATCAGTTCCGGCAATTTACGCAGACGCTCCAACAATTTGGGCGCCCATTCGGCTAGCTCGGCCGGATTGGCATCTTCGACACTGAACTGGTATTGAGTACTACTTACCCGCGTCTCAATAGTTAGATCCTGCACCGGTTGCATGTACATCTCTATTCCCTGCACCTGTGCCAGACTGTGTTGCAGGCGACGAATCACACCAGTGGCGTCAGTGTTGCGAGCGCTCTTTGGTTTGAGGTTAATCAGCATGCGACCACTGTTTAACGTGGCATTAGTGCCATCAACGCCGATAAATGACGACAAGCTCTCCACCGCAGGATCTTTCAGCACAACCTGAGCGAGTGCCTGTTGTCGTTCGGCCATCGCCGCGAAAGAAACAGACTGAGGGGCTTGGGTCATACCTTGAATCACTCCAGTGTCCTGCACCGGGAAAAAACCTTTAGGCACGAACATATAGAGCAGTACGGTAAGAACCAATGTGGCTCCCGCTACCAGCAACGTAGCTAACTGACGGTCAAGCACCCAGTTGAGCATGACCCCATAACGCGCAATCACCCTATCGAAAAAAACGCCACTCTTGCGGTAAAACCAACCTTGCTCGGCAGCAGGTATATGTCGCAACAATTTGGCACACATCATCGGCGTGAGGGTAAGCGATACAACGGCAGAAATCAGAATCGCCACCGCCAATGTGATAGCGAATTCGCGGAACAGCCGGCCGACTACATCTCCCATGAACAGCAGCGGAATCAGCACAGCGATTAGCGAAAAGGTCAACGAAATAATGGTAAAACTTATTTGCTCAGCGCCCTTGAGCGCCGCTTGCAAGGGCGAATCACCAGCCTCAATATAACGCGTGATATTCTCGATCATTACAATTGCGTCATCCACCACGAATCCGGTAGCAATAGTTAACGCCATCAGCGTTAAGTTATTGATGCTGAAACCCGCCAGATACATCACCCCAAAAGTGCCGATAAGCGACAGTGGCACGGCAATGCCGGGGATGATGGTGGCGTACACGTTACGTAAAAACAGAAAGATGACCATCACCACCAGTACGACAGAAAGCATCAACTCGAAACGGACATCTTCCACCGAGGCACGAATCGTAGTAGTTCGGTCGGTGAGAACCTTGACATTGATAGATCCAGGTAATGTAGCTTGCAGTTGCGGCAACAGCTTCTGGATGCGATCCACCGTTTCGATGACATTGGCCCCAGGTTGACGCCGAACATTTAGGATCACAGCCCGAGTTTGGTCAGCCCAAGCAGCAAGATGTGTGTTCTCGGCTCCATCAATGGTGTCGGCAATATCACTTAAACGAATCGGGGCACCATTGCGCCAAGCGATAATAAGATTTCGGTATTCTTCGGCTGATTTGAGTTGATCGTTGGCGTCCAGGGTTGAAGCCCGTGCCGCGCCATCAAAACTTCCTTTCGCAATGTTTACATTGGCATTTCCGATAGCAATGCGAATATCGTCGAGGTTTAGACCATTTGCAGCAAGTGATTTTGGATTGGCCTGAATACGAACCGCAGGCCGTTGACCGCCACCAATACTAACCAGGCCAACGCCAGGAAGCTGCGAAAGTTTCTGCGCCAGGCGCGTATCTACCAAGTCTTGCACTTTCGGCAGCGGCAGCGTTGCGGACGTAATCGCCAGCGTAACGATAGGCGCATCAGCGGGATTGACCTTGCTGTAAATCGGCGGCATCGGTAAATCAGTAGGCAGGAAAGAAGTAGCCGCGTTAATCGCTGCCTGCACTCCTTGTTCGGCAACATCAAGACTGAGATCGAGTCCGAACTGCAGGGTAATGACTGAGGCACCGCCTGAACTGCTGGAAGACATCTGGTTCAGACCGGGCATTTGACCGAATTGACGCTCCAATGGAGCGGTAATTGAGGATGTTGTGACGTCCGGGCTGGCACCGGGATAAAAAGTAGTCACCTGAATAGTCGGGTAATCAACCTCCGGCAAAGCTGAAACTGGCAATAACCGGTAGGCCAGCATTCCTGACAACAGGATGGCGACCATTAGCAGTGATGTTGCAACTGGCCGGATAATAAACAGACGTGAAGGGTTCATACCCCGCCTTTGCTCTCAGCCGGGGGATTGCGCCCATTTTGGCGCCTCTCACCTTGAGGCCTCTCACCTTGAGGCCTCTCACCTTGAGGCCTATTACCTCGAGACCTATCACCTCGAGGAGGGCCTTTGCTTTCTCCACCCTTCTCACCAGGGAAATTTATCTCCACTTTTGCGCCCGGACGCAGCTTGTCCGCACCGTCGATTACTACTTTCTCGCCAGGAACCAAACCCTTCTCGACCGCCACAATATTGCCCGAAATTGGTCCGAGCACGACAGGTCGCATGCTCACTGTTTTGCTCTCATCTACCACATAGAAAAAAGTTCCCTGTGTGCCACGCTGGGATGCTGAAGTCGGAATTACAGTAACTCCATGACGAGTTTCGATGCGCAAGTGAACATTGACAAATTGATTCGGGAAAAGAGCATTGTCAGAATTGGTGAATTCGGCCTTAAGCTTGACAGTTCCCGTTGTTGCATCAATCTGATTGTCAATTGTCAGCAACGTACCGATCGCCAACTTATTTTTATCATCACGATCCCAAGCTTCGACTGTCAGCTGTTGATTATCCTGAAGTTTGCTTATCACTACAGCAAGATTGTCCGAAGGAATTGAGAAAATAACAGTAATCGGCTGGGTCTGAGTAATAACCACCAAACCACCCGTATCCGTAACGCGAACCATGTTACCGGTGTCAACCAAACGCAGCCCAAGACGGCCGGCAATCGGTGCCGTAACGCGAGTAAAAGCAAGCTGTAATTTAGCGTTATCCACCAGAGCTCTATCCGTTTTCACCCCTCCCTCATATTGTCTTACCAGCGCTTCCTGCGCGTCGACCTGTTGCTTCGCGATAGAGTCCTTCGCCAACAAGCCGCGATAACGAGCCTGATCAAGCCGCGCATTGGCAAGTAACGCCTGATCCCGCATTAACTGTCCGTTCGCTTGATCAAGTTGCGACTGGAAAGAGCGCGGGTCAATTTCTGCAAGTAAATCTCCAATCTTCACGACTTGACCTTCACGGAAAGCAACTCGAACAAGCTGGCCGTCGACGCGTGGCTTAACCGTTACAGTGTTGCGTGCGGTAACAGTGCCCAATGCGTTAATCATCACATCGATGTCACCTGTCCGGGCGATTGCAACTGTCACCGGCACGGGTCGGTTTGCACCATCCCTGCCACCACGTCCCATTGGCGGCGTTTCCGTTAGCGTTTGCTTTTCCTGCTTCCCATATAATAAAAAGGTCGCAAGTACTCCGACGATCACTAAAACCCCGACCGTAATCCAAATGGCTTTATTCTTCATTCAGTTTCCTACCGTTAATTTGATGCAATTTTTGGTTATCTTTACTATAAATTCAACAGCAAGACTTTCAACGTGCCAATTTAAATGACGTATGTGCTTGGGTTAACAGGATACTTGTTTCGACGAATATTCAGGCCAGCATGCCATGTGTATATTTCAATCCCTCTGGCTGCCAACCTTTGTTGAAAGCTTTTGATATAGATTAATATCTGCTTATTGTATGAATCACCTAGTTAATATTTTTATTATATAACATTGAGAAAATAGAGAATATGCTTGAACTGTAAGAAAAATATTCATTTTAAGGAAAAATTTGTAACAAATTGTTTCACCCCTGGGAGCACCTACACAATTTTTTACAGTTCAAATTTAATCATGCCGCCATGGGCAACATATGCTATTGCAACCCCGCTTGCCATTGCTTTCGGATTGGCCGCCGATACGGGGTAGATAACAGAATTTGCAGCGTCGTTTCTTGAACTTATACAGTTGGAATTTTCAGCACGGTGCAATGTCCAACACGGGAAGATTGAAAGTGATTTGAATTTCCAACGAGAAATAAGTTTGAACGGCTAAAATTCAGAAGGGATCTTGATGCAATGCATGCCTAGTGATCGACATGGAAGAAGCACGGCGGTGAAATTTAATGTAGGCCGGATTCAAGATCCCAACCACAAAAGTTAACCTGATTAGCCACGAAACTCAGCAGGCTCATCTGGTGAGCCTGTAGAGGCGGATAATAAGCGCATACCGACAAGAGGAGTGCGCGATGGGGATCAACAAGATTCAGTTTCAAAAAGGTCTGTCGATGACTGGATTCATGGAAAATTACGGAACGGAGGATAAATGCCACGCAGCATTGGTTGCTTCGCGCTGGCCTGCCGGGTTTGTTTGTCCGAAGTGCGGCGGTACGCACCATAGCACCTTCGAGCGCAAGGGACTGCATTACTGGCAGTGTTCGATGTGCCGAGAACAGACCACTGCAATCTGCGGGACGATTTTCCACGCCACGAAGCTGCCCCTGACCCACTGGTTTTTGGGTATGCATCTGTTGAGTCAATCGAAGAACAGCATATTGGCGCTGGAACTCAAACGTCATTTGGGGGTACGCTACAAGACCGCCTGGCTGTTGAAACACAAGCTGATGCAAGTCATGACGGTGCGGGAAGAATCGCGCCAGCTCGACGGTCGCGTTGAGATCGACGACGCTTATCTGGGTGGGGAGTTGCCCGGCGGCAAGAGCGGCCGGGGCTCGGAGAACAAGGTGCCCTTCATCGCTGCGGTGCAGACCACTGAAACTGGCCATCCGCTGTTCGTTTGCCTGACCAGGCTGAAATTTACCAAAGACGCGATTGCCCAGTGGGCGAAGAAATCGCTGTGCGCGTCGGTTAATGTCATTTCCGATGGATTGGGGTGCTTCCGAGCCGTCACAGAATCTGGAGCCACTCACGAGCGCACCGTCACCGGCGGCGGTACTGCCTGCGTAAAGCTGGAGCAATTTCGCGCGGTCAATACCCTCTTAGGCAATCTGAAGACGACGTTCTCTGGAACCTACCATGCGTTCGATTTCTCCAAGTACGCCCATCGTGATCTCGCCGAGTTTCAATATCGATTCAACCGCCGCTTCGACCTGTCTGTCATTCTGTTCAGACTGCTTCGAGCATCATCCGTCACTTCGCCCTATCCTGAGCGCCTCATACGCGCGGCTGAACATTGTGGCTAATCAGGTAAGTTAATGTGTAGTTGCACTAGGTCAGACTTAATCTGACAGTTACCGAATTTTTAGGGTGTCTGTCAGATCAAGTCCAGATTGCTAAACTTGATTTTTCCAAGCTGGATCCGCCACATTGGGCCAATTATCCTTATCGAATCCCGGCGCATTCTCGAGTTGATCTTTCTCTACATTAAGTATGAAACGCTTATTCGGCGTATCTAGTGTCAACGCACCCCATGGCACTGCGAAAAGTTTTTCTCCGATGCCGAGAATACCGCCATAGGACAAAACTGCATAAACGATTTTACCGCTCTCCATGTCCAGCATTATTTCCTTGATGTCACCCAGATCTTCTTCTATTTGATTATAGACATCATTTCCAATAAGCGTATTTACCCCCATTAATTGGGGGCCAAGCCTATTACCACTGTTTTTGTTTATCTCATCAGTATCATTATTTTCATAACTCATAATTTATCTCCAGTAGAAATTTTTTGTTTAAGAAATGTTTGCTGTGCATTCGCACATTTAATATTGTTAATGCATTCTGCACCATATTCGCTTCAGTTGTTTTTCTTTAGATCATTCCTTAAGATCACCAAAACCAACTTGGGCTTTACCAATGTTCTTCTGAAGCTTTCCTTTTACTTCCATATCCTTGTCATCATCTTTGTTCATAAAAATCTCCTGGAAATTGATTACCAATATGACGGTAATATCCGCACGTGAATACTGCGCGAAATATTAAACTCGGACAGTGCGATACCGTACTTAATTCAATATTTATTATGCCTCTAAACCATTTTCAGTTTAACCTGAGTATGCGTAAGGCAAGCGTTGAGGAGGTGTAATGGCAATTCTGCTTCCCACGCACGTCAATTGAATCGATAACAGAACTCATTGAAATACTCTTGCAGATACTTGGACGATACCCCGTGATAGGTTCCCAGCAGAAACGCCTTGAGGTTGCCGATGGCGATATGCACCCAGGGCAGCCATTCTCCGGCTTTGTCGGGCGGGGTCACCCGTGCGGTATGGTGCTGGGTCTTGCCGATCTCCACCAACGAAGCCAGCGCATCATTGCGCACTGGTTGGCCAGGCGGGAGGGGGTGTTGCACAAACTTCGCCACCGACTTCTTTGTCACAGCGGAGACCTTTTGCATGGCGATATAACCGGCACGCTGACCCCGGTTCTCAACCGCCACCAGCACCGGAGATTTTCCTTCAGCGCCGCGCCCCGCTTTCCACTGCGTCTGCCACCTACCAGAGCATCGTCAATCTCGATCAGATCTTGCAGCCGATAGAGGCTGCAAGATGCCCCATGGCAATACGTATCTTGCGCAGTATCCGGCTGACGGTGATCCAAGATATACCGATTTGTTTGGAAAGCCGCATGGTGGAGATACCCTTGTCCGATGAACTCAGATAGATTGCCCAGAACCACTTGGTCAGGGAAAGGTTGGTGGAGTGAAACAGCGTCCCAGCCGTGAGCGAAGCTTGGTAATGACATTGGGAGCATTCGTAACTGTGGCGCGTGGTGAGGGCATAGCCATTCTACATTGCGGACAACGGAATCCTTCCGACCAGCGTTGTTGCGCCAGCGCTTGAGCGCAGGCTTCTTCCGTTCCGTACCGTTTCTGCCAGTCCAGCAGGTTCACTTCCGTCGTATTCATAAGTCAACTATTTATCTATTTGATTACAAATAGTTTGTCAATTAAAACTGAAAATGGTTCAGAGGCATAATATTTATTAACCACCAAAAATCATTCATACAGTTGATTAGCTGGAATGGGCGTCAAGTCATGAACAAAAACCTCATCGCCATTTTAGACATAATAACCAGCATGGTGAGTACCTTAACATATGGCCGCATCTGCTCAGGACGAACCAACTTTTAGATGACTATCTCTTTTGCTCATCTTGCACTTACCTAAGAGTTATCCACTACAAATCACATAAAGCCGATTAAATGTTATAAAGTAATATGGTAGCAAGTATAAGTAACAACATCATTACATTAATGAGGAATGCATAGTTATTACATCGATCAATCTAAGATTCCATCCTCATCAAGGAAATGTAATGAGATCAATGTAATAAGCAGATTTATCAAATTGAATGACCTCCGGCAATGCCAAAGGTTTAATTAAAGTTGCTCCATTGAGAACTAACAAGGAGATTGCATGAAGGGAATGTGTGGTTGGTTCGGGGGCAAGGAGGATTGTATGCTTGCTAAAGAAATAACCGATGCCATGGTAGATGCTATGACTGACGAAAAAAGCGATTCGATGCAGGCGCTTTATGGCTCTTGTGAGGGAATAGCAGCTTGGTCAAAAATTGACCAAGCAAGTTGCCATGAAGAAGGCTTGCTTAAGATAGTTATTGTCGGCAATGTATATTGGGGAAACGATGAATTAAATGAACTTGCGCAAGAGAAAACTTCAGCGGCTGCAGTAGCTAAAGCCTACTCTCGATCAGGAAAAACATTTCTTGAGGATATGCATGGAGCTTTTTGCGTTGCCATTATTAATGCACAGGAAGGTACGGCTCTTGTCGCCATTGATCGATTGGGTATTTACTCCATTTGCTATGCCGCACCATGCAACCATTTTATTTTTGCGACCAGCACGAATGGAGTGGTCGCTCATCCTAATATGGAGCGAGTGATTGATCCGCAATCGATCTTTAATTATTTATTTTTTCATTCAGTTCCTTCTCCTGGAAGTATATATAAAAATGTACGCAAGCTACTGCCCGGGCAGTCTGCGCTATTCCAAAATGGGAAAGTGGAAACGAACTTTTATTGGCACCTGCAATATGCTGATTCGGGGCAAAGCCACTTTATACAACGCAAGGAAAGTCTCCAAAAATTGCTGCAAACGGCTCTGAGAAGATCGGTAACTGATGAACAAGTCGGTGCCTTTTTAAGTGGTGGTACGGACAGCTCGACTATCGCAGGAGTACTCGCCCAGTCATCTACTAAACCGGCAGATACTTTTTCTATTGGATTTGCAGCCGAAGGCTACGATGAAATGGAGTTTGCACGGATTACGAGCAAGCATTTTGGCACCCATGCTCACGAATACTATGTTACGGCACAAGATGTCGTTGATACGATCCCGCTGATTGCCAAAGCCTACGACGAGCCCTTTGGAAATGCATCGGCAGTTCCTACCTATTGTTGTGCCAAATTAGCCAAAGAGCAAGGCATCCGGCTGATGCTGGCGGGGGACGGCGGGGACGAAATTTTTGGCGGAAACGCGCGCTATGCCAAACAAAAAATATTCGAAGCTTATTCTCTTGTACCTGCAATGCTACGACGTAGCATATTGGAGCCTGTTATGTCTGGCATGCCGGGCATAGAACATATCCCATTATTGAGAAAGTTAAAAAGCTACATCGCGCAAGCTCAAATCCCATTACCAGATCGGTTGGAAACTTATAATTTTTTACATCGCGCCTCGCCGAGCGAGATATTCACTGCTGACTTTCTGGCTCAAGTGAATCACCAAGAACCGAACGAACTGCTACGAGCAGAATATGGCCGTACCGATTCCACTTCCTCTATCAATCGCCTCCTTAATCTGGATTTAAAATTCACCTTAGCTGACAACGATTTGCGCAAGGTTAACCGAATGTGTGAATTGGCGGGTGTAGCAGTTCATTACCCTCTGTTGGATGAGGATATTGTCACGTTTGCAGCGCAACTTCCCCCGTCTCTTAAAGTAAAAGGGTTGAAGCTCAGATACTTTTTCAAGGAAGCACTCAAAGATTTTTTGCCCCAAGAGACTCTCACCAAAAGCAAGCAAGGATTTGGTTTACCTTTTGGCGTATGGATGCAAACTTACCTCCCACTGCAAAAGCTAACCTACGACAGTTTGAAATCATTACGAGGGCGCGGTTATATCAAACCAGAATACCTTGATGCGTTGATAGAACAACACCGCTCAGGACATGCAGTTTATTACGGCGTTATGATTTGGGTGTTGATGATGCTGGAGCAATGGCTGCAGCATCATGAAAACTAAAGGACATGAGCAAAATTTGCAACCAAGCAACCTGAATTGGTATGAAATCCCCTTCCTTTTTGCTACTGATACAGAGGCTCAACCAAATGGTTCTGTCGCATTAAGTGCGACCAATTAAAATTGGTTATGCTGGTCGATTTAAAATGGTCGCTGTAACACGAGATGCTCGATATTAAAAAGATATGACTCTCCGAAGATGGGGTTTTGGTATGCGTTCGTTGGTACACTGCGCATCCATTGCGTTAGCTTCAAGTACCGACATATTTACGCATCCGACAGTATGCATTTTTGCGGTAAATGCAACAAAATCAAGTTATCAACAAAAGCATAAACCATAAATAATAATTCCCGTCATTAACGATGCTATTCAATTCCTATTCAAAGCTGAGGGATTGTGTCGAAATTGGCCTTGGTCACATGATTTGGGGTAGCTATGAAATCGTTAGCTAGCCTTGTTATGCGGGACAAGCCCAATTGGCGCTTTTGTGCGGCTGAATTGACGCAACCGTTACAAAACTTGTTCAGCAACAAAATTTTTACGACTGACAATTGTTAAAAATAGAAGCTTAAAATGGGATTTTTCTGAAACGACTATGTTAATGCTAGCGTTAGATATTTCATTTGCCCACCACATATTTTTCGTAATATACTGAAAGGTAGTCACCCATCGAGATCAAAATAGTACAGGTTTCGACATATGCCAAACAGCAATGACATTCGCTATAATCAACTGGAGGAAACATCAATGTGGAAACTTTATCGGGCAGATTTGCTTGGAAAAGAACTTGAAACCAACCTACGTCAAACTATCATCGAAGCGCGCGCAAAGCGGCATAAAACCCTCTCAGTGGAGCATTTGCTGCTGGCCATGTTGGATAATCCTTCGGCGATAGAGGTATTGCAGTCCCGCGGGGTAAATATTGAAGAATTGCGCATCTTGCTAATTGATTTTGTCGATAAAAATACACCTGTCGCACCGGATAGCGACGAAATTAATACACAGCCTACACTTGCCTTCCACCGCGTAATCCAAAGCGCAATCCTGGATGTGAAATCAACTAACAAAAAAGAAGTTTTAGGCAAAAATATTCTGGTTTTTTTACTTAATGAATATGATTCCCATGCTGTATCCCTTCTTAACCAGCGCACCATATACACGCTGGACGACAGCACGAAAAAGAACGATAACAGCGCAGTTTCTAACGTATATAGCAATGCCGGCATCATTGATCCTCACGACGTACACCGTGTTGCCAAGAATGAGTCGCTACTGGCCGCCGGACTGATGCCAAAAGTGAGCATAGATGAGACTGGCGCAAACCTGGGCTACTATAGTGCCGATTTGGGAGGTGACACGCTGGCTGCGTTGGCCAAGGCAGCACGCTAATGATTGTATAGAATAGTAAGAAAAGGTATTTGTGCTGGAATCAGTCTGGCGCAAATACCCCAACGTCCAAGTATGCTCTGCCGCAATGAGTGCGAACGCTGGCATATGAGCTATCATGTTATCGCCATCGATTAACGCTAGTATCTTATCAAATACCTCGTCCCAGATAATCAGAGCAAGACATAGTTTCTAAGTCAAACTGCGCCAGCAAATCTGTGCACACATCAATGCACACTTGATCAAATCTCCCAGCGCGAATATACCTTACCAGCTGGTAGGGTACATTAACTCCAGGACTATATAAGATTCTGGAAAGGACTACGCTTGACCAGTAAGCTTACTGACCAAGCGTAACAGCCGCGCAAACTGAGACTGTTACGGAATAAACAACGGGATAGCTAAATCAAGGATCAGATAATCTTCTAAACTAATTTAGCTTTGAATTAATTACTAAAACGCTTAGAGTCTATGACATAAATTGTCAAATTTTTTACTTTTAAACATAAACTTAAATGACTGTATGTGCATTGGGATCTACAAAAAGCTTGGGTAATCCCGCGATCTTACATCCTTGCTCCGCCGGACCTGAAGGGAACAGATCATACAGGTAGGGACTCTTACCTTTTTCTTCGCTTAATTCCTCGCTGACTGCTTGGGTTAATTCCCGAATATTGGGTGTACTTTGATGTTGTTTGTAGTACGCGCGCAAAAATTTGATAATTTCCCAGTGATTATCGGTCATTTCCAATTCCTCGGCGTGTGCAATAAATTTCGCGATGTCCATGTTCCAGGCGTCAAAATTGACGAGATAACCTTCCTTGTCGGTTTCATAGGTTTTATCATTAACGTCGATGGCGGGCATAATTTTTTCCTGTTTGATAATTTAAAGCATAAAAATATAAGATGAACAATTTACTGATAGCAACAAGGCCCTCAAAGCCGCCGCAGTCTATGTAAAGTAGCCCCCTCAGTCAAGCCAATAAATAACAGATATCTCTTTCGAAAAATGTACAAACTCTTAAAAATGCAGAGCAACCTAAATACATCTATATATCACATCACAAATTTCTGATGCCATTTATACCAGATGCCCCAATAACCCATTGACTACCAGCACAGCAGCTCAACCAACTTATGTTGCCCTCTTGAAGTTGAGTCCCTTGAAACGGTATGTCGTAAAATCCCTTGATCAGATCGCGTTCAATTTGGCGGATTCAAGAATCAATCACAACAGCGTATTCAGGCTCTTGCAGCACGCAACAATGCATGTATTCAAAGCGTATACTTCACACGGTAAATTGCCCCTGCAAGGTCGTCACTAATGAGCAGCGAACCATCAGGCATGACTAGTACGTCGGCAGGACGGCCCCAAACCGATTCTTTGCCGCTAGCATCCTTTTGCAACCAGCCGCTAATGAAAGGTTCATGACGAGCGACTCCACCCTGGTTATCAAGCACCACCCTGACAATCTGGTAGCCCACTTTTTGGCTTCTATTCCATGAACCGTGTTCAGCAATGAACACGTTATTCCGATATGCATTCGGAAATTGCTTTCCAGTATAAAACCTCATCCCAAGGGATGCGACGTGTGCTCCAAGCTTAACTACCGGCGTCACGAACTCTTCACATTTTCGCTTGTTCCCAAATTCCGGGTCTGGCGTATCACCTTGATGACAGTATGGATAACCAAAATGTTGACCGGGCTTTAAGACGTGATTGAGTTCGTCGCTCGGTAGATCATCTCCTAGCATGTCCCGCCCATTATCGGTGAACCATAGCGAACTATCGATCGGGCTCCAGTCAAACCCAACTGAGTTCCGTACGCCACGTGCCACAACTTCCATCGCGCTACCATCCGGTTTCATCCGCTGGATATTGGCAAAGCGATCGTCTGGATTACAGATATTGCAAGGCGCCCCAACTGGCACGTACAGCCAGCCATCGGGACCGAAAGCGATAAATTTCCAGCCGTGATGAGTTTCGATAGGAAGGCGATCAGTGACCACAATGGGTTTGGGCGGATTGGTTAATCGACCATCAATTTCATCCAAACGAAGAATTCGGGATACGGCGGATACATATAACTGGCCCTCTCGATAAGCCACGCCTACGGGCTTCGTAAGACCTGATGCAATAATATGTACCGCAGCAGTTCGATCCTGCTTCAGTTCAACTGCGTAGACGTTTCCGGCAGCCATACTACCTACATAAAGTACACCTCGACCGTCCGCGTATCGACCCAGAACCATCTGGCGCGCATTCGGTACGGCGTCGGTCAGCAATTCAATTTGAAAACCCGGTGGAAGGCGCAGCTTATCGAGTTGCAGGCTATCGGCCCAAGACATATTTGTTGGGAGTCCGAGCAGAATGAGGCAAAGAGACAGTAATCTGAATATGACTCTTTGTATTACGGCGACCGTCAGCGAATAACACATAAGCATGTTTAAAACTCCCCCGCCTTATCTGATTTATTTCGTTTAAATTAGTATTCTGCCGACTCTCATTTATCCAGAATGTTGCTGCTTTGGCCACCGGCCTTAAGCAATACCCAAACTGCGCCACTACCACCCGCATTTAGCGGCGCTTCGCAAAATGCCAGCACTTCGGAATATTGTGACAACCAATGGCGCACACGGCTTTTCAGTACACCTTCCTTACCACCTGCTTGCCATCCTTTGCCGTGTATCACACACACAAAGTGCAAACTATGCTGCGCCGCATCGCGCAAGAATTCAAGCAATAGCTTGCGTGCCGCATCACTGTGGAAACCATGTAAATCCAGGGTGTCCTGCATCGGCCATCGCCCACGCCGCAACTTACGCAGGGTCATGCGCGACATACCAGAACGCAGAAACTCGGTCGGAACATCACCCCCAGCATCATTGTCGGATAACGTGTCCTCAATTAAGTGGGTAGAAATTACAGTGCCACGTGGCATTACGCGACGTAATGGTTGAGCCAAGGAGATGCGGTTGGATGGCGGCAAGGGAATAACACCATCCAGTGCCTGTCGGAATAACTCGGCATTAATAGGTGCAGGCTGATCCTTCTTTTTTTTCATTGCTCCTTCAATTACTCCTTACAGTGGCTCAGTGTGCTTAAATATTTATCCGCATCCAACGCTGCCATGCATCCAGTAGCGGCGCTGGTTACCGCTTGACGGTAAATATAATCTTGTACATCACCTGCCGCAAACACACCGGAAATACTAGTGGCTGTAGCATTTCCATTCAGCCCCCCACGCGTGATTATGTAGCCATTTTCCATTTCTAACTGACCGTTGAAAATGTCAGTATTGGGTTTATGGCCGATCGCGACGAATACACCGGTCAGCAAGATGTTTTGCGTGTGACCGGTTTGCATATGCTTGAGACGCATACCAGTTACACCGCTGTGGTCACCTAACACTTCGTCTAATACTTGATGCAGTTGCAGCGTAATCTTGCCTTGCTCAACCTGCTTCATTAAATGATCCACTGTGATGCGTTCAGCACGGAAGCTATCGCGTCTATGCACGAGCGTGACATGGCGTGCAATCTTAGAAAGATACAGCGCTTCTTCCACTGCTGTGTTGCCACCCCCTATTACTGCCACATCCTGCCCGCGATAAAAGAAACCATCGCAGGTGGCACAAGCGGACACACCCTTACCCATGAATTTTTCTTCAGAAGGCAAACCGAGATACTGTGCCGAAGCACCCGTGGCGATAATAAGTGCATCGCAAGTATAACTACCCGCATCGCCGATCAAAGCGAATGGTTTTTGTTGCAGCTTGACGGTATGAATGTGATCAAAAATAATTTGTGTATCAAAGCGTTCCGCATGTTGCTGAAAGCGTGTCATCAGTTCGGGGCCTTGCACACCCATCGCATCGGCGGGCCAGTTGTCTACATCGGTGGTAGTCATCAGTTGGCCCCCTTGCGCCATGCCGGTTATCAACATCGGCTTAAGGTTGGCACGCGCAGCATAGACTGCGGCAGTATATCCTGCAGGGCCTGAGCCAAGAATAAGTAGGCGGTGATGCTGTGTTGGTTTTTTCATAAAAATAAAATTCTCCAGTCCAATGCAATCAGGGAGCGGAATTTAACAGTGGTGCATCCCTTTGTCGAGGGTAAAATACAAACAGATAGCGGCCCAATAAACTGTCTGGGTTTGTAGCACTAGATTTGTTCGATTTAACTCAGCCTTGGCTCTGTTGGACTCCATTTTTTACTTGTGAGCCAGAAAAATGAAGCCCAATGTTTCTATAAAATGCTTGATACAGGAAATAAAAATGCTTTACCCATTGGGCTCCACCATTTTCAGCCGGTTTCATTATTACAAACAGGGGAGACAGTCGATATGATGACTTGGCTTTGTTTCGCTCTGCTACTGCTTTTTATTCCAAGCGTGGGTGCAATGGAATTACCCGGCCTCCCCCAATTCATTGACGAAATGGTGATAAAACACCAGTTCAAGCGTGATGAACTGGAGCAAATATTTCAACGCACGCAATACCGCCCAGCGGTTATCAATCTCATTTCCGCACCAGCTACCATCAAACCCTGGCCACAATACCGTGCCGCTTTCACCAACAATAAGCACATAAGCGATGGACTAAAATTTTGGCAAAACCATATAAACGCGCTGCAACGTGCGGAAAAGGAATACGGCGTGCCGCAGGAAATGATCGTCGCGGTGATTGGTGTGGAAACCAATTATGGTCGCAACACAGGTAAGTTCAATGTATTGGATACACTGACTACCTTAGCCTTCGACTATCCGCGTCGTGCCTATTTTTTCCGCAACGAATTGGAGCAATACCTATTGCTGGCACGCGAACAAAAATTCGAACCATTCAAAATACAAGGCTCCTATGCAGGTGCAGTGGGCATTCCACAATTCATGCCGAGCAGTTACCGCAAACACGCAGTGGATTTTAACAACGATGGAGAAATCAATTTATTCAATGATCCGGAAGACTCCATCGGTAGTGTGGCAAATTATTTCAAACAATATGGCTGGCAAAGTGGCGAACCTGTGGCGGTTCGTGCCAAATTAAACGAAAAGGCTGAATTAAATATCAAAGAAACCCACAACATGGCAGCTTGGGCAGAAATGGGAGTGATTCCAGTGGTACAAACCGCAGACCTGAAATCTGCATGGCTGCTGGATTTTACTGTATCCGATGGCAAGGAATTCTGGCTGGCATTCAAAAATTATCAAGTCATTATGCTTTACAACAACAACATCTTCTACGCTATGTCAGTGTACCAACTTGCCGATGCTCTCCGCAATGCGCGAATCGTGAATTAAGGCGATCCAGATAGTTATTGCGATTCAATACAATTTAAGGCTAAAGTAGCCAATTATTTTTCTCGGTACAACATGTAGATGCAAAATATTTTGAAGTTGGCTCTTTCTTGATTCACATGAAAGAATGGCAGGGAAATAGTGCTGAGGAAATAGGCTATCCGAAATTTGGTGCACTAACCATTTCTCTACCCGAACTGCGACCATACGTTTATATCCTCATAGTTATTTTACTGATACCGAATAAATAATGGGGTTCTTCACAACCGCTGATACTACAGGAACAGAGGGGGGGCTTGCTGCCACCGCTTTAGGAAGATTTCGGCACAATCCAAAATCGTTCCTGAAGCTGATTCTGCTCGGATTTACACTCGTTGGTCTGCCGCTCATTGTTGCGCTTATTAATAGTGCTGTATCCATCGACCGTTTGGCAGGCCAAAGTCGCAAGGCTGTATATCAGGCAGTGCAAATTACACTTGCCAGTCATACTTTAACAAATGAAATTCATCTAATGGAACGAAGCGTGCGACAGACGCTTATTCTTGGTGATGAATCCTTGCTCGAGGGATATTTTCAAGCACATACGAAGTTTGGAAAAACAGCCACAAACCTTTTCCAACTCTCATCACGTACTGAACAGAAGCATATGTTGGCCCAGCTACAATCGCTTGAAACCGCGATTTTTCAGCAAGTATCGGCTGCGAGCCAAGTTCCAGATAAACTACGCGAGCTGGTTCAAAGCTTTACCCCACTGCTGGAATCTACGCGCAATTTTTCTACCGTCGGTTATGCATTAATTGAACTAGAAGTGGAGGAAATGCAAAATATGGCAGAGCATGCACATACGGTTATGGTTTGGGAGTTGTTCGCGTTGATCCCGTTCGCGATATTGCTGGCACTTGGATTCTCTGTGTTGATTACACGCCCCATTCGTCAAATTGATGAAGCTATCCGTAACATGGGACAGGGTGAATTATCAAAAATAGTACGTGTCGATGGCCCACAGGATTTAATGTACCTAGGCGAACGACTTGATTGGATGCGTCGACGCTTGCTAAAACTGGAAGAACAAAAAACCAAATTTCTTCGACACGTTTCTCACGAACTCAAAACACCCCTTACGTCAATGCGCGAAGGTGCGGACTTGCTTGCAGAAGGAGTGGTCGGGGCATTGACCGTAAAACAACAACAGATCGCAAATATCCTCCATAGCAACAGCATACAATTGCAAAAACGCATCGAAGATTTATTAAACTACAGCGCGTTGCAGACCGAAAAATCTGCACTTATGAAACATCAAACGAATTTAGCGGGCATTTTGAGTGTCGTATTGCAAGATCAGAACCTCGCCATTATGAATAAAAACCTGAAAATCGATCTAGCTAGCACGGAATTGATGATTGACTGCGATAAACAAAAAATCAGAATCATTATTGACAACCTTTTATCAAATGCCGTGAAATTTTCCCCGCCCGGCGGTCGCATTAAAATATGGACAAACAAGGTTGACGATTCGGCACAACTGGACATAATGGATGCCGGTCCAGGCATAGACGAAATCGACCAGGACAGAGTATTTGAGCCCTTTTATCAGGGGCGAAGAATGCCTGATAGCCATGTCAAGGGAACGGGGTTGGGACTATCCATTGCGCGTGAATACGCTCTTGCTCACGGTGGCAATATTGAGCTCAAGGCAAACCGCTCTTCTGAACGGCGAAGCGATAGTGAATACGCTCTCGCTAATGGTCGAAATATTGATCTAGTGCAACAAAGTACAGCAGGCACCCATTTCCGTCTTACCTTGCCCATCCATGATCCAGAAAGTAGCTAATGAGTATTAACCCTAAAAATTCATGGGTTTTTCTAACAATAATATTGGTCACTCTGAACGCTTGTTCAACCGTACCAGTCATATCAGCCATACCAGCGAACCAGCCACCTATAGTAATGTTACCTCCTCAACCTCTTATCGCACCCAGCCAACTGGAAGTATTAATGCAATATTTCGAATACATCCGAAAAATGTCTGTAACAGAACTGATTAAAGAACATGACAAAGCGAAACAAAATCTAATATTGGCCAAAAGCGATACTGCCCGAGCAGAATTAGCACTACTCCTTATATTGCCCAACTCATCCTTCCGTGACACTGGCGCTGCGCTTAATCTGCTCAATGAATTGCCGAAAGATGCGAAATTGTCGACCGGCATGCGTAGCTTCAAACATTTACTATTAATGCTACTTGCTGAACAGCAGCGCATTAACGGCAGTGTGAATGAGCTATCGCAAAAGTTGAAAGAAGAACAAAAATACTCTGAGGTTTTGAAAAATCAGATTGATAACATTAAGAGTATGGAAAAAAATCTCATCCTCAGGGATAAGCCATAAGTATGCAAAAAATAATTGAATCTAATCCAAAAATCCTCATAGTCGACGATGATACAGACCTGCTAGAGCTGCTTTCCATTCGTTTGACAGCCGCTGGATATAAAACAGAATTGGCGCAAAGTGCCGAGATAGCCCTTAATTATTTGGATGTGTCGCGCCCGCAACTGGTTATTAGCGATATGCAAATGAGCGGCATGGACGGAATGAAATTGTTCGAACATATTCACCGCACCATACCTACTTTGCCTGTAATCATCCTAACAGCACATGGCACGATACCTGATGCGGTTGCCGCGACGCAACGAGGAGTATTTGGCTATCTGACTAAACCTTTCGATAGTAAAATTCTGCTGGCCCAGGTTGTTCAGGCTCTTAGACTGGTACCTGGCACTGCGCTCCAAAAAGAAGAATCTCAAGCACCGTGGCGTAAAGATATCATTACCCAAAGCGCCATGATGGAGGATATCCTCACAAAAGCAGAACTCGTCGCAAAAGGCGATGCAAGCGTGCTGATTTACGGAGAAAGCGGTGCCGGCAAGGAATTATTTGCCCATGCCATTCACGATGCATCCAAGCGCCGTGATCGGCCGTTTGTAGCCGTCAATTGTGCTGCAATTCCCGAACAGTTATTGGAATCAGAATTATTCGGGCACGTCAAAGGCGCGTTTACCGGCGCAGTTCGTGATCACAAGGGCTTGTTTCAATTGGCAGAAGGAGGCACGCTTCTTCTGGATGAAATTGGCGATATGCCGCTTCCGCTCCAGGTCAAATTGTTACGAGTTCTCCAAGAAAGACAAGTACGCCCTGTAGGATCAGTGCAGACGATTCCGGTGGATGTACGCATTATTTCTGCTACCCACCGGGACCTTCTGACTGAAATCAGTACAGGCAGCTTTCGCGAGGATCTCTATTACCGACTAAAAGTTGTAGCGCTGACAATCCCTGCATTATCACAACGACGAGAAGATATCCCTCTGCTGGCAAACCATTTTCTCAGTGTGCTTTGCGCAAAATACGATAAAGAGATTAATGGATTTTCTCCTGATGCAATGGAAATGCTGGTTCGTGCGTCGTGGCCTGGCAACGTGCGCCAACTGATGAATATTGTCGAACAATGCGTTGTGTTAGGCACTGCTCCCCTCATTTCTCCCGTGCTGATTTACGATGCCATGCAAAAAGAAGAAGAAGGGTTAGTTTCGTTCGAAGATGCGCGCAGGCACTTCGAAAGAGATTATCTGGTACGTGTGCTAAAAATTACGGCAGGTAATGTGACCAAAGCTGCAGGTTTAGCCAAACGCAACCGAACTGAGTTCTATAAATTACTCCAGAGGCATCAACTCGATCCCTCCATTTTTAAACAGTCACAAAATTAATTATTCAAACGCCAAACGCTTACTCAGAGAGGAATAGTGAGGTCGAAACTGGCAGCACCCGTCCCGAAGGACGGGCGCTACCGATTTGGCTACGGTCTCTAAAATAGCAAAGGTTTGTTTCAATCCTCGCCCATCCCGAAGGACGGGCGCTACTCATTGAAATATAGCTCTGTCCTTGCTCTAAGCAAGTTTCAATCCTCGCCCATCCCGAAGGACGGGCGCTACAGAAGCAGGCAAAGGCCAGATCATTACGGCACTAGTTTCAATCCTCGCCCATCCCGAAGGACGGGCGCTACCGGCTGCCGGACATTGGTGAGAACGCGCCGAATTGGTGGTTTCAATCCTCGCCCATCCCGAAGGACGGGCGCTACGTGGGCAGGCGCTACTACTGGGAATGCGCTTGTCGGTTTCAATCCTCGCCCATCCCGAAGGACGGGCGCTACATTAAGTTACTTTGACGGCTTTTGCATGTGAAAATGTTTCAATCCTCGCCCATCCCGAAGGACGGGCGCTACTCGGGTTGGATGCCACGCAAAGCAAAGCATTGCTCGTTTCAATCCTCGCCCATCCCGAAGGACGGGCGCTACTTGTAAACCCGGAAGAGGAAATCCTGGTTTGGGAAGTTTCAATCCTCGCCCATCCCGAAGGACGGGCGCTACGTTTTTCATACGGTCAGTGGCAGCCCTGCTTGGTGTTTCAATCCTCGCCCATCCCGAAGGACGGGCGCTACAAGGCGCACTCATTTGCCCTGCTGCCTGATCAATGTTTCAATCCTCGCCCATCCCGAAGGACGGGCGCTACCCATTCTGAGAGTGCTTGAAGGGTTCCAATAAACTGTTTCAATCCTCGCCCATCCCGAAGGACGGGCGCTACGTATGCAGGACGACTGGAAAATAGTGCTTACACCTGTTTCAATCCTCGCCCATCCCGAAGGACGGGCGCTACGCAGGTTTGCTTGATAAGCCCACATTGAAATCTCTGTTTCAATCCTCGCCCATCCCGAAGGACGGGCGCTACCAATGCCTATCGATATCAGACTCCACTGTGCAGATGTTTCAATCCTCGCCCATCCCGAAGGACGGGCGCTACGCCGGTTTCGAGTGGAATTAAGTAAACATCTGTGTTTCAATCCTCGCCCATCCCGAAGGACGGGCGCTACCATTTATCTTGATGGCGTTCTTTCGTATATAGGTGTTTCAATCCTCGCCCATCCCGAAGGACGGGCGCTACGATTAAATTTAAAAATTGCCGTGAGTGTCCATGTGTTTCAATCCTCGCCCATCCCGAAGGACGGGCGCTACTAAGAGATCCTTGGCACGGATGGCAGGACAGATGGTTTCAATCCTCGCCCATCCCGAAGGACGGGCGCTACGGGAGCGCGGCGCATTGGTATAATGCAAAGTATTGGTTTCAATCCTCGCCCATCCCGAAGGACGGGCGCTACGCCGAAGATCATACCCAAAAATTCTGGAATGCCTGTTTCAATCCTCGCCCATCCCGAAGGACGGGCGCTACCGAGAAGCCACTCGTAACAACTGGTCAGCGCAGTGTTTCAATCCTCGCCCATCCCGAAGGACGGGCGCTACAGTCCATCAGCCAATATACTGACGCCGGTGAATGTGTTTCAATCCTCGCCCATCCCGAAGGACGGGCGCTACCATTACAAAGGGCCTTACAAAGGCAGTGCTAGTAGGTTTCAATCCTCGCCCATCCCGAAGGACGGGCGCTACGTAGCGTAGTGCCTCTTAGCGGATCGTCTATAGAGTTTCAATCCTCGCCCATCCCGAAGGACGGGCGCTACTCTATGGCTACGCAGCGCTCTGCTGGTATTGGTCGTTTCAATCCTCGCCCATCCCGAAGGACGGGCGCTACTTAATGGTCAAGGTTACCTAATACCTTACGGAAGTTTCAATCCTCGCCCATCCCGAAGGACGGGCGCTACACCAATTGAGCGCAGCGCTTCATTATCATTTTTTGTTTCAATCCTCGCCCATCCCGAAGGACGGGCGCTACTCTCCCATGGGAGACTTTGTACGGGTATTACATAGTTTCAATCCTCGCCCATCCCGAAGGACGGGCGCTACACCGGCTGGGGTGATTACGCCTGTGTCTTTGTTAGTGTTTCAATCCTCGCCCATCCCGAAGGACGGGCGCTACAGTCCGCTTACAACGTCATGACTTGCAACGATGAAAAGCGCACTTTGCGCGAACCCTCTGTTTTCACACAGCAGAGAGTCCGTACAATCAAACGACGAAGACAGGAAATCCTCCTTCGTCAATATATTAGCCACAGCGCGAACCTGCCGGGTTTGTGTCGTTGCTACTGGTTCGCGCGTCATATTACCAGCGTCCCTTCAAAATCCACAGCATGGAAATTCCCATACTCCTTGATGTGCAACTCCACCGGTTCGGTCAAGCGATATAAGCGCAGGCTGTCTTCTTTTTCGTCTATCTCGGCAAGCAGTCGCCGTTCTAATTCTTCAAGCTGCATTTGGTTAACCTTGCACTCAAACACAGAATTCTGCACTCGTTGCCCAGTGCTTTCGCAAACTTTCGCGACGCGACGCAACCGTTTGCGTCCGGCAGCGGTGATAGTAGATACATCGTAAGTAATAATAATCAGCATAGTATTTAACGGTAAAGAAACGGGAGATAGCCTTCCATTTCCCCGCGCAGAGTGCGCGCCATGAAGCGCGCTTGCAGCAACGGTATCAGACCAATCGGCACCTTGGTTTCAAGCAAAGGATGCATCACCTCTTCCTGTTTGCGCTCTTGATAGGCGACCACCACGGTACGGCGTGCATCGCCTTCAAGCAGAACCGCTCCACCTTCACGTTCAGCAAAATCGTTGGGGCCAATCTGCCCCCGGTTAATCAAGGTGAGTGCCAACCGATCAGCGAAAATGGCACGAAACTCTTCCATCAAATCCAGTGCGAGTGCGGCCCGTCCAGGGCGAACGGTATGCAAGAAGCCAAGCTGAGGATCGAGACCCACCGCCTCCAGCGCGGAACGGCAGTCGTTCATCAGCATGGAGTAGAGAAAAGAAAGCAGCGCATTGAATCGGTCACGCGGTGGACGACGAGTGCGCCCATCCATGGTGAACTTGTCGCGTACCTCGCGCTTGACCAACAGCGACAACGCGGCGAAATAATTTTTTGCCGCATCGCCCTCAATACCGCGCACCACATCCAAATCAGGTGCGTGAGGCAGGTTACGCAACGAATTGGAGAGTCTCTCGGTTGCCGCCGCGAGTGCGCTACTATCCTCAACATCACCTGCTTCACGTGCACCACGCAGCAAGATTTGACGGGCATTACGCAACTTCCCGGCAATCGTGCTCTGAGCAATACCCAGCGCAAATTTTCGGTCTAGTGCCAAACGATGCTGCGCTTGTCGCAACAAGATATTGCCGGAAACGGAGCCTTCCAGGCGAGCCTTAAATCGTCCGTGATTATTCAGTAACACCAAGCTGATGCCATCATCCGCACAGCGATGCATCAACGCAGGTGAAAGCATGATATTACCCAGACATATCACACTACCCAGATGATGCAGCGGTACCTGTAATTTCTTCTCACGCTCCACTTCTACCCGCACCGTATCGTTCTCCAGATGGAGATAGGAATTCGGTGTCATGACATAAAGGGTGTTAAGCAACTGACGCGCCATTTTTATATACCCTCCGGCTCGAACAAAGTTTTCAGCAGACTATGCTGCACCGCACGTTCAGCGACAGCCTGAGGCTGGCAAATTTCTATCAACGAACACTCCTTGCAGCGCGCGTCATTGACCGGCGGCGGCAACTTGCCTGAATTCATAATGGCGCGAATAGCATTCACAGTTTTTTCCACTTTATCGCGCAATTCTTGTGTAATCGCCACCTCACGCCGACGCCGTGAACTGTGGTGATAAATCGCGCCATGCGTAATGGTCTTGCCAGTCATTTCTTCCAGGCACATTGCCTGCGCGGCAAGTTGGAGATCGTCGTGGACTTTTTCGCGCTTGCGGCCATGTTTATATTCCACCGGATAGATGCGCCCGTCTGGGTGAAACTCCACCACGTCGCATTTACCGATCAGCCCCAACCGATCCGACCAAACCGGCAAAGCACGTTCGGCACGCACACCCTCAAAAGTTTCAAATCCCGGATCATCCACCCGCTCATGCGCTGCATTACCACGCATGGTGAAAACATTCTCATCGAATACCTGCTCGACATGAATCAACGCGCACTGGCGTGGGCAATAGCTCCAGTGTTGGAGAGCGGAAAGCATAATGGGGTCGGCTGGCTCATTGTGCATGGGATTGCACTTACCCAACCTTGCGGTGCAAAGTGATCCCTACTGGCAATTCGGCATCGCTCACAGTCACTGTGTAATCGCTGAAGTCGCGCGGCACGGCAACACCTTCGTTGAGTTTGGGCTGGATGTGGTCGAACAAACTGTAGGCGCGTGCATTCCCCAGTTTTGAATCATGCTTGAAAATATACAGCCCGCGCGTGGTCATCTCGCCACGAGCAGCGGAACGATCATGCTCGAACATCTCGGCTAATGCTACCCATAACAGCTCAAGGTCACCATCTGAAAACCCTGTCTGCTCCGCCAAATGCGCAGAAATAAATCCATGCGCCGCATAAAGACCGTAAGGCACGGTAAACTTGCGGCCCATCGTGCGGTTGTCGCCACCCTGCTTTTCGGCTTCAGCTTCGGTGGCCACCGCCATGCGGGTAATGGAGTGTTCCAGTGCCACGATAGGGTCGATTGAACGGCCAAAAGTCAGCTGCACAGGCCCGCGCACTTGACCGCAGTTGGGTGCCGACTTAAGTGACATAACTGCACCAAACGTTCTGATGTCAAAATAGTTTTTGCACATCCACACTCGTCCCTTCTCCACCTCGTCAGCGACAGGGCGACGCGCCTTCACTTGTTTGAGTCCTTCCCCAACGAGTTTTTGAATATCAGCAGAACACAATTTCTCCTTCTTTGCCTCTTTTAACCAATCTTTGATCTCTGCCTTGTCCAAGTCTGCTGCGAACACCAAGAGCCAGCCGTCTTCGTCGTCCCCAGTAAGCGTCAACCCATCTGGCAGTATCACATCCTCGAATTCCTGCGCCAATTTTGACTCGACTTTCAACTGTGCTTCTTCGCCAAGACCAATGCCAAGAGTTTTGAAAGCTTCAACATGCGCACGCCCTAGAACAGCTTTTTCACGCACATAAATGTTGTTGGGTGTCTTGTAACTTTCCCTTAGAGCAACGTAGTTTCTAATCTTCCTTTTTAGACACACATCAGTCACCAAGCCCCGCCCGGTTTCGGCATCCATACGCGGCAAGTTGCCTGCGTCCGGGTCGCCGTTGGGGTTACCATCTTTTACGTCAAATAACAAAACGAAGTCATAGCGATTTTGAATACTCATGGTTCAAGCTCCCTGTTCTGGTTAAAGTTGTTACTTCTTGGTGTAAAGATCACGCTGCTGATGGTAATAGCCGATGGCGAATCGCCCTTGCTCGTTCAGTGGCAACTGAGCAGGGAAAGCTACTACGGGATCGAGTTCCCAGACGATTTCGCCAATTAGCTTTTCGTAATACACCTTTTGCCCCACGCTCAACTTGGCTAGGTGGTGATTTTTTAATTTCAGCAAAGTTGGGAAAACCGTCACCGGACTGCTGGATGCCGCACCGTAAAAACGGTCACGGATAGTGGCGTTCAATCCTGGATTGGCCGCTTCCTGGATTTTTTCCAGCACGGCAAACAAACGTCCCAAACGGTAAGCCGGATTGGGATTGGTGGTATCAAGCGACATGGCAATATCCTCCTTTTGATTTTTGAAACGGGATGCCCGATTGAGGCAGGCTTTGATGAGCCCGGCACGGGCGTAAGTCACATTTGGCAGTGACTTGCCGGTTTTATCGTTTTTCTTTGCTTGTTCGGCGCGAATCTGCCGAATAGCCGCTTGCAACAAAGTGACGGGATAAGGTGTACCCGACAAAATCGCCCGCATGGTATCGCCTGTCAGATTGGGTGGAATGTTGTCGCTATCCCCTCGAACTGCAATGGATTGGAGTAGTTGCCACAGCGGCAAGTAAGGCTGAAAATTCGAGGGAGCTATTATTTCTAGGTCACTAAAATGCATTGCCAGTTTGGCTCCGACATCTCGAACTGTGTCTTTCAACCAATAGCGCACAACGATACGAGCCGAGTTTGGCGCAAGACCAAGGACAAAAAATAGCTGATCATCATCTTCGGTAATTTTTGCACCTGTGTTTATGGACGCAAAAAGTGATTGAACTTTCTTTACGCCGTCCAATGGATCGTCATTGTTCAAACAAGTACCGAATAGTTCTTCCATCTCGGAACCACTTGTTTTCTCACTCCAGCAAACAATTTTCTGACCAGCAACACGAATTGGAGATTTCTTCAGTAGATTGTTTAGTGCCTCGCTATATTGAAATACCGCAGTTTCTGAAATAGGAAAATTAAATCCTTGGCTTTTTCCATAGGAAGAAAAGGCTGGGGACACGCCATCGTTCACTGCCGAAAATGGCGCAGGTTTGTCGTTAATGCCGGATATGGGGAAGTGTAGTCTTGCAATTTCCGCCACGTTTCCAGTTACCAAGCACACGGCTGTATGCCCACTTTCTCCAATCTCAATCGTGGCTCTGTGTTCTAGTTGGAGCTTGATATGTTGAATCAGCATTGCGCTCTGACAGACAAGCTCTAAACCTTCAACCAGTTGAAAAGAGATATTGCATCCCTTAATCAAACTGCATTCTTTCCAAGACGGATGATTTAGAACTCGGGAGAAATCCTCTTGGCTTAAGTATGCTGACACAGCAGCAATGCCGCTATCGTGAGGAATCGTTTTGTGCAAATCATCAATAAGTTTTTTGAAACTTCCATGTTGCCTTCTAGCCATTTCAACATCATCTTGCTTTTCTGATTTCGGATGTGCAAGTACATATCCATAGTGATCCCAAAGGATGTTGGATTTTTTCCAGCCTTGAGTTCCGGGGCGACTTGGGTATCCTTTTGGAACCAAGAGAGGCTTGGCTCTCAGAAATTTCCCCTTGGGTTGACGACGATCTCGAAAATCAACAAACACACCATTTTCATCGAGAACAATCACAAACGGCATTTCCTTCCACTCAAATCCTTCTGGCGCAATATCAGAATCGGGATTGGCCTCCATTCGTTTGTAATACCCTTGCAGAGACTGAAGTATCATCCCCGCACCTCTTCGCTGTTCCAGTCTGGAATTTCTACTATGCCGTTTTTCATTCGTGCATTAAAAAAACGCGGGGCGGGGTCTGATGAATTGGCGTAGTCCATGTCGTAGAGCATCCAGCCCAATTCTCGTGTCTCCGCAATGAGTGGGGCGGGCTGTTTGGCTGGATCATCAATTAGCCGAACATCGCATGCGAACTCGCGGCAGCCAAGATAAGGCTGATTGATGCACTGGCCTTTCTCAGCTCGACGCTCAAACATATTGAAAAACTTGACTGGCGTATTGGGCTTGTGCCGTTCCTTTTCTTCCTTAAGGTCTTGCACGATATGGGTCAGGTGCGGGTAGCTGAACCGATGATCGCGTTCGGTCATTTCAAAGTGTGCATACAGCCGATATTTCACATCGCGCAAAAACAATCCGGCGCGCTGCTGGCGCTCATCTGATGTATCTGCATAGATGCACAAATTACCATCCCCCCGCTTCATTGCAGTCTTGACATTGCTGACCGACACCTTGCTGCCAACTTCATTGCGTCGCACAGAAACCCATTTGATTGGCTTCAAAACTTCGATTCTGGTTGGCACCCAGCGGAGCGCCGGTTTCCATAGAATGGCCTCGAACACAGCACGGGCGGCAGATGGCGTAATGACATCGTAGCTAACCCGTTCCACTTTCATTTCCGGGCGGGTGAAACAGGCGAAATCGCCGCTCACTTCCAGACAGTAGGTTTTTCTTAGCATGGCTTTCCCTCGTTTTCAGAACGCAAGCGTGCTGGGGTTCAATATCGGCGATTCGGCAAGCAACAACCCTGTTTTCTTGTGGTATAGCGTATCGCCTACTTGAGCATATAGGTCAGGGTAATTTTCAATTGCCTTAATGTCACCATTCTGGAGCAGACGGTTCAAATCGTGGCGATAAATCGTCACCGAGTGCCGTTGGAGCTTGCGCATTAAATCACGCTTTGGCCCTATCTGATTCAACTGCTGAATCAGCTTATTGCTCTCCGCGTTATAGCGCACAAACACGGCCTGCGTTTCGCGGTCATCAATCAGGCGGAATTTCTCGGCGGCGGTGCGGAATTGAACTTCCAGACCACTTCCGCATTTGAGAGAACCAGCAATATCGTGCTCATCCAGATTTGGCATACTCAAAAAACGATTGAAGTAGCGGGTGAACAATTCCCGCGCCAGCGGCTTTTCTGGCCGCTTGTGCCATACGTCTTTGGTGGCATCTTCGCCAAAGCGCAGCAAGCCTCTGGGCGCGGGTTTTGGCGGAACGAACACCACAACTTTGCCTTTTCCCTTCAACGCTCCCTCACGATTGCAGCGACCCGCCGCCTGCGCAATAGAATCCAGTCCGGCCAGCGCCCGATAAACCACGGGGAAGTCGAGATCAACTCCGGCTTCGACCAGTTGTGTGCTGATAACGCGCACCGCTTCGCCACATTTGAGCCGCTCCTTGATGTCGGCAATTATCGCCGAGCGGTGCGCACCACATAAGAGTGCGGAAAGGTGTAATGTACCCTTGGGCATAAGCTCCCAAAGCTCGCGGCAATCCTTGCGAGTATTGACGATGGCCAGCACCGTATCATGATGACAAAGCTCTGCGGCAAGAGATTCCCAATCAGTGGGTTGATTGAAATCAGCAGGTATCTGAACTTCTACCCGTTCCAGATCGGCATAGAGTCCATCCACGTCAGCGATAATTTCACGCACGTTGTTTAGCCCCTTGCGCGTAGTGCGACCAAAGTTATCCTTGACCGTATTCAGTGCTGGCTGGGTGGCGGTGGAAAGCACGATGGTTACACCATAGTGGGTAGTCAACAGGTTGAGCGTATCAAGTATCGGTTGTAGAAATTCTGGCGGTAGCAGTTGCGCCTCATCCAGCACGATCACACTGTTGACGAGATTGTGCAGCTTACGGCAACGGCTTGTGCGGGCGGCGAACAGCGATTCAAACAACTGAACATTGGTGGTCACAATCAGCGGCGCATCCCAATTCTCTGCTGCCAAACGACTGCGCGTGGTTTCGCGGTCTACATCAAAATTGCTGTGATGTTCCACAATGTCATCTCTGCCGAAGATGCCGCGAAACACATCGGCGGTCTGCTCGATAATGCTGGTATAGGGAATGGCGTAGATGATGCGACGCATTGCGTGATCCTTTGAGTGATGCTTGGCATGTTCCAGCGCGAAGGCCAAGCTGGAAAGTGTCTTGCCGCCACCAGTGGGCACAGTGAGCGAAAACATGCCGGGGGACAACGCCGCCTGTTTTCGGCATTGTGCTAATACGTCGGCGCGTATACGGTTGACCGGTGTCTCGGCAGATTGCTCAACTATTAATTGAGCAACTTTTGCTTCCATAGCCCGGTTGAAAATCGGCAGCATTTCCGCAAGTGCGGGAAACTGTTGCCGCGCCTGATTTTTCCCTTTATCCATAAAGAATTCAGTATCGAGAAAATCAGCGTCCACCAAACACGAAAACAGCATTCGAACCCACAAGTGAAAACCATTTTCGCCTCCGCACACCTTGGAGGGTGGCTTGCTCTGCATGAGTATGTTCTGCGGAATGGCTTGCGTTGGAATGCGGTCGAGCAACTGGCTTTTCTCTAACCTGAAGGAGAGTGCTTTTCTACCAGTATCTGCCGAATCCCAATCAGGCAATCCGGCGTGATGCCCCGCAATCAGATACGCCAAAATGCGTCCGTGTTTATCAAACTGTCGAACTGCATATATCGCGCCCGCGGTGGAATGGTCAACCCGACCCGGTGCACCACCTTCAATGTGGGCATTTTCCCGGTCGTATCCACTTACGGTTTGGATATACCGTTGAAACTCCGTGCTGTATTTGCCCAAATCGTGCCATAACCCGGCGATGCTCGCCCAGTCACTAGAATCAAAACCAGCGGCAAAATCGGCAGCCAGCTTAGCCACATCGCGCAGATGTTTGTCCAACAAATGTTTGTGCCATACACCGCCATCACTTTGACGAACATGTGCAAGTGCCAAATTTTCTTGTTTATCGTTCATGCCAAGCATGCTAACACTCCAACTGGCTCATAGCATGAGCCAGTTCAGACTATTTTAGCGGTAGCATCCCCGGACGTTTTTTAGATGTTCAGCTACAACATTGCGTAGTATTTCTGATGTGATGACTTCAATTCTGCAGTCATCTTTTAGAATGTTCCTTACTAATTCACGAAGGCCTAAATAGGGAACACGCAATTCGTAGTTGCCGCCGCACTGCGGTTGCGGATGCCAGTATCCATCCGCACCCAGCACGCTTGTTCAGAGGTAAAGCGCAACACGACGGTAAGTTTAGGTTTACCTGCAAAGATACAGTAGGAACTCGCGTAATTCAGCAATGCCAACTGCCGGAGCTTGGTTGATGCGCACACTAATATGTGGCCTATGGACTAGGGACATGATTGGTGATGGTTAAAATTCTCTGTCGAGTTGTTATTCGTTCTTTTTGACTCCGCGTATCCATTGCTCAATTTTGGCATAGTCCAACTTTCCGCTTAATCCTAAGACATGTCCTTGCGCATCGTAAAAATAGGTGCGGGGTAGCTCTCCATACCATTGCGCATCCACTTCGTAACGCAAGCGCTCAACGAAACTGTCGGCAAAAATCCAGGATTCAGCTTTCTTCAGAGGGTATTTTTGTAGCCTGCGCGCAATTTCCTTTATTTGTTCCGGGGTATCGGTTGAGATCAGTACCAAGTCAAGGTCAGGGTATTTTTTTGATAGCTTGCCGAACAGCACCATATCGTCGTGGCAATATGTGCAGTCGAGAGACCATAAACTAATAATGAAAGGTTTACCCGCACGAGCTGAAACAATTTCCTGATAACTGCCGCGCACAAAATGTTTGGCTATTTGTGCAGCCGAGGAACAAGTAGAACTTAAGCACAACAATAAACCGAGCAGACATCGAACTATTGTGCCACCGGATTTCATTGTGCGGTCTCAGCTAAATTAATAAGTCGGTAGCCTTCTTTGTCGGTATTCCAGGAGAGATAGTTTTTATTGCCATCACTGATCAGAAATGGGTAATCTGAAGTGCCAGTGGTAGACGCAATTTTTTTGGGGGCCGACCAAAGATTACCTCCATCAATGGAATGTATCAGATAGATGCCCGTAGCCATGCCATCAAATTCTTTCCAGGTAATAAAAACGCGTGGGCCCAGACTCAAAATATATGGGTGTGAGGCTTGAGCCTGGAAGTTTCCAAAATTTAATGGTCGAGAAAAATGCTTGCCTTGATCGGAAGAGTGAGAGTAGAACAATCCGTGCTGTTCCAACGAGTTACTGAACCAAACAAAATGATAATTACCGTCGTTAGCAATGGATATTGCTGGACCATGATGAGGGCAGGCATCAACTTCCCAGTTTTCGTAACTTAGGCGGATAGGTTGAGACTTGCTATCAAGCCGCATCATGGCATGGTCGCGTATGTTCTTACCGAAAATATGCCGCCACACGATAATCGGGGTGCCATCCTTATCCATTGCCATCGCCACACGGCAGCATTCGCAGGAATGATCGGCGGCTTTGATGTTGGTATGGAAAGTTTTGCCTTCATCATCAGAAATGGCGTAGTAGATCGCTAGCCCACTGTATTTTGCCCCATTTTTTGTAGCGATTGATATATCGCGCTTGTCCAGCCAGACGATGTAAATCTGGCCGCGCGCGTTTACACCCATTGCGTCGAAACTGTGGGTTATAGGATCCAGATTGTTATTGACCGTAATGGGTGCAGAAAAGCTTTTTCCTCCATCTACCGAGCGGCTGAAACGGATATTGCCGGCAAAAGGTGTCTCCAGGTTCCGAGTGTAGGAAATGTAGATATTGCCATTGCTCCCCACCAGAATTTTTGGACGGTTCTCACCTACCGCGGCCACTAATTCAGACTCTGGATTAACCGGAACTGGCGTGCTGAAGGTTTTTCCCTGATTGTCAGACTGGCTCACCATCACATGACCATCTTTCACGGATGCCTGCCACAGCTTGCCGCTAGTATCAAACGTGGCGGTGACCGCAAGCGGCTGGCGGGCAAGTGCGGTTTTCCATATCTTCGCCATATCTTGAGGATGCGCAGAACCATGACCTGAATGGTCTGCTGCCATGCATATTCCATTGACCGCCAAACAGGAAATCAACCCGATCCTACGGCAATAACCAAACCGCCATGCGCTCAGGCGCTGGCACCAACGCTTCCTTATAATTGTATTATTCATGATGCAAGCTAGGAATCCGGCAACACATGGCAATCGTTGCGCTACGAAACGTAACCCAAAATGAAAATTTCATGAATGCCTTTCTAAAATTTATATTTCAGATTGGCAACAAACGTGCGTTGCGGGAATGGGTGAAAAAGGGTGTATTTGTAGTTGTTAATATTATCGATCCCCATTGTTGCGTTCCAATTTTTGTTCACTTTAAAGTTTGCATGGGCATCAATGACTACAAAACTGTCGAATGCTCCATACACATTTGAAGTGTTGTCAGTATTATCCATTGTTGAATACTGCTTGCCGCTATATCGACCCGCCAAGGTATACGCCCATTTCATATTCGGACGGTAAGTCGCGACCAGGGTAGCTCTCCAGTCAGGAACATACGGTACTCTTTTTCCAACAGAGATTGTGTTTTGGGGAGCTGGCGCAGCGGGACTCTTCCAGCTGTTGTTTTCAACAATTTTGGAATCAACATAAGTCACGCTGCCAGAAAGTTCCAAGCCATGCATGAATGCATTGTCTTTTTGCATGGCCAGCTCTATACCCTGATTGCGGATCTTGTCTACGTTCATCGTAAAGGTGAAGGGAATGCCGCTACCGGAAACGAGAGGGCTGGTCTGGGAAATTATTGCATTGGAAACTTCCTCACGAAACAGTGAAACCCTGAACCTCCCATCCTTTAATGCTCGCTCAAATACCAACTCATCAGACAGTACTTTTTCCGGCCGTAAATTGGGATTAGGTATGGTAACCGTTGGTCCTGTGTTAACACTTTGGAAAAGCTCTGAAACTGTCGGATAACGGTATGCTTGTCCGAATGAATTCGTTATCACCCAGTCTGCAGAAGCTACCCAAGAAAGTGAAGCCTTAGGGGAAAAATTTGTCGATGTCACCTTAGGCTGGAAAACTTCGGTTGCCCCATTAAGGTTATAGCCGTCGTATGCTTTCCAATTTTCATAACGCCCCCCTAAAGTTGCCTTGAGCTCCGGTAAAATTTTCCAGACATCCTGAACCCACAGCGCATTAGTCTGGGTTTTTCCGCGACTGATAGTGAATGGATTGATGAAGCTATTGGAAACAGTCCAATTGAACGTGTTAAACACTGGATTGTCCAGGTTGTATTGATCATTGTGAATGCCCGAGCTAACTTCATGGTTGCCACCAGGTCTCCATATTCCTTTGAGATCAACGGATGACCAACCAGTACCATCCATCAAAGAAGTTTTGCCTGTAGTCGAAAAGGTAGTTAGAGCACCCACCCCGGATGGCGTACTCTGTTTATCCCGGTTAATCCTGTAATCGGTTACCACCGCCTCCCAGTCCAATATACCTTTGGTGTCAGACTTCAAAGCGAGGCTTTGCATTAAATGTTCCTGGATCAGATCATAATTGTTTGACGCAAATCCGGGTATTCCACCAAAGGTAGCTTGGCCAATGGTTGCGGGGGCCGTACTGGTCAGATACGTTTGTACATTGGATTGGGCATTATTACGCCAATAACCGAAGGTGTACGTTGCGCGTAACGCAGGGGTCAGATCATAAGCAACTTTGACTTTTGCATTATCCATCTGTGTATGCAGCAACCCACCCGCCCCCAGTACATCGGCGAACAAGCCTATTTTGTTATTTGCAGTAATCCGGCCAGTGGTATTTGCCGGAGCAGCTGGTTCAGCGGATGCTTGTCCCTGAGTGATATAGGCTAGCGGCTGGCTGTAACTATCCATATGATTGGCACTAATCCACCAAGACAAATTACCTGATCGATTTCCAAAAGTGGCAGAAGTCTGGCTAGTACGGTAAGTATCACGGGTGTTGTATTGCTGAAAATTCTGGAAAGCCAAAGTTTGGCTTATCGAACCTTCAAATTTGTCCGGCATGCGGGTTATAATTTGCATCACGGCACCCATTGAATTTCCGGGATACGCCGCAGCAAATGGACCGTACATAATATCTATACGTTGAATTTCTTCTGGAGCCACCATCCCCCAGCGGGGTGCGCCAATAGTATTGTTATTTGCAATAAGCGCTGATAGAAGGACATCATCTGCATATACCAGACTACGCGCGCTGGAATTGACTCCCCATGTACGCGTCGCCATTACCGGCTGTGTATCACCATAGTTGCGTTTGCGCACAAAAATGCTGGGCATATATTTGACAGCATCCTCAGTATCAACAATATTAACCGTATCAGCGATTTTTTCAGCTGTCGTGCTTTCGGTTGTCTGCGGCAGTTTAAATTTTTTAACTATCGGGGGGATGCGTACAACACTACCCGGCTCAGCAATCACAGTTATCTCAGGCAACTGTTCACTAGCCGTATCTTCGGGGGGAGTGGCATGGCTGGCGTGGACAGCCTGATTAACTGCCATAGACAACAAACTCAGGGCAACTAAACCAACCTTATTACTGCGTACTTCCATACTCTTCCCCTGAAATAATTATTTTTCGAATTAAGTAATTATAGGGGGGAGGCAGCAAGATGAGAATGCGACAAATTGTCGCACCCTGTTAGATACGGCATCATCACGTGCATGCCGTCGAGTGAATTACGTTATAGGAAACTCAAAAATTGGCACGTACACCCATAAGAAAACCGCGACCCGGTAGCGGGGCGATTTCCTTCAAGAACGAGGTATGCGCTCGTGCTTCCTGATTGAAAATATTATTGCCCTTGATATAGGCATCCCAGTTAACTGCTTGCGTCTTAAAGCGGTAGTTCAATGTGGTGTTGGTCAACGTGTAGCCACTGGTGGGTAGTTCGTTCGCTGCGACTCGATCCTGCTTGAAAGAATGGGAAATGTCGAGCCTTGCACTGAACTTGCCAAGTTGGTAATCGAGGCCCCCGCCGAGACGCATTGGAGTAATGCGCGGCAATGGCTCGCCCGTGTCGCTGTTCTTCGCCCGCACATAGTCGCCGCGCAGGTTGAGATCGAGATTACCTTTTTTCTCATATATCCGGAATTTTCCTTCCGTCTCAAAACCATAAAATTCAGCCTTCACCGCACGAAATAGCGCCTCCGTCAGTTCTTCCTGCTCCTGACCGCTTTTGATCAACGTAATGTAGTTCTGGAAACGGGTGTAAAAACCGCTGATACTTGCTGAATGGGGGCCCGAACGCCAGCGCAGTTGCACATCAGCACCATTCGACTTTTCCTTCGAAAGCGTTGTGTCACCCACCTCGAACTGTCCCGTTGCTACATGCCTGCCATTCGCGAATAACTCGGCATAAGTCGGCACACGCTCGGTGTGCGAAAGGTTTGCAGCCAGGCTAACATTCTGATCGAAGGTGTAGAGTGCGCCTAAGGCACCACTATTGGCCGAAAATTTGCGCGCCTGGGCAGCACCAAAGCGCGTCGTTGTTGGGCTATCCCCAGCCGATTCTACTGTGGTATGTTCGTTACGGCCCCCTGCGGTAAACTTGACATCGCCAAATACGGCTTCCTCATAAATGAAAAGCGCTTTGGCGTCGGTATTGACTTTCGGCAAAAATGCCTCTGTGCCGAGCGCCGCGAAATCAGTATTTGAAAGCTGTACGCCGAAGGCGCCGGTGAATGGCCCCAGCTTGGCGTGAGTTGCGTCTATCCGTGTTTCATATCCCTTGTTTTTGAACGTGGTTGCAATTACACCGTTCTCCACCTCGTTATGCAGATAATCGGTATAGCCATATTTGAACTTCACACTCTGAACAAACGTGCCCAGCTCGCGCATTTCCCCCGCCACACCTAACCGTTTGCTGTTCATGTCGACGCGCACGTCCGGTTCCGCCACGGTACCGTAATTCGCTTTATAGTCGCTATATGAGAGTCCAAGGTATCCCTTGTCCAAAGTAAGAGAAGCACCCACCGCACCGCTGTCGCTGTTCGACGAGCTGTTGATTAGACGTCCACGAGGCTGTTCGACTGCGGGGCCATCCAGGGTACGTTGTCGGTCTGATCGCGCAAAACCGGGGATCTTGAGGTCATCAGTTCGGCGTGAAGCGATGTCAGCGTGAAGTGCAACCAAGCCATTGCCGGCTTCCAGCACGGCTGCACCGCTGCGCTCATTGGCGGCACCGCCAATCCGAGGTTCAACGCGGCCCGTGAAGCCTTCGATGGGTGATTGGGGAATACGGTTGTCGAGTGAATTTACTACGCCTCCAACTGCGGAACCTCCATACATCAATGTTGCAGGGCCGCGCACCACCTCGATCCGATCTACCACCAACGGATCTACGGTTGTAGCATGATCGGGGCTCAAAGCTGAAACATCGAGCATGCCGACACCGTTCTGCATTATCCGTACACGATCACCGTCCAGGCCACGGATTACGGGACGGCTCGCGTTCGGGCCAAAGTAGGTGGAACTGACGCCAGGAAGTTTGGAGAGCGTTTCACCTAAGGTGCTCTCTTGTCGAAACGATAACTCTTTTCCGCTCAGCACAGAAACAGGGGATACAAGGTCAAACAGCGCGCTTCCCAACGGGTTGGCGGTAACAACAATTGGCGGCAATAAGATCGGTTCATTTTCTGCTTGCTCTGTACCCACAATCTGCGGCGACAACATGACAGGAGGAATAATTATGGCCGGGGCGGCTACCACGACCGGCGGCAGAGCGACAGGATGGGTCATGGCAAAGTTTGGGACTGGAGTCGCCACAGTTTCGGGCGTGCCTTCTTTCTCTGGCTTCTTTAATTCTGCTTGCTCCAGGCTCAGTCGCCTGGCTTGGAGTTGCTTACCTTTAGCGTTGAGCTGCGCAGCACCTAATAGCACTTTGACATTTTTATCCACGCCTTGGCCCACTCTTATTTCCTGCTCGAATACGCGAATACTAAAAGTATCCACTTTCTTTTGAACTTTTAACTTCAACTTGCCAGCGGGAACGGTTAAATCCAATGGGCATTTGCCCTTAAATTTGTCATTGATAAACACTTCGGCGCCCATGTCCTCATCTTTGCAAGTAACACTGAGCATGGAATCAGCCGCGTGGGCTTTAACGGATGCTATAAAAGCCAAAAATAGCAGGGGGATTAAGTAAACGGGTTTTTTGGTCGCGGCGTAGGTGAAAAACGCCGCGCCAAATATGACGTGCATAAACATAGTAATTCTCCAAAAATAAATGACACAACCCCGCGTTAAACGGGGCAGTCTTATGCAATTTCTTGGAGAAAATCAGGCGGGCCGCGTGCAACGGCGATAAGGGGTTGGTTGGAACGGAATGTAATGGTGTTAAACCATACCGTTCCGCTCGGAATAACGGTAACTGCAAAGGCCGGGGGAGAGCTGCCAAATACGCCACCCAGTTGCGTATAAGCCGCACAATATCCACACGCTGATGAATGTGGTGTGTGCTTATCATGCTGCTGACCATGCTCAGCAAGGGCATGATGTAAAGCATGCATAGCTCCACCTTGCTGGGCAAAAAGCAACAGCAATGTAAGGAATAGCGGAAAAAGAGCACGGGAAAATTGCATGATGCGGTCAACCTTAACAAAGATTGAAAAATGGTGCAAGACGCAGGCGTTCTCTGTAACGTAATGAACGTCTGTTTCTTAATGGTACGGACTAATTGCTAATAATGTGGATAATAGATTGCTGATTTCGATTTCAGGAAAAATCCAAATAAATATAGATGTGCTGAACATAATATGCCACTCGACTCCGGTCGCTTAATTTAGCATCCGCGAAGTAAAACGCAGTATAAGTGTATAATTATTAATAATACACCCTGGATCGGGCAATACCATCCAAACGGATGCAATTCTATGCAGGTAGCGAAGATAATAAATCCATATGGGATCGTACTATCTGAGCAATACCTAGATACTTGCGACTATTGGCATTGCGACTATAATTGTACAAAATAAACTCACTTCCAATGATCTTCATGTCCTCAACTAGAATTTATTTATTGCTTGTCAGCCTTGCATTAGGTGGCTGTGCTTCAACTCAGGGGGAAAGAAATCCGCAAGATCCACTGGAACCATTTAACCGGAGTATGTATAAATTTAACGATGCGGTGGACAAGGCTGTATTGAAACCGGTAGCGAAAGGCTATAACACCATCATCCCGGAACCCGGAAAAATCATGGTGACAAATTTTTTCTCGAATCTGGATGACATCATTGTCACTATAAACGACCTGCTACAATTAAAATTTGCTCAAGCCGCCTCCGATGGCACACGCGTATTGTTCAACTCAACGTTTGGCATTTTAGGGCTATTTAACATTACCGATCGACTTGAAAAACACAATGAAGACTTCGGTCAGACTTTAGGCTACTGGGGCATCAGCAGTGGGCCTTACGTCGTCCTCCCATTCTTTGGCCCCAGAACTGTTCGCGATAGCATCGGCTTGTATGCGGATAGTTATGCCAGCCCCATTCGCCTTATTCCTAATATACCTACACGCAACGAAATGTATGTAGCACGGACGATCAGTCTCCGAGCAGGGCTACTGGATCAGGAAAAAATATTGGAAGAAGCCGCAATTGACCGTTATGCCTTTATCCGTGATGCCTATTTGCAACAACGTCAAAGCTTAGTGTATGACGGTAATCCACCTCGTGAAAAATTCGATGACGAGGAAAGTAGCGATATACCAGATAAAATTTCGATCGAAGATAAACAAGAAAATTCACAGCCAGCAGTAGTTGATACACCTAAGCCAGCAGTAGTCGACACACCTGTTCCACAGCACAGCATGGAATCACCAGTGCAACAGCCATCGAGTGATGCTGCGTCTAGTGTGCAGCCAATAGAAATGGGGCTGCCTGTTGACACATCTTTTAACCCGTATAAAATAGAACAACCCATACCAACAACAACAGAAAATCCCATGCTAAATTAAATGTTAATTCTGATATTGATCCAAATTCAATCTTATTTTAATAAAAATAGAATACAGCTTATTGATTGTACCTTCGCTCCGTAGTCGCCCCTCCCAGCAACCCACGAAAATAAAGTTAACTTAACGTCCTGCGTGTAATGCCTCTATGCGCTCATCGAGAGATGGATGGGTACTAAATAATTTAGCTAAACCACCCCCACCCGCAATACCAAATGCTGCCATCTGCTCGGGCAGAGTAGCCTGTTCGTGATTAATTTTCAGCTTCTCCAATGCAGCGATCATCTTATTACGTCCTGCCAGATTTGCCCCTCCTGCATCGGCGCGAAATTCGCGCTGGCGCGAAAACCACATAACGATAATGCTGGCCAGGATGCCCAGCACCATTTGTGCGATGATGTTAGTAACCCAGTAAGCTGGGCCATATTCACGTTCAGTCTTGAACACCAAACGATCCACTAAATGGCCAATGATTCTGGAGAAAAAGATTACAAAAGTGTTGACTACTCCTTGTATAAGCGCAAGCGTTATCATGTCGCCGTTGGCAACGTGGCTGATCTCGTGCGCTAGCACAGCTTCCGCCTCATCCCGGCTCATGTTATGCAGCAAGCCGGTACTTACCGCCACTAGCGCATTGTTGCGGTTCCAGCCGGTAGCAAAAGCATTTACGTCTGGTGCTTCATAGACAGCTACTTCAGGCATGCCGATTCCCGCAGCTTGCGCCTGCTTGCGCACGGTTTCCATCAGCCAGCGCTCAGTAGGATCAATCGGGTTAGAAATGACCTGTGCTCCAACCATCCGCTTGGCCGACCATTTGGACAAGAACAGCGAGATTATCGAGCCAGCAAAACCCATCACCGCCGACATGACCAAGAGAGCATTGAAATTGATGCCGCCACTATCATTCAATATTTTGTCAATACCCAGCAAGCGTAAGGTAATACTGATGACAAAAAGTACAGCCAAATTGGTCAGAATAAACAGAAAAATTCGTTTCATATATGTACCTCTCTTAAACTGAAAATAGGGGATGCAATTTCTTATTTTTGCATATCGTAGTGCTTAACGTTGGGGTAGTAAGTAATATTTCAAGGGGTGCACACCAATGCAAATTTATATTATAAAATGCAAATTATTACTATGAATACACTTAATCGCAGGCAAATAAACTTCCAGAGTGAGGATAAAAATGTCATTAGAAACTAATAAAATTGTGCGCACAAAATGCAAGAATTGCTAGATCATCCCGCCGTACAGGGCGGTCTCGCTCCCTTCGTCATCGCACTGATAGTGGCAGAATTATTACAGCGCTTACGCTTAAGCGGTTTAGCGATTATTGCCGGGTTTGCTGTCACTGTTTACTTGGTGAGTGATTTCTCTTTTGAGCCACTCACCTCTGCGCGCAAAATCGTGCTGCTGGGCTTGCTTTCTGCGCTGCTTGCTCTAACGCTATTACGATTCAATTGGCGTCCACTACGCTTGATCCTCGCTATAGCGGGCGGTTTTGCGACAGTGTGGATGGCGTTGCGCATTTTACAACAGCAGGACATGACGCATATGTTGCTTTGGAGTGGCGGATGCGCTTTGTATGTTGGCTGGTTGATATTCTGGATGGATACATTACATGAATCACCCGTACGAGCAGGAAGTGCAGGCATGGCACTGGGACTGGGCACGGGCGGATCTGCATTGCTTGGTGCTTCTGCCCTGCTCGGCCAGTTCGGTTTAGCTCTGGGTGCGGCGGCAAGTGCTTACCTTATGCTTCAAGCAATATTTAACAGCCGATTACCATGCGGGCGTAGCTTTACCCTGCCCTTGTCACTCATCGCCGGATTGACTGGCTGTCTCGCAGTGTTGACCGCACAGTTGCCATGGTATGTTTTAACGGTGCTGGCGGGAATTCCACTGGCTGCCAAAATTCCGGTCTCCGAAAAAATGGGGCTGTGGTTGCAATCGTTATTACTGTCTATTGCCCCCTTAGCCTGCGCGGCAGGTGCTATCTACATAACTTGGTATGTGGCAGGTGCACCGCCTTTTTAATCGGAATAGGGTAAAGACCTCGCTACCCGCCCTCTCACCTCACTGTGACATAAGGTGCAGAATCCTTAAGCCTGGATGAGAGCAAGGTTCCCATTTTGCGTAAATAGCTTGCTTGCTGTTTGAATCGGTCTACCACTGCGTGAATGGCTGCGGACTTGCGTAATACTGGATTTATAAAGGCACATCAACTGCCGCAGATGAAGGACGCCGTGGTCACCTATCTGCTCGTTTTAGATATATCAAGCCTCATATCCGATTTTTGTTCATCGACCCGCAGCTTTAAATTCAGTTTTCTTCAGACCTAGACTCGCGACAATGCCCTTTCCGTCCTCATGACTTTCGACTCTTCGAAAACCCGATTGTGAGACTTCCACTGGCATAATCTCTGATCTAAGAACCAGGGGTTTTTTGAGAAGAATTGGTTTCTTCAGCAAAGACGGAAAACAACAAGGGCAGCAATAACAAAGTGAATAGAGTAGCGGAAACAATTCCGCCGACGATAACCACAGCAAAAGGACGCTGGGTTTCCGAGCCTATACCATGAGAGAGCGCAGCCGGTAACAGACCGATACCGGCCATCAGCGCGGTCATCAAGATAGGACGTAGGCGTGCCACCGCACCTTCCAGTACGCTCTCATATATCTCTTTACCATTACGTAAACCTTCCATGAATTGCTCTACCATGATCACACCGTTTTGAACTGAGATACCTGCCACGGCAATGAATCCGACGGCGGCCGAAACGGACAGATGTAGCCCCGCGAATCCAAGTCCGGCAATCCCTCCGATCAACGTGAAAGGCACCATCAAGATTACCAAAAGTGCTTTACGCATGGAGCGAAATGCCCAGAACAACAATATAAAAATCATCAGTATTGACAACGGTACAATGATTTTGAGACGTTTGATTGCACGTTGCTGATTTTCAAATTGTCCACCCCAAGTCATGCTGTAGCCCGGCGGAAGCTTCACCTGTGCATTCACTTTTGCCATCGCTTCATCAACAAAGCTGCCTTGGTCGCGTCCGAGCAAATTGGCTTTTACTGCGACTAATCGCCCACCTGCTTCACGCCCGACCCGAGCTGCTCCCTGCCGCACTGCAATTTCAGCAATTGAACCCAAGGGTAAAGTTCCTCCAGCAGGTAATGTTATCGGTAAATCGGCAAGGTCATCTACTGCGTCCCGGTATGGCTTATCCAGGCGCAGTGTCACATCGAAACGCCGACTTTCTTCGTAAAAAATGTTGACTGTGCTACCTGCCATAGCAATTTTTATGGTGTTATTCACATCATTGACATTGATGCCATAACGCGCCATCCGATTGCGATCGAGCGTAATATTCAATTCGGTTTGCCCGCCAACTTTAATTGCGGCTACGTCAGCCGCTCCACGAATGCCATTAAGGATATGGGCGACTTGTTCCGATTTATCTTCAAGAATTTCTAAATCAGAACCAAAAATCTTAACCGAGATTTCGCCCTTTACGCCAGATAGCGCTTCCTCCACATTATCTTGGATGACTTGCGAAAAGTTCGTCGGGACGCCGGGAATAGCGCGAATTTTTTTGGTCATGTCCGCAATTAATGCTTCTTTGTCGACAAAATGCCATGTGTCATGCGGGTTGAGATCGGCCATAATTTCGAGGTTGTTCGGCCCCTTCGGATCAGTACCATCATCGGGACGACCCACTTGAGTGGTGACATTATTTACCTCAGGATAGGAATTCAGGATAGCGCGCACCTGACGTTCAACATCCTTGGTTTTATCTAATGCGGTTGCGGGCGGCAGGCTGATAGTCAGCCAGATGTTGCCTTCGTCCAGCTTGGGTAGAAATTCGCTACCAAGAAAGGGGACTGCCATGAGTGTGATAGCAAGCACGATGGTAGAAGCTGCTACGATACTTTTACGACGATTACCTGCCCACAGCAGCAAATTTCGATAGTGCTCTTGCAGTTTGTGCATCCAGTCACTGTGCTTTTCGGCAAGATCTTTATTTTTCACCGCATAGCTCAATAACGTAGGCAATAATGTCAGGGTCAACAAAATTGCACCTATAAGAGCGAACGTCAGGGTAAGAGCAACGGGCGTGAAAATCTTTCCTTCTACGCGCTGAAAGGTGAATATCGGCAAAAAAGCCAATATAATTATTGCCTTGGAGAACAAGATGGGATGCCCCATCTCAATGCTGGTTTGCTTTATGAGATGTAAACGCCAGCCATAAGTTTGATGCTGCGGCAATGCATCCGCCTTGGCTAGAGCGAGCTTGACCATCAGCGCTTCGATCAAAACAACTGCACTATCAATTATGATTCCGAAATCCACTGCACCGAGCGAAATCAAGTTGGCTGACACGCCTCCATGATCAAGCAGGATAAATGCAAACAACATTGCCAGCGGAATAATCACCGCTACGGCAAGTGCCGCATACCAGTTGCGCAGAAATAATATCAGGATGGCTATAACTAATATCGCGCCAACAATCAGATTTTCGCTCACAGTACGAACTGCGTGGCGAACCAAGTCAGTTCTGTCATAGTAAGGGACGATTTTCACTCCGGGTGGCAATTTTGGTGTAAGTTGTGCAATACGAATTTTGAGGGCTTCTACGATCCTGGTGGCATTTTGCCCTTTGGTCATCTGCACGATACCTTGTACTACGTTGTCATAATCATTGAAGGCCACAATACCGGAGCGCGGCCGTTCACCAATGGCTACCTCACCGACATCACTAACCAGCACGGTCTTGCCATCCTTGGCCATAATCACCACACGCGCAATGTCACCTGTGGTTTTAAATAACCCGATGCTGCGCACCACCAATGCCTCATCACCTCGCTTCAGCACACCGCCACCACCATTATTACTATTGATACTAAGGGCTTGTGCTACCTGATCGAGCGTTACATTGAATTTGCGTAAAAGAAAAGGATTGATATGAACTTGATATTCTTTCACCGTGCCGCCGAAACTGACTACATCTGCTACACCTGGAACTTGACGTAACGCGGGGCGTAACACCCAGTCCTGTAGTGCGCGCACTTCGTTGGGTGACATGTCTTTAGGTACTTCCAGCACATAACGATACACTTCACCTACCGCGTTCGTTAGGGGTGCCAGACTAGGCTGTACGCCAGGAGGCAAGCTGATGTTCTGTAGTTTTTCCAGCACTTGGTGACGTGCAAAATAATCGTCGGTGCGGTCGGAGAAGGTAAGAGTAATTACTGACAAGCCAGTAATAGATACAGAACGCAATTGTGTCATGCGTGGAACGCCGCTCATTTCGCGCTCAATCGGTAACGTTATGCTGCGCTCTACCTCCTCGGGAGCTTGTCCCAAAGCTTGGGTAACAATCTGTACCTGGACATCCTGCACATCAGGAAATGCTTCAATCGGCAGATTTTCGATGGCCTGCCAACCGGCAATCATCAGTACACATGTGCCGGCGAGCACAAACATGCGCTGTTGCAGTGCGAATGTAATTAACTTTTCTAACATTACTTCTCTAGCATTTGCTTAGAACCAACATTTAGTTATGAGCGGCATCACTCGTTGTTCCGAGTTCAGAATTAAGTAACAATGCTCCACTTGTGACCACACGTTCGCCTGCCTGCAAACCTTCTTTGACATAGGCATACTCGCTTCCCTGTAGACTGAGCGTAACCCGACGTCGTTGCAATACGCCGGGAGACTGCTCAACAAATAGGTAACTGAACAAGCCTTGGGTGACTATAGATGCATTCGGTACGCGGGGTAATTTCGATTTTCCATTTGCAATGGGAGTGACGCGTGCAAACATTTCCGGCTTTAGTTTGAGGTGTGGATTATCCAGTTCGCAGCGCACTTGTATGCGTCGGGTGAGTGGATCCAATGCCCCACCGATGACAGTCACTTTCCCTTGAAAAATTTCGCCAGGGTAAGCATCTACTTCAACAGAAACCAGGTCACCAAGGTTTACCTTGTCGAGTTGCCGTTCGGGTAGATCAATTTGCACCCAAAGATGAAGTGGGTCGGTGATAACAAACAATGGATTGACGGCATCCGACCTGACCTCACTACCGGCATTAACCTGACGTTCGCTGATGGTCCCATCTATTGGCGCACGTAAAATGAATTGGCCCGCTAAAGTGGGCACATCGGCATTCAAATTTTTCATCCGTGCCTTAGCTCGCCGGGATTCTGCTTGTGCTTGTTGCCAATCAGCCGCCGCAGCCTCTACCTCCTTGCGAGCAATTCCCTTGACTTGATACAGCTGTTTAGTCCGCTCGTAAATTTCTTGTTTACGTAATAGGTCGGCATTTGCCTTTGCGTTATCGGCTATTGCCATAGCGAAATCAGGTGAGTCCAGTACTAGCAGTTGGTCACCTTTTTTTATTTGCATCCCTACTTCGACCGGTATTTTTACGACACGGCCGACAAGCGGAGAAAAAACACGAGCAGTATGATTATCGTTGTAAACAATACGCCCATTTAAGGGTTCCACCAAAGGCTCAGGAAATGCTTCAACCGTTTTTATTTTCAAAAATGACAACTGTGGCGCGTTCGCAGCAAACCGTAGCTGGTCAGAAGTCGTGTGGATAGAAGATTTTTCTGGACTAGGAACCACGCTGGGAGTACGAAATTTATTCCATCCCCAATAGCCTGCAACAATCACCAAGGTAATGACAAAAAAGAATAGCAAAATTTTTTTATTTAGTTTGATCATAGAACGAATTTCTCATTTGGTAAGGCGAGCGTCGTGATTAAATTAGTACTTATTTGTGGCATCGGAACGATTCCACCATCCTCCTCCGAGTGCTTGGTACAACGCCGCCGCATCGCCAAAGCGATTAGTTTGAGCCTGAATCAGATTAATTAATGATTGCTGGTGGCTTTGTTCGGCTATCACCACGATTTGATAACTGACATAGCCCAACTTGTATTGCTTGCGGGTAATATCAGCAGTTACTTTCAGTGCTTGTTCAGATCTTGCAGCAGCTTTCAAGAAATCGGCATCTGACTGGATAGCATGCAGCGTATCAGCCACATTCTGGAAAGCAGTAATCACCACATTTCGATAATCTGCACCGGCCTCAACCAGACGCTCTCTTGCGGCGCGTTCCTTAGCTTTTAATGTCCCGCCATCCAATAGCGTTTTAGAAATACTTCCAAGCAAAGAAAAAAAAGGACCACCTGTCTGGAACAACCAAGACGGGGTTGAGGCCATTCCTCCAATCGCACCGGTAATTGAAAACTGCGGAAGTCGGCTGGCTATGGCCACGCCCACTTCCGCACTGGCTGAGTGTAATTGTTCTTGCGCGGCTCGAATATCGGGGCGCTGTTCAACAAGCTGCGAGGGTAGGCTTAATGGAAGCTCCTCCGGTAAATGAAGCGACCCGAGTTCAAATTTTTCTGGCACATCTTCATTGGGTAAATTGCCGGCAAGGGCGCGAATCAAATCGCGAGTTAGTTCGAGCTGTTTTTTCATTGGGATGAGCGCTTGCTCTGCCTGTGCCTTCACTGATTCTTGAGACGCCACATCAAGCTCAGCAATAAATCCAAGCTTAAGCTGTTTGCGCATAATCTCGAGATTTTCATTGTAGGAGTTGATGATTTTTTGCATCACAACAATTTGGCTGCGTAGCGACGCTTCCTGTAAGGCAGCCGCCACAACATTTGAAGCAAGTGTGATGTAGGTAGCTTCCAATTGAAAATGCTGCGCATTTAATTGGGCCTGAAGAGACTCGACCTGCCGACGGTTAACACCGAACACATCCGGCACGTAACCAACCGTTAATTGCGCGATATGATAATTGTAATAAACTGGCCCGACAAATACTGGTCCTGCAGGGTTTGAAACGGTTTGGATATTCCGACCATTCCCCTGTAGACCTAATGCGTTACCCCCATTGTTACCACTCAGTTTATTACGCGATGGCGAATAACTGGCACCTATGGTGGGATAGAAAAAGCCCTCTTGCGCAATAACATTCTGCTGCAACCCACGCAACGCGGCTTGTGCAGACTGTATCGTTGGATTGGTCTTAAAAGCTCGTTCAATTAATGAATTAATTTGCGGTGAATGAAACATTGTCCACCAGTCATAAGGAATGGCTGCTGTTACATTATATTTTTGCAATTCCCTAGCTTGACCTGGTCCCCCAGCAGTTCCTTGAGACAATGGTTGAGGAGCGTAACTGGTAGCAAGAGGGGCTTCAGGTTTTTTGAAATCAGGACCCATAACACAGCCATTCAGCAATGCCGAAAACACTAGCGCAACCCAGTAGAATGAGCTCTTCGTTAAGAGTTTTCTAGTTGCTCGCTTAATTATTTTGTGCTGCTTAATTGCCAAGGTTGGCCTGAATTAAATGTGATGTTTAATGATAATTTGAATGTTCTAGGCATTCCTGAAGAAAATCATATCAAATCGGCTCTATGAGATAGAGTACGTAATCAACGAATGAACAAATTTTTAGTTGACAATTTCTTGTTGTTCATTGGGCACTTATCGAAATATTGCCTGCTACGAATCACTTAGCCCATCAAATTATATGTACACGTAACCTTTTAACTTTGACATTATAGCCCAAAGCACATTTTTCCTCTTTGCAAGTTCATAGCAAATTAAACAGTTTAGATTGCACGGAATACACGCGTTCTTCATTAGAGCGTGCTAAAGCTATTCTTCATAAGTGCTTACTCACATTTCAGGTTGTGGGCAATTACTTCCTTCTTATTGATCCGGCACAAATTATTCATGAAGCCGCGTAGGCGACTTTTGGGTCGCGGAAATAACGGCGCACGCGTTCGGGGTTTTGCTCAAGCATGGTCATGTGATCAGTCGCAGCAGCTCTGAGTTTTGCCTTGGTGCGCACTGGCACCTTTGAAGTGATGACGTGCTTGAGATCTGCATTCAGTCTTTCTTCGGGGTTGAGTTCAGGGCTGTAGCTGGGCAAGTAGAACAACTCGATTTTCTGTGCGTTCTCGGCAGCCCAAGCCTTTACAGGTTTGCTGTGATGAACTCTCAAGTTGTCCAGTATCAGAAACACCTTGCGGTCTGTATCCTTGATGAGCGCCTCCAGAAATTCAATGAGCTTGTCGGAGTTAAATGCCTCATCAATAATCATCCAGCGCGTTTTACCCTGATTGGTTACCGTCGCAATCATCGATAGCTTGTGGCGCGTGCCGCCTACTGCGAACGTCACAGGTGTCTTGCCCACCGGCGCATAGCTCCTGCCTCTGACATCCGTGTTGACTAGCGCCGTCTCGTCGCCCCAGTGAATTTCCGCACCTTCTGTTTTTGCTCTGGCTTCAATGGCCGGATATTGTTCATCAAGCCAAGCCTGGACGGCTTCAGGCCGCTGCTCGTATGCTTTTTTAATGGGTTTTTGTGGTGTAAAACCCCAACGTGCCAAGTAGTTGCCTACTGCCCGAATAGACAGCTTGATACTGTGCGCCAGCTCAATGTGCTGGCGCACAGCGGGCCTGCTCCATAGCGCAAAATCCATCTTGAGTTGTTCGGGGCGTCTGTCGCAGATGGTTTGTTGGATCGCCAGCTCTTGGCTAACCGTCAAGCGACGTCCACTGCCAGGTTTTTTACCCCGAACGCCGGGCTTGAGTGCCCCCGAACCTTCAGCCTTATACAACCGCAGCGCCGTATTGACTGCCGTCCAGCTCAGTCCCGTTTGCACCACGATCTCCATCACCGCCACACCTTTGCGGTGCATACGAATGACTTGCTTGCGTCGTTCATGCAGTACTTCTCGCGACTGCTTGCGGGCATCTTCTTTTTCCATACTCCATAGACATCGAAAACCAATAAAAATTCATTTATAAATCGTGCCGGGTCTATAGTTCAGAGAGTGAAATAAACCGTAAAACCCGCTTTATTCGTCGGGTCGTGTTCTTCCAGATTGCTGATAATCGTTATAGTCAGTGGAGTAATAAGTCATGTCAGAAGACAGCGATCTCGAAAAAACAGAAGAACCCTCCCAGCGGCGCTTGGATCAGGCCCGTGAAGAAGGTCAGGCCGCGCGTTCGCGCGAATTGTCAACTTTCTCCGTGCTACTTGCAGGTGGTGCTGGGCTATGGCTGATGGGTTCCGCGCTGTCTGCTCAACTAGTCAAACTGTTGCGTGATGGTCTCACTCTTGATGCCACACTGGCTTTCAATGACGATTTATTATTACCACGCTTGCATACGCTGTCACTGGAGGTTCTAGTGGCATTTTTGCCTTTTCTATTGTTACTGCTTGTTACTGCCGCGCTCTCCCCATTATTACTTAATGGCTGGATATTCAGCTTGAAACCCCTCCAACCCAACCTTTCAAAACTCAATCCGATCACAGGGATAGGGCGCATGTTCTCGATTAATAGCCTAGTCGAACTTGGTAAGGCTATCGCCAAATCGCTGGTAGTAGGTGGAATAGGTGCATGGGCTATCTGGCACTACAAGGACTCGGTGATGATGTTGATAGCGGAACCATTAACTGCTGCCTTGCCTCATCTAGGCCATCTGTTGTGGATGAGCTTCGTCACGATTATGGGTGGCATGTTTCTGATTGCGGCAGTGGATGTCCCCTTTCAGTTGTGGGAACACAACAAAAAACTGAAGATGACCAAGGAAGAGGTGCGTAAGGAGGCGAGGGAATCCGAGGGTGATCCACAGGTTAAGGGACGCATTCGCAGCATGCAGCGCGAAATGGCACGCCGCCGCATGATGGCGAACATTCCCACTGCCGACGTGGTGGTGACCAATCCCACACACTATGCCGTAGCATTGAGTTACAGCGAAAAAGGTATGGGCGCGCCTGTCGTGGTGGCCAAAGGCTCCCATCTGCTTGCTGCACGCATCCGTGAAATTGCCATAAAGAATAATGTGCCTATCCTTGAAGCACCACCACTGGCGCGCGCCTTGCACAAGCATACCGAGTTAGGGCAGGCCATCCCCGAAGCGTTATACAACGCCGTAGCGGAAGTATTGGCCTATGTTTATCAATTGCGCCGTTATCGTCAAGGGAGTGGTGTCATGCCGGATGCTCCACATGATTTGCCGGTGCCACCACAACTTGATCCCGCATCTGATGAGGAAGGATCTATATGATTAATTTATTAACGATACAAAATTTAATCAAGCGTATTGGTTTGCGCAGCATGGCTGGACCAGTGCTGATTGTGATGATTCTGGCAATGATGGTGTTGCCGTTGCCGCCATTTCTGCTTGATATTCTGTTCACTTTCAATATTGCAATAGCGGTTATGGTTTTGCTGGTAAGCATGCATACCGTCAAGATTCTGGATTTCGCTGTATTCCCAACCATCCTGCTGATTACCACACTGCTACGCCTTTCGCTCAACGTGGCTTCCACTCGTGTGGTGCTGCTGGAAGGTCATACCGGCCCTGGCGCTGCGGGCAAGGTAATTGAAGCATTCGGCCACTTCCTGGTGGGCGGCAATTACGCCGTCGGCATTGTAGTGTTCATCATTCTGGTGGTGATTAACTTTGTGGTGATTACCAAGGGTGCAGGACGTATCGCTGAGGTGGGAGCACGCTTCACATTAGATGCGATGCCTGGTAAGCAGATGGCGATCGACGCCGATTTGAATGCCGGGCTGATTGGCGAAGAAGAAGCGCGACGGCGGCGTGCTGCTATTTCGCAGGAGGCAGATTTCTATGGCTCAATGGATGGCGCCAGCAAATTCGTGCGGGGCGATGCGGTAGCGGGCATTATCATCATTTTTATCAATGTCATCGGCGGATTAATCATTGGCGTATTTCAACACAACCTGGACATCGCTACGGCCGCCAATAATTATACCCTGTTAGCCATTGGCGATGGTTTGGTGGCGCAAATTCCGGCGCTTGTTATCTCCACTGCCGCCGGCATGATGGTGAGCCGTGTATCCACTGAAGAAAATATCAGCCAGCAAATCGTGGGACAGTTATTTAGTCAACCCCAGGTGCTGGTTTTAACTGCGGGCATCATCGGCATGCTGGGTCTTATTCCTAACATGCCGCACTTCTCTTTCCTGTTGCTTGCTGGCGCTCTAGGCGGCCTGGCTTATTTCATTATCCAACGCCCCAAGACAGTCGAGCAAAAGCCTGAGGCTGCCAGCATTGAGGTATCCCCATCGGAAACTAATGAGGCAAGCTGGGAAGACGTGTCGCAAGTGGACATACTGGGACTAGAAGTCGGGTATCGTCTTATCACGTTGGTTGATAAAGCACAGGACGGTGATCTATTGCGACGCATCAAGGGGATACGCAAGAAATTTACCCATGACATCGGATTCTTGCCGCCTGCAGTGCATATTCGCGACAATCTTGATCTGCGCCCGAATACTTACCGCATTACCCTGAAAGGGGTGGAAATTGGCACGGGCGACGCCTTTCCCAATATGCATCTGGCGATTAACCCCGGCAGCGTCAGCGGTGTATTGCCCGGTACCCAGACACATGACCCGGCATTCGGCCTGCCTGCTATCTGGGTAGATACGGCGATGCGTGAGCAAGCACAGTCTATGGGCTATACGGTGGTTGATGCCAGCACGGTTATCGCCACCCATCTAAGCCATCTTATCCATACCCATTCCGCTGAATTATTGGGTCGACAGGAATTACAGCTATTGTTCGATCATTTAAGCAAGCTGTCACCCAAATTGACCGAAGATCTTATCCCTAAATTGCTGCCGCTTTCTACAGTACAGAAGGTGATGCAGAACTTGCTCGACGAAGGTATGCATATCCGTGATATGCGCACCATTTTGGAAACGTTGGCTGAGTGTGCCGCTCAGACACAGGACGCTCACCATCTTACCGCCTTAGTGCGTGTCGCGCTGGGCCCGGCCATCGTGCAACAGTTCTACCCTGCGGCGCAAGAATTGCAGGTCATCGGCATGGACAAAGAGCTGGAATATATCTTGATGCAAGCCATGCAGACGGGCGGCAGCAATTTGGCTATCGAACCCGGATTAGCCGATACGCTTCTGCGTGAAGCGCGAACTGCTGCACAACTACAAGAACAATTAGGGCTGCCCACGGTGCTGTTGGTACCGGGACAGTTACGTGATTTGCTGGCACGTTTTCTAAAACGTGCGTTACCGCAACTGAAAGTTATTTCGCATGAGGAAGTGCCGGGCTTCAAAGCAGTACGGGTAACTTCAATGGTAGGAGGAAGAGCATGAACATGAAAAAATTTGTGGCACCAACTTCGCGCGAAGCATTACGGCTGATACGCATTGAGATGGGCGCTGATGCGGTTATCCTATCCAATCGTAAGGTAGACGGTGGGGTCGAGATTATGGCGCTGGCCAGCGCGGAATTTGCCCAGTTAACACATGAGTCCAAGCAACCCGTTCCCGTGTCAGCCCGAGCGCCGATAGTTATGCAGGAACGCGCACCCGTCGCAGTTATGGCGGAGCCTCCAATATCATCCATATCAACAATGCAATTGGAACAGCAAGGCATCCTCAGTGAGATCAAGTTCATGCGTAATATGATGCAGGAACAAATGGACTGTCTATCATGGTCAGACAGGCAGCAGCGCGACCCCCAACGCACACGTATGTTGCGCGATCTGCTGAATGCCGGATTTAGCCCAGCCCTGTCGCGCCAAATGATTGACAAGATGCCTGCTAAAGCCAATATGGAATGGGTGCGTCAAGTGCTAGGAAACAACTTGCGTATCGCCACGAAGCAAGAAGATTTAATCGTGCGCGGCGGCGTGGTTGCATTGATAGGCCCCACCGGCGTTGGAAAAACCACCACCACGGCCAAGCTGGCGGCACGTGCGGTGGTTCGTTATGGTGCAGCCAAAGTGGCATTACTCACCACCGACAGCTACCGAATTGGTGCGCATGAACAATTGCGCATTTATGGCAAAATACTTGGTGTGACAGTGCATACTGTACGCGACACCGAGGATTTACGTCTCACCTTGTCCAGCCTGAAACAAAAACATTTGGTGCTGATTGATACCATCGGTATGGGGCAGCACGATAGTCGCATGGCAGCACAAGCCGAGATGTTCAATGCTACTGGAGTGCAACGACTGTTGTTGCTTAATGCCACCAGTAGCGGTGACACCCTAAATGATGTGGTGTGCATGTATAGCGGTGCAGGGGTCATTGGTTGCATCCCCACGAAACTGGACGAAGCAGTAACCTTCGGTACGGTGCTGGATGTAGCAATGCGCCACAAATTGACATTGCACTACATCGCCAATGGACAACGCGTGCCGGAAGACTTGCACGAAGTGAACATGGAATATCTGTTGCATCGTGCCTTCAAACAATCTGCTAAAGCAACTCCATTCGCTTTGCATGAACTGGAATTCCCTGCGCTGATGGCGGGGGTGGGTGCGGCACCTGTAATGCGGGAGGAATATGCAACTTGAACGCGTAACTGATCAAGCAGAGGGATTGCGCCGTCTGTTGGTTCGTGCTTCCACGCGTGTGATCACGGTGGCCGCTGCCCGCGCTGGCTTCGGAGCGACCAGTGTAGTGGTGAATCTGGCTACGGCCTTGGCGCACGCCGGCAAAGAGGTGCTCATACTGGACGAAAGTCCGTCACACGACAATGTAAGTAATATGCTTGCGCTTAAGCCACATCATGATTTGTTGCACGCTGTACAACACGGAAAGACGATGCGCGATATTATGCTGCATGATGGTCCACAGAATATACGCATACTACCTGTAGCACGTGCCATTCAAGCGTTGCCAACATTGTGTACACAAAAACGTGAGCATTTGCTGGAAAGTTTGGCGGAAGCGTCCTGTGATGTTGATGTTGTACTGGTGGATGCAACAACATATAGGGAGCCGGATATTACTGGTAGCCTGGCACCCAATCAGCCGCTACTGCTCGTACTGAACTCCACTCCCTCTGCTATTACTGAAAGTTATGCCTTAATCAAGCGCATGGCCATGCAGGATGGACGCCAGAACTTTGGGATTATTGTTAACAAAGCATGTAATGAACAAGCGGCACGTCTTATATTTGGTAACGTGGCACAAGTGGCACGCCAACATTTGCAGGTATGCGTGGAATATCTAGGTTATATTCCGTTTGATGATAAGCTCAAACGTGCGACACAATTATGCCGCCCCGTTCTTGATGTATTCCCAACTGCACGGTCTGCGCTGGCATTTGGCGAGCTGGGACGCAACCTGATGTTGCTGCCCGCTACGGAGAGGGAGGGGTCAGGAGAAGGTCTGCCCAGCATTATGCAGCGATTGATTCGGCAGGTAAGTACCCTGAATTAGGACACACGCAAATTATTAATACATACATTATGGATATCTCTATAAATCAAACAACGTTTTGATATGTCATCGATTAGGAAATTTTATCAATAAATTTTAATTTAATTTACAGATATGGCGCTAGAATTTCAAATTACGCCTTGTTTTACTGAACCCAGTCATTTCCACAAAGACAGGGCCTCGTAAACTTTAATAAAGCATTTTAAATTTTTGATTTTCGTTTCACCAAAGCCAGCTGTATTGAGCTTATCGAAACGGGAATGATGGTTGCTACAGTTACACCTTCCATAATCAATGTAAATCTCCATAATAAATATTATGTACACAGCAAGCGGATTAAGCGACAAGGAACAGTGCATCAAAGAATATGCGCCGCTAGTAAAACGTATTGCGCATCATTTGATGGTGCGATTGCCCAGCAGCATAGTAGTAGATGACCTTATACAGGCTGGCATGATGGGGCTTTTGGAGGCAGCGGGGCGCTATGACGAGTTGCGGGGCGCGCAGTTTGAAACTTATGCCTCGCAGCGCATCCGCGGTTCGATGCTGGACGAATTGCGCCAAGCCGATTGGATGCCGCGCAGCTTGCGCCGTGATATGCGCCGAATTGAAGCGGCAATCAGCAAACTACAACAACGTCTGGGCAAACCACCGAGCGAAACGGAACTTGCTCAGGAGTTGGGCATGCCCTTGACCGAGTATCAGCATATGTTATTCACGTCGCGTGGCGCGCAATTAGTTTATTACGAGGATTTTCACAGCGAAGGTGAAGAGGATTTCTTTGAGCGTTATGATTTTGATAGCGATGCCAATCCGCTCGAAGTATTGCAAGATGAACGTTTTCGCGGTGCATTGATTAAGGCCATCGGAAATTTGCCGGAGCGTGAGCGCCTATTGATGGGCATGCATTATGAGCAGGATATGAACTTGCGCGAAATCGGTGAGGTGATGGGCGTAAGCGAATCGCGGGTGTGCCAGTTGCACAGCCAAGCGGTAGCGCGTTTGCGCAGTTCGTTGAAAGGCCATTAATGGACAAGCTTAGCTTAGCCGGTCTTTTGCTTGGCCTGGGCGGTATCTTAGGCGGACAATTACTTGAAGGCGGTGAGCTATCCATTCTTTTTCAGGGCGCGGCTTTTCTCATCGTGTTCGGCGGTACGCTGGGCGCCGTGATGCTACAAAGCCCACTAAATGTTTTTTTAGCTGGGATCAAAATGGGTCGTTGGGTGTTCGTTACACCCAAGTTATCCCCGCAAAAATTGATCTATCAGATTACCGCTTGGAGCAAACAGGCACGCAAGGACGGCATACTTATTCTGGAACCACACATTGCCAGAAGCAGCGATTTATTTGTGAAAAAAGGACTTCAACTGCTAGTGGATGGCAACAGTGCGGAAAAAATTCGAGAAGTACTGGAGGTCGATAATCATGCGTATGAACAATTGCGATTCCAGTCTGCACGTATATGGGAATCAGCAGCAGGTTATGCGCCGACTATCGGCATTCTAGGCGCTGTGCTTGGATTGATACACGTCATGCAGAGTCTTAGCGAACCGTCAAAACTGGGGGCAGGTATTGCCGTTGCGTTTATTTCTACCATTTACGGTGTGGGACTTGCGAATCTGGTTTTTTTGCCTATGGCCAATAAATTGAAAATGTTAATCCTGCAACAGGTAGTAATGCGTGAAATATTGGTAGATGGACTGACAGCCATCGCCAGTGGTGAGAGTTCACGTTTCATCGAAAGCAAATTGCAGGGATTTATTCCTTAAGCCATGGCACGTCGGGTGAGACATAAAGAACATGACAACCATGATCGCTGGCTGATCTCATACGCCGACTTCATCACACTGTTATTTGCCTTCTTTGTGGTGATGTATGCAATTTCTTCGGTTAATGAGAGTAAATATCAAATGTTCAGTGCCTCATTGACTTCCGCCTTTGGTAAACAGATAGTCAAATCCGAAGCAATTGTTCCAACCAGCGAGCAAGACTTATTGCTGAAATCCCTAGTGGACAGGAGGAACGCCAAGCTAGCCGAGCAACAGCAGGAAGCCATGCAGGACATCGCCAAAAAAATCAATCAAGTTATGAGCGCATTGGTTAAAAATGGCCAGGTCAGTGTAATGCAGACTAATCGCGGTGTAGCGGTGGAAATCAATGCTAGCGCGCTATTCAATCAGGGCGATGCGGTATTGCAAGGTAGTGCAATAAATACTCTGGCTGAAGTGGCGAAGGTGCTGGAGCAGGTCGATCTGGCCATTGAGGTCGAAGGACATACCGATAACATCCCCATTAACACTCAGCAGTTTCCATCCAATTGGGAATTATCTTCGGCACGTGCCAGTAGCGTAGTGCGCTTATTTATCGGACATGGGTTAACGCCACGATACCTGAAAGCGATAGGCTCCGCCGCCAACTATCCAGTCACATCCAATGATACGGCAGAAGGACGCGCGCGAAATCGCCGAATTACGGTGACGATATTATCACCTTCATTTGAGCGAACAGCGCCAGCGCCTAAAGACTCAGCCATCAAATAGTATGATTCGTCATTCCCGCGAAGGCCGGGATTTAGATGCTTTAATCAACTATTAAAGCAAAAAAAGCGAATCATGCAAGTTGGTTTACGATCCTCATGTTAGGCGTTGGATCCTACTCACTAACACACCAACTTTTTATAACGGTCATTCTTACGATCAAAGGCCCGCTCTTTTTTGCATTAGATGATCGTCTGAACTAAAGTCATGTCCACCTAACACTTCTTAATCAGATTTCTTTCCTGGCTTTTTCCCGATGCACGAAACCCCGTTCACGGCAACCAGGTCAACCTCAACTTTGGCGGAGCGTCAGGGAGTTAGACGGTTACATTATTAAATATTTGATAATTTTGTGCATTCTAGGCATCTAAAATTCATGCGTCCCTAATTCATTGAGAGTCATTAATTTATATGCTTCTGAACCATTTTCAGTTCTACTTGACCAACCCTTCATAATCAAAGAGATAAGGAGTTGACTCATGAATACGACGGAAGTGAACCTGCTGGACTGGCAGAAACGGTACGGAACGGAAGAAACCTGCGCTCAAGCGCTGGCGCAACAACGTTGGTCGGAAAGATTCCGTTGTCCGCGATGTGGACATGATCATGGCTATGCCATCACCCCACGCGCCACAGTTACGAATGCTCCCAATGTCATTACCAAGCCTCGCTCACGGCTGGGACGCTGTTTCACTCCACCAACTTTTCCCTGACCAAGTGGTTCTGGGCAATCTATCTGAGTGCATCGGACAAGGGCGGTATCTCCGCCATGCGGCTTTCCAAACAAATCGGTATATCTTGGATCACCGCCCGCCGGATGCTGCGCAAGATACGTATTGCCATGGGGCATCGCGATAGCCTCTATCGGCTGCAAGATCTGATCGAGATTGACAATGCTCTGGTAGGTGGCCGACGTAGTGGAAAGCGAGGGCGCGGCGCTGAAGGAAAATCTCCGGTGCTGGTGGCGGTTGAGAACCGGGGTCAGCGTGCCGGTTATATCGCCATGCAAAAGGTCTCCGCTGTCACAAAGAAGTCGGTGGCGAAGTTTGTGCAACACCACCTCCCGCCTGGCCAACTATAGACCCGGCACGATTTATAAATGAATTTTTATTGGTTTTCGATGTCTATGGAGTATGGAAAAAGAAGATGCCCGCAAGCAGTCGCGAGAAGTACTGCATGAACGACGCAAGCAAGTCATTCGTATGCACCGCAAAGGTGTGGCGGTGATGGAGATCGTGGTGCAAACGGGACTGAGCTGGACGGCAGTCAATACGGCGCTGCGGTTGTATAAGGCTGAAGGTTCGGGGGCACTCAAGCCCGGCGTTCGGGGTAAAAAACCTGGCAGTGGACGTCGCTTGACGGTTAGCCAAGAGCTGGCGATTCAACAAACCATCTGCGACAGACGCCCCGAACAACTCAAGATGGATTTTGCGCTATGGAGCAGGCCCGCTGTGCGCCAGCACATTGAGCTGGCGCACGGTATCAAGCTGTCTATTCGGGCAGTAGGCAACCACTTGGCACGTTGGGGTTTTACACCACAAAAACCCATTAAAAAAGCATACGAGCAGCGGCCTGAAGCCGTCCAGGCTTGGCTTGTTGAACAGTATCCGGCCATTGAAACCAGAGCAAAAGCCGAAGGTGCGGAAATTCACTGGGGCGACGAGACGGCGCTAGTCAACACGGATGTCAGAGGCAGGAGCTATGCGCCGGTGGGCAAGACACCTGTGACGTTCGCAGTAGGCGGCACGCGCCACAAGCTATCGATGATTGCGACGGTAACCAATCAGGGTAAAACGCGCTGGATGATTATTGATGAGGCATTTAACTCCGACAAGCTCATTGAATTTCTGGAGGCGCTCATCAAGGATACAGACCGCAAGGTGTTTCTGATACTGGACAACTTGAGAGTTCATCACAGCAAACCTGTAAAGGCTTGGGCTGCCGAGAACGCACAGAAAATCGAGTTGTTCTACTTGCCCAGCTACAGCCCTGAACTCAACCCCGAAGAAAGACTGAATGCAGATCTCAAGCACGTCATCACTTCAAAGGTGCCAGTGCGCACCAAGGCAAAACTCAGAGCTGCTGCGACTGATCACATGACCATGCTTGAGCAAAACCCCGAACGCGTGCGCCGTTATTTCCGCGACCCAAAAGTCGCCTACGCGGCTTCATGAATAATTCGTGCCGGATCAATAGTGCGCAATGATGCGCTGGCTTCGTTGGTGGAGATCGGCAAGACCCAGCACCATACCGCACGGGTGACCCCGCCCGACAAAGCCGGAGAATGGCTGCCCTGGGTGCATATCGCCATCGGCAACCTCAAGGCGTTTCTGCTGGGAACCTATCACGGGGTATCGTCCAAGTATCTGCAAGAGTATCTCAATAAGTTCTGTTATCGATTCAATCGGCGTGCGTGGAGAGCAGAATTGTCATTACACCTCCTCAACGCTTGCCTGACGCAGGCTCAGGTTAAACTGAAAATGGTTTAGAGGCATATTAATTTATTGGGGGCAGTGGTTACATTCTAAAAATTGCCAAGAATAAATCTGGCATAGTTTGTCGATATATTCTTGATCTACCTTCAATACTAAGTTCAGGTAACATTGAGACTCCAAAACAATGAATACCATTCACTTGGTCTCCAAAATTACATATGAATTCCTCAGAATTTCAGAAAAAAGCATTTTTACTTCTGTTAACTATCGTTTCCATTGCATTCGGCTGGATCGTATGGCCATTTTTCGGGGCAGTTTTTTGGGGTAGCGTCCTTGCCATACTGTTTACACCACTCTATCGTCGTTTGCTCGTTGTAACGCGCGGCAGGCAGAATCTGACTGCGCTCGCCACTCTGGTACTTTGTTTGGTTATAGTAATTCTCCCGCTGACGTTCATCACCGCTTCACTAGTGCAAGAGGGAGTCAGCCTTTACCAAAAACTCCAGTCGGGAGAGCTACATTTCGGCACGTATTTTCAACAGATCATTAACGCCTTGCCGCGATGGATGGTCGATCTACTAGATCGTTTCGGATTTGGAAACATCTCCGCATTGCAAGACAAGATATCTACCGGCGTGATGGAAGGCAGCAAATTCATTGCGACTCAGGCTTTCACTATCGGTCAAAATACTTTTGAGTTCATCATCAGTTTTGGAATCATGCTGTATTTGCTGTTCTTTCTGCTACGTGAAGGTTCCGGTTTGTCCGGACGGATCAAGCAAGCAATTCCATTAAGTATGGAGCACAAGCGCCATTTGCTCAGCAAGTTCATCACGGTCATTCGTGCGACGGTAAAAGGCAACATCGCTGTGGCCGCGATGCAAGGTGCATCAGGTGGTTTAATCTTTTGGATTCTTGGTATTCAGGGACCGCTGTTATGGGGCGTCCTGATGGCGTTTCTTTCGTTATTGCCTGCAATTGGTGCGGCATTAATATGGGCACCGGTCGCAATATATTTTCTCGTTACAGGTGAAATCTGGAGCGGCGTGATCCTGATCGCATTTGGCGTGCTTGTGATCGGACTGATTGATAATATTCTTCGGCCTGTGCTCGTTGGTAAGGACACACAAATGCCAGACTACGTAGTACTTATTTCAACGCTTGGCGGCATGGCTCTTTTTGGCCTGAACGGTTTTATCATCGGTCCGGTGATTGCTGCAATGTTCATAGCTGTTTGGGATCTCTTTTCTTTGTCGAAAGAAGCAGACAAAGAGTGAATATCATAAGTATATAATTTTAAAAATAATGCCAAACTTAGTTGGCGATGAAGATAAAATATCTCTTTGAGTAGCAGTAAATGGAGGAGTTGTTATGAAATGGGCAGTGATCTCGATTTATGTGATATCAATTTTTATCGTCCATTTTCGGGGTAAGGTCCGTCTCCCTTTGTTTCGTCAGTTATTCGATCACTCATCCATCGTGGCGCCGATGAACCTGTTTATGTATTTGTTTTCAGGGGTTCCTTACACGGCCTATTTTTCTGTCAGTCAATTCCATGGCTTGAAATTGCTGGAAGAGAATTGGGAATTAATCAGAGCTGAAGCTCTTAATCTACAAGCCTTGGAGAAGATCAAAGCTGCGCAAAAAAATGATGATGCAGGTTTTAATTCGTTTTTTAAAAATGGATGGAAACGCTTTTATTTAAAATGGTATGGCGCCAGCCATCCGTCAGCTGAATACTATTGCCCACAAACAGTTGCACTTTTGCGCGCTATTCCGTGCGTGAAAGCCGCTATGTTTGCAGAATTAGCGCCCGGCGGAAAACTCAATGAGCATCGCGATCCTTTCGCGGGATCACTGCGCTATCACCTTGGTTTGGTGACACCCAATAATGATCGCTGCTTTATAGAAGTCGATGGTCAGCGCTATAGTTGGCGAGATGGACAGGCCGTTGTCTTTGATGAAACCTATATTCATTGGGCTCAAAATGGATGCGACACCAATCGCATTATCCTGTTTTGCGACATTGAGCGCCCAATGCGCTACCGCTGGGCACAAATGATTAACAAATGGTTAGGCAGAACAATCATGACCGCAGCAAGCTCACCCAATGAAACCGGGGATCAAACCGGTGGTATCAACAAATTATTCCGTTTTGTTTGGTTGGCAGGTCAGTACCGTCGAAAACTGAAAGCATGGAATCGATCTTTGTATTACGTGATCAAAGGAGGATTAATTCTGGCAGTAGGAATTTTGATTATTTGGATGTAATTATTCAGATCAGGACGGTGGTTTTCAAGTCAAAGCTTTTGTAAAAGCCGCGCCAGCCCTGCATGCAGCGTGTGGCGCGCTCAATCAAAGCTCCGACCGTTTATCTTTACCTTTTCATTGCGCATTTAACATACTCCCAAATTTTTTTGCCTTGGGGTAAGCTTACACACCTAATTAATCATTCGACACAAAAAAATAGACACTATGGCCCAATATGTTTTTACCATGAACCGCGTGGGCAAGATCGTTCCGCCCAAACGCCAAATTCTCAAGGATATTTCCCTCAGCTTCTTCCCTGGTGCCAAGATCGGCCTGCTGGGACTGAATGGCTCGGGCAAATCTACCGTACTAAAGATTATGGCTGGCGTGGACAAGGATTTCGAAGGCGAAGCCATTCCGATGCCGAACTTGAATATCGGCTATCTGCCGCAAGAACCACAACTTAGCCCGGAGCAGACCGTGCGCGAGGCAGTGCAGGAAGGACTGGGTGAAGTATTCAGTGCGCAAAAAAAACTGGATGAGGTGTATGCTGCCTATGCTGATCCTGATGCCGATTTTGATGCACTGGCCGCCGAGCAGGCTCGACTCGAAGCCATCATCGCTGCCAGTGACGGTAATGCGGATCAACAAATGGAAATTGCTGCCGATGCATTACGTCTGCCCGAGTGGGATGCCGTTATCAAAAATCTCTCCGGAGGCGAGAAACGTCGCGTTGCGTTGTGCAAGTTGCTGCTGTCCAAGCCAGACATGTTGCTGCTAGATGAGCCGACCAACCATTTGGATGCTGAATCGGTAGAATGGCTAGAGCAATTTCTTTTACGCTTTCCTGGCACCGTGGTGGCAGTGACACATGATCGCTACTTCCTTGACAATGCCGCCGAGTGGATTTTAGAACTCGATCGTGGTCACGGGATTCCGTGGAAGGGAAACTACTCAAGCTGGCTGGAACAAAAAGGAGCCAGGCTCAAGCAAGAAGAGTCCTCTGAGTCCGCGCGCCAAAAGGCACTAAGCAAAGAGCTGGAATGGGTGCGCCAGAATCCCAAAGGACGGCAAGCAAAATCAAAGGCGCGTATTGCCCGCTTTGAGGAATTAAATTCGCAGGAATATCAGAAGCGCAATGAGACCCAGGAAATTTTTATTCCCGTGGCGGACAGGCTGGGCAATGAAGTTATAGAGTTTAATAATGTTTCTAAAGCTTATGGCGATCGACTGCTGATTGACAATCTCAGCCTCAAGATTCCGCCCGGCGCTATCGTTGGCATTATTGGCCCCAACGGCGCAGGTAAGTCGACGCTATTCCGCATGCTAACTGGAAAAGAAAAACCGGATTCTGGTGAAATAAAGATCGGATCAACAGTCAAAATCTCGCATGTAGACCAATCGCGCGATGCGCTGGAGAGCGATAAGACTGTGTTCGATGTTATTTCCGGCGGTAATGACATCCTCACCGTGGGCAAGTTTGAGACGCCTTCGCGCGCCTACATTGGCCGCTTTAACTTTAAGGGCGCAGATCAGCAAAAGCTGGTCGGTAATCTTTCAGGGGGCGAACGCGGACGTCTGCACTTGGCAAAAACCCTTATTTCGGGCGGCAATGTTCTGTTGCTGGATGAACCCTCCAACGACCTCGACGTGGAAACCCTGCGTGCGCTTGAAGACGCGCTGCTGGAATTCGCCGGTTGTGTGCTGGTTATCTCGCATGATCGCTGGTTTTTGGATCGTATCGCTACCCATATCCTTGCCTTTGAAGGCAACTCCCAAGTCACCTTTTTCGATGGCAATTATCAAGAATACGAAGCGGATAAAAGGAAGCGTTTGGGTGAAGAAGGTGCGAAGCCGAAGCGAATTCGATATAAACCGATTAGTCGGTGAGTTTTGTTGGCAAAAATGGAGGAAACCATACTAGCCTTTATTGTGATGTTTTTTTAGCCCCAAGGGCTGTTATTCGACTGTAAATTTTGAACCACTTGAAACTTAAATAGAGGAGAACTAAATGGAACATACTTTACCTGCACTACCTTATGCTATGGATGCACTTGCGCCGCACATTTCTAAGGAAACTTTGGAATATCACTATGGTAAACATCACCAAACCTATGTGACCAATCTCAATAACTTGATTAAAGGCACTGAATTTGAGAACGCCACGCTGGAAGAGATTGTCAAAAAATCTAGCGGCGGCATTTTCAACAATGCGGCCCAAGTATGGAACCATACCTTTTACTGGAATGGCATGAAGCCTAATGGTGGCGGTGTGCCGATTGGAGCGCTGGCGGAGGGTATCAACAAGAAATGGGGTAGTTTCGAAGACTTTAAAAAAACATTCTCTGCTTCTTGCGTGGGTAACTTTGGCTCAGGCTGGACATGGCTGGTGAAGAAGTCTGATGGCTCGCTGGACATCGTTAACACCAGCAATGCCGCCACACCCCTATCCGGTAATGACAAGCCGTTATTGACCTGTGATGTGTGGGAACACGCTTACTATATTGATTATCGCAACGCCCGCGCCAAATATGTTGAAAGCTTCTGGGGCTTGGTTAACTGGGATTTCGCAACAAAGAACTACGCGTAATTTTTAAAGCGTGAGCAAAATAAAAAATCCCGGGATTCACCGGGATTTTTTATGCAGTTTAGGGAGGTTAGTATCCTGTAGGAGCCTGCCTTAATCCTTGAACCATTTTCCCTCGTTTGATGCCATTCCGGGTAAACCAGCCGCTATTCATTTCTAGTGCATACAATGCATCGCTTTGAGCGTGGTGCGTATCTTCGGTGTTAGGCTGCATTTCCTCAATGTTGAGGATGGAGCCATCGACAGCGATGAACGCGATGCTTAACGGCAGCGGCGTATTCTTCATCCAGAAGCTATACCTGTCAGCTTTTTCAAAGATAAATAGCATGCCGCAATTTGCGCATAGACGACCGCGCTGCATAAGTCCTTGTTCGCGGCTTTGCGGGGTGTTGGCGATTTCGGCATGAATACTGTGTTTGCCAATCTTTAGTGAAATATTTTCGCCCCAGGCGGGTTGCAAGCCAATCAAGTAGAACAGGGATATAACGGAAAAAAATCTCATGTCGGACTCTATAATTGTTAAAACCAGTTTAGCAGAAATGAAGCATGGTTTGGTATCATGGAAGAGAGTTGCCATATGTTAAACAAGACAATTATTTATACCAAAATCCACCTGCTAAGTTGCTGCCTATCCGGCTTATTGATTTTTTGCCTGTTATTTTTGTCTACGCCGCTTTATGCCGTTCAAATTACATTAAATGTGGCTGACGTTGCCGCGCCGAGCTTTACCGCACGCGGAATAAAAGTGATATTAGCGCAAGAGGGTTCGGCAGAATTTAGCATAGACGAATTGCATATGGCAGAAAAAATATGGCGCAAGGTATACATACACTGTACGGAATTTTTGCTCAATTCAACACGCGTGACATGCCATAAAGGTAAGCTGGATGCAATTCCAGACATGCCATTCACGTTTAGTTACGAATTTGCTTCGCAACGGTTGGAGTTGCAGCTTGCCGCTAACGCTAATGAGTTATGGCAGGTGAGCGCTGATTTCCGCGCAAAACCGTGGCGTGCCACCGCACTATTACGCAATGCGCAAGGCAAACGCCTGGCAGGCTTGCTTTCACCGAATGGGCCATTGCCTACACAGGGCACACTGAATGGCACCTTGGTGGTACATGGCGATAAAGGGGGAGTAAGCCAAATCAATGCTGATCTGCAGTTGGCCGATTTGGCTGCTGCAGATGCAAGTGGTTTGCATGCCGCCGAAAAATTGACAGGCGAGCTGCATGTCAATGCAGATCGCACAGGCCAAAAATGGAATTGGCGCAGCGCACTCGATTGGCAGGGTGGTGAACTATTCTGGCAACCGTTGTATCTGCACGGCGGACATACGCTTCGGGCCTCTGGTCAGTGGGACGGTGCACAACTAAAAATAACGCAGGCTGTGGTTAAGCTGCCAGAGGTAGGCAAGGTTGAGCTGAATGCACTGTGGGATGTTAAGAAGAGCAACTTATTGGAAGGCCGTTTGGTTGGAGAGAATCTTTCGCTGGCTAATGGCTTTGCTAATTATGCCAAGCCATTTCTGGAACAGAGCGCCTTGTCGGCGACAGAACTGAAAGGACGTGCTGATGTGGACTGGCAATACCGCAATGGCGCCACCCAAGTACTGCTGCTAAAGTTGCGCGATGTAGCTGTAGTGGACGGTGAAAAACGCTTTGCACTACACGGTATTAATGCGGATATTCCATGGCACGCCCAACTGCAGAATGTAGCGCATGTGGCTTTTGCCGACGGCGAATTGATGGGATTGCCGCTGGGTGCAACACAATGGCAAATCCAGATGCGTGGGATGGATTTCATTCTTCCAACAGCCACCCTGCCCCTACTTGACGGCAAGTTAGAGGTGAACGATTTTCATATGCATAACGTGAATGACATGTGGCAGTGGAATTTTTCCAGCACGTTGACATCAATTTCCATGCAGAAGCTCAGTGCTGCATTGCATTGGCCTGAGATGCACGGTTCACTATCAGGCTCTATTCCCAAAGTAAGTTATCTGGACAAATTGCTCAAGGTGGATGGCACTTTATTATTTCGAGTATTCGATGGCACGGTGCTGGCAAATAACTTGGAGTTATTTGATCCATTCGGTCGCGCACCTCGCTTGTCGGGTAATTTGGACATGCGCGAACTAGATCTCGACCTCCTCACACGCACCTTTTCTTTCGGCAATATTCAGGGACGTATTGACTTGGGAGTGAACAATCTCGAACTGGTGAGCTGGCTTCCGGTACGTTTTGATGCCAAGCTGGCGAGCAGCCCAGGAAAATATCGCAAGAGAATCAGCCAAAAGGCAGTAGAAAATATTTCTTCGCTGGGGGGCGCAGGCGGGGTTGCTGCCTTGCAGCGCAGTTTTTTGCGCATCTTTGAAAACTTCGGTTATGACCGCATCGGGCTGAGTTGCATGCTGCAGAATGACATATGCACGATGGCCGGGGTGGAAGACAAGGGTAACGTTTATACGATCGTAAAAGGTGGCGGCATTCCCGCCATCACTGTGATCGGCTACAATCGCAAAGTAGGCTGGAGTGAACTATTAAACCGCTTGAAGCGGGTATCGCAGGACAATAAGGCAGTGATCAAATAAAGGAGGGGCACGATGAAAAAAGTTTGGACCGTACTACCTTTGGCAGGCATGGCACTGAGCGCCTGCGTCACCATCAATATTTATTTTCCCGCAGCAGCAGCGGAAAAGGCAGCTGACAAGATAATCGACGAAGTCTGGCAAACCGAAAAATCTGTTACGGCCCCAAAATCTGATAAATCCCCGTCTGTTGCACCTGAAATTAAAAAGGAGAAATCAATATGAACAACTTAATTAAATTTTATTTTGCGCTGTTTGTACTGTGTGCTTCTGCCGCTGCATCTGCACAGGTAAACATCGAGATTAATACCCCTGGTGTTGTCGCTTTGCAGCAGTCAATGCAGGCGCGCCATGCACAGTTGGCAGAGTTCTATGCCAGTGGCGCGGTCGGCTTGACTTCTGATGGTATGGTTGCCTTACGCGATGCCAATGCCGTTCCAATGGCTGCACGTCAGAAAGCCAATGGGCTGGTTGCAGCGGAGAATCAGGACCGTAAGGCGCTATATGCGGAGATTGCGCGCGCTAACGCACATCCCGAGTGGGAAGGTGATATCCGCAATACATTTGCACAACGCTGGATACAGCGTGCCCAGGCGGGTTGGTGGGTACAAAGTGGCGGCAGTTGGTCAAAAAAGTAATTATCAAGAGCTAGCGAATCTGATAGTTCCGTTACTCGATAGTAGTATCGGGTATACGAGAAGGCAATTTGCCTTGTAAATACTCACTGATTTTATAATTCCAGGAGCTTGTTAATGTTTTCATTCATTCCAACTTTACAATACCCTCGGTGTTGATGACCCCTGTTCTTGTTTTTGACATCGAAACTATTCCCGACGTCGACGGTCTTCGTAACCTGTATGGACTCGATGCACAGGTGAGCGATGGGGATGTAGCGGAGATGGCCTTTCAGATGCGTCGCCAGAAAACAGGCGGTGATTTCTTGCAACATCATCTGCATCGCGTGGTGGCCATTTCATGCGCGTTGCGTGAGGGCGACAATTTCCGCGTGTGGTCGCTGGGTGGACTGGAAGATGATGAGAGCGCTCTCATTCAACGTTTCTTTGACGGCATCGATAAGTATACCCCGCAATTAGTGTCATGGAACGGCGGTGGCTTTGACCTGCCCGTGCTGCACTATCGTGGCCTGATTCACGGTGTTCAATGCGCATGCTATTGGGATATGGGAGAGGATGACAAGGATTTTAAATGGAATAACTACATCAGCCGTTATCATTCTCGGCATCTCGATTTAATGGATTTGCTTGCATTGTATACAGGCCGTGCCAACGCTCCGCTGGACGATCTGGCCAAGCTAATCGGTTTTCCCGGCAAACTGGGTATGGACGGTAGCAAGGTGTGGGATGCTTATCAACAGGGCAAGCTGCATGAAATCCGCAATTACTGTGAAACTGACGTGGTAAATACTTATTTGGTATATGCGCGCTTCCAGTTGATGCGTGGTCAATTCACACATGCTCGTTACGAGCGGGAATGTGAATTGGTGCGCAATACCTTAAGCAAATCCCCCGAATCGCACTGGATGGAATATCTCGCTGCTTGGCCAATCGTAAAACCATAACCATGTACAAGCTTCGTCGGATCTGGCTTACGCTGGGGGGGCTATGGATTGCCACGATCATTTACCTTTCGCTCACACCTCATCCACCGGAACCCATGCATTTTTTAAATGCTGACAAACTGGAGCACGCACTGGCATACGGTTTTCTGATGCTATGGTTCTGTCAGGTCTATCAACAACGGGCGCCCCGTATTCTTATAGCGGGGCTGCTGGTCGCCTTGGGTGTCGCTATAGAATATTTGCAGCGCATAACTGTTTACCGAATTTTTGATTATGCCGACATGCTGGCAAACGGTGCGGGCGTACTATTGAGCTTGATTCTTATAAGCATAGGTCTGGGGCAAATTGGTGTCATGCTGGAAACTAAAATTTTTAAAATTGCAGAATGAAATGACTGATAAATCCATACACGCAAACAGCGTTGTTGTTGAATCGCTTGACTACGAAGGTCGCGGCATTGCGCATGCAAATGGTAAAGTAATTTTTATCGAAGGTGCGCTAACGGATGAGCGCGTCACCTATTCGTCATATCGTAAAAAAACCAGCTTTGAGATAGCACAACTCGGCCAAATTATTAAGCCAACTTTTATGCGCGTCCAGCCGAAATGTAAGCATTTCGGCGTATGCGGAGGGTGTTCCATGCAGCATATGGATGCACGTGCACAGGTTGCCGCCAAGCAGCGCATTCTGGAAGACAACTTGTGGCACATCGGCAAGGTCAAGGCCCAGACTATTTTGCCGCCGATCTATGGGCAGTCGTGGGGCTACCGGCAGCGGGCGCGGCTTTCAGTGCGCCATGTATTGAAGAAGGGCAAGACACTGGTAGGCTTTCGCGAAAAACGTGGCGGCTATGTGGCAGACATGCAGCATTGTGAAATCTTGACACCTAAAATTGCCAAGCTATTGCCGCTGTTGGGACAGTTGAATGAAAGCTTTACCACTCGCGATGCGTTGCCGCAAATCGAAGTAGCAATCGGCGAACATGTGGATGTGCTGGTGCTACGCATTTTACAGGCGCTTTCGCCCGCTGATGAAGATGCAATCAAACAGTTCGCCGATACCTATGCGGTACAATTTTGGCTGCAAACAAAAGGGCCGGAAACTGCAGTACCGTTTTACCCGCTGGACGCACCGCAGTTGACATACAGTCTGCCCGAGTTCGGGATTACCATGCCGTTTGCACCGACTGAGTTTACCCAAGTCAACGCAGATATGAATCGCGTCATGGTAAGTCGCGCCATGCGTTTACTGGATCCTCAGCCAAATGAACGTATCGCTGATTTATTCTGCGGACTGGGCAACTTCACATTGCCCATTGCGCGCAGTGGTGCTCAGGCAGTGGGCATCGAAGGTAGCGCGGCGCTGGTGCAGCGTGCCGCGCAGAATGCCGCGTTTAATGATTTAACGGATAACACCCAATTCAGCGTGATGAATTTGTTTGAGATAGACGAAGCGACATTAGTGCAGTTAGGCCATTTCGACAAAATGCTGATTGACCCACCACGCGACGGCGCGTTTGAACTGATCAAGGCACTGGGTGCTGATGCGCCGGGTCGCATCGTGTATGTCTCATGCAACCCCGCAACGCTGGCGCGTGATGCCGAGATATTAGTGCATCAGAAGGGTTATATACTAAAGACTGCAGGCGTGATGAACATGTTTCCGCACACCTCTCATGTCGAATCCATCGCGCTGTTTGAAAAGACGCAGGCATAGCACATGCTTCATGATGTTCCTAAAGAGCTTCGTTTGGCAGCGCTTCATTGGCTGGCAGAGCCGGATCCTGTTCTGAAATCCGCTGGAGTAATCGCTTTGGCTCAAGCATGGAAAAAAGGCGAAATTGGCTTGGAGGTCAATGCTTCCCTGACAACGCTGCAATCTATCCCCGGTCATCCGCTGCTTCCCGAGCTCGTTTCATACTTGTCTGTGCCACGCAGATCTATGCGTACTGAAGTAGGCCGCGCTGCGCTGATTCATGCGCTGACACACATTGAATTTAACGCGATCAATCTGGCCCTGGATGCTATCTGGCGTTTCCCGGAAATGCCGCGCGAATATTATATTGACTGGCTAAAGGTCGCAGCAGAAGAAGCTCGACATTTTTCTTTGCTTTCTGCCCATCTGGGTACAAAAGGTTATGCCTACGGCGACTTTGCAGCACACAACGGACTTTGGGATATGGTCGAAAAAACCACGGATGATATCCTTGCCCGCATGGCACTGGTTCCGCGCACTATGGAAGCGCGCGGCCTGGATGCCTCCCCACCTCTGCGAGCCAAGCTTGCGCAAGCAGGAGATATTGTTGCAGCTGAAATTATCGACATCATTCTTGCAGATGAGATTGGCCATGTATTGATAGGCAATCGCTGGTTTAACTGGGTTTGCGAGACACGTGGCCTTGAGCCTGTTGCGACCTATGCCTCGCTAGCAGAAATTTACAAGGCACCAACGTTACGCGGGCCTTTTAATATTGAAGCAAGACGGGCGGCGGGATTTAGCGAAAGCGAGCTGATGGCCTTGATGGCTGTTAAATGACGGTTACACTGTTCGTATATCACATTAGTTTAATGACATGAGTTTCAAGCTGGCGCAGATTCACCTTTCCCCCTTAAATCAGCCATTACAACGTTCACCAGCGATTGACAAAAATACGCGTTGGTAAAGCGTGCGCTGTCTGATCCGGCTAGAAAGCGCTGGATTGCCGCCTGATAGCGCGCGTGACTGACGGCGTCGATTGATTGCAAAAAATGCAACATCTCCGCAGAGCTATTAAAACGATCGCCATCGATGTAGCAATCTTCTGGAACGAGCGCTGTTCTATGTGTGCTACCGATATAAATCGGTATGCAGCCGCTGGTAAAGCAATCGAAAATTTTCTCAGTCAAATAGCCTGGGCTGCCGCGTGAATTTTCATAACAGATAGAGAATTTGGCGCGGTCCAAAACTTCTGATTTTGAATACACAGTCCCGCGATAACTCGGAAATGGTCGGCTGGGAGCAATGCAGGCACGCCATTCATTCATACGCTTGATAAGACGTCCTGTTAGGCCCGGACCCACCGCCGGGATGTCCCAACCCTTGCCATATAGCGCAAACAACTCAGGAGCTTGCGTTTCAAAAAAACGAATAATCTCAATACGGTTGCCATGCAAACTAAGGGGATGAGGATGTAACAACGCTTTATTTGACGCAATCATCACACAAAACAAATCACGCTCGATAAAACTCGGCACTCGCCGCAAATTTAAATCGTTGGGGTAATCCAAGCACAAGATTTGTTTGCCATCGATTAGTGTTTCATTCGATGTAAATACCTTACGGTAACGACGTAACTGCGCCATCTCGCTGTTGAGTGGTCGAATAATCGGGTCTTCATATAGATATGCGTAAGCTGGACATTTTGGCAAGCGACGCCGCGCGTTAATATGCAGTTCAAATATTACTTCATGGCCGATGTTCATATCGGCGGTTGAAAGCTCGATCCCAGCTTCTAGAAACAGTTCACGCAACAAACGGTACGGTAAATGAAACTCGCCTCCATTAGGGCCAGCGCCAGGCTTGAAAATATCGTTCCGCTTATGCCTGCCAACCACAATTGATGCGTGCTTCATGCGCTGTCAATTTCTGTAGTGATATGCACAGCTTATCTCTCAGAAGAAAGTAATTGGTCGTATTCAATTTCTGCGACTGGTCGTGCGGCGAGCTTGACAATGCCATTAGCGGTCCAGTCGATACCACTCTGCCTCACTTCGCGCACATATGCCTTGTTACGCTGCACAATATTAGCGTCGGCATAACCACGTAAATGTTCGATATGCAGCAGACAAGTACTGTAACGAATATGCTGCCCGACAATACCGTGGTTGCTCAGGCGCGCACCCATCTCCACATCTTCCGCACCGTATCTTAACGACTCGTCGAAACCATTAACTGCAATCAGATCGCGCCGCCAGGCCGAACTGTTAGCGCCGTTCCAAGTACGCTTGACCGGCGTGATCCACTCAAGCTTGCTCGCTAACACCATCGGCAATACTGCAGCCTTGAGCAGCACGCTGAGCTTTCGCAGTCCTATCTGCGCAAAGATCCAGTTCAGTCGAAAAACCTCGCCACTACCGATGCCTTGCTCCGATAGTGCCGACGTTGACCTGTCTGGCAGTCGGATCATCCCGCCGGAAAGAAAGGCACCCTCGGCGCGGCGCGCAATGTGACAGGCAATAAAATCGGGGCGAGCGACGCAGTCGCCGTCGATAAAGATGAGGTAATCCGCTTGCGACGAGTCGATTGCTTTGTTCAAGATAGTATTTTTACGAAAACCGTCATCTGGCTGCCAAATATGGCGCAGCGGAATCGGGCTGAGACGACGGCGACTCCAACTCTCAAGTAGCGCGTGCGTCGGTTCGCCGGATCCATCGTCTGCTACACACACCATGAAGTCGGCGTTGCGCTGACCGGCCAGTGCTAACAACACATAGTTCAGTGCCATTGGATTGTTGTAAGTTGAAACGATTACTTCAGTACGCACGATAGTGGGCTGTGTTGCAGTCGGGTTACTCATGTCAATTCCATTCGGTCACGGCGTGAATTTGAAAAAGTTTGGACAAAAGAGAGCAAACATGAATTCAAATAAAAATTCCGCACACGAGTTTTATGGAATCGAGCGTGATAAACGCAGTTTTGCAGTCAAAGAAAATGCATGCACGTTTTATGGAGATTTCATTCAGTCCAATGCTCAGATACCCAGGGTGCGGCCTCCACATATCGGAACCTTCGGTTACGCCGTCCGGCTAGCGCATCGGGTGGGTTGACTTCGCCATGAAAAATCAGAATGCGCGCACTCTCTGGGATAATTGGGGCAGACCAATAGTTACAAGGCCAACGGGGAATGCAGTGATATTTGAAACTACGGCACCAAGCATCAGGCCAATAGCTCAACTTTCCTTGGCGATGTAACCAGTCAGAAAGAAATGCCTGTTCATTCCTAAAATTACGTCGAATATCAGTCTGTTTGGCCCGGAATTCGGCCAGCAAATCAGCATGTGCACCGAGGCGAAAACGATAAACTGACGAATTGCCGGTGATGCGCCAACGTCGCTTCCAATCATGAATAATCAGAAACTCGCCCGGTTGCTCGAAGAAACAGTCAATGTCATCGACAATCACTACATCAAGGTCAAGAAACAGCGCGGTGCCCTGTAATCCGTGTAGGCTAGACTCAAAGGTAGTCAGTTTTTTCCAACCGCGCTCAGGAATACCTTCTGGCAAAGCTAAATCAGGAATGGACAAGCACTGCACTTCGGCGCGCACACCTTCGCTTCGATCAGTTAAACAAACGAAACGAAATGGCCCATGTAAATGCCGTGTCACCATCGCATATAACCTGTTGACGTATTCAGGGCCATACTTAACGCCCCATTTCATACACAAAATGACGCGCTCGTCAGCGCCTGCATGACGCTGGGGTACTGATTTTTCAATTTCTTGCGTCATACTGCTCGAACGTGGTTACGCGTCACACCAGCCAGCGGAATGGCAAGCAAAATCATAAATGGCATGCCAAATACCGCATCTCGCAAGATAGCATTAAACATACCACCCACCATGATTGCCACCCCCAACATGCCCAGCCAGATCCCATGGGCACCACCAATTTTCCAGGCAACAGTCAATTGGGTCAGCCATATCCACAATAAGGCAGCAAGTCCGATAAACCCAATTTCGGCAGCGTAAAACAGATAATCATTGTGCGGGGTACGCGTCTTTTCACTAAGTAAACCTTTTGCATGTTTCTGATACTGGGAAGGCCAAGTCGCTATTCCGTGCCCCGTCCATGGCTTCTCAGCAATCATCTTGGTGGTGACGCTATACATTTCCAATCGAATGCCATCATCACTTATTTGTTGACCTTGCGAAAAGGCATGAATATCATTTATCGTACCGATAGCGCGCAGACGTAAATCCGATGCAGATATCCAGGCAACCGCAAACATCAATACAAAACCTAACATCCAAAGCACACTACGCCAAGACATTGTGAGATATTTCAAAAAAAACAATAAACACAACAATACAAAAATCAAACTGGCAGTGCGCGATTTAGCGAGAAACAGCAACGCGATTACAACATATAAAAATGCTGCCACCCTCAACCAAAGCCATCGGCGATCAACGAGTGATGTCATTTCGTAAAGCATCCACCCAGCAGCTATTGCCAACAAAATAGCAAGCAAAATAGACTTATTTCCGCGATAAACCAGGTAATTTGCAAAGATTTCTATCTTTGGAAGTATCTGTAATAAGTTAAGGTAATACAACGTAGCTGCATAGAGCGCACCCACAAAAAAAACTGTGACTGCCCGCCTTTGCCAATCTCCTGATCCAACACTAATAAAAAACAATAAGACAATATAAATTTGATAGTGTACAAATCCCGACCAGAAGAAATCTTGAGACCGCTCCAAAAAAATTGCGGCACAGCATGTTATTGCTGATAAACCTAAAATAGGCCAAAAAAGTGGACTCGCTTTAACTGTCAGCCATTTCGTCCGAAAATCTCCTGAACATAATAAACTGAACAGAAACAACAAAATACCTGTGTAAATTATTCCAACTGGAAAAAATAGCGTCAGTGGCAGAATAGATAGAATTGTTTGAGGTAATACATTACGCCGGAATACAGAATTCATATTTTCATAGATACTTTGGTTCAAATTTCAAATGTAACAATGCCATCATTCCCCTGCTGGGACAGCAGCTGCGCCAAGCAAACAAGCCTGACGAATGATCTACGTACCTTCATTCCACCTCCGCGATCTGTTTAACAAAGCTCTGTAATGCCTGCAACGGATCGACGGCGCGGGTGATGGGACGGCCAATTACCAGATAATCTGCACCTTGATTCAGCGCGGCGCGGGGTGTCATGATGCGCGATTGATCATCGGCAACAGCATCAGCCGAACGAATACCCGGTGTAACCAAACAGAATTTTCTTCCACAGTGCTGGCGCAGCAAAGCAGCCTCCCGCGCAGAACATACGACCCCGTCTAACCCGCTATCGCGCGCAAGCCTAGCCAAACGCAGCACCATATCGGCGGGGGTAGCTTCAATCCCCAAGTCGGTCAAATCTTCCTGTGCCATACTAGTAAGTAATGTCACGGCAATCAGCTTAGGCGATTGGGTATATAAACTCATTGCCTCGCGCGCCGCTTCCATCATCTTGCGTCCACCCAGAGCATGCACGTTGACCATCCACACGCCTAATTCAGCGGCAGCTTTGCATGCCTGTGCCGTAGTATTAGGAATATCATGAAATTTCAGATCAAGGAATACTTCAAAACCACGTTGCATGAGCTGTTCGATCAATCGTGACTTAGCTGTGGTGAACAATTCGATGCCCACCTTAAGGCGACACAACGTAGGCTCCAGCCGTGCCACCAGCTCTAGTGCAAGTTGTGCATCAGAGTAATCAAGCGCGACAATAATTTTAGGATCGCTCATATTTTTTGTCCATTTTCTTCACTTCTGCGTGGAGAATAGGTTTCCCAACCATGACATGCCGGACAATGCCAGTAAAACTGGCGCGCCTTAAAACCGCAATTGGCACAACGGTACATTGCTAACGTACGCGTGCGTTGATGCACCAAATTTTTCACCATCGCCACATCAGCACGATGTTCGATTGATACTTCCAGCAACCGCGCCTCCAGCAGCTTATCTAGACCAAGTAGTGTAGGGTTGCGCTGCAGTTCATCACGTACCAGCCTATAGGCCGCTTCAGCACCATCACGTTGCAGAATGGCATCAAACAGCACGTTCATCAAATCCAACGAGGGGTACTTGATCAGATAGCCCTGCAACATCTCTATGCCTTGATCTACATATCCAGCCTGACGATAAGCCTGTAGTAGACGTTCAGCCACCAAGGGCAGGTACTGCTGGTTCTGTTTTTCGATGCGCTGCCAGATTTCAATGGCATTTGCAAAATGCTGCGCTAAATTTTCTATGTCGCCCAACATCATGGTAGCGCGCACCGACTGAGGATTGGCTTCCAGCGCTTGGTCTAAATGGATACGTGCAGCATCGATTCGATGCTGTGTCAATTCTGCTGCAGCCAATTCGCAATAAAAAAAAGCAGCTTCCTTACCATGCGATTGACCGCTTAACACAGTCAGACGGTGTGTCACGTCAATCGCCTTGAACCAATCCTTTTCCTTTTGGTACAACTCAAGTAGAAAATTTAGCGCGGCATTGGCATACGATGTAGCTTGTAATTTAAGAAACAGCTCTTCGGCTCGATTTAATATTCCGGCATTGAGGTAATCTTGCGCCAGTTCAAATAACGCCTGTTGTTTCTTGTCTTCATCCAGGTCGACGCGCTCAATCAAATTCAGATGCATGCGAATGGCGCGGTCTACCTCGCCGCGACGGCGAAACAAACTACCTAGCGCAAAGTGCAGTTCTATCGTCTGTGGGTCAACCTTAACTACCTCAATAAATGCCTCGATAGCTTTATCCTGTTGCTCATTGAGCAAAAAGTTCAGTCCCTGGAAATAGGAGCGCGGCAGAGCACTAGATTCAAACAACATTTGCTTGATATCTATGCGCGCTGCCAGCCAGCCCATCCCGAAAAACAGCGGAAAAACCAGCAGCATCCACAGCTCAAATTCCATAAACGACACATCAGATTAAAAAGGTTATATGTAATTAATAAGCCTAAGTATTTCATGAATCAAGTGATAATTACACAGAATTTTGTTTGACTGGGAAATTTAGAAGGGAGAGGTAATACATACCTCGCCCGGAAAAACCTAGATCTTGCATAGTAAACAAAAATAATCTATCAATAAAAAAACTGCGCAATTCCTATCGCCTGAAGTCAATGCTAAACTGTCTTAGCACACATCAATTCATGGAATATCTGGGTTATTTTCGCCAACACTGACCAGTTTATTTTTCAAACGCAATTCGCGTTTTAGAATGGCAATTTCTCTACGCTGCCGAAAAATATTGCCCAGCACAGCGAGTACACCTACACTTACGCCCACGGCAAAAAACAACAACAAAATGAGTATCAATGATGATTGCCATTCATAGCCAAAAAAATAGTGCAACACCACAGGCTGATCATTCTTCATGGCAAAACCAAGAAGAATTAGAAACAATACTGCACGCAACAGCCAAATCATATAGCGCATATATTCACCTGCAATAATTTTTCGTTGCGACAATAACATGAATGAGCAAAAAATTGACGGCACTATCTTGCGACAGGCCGTCAATTTTTTCTGCAAATAATGCTTACGACTAAACTGTCCGGAGCTCTAAAAAAGTTCAGAACAGACTTCAAGAAGATGTGTAATCAACCCGCTCACGTAATTCCTTACCTGCCTTGAAATGCGGCACATACTTGGCCGGAACCTGCACCTTATCACCCGATTTTGGATTACGTCCTATCCGCGGTGGACGGTAGTTCAGCGCAAAGCTGCCGAAGCCGCGGATTTCAATACGTCCTCCCCGCGCCAAGGTTTCCGCCATGGCATCAAGGATCACTTTAACTGCCAGATCGGCATCCTTGGCCAATAGTTGCGGATAACGCTCCGCCAACTTTGCGATAAGATCAGAACGGGTCATCCTTATCACTCCTTATTGTGCGTCAATCTTGCTGGTGTCCATCTTAGCCTTGAGCAAGGCACCCAAGTTGGTCGTTCCAGCCGTAGATGTATTATCTACAGCAGGTGAGGCAGCTTTTTGTATTACTACAGATTCATCAGCTTTGTCCAACGCCTTGATTGACAAATTAATGCCGCGGTTCTTGCGATCAACGTGAATAATCACAGCCTTCACTGCATCGCCTTCCTTCAAATGATTACGCATGTCCTCGACACGGTCAGCAGATACCTCAGAAGCCTTGAGGAAGCCCTCAACATCACCATCCAGGGTAATTGTTGCGCCTTTGGCATCAATTGCCTTAACCACCCCGTTTACTACACTACCCTTGTCATGTGTTGCGATATAACCATTAAAGAGGTCACCATCCATTTGTTTGACGCCTAACGAAATGCGCTCGCGCTCCACATCAATTGCCAGCACCACGGCCTCGAGTTCATCACCTTTTTTGTAATTGCGTACAGCTTCTTCGCCAGGCACAGACCAGGAAAGGTCAGACAAATGTACCAAACCATCAATTCCACCTTCCAAGCCGATGAAAATACCAAAATCAGTAATCGACTTGATCTGGCCTTTTACCTTATCGCCTTTTTTATGATTCAAGGCAAAATCGTCCCATGGATTGGATTTGCACTGTTTCATACCAAGAGAGATACGTCGGCGCTGCTCATCAATTTCCAGAATGATGACCTCAACTTCATCACCTAGTTGTACCACCTTGGAAGGATGCACGTTCTTGTTAGTCCAATCCATTTCAGACACGTGTACCAAACCTTCAATGCCCTGTTCAATTTCCACGAACGCGCCATAATCAGTCAGGTTGGTCACTTTGCCAAACAGCCGGGTACCTTGTGGATATCGGCGTTCCAAGCCGGTCCATGGATCATCGCCCATCTGCTTGATACCGAGAGAAACACGGTTTTTCTCTTGATCAAACTTAAGAATCTTGGCTTCTACTTCATCACCTACCGCCAGCACTTCAGAAGGATGTTTGACACGACGCCACGCCAAGTCGGTAATATGAAGGAGGCCATCAATACCACCCAGATCCACAAACGCGCCATAGTCGGTAATGTTCTTTACAATACCTTTAACGATTGCGCCTTCCTTCAGGTTTTCCATCATAGCCTGACGATCTGCTCCATGGCTTGCTTCCAGCACCGCCCGGCGCGAAACAACCACATTATTACGCTTACGATCAAGCTTGATAATTTTGAGTTCCATGGTCTTGTTTTCATAAGGCGCGGTGTCCTTAACCGGACGGATATCCACCAGCGAACCAGGCAAAAATGCGCGTATGCCATTCACCATAGCAGTCAGACCACCTTTAACTTTACCACTGACATAACCCTCAACGATTCTGCCTTCTTTCATCGCTTCTTCCAGCTCGATCCATGCCGCGAGGCGCTTGGCCTTCTCGCGCGACAGCTTGGTTTCACCGTAACCATTTTCCAGCGATTCAATAGCCACAGTGACGAAATCACCAGCCTTTACTTCAATCTCGCCTGCGGCATTGAAGAATTCCTCGACGGGGATAAAGCTTTCGGACTTCAGACCGGCATTCACCACCACCACATTATGATCGATGCGCACAACATGCGCAGTGACCAACTCACCCGCGCGCATTTCCTTGCGCGTCAAGCTTTCTTCAAACAGGGAGGCAAAACTTTCCAGATCGTTTTCAACTACGGCAGCGTTAGCATTCATTTATAAAGATATCCAAGACAAACCCGCTTCTGGCGGGGCTGGTTAAAAAACCCGAACGATAGGTTCATTGCGGGGCTATCAAACGTACATCAATACAACTTTTATATCGAACTCATGCGCGTACTCAATGCATGGAATGGTAACGTGTCAGCACTTCCTGCACCGCCTGCTCGATAGTTAAGCCGGTGGTGTCGAGCAAACTGGCTCCGGGCATCTGTTGCAATGGAGCCACGCTACGCTGGCTATCACTCTCATCGCGCGCGCGAATTTTTTCCAAAAGGTCTGGAATATTAGCACTCATTCCTTTTTCCATCAACTGTTTATAACGCCGTTCGGCACGCACCTTTACACTGGCAGTCAGAAATATTTTTAAAGAAGCATCAGGAAACACCACTGAGGCCATATCACGACCATCTGCAACCAACCCTGGTGCCCGACGGAAAGCATGTTGCTTGCCCAATAATGCGGTACGTACCGCTGGGAATGCCGCCACTCTGGACGCCGCAGCTGCTGATTGCTCAGAACGCAACTCATCAGTCACCTGCACACCATCCAACCAAGAATCTATACCCTCAAAGCATATACCCATGCATGCCGCTAGATCAACCAATTGATCCTCCTCATTCAACGCTACTCCCTGCTGTTGTGCAGCTAGTGCCAACAGGCGATACAACGCACCGCTATCAAGATAATGAAACCCAAGTTGTGCTGCAACCAGCTGCGCCACGGTGCCCTTACCGGAAGCAGAAGGGCCATCAATGGCAATGACTGGCACAGCCTTAACCACACTGGCAAAACTTTCAAAGTAACCTGGAAAGGTTTTGGCTACGCATTGAGGATCGTTGATACGCACGCCCGTCTGACTAAATGCGGCAAGCGAGAAACACATTGCCATGCGATGATCATCGTAAGTATCGATCGAGGATTGCGAAGCCAAGATCAAGGATTGAGGAGGCATGATGTGAATGAAATCCGCGCCCTCTTCCACCGTTGCGCCAAATTTGCGCAATTCAGCGGCCATCGCTGCGATGCGATCGGTTTCCTTAACACGCCAGCTGGCGATATTCCGCAGCGTGGTTACGCCATCGGCAAACAACGCACACACCGCCAGCGTCATTGCCGCATCGGGGATGTGATTGCAATCCAATTCTATGCCTTTCATTCTGCCATTTTCCGGTGCACGCGCTTCCATCCAGTTCGGCCCCATTGCGATGCGCGCGCCCATCAGCTGTAATGCTTCGGCAAAGCGCACATCACCCTGAATACTATCGTGACCCGCACCCTCAACTCGCACTGGGCCGCCACCGATAGCACCCGCAGCTAAAAAATACGAAGCAGATGAAGCATCACCCTCGACATGAATCAAACCCGGCGCGACATAGTGGCTACCGGCAGGAACCGTAAACGAATTCCAGCCGTCTCGCACAACCTGCACACCAAAAAGCGCCATCATTGCCAGTGTAATTTCGACATAGGGCTTGGAAATTAGCTCGCCTTTCACCTCCACCGTAGTTGAACTACGCATCAATGGCAGCGCCATCAGTAAAGCACTGAGAAACTGACTGGAAACATCACCGCGCACCGCAATACGGCTGCCACTAAGTAGCGCAGCAGGATGTATTTCGAGCGGCGGAAAACCTTCCGTACCCAGATAACGAATATTCGCACCCAGCCCGCGCAATGCATCCACCAAATCAGCGATGGGGCGCTCGTGCATACGCGGCACGCCCGACAATTCATAATGCCCACCCGCCAATGCCAGTACAGCTGTCAAGGGGCGAAAAGCTGTGCCCGCATTACCGAGAAACAGCTTGGCATCCTTAACAGGAAAATCGCCAGCACACCCTTGCACACGATAAGCATGGTCCCCCAATGCTTCCACTGCTACGCCCAAAGTGCGCAATCCTTTCAGCATGTGCTCTGTATCATCCGAATGCAAAAGATCACGGATTTCTGTTACCCCATGAGACAACGTAGCGAGCAACAGCATGCGATTGGAAATGCTTTTTGAACCAGGTAAACGCACAGTCCCTTGGGCGCTCAGCATGGGAGGAAGATCAATAAATTTTTGATATGTCATGTCAAAATAAATAATACAGTCATTGCAAAGTAAACAATCAGATGGTGTTAATAGTATTAGTCAATAGGCTGCGTATGTTCATTTTTTCAACTGAACTCACCTGCACAAATGCTTTTATCATGGCCATATAGCTACAGGCGAAGTTTTGCTGTAATCATTCCAGCGAGTATTTTTGACTGCTGTTTCCATCAAGGTAACCTCTTCATCCGGCGCGCCACCACCATCCTCATTATCACTCAGGCCAACCCCATAAATCAGTCCGCCACTCTCGGTAATGATAAAGCGGTTGTGCATTTGTGCTTTTTCGTAAATATGCAATTGCATCTTCACGCCTGAAGGCAACATGGAAACGCTCTGCTGGAAACGTCGAATCAGCTCGTCGTTGGCGATTTCATCGCTGCGATGTATTTCCACAATGGCTTTGCTAACGGGCAATAACGAACATATCTGCTCTAACGGTCGCTGATAGCGAGGCTTGGTAGGATCAAAATGTGGATCAACCAGCTTAATTATTTTAGCGTGCCGAATCAAAAACTCAGCACAGCCTATCAGGGCTTGGGCGGTTCGAGGAATAGCACACTGTCGCGCGGCTTTGAAGCGCGGATTTTCTTCATCAATTTCATCTTTTAGCAACACATCCGGGTGATTTACAGCAGTTGCTGAGATAATCGCCGCAAAGGGTTTGCGTGCATGCTCCACTAATGCCCGATCTATCCACGTCTGAGAACCTTCGCCACTCGGTCGACTCGTATCAAAAACGATATCATTACCAAATTTATTAAGACGTTCGACAATTTTAGAAAACTCGACTTTACCCTTATGTTCCCGCAAAGCCGAATCACAAACCAGCTTTCTCCACTTCTTTGGAAATGCGGAAATAACTCGCCCCTGGCTCACGCCAAACTTCTCTGTGAAGTAGCAGAACTCGCGATAAGACGAAGTGATAGCATCCGGATCTAATGCAAATTCTTTGATCATTAGAACAGCTCTCCGGCTCGTTCATCAAAAAATCCTTTAGGCCAGCTTTCCGTGAATTCACCTGCCTCATCAACGGGCAAAGATTTGATCTGAACCCCATTTTCTCCGCGACCTACATAATAAACCCCAATCATTTCTGGAGAAACAGATGGAAAGCCCGACGGTAAATTCCCTTCCGATGTTTCGCGAATCCGACGCAGCAAGCGCAGAATCAGATGCTCGCTGTGCGTTTCAATCAAAAATTTCATATCGTGGCGGAGTACACTGTGGATTAACAGGTCACCCAGACCCACTTGTACCGAAGGGTGAATATGAAGCTCCGGCTGCTCGATAGTCACCAGGCTTGCAGAAGGCTCCAACGCAGCCACCACCACTGGCAGCACTTGCGAGATGCCGATTCCGACATCTCGTGACTGCATTTCCAGACCGGATTTAGTGTCGATCAAACCGATGCGAGGCTTGGTCAGTAAGGCTTCAATTGCTTTATTCAACATCCACTTACGCTGGGGATTCAATTCTTCAGAGCCAACCAGATCCAACCACTCCGAGCGCACTTCGCGCACCCAGCGGCGCTCGATTGCATAACCGGTGTTGAGCTTGTCTTCGTCCGCCATCCAGCGACTGACATCATCGATCAGGCTTTGCTGCCCAGTCAGCAAAGCTTCCCAGCCAGCCAAACCGTCTGCCCATCCTGCTTCATCCTTGGTCAGGCTGGCATCGAAATCGCGTGCGGGCACATGGCGAATGGGTCCGACATAGCGCATTTTGCGCAATTCATCGCGCACCAGCACACCAGGTCCGACAATCAAAGACGAAATAAAGGCGGTAAACTCTCGGGCGATATAAACATTCTCCGCACCGATTACATCGGGTGCTGGGATATGCAACAGTTCGCCCAATCGAGGCAACGCGCTATCAAAACCGGAAAGCCACTCGCGCAAACCCTCACCGGTCTTTTCCATGCCAGCATCCGTTACCGTCTCGATAATGTGCGGCCATATCGTATAGTGAGTTTCAATTTTGGGGGCTACAGAATCACTGGATGCAATTGAATTCGCATTCAATCGTAAAAAATATTCCAGATTATTGCTCAGATCTTCCTGCGTAAACTTGCGCATAAAAATGGGATTGATCTCGTTAATACTGATGCTGACATCCCGACCATCATCGGTGGCATTTATTTCCGCCAGCCATTCACCATTGGCGCCCACTTGATAGCCGATCACCACAGCTTTATCACGTAGATGACTCCAGGCAATCACCAACTTCACGCTTACCGACTCAACGCGATTCCGTGTTTCATGCAACAGGTTGTAAAAAGCCCATACCTTGGAATCATCTGTTTGCCAATCATCAAAGGCTTCCGGCACCAAGTCGGGCAGCCCTTTGCCACCTAAAGACAGCTCGATCTGAATGGCAATATGGCGGGTCGTATCACGTAGATGAACGAGATTACGAAACCCTCCCAGATCAACAAAATTTCCACCCTGCAGAGTGCGGTCGGGGTTGGCATTGTTGCGCTCCAGTACTTCACGCGCATACTGCAACGCTTGCATGATGGTGCTTTTACCAACGCTGTTTGCACCGAAAAGCAAAGTAATCGGTTTTAGGTCAATCTGCACTTCGGAACTGATGCCTTTAAAATTCTCAATATAAATTTTGGTCAGGCCCGTCTGACTGATAGCGGTCGGTGCACTCATATTTTATTTATCCTCATTGCTCAGGCTGCCTCAGACGAGGTAAAGACAGATGCGGCAAGACTGTTGAAAAGAAAATTTGATTGAACCAGTTCATTTGCAAGCTTTTCCTTAATGGAAACCATCTTATTATGAATTTGCAAGTAACGCTCTTGAACAGCAATTGAAGGAGTTAACCATTCTTTCGGATTTGTCACCGGATCGCCAAACATATCCAAAAAAATAGAATGCAAAAAACTGTCTGCCAGTTTGAGTGTGGCACGGCGTTTTTTACAAATAGCATCAGCTTTGTCGAGGATTAAGGCGATACGCCGTTGCTCTTCAAGGGGCAGAAGCGGGATATCAATATCAGCCAGCATTTCGGTTGCATACCCATTTTTCATCCCTTCTTTGCCACTCAACTCAAAACTATTCGCCTTAGAGAGCAAAAATTGCTGTATGTAATTCCTGTCAAGATCAGGGGATTCAACAATAATTGCCTTTAAATCTTTATTGATAGCAACCGGCACATCGTTAATAACAACATTTTCGAGAATCATGCTCGCTGGCACAAGTATGCTTCCGACTGGCAATAAATTAGATGCTGACTCTTTCAGGCCAAATTCTGTAATTCTTTCCAACGAATCACTGATGCGTGCGTCGCGAATATCCTTCGCAGTAATCCAAGGAATCGTGCCATTCCAGCAGGAAGAGTTTGATCGGTCAAGCGACCCTCCACAAACGATTCGCGCCACATCTCCCAATCTGACAAACTTCATCGAAGCATAGCCTGCAACTCAGCCATGTCGCATTGAATCTCGACCTCAAGCATTCGCATCCGCGCCAGAATCACCTTGGGCTCCTCGAACTTCACTTCCTGATGTCGGGTTTCCCTGTAACGGTTTATTGACAGTTCAAAATTATGGGCTCGAATGTCCGCGGCAGACACCTTGAAAGCTTTTGCAGTTCGATCAGAAAATTCGCTCTCGCCATTACGCCAACGACGATATTGGATCAATACGTCGGACAGATCCTTATCAGCATTTTCTAGACATTTTTCTTCATGCGAGAATCCATCGGCTTGCGCATCGTAAAAAAGTACATCCTGAGTGCGTCCACCCTTAGTGAATACCAAAATAGCGGTAGAAAGCCCTGCAAAAGATCTGAAAACACCGGATGGCAGCGAGATCACCGCTTCCAACTGGTTTCGATCAAGCAAATATTCACGTACGGCCAAATGGGCTTTACTTGAGCCAAACAAAACTCCATCGGGCACAATGGTAGCGGAACGGCCACCATGCTTGAGCATGCGCAGAATTAGAACGACGAAAAGCAACTCAGATTTTCTAGTCTGGACAATTTTAAGTAACGAAGGATGCACATCCTCCGCCAGTGTGCCCTTAAATGGCGGGTTGGAGAGAATAATATCCAGTCCACCTTTGTCGCCATCAGCAATGGCCGGGAATTTTTCTGGAAATATTTTTGAAAGCGTATCCATGTAGTGGAGTTCTGGATTTTCCACCCCATGCAGCATCAGATTCATGGCAGCCAAGCGCAGCATAGTGGCATCGAAATCAAAACCGTGGAACATGCCGTGCTGAATGCGCTCCTGATAAAGTTCAAGCTGGTCACCGGAATAACTTTTACTGTCACCTTCCAGTGTTTCAACGAACTCCGGTGCAGAGTAAGTCTTACGCAGGTATTCCTTTACTGCCACCAAAAAACCAGCCGTGCCGCAAGCTGGGTCACCAATGATTTCAGACGGTTTCGGTTCAATAAGCTCCACCATGAGCTTGATGATATGGTGCGGCGTGCGAAACTGGCCATGTATGCCTGCCGTGGTAAGCTTGCTCAATAAATATTCATATAAGTCACCCTGGGTATTGGTATTACCCAGCGGCAACTTTCCGAGCTGCTCCACCACCGAGACCAGCAGACTGGCCTTTGAGATTTGGAGAGATATATTTTTCATGTATTCGCAAAATGCGAATTTTTTACCACCGAGAATGCGCAGATGAGAGAAAACCTCGTCGCGCACAAACTTAAGCATGGCCTCGCCGTCACTCATCCGGCTCCAGTTTTTCCAGCGCAGTGTTTGCTGGTCAACCCGAAAAAAATGATGCGAAGATTCGCCGGGGCGTAAGGCATTTCGCTCATGTTGCGATTCTTCCATATCCAGCATGCGAGCGAACATCAGAAAGGATATCTGTTCGATTATTATGAGCGAGTTGGAAATTCCTCCCGTAACAAAATCCAGCCAGAGTCGGTCTATGTCACCTTTGACTTGGTTATTAATCATGCTTATTCCAATGGTACATTTTCTTGTGCGGGTAATTCGGGCAGGAACTCTAATTCGAGCCCTGCCTTGGCCAGCAGATCCTCAGAGAATTTCCCTTGCACTGCAACGCCAAGTCTTTTGAAATCGTTGACTTGCTGAATCAGATTACCTTTCCCGTGAGTAAATTGATCCATTGCTATTTTATATGAATCCTTGGCCTTATCGAGTTGATTGCCGACTCCTTCCATAGAGCATACGAAGGTACAAAGCTTTTTGTGTACCATGACTGCACGTTTCGCGAGTTCCACGGTTTGAGCGTTTTGTACTTCAAATCTCCAGAGTTGGCGCACGATGTTGAGGCTGGTAAGCAAAGTAGTCGGCGTCGCAACCAGTACATTCTGTTCAATCGCTTTTTGGAATAACGTTTCGTCTGCGCGCAACGCTTCCACAAAAGCAGATTCAATGGGAATAAACATAAAGACCATCTCAGGAGAGTTTAGGCCGGGCAACTCGAAATAGTTGCGATCTGACAGCTCCTTAATTCGGCTGGAAATAGCTGCAACGTGCTCTTTCAGCGCTAATTGCCGCTCAATTTCTCCTTCTGCATTTACATACCGAGTATAGGCATTGAGGGATACCTTGGAATCAATGACAAGATGTTTCACTTGTGGGAGATAAACAATTACGTCTGGGCGGCTCTTGCCCGTCTCGGTGTTGAAGCTGACTTCGCGACGATATTCTTTACCGGATCTCAATCCTGAACGATCCAGGATATTTTCCAATACCATTTCCCCCCAGTTTCCCTGCATCTTGGATTGGCCTTTAAGTGCCGTTGCCAGACCATGAGCCTCCTCGGTAATCTGCCGATTTAAATCTTTCAACTGATTTAGCTCGGCCTTTAGGGTTGCTTGCTGCTCGGTATCCTTAAGGTGAATATCTTCGACCTTGGCTTTAAATTCATGAATTTGAGTCTTCAGTGGCCCAAGTAAAGCGCCTATGTTAGTTTGATTCTGTTCAGTAAAACGCTTACTTTTGTCTTCCAGAATTTCACCGGCCAGGGACTTGAACTGATTTGAAAGCTGCTCGCGAGCATCAATCAACAATTGCAATTTTTCTTCCGACTGCTTGCGCTCAGCTTCCAAGGCCGTAGTGAGCTCGGATACCTGCATATTCAATAGATTGACATCCCGAGTCAGTAAATCGCTTCGCTCTATCAGTGCGACGCGTTCCTGCTGAAGTTGCACAATATGCTCGGCCTGTGACTCAATGGTCGAGTTAACCATACCCACCTTTTCACGAATATCCGCGATGGATTGCTTAAGAGTACTTATCTCTTGATTTGCACCTTCAAGACTAACCACAAGTTTAGGAACACGGTCCGCACGTTCGGCCAATTGCGCACGCTCATCTCCGGCTGCATCAAGCTGATCGCGCCAGAGCGTTGCTTGCTTTTGCAGATCAGCAAGTTGAGTGGCGAGACGCTTTGCATCTTCCTGTGAGGCGATCAGACGCTCATTGAACCTGGCAATGTCCACCTGGCTTTCGCTTTTTGCGCGCAATTCGGTAGCAGAAATGCGGGCACGCAGAATCAACCAAACAACACCTGCACCGACTAATAATCCAATGCACAATGAAACAAAACTATAAATTGGCATATCCATGACTGCTGATTTTCATTACACTTCATAGTGTTAAGGACATGGCCCGATGGACGAAGTTTCCAACAGCGGCTATTTTGAATTTCGCTCGATGCATCAATGAAATATTACACATCCCTGCTATCCTAAATTTTTCATAATAATAGCGCATAGTAAATTCGATGCGATTCTAGCTATCTAAAAACAATTTCATAATAAATGACTATTTCTACTCGACCCGCTGTCAATTCTACCCTAGAACAATTCCGATTTCCTCCCCGCTGCCAGCTAGCCAATCCACGTTGACTTCACGAGCGTGAGGACAACCCTCTAACCAGAGAGAGGTCAGCTCAGCGTAACCGGCAGGACATGCATATGCTTATATTTTGAATCGGTAATCATCACTTCGCCAACGCAGCCAGCGAACTAACCACCTCGAATTGCACTTCATCAAAATTTTTTGAAGTGCCGCTTACCGCATTCAATACGCGACTCTTCAATTAAGCGCAACAAATCAAACTGCATGACCGCCGTTGCCTGACTTGAGCATTTGTGACTAACCATCCTCTTTTCGTTCTAAAAAAACCAAATTACCTCAATTTATCCTTCATTTGAAGGATGCTTTATATAGTCTAAAGGCATAAGCTGAAATTCTAAAAATGATACTTTTTTAACTATAGACCCGGCACGATTTATAAATGAATTTTTATTGGTTTTCGATGTCTATGGAGTATGGAAAAAGAAGATGCCCGCAAGCAGTCGCGAGAAGTACTGCATGAACGACGCAAGCAAGTCATTCGTATGCACCGCAAAGGTGTGGCGGTGATGGAGATCGTGGTGCAAACGGGACTGAGCTGGACGGCAGTCAATACGGCGCTGCGGTTGTATAAGGCTGAAGGTTCGGGGGCACTCAAGCCCGGCGTTCGGGGTAAAAAACCTGGCAGTGGACGTCGCTTGACGATTAGCCAAGAGCTGGCGATTCAACAAACCATCTGCGACAGACGCCCCGAACAACTCAAGATGGATTTTGCGCTATGGAGCAGGCCCGCTGTGCGCCAGCACATTGAGCTGGCGCACAGTATCAAGCTGTCTATTCGGGCAGTAGGCAACTACTTGGCACGTTGGGGTTTTACACCACAAAAACCCATTAAAAAAGCATACGAGCAGCGGCCTGAAGCCGTCCAGGCTTGGCTTGATGAACAATATCCGGCCATTGAAGCCAGAGCAAAAACAGAAGGTGCGGAAATTCACTGGGGCGACGAGACGGCGCTAGTCAACACGGATGTCAGAGGCAGGAGCTATGCGCCGGTGGGCAAGACACCTGTGACGTTCGCAGTAGGCGGCACGCGCCACAAGCTATCGATGATTGCGACGGTAACCAATCAGGGTAAAACGCGCTGGATGATTATTGATGAGGCATTTAACTCCGACAAGCTCATTGAATTTCTGGAGGCGCTCATCAAGGATACAGACCGCAAGGTGTTTCTGATACTGGACAACTTGAGAGTTCATCACAGCAAACCTGTAAAGGCTTGGGCTGCCGAGAACGCACAGAAAATCGAGTTGTTCTACTTGCCCAGCTACAGCCCTGAACTCAACCCCGAAGAAAGACTGAATGCGGATCTCAAGCACGTCATCACTTCAAAGGTGCCAGTGCGCACCAAGGCAAAACTCAGAGCTGCTGCGACTGATCACATGACCATGCTTGAGCAAAACCCCGAACGCGTGCGCCGTTATTTCGGCGACCCAAAAGTCGCCTACGCGGCTTCATGAATAATTTGTGCCGGATCAATAAACTCAACTTTAGATATTCAGCATCAAAAAAGCGGCTATTGAAGCGGAAACAAAATGGCAAGGGCATAAAGATATTCGAAATTACAATAAAAAAACAAAAAAAATCAATATGATGCTTACTCACAAGGCTCGAACTTGACCTTTATATTTTTGCAGTAAATTAACATTTTTATCCGACCTGCCATGCCTTTTACAGGTATTGACCAAGGGCAGACTGCGAGATTCAATTGATATATTAGAAAAGGAGAGGGACCGAAAACTTAAAGTTGAAAGCGAATAAGAGCTGAAAATAAATTAATCCATCTTAGGAGAATGAGATGACAACCGTAAAAAACACATTGGCATGCCTGATGCTTGTAGCGAGCTCTTCAGTCTTTGCATTCATGCCAGCTGCAGGCATGTGGGGCGTGGACAGTGAAGACAATGGACTTCCCGGCAGAGGATTTCAAATTGAGGCAGAAAACGAAATAATGGTTTTCACTTATTTTGGCTATCGGCCAGATGGCAGTGGCACGTTTCACTATGCATCCGGCCCGATCATTAACAATACATTTACCTCTGCACTTCTTAACACACAAGGCGGCACTTCGATGGGAGGAGTTCATCAAGACGCGGTTGTAGCTGGCTCCGCTGGTAATGTCACAATTAATTTTACTAGCGGAAAGCATGGATTCATCACCTTTCCCGGCGAACCTCAAAGAGCTATTTCCAAAAGGCCATTTGGTTATGCTGAAGGCCCTGATGGGTTATTGGGAACATGGCTATTTACAATGGTAGTTGGACAAACTCCATTTTCTGAAGTGCGCAATTTAAGCATTAAAACTGGAACGGCAACTTCGACTGGTAATGGAATAGTTACCAATTCTACCGCTAACTTTACTTGTGAGTATCAAATTTCAGGAACGTTTGCTGGTGCGGTTGCATGTTTTAATTTTCCGCAAGTAACTGGATCACGGGGATATTTACTAAAGATTTCTGGTGACGAAGGAGATGGAGTGGCGCTATCCTTGGTCTCTACTAACTCCTTTTCAGCCTCAAATGGATATGCCAACCGAATTGAAACAAAAAGCGGCATAAAAACAGGGTTGAATGACGGCACGATAGCATCTTTAACTCAGCACTCTCAGTTAGCGCCAGATCAGGTATCCTCTCATGCCACAGAACAGCTAAGCAATGAAAAATCTATGTCGTCGGGAGATTTGACAAACGCTGAAGCGCTTAAAACGTTGGCATTGCAAACCCAGGTAGTTATGCAGACCATTCAGTAATTACTGGAGTGTGGCCGAGCTTATCGGCCCCCGCATTAACCCTAAAGAGTGAGCGTGTAGGCATAAATAACTCACATTGAAAACACTATCTTCTTACCGCGTGTTCATCATGGAGCTGACTCTTGGCTTAGCGGGTGACACGAATATAAGTCTTTCACCGTTTTCATGACGCACGCAAGTCATCCATATGCCGCACCATACATCGGAGCGCCGTTTGGCCACTTTAACAATGAAACAACATGTACCTCCCGCTGCATCGGCACCTCGGTAATGATGTTGGATTTCATTTCATTCAGCCCAACCGGACTACACACTTCATTTTGTATCAATAGACAAAAGAGGATAGAGAATACGCTGTAAATCCGCCTGTCTCGAAGCACCCGTTTTACTAAATATCGCTTTCATTTGTGAACGTACCGTTGAGATCGCAACACCCGCTTCATGTGCGATTTCTTTTGGTGGCATACCTTTAAGAAGATCGATAGCAACCCGTGCTTCAGCCAGCGTTATTCCATACATTTGCTTTAATAAAATTTTCTTCGGTAGCATTGGAAAACTGAGATCTTGTATCACGATCAAGGCCATATTTTGTTGGGTTTGATAGCAATATTGATGGTCAATAGGTAACGGTGTTATTAATAGGTGCAAAGCAGTGTTGCTATCCACACCGATCCTCAAACCACTGGCAATTTTAGGGCCATTGAGACCACAAGCAAGTCGAATTGCATAGATCAATTTTCTGTTAAATGTATCGCAGCTGGTAATGCTATTCGCGACCATTTTTATTTCAGTTCGATGCGACAGAAATGTATCGGCAAGCCGGCTCACATGGCTAATTCTTCCATCACCGCTAGCAATCAGAATAGGTAATCTTATTTGTTCTAGGCTTGCCTGAAAAAAAGCGTTTTGAATTTTGATCGACTCAAAATGAGATTGCATATTGAGTACACGTCGTAAATGACTGAGTAAGCCAGACAATTGTTTGAGCTGATCGATCTTTTGTGCCTGAGGGGTATTTTTATATTGAATGGCAATAAAACTGTCTAATTCTTCATCGCTAGCAATTGGCGAGACGGAAAGAGAACCAAAACCAAAAGGCTTCATAAAGTCTTGATAAAACTCACAACAGCCCATGGCCTTTTTTCCAAAATGGAGGTAATCAATATACCATTGACCTGGTGGAATTTTTTTGACAAAAATTCGATCTGGATCAAGCAAATAGAAATGCTCTTGAAATGCGCTGGTGCATGCCTCTGGTAGGCCACTGCTTTGTATGATGTGCGTGAGATTAGTGTGCTTGTTCCAGGTAGTTAATGCGACATGCTTACTACCCAACAGTTGAGCCAAATGATGTAGCGCTTTATTTTGCGACTGCTGATCTAGTATTCCTTCATACAAATCGCTGATGATCGAATTGATATTGTCAGCAAAATCCATTTTTAGGATCCCTCTAGATCCAGCCACCAAATAGCGCAACTCGTCATTCCTGCGATACACTCCGGATGTTCTATCGATCTATTTAGATGGCCAGCTCTATAAGATGCTCATTTACGGCAGTGTTCTGGCAACGCGAAACCCAAGGTTGTTAATGCGTTCCGTCGCTTCGATTCCTTCGCGGTAACTTACATTTAGATACTCTGGACCGTATTCAAAAGATCCACCTCGAAGTACCAGCTTCGCACAATCGCCCTCCCGACAACCGTCCGTCCATTGCCAGACGTTGCCCAGCATGTCATATAAACCATAGGGATTAGGCTTGAAACTTCCCACTGGCATTGGAACAGATTTTTTTTTCTCAAATTTGCTCTTGCTATCACAACCATGGCAATTGGCATTCTGAGACCCGAGCTCATCTCCCCAGTAATACTGAGTGGTAGTGCCTGCCCGCGTGGCAATTTCCCATTCATGTTCGCTCGGCAAACGGTAGGTTTTACCAGTCTTGTGCGATAGCCATTCAATATAGCTCTGAACATCATTCCAGTTCACGCTAACCACAGGTTGCTTGCCACGCCCCCATTCTTCATCTAATGGTTTATAACCATTACAACCACCTTCTGCCACGCATGCATCCCATTCATCGAATGTGACAGCATATTTGCCAATCTCAAAATCTGCGCCTGGAATCGGCACCATTTCAGGACAGACGGTACATGCCTTAAGCTTATCTTCTACTTTCTTCTCCTCAGTCTTAGCAGTTTTCAAGTGCTCAGATTTGACCCGTTTGCCTTCAGCGTTGAGTTTCGGTGCGCCCAATAAAACTTCGACCCTTTTTACTACGCCATCGCCCACACGGATTTCTTGCTCAAATATGCGATCACTAAAGGCATCGACTTTCTTGTGCACCTTCAACTTCAGCGCGCCAATAGGCACTTTTATATCCAATGGACATTCGCCCTTAAATTTTCCATTAACCAAAACTTCGGCACCCACGTCATCACCTTTACAGACAATACTTAGCGTGGAGCCAGCCGCATAAGCATTGGCGGATAATGCAGCCAGAACTAACAAGAACAAAAAATAAGTTGATTTCATGAAATCTCCGTTAAAAAATAAAAAATGGGCGGACTTTTAAAGCACTCTTGACCTATTTTAATAAGGTTTCCTTCATTAGTGCATAAGATTTTTAATAAGGATCCAAACTCAGATTTATTCTAGTTTCCCATACTATTCCCATTCAACAATTACCTTTTTATATACCCATGTATCTGTCATGAAACTTATAAAAACGTTAGGCTCAAACGCTAACCCATATTTCTTATTTCAGCGTCATAGCAAGTCTAAATCCGCTGATATGATAACGTTCAGTCACATCATCCTTGAAACGGGTAGCTATGCGAATGTTTGACGTGGTGTCATTCCAAGAACCGCCACGAAGCACTCGCTTCTTACAGTCCCCTTCCCAACAACTGTCTGTCCATTGCCAAACATTACCAGACATGTCGTATAAGCCAAAACCGTTTGGCTTGAAACTGCCAACTGGTGCGGTTGTCCTGTTGTCCCACTTGCTTCCACAAGCATTACAGTTAGCATTAGCGCTAGAGGCCGAATCTCCAAAAGGAAAAATGCCCCAATAATATTCGGTAGTAGTGCCAGCTCGCGCGGCGATTTCCCATTCCTGTTCAGTAGGCAGACGGTAAGGTTTACCGGTTTTGTTCGATAGCCATTGAATATAAGCTTGAGCATCATTCCAACTCACATTAATCACAGGACGTTTATCACGCCCCCATTCCTTATCCGAGGGGCGGTAACCGTTACAACCGCCGTCAACCACGCAGGCATCCCAGTCTTGGAACGTGACCGTGTATTTTGCCATAGCGAAATTGGTGCCTGGAATCGGCATCATCTCGGGACATTCGACACATTTCTTCTTTTCTTCCTGTAATGTTTTTGCCTTACCTTCCATGGCTGAAATCTTAGGTTTTTGCCGTTTGCCTTTGGCGTTAAGCTGCGCCGCGCCCAAGATCACATCGACCTTTTTTACTACGTCATCGCCCATACGAATTTCTTGTTCAAATATTCGATCACTAAAGGAATCAACTTTCTTTTGCACCTTCAGCTTCAATTTGCCAACAGGTACCTTTATGTCTAACGGGCATTCGCCTTTAAATTTGCCGTTAACCAACACTTCTGCCCCCACATCCTCACCTTGACAATTAACGCTCAACACGGACCCGGCCGCATATACGTTAATAGATGTCGCGAGAGACATCATTAGCAGGAACAAAATATAAATTGATTTCATGAAATCTCCATTCTAAAAAATTGGGACGCATTGTTATATTCGCCTAAGAAAACTGCAAGAAGTATATCTACTTTGCCACTAAATATTTTTCTTTGCTACGAAGATATTTATCTTGCATATTGGCACTTCACCCATCACTACTCCTATATTTCGCTTTGGCTGATCAAAATAATCTGATAGTTGGATCCCATTTTGACAAAAAGTTCGTTTTAAACTTCAGGCCAAACAGTAGCGCAATAATGGTTTTCTAAAAATAGCCCAGACGACTTACTCTATCTCCATATGTGTAGAAACCGCACCATGAGCGCAAACAGACCAAAGAATTTTTTGGCTGGATGAAAGACACTGGCCTGATGCGTAAATTACGGCCTCGTGACAAAAAATTATTGAACCAGCTATTCCTTTTCAACAACAGCCACTTCCCATCCTAGTCAAGAGGAAACGATTATGGGCGTAGTGCGCCATAAATTTGCACCAAGACGGGAAAGCGGAAAACTCACCCATTCATAAAGAGACATTTTTTGAAACTAAAAAGTGAAAGTTAACTGAGAAATAATCCGCATGAGCGAGGAAAGGACGCTAACTGAAGGGTTTTCAGCAATCTATAACACAATCCACTACATCATTCCTCGCTCTGCAAATGACAAGCACCCGTTTCCTGCTACGATGAAGTGATCTAGCACGCGCACATCCACCAACGCGAGCGCCTGTTTAAGCGTGTCTGTGAGCAGGCGGTCGGACTGACTGGGTTCAGCCACGCCTGACGGGTGATTATGCGCCAAGATGACTCCAGCCGCGTTGTGATACAACGCACGTTTAACCACTTCGCGCGGATACACGCTGGTTTGGGTGAGCGAGCCGTGGAACATTTCCTCTGATGCAACTACACGGTTTTGTGCGGTAAGAAAGACAACCAGGAACACTTCCTGTTCACGGCCACTTAAAAGCAATCGAAGATAATCGCGTACCGCGCTCGGTGAGTTCAGCGCATCGCCCATGCGCATTACCTCTTGCAAGGCACGCCGCGACATTTCCAGCACAGCCTGCAACTGAGCATATTTGGCCTGCCCCATACCATATATAGTGCAAAACTCTTCTTGGCTAGCGGCGAATAAACGGGTTAGTGTGCCAAACTGAGTAAGCAAATCACGTGCCAAATCCACCGCACTTTTGCCCACTACACCGGTGCGCAAAAATATGGCCAGCAGTTCAGCATCAGAGAGTGAGGCCGCACCGCGCTGGATTAACTTCTCGCGCGGCCGTTCTCCCTCAGGCCAATTATTAATTCCCATTGCTCTCCCTTGCCTAAGCATGGTGGTTTTTTGATAAAGAACAGCAGTTTTTGCTAAGATGCACAGCATTATGGAACAAATTCAAACAAAACGTATTGTGCTTGGTCTCACCGGCGGTATTGCCGCCTATAAAAGCGCCGAATTAACTCGCCTATTGGTCAATCAGGGCATGCAGGTACAGGTTGCGATGACTGAAGCTGCGTGTCACTTCATCACGCCGATCACCATGCAGGCGCTATCCGGCAAGCCGGTATTCACCAATCAGTGGGGCGAACACACTGCTAATCATATGGCACACATCAATCTAAGCCGTACCACCGATGCCATTATGATCGCGCCGGCCACAGCTGATTTCATCGCCAAGCTGGCGCACGGCTTGGCCGATGACCTGCTTTCCGCGTTGTGTTTGGCTCGCAATTGTCCATTGCTGGTTGCCCCTGCAATGAATCGACAAATGTGGGAAAGCCCAGCCACGCAACGCAATATCCAGCAACTCCTTGCTGATGGTGTAACTATTCTAGGCCCTGTCAGCGGTATGCAAGCATGTGGCGAAGAAGGAATGGGACGCATGCAGGAACCCACAGAGTTGGCACGCGCATTGCTCACCTTTTTTCAGCCAAAATTACTATCCGGCGTAAAAGTTCTGCTGACTGCCGGGCCAACCTACGAAGCAATAGACGCAGTACGCGGCATTACCAATCGCAGCTCCGGCAAGATGGGCTATGCCATCACGCAGGCCGCACTGGAGTTAGGTGCAGAAGTGACATTGATTTCTGGTCCTACAGCCTTATCCAGCCCCCATGGTGCCGCGCTGGTGAATATCACCAGCGCGGCGGAAATGTTCGAGGCTGTCCAAAAACATGTCGCAGATGCCAATATTTTCATTGGCGTGGCAGCCGTAGCCGATTATCGCGTAGCACAACCGACCGGACAGAAAATCAAGAAGAGTACGGGCGGACTAACGCTGGAACTATTTCCCAATCCAGATATTCTGGGATATGTTGCCGGGCTTCCAAAGCCACCATTCTGCGTGGGTTTCGCGGCCGAAAGCCACAATCTGCACGACTACGCTGCAACGAAGCGCAAAACCAAGAAAATTCCACTACTCGCAGCCAATTTAGCCCAACAAGCAATTGGAGCAGATGACAACGAGCTGATTTTATTTGACGATACGGGCGAGCATGTCTTACCGCGCGCGGATAAGCTCACACTGGCGCGAGCTTTGTTGCAGCATATAGTCAAACTTTACCGGCAAGGAAATAAATTATGAAAAAAACAGTAGATGTGAAAATTCTCGACCCACGCTTGCATAAGCACCCGCCCGCTTACGCCACGACTGGATCGGCGGGAATAGATTTGCGCGCCTGTATTGACCAGAGCATGATTATTCAGCCCGGCCAATGCGAACTCATCCCGAGCGGCATTGCAATTCACCTAGCCGATCCGCAGTGCGCCGCGATGATCTTGCCGCGCTCTGGACTTGGACACAAACAGGGAATTGTACTGGGCAATTTGGTCGGATTAATCGATTCCGACTATCAAGGACAGATATTCATTTCTATCTGGAACCGTGGACAAAACCCATTCACTCTCATGCCTTTGGAACGCATAGCGCAAATGGTTATTGTGCCAATACTGCAAATGCAGCTCAATATTGTCACGGATTTTCCCTTGAGCCAGCGCGGAAGTGACGGTTTCGGCAGTACCGGCAAAAATTGATGATGTCTTAACGAAGACGGCCTACGAATCACGAGCTAGATAAGCGCAACTGATCACAACGTAAGAAAAATACCTTAGCCAAGGACTATTTTGTGATGGTTTGTTACTTATTTAGTTGCTTGAGACGCCTATAGCGCAATGAAGACCATAAAGCGGCGGCAATAAAAGCCACCCCTACAAAACCAGTGAAAATCTCAGGGATATGGAACTTCATACTAGCAAGCATGATGACAGCCAGAATTCCGATCGCATAATGCGCACCATGCTCAAGGTACACATACGTATCAAGGGTTTCTTTACGTACCAGAAATACAGTCATTGAACGCACAAATATCGCGCCAATACCAAGGCCAATCATGATAATGACAATATCCTTGGTAATGGCAAATGCCCCGATCACCCCATCGAAAGAGAAGGAAGCATCCAGTACTTCAAGATAAAGAAAACCACCTATCCCGCCGCGCTTAATAACATCACTGATTTTTGCATCATCTTCTTCCTTTTCAAGAAGACTACTAATCACGTCTACGCCCACGTAGGACAGCACGCCCCAAAGGCCGGCAACTAGTACAACCAGTTGCTTGCCCTCTTCGACCATGGATAAACTGGCCAACAGTGTACCCAGCGCGATCATTACCGAGATTGATGCCACTTTACCAAATGTGGCAATTTTTTCCTCAATATGACCAAGCCAATGCAATTCTTTTTTAGAGTCCAGCAGAAAATTAAGGAACACCAACAATAAAAAAATCCCTCCAAACGCGGCCACTTCAGCATGATGATTAGTCAAATGAAGTGCATATTCATCAGGATTATGTAGCCCCATATCCCACACCTCCATTAGCCCGAGGTCAGCCGCGAGCGCAACAATCACAAGAGGAAAAAGCAATCGCATGCCAAACACAGCGATCAGCATTCCAATAGTCAGGAAAATGTCCTGCCAGAATTTGTTCCAGCTTTTAAGTACAGACGCATTGACGACAGCATTGTCAAAGGAGAGTGATACCTCCATGACACAGAGAATAGTAGCAATCCCAAGCGCTTCAAGTGCGACCACAAAACCACCCCGGCTATAACCCCACCATGCCGCAAGCCCAATACCCACAAAAGCAATAAAAAATGAAACTCTAAAATAGCGCATATTTTCCCTCTTCAACTATATCTCACCGTGCAATAGCCAATGAATATTTAATGTAGTGCACTTTTTCGAAAAATATCTAATGGAATTATGAATCCCAGCGCTATAATTGACAGCCACTTAAAACAGCGTGAAGCTTTAGCAAAACTTAGTTAAAACCAATCGTTCAAGATAAGGTAATTTACTACTTAAGATTTTTATAACCTTAACTTATCCAACTATCCTACGGATTTGATCAATAATATTGCACCAATTTACCGCGTGCCACAGCAAGGCTAAGGGACTAATTACGTTACGTAGGCCTAACCTTAAGGTAGGCAAAAACCATCTCCGTCATGTGGCGATAGTTAACCACACCGAAGCAAGATTCGAAGTTGAACTAAGATATGAAGCCTGCACTGAGCCATTTAACAATGCTCCGCGCGGGCTTGTCTGAGATCTCAAGTCAGCTTGTCAATTTGAATTACTATTTTTGCGGAAAAAACAAGTTCAGGATTGATTGAAGCGCTTATAAACCAGATGCATCCCCATTTCTAGTACAGCGCCACCTTTCACCCTCCCATCTCTGCCAAGAGACTGGACAAATCGTCGGCATGTTCTTCCTCCATCGCCAAGATGGATTCCAGCATACGCCGCGTTGTAGGATCGTCGTTACCCAAGTAGCTTATCATTTCACCGTAGCTATCAATGGCAATGCGCTCAGCAATGAGGTCTTCGCGAATCATTTCAAGCAAGTCATCACCATCGTGATATTCGGAATGGCTACGCATTGCCAGACCCTCAGGAGAAAAGTTCGGTTTTCCCCCCAATTGCACAATGCGCTGAGCAATCTGGTCAGCATGTACCTGTTCTTCAGTGGCATGTTGCAAGAACTCGGCGGCTACGCTTTGCGCATTGATGCCTGTAGCAGTATAGTAATGTCGTTTATATCGCAACACGCAGACAATCTCTGTAGCCAGCGCCTCGTTTAACAGATCGACAACAGTATCACGGTCACCACGATATCCAGCAGTGATAGCCCCCTGCTCTATGTGCTGTCGGGCACGTTCACGCAGGATTTTAATATCGGTCAAAAATGATTTGTCTGCCATATTTATCTCCTTTAAATTTCGATTATCATCGATTATCGACGATCAATTCATATTTAAATGCAAATACTACCGTTTGACTAAATTAACGCATTCAAAGCATACCTAAAGCCAAGTATACATCCAAGTTTCATGTAGCCATGCCCTTTTTTAAGACAGGCAATATTCACGAGCACTGTCTTAATTTCGGCGCAAGTTCATGAAATATCCATTTGGGTGAAGTTGTAACTTAACTGACGCGCAATCTACGTTTCGGAAAATAGCTCACTAACGACCATTACCACTAGCGTGCCCCCTGCTAATTTCAAAGCAGCATTCATAACTCTTGGCTACTTGAGCACCGACTAAACTCTTACTTCTAACTCGTCACATGAATCGGCTAGATTAAGCTTGTGCCAAATTTGAAGGAATGAACATTCAATGAAACATATTCTCTAATCTATCAAGTCATCATTAATCAATATGTAATATTCAAAAATATAGCGACAACTCAAAAATTACTAGAAATTTTTTTGGACGTATCCCAGCCAGAAAAATTGTTGGCTGGTGGCAAATAGCGTACTAATTCATTCAATGCCAAACGGTAAACATCCCGTTTAAACTCAATCACACTTTCCATCTCAACCCAATAATCGTTCCAACGCCAAGCATCAAACTCGGGATGAACGGAAGCACGCAAACAGACATCACAGTCGCGTCCAACCAGTCGCAGTAAAAACCATATCTGCTTCTGCCCCTTGTAACTGCCACGCCACTCACGTTTAACCCAATGTTGCGGCACTTCATAACGTATCCACTCACGCGTGCGGCCCAATATTTGGACATGACAAGACTGCAAACCTACCTCTTCCTGCAATTCGCGATACATCGCTTGTTCCGGTGTTTCACCACACTGAATGCCACCTTGCGGGAATTGCCACGCATGCTGCCTGATGCGCTTGCCCCAGAATACCTGATTCTTAGCGTTAGACAGAATGATGCCGACGTTGGGGCGGTAACCATCCCGATCAATCATCTTCGTCACCTGTTTAATTAATTTAGATAAGGTGGATTTTTTCACATTTCACACCATATTGAAAGCCGACTTATCACAATCGGTACAGCATGCTTACTTCGTTCGCTGTAAAATTAGCATTCTGATAATTCGATTTGGCAAACATACCATCATGCGCGTTTCACAATTTTTCATCTCCACCCAGAAAGAAGCTCCCTCCGAAGCCGAACTAGTCAGTCATCGTTTAATGTTACGCGCCGGCTACATCAAGAAACTAGCCAGCGGCCTGTACACCTGGATGCCGTTGGGACTACGCGTGTTGCGAAAAGTGGAAGCCGTGGTACGCGAGGAAATGAATAATGGGGGCGGCATTGAGCTGCTAATGCCCGCCATACAGCCAGCCGAACTTTGGCAAGAAACCGGGCGCTGGGAAGTATTTGGACCACAAATGCTCAAAATTAAAGATCGCCATGACAATCTATTTTGTTTTGGCCCCACTCACGAAGAAGTTATTACTGACATCGCGCGCCGTGAGATAAAAAGCTATCGTCAGTTACCAGTTAATTTCTACCAAATCCAGACCAAGTTCCGGGATGAGGTGCGTCCCCGTTTTGGTGTGATGCGTGCACGCGAATTTGTAATGAAAGATGCTTATTCATTCCATGCCAGCTTCAGCAGCCTAGAACAAACCTACCAGGTGATGTATGACACCTACAGCCGCATTTTCACCCGTCTTGGCCTCCAATTTCGAGCCGTTGCGGCGGATACAGGCGCCATTGGCGGTAGTGGCTCGCATGAATTCCATGTACTAGCCGATTCCGGCGAAGACGGGTTAGCATTCTGTCCCACTTCCAATTATGCCGCCAATGTGGAACTGGCTGAGGCCATCGCACCAAACGTCTTACGCGCGAGTGCCAGCGAAAAATTGCAAAAAGTCATTACGCCCGGACAAAAATCCATCGAAAGCGTCGCCACTTTCTTGAATGTGACGCCGCAACAAGTACTAAAAGCAATCGCCGTAATGGATGCCGGTGATAACTTCACTCTGCTTCTGCTGCGCGGAGATCATATGCTGAACGAAATCAAAGCAACCAAGATCCTGGGCGAATTCCGTTTCGCCAGCGACGATGAAATCCATCAGAACATGGGCTGTCGTACCGGCTACATTGGCCCGGTCAATACCATTGTGCGCATCTTGACTGATCATGCTGCTGCTGCCATGAGTAACTTTGTCTGCGGAGCCAATGATGACGGCTTTCACTACACTCACGCAAACTTTGGACGCGACATCAGCTTGGACGAAACAAATGTGTATGACCTCCGCAACGTGGTCGCCGGTGATCCCAGTCCTGATAGGAAAGGCACGCTGGAACTCTGTCGCGGTATCGAAGTTGGCCACATTTTCCAGTTGCGCACCAAGTATTCCGAAACGCTCAATGCTAATTACCTCGATGAAAACGGCAAATCTCAATTCATTGAAATGGGTTGTTATGGCATCGGTGTTTCACGCATCGTCGCTGCCGCAATAGAGCAGAATTATGACGAGCGCGGCATTACCCTGCCTGCTACCATGGCTCCGTTCCAAGTGGCACTTGCCCCAATCGGCATCAATAAGAGCGAAGCCGTGCGCCTAGCGACAGAACAGCTTTACACTGACATTGGCGCGGCAGGAATTGAAGTATTGCTTGATGACCGTAACGAACGTCCAGGCGTAATGTTTGCTGATTTAGAGCTCATCGGCATCCCACATCGTATCGTAATCGGGGATCGCGGTCTCAGCCAAGAAGTGCCCATGGTTGAGTACAAGGGACGACGCGACGAAGAAGCGCAACAAATCCCGTTACAAGATATTGTTAAGTTCATACAATTAACCTCACTTCAATAAAATTCTCATTGAAATGCAGTCCTACTGTAATAAATACATTTTAACGCATGAAGCAAGAGCGGATCTCATACTTTAAATTTAATTCATTCTGTGCTTTTCGGTTAGCACATCCAACGTCCTAGACTGAATTGATGTCAAGCAGCGGATCGAAGCGACATACGACTGCATTAGCCGTCAATGCGCCTTATACACACCTGTATCCGTAAAACAGATAAGCACAGTTCATTCGTTTCCGTCAACATCAATACTGCTCGTTCCGTTTTACGTGCATGACCTACTGTGCCTCTGAAACCCAGCATCATGACAAACTGACTATTGTGTAAATGGTTTTGTGATCGATGTACTAGTCACTTGAATATAAACATCACCTTAAAGTATTTCAGTAACCTGCCGTAAAACAACTATCTTAAAGAGCATGAGGTGCGAAGGCGGGTTTCTAGAGCCCCCCTTAAAACTATGCGTCCGATTCAAGAATGTCATTCAAATTACATTTTGTCATCCTTGCTGGCAGCGGGTTTGCTATTTGCCCACGCAGCCCATGGCGGCGCACAAACCTATCAACCCCTATCTGCCAGCGTGCAGATCTCGTTAAATCACTCCGTTTCAGATCAAGCGCCACCCAAGCTGACATTTGCATCGCAACAGGAGTACCACACTTGGTTGAATGACACATCGCGCCGCTTGGAAAGACGCATCCCGGACGCGGGCTATCGCGTGGACTTCCTCAAGACTGTGTATTACGAAGCCACGCGCGCCGGATTAGATCCGCAATTGGTATTGGGGCTTATTCAAGTGGAAAGCGGTTTCAAAAAATATGCCGTATCCAGCGCCGGAGCGAGAGGGTATATGCAAGTAATGCCGTTTTGGTTGAATCTCATCGGCCAACGTAAGGGCAATTTGTTCCACCTGCGCACCAACCTGCGATATGGTTGTATCATTCTTCGCCACTACCTGGATATGGAAAAGGGTGACCTCTACCGTGCTCTAGGACGCTACAACGGCAGCCTAGGCAAACCGGAATATCCCAATCTAGTTAATGCCGCATGGCATGTGCGCTGAGCTTTATCACACTGCATAGCCAATTCCACGGTTGATGATAGTTTTGATTAAGCTTTGTACTCGTGGCTTGGTTTACGTATACCAATCATATTTCCACCGTCATACTTTCCAACCGTATTTAAAAAATATCTGCCCGTCCAAAAATTATTTATAAAGCTTTAATATGAAATTTCGTAAAAGCAAATTGTTGTTTTTTATTTTTTAATGAGGGGATATCCGACACACTGCTAGTCTGTGTAATAATTATGTAATAGAAAATGGCTATAGTTAGCTACGCTGTAGCGAACTTAATTTTTGGAGAAAAATATGACCAAACTAAATCGTTTTCTTTATATATTTGGCCTTGCCGCCTCGTGGTCGTTAGCAACCCATGCTTCGGCCGTTAACCTCACTGGTGCGGGCGCCACCTTCCCCTATCCGATTTACGCCAAATGGGCCGATACGTATAAAACCCAAACCGGTATCAGCCTGAACTATCAATCCATTGGTTCCGGCGGGGGCATCAAACAAATTATCGCCCGGACAGTCGATTTTGGCGCCTCAGATATGCCTTTGAAACCCGAAGAGCTGGAAAAGAACGGCCTGATGCAATTCCCGGCAGTCATGGGCGGTGTAGTACCTGTCATCAACGTCGCCGGCGTTGCAGCCGGGCAGCTCAAACTGGACGGCAAGGTGCTGGCCGATATTTTTCTCGGCAAGATCACCAAGTGGAATGATCCAGCGCTCATGGCGCTGAATGTGGGCACTAAACTGCCCAATGAAACCATCACCGTCGTACATCGCTCTGACGGTTCCGGCACCACCTTCATCTTCACCAACTACCTGTCCAAGACTAGCCCGGAATGGAAATCTGCAGTCGGCGAAGGCACAGCCGTCTCCTGGAAAGCGGGCACGGGTGGCAAAGGTAATGAAGGCGTCGCTTCTTATGTACAGCGTATAAAAAATTCCATCGGTTATGTGGAATATGCTTATGCGCTGCAGAATAAAATGACTTACGCACAACTCAAGAATCATGACGGTCAGTTTGTCAAACCCGATGACACCTCATTCAAGGCCGCCGCGGCCAACGCTGCCTGGGAAAAAGCGCCAGGCTTTTATGAGCTGCTGACCAATGAACCCGGCAAAGAAAGCTGGCCCATCACCGGCGCCACTTTCATCCTGATGCACAAGACACAAGATAAACCTGAAACAGCCAAAGAAGTACTAAAATTCTTTGATTGGGCTTACATCAATGGGGGCAAGATGGCTGAGGCTCTGGATTATGTCCCCATGCCGGAAAAAGTTCAGCAACTGGTGCGCGCCGCCTGGAAAACAGAGGTCAAGGATAACAAGGGCACGGCGATCTGGAAGTAACAGTCTATTTAGAAGCTCTGGCAACATGTATTTGCAAGATATAATTTTTGCCGGATAAAATTTGAGGGGGCCAGGCTCCCTCAAATTTTGAGCACTTTTAAAAATCATGCCGACGTTTTTACGTGAAGTACATATGAAGCGCCATAATTTGCTGGACATTCTGTTCCGCAATGTCACCCGCTTGTCTGCATTCGCCGTGCTCGTTTTACTCATTGCCATCATCGTTTCGCTGATAATCGGCAGCTTGCCCTCCATTAAGGCGTTCGGTTTCTCATTTTTAACCAGCGCGGAATGGGATCCGGTCACTGAACAGTTTGGCGCACTCGTGCCGATCGTTGGCACGCTGGTAACCTCGGCCATCGCCTTGCTGATCGCCATCCCGGTCAGTTTCGGTATTGCCCTTTTCCTCACTGAACTGTCGCCGCGCTGGTTACGTCGTCCGCTGGGCATTGCCATCGAACTGCTGGCCGGCATCCCCAGCATTATTTACGGCATGTGGGGTTTGTTCGTATTTGCGCCGCTGTTTGCTGACTATGTTCAGCCTTGGCTCATAGAAAAACTGGGGCCGCTCCCGATATTGGGGCCTTTGTTTCAGGGCATTCCCATGGGCATCGGGGTGCTCACCGCCGGTATCATTCTGGCCATCATGGTTATTCCCTTTATTGCCTCGGTGATGCGTGATGTATTCGAGGTTGTTCCCACCCTGCTCAAGGAATCTGCCTATGGCTTGGGCGCAACCACTTGGGAAGTCATGTGGCATGTGGTGTTGCCCTATACCAAGATCGGTGTGGCTGGCGGTATTATGCTGGGCCTGGGACGTGCGTTGGGCGAAACTATGGCGGTCACCTTCGTCATCGGCAATGCACATAAATTAAGTGCCTCGCTATTAATGCCTGGCAATAGCATCTCCTCCGCGCTGGCCAACGAATTCAATGAGGCAGTGGGCAAGTTATACACCTCAGCGCTGGTCGAACTTGGACTAATTCTGTTCTTAATCACTTTCATCGTGTTGTCGCTGGCACGTTATATGCTGTATATGCTGACGAAACGCGAAGGATCCACGACCTGATTATGCTGACACTCTACGCACGCCGCCGCCTGATTAATGCCATATGTCTGGGAATTTCGGCCCTGGCCATGCTGTTCGGTCTGATCTGGTTGGGCTGGATTTTATGGACGCTACTGGCAAACGGTCTGCCTCAACTGTCCATCGCAGTACTTACCCAGATGACACCACCACCCAACAGCGCGGGCGGCTTGCTCAACGCCATTGCCGGCAGTCTGATGATGACCTTTCTCGCCGCACTGATTGGCACTCCTATCGGCATACTCGCGGGCACCTATCTGGCGGAATTCGGCCAGCGCGGCTGGTTGGCGCCGACCACGCGCTTTATTAACGACGTGCTGCTTTCTGCACCATCTATCGTAATCGGTCTGTTCATATATGAAATGTATGTCATTAAAATTGGGCACTTCTCCGGCTGGGCCGGTGCATTGGCATTATCCATTTTAGTCATCCCGATCGTCATTCGCACCACCGAAAATATGTTGCGCTTGGTGCCGAATACCTTGCGCGAAGCGGCGGCAGCGCTGGGGGCACCACAATGGAAGGTGATTAACCTGGTGACGTTACGCGCTGCACGAGCTGGCATCATTACCGGGGTGCTGCTAGCGGTGGCGCGCATTAGCGGTGAAACCGCACCGCTATTGTTTACCTCGCTAAATAATCAATTCTGGAGCAGCGATATGAATCAGCCCATGGCCAACTTGCCGGTAGTAATTTTCCAATTTGCCATGAGTCCTTACCAGGACTGGCAGAGTCTCGCCTGGGCTGGCGCGCTACTCATCACTTTCAGCGTGCTCTCGCTCAATATATTGGCGCGAGTCTTATTCCGCCAAAAATCAACAACTTATTAAGGATGCAGGCAGATGAGTGCTGAAAAAACTGTTAGTCCGAAGCTGGTCGTACGTGACCTGAATTTTTACTACGGGACTGAGCGCGCCCTCAAGGACATCAACCTTACCATTCCGGAAAAAATGGTGACCGCCTTTATTGGTCCCTCAGGCTGCGGCAAGTCCACCATGCTGCGCACCTTCAACCGCATGTACCAGCTCTATCCGAAGCAAAAAGCTACTGGTGAAGTTCTGCTGGATGGTGAAAATATTCTAGACAAAAAACAGGATCTCAACACACTCCGTGCCAAGATCGGCATGGTATTCCAGAAACCTACTCCGTTTCCAATGTCAATTTATGACAACATTGCTTTCGGTGCGAAACTCTATGAAAACCTTAGCCGCCATGACATGGACGAACGCGTGGAATGGGCATTGAAGAAAGCAGCGCTATGGACAGAGGCGAAAGATAAACTGAAACAAAGCGGCACTGGACTTTCCGGCGGTCAGCAACAGCGCTTGTGTATCGCGCGCGCCATCGCTGTCAAACCGCAAATATTGTTACTCGACGAACCTACCTCTGCGCTAGACCCAATTTCTACCGCACACATCGAAAAGCTGATCGATGAGCTGAAAGAAGAATTCACCATTATCATCGTCACCCACAATATGCAGCAGGCAGCGCGCGTATCAGACTACACCGCCTACATGTATCTGGGCGACCTGATCGAATTCGGCGATACCAGAACGGTGTTCACCAATCCTAAGCGCAAGGAAACTGAAGATTACATTACAGGCCGATTCGGGTAATCATTCGCCACTCCTAATTGCACTAGGAACAAGCTATTTTTCTATAACCACAACAATATTCTGGATGAAGAGATTGAAGATTAAATTTTGCGCGAATTTATCCTCACTACAGAATGAAAAATTCAACTCAGGCGTTCTTTAATTTCTGCCCATAACGACTCATAAGCCAAAGCCGCCCGGCACTTTGGAGCATAGCTGGCAAGGGGGGCACGATTAAGTCCCATCCGTTCTATATCGCTGGCATAGGAAATAGTAGTATTAAGCCACCCGGCTAAAGTTTTCGGTGGCTTTTCAACGATAAGCCGGTGTAGCTGTTTGCGCATGTCCACCATGGAAAAAAATGGCAGCACCTGAAGATTATCCAGATTATTTTCTTTGCAAAACTTCAGGATCTGGTCTAACGTTCGCAACGATAAAGTAGAAGGAATGGTCGGCACTAACAAGACGTCAGCCGCCTGAAATACATTTTCTGATACTAGTGAAATACTGGGCGGACAATCCAGAAAAGCAACGTCATAATCGTCATCAAGATTCTGGAGCAATTTTCGTAATTGCCGCGTTGGTTTTTTTGCGTCTTCCAAAAATAGATCCATATTGCGGAAGGAAAAGTCCGCAGGAATAAGGTCGAGATTGGCATAATCAGTTCCCTTGATTAGCTCATCCAAACCTTGCTTGCCATCCATCAGCGTTTTTAAGCCTCCTTTTATCTTGGGTTTAACACGAAAGTAGAAAGAAGCCGCACCTTGTGGATCCAAGTCCATAACCAATGTGCGGGCACCCTCACGACTTGCCAGATAGGCCAGATTAACAGCCGTTGCGGTTTTACCCACCCCCCCTTTAATGTTGTAGCAGGCAATGATCTTCATGAGCGCGCGCTTCCTTTTGAATCCTGGGTTTAAATAGTTTACTGAAAGCTATACGGTTCTTATTTTCTGCAAAGATTGCAAAGCGTGCCTTAAACATTTTGCGTACCTGGCTTTGACGTTGTTCGAGCGTCTGGAGAATAATATCAATTGCCACCAACGTACGGTCAGTCGCTCCGCTTTCGGATTTCATCTGATTCCTGAATGTTGCCAATGAAGCAAGTTGAACATGAAGATCCTGGTATTCTCCGAGTTGATTTTGAAGCAACTTCAGCGATTTTATTAACTGCTTGATCTCATCCGATGGATAGAGACTTTGAAAAAATTCCATCAAGTAACGCAGTTTTTTGCATGACTTGCGTAGTTCATGTAAATCTTCAGGAGGGCTGCTCGCATTGATAGCCTCACCTTCTCTAATGACTCGTCGAACCATGCGCCATATTCGCTGATTTGCTACATCAAGCACTGGGCGGTTAGCATTGGGAAGTATAGATCGCGCTGGCAATGGAGCTTTCAAGTAAGCTAGCGAAGCAGCCATCATTTTTCTATAACGCGTTGACTCTAGATAGGTAACTAACTTTTTATGTTCGATTATCCGATGTTTTCTCAGAAAATAATAAAGTGGGTCAAGATCATCCCTGACAGGTAACGGAAGGCTATTTTTATAAGCTCCGAAATTCAATAGATAGACATCGAGGTCACGAGTGGGGCCGGTGATTTCTCCTAGCCATGCAAATTTTCGACTAAATTGGTCCCATATTGAATGTGGCAAAACACCTCTGATTTGCCCTAAAGCCGAACGACTCCGTCGTATAGCGACGCGGAAGTCATGGAGAAACTCTGTGTCCAAATCAGTTCTTATGCCCCACTCATTAGCTTTCATAATCTCGAGCAGGCGCAACAAAATGTTGCGAATCACTACCGCGATAGGTGTCTCCGAACTCAGCTTCAAATTCAAATTGAAAGAATATGCCCCAGGCCGTAATTCAACTGCTGTCATTGCCCTCTGTACCATACCCTGATTATCAACTTTAAGAGCCAACTGTTGATTGATTACTTGTAAAACTTCTTTAAAAACGGCGTCGTAACCTTTCACTGATTCTACGTACAATATGGCAGGAAGCTTGCGTGGCTTGGATTTGGTCAATCCCAAAATTCGATTTTCTTCGATACCCAGCCTGGCGACCGTTTTATTTTCTTTATTCAACACTATCAGGCCATGAACCTTACAGTTCATGTGAAGAAGGGGCAACATGGCGCGCATTTCCAATATAGGCTCCAGACGTTCGCGCAAAACACAATCAGGCAGATCCCAGGCGAAACGGACCGTGTTATTAATTGAGGTGTTGCCATAAATTTCATTGGACACAAAGTTACGCCAGCGCAATGTAAAACCACCATTTCCGGATTCCTCTTCAATAACGCCACCGGCACAAAAAATTCGCCAGTCAAAACTATCAAAGTAGGTACGTTGCAACGCGTGAATATGCAACTCTTCACAATGCATGCATGTAGAAAGTTTATTTTTAATGTCCGATATTTTTGTGTCGACCGGCACGACAAAACTCATCCGATGAATTGTGGCGTTCACCCTTTGTATGGACATGACTTTCTTCGAATGTTGGTCGTTTTTGATCATTTATATGGCTAAAGAGGAGTGGGTATCCAGAACTCAGATGATAGATTGCAATATGTCAAAAGCATGTAATTCTCTGCTGCTTTGAATACTATTACCAGCAAGGTAATGTCGAACATCAGCCCGATTTTTATTGGACTTTATTTTGCATGAGCCTGAGCGCTATAGAGCATATAGCCTCGGTCAGCTTTACTTCTATCTTCAGGCTGCAAAACAATTGATTTTCGCAATTCTCGGGCCAGATCAAACAATGACTCAGGGGCTCCTGACTTCAATTCCAATTCAACTTCGCAAATCGAAACCTGCTTATTTTTTGCCTGTATTTCGCCTTCATCCAATGCGAGCTCAATTAAACAATTGGGAAGCTCCATCAGCCAGATCGTGCGCCAGAAGTCCATTACAAATATTGGTATTAAACTATTTTGGATATCCAACGTAAAAAAACTATGCCATGGTGATGCGGATAGCTTGTCTAAATCCAGTATGCCGCCAATAACAGGCACTTCCCATTCCGAACGCTGATGCAGCCCTTCCTCCACCTTACCGCCGCCTTTCACGGTCTGAATCCAGTGCCCACCAACCTGACGCAAACGCAGAGCAATTTGCTGGCGCATAAGCTCCAGCTTCGGAGTATCAAAGTAAATGCTATGAAGCTTTTGTCTCTGCGACCCGGATTTGCACGCTGAGTTAAGCAATGGGTGCTGCAATAGCTGGGGAATGTTTGAGCTATCAATGAGTAGCTTCAATTCAATTTCAGTATGCATCAGCAGATAGTACAAAACATTTTAAGTCACAAGGATCTGTAGTTTTAAGGCTCTATCAAAACATTATTTATAATTAATAATTAATTATTTACGGAAAAATTGACTCCCACTGCTTTCCATTCTTTGATCTCTGCTTGTAACGCATTTTCTGTGAGCGGATTTTGCTCAATCCATTTTTTATCAAGTTTAATGCGATAGTCATTGCCGCTTCTTTTCAATTGCATTCTAGGCAAGGTCAAGTCCGTACGACTACGACAAAACAAAACTGCCAGACGCAATGCTAATATTGCGGTCCAATCCTGTATTATTCCCGACAATCTTGGCACTTTGGAAAGCGACCCACGTTGCGCTCTTACTTGCAACCCCAGCTGAAATTGTTCCATTTTAGAAAAACCCGGCATATCAGCGTTTTCTAGAATGTAAGCTGCATGTTTGTGATAACCACTATGTGCGATAGAAACACCTATTTCATGCAACCTGGCCACCCATTGCAACTGTTGCTGCGCAGCGTCAACATCAACGTCAGAACGCTGCGCCACTTGCTTGAAAAGCGACAACGATAAGTCCTCCACACGTTTGGCTTGTAATGGATCAATATGATAACGTCGCATAAATTGGCTCACAGTGATATCGCGCATATCCTGATGATGCAAACGACCCAACAGGTCATACAAGACCCCTTCTTTGAGGGCGGCACCCGCTACGCTCATATGCTGAATATTCAATTCAGTGAAAACTGCCGACATAATGGCGAATCCACCAGGCAGGACGGGAATGCGATCCGGTTTCAACCCAAGCGTATCCAGCCGCTTGCATTCTCCTGCTTTCAGTAACATGGAACGCAGTTTTGCCAGTCCCTCTGCCGTTATACCTTCATTACTCCAATCGTTTTGCTTTAATAAATCTGCCAATGCACGTGCTGTACCAGATGACCCGATCGCTTCTTGCCAATTTCCGCCGGAAAACTCAAAACGAATTGTTTGCAGCTCCATGCGTGCCGCGAGTTCCGCTTGCTGCATGGCATCTTTAGTAATTTTACCGTCGCCAAAAAAACGCTTGCTATAGCTGACACACCCCATATACAAGCTTTCCATTCGAAGCGGCTCCAATCCCTCGCCAATCACGCATTCGGTAGAGCCACCGCCGATATCAACCACCAACCTATGATTTTGCGATGATGGCAGGCCATGTGCCACACCCAGATAAATTAGCCGCGCCTCCTCTCGACCAGCGATTACTTCGATCGGAAAACCCAATGCATCTTCTGCTTTTTCAAGAAAAGCGGATGCGTTTTTAGCCAGCCTGAAAGTATTTGTACCGACCACCCTTACAGCATGGTTTGGCAAACCACGTAAGCGCTCGCCAAATCGCTTGAGGCATGCAAGGGCACGTAATTGGGACTCGTCATCCAGAAATTTATCCGCCGTTAGCCCTGCAGCCAGGCGTACCGTTTCCTTCAAGGAATCTAGGGGATATATCTGATCTTCCACCACTCGCGCGACTTGGAGCCGGAAACTATTGGAACCCAAATCCACTGCGGCAATGGTATCGTATACTTGCATAGTAATTACCTATCAATACAAGGGTAGCCACTTACTCGGTGGGTATAGATAGCTTATCAAAGTTTTAGTATATTTCGGCACGGAGGATTGCAATCAATTTTGCCATCGCCTACACTTTTTTCGTCATTTACAATAATAGTTCCTCGCGTCCATAGGCTTTTCCAACGGCAGCATCTGAATGGCATAGTCACTCTGCGATAAAGCGCAAAACACGCTAAACAACGACATCTCGCTTGGGACAAAAGAACATCGTAACAACCCCTCAATGCTTAGTTGGCCGGCCTGTTTTGAGTACTTCCACTTGCCCTACAACATTAACCAATTCAGAATCAGACAGCTTTGACAAGCAAAGCAACCCCGCTCGCAGCAATTCACTTTTCTTCACATGAACACCAGCCAGCAGACACTTTCTCTTTAATGCGGCGAATTGCAAGTAGTCATTTTCAGGCATGCTGAAACTATCACGCACCATTTTAATTTTTTTAGGCTTATCTGCCTTTATCTTTCTCGCTTTAACTACTCTAGAAGTTGTTACCTCAGATTTTACGTCAGGATTTTTGTTTGCCACTTTGGCAGCCACCTTTGTGGGAGCCATGGCTTTAACCGTTGGAGCAGGCTCAGGTTTTTTACTTGCTACCACTTTAGTTGGCAATGATCTCGTAGCAGTTTTAGATTTAGGAGCAGGTTTGGCATTCACAGCAGGTTTAGCATTCACAGCATTTTTTGCTTTAGTCGTCATGGCTCGGTCCAAATTAAATGAGAATTTAAAAAAATAGTTACCTGTGAAGATTCACCTACTCATATTACATGATAAAAATATAAACAGTTTATATTAATATAAAACATGCAAAAAAATTTGCTTTTACTTATGTATATTCAATTAATTGAATCAATGTATTTGTTGATCTAAATTAATTTAATGCTGGCGAAGGCATAAAGATTAAATTTATAAAATTAACGAATTTGCTAAAACTGGTGCCTTTCTTTTGCAATGCTGCGCCGTGCAAAATTATTGGATAGACCATCCTGATATGGTTTTTTACACAAATTCCGCCTTATGAGCGGTAGCGAACTGATGGATTTGCATGAGAGCATTATCATTGAACTCCATTTAATGAAAGGACTTGAATCATGAAAATAAAATTTGCTACAACTTGTCTTGCTATCGGCATGATGCTGACACCTGTCGTAGGTTTTACCGCAGATTCAGATACGGATCGCTCAAGCCCCATAACATTCGTCAAGGACTCCGTTATAACAACAAAAATAAAGACCAAACTGGCCGCTGAAACCCATTTGGGCAGCTTGAAAGATATTAAAGTTGATACAGATAAAAATGGCGCCGTATTTTTGAGCGGCATGGCACACAGTCAAGCAGAAGTGGACAAGGCTGTTTCAATTGCTCGCGATACAAAAGGAGTAGTTACAGTCCACAGTGATATTAGAATCATGGAATCTAAGTAAGATGTTGGCTTAAATAATATATTTAAACCAACAATGCCTCAAAAAGTAATGCCTGATGTGTTAACAAATTATTTGCAATAGCAAATATTTAAACTGCTTCCCTTATGCCGCCGACCTCCCCGAAAGCGGCATTTTTTTCGAATGGCTCTGCCGCAATTCGGGCGGTGTTAGATGGTTATATGGAATAACCGTTTTAGGAAACGCGCCCAACTGATTTGCACGAAATTCGAGGATTGCGACACATCGTCATACGTATCGGATACATTACTTTTTTTCTTACTGCCAGGAATAATTCGTTGCGGAGGTTGGCGTTCGGCGCATGCACGCCATGGAAACGAATGAGGTTAAACTTTGGCCGGGGAACCAACGCAGCCAAACGTTGCATGAATTCCAATGGTGATAAGACGATATGGATCGTGCCATCCCGATAAAGCGTTTTCAGCGTTAACATCACCTGCCCTTCTTTATTGCGTGCCAGGCGTTCCTCGAAAATGGCGGCCGGGAATATAGCGGCCGCTTCTATATCGGCCATGTAGGTCATGCTCCTCCTCAATACGCGCGCCGAGTCGAGGCAATTACGCCGCCAACACTTGTTCATCGCTTGTTTGTGTCGCAGATGACAGCCACTTCCTGATCGTTAACGGTCTTGTCCGGGGGCTTTGGATATACCCGGTTCGACTGGTAATTACTTGGGAGTTATCAAAGTAAGCGTGCCCGTATTAGAGCCATTATCCGTTATGGTGTTATTACCCAGCGAACTCAACGTTCCGCCGGTGCCCTTATGAAACCCAATCGCATTTCCCGCTACCATGCTTTTGTTGAGGGTGATCGAGGCAGTTCCAGCAGTGGCAGATGCCACGATGCCTTTGACAGTATTATTTGTGACCGTTGAACGGGTTATGTCTATTCGGGAGTTTCCGGAAGTATCCGAAAATGCCTCTAAACCAGTACCGCCTCCAGACACGACAGTATTGCTGATAGCAACGGTCGTTGTCGTGCCGGCAGAGCTTTGCGCCAGGACGCCGCTGTCATTTCCGAGAAATTTGGATTTCGAAATTGCGGCCGTCGCACCTCCCTGAACTCCAATGCCAACGCTATTATCGCGAACAAGGGTGTCAACCATCCGCACCGTAGCTGCTGTGTTAACAAAAATACCGCGCTGGTTGATACCCTTGAAATTGGAAATGACACAGTTTTCGATTGAAAGCTTGGCACCAGCGGTCATTAAAACGCCTGAATCACCACCTTGACCATTAATTGTCAGGCCGCGCAGCACAACATTTATGGCGGGTGTGGCAATCGTTACTCCGCTTGTACCGGAAAAGACGGACAGGCCAGCATAGATGCCTGGGGCGGCTATCAAGGAAATTGACCGGATGGGCGTGACAGAGCCATAGCCGGCGGAATTTACCGCTACAACTTCGCCATTTGAATTGACCCCGGCCACCGCTGTGTAAAAGGTGCGGCAAGGATGGGTGATATCGCAGTTAAAGGCGATATTGGCGTCTAATCCATGAGACGCTACAAAGGCACGTTGGAAGCGCGGGACATGGTCTATGCCTTGCGCTGTTGGTGTCACGCTGCTCAAGGCAACGGATGGTGCACCTGGACCTGCATTGTTAGTGGCTGTAATAGTGAAGGTGTAAGCCGTGCCATTAGTCAGCCCATTGACGGTGATTGACGAACAGGGCGCTGTGCAAAAGCCCGTGAATCCACCGGGCGAGCTGGTGGCGGTGTAGCTGGTAATGGGCGAGCTTCCAATATTGACAGGCGCGGTGAAGGTAATAACGGCATTACCGTTACCGGTGGTGACAGTGACAGCGGTCGGTGCACTCGGAGGAGAAGATAAAATGGTGTTAGTCGTAGACAGCAGGTTACCCATTGCATCGTAAACGTAATCAATTGCCGTGCCGCTGGCAAAAGCCACCCTGGTGAGGCGATTCAGCGCATCATAGGTAAAGCTGTCCGCAGCACAGGGTTGGCTGAGCGACAACAGGAATACGACGAGTAAGCCAATTAAATTTTTCATCATTTTATATTTCAATCTGATCCTGGCCCTTGATTCATTTTGGACAGCAGTGACACTGACCTTGTTGCTTTCTATCGATTTGAATATCGCATCAGAAAAACTGTATCTCCTATTTCCTTATTCCACTACCTTTCCAAGTTGAGTTGCGAGTTGAGTACAGCCCATATCGCTGAGCCAGGTCCAAAAAACAATCCCCACAGCGATAAAGGAGAAGGAGACTTCCCTCCCGACGACATTAAAATCTTCCAGTAATCAACATCCTTAACCTCTTTGGCAAGTTTTACGTCGCAACTCCGATGGCTAGGTTTTGTGCTATAAAGTCCAGACTCAGGATTATAAGTTGACTGGAAATTTCCAGATTCTGCGCTGACATAACCATAGTCATGGCCCATATAAGCAGCATCCAACGCATCTATTGGACCTGCAGGGTTTGTTGGAATATCCGGCCCTGCGTGCCCTCCGCTCCAGTTTCCCCCACCCCAGTTTCCATACATACCAAACAACCCAGACGGGTCTACTTTGGTTATCGGATTTCCATTCACATAGCCAAACCGGTTCAGTGTCAGCGCCCGATCCACACTTCCCAACAGCACATCCCTGTTCACGAACCGTTTGGCTTCAGGCGAGTAATATCGTGCCCGCATGTAGTAGAGTCCATTGGCCTCTGTCATCACGCCGTCACGCCCGTTATATTTGAATGGGTTGGTGGTGGTACCGGTGTTGGATACCAGCTCGCCAAATGGGCCGTAACCATAGCTGTCGGTAACAGTTCCGGTGGTATTCGCCAGCTTCACCGTGCTGCCGCGCAGGTCGTAGTGATAGGTCTGATAGACGCCAGCCGCACTCTCCCGGCTGATCAAGCCTGCTGCGCCATAGACATAGTAGGCAACAGGTGTCCCAGCAGCCGTTGTCTCTATCAGCATGTGGGAAAGAGCTGCGTTCGGATCCACGACATAGCGGGTGGTAACGCCTGCATTCGTTGCGGAAACCCGGTTGCCTTGCGCGTCGTAAACATAGCTACTGCTTCCTACACCCGTGAGATTTGACCGTGCGTCATAGGTGAAGGTTGAAGCCGCTCCGTTTAATCGGCCGGACGTCATATTGCCATCCGCATCAAACGTTATGGCCTGCCCATTCAATGTGGCCAGCCGATTGTCGGCACCATAGGTCATGGTGTTGGCGACTAAAGTGGGAGCGGTGCGAAGCGGTGTATTTACCTCAGAGGTGATATTGCCATTGGCATCATAGGTGTAGGCAATTCCATAATTGTTTGCGGCAGTCGGAAACGTCTCGGCGAGAGAGGCAAGCTGTCCCTTTGAATCATAGGTGTAAGCACCACTGGTTCCATTGGCACGGGTTACCGCAGTAATGTTGCCCCTGGCATTGTAGGTGTAGCTGGTTAAACGGTTTGCCCAGTCTTTCACCGAGGTCATGCGATTGGCGGCGTTATAGGTGTAGGTCACCACCTTGTTGCCGGGATAGGTCAAGGTAATCAGGTTGCCGACTGCATCATAGCCATAAGCCATTACCTTGCCGAACACGTCGGTATGGCTGGTTATTCGATTCGCCACGTCGTAGGTGTTGGTAGAGGTGCCAACAGCGTCGATTACGGTCAGCATATTGCCGTTGGCATCGTAAGTAATACTAATCGTCGCCGAAGGATCCGACATTGAAACCGGCCAGCCTGCAGCGTTGTAGGTGTAAGTTGCGACTTGCCCCCGTCCATTGGTTGCTGTGGCGACGCGGTTCTGGGTATTGTAAGTATAGTTGACCGCTCCGCCATCAGCGGTCACAACACGCGTGATGCGGTTGGCCGCATCATAAGTAAAGGAAGTCTTGTTGCCTATGGTATCGGTAAAGCTCAGCCGATTGCCGTTTGCATCGAAGGTTTGTGCTGCGACACCACCACGTGCATCCGTGGTGCTGATCAAACGACTTAATGCGTCGTAGGCAAAGCTGGTTACGCCCGCCTTGCCATCGGTATTGCTGACCACGCGGCTCACCGCATCAAAGCTGGCTGCATTGCGGTTGCTGAGCGGATCGGTGATGCTGGTTAACCGATGCAGCTTGTCATAGGCCAGCGTGGTGACATTGTTCAGGGCGTCCTTCGAGGTGATGACGTTGTCCACGGCATCGTAACCCAGTGTATTGACGTTACCGAGCGCATTGGTCGTGCTGGTTATCCGGCCTTTGGCATCGCGGGTCAGCGTGTTCACCCGACCCAACGCATCGGTCATGCTGATCAATTGATCATCCGCGTCGTAGGCAAAGCCGGTTATTCCGCCCAAGGGGTTGGTTATGCCGACCAGATTGTCATGAATGTCGTAGGCATATTGGGTAATGCCGCCTGCCGCTGCGGTCTTTGTCGCGAGCCTGCCTAACGCATCGTAGGTATAGTGGGTTGTGTTGCCCAGCGGGTCAGCCGCTGTGAGTACATGCCCCATCAAATCATAAGTTCTCGTCCACACTTTCCCCGCGCTGTCCGTGATGGTCAAGACCCGACCCGCAGCATCATAGGTAAAGCTGGTTACCAGCCCGACCGGGTCGGTGAGCGTAGCAAGTTGGCCTTTTACGTCGTAGGTAAAACTCGTCACGCCTCCATTGGGGGTAGTGACGGTCGCCGGCAACCCCTGAGCATTGTAGGTGTAGGTCTTGATCTTGCCGGCAGGGTCGGTCTGGGTCAGCAAATGATGGTTGGCATCGTAGCCCATGGTAGTGACCTTGCCGGCCTCATCCGTAATTCTGCTGATGTTGTGCGCGGCGTCGTAGCTGTAGCTGGCGACATGGCCCAGCGCATCGGTGCGGGAAAGGACGTAGCCGGATGCGTCGTAGGTAAATTGGGTCTTGTTATTTAACGCATCCGTCTCGGCATTCTGAATGTTAGTGCCGGGTACATAGGTATGTACTACCGCATTGCCAAGCGGGTCGATGGTGGACAGGAGATTGAAACTTGCATCAAAGTTATGACGGAGGGTGTTGCCAGTGCGGTTTTTATAGGTGGTATAGGGATTTCCTGTTGTTGTATCGGTAGCATAGGTAAAGAGTTCCAGTGGTGTGGTGGACAAGCCGTCATCCTGGTTGACTACCTTTCCGGTCGCAGCACCATAGGTATTGGTTACCACGGTCGCACCCAGTGCATTGACCTTGGTCAGCAGGCGATGATTTGAATCGTAGGTGAAGGTGGTTGCATGACCCAGTGCATCGGTGACCGAGGCCAGGTCACCTGCCGCGCTATAAGCCAGCGTCACGGCGCCAGCGCTGGCGCTGCTTACACTCGCTACCCGGTTCTGGGCGTCGTAGGTAAATTGCAGAAACCGACCCGATAACGCATCCGTCACTTTGTCCAGATTACCATTGGCAAGATAGGTTAGCGTAGTAATCGGCCCCGTGCCGCAAATCGCGCCGAAGAAACACGTCGCTCTCCGAATGTGGCAAAGTGGAATGAGGTGCCACGGAAGACCGGAATAGCAATGGTGCATATTGCCCGAGGGTTAGCGTGGTCATGGGTGACGTCATCGACATTGATGAATTGGCTTGGCGTTGTTGGGACGCTTGGCCGATATCCCGTTTAAGAGAGTGAGCTTGACGACGTACCCGATGTGGCACCACATTCCAAAACGAATGATGGAGATAATCATGGTGCAACGCAAGCAAAAAATCAGTATCAAACCCGGCAAATCCAGAGAGCCTTTAACGATCACCCATCCCCATGCGGCTGGAGTCGATATCGGTAGTTCGTCCCATTACGTATCTGTGCCGCCGGACAGGGACGACGAGCCTGTCCGGGAGTTTTCGAGCTTTACGGTTGACCTCAACGCCTTGGCCGATTGGCTTGACGCTTGCGGCGTGGACACGGTCGCGATGGAATCCACGGGCGTGTACTGGATTCCTTTGTTCGAGCTTCTGGAATCGCGCGGTTTCAACGTATTTCTGGTCAATGCGCGCCACGTTAAAAATGTCTCGGGCCGCAAGTCTGATGTGCTGGACTGCCAATGGTTGCAGCAACTCATGACCTACGGTTTGCTTCGCGGCGCATTTCGCCCTATCGAAGCCGTGTGCGTATTGCGCTCACTGTGGCGCCAGCGCGGGATGCTTTTGAGAAGTCAGGGCACGCATGTGCAGCGCATGCAAAAGGCGCTCACGCAGATGAACATCCAGCTCACCAACGTCATCTCGGACGTGGTCGGCGAGACGGGGCAGAAAATTCTGCGCGCCATTGTCGCCGGGGAGCGCAATGGTCAAGTGCTGGCCGCGATGAAGAATGTGCGCATTCGCGCTACCGCTGACGAGATCGCAAAAAGCCTGCAAGGCAACTGGCGCGCAGAGCATCTGTTTGCGCTCAAGCAAGCACTGGATATGTTCGATTTCATCGGCACACAGCTCGCCGAGTGCGACTGTGAGATCGATGGGCAATTGCAAAGCCTGCAAGTTCATGACGGCGAACCAGCGAAGGGGAAGAAGCGTGGTCGCGCCCGCAACGCGCCGAAGTTTGATCTGCGCACGCAATTGTTCAGGATGTGCGGAGTTGATCTTACGCGCATCGACGGCATTGACGTCACCACCGCGCTCGCGGTGATCTCCGAGACCGGGGCGGACATGTCACGCTTCCCCACGGCAGGGCACTTCGCGAGTTGGCTGGGGCTATGCCCCGGTACCAAGATTACCGGAGGCAAAGTGATGAGCGGCAAGACCAAGCGCGTAGCCAACCGGGCGGCCCAAGCCTTGAGATTGGCCGCGGCAGCATTGCGCAGCAGCCAATCGGCGCTGGGCGCGTATTTCCGCAGGATGTGCGGGCGCATGGACAAACCTAAAGCCGTAACCGCCGCCGCGCACAAGTTGGCGCGCCTGATCTACACCATGCTTACCAAAGGTGAAGAGTATACCGATCAGGGACAGGGCTACTACGAAGAACGTTATCGCGAAAGAGTGTTGCGGCAACTAGCCCAGCGTGCTGAAAAAATGGGAATGAAGCTCGTCGTCAACGAACAGCCCGCTTAATTCCGCTTTTTAAAATCAGTTGGTTGGGAGGTGTTTCTTAAGAGGTTCTTAATAAAACCAAAACGATCTTTGGTGCTGAGCAGTTGGCCCGTTGCGCTGAAGGTGTAGGTCTTTTGTCTACGGTCGGTGAGGGTGTAGGTGCCGTTCACGTTCTTGACCAAGATGTCTGAGATATCGGCGGCAGGATTGGTATATCCCAAACCACTCGGGTTGTAATTCGAGTTGTAAGTGGAAACATGTCGGTCGGGCCAAATGACTTTGACGGAACTGGTGAGATCGACGAGGCTATGTTGGTAGGGGTGTGCCCAGCCAAACCCGGTGGTACCCGCTAATGGGTTTATTGAGCTGTAGCTCAGGGCCATATTTAATGGCGTGCCTGCCGCAGCGACTTCCAGGAGGTTAAGGGTGTCGTAAAAGTTGCCAGTCGCTAAATCCACCGGGTCTTTAGATGCACTGCTCGGAGCGGGGTATATGCCCGGAGCATTGGCATCGGTACCTGCTGCTTGACAGCTGGCTTTCGGGTTGTTGTTGGGGTCTTTTGAGTTGATAGGTGGAAGGGGTGTCGTTCCATTGCCTCCATAGAGTGTGCCCACTAAAGAAAAGTTTAAATCGTTCTGTATCTTGACATAACAAGAAAATTGAACATCAACAAGGAAACCCCATTTAGGCGGAGGAGTTCCACCTTCAGGGATTGTAAGGTTAGCACCTCCAGTAACTTGATTATATAACCCCGCACCATTGGATCCTGAAATTAAATCCTGACTAAAATTTCCATATAAAGCAGAATTTCCACCATTACTAGATGTTGTGCCGTTTGAGTAATAACCTGTTGCCAGGCAAATTGGGCGTATTATTATGAACCTAGAACAGTGGCCGCCGTTGGATTCATTGCCGTGGCAATCGGGATCTGTAACGTTTATCCCTGCATTTTTAGTATAGTTGCACTGAGTCCAATTGTAAGTTTTTATAGGAATTACAAAGTTATCTGTATAGCTCTCGTTTGAACAGGAATATTTTGTTTTCTCAGTAGAGAACGAAAAAGTTGCACCAGAGGTAGAGGTGATGGTCTGCGCATCGGCAAGTGAAATAAGCAAAATGAAGAGCATGGCTACAATCCGCAATGGAGCCTGTCCAAGAAAGCGGTTCCTCGAACTTGCTGCTCTCATAGAAATTGTGGATAGACCACGGTTCCTGCGCAAGAAGCCGCACTGAATGCGCTTGGAATAGCCATACTTTAGCCCCAAAGTACCAGCAATTCGTTTTATCATCCTTCGCATCCCACCTACCAGCACCTGAAGCATTGTATTTTTCCCTTGATTCCCTAGCTTACATTTACATAGCCCGCACTCGTTCGTGCTTGACACCGGACAGAACAAATAGGTTCAGACACGATTACTGCATTTGCCAATTCCTATCTTTCTGTCCTTGTCAATTATTAAGCTTCATTCAAAATAGTTAGAGCATCATTCATGCCAGAAAAAAATATAAAATTTAAACTTCCGTACTTACAAAGTATTAACAGTTTGTGGCGCAGGTGACAGTTATTAGTCGAAGATTTCAAGGTGTGAGTGTAAGAAATTCCGACATACAAATATGAGGTTTCTGGTTTATATAACGGTCACCTCCACGAGGTGTACCAGAAAATCCCATCTGCAAATAATCGAATTTTTGAAAGAAGTTTGCTTGTGCGGCAGAGCCTATTGTTGATTCAGAGTCTTCTCAATTTGCCCTATTTGAAAAAGCATGACTTCAATAAAGTCGTACTTCATGAAACTACTCAACGTACTCACCTCTCCATGGTCATCGAGCCCGCCAAGCTACTCGAAATTCAGGCCATCTGCCACCCACTTGCGCGGCGAAAAGATTGACATCGTAGGAACCGACAAAAACTGGGACGCTCTCTTTCCTGAATAAATGCGGACGCTATGCTTATTGCCTTTTATTGATGCAACCACTTGAAGGTCTGCATACCCAGCACAGTCATCAGCAATGAACCGCCGAGATGGGCGGCAATAATTGCGACACTCCAGGCATATTGCCCGCGTACAAGCAAGGTGACGGTTTCGGCAGAGAAAGTGGAAAAGGTCGTTAACCCACCGAGAAAGCCGGTAATAATGAACAAGCGCCATTCGGGCGACAGCTCCGGTTGCTGCATGAAAAAGGCCACAGCAAGGCCAATGATATAACCTCCGATCAGGTTTGCGCACAGTGTACCAAGCGCTAGTTCTGGCAGCGCGGGATTAAGCCACGCACCCAGCCCCCACCTCAACCATGAGCCGATGGCTCCGCCCAGGCCAACTGCGATAAAGGCATAAAGTGTCATGCGCACATTCTAATTGACGACACGGACTGGTGCAAAACCGCCGCCCGCTGTGCGGAAATTGGTAGTTTGCCCTTGATAGAGCCGCGCTGCGATAAGCTGCACTTGGCCATCATATACATAGCAGCGCACATCCGATTTAAGCGCAACCGGTTCCGCACCTTCCAGGCAAATCATACGTTCGCCGGGAATAGCCATGCGCTGCGCTATATAACCGCCCTGCATGATTTCAGCGAACACCCGGTTAGTAATATTGGCGCCACGATAGGTACCCTTACCGCCATAACCGGTGGCGGGTTTGAAGAACCACTGCTTACGTTGCTGCCGCCAATGTTCATGATCCTGCGCGTCCACCAACCTGGTCTGAGGTATACCCCTCATTAAAGCGGCGATGGTCGTCTCTGCCACACCCATCGCACGCAGGCTGTCGGGCGCAGTAAGCAGGACAAGATTGCGTTTGTCAGCATACAACGCATATACATGAGGATGCGGCGTGAGCACCACTTGATTACTCTGATAGGCAGTGCTTATGGCACTGTACTTTTGTAAGGAAAAGTCGGTCAGCCGGTTGTAAATCAAATCGATCTTACGTTCACGGAGATACAGGCCGTCCGTACGCGCCTCCAGCTCCTCTGGATCGGCAATGAACGCTGCAATACCCGCGCGTTCAAACAATTGCTGCATCAGTACAAACTCTGGATAAAAATATTGTTCTAGTGGCTGTTCATCCACGATGACGATGGTTTGCAGCGGCGCATCACCCCGTTCCAGGCGCCATTCATTGCGAAACATGTCGAGAAAGACCTGCTCCAAATTCTCAATCGCGGCAGGCTTGCCCGGCGCAACTACATCACGCTGACTATGCAGTTGTAACGCGTTAAACAACGCACCCCCCGCATTAGTATTGATCTCAATGAGATGCGCACCTTCGACATTAAGATGAAAATCGTAGCCGAAGAATACACCTTTGGCGCGAGGTTCATATCGAGCGACGGCCGGTGCGTGTTGCAACACGGCATCGCGCCATGCAGATAGCTCTACAACCTGTTGGACGGCCTCGATGACTGCGTGCATTTGCTCCATTTCTCCACTAGAAATAAACAAGGGAGCAGCAGCAAATAGGTGGGGGCAACGCTCATTGACACGCTGGTGCCAAACCTCGCCCTGCTCATGCAGGGTACGTTCCAGCGCGTCACGATCCAGGATGGCCGAATGGCAATCGCTGTTCAGTTCTTTGGCAGCTTCAATACTCACGGAATAATTTCACTTTCCCAGCCAGGATGTTTCATAAATGCGATTGCGCAGGATTTTAGCCGATAGGGAAATTTCGAAGGAACTGTGTTGTTATTCATATCTCGTTGGAGAAAATATTCCTATCCATTACTACAAAAAAACAAACGAGAGCATGCTAATTTACGAAATTTCTAAACTAAAATGCCTCGAAAATTCCGGCAGCGCCCATGCCGGTACCAATACACATGGTGACCATGCCATATTTTTGTTTGCGCCTGCGCAATCCATGCAGCAAGGTAGCAGTACGGATCGCACCGGTGGCACCCAGCGGGTGACCCAACGCTATCGCCCCACCCAGTGGATTTACTTTGACGGGGTCTAGGGCGACTTCCCTTATTACCGCCAGCGATTGCGCGGCAAAAGCTTCGTTGAGTTCAATCCAATCGATGTCATCCAATTGCAAACCGACTTGACGCAGCACACGCGGAATGGCTTCCTTCGGGCCGATGCCCATAATTTCCGGCGGAACGCCCGCCACAGCAAAACCGAGAAATTTTCCTATGGGCGTCAGGTTGTAGCGCTTCAACGCGGTCTCGCTGACCAGCAACACTGCACCCGCACCATCCGACATCTGCGAACTATTGCCGGCAGTAACTGAACCATTCTGCGCAAACACGGTTTTGAGTTTAGCCAGCGCTTCCATCGAAGTGTCTGCACGCGGGCCCTCGTCCTGCTCCGCCATGCTTGTATGCACAGTCGCTTCGCGACGTAATAAATCCGGCACATGACGCTGAATTTGATACGGTGTAATTTCATCTTTAAATTCATTATTCGCAATAGCTTGCAAGGCGCGTCGGTGACTCTCACAGGCGAAAGCATCCTGTGCTTCGCGGCTTATCTGCCAGCGTTCTGCCACCTTCTCCGCAGTCACTCCCATGCCATAAGCAATAGCGATATTCTCATCGTGCGCGAAAATTTCTGGATTCATCGCAATTTTATTTCCCATCATCGGCACCATACTCATGCTCTCGGTACCTGCCGCAATCATCACATCAGCTTCGCCAAGACGAATTCGGTCTGCCGCAAGGGCCACAGCCTGCAACCCAGAAGAACAGAAGCGGTTAACGGTCAGACCAGGCACAGAATTGGGCAAACCTGCCAGCAGCAATGCAATTCGCGCCACATTCATGCCCTGTTCAGCTTCCGGCATGGCACAACCGGCAATGACATCACCCACTGCGGCAGGGTCAAGTGAGGGACATTGTCTCATCACACTTTTCAACACATGCGCCAGCAGATCGTCAGGCCGAGTGTTGCGGAACATGCCTCGCGGCGCCTTACCCACCGGGGTGCGAGTGGCGGCAACGATATAAGCTTCCTGAATTTGCTTAGACATGAATTACTCCTTTTGAAGATCGCCTCTGTCCTAAAGGGCGGGGGTTAGGACACCTCTAAAAATTCAAGTTTCTAAACAAGACAAGGCACGAGTAAAAAATTTGAGCGCGGCATATTGTTTATATGTAAGCGATAATTTTTTTCGAGTAACGCCGTATTGTGACGAAAGTTGGATTTTTAGAGGTGTCCTTTAGTTTCGCAATGGTTTGCTATTTCTTAGCATGTACTCAATACGTTCCTGCGTCTTGTCCATTGCCAGCAGCTCAAGGAAATTGCGCCGTTCCAGATCAAGTAACCATTGCTCATCGACCATGCTACCAACTTCCACGTCACCCCCACACATTACCTCGGCCACGCGACTGCCAATAGCGTAATCATGCTCCGAGATGAAACCCCCTTCCAGCATATTCACCATAGACGCCTTGAAGGAAGCAATGCCTACCCTGCCCGCTACCGGAATCTGACGCTGTATCAGGGGCGGGCGATAGGCCGTGGCTACCAGCGCCAACGCTTCTTGCTTGGCCACATGCAGCAATTCGAAGTGGTTCATAACGATACGATCCGAGGCTCGCAAATAGCCCATCTCGCGCGCCAGCTCTGCGCTCTTGGATACTTCGCCCATGGCGATATTCTGAAAATAGCGGCGTAGGAACGGAAAAATATCGCCGCCTTTTGCTTCCGCCGCCGCGCGCTGCGTCATTTCCTTGCAGCCGCCTCCAGAAGGCAGCAGGCCGACGCCTGTTTCTACCAGCCCGATATAACTTTCCAGCACAGCAACAATGCGCGTGCAATGAATCGAAATTTCGCAGCCACCACCCAGCGCGAGGCCATCTACCGCCGCGATAGTAGGCACCTGCGCATATTTCAGGCGCTGCGACACCCGCTGAAATTTAACAATTACATCTTCTACACGGGGTACATTGCCGGTTGCCGCATTGACGATTTCACTTAGCCCACCACCGCCCGCCACGGTATATTTGACGCGCTGCACCGCGCCTTTAAACTTGCCAAAAAACCCACCGGATTGTTCTTCGCCAACTTCCTGCACCCCTTGCATCAATTGCAGCAAATTGGCACCGGCAGAAAATGGTGGTTCTGTCTGCCAAATAATGAGTGCAAGCCAGTTTTCCTCGGCTTCGTCCAGCACGCGCAAAATATCGTCCAGCAATTCACTGCTGATGATATGCATCTTGGTTTTGAAACTCAGGATGGCGATATCGTTATCGGTATGCCACATACGTACCGCTTCGGTCTCGAAAATCGTTTCGCCATATTGCATTGCCTCACCCGGCAATCGGTCTGGAAACTCCTGCCGGTCGTACACTGGTAACGTCGAGCGCGCTTGATATTGATTACTGCCGGGCGAGTATGAGCCTTGCGCACTATGCACCTCATTACGGGTTGCATCAGTCACCCAGCCTGGCAGAGGTGCTGACGACATTGTCCTGCCCGCTGCAATATCCTCGTTAACCCAACCGACTACCTTTTGCCAGCCTGCCATCTGCCAGATTTCGAACGGCCCACTGTCCCAACCGAAACCCCAGCGCACGGCAAAATCCAGATCGCGCGCATTGTTGGCGATGCCTTCCAGATGTACCGCGCAATAGTGAAATAAGTCACAAAACACCACCCACAGGAATTGTGCTTGCGGACGCGCGCTGGCATGCAGAGCGGCAAGCTTTTTCGCCCAATCGCGTTCACGTAGTATGTCCTTCACCGCATCATCCAACTTGTCTTCCGACAAGCGATAAGTCTGCAAATCCAGATCGAAAACATGAATTTTATTACCCACTTTCTGATACACGCCGCGTTTGGTTTTTTGCCCCAGCGCGCCCTCCTCTATCAGCTTGTCCAACCAGTCCGGCAGCGCAAAATGCGTATACCAGGGATCGTCTGCAAGATTATTGCGCATGGTGTCGACCACGTGTGCGAACACATCCAGCCCAACCACGTCCAGAGTGCGGAAAGTAGCGCTCTTGGGTCGCCCCAGATAGCGGCCGGTTAAGGCATCCACGGTATCGAAGCCCAACCCCAGCCGGTGCGCATGATGCAGCGTGGCCAGCAGAGAAAATACACCTATGCGGTTGGCAATAAAGTTGGGTGTGTCCTTGGCGCGCACCACGCCCTTGCCCAGAGTGGAGACAAGAAACTCTTCCAGTCTGTCCAGCAGCGTAGCGTCGGTGCTGGCGCAGGGAATCAACTCGACCAGATGCATGTAGCGCGGCGGGTTAAAGAAGTGAATTCCGCAGAATCGATGGCGCTGCGCTTCTGGAAATGCTTGAGCCAGCTCGTTGATAGACAGCCCGGAAGTGTTACTGGCGAAAATGCAATCTGCGCCAAGATAGGGGGCGACCTTGCGGTAAAGATCTGACTTCCAGTCGATGCGCTCGGCAATTGCCTCAATCACAAGATCACAACCCCGCAGCAATCCAAGGTGCTGCTCGTAATTTGCAGGCTGGAGATAGGTCAGTTTGGCAGGTGATGCCAATGGACTGGGTTCGAGCTTCTTCAAACCTTCCAGTGCTTTGGTTACGTTGGCATTAGGATCACCTTCTTTCGCAGGCAACTCGAACAGCAGCGTTTCCACATTGGCGTTGATCAAATGCGCGGCAATCTGCGCGCCCATTACCCCTGCGCCCAATACAGCGACCTTACGTATAATAAAATTCTTAGGCATATTTCATTTCCAAAACAATAAAGAAGGCATGAGCCTTCCCTTTCATGCTCACGCTGTAAAAGCTATTTGACCAACCAAGTCTAACTCTCTATCCGTGCAGCAAAATAATGCACTCATTCGTCAGGTGGCACAATACGCGGCCTGCGGTCCTCTCCCACCGCCACATAGGTCAACATAGCCTCGGTTACCTTGGCACAGATCGGCTTAACCGGATCGCGCTGCACATATACCTCGACCTTGACAGTGATAGAGGTGCGCCCTACCTTCACAAGCTCAGCATAAAAGCTCACCACATCGCCCATGAACAACGGCTGCTTGAACACAAATGAATTCACCGCCACCGTCACCACGCGTCCGCGCGCACGAATGAGAGCGGGAATGCTTCCGGCAATGTCAACTTGCGCCATTACCCAACCGCCAAAAACGTCGCCTGTATAATTACTGTCGGATGGCATGGCCACCATACGCAATGTAGGCTCACGTTGCGGTAAGAAGGTCAACGCTGGTTCATCCATATTCAGTGTCCTTGATAAAGCTGTTCAATTTCTTTTGCAAAGCGCTCCACCACAGATCCACGTTTAACCTTCAGGGTGGGCGTCATCAGGCCGTTATCAACACTCCACGGCTCGGTCAACAGTAATACCCCGTGTACCTTGGCATAACCGGGGAATTCCTTTATCTGATCAGCGATACGCTGCAACACCTGTTGCTCGATACGGCGGTCATGCAACGATTCCGGCATGTCCGCCTGCACCCCGACCTCTTGCGCTAAGTGTGCCCAGCCTGCCGGATTCACTACTGCCAGCGCAGTCAGATAGGGGTGCCCTTCACCATGCACCATCACCAGATCGAACAAACGGTCACGCAGAATGGCCTGTTCCATGTCTGCCGGAGAAATTTTCTCGCCGTTGGACATCACGATAATTTCCTTCAGACGCCCCGTGATGGTGATATGCCCTGACTCGCTAATGGAGGCAATATCGCCACTGTTCAGCCAGCCATCCTCATCTATCATGGCGCGTGTCGCCTCGGCATTATTCCAGTAACCTAACATCACATTCTGCCCTTTAACCAGTAACGCACCCTGTTCGTCGATGCGCACCTCTACTCCCGGTAAAGGAAGCCCAACACTGGACGGAAAATTGCTATTCAAGCGATTAGCGCAAACGATAGGACTGGTTTCGGTCAAACCATAGCCTTGCAAAATAGGTAAGCCGAGTGCAATAAATACGCGTGAGATTTCCGGCTGCAAAGCCGCTCCCCCACACAAAGTCAGGCGAAGTCGTCCACCTAAACGCGCCATTACCTTGCTGGCTACCAAGTGATTAAGCAACGGCCATAGCAATAAGGATGGATGCCAGCCAGCACGCCCCTGTTCGTGTTCAAAGCAGCGCCAACCTACATTGACTGCCAAAGCGAATAGCTTGCGCCGCAACGGCGATGCCTCCTCCAGCTTGGCGCTAATCGCCCCGTACACACGCTCAAAAATGCGAGGCACAGAAACCAAAATAGTTGGGCGAATGATTTGTAAATCCTCCGACAACAACTGAACGGAACGCGCATAGGCAACCGTGACGCCAGCCATCACACAGATGTAATAACCCACCGTACGTTCGAAGGCGTGAGAAAGCGGCAAAAAAGACAGCATAGTATCCATTCCGGCAACGGGACAGGTCTGCAAGGCTGCATGGGCGTCAAACAAAATATTGCGATGCGACAGCATTACTCCCTTGGGGCGACCCGTGGTACCCGAGGTGTACATGATCGTGGCCAGCGCATCGCGCTCGCGCCCTCGTTCCTCAACCAAAACCGCATGCGCGGGCAGCCACTCCTCCGCACATAGCAAACGCGCTTCATTATGCCCTGCTACCCTGTCCAGACTAATCATGCGCTGTATGCAGGGAAGCTGTGCGCACACGCTACGCAACTCTTGCCATTGTTCTGCGTTCTCGAACAACAGTACCTTCACGCCCGCATCGTTGATGATATAGGCTACGCTATCCTGCCTGTCCTCAGTGTATAACGGCACCACCACAAGGCCGAGCGATAACGCCGCCTGATCAAACAATACCCATTGCGGGCAGTTGCGCAACATGATGCCGACTCGGTCACCCACTGCTAATCCCTCACGCATCAGCGCCGCCTGCCAGCGCGCCGTTTGATCGCGCGCCTGCGCCCATGTCATCGACAGCCAAGTATTTTCATTCGTATCGAAATAGCGATAAGCAATAGCATCAGGCGTGCGTTTCACACGCTCGACAAACAACCCATGCAAGGTGACTGCCTGTTCAGGCGTGATAATGTGGTCTTGGTTGTCCGGCATGATTACCCCTCACTATCGCTCAAATAATACTCGACTCTGCCCTCACTTGTTCTGGCGCAAAATCATCCACCATGATGACCTTGCGTTGTAGCTCATAGTCACGCTCCAGCAGATGTGCTTCTTCGGCATTGATGAACCCTTTATGATGTGCTTCTGCAATGCGCATCAACTCATTCATAACCTTGAGCTGCCCGGCCTTGTGCGCCGCATCCACTCTTGCTTGCAAGGGTTCGCACCGCAACGTGCTGTGTAACGCAGCTTCCAGTGCACCGACCGCATCATTCTCATCACTGGGCAAATACATGCCCGCTGTCAGGCGGTCACGCGTAGCGCCCGGTTGCAATAACAGCACTGACACTTGATGCCCCAGCTCATCGGAAGGTGGCGCCAGATATTTTCCCCTCGGGAATATAAGCACACGCAAAAGCAGTGCAGAAAGACGACAGGGAAAGTTTTGCAGCACGCCATCAAACGCAATCTGAATCCTGTACAAAGCATCCTGTATCGCCCAGTGCAGCAACGGCAGATCTTCAGCTGGACGGCCATCATCCTCGAAGCGTTTGAGCGTGGCCGAGCACAGATACAGTTGGCTCAGCACATCGCCCAGCCGGGCAGAAATTTTCTCGCTCCGTTTGAGATTTCCGCCCAGCATCAGCATGGACACATCTGCCGCCAATGCGAATGCAGCGGAACAGCGCGTCAATTGCTGGTAATAACGCAGTGTTTCCTCACCTGCCGGCACCGAAAGACCACGCCCACCGGTAAGACCAAAAAAGCACGCGCGTAGCGCATTGCTCAGGCTCAAACTGATGTGGCCAAGCAGAGCAGCATCAAAATTTCGTAGTGCACGTTGCTTATCACTATCTTGCGCCGCCTGGATTTCCTTAAGTACATAAGGATGAGAACGGATCGCGCCCTGCCCAAAAATGAGCAGGCTGCGCGTCAAGATATTCGCGCCTTCCACGGTAATGGCGATGGGATTCTGCTGGTGAGAACGCCCCAAGTAATTGCTCGGCCCCAGGCAAATCCCCTTACCACCATGCACGTCCATGGCATCATTGACAACCGTGCGCGCACGCTCGGTGCAATGATATTTAACGCTGGCAGAAATCACAGACGGCCTCTCGCCCATGTCCACCGCTGCTGCCGTTAGTACGCGTGCCGCATCCATCAAATAGGCATTCCCGCCCATTCGCGCCAGCGCTTCTTCCACGCCTTCAAATTTACCGATCGGTAGCTTGAACTGCTTGCGTACTCGGCTATATGCGCCACAAGTTCGCACCGCCAGTTTCACCCCGCCGATGGCACAGGCCGGCAGCGAAATCGATCGCCCCGCTGCCAAACATTCCATCAGCATGCGCCAGCCCTGCCCGATACGATCCATGCCACCAATAATATATTCCATCGGGATGAACACCCCCTGGCCCGAAGTGGGGCCGTTCTGAAATGCCGAATTAAGTGGGAAATGACGACGCCCGACCTGCACGCCGGGCGTATCTGCAGGAATCAGCGCAAGGGTGATGCCGCGTTTTGTTTGTTCGCTAAGCAGGTGATCCGGATCATATAACTTAAAAGCGAGACCAAGCAGCGTCGCGACCGGTGCCAGCGTGATGTAACGTTTTTCCCACGTTACCCGCATGCCGAGCACGTTTGACTGCCCGTTGAATTCGCCGTAGCACACGATGCCATAATCAGGAATTGATCCTGCATCAGAGCCGGCGGATGGCCCGGTCAGCGCAAAACAGGGTACCTCTTTGCCCTGTGCCAATCTGCACAGATATTTTTCTTTTTGCTCAGACGTGCCATAACGCACAAGTAACTCTGCCGGACCCAATGAATTCGGCACCATCACGGTTACGGATGCAGTAATGCTACGCGAAGCAAGCTTGGCCACCACGGCGGAATGCGCAAGGGCAGAAAATTCCAACCCGCCGTATTCCTTGGGAATAATCATGCCGAAGAACCCATTGTCTTTGATGTACTGCCATACCTGCGGCGGCAAATCCTGACGCACATGAGTAATATCCCAGTCATCCAGCATGGCGCACAGAGTTTCGGTTTCGTTATCGAGAAAGGATTGCTCTGCTGCACTGAGCGTCGGCTTGGGGTAATTCAACAACTTGCGCCAGTCAGGGTGGCCACTAAAGAGATCGCCATCCCACCAAACCGTACCCGCATCGAGCGCCTCCTGCTCAGTTTGCGAGATATGTGGAAGTGTCTTGCGGAAAATTTTTAGAATTTGACTGCTCACCAACAGGCGACGCAGAAAAGGAACACCCAGTACTGCAACAACCACGGCCAGCACGATGATAGCAATTTGAAACAGATCAGCAGAAAGTTTGCTTTGGATAGCAGCGATGAAAACAAAGACTACCATCGCCAACAACCACCCCCATATGGAGGACCGAAAGAACGCCAACAAAACCATGACGCCCAGCATCACTAGCAAAGTCAATATAACCATTACCGTCCCTTCTTGTTCTCAGGGCAACCTCTATAAATCCTGAAAATGGATATCTCCTTGACGCACATAGTATTACGTTTCAGCAAACCAGTTACCGTTCGCGGTGAGCTTGTCGAACCGCTGGTTCCGCGCCAACACTGGCCTTCGACAAGCTCAGGCCGAACGGCGTCTTGTCATTTTGGTGCATCGATCTGTTACGTGCGTGAAGTGGATACCCATTATCCTGAATTTCCCCTTCCGGCAAGTGAATGACCGCATTTTTTAGAGGACTCTTTATATTTGTATGTGCGGAACTTTAACGTCAGTACGCCTTGCTGACAATGCTTAACTTATTGCATGCGATCTACCGCATCTTCCATTAGTTCCACCGAAATGACATTCATACGCGTTATCGCCGGCTTTGGTTTACTGCGTTGGGAATTATAGATGTGCTTGAAAACCAGCCTTACGGCCTACAGTTTTTTTCTTCTCCGAGGTTTATGCACGGCACCCATACTACTTGAATCGGTGATCTCGACAGCTTGCCCCGAGCGAAGGAAATAACTGCGCAGTGGCGGTAACACGAATCGTCGCGCTTCATGAACAACAGGGTTTTATGATAATGTGCGAAATAAAATCATTACGGATTTTTCTGGAAGGGAATTGGTTATGAACGCTTTGCTGCTCTTGCTACATTCAAGCCGCACCCTCTCCAGTCGAACTCGATTACGTTGGGCATCATAGGCAATGGCGCTATCTCCCGAAGAATTCGTAAAACGGCTTGATGCCATTTCAAAAAGTGATGGCGTCCCTTACGGTCGTGCGCATCTTCTTTTCGACGAGGAGCAGAAACACCAGCAGGCAATCCTTCAGTACAAGAGCTACCTCGCGTTGTCCGATGCTTTCAAATGCTTCTTTCTCGAAACGGTTGAGCTAATCAACACGGTCTGTCGCCCGAAAGTCACAGCGCCTCTTTCCGAGTTCTACGCAATATTTGTCCCGCGTCTTGCTCATAGTTTCCAGTCGTTATGCGGCGCGGAGCGGGTCGCAATTTGTGGCTATCCCTATCACGCCTATACATTACTTCGAAATACATTTGACAACCTTGTCTTGACTTCGGCTGCTCTCCAGAAGGTCACAAACTTCTACAGCATCGAAGGTGTAACTCCCGGCATGCCCCTTGATATCGTCGCCATGAAGAAGCTGCGCAAGGGCACCGAATTTAAAGTCCGCCGAAAAATGACCGGGAGTGAGAGTGGCCTCACACAAGAGACCCGAGACGAACTTTCCAAGTGGGATGACCTTTTTGACTTTGAGGTTCATGGCGCGCGCTTGTCGCTCGCCGGTGCACAGGGGTGGATGAAGGGGCTAGAACCTCTCCCGGTTTTGCCCCGTTTCGAGGAAATGCAGTTCGCAATGTTTCTGAACCGATATTGCGAAGTGAGCTGGATGGTCCACAGGCTTACGCCCGCAATTCAACCGCCTGGTGTGCCACTCCCTGAAGCTTGGATGAAGAAGTGGCGCGTACTTGATGACTCCTTTGAAATCACCGTCCACTCTCTCACGCAGCAGCTAGGGAAAAAGATCGGTGCTGCGATCGTGGAGTTGGTAAAGACAAAGTTCCCGTTCAATGAACAGTCTGCCTTTCCGCTCTGAGTGCCCAACCCATCATTCCACCGGGCCTGCGCTAAAAGCCGAGCAGGCCGGTGAATTCAAACGTTAGAGGTCATCAAAATGCTCCGTCTTCTCCATCTTTTGACTATGTTTTTTGTCATCGCCCTTTCAACGGTAGCACATGCCGAGGACGAAGTGACGTTATTCAATGGTATTGGCAAAGCAGATGCTTACATCGCCGTCGATGACGAGTTGACGATCTATCTTTGGGGCGGCAAACCAGTCGCGTACCTTGAGAAAGATAGCAGTGGCGGGTATCACGTTTACGGCTTCAATGGCAAACACCTCGGATGGTTTGTGAAAGGCTTCATCCGAGATCACGAAGGAAACGCCTCCTGTGCAACTAAGGAAGCCATGAGTTCGACAGAATACGAGACGTACAAAGCATACAAGCAGTACAAGCCATACAAGGCATATACGCAGTACGCTCCGTACCGCCCATACTTCTCAAATTCATTTGGCGATACGCCTTGTCTGTTCTTATTGGGTGAAGGTGGAAAATAATGACCTCTAGCGAGCAAGGTTAGATTGTGATCGCGAAGCGAGCCACAATCTAACCCGTTTGTTGTACAAGCCCGGTGAGGCTGCTGTGAATCTGCTTGTTATAGAAATATCTCTCTGATCGTAGCGGCGCCATCGGGTCATGTTCCGCTCAACCTGCCATTTTTAATGCGTTTTTACCTGATTTCACCCTTTTGCAGGGCGAGTGCGCCCATACCTGTCAAGTCCGGCAAGTTGGCGGTGTGTGTTGCGTTACATGGCCACCTCCCTGTTCGACGTGGCAGTTCGTAATCGGTTAATATTGCTTGACGTATCGTACGTATTTACGTACTTTTTAGGTTTATTTTTATTTAAAGAAAACCAAAATGCACACTCTTACCGCCAGTGACGCTCGCGCGAATTTGTATAGATTGATTGATGAGACAGCAGCGTCTCATCAACCAATTATCATTTCCGGGAAACGTAGCAGTGCTGTGCTGCTCTCCGCAGAGGATTGGAGTGCGATACAAGAAACTTTGTACTTGCTTGCCGTGCCTGGCATGCGCGAATCCATAAAGACAGGTATGAATGAGCCTCTAGCAAAAAGTGCAAAGGAGCTTAAGTGGTGAGTTGGGAGGTTGTCTATGCCAAGCAATCACTCAAAGATGCAAAGAAGCTTGCTGCAAGCGGTCTCAAGACAAAGGCACAAGAGTTGTTAGCAGTCCTTGCCAATGATCCATTTCAAAATCCACCGCCTTTCGAAAAATTAGTCGGAGATCTTGCCGGTGCTTACTCACGCCGCATCAATATTCAGCACCATATCGTGTATGAAATCTTTACAAAAGAAAGAACCGTTCGCGTTCTACGCATGTGGACGCACTATGAATGAGCAAGCCAATTATTCGGTAGTACAGATTGATGAGCTGGCGGCATTAAATCCGGACAATTTATAGGTCACCAAAACTGAGAACGACTGTCCAAAGGCATTCGTCATTGGAGTAGGACTGAGGTGTTTTTCAGGAAGAATGTGCGTTACACTTATCCGCATGAAAACAGAGATTCCTTCCAGCAAACTCAAGATCGGCATGTTCGTTTCTGATATTGATCGGCCGTGGCTTGACACGCCCTTTCTGCTTCAAGGTTTCCTGATCGAAAATAATAAAGATATTGAGCAATTGCAAGAGTACTGTCAATTTGTTGTAATCGAATGGGACAGATCAACACAAGGGCTGCAAACAGCGAGATCTGTCTCTAAGGAAAAAGTGGAGTCAGACAGACGCGCTTCCATCGCACCATCTTCCACAAGCTTTAGCGAGACTTACGACAGCACTATTCAAACCTCTATCGCCGACCATTCGGCACCTGAATCAATCAAGGAAAAGCCAGCTGACTTACAAGCTCCTGTCGCCCTAAATATTAAAGATACGGTGTTCGAACCGACAGAATTGAGCCATTTAACTCACACCGAGACAATCCCAAAAAACTTAAATAAAGACCTACCCGCGACTCCGGAAACGCAGATTAAAGAAGGATTGCTGGCCTCATTTTCCAGCAAAATAAAAGATTTCTTTAAAATAAAATCAGATTTTAAAGATAAATCTTATGCTCAAAAGAAGGCTTTCGATTCCGAGCAACATCCTACGGCACCGGAAGTACACGTTGTAACTACCCAGCGACCTGAATTTATTCCTGCCAACGTCGAGTTAACAATGTACAACGATGTCAGACCAGTCGAGGAAGAGCTTGCTCCAGCTGGCAAGGCTTATACACTCACAGAAAAAGTACTTCATGGCCTTGTTGAGGACATACGCTCTGACAAAAACCTCGAGATCGAAGAAGTAGAGACTGTGATTCAGGAAGTAGTGGACAGCATGGTGCGAAATCCTAATGCGTTGATGTTGATCATGCGATTACGTCAACAGGACAATGCCAGCTATGAGTACGGGCTTCAGACAGCCGTTTATCTGATTGCGCTGGGTCGACATATAGGCTTGCCTAAAGACTTTCTCGAGCGCCTGGGCATCACCGGATTGCTGCTTGATATTGGAAATATAAAATTACCGAGCGAACTGTTGCAAAAAAATGAGCGGCTGAGTTTGGAAGAATTTGAAATAGTCAAAAGCCACGTAGGTTTGGGCCTTGAAATACTTAAAGAGACGCCTAATCTGCATACCGACATTCTGGAAGGTATCGCCCAACACCATGAACGAGAAAACGGGAGCGGCTACCCCGCAGGACTATCTAAAGGTAATATCAGCCTGTTCGGACGCATGGCTGCAATCGTTAATTCATTTACCGCACTGACCAATGCACGTTTTCATACCAAAGCCGTGTCAGCCTATGACGCATTGAAAAGTATAAGCACGATGAGCGGCGAGTATTATCTTGACTCCATGGTCGAACAATTCATCCAAACAATCGGCATTTTTCCGGTTGGCTCCTTGGTTGAACTGTCTTCTGGCGAAGTCGCAGTCGTCATAAGCCAGAGCAAGGTACGCCGACTGAAACCACGGGTGCTTATTATTAGTGGCCCAGACAAAAGCCCGGCGGCCAACCCCGCGACGCTGGATTTACTGTATCAGTCCGAAACGATGGCGGCAGTTCATATTCTGCGCGGCCTGCCAACTGGCGCTTTCGATCTCGATGCCCGAGAATATTACCTGGCATGATCGGCCACAACCCTCCTCCGTCGCATCAATCCAATACCACGGCGACACGACATCAGTTAACCCACAATCAACTGGTCAATTTCCTGCGTTTTGAAATCGATAAAGCCGAAACCAGCGCGACAGCTGTGCTAATCATGAAGTTGAGGCGAGCCAAACGGCTGGATGCCATCATTGGCGACACATCCACCCAATCAATCAACCATTACACCGATCAGCTTCTTGATAATCTGTTACGTGACGCTGATCGCTACGCACACTTTTCTGATGAAGAGATATGTCTTGTTTTGCCCGACCTTGCGAATAATGCTCAAAGCATACTGGCAGCAATCAAGATTCTTTCTGAATTACATAAATCCTTCATTGCCGATGATTACCCAGTAATGCTGCGCCCACATATCGGCATTGCCAATTTTCCAGAACTGGGCCGTGATGCAGGTCAATTATTGATGTATGCCGACATCGCATCAGACATCGCCGCAACCAATGAACAGGGATACCACGTCTATCAGCCTGAAGATCGCATTAAGACAGAAACTTATAGCGGTCTTGACATTGAACTTGGCAAAGCCATTAAAGCAAACGAGTTGCATGTTCACTACCAGCCACAGATTAATATCCAGACCGGACGCTGTGTCTCCATGGAGGCTCTAATACGTTGGACAGCGCCAGGGCAACGTGTAATCAACCCGGCCACATTGATCGACATTGCAGAGAAAACCGGTCTGATTAATACTTTGACCCTATGGATACTTAACACGGCACTCCGCCATACAGCCACTTTCTTGAAGATGAGCATTGATGTAGGCATAAGCGTCAATCTTCCGCCCAAAATGCTCAAAGACAAGGAACTTCCGCAAATAGTCCAGCAAGCACTCGATATTTGGGGGGTACCCGCATCACACCTTACGCTGGAGATCACGGAGAGTTTGGTAATCGATGATTATGAATCCTCCCTTACAATGTTATCAAGACTGAGAGAGCTGGGCATTCGCCTATCAATTGACGACTTCGGCACCGGCTATTCATCGCTGGCGTACCTTAAGCGCTTCCCAGTGCAGGAACTGAAGATCGATATCCTTTTCATTCGGAACATACATAATTCACGCGAGGACAAAAATCTCGTCCGTACCATTATTGATCTGGCCAAAAATTTCAATCTGACCACAATAGCTGAAGGGGTGGAAGATCAGGAAACATTCGATCTGTTACGCGATCTCGGTTGTGATCTGGTGCAGGGCTTTCTATACAGCCGCGCGCTATCTGACACAGACTTTATCAATTGGTATCGTCAACACACCTTAGCCCTGCATGTAATATCCTTGGACGCTTCTATAACTCCAAAATCCTAAGCCACACAAGGCGCGCCATATCAACACAGTATGGAGTTTGAATTTATAGCGTTACCCTAGATTCTAAGGGGTTTATTATCATTTCCTTATTTCAATCCAATCTCGAATCCAAGCAAATTATATTGCAACATTTCAAATATAGTTGTAGTATTGTTATATGGACAAACTTACTGCAACTTCAGTATTCGAATCGCTTTCTTCCGGCGTGCGATTGGACGTGTTTCGGCTGTTGGTCAAAAAAGTGCCGGACGGTATGGTGGCGGGCGAAATTGCGACAACCCTTGAACTGCCGCCCACCAATCTTTCCTTCCATCTGAAAGCATTGACGCAGGCACGCCTGCTAACAGTCCAACAGGAAGGTCGCTACCAGCGTTATCGCGCCAATATCCCCTTGATGCTGGATCTTATTGCTTACCTAACCGAGGAATGCTGTTCCGGCAATCCTCAGCAGTGTATTGATTTGCGGACGACACCCGTCTGTTCCGCAAGCGTACTCCTACCAATTCCCCCGACTTAATCGCAACCCTGAACATGAACGTACTCTTTCTCTGCACTGGTAACTCCTGCCGTTCCATCCTCGGCGAGGCAATCTTTAATCATCTTGCTCCGGCTGGTTGGCGTGCCATGAGCGCGGGCAGCAAGCCCACCGGCAAAGTGCATCCACGTTCGCTGGCATTGCTGGCGAGCGCAGGCATCTCCACCGGAGGCTATTATAGCAAGTCCTGGGACAATCTACCCACCGCGCCCGACATAGTCATCACCGCTTGTGCCAGTGCAGCGAGAGAAACTTGCCCGGCCTACCTCGGCCCAGTGCTGCGCACCCACTGGGGCGTGGAAGACCCGGCGCATGCCACGGGCACGGATGAAGAGATTGATGCGGCGTTCATGGAGACTTACCGTATCCTGCGTGCCCGCATCGAAGCATTTTTCGCACTGAATCTGGATGTGTTGAAGCATGACAAGGCGGCTCTAAAAACCAAAATGGACAAGATTGCCAACATCGTTGTTTAAGAAGGTGCTACTTCGTTCAAGGAGAAGCCTATTCGGCGTAGCGCATTTACTGAAACTAGCTTCTGAATAAACTCCCCTCCCAGAAAGAGCCTGTTCATGAGTAAAAGCATTACAACGTGCTGCTGTTACGTGCTGACAATTTGACAGAAAAGCTCGCCAAAATCGTACGCATTAAGGGATTAACACATGAGCATTTTTGAACGCTACCTGACAGTTTGGGTTTTTCTCTGCATCATCGTCGGGGTAGTGTTAGGGCAATTGATCCCCGCACCGTTTCACTGGCTGGGTAAATTGGAAATCGCCAAGGTCAACATCTCCGTTGGACTGCTGATCTGGGTCATGATTATTCCCATGCTGTTGCGCATAGATTTCATGGCCTTACATGAAGTGCGCAAATACTGGCGCGGCATCGGTGTCACGCTATTTGTCAATTGGGCGGTCAAACCCTTTTCCATGGCGTTACTGGGCTGGTTGTTCATCCGGCAATTGTTCGCACCGTATCTGCCAGCGGAGCAGCTCGACAGCTACATTGCAGGCCTCATACTGCTTGCCGCCGCGCCCTGCACCGCAATGGTGTTCGTGTGGAGCCGGTTGGTGAACGGTGAGCCGCTATTCACTCTGAGTCAAGTCGCACTCAACGACGCCATCATGGTGTTCGCTTTTGCGCCGCTGGTGGCGCTATTGCTGGGTATCTCATCCATCATCGTGCCTTGGGATACGCTGCTAGTGTCGGTAGTGCTATACATCGTGCTGCCCGTTTTGGTGGCACAGATATGGCGCAAGTTCCTATTGGCACGCGGCGGGATCGCAGCGCTGCAGCATACCCTGTCCAAGCTAAACCCGCTCTCCATCTCCGCTTTGTTGCTCACACTGGTATTGTTATTTGCCTTTCAAGGCAAAGCCATCGTCGAGCAACCACTCATTATCTTCATGCTCGCCGTGCCCATCATCATTCAGGTTTATTTCAATTCCGGATTAGCATATTGGTTGAATCGCCGCTTCGGTGAAGCGCACTGCGTAGCGGGTCCTTCAGCACTGATTGGTGCGAGTAACTTCTTTGAATTGGCAGTCGCTGCCGCCATCAGCCTGTTCGGCTTCGAATCCGGTGCGGCACTTGCGACCGTGGTCGGCGTGTTGATTGAAGTACCAGTAATGTTATCCGTCGTGTATCTGGTCAAGCGTAGCCATGGCTGGTACGAAGCGGGAAGCAGATATGAGACCAAACCTGACTCTCCAGACTGAACCAATTCAAGAAAAAGTCAAACTTCACGCGAGAAGACTCAGGCCCATGACCGCGCTTCAATACGCAACATACCTTTCACTCCGGGACTAGTCTTTTGTGCGATGGGGATATCAAATGCAATACCTGCCTCACCCTTGAGTTCGCGAGTGGATGTGCCTGGCACGTTGCGCACGATGCGCATGTCGATGCCGTTGTACGGCGCGGCGTAGGTGAAAAGCTTGTCCACCGCTTTGCGCACTGGCACGCTGCCCAGCTGCGTGTTCTGCAAAAATGCGCGGCAGATCAGCCCGCCCATGGAATGCGCCACGAGATGCACGCAGAAATCTGCGGGCGTCACCGCATTCTTTGGGTTGGCGCAGATCTTGTCGCGCAGGCGAAGGATCAGCCTGTCCAGTCCCTTCACAAATTGTTCTATAGGTGGCGTCACCCGTGCCAAAGTCCTTGCTTGCCTCATCGTAGTAGCGGTAGATGATGATACTGCGGTACGGGATCAAACAGTCAGGGCGCTCTGCCGCCACGAGGTCCTCGCCGTCCACGAATACGTCCGTATAGTCGTGGTCCATCATCAGGCGCACAAGTGGCGCCTGGAAGAAGAATCGCTTCACGTCGCCGGTCCAAGCCATACGTGCCTTGGTCGAGCCGATGTTGAAGCCCATATAAGGATCGGCCACGGTTTCCTCGATCTCGCCCTGCGTGGCAGCAAAACCTCGCACATAGATGATCGGATGGTACGGCTGCTGCGAAGTGGTAGGCATCAAGGCTTCTCCGTTTTTTGGTTAAATAAATGCTAAGTGCAAACTGAACTTCGATCACCTCGGTCAAAGGCCACTCCTTAACTGTGAGTCCGCCAAAGACCTAATGGGTCGGATTGTGGGTGAGAAAACAGGTGATGGAGTAGTTGGTTATGGTGATCGGTGAAATGTTGAGCTTCATTTTATTCAGCCCAACCTACCGGGCTCATGAGCCCGGCCTAATGATGCGAGCGTGAAAGCGAGCGACATGGCGCCGCGTGTCGGCAAATAGATCGGACCGCGCAGTCGTTTCCAGTCGAAAAAGTTGACAAACAATCTGATCGTTGCCACGAGCACAAGCCAAATCCAGCCTGTCCATTTAAGCGCGCGGAGACCAGGAGACAATTTTGCATCCGCATGAGATTGTCTCCGTACGCTAACGAACAGACGGTCGTTGGCTCTCTGCGTATCTTTTGAATCGTAACATCGTCTTCGATTTTATTTTTTCATTTGGAGAATCACATGGGAATCGCCTCACGCGGCAACACTCCCTCGACTTCTGGCATGTTGGGTAGCAACGAAGGCATCTTAAACAAGGCATCCTCGAGCGCCTACGCCGCCGTTAATTCGATTGCCGGAGCAGCAAACGAGGCGGCACGCAAAGCCAAGCCTGCGATCGATCAAGTCTCGGCTATGGCTCATCAGGCGCTGGACAAGGCCGCTGACGCTGTCGCACCGACTGCCGACTGGCTGGCCGAACAAGGCGAAAGTGTAAACGCTACGCAGAAGAAACTGGTTGCGGGTACGTGCAGTTACGTTTCGGCCAACCCACTGAAGGCACTCGGGATTGCCGTGGCTGCGGGTTTTCTGCTTAGCCGTATTATCCTTCGATGAGCTCGCGTCGGGGCTTCTTACCCAGCGTGTCGGCGATGGACAAGTCACCAGAGTACGCCAACGCTTCGCCGACGTCGATTGCGGCGTCCATCCACTCGCTCATCGATTCCGTGCGCGGCTGGCTGGACAATTTCCTCCAACTCGCCGTGCTGGAAGGAAAAAAGGCCGGCATCGGACTCGCGCTGATGCTCGGGTTCGGTGTCGGCGCGGCAGTTCTGTTGATTACCGGCTGGCTTGCGCTGATCGCCTGCGCAGTCATAGCCTTGGTGGAAAACGATATCCTCGGCTGGGCTTGGTCGCTGTTGATTGCCGCGCTGCTGAGTTTCGCTGGCGCCGGCGGCCTCGTGTTCCTCGCCATCAAGCGCAGCAGGGATCTTCTGTTTTACGCGACACGGCGCCAGCTTGGCTTGAAGTCCGCGCCCACACAGAGCCATGAATAACTCATCGGCGGCGCTAGAGTCAGCCGAGACGCGGGTTGCCGCCTCCAAGGCGGGCATCGTCGCGCAGGTTCACACGTTGAACTTCAGGGTGCGCCAGCTGGTGAAGTCGCCTTACGTGATCGCCGGGCTGGTCATCGGCGTCGCGGCGGCCGGATACCTTGCCATTACGCGCAGCGCAAAGTTGCGAGCGCCGTCCTCCCGTCCCGTGGCTCGCGGTGGCCTTACGAGCGTGCTGAAAACGGCGCAGATGCTGCTGCCATTGCTCGGCGCGCTGGGCGCCGCCACGGTCCCCAAGCGAAACCCATGCGCGTCTCCGCTCGTCATACCGCAGCCGGTGAGCGCTGCGCAGGAGTCAGCGGCCGCGGTGCCGCAGGGAAGCTGGTTAAGCCAACAGTTGCAGATGATCAAGGCGGCCGTCAAAGCCTGGGTGGATGACTACGCCCCGAGCATGGGCGCCGCCCTTTCCTACTACACGCTTTTTTCGCTCGCGCCGCTGCTCATCATCGTGATCGCGGTGGCGGGAATGGTGTTCGGGCAGGAAGCTGCGCAGGGAGAGATCGTCGCGCAGTTGCGCGGAATAATGGGTGAGGAAGGCGCGGTGGCTGTGGAAGGAATGCTCAAAGCCGCGCGCGAACCGGCCAAGGGCGTGGTCGCGACCATTGTCGGCATCGCCATCTTGCTGCTCGGTGCGACCGCAATTTTCGGGGAGCTGCAAGACGCGCTGGACCGTATCTGGCGAGTGCCGGCGCCGAAGGAGGTGTCGGGCATCTGGCACCTGTTGCGCACGCGCTTGCTGTCATTCGGGCTCGTGCTCAGCCTGGGCTTCCTGCTGGTGGTATCACTCGTCGTGAGCGCGGCGCTCGCGGCCTTGGGCAAGTGGTGGGGCGGCTGGTTCGACGGCTGGGATGTCTTCCTCGAGATCCTCAACTTCGCGGTCTCGTTCGGCATCTTCACACTACTTTTCGCGATGATCTACAAAATCATGCCGCGCGCAAATATCCCATGGCGCGACGTCTGGACCGGCGCCGCGGTGACTGCGTTGCTGTTTACCATTGGTAAAGTGCTGATCGGGTTGTATCTGGGAAAAAGTAGCCTGGCGTCCGGATTCGGGGCAGCGGGCTCGCTCGTGGTGCTGATCACATGGGTCTACTACTCCGCGCAGATCTTCCTGTTCGGCGCGGAATACACTTGGGTTTACGCCAACCGGCATGGATCGCGCGCGCAGAAGCCGGCGCCTGGCGACGCGCCCGCGGTGCCGAGTCGCAGCAGCGACTAGCTACGCGCCCGGCGCATTCCTCATCAGTTCCTAATGCGCGGTTATATTGCGGCATATGGCGCTATAGATGCCTGTTCCCTTCAGCCCTCGCGGCGAGCGCTGCGGCGGGTCGGTCGGATGGCTGATAGAACAGGGGCAAAGCAATTGGCATGCATGCGCGCGCATGGTTACCGTGTGCTGGGTAAGCGTTCAGCCGTTCCATTTGTAACTCCATTTATATACTTGTGAATGATTGATCAGTTGACATGATGTTATGTCGCTTAAAGAATTTTACCAAGACCACATTGTTTGGCTAACTCCTATAGTAAGAATAACAAAGCATCTTGAAGCTGATCTGTGCGATATGGCACATAGTGGGTAACAAATAAATATAGCTCAATTTGAGGTGCAAAAACATAGAAACGCTACGACCGTAAACCATACCTCAATCCCCGACGAAGGCAGTAAGTTAGTACAGCGCTATGTAGTGACAGGGGCGGAAATACATGACTTTTAAGCAGCCAATAATTACCGCGACATCCATGCAATACTTAATTTAAAAAATTTTAATCAAGCACCCCGTCGCAAGCAGCGGGGTATTAACACCGCTCTCCATGCTGCTGGCTTTCAGCCAGCCTTCGCCCCAAGGGACGGGGAATTGAACCCGGAGAGATTAATACTAAATAGCTTCATATCTGTCAGAACAGAAAATCACTGTGCTTTTTCCTAAAAAATTTCAATGCTGATTGGCAACTGCTACTCATGATCAAAAGGTAATTTAAAAAAATTATCAAATGATCTTTCTTAAGTTCCCTACTGCACTGACTGGATATAAAATTTTGTGCATTATCTAACTCTGCTGTTGTGGTCGTAGTTCGAATCATATTTCATTCATTTTCAAAGAAATCTGTATGAACAAAGATAAAGTTAAGGGTCGTATCAATGAAATAACAGATAAAATAAAGGAAATAACCGGAAAAATCACCGAAAATAAAAAATTGGAAGTAGAAGGGGAAATTCAAAAAAAGATGGTAAAAGCCAAGCTGATTTTGGCGATCTGAATAATGATCTTAAGAAATGGCGGTTGAAGCGAACCTAGCGTAGAGGTGTTGGCATCTTTTGGCCAGTTAATGGATGACTATAAAAACAATCAACTTTCTAATGAATTTTAGATTACAAAGATTGAAATAACTATGGTGTCGGCTTAAACAAACGGTGGAATTTAGCTCTAAAATTCGATTTATGATGTGGTAGTAGATTTGCAAGTTGTCCCTCAGTGCTGATGATCCAAATATTCCCTAACGCTCTGCTCAGTTATAAACTTTTGTAGATATATCTTACAGACCTAGACTTCAGCCAGTTACCTGCTCTTATGCTGAAGGCTTGGAAGGCAATTCTCAGCCCTCTTTCCTTCATAACTCTAAAGAAAAATTGATTCTTGTCGATTTAAACAATGTGTGATCTTGATTGGGACGGCGATATGCGATCATTTCAGCGTGAATAGTGACGCCGTTAGCCAGTTGGGGTTCGTATGAATACGCAAAAAACTGGAGTCATCTTGGTATCCCCACGTTCAGTAGAAAAAATTGAGATTGAAGAACGAACTCTTCGATTAGCAGTTTTAATTGACGCTGATAACGCTCAAGCTGTAGTAATAGAAGGGCTTCTCGCGGAAATCGCAAGATTTGGTGAAGCAACCGTGAAGCGTATATACGGAGACTTCACTGCTTCAACAAGCTCTTCTTGGAAAAAGGTGCTACAGCAATACGCTATTAAGCCGGTTCAACAATTTGCTTATACGACCGGAAAAAATGCCACAGATAGTACGCTTATTATTGATGCTATGGATTTGCTGTATACGAGAAAGTTTGATGGTTTTTGCCTGATAACAAGCGACAGTGATTTCACAGGACTTGCAATGCGATTGCGTGAAGAAGGACTTACGGTTCTTGGTTTTGGGGAAAATAAAACACCGGAAGCATTCCGCAATGCCTGTCATAAGTTCGTGTTCACTGAAATCCTGCGGCCAAACATAGCAGCCGAATCGGTGGGCCATCTGCCGGTAGTTAAGAATGGACAAAAATCTGTGTCATCTCAGATATCCACTGCGGTAACTGAGCCAAAATTTGAATTTCCTAAAAAATTCGTTCTAGCTGCACTTGAGAAGTCAATTGACGATGCAGGTTGGGCAGGCCTAGGTGCATTCGGCAGCTACCTTACAAAATTACAACCCGACTTTGATTCCAGGCTTTACGGCTACAAGAAGCTCTCTGATCTTGTCAAAGCAAAGACTGATCTCTTCGTGACTGAACAAAGGCAAACATCTGGATCGAATCATAAGAATCTATACATTCGTGCAAAATAGTTTCCTATCAAAATTCTCCCGTTAGGCAGTTGATGTTAGATTAATTTTTATGAAAGGTTTTCGGTCTGATTTTCTGGCTCTGCCTGATTACTCCGCTAACTCATCGTCAAACTATAGTCATGATTTTTTTTGAACTTATTCAAAATATCGCCTTATTAGTTGCTCTTGCAGCTGTCTTTCAAGTAATCATATCTCGCGCTGGGAAACGTGCGTTGACTCACACGGCGCTTATTGGCTTCCTTTTTGGAGCTGTCGGGGTATTCGGCATGATGTCTCCCATTCAATATGCGCCTGGGATAATTTTGGACGGACGATCAATTATATTGGCCGTGGCAGGACTCATTGGAGGTCCTCTGGTGGCACTTATCAGCGTATTTATCACGGGTGCCTATCGAATTTGGTTAGGTGGCGTAGGAACTTTAGTTGGAATTGCTGTTGTCATTGCATCAGCTGGAATGGGGGTCCTGTTTCATTACATTAGAAAGCGTTCCAGAAATTATCTGGGTGCTCTCCCTCTGCTGGGGTTTGGGTTTCTGGTACATATTGTCATGCTGGCAATATTCATGCTTTTGCCAGATCAGATTGGCCTAAAAATTATTAATGAGGCAGGGTTGATAATGCTAGTGTTCTATCCTACTGCAACGATGCTGGTTTGCCTGCTTTTTCAGGATTATGAAGCGAAAGAGAAAGCCAGGAACGATCTTGAATATCTGGCTTATTACGATACATTAACCGGGTTACCCAATCGTTTACTTTTGATAGAAAAGTTGAATCAATCCTTGTCTACATGTAAGCAGAGCGGACATGAAAGTGCATTAATAATTTTTAATCTGGATCGTTTCAAAACGCTGAATAATGCGCGCGGGTATTTCACTGGAGATATTTTGTTGCGCGCGGTGGCAGATCGTCTCTCAACGGTACTTGAGACAGGAGATATATTGGCCAGACTGTCTGTTGATGAATTCGCAATTTTAGTACAGCGTACTGAAAAATATTCAAAAATCATAGCCTCCCATGCTCAAGGTTTAGCTGATAAGATTCACATTGCCCTCAAATTTCCTTTTCATGTGGGTTCAGATGAAATTTCCATTACCAGCAGCCTTGGGATTGCCTTATTTCCGCAGAACTCTGATGACACGATAGGTGATGTACTGCGCCGTGTGAATACCGCGATGCATCGTGCCAAAAAAAATGGAGGTAATCAGAGCATAGTCATTGATCAATCCATGACAAATATGGCGGAGCATTGCTTCCAAATTGAACGTGAACTTCGTAAGGCCATCTTGGATGGGGAGTTAAAGCTGTATCTTCAATCTAAGGTGAACGCTTCAGGCATCATCGTTGGTGCTGAAGCATTGGTACGTTGGCAGCATTCTGAGCGTGGTCTGATCCCTCCTGTATCTTTTATTCCCATTGCTGAAGAAACCGATTTAATTGTAGATATTGGGGTTTGGGTGCTGACAGAGGTATGCAAAATAATAGCACTAGATGGAATAGTAGGTCGTTCGATCAAGCTGTCGGTAAACATTAGCCCAAGACATTTTCGCCAACCCGGATTTGTCACTTCGGTCAGGAGGATCCTGGCTAATACGGGTGCTGATGCCAGCTGTCTTATTTTTGAAATCACAGAAGGGTTAATGATTGATAACGTTAGTGATGTTGTCGCCAAGATGATTGAGCTGACGTCTTTGGGTATTCACTTTTCGATTGATGATTTTGGTACTGGTTATTCTTCGCTGACCTACCTTAAGCGTCTTCCCATTCATGAACTAAAAATTGATAAAACATTTGTTCAGGATGCGCCAACCGACTCAGATGATGCAGCGTTGATTGAATCAATCCTGGCAATAGCGAAGCATATGAAACTGGATGTTGTGGCTGAAGGGGTAGAAACCCATGAGCAGGTTGCTTTTCTTAAAGCAAGAGCTGAAATGTTTTATCAGGGATATTTATTTGGCAAACCAGAACCATCTCATATTTGGTTAAAGCGTTTATCCTGACATAAACTATCTATATGCTTGAAGCCTTGACGGACAACAATATGTTACATGTGAACTCGTTAAAACCATGCTGTCAGCACTTAAGGAACGGCAGAAGGTATTAATGGGAGATCAGAAAAGTCAATTCAGGCCGCCGCCAAATGAATTCAGCAATATCGAGTAGGAAACCACCCGCCTATGTGAAAAGGCTGTAGGCGAGGGTTTTTGCCGCGTTGCAAATGCGCCAGTGGGAATCACCATGGCTTAAGGTTAGTCGCTCCAGAGCTGTGGCGCCAGTCTGAACTGGAGCAATTTCTGGGTTAAGCTTGCCGTCTTACGCTGACAGAAAACGTCTACGATCAAAAGGGTCGGTAGTGGCACTACCGAGGGTAGAAGTGCTCAGAGGATCGTGCTTCATGCCATCAATTTCGATGCTTTGTCATTGAGTACTCCTCTGATGGCGGATTTTCTATCTATCGAGTTGTCCATGTAAATTAGACCACTACATTGTGCGATTTCACGTTCTCTTAAGAAACACCTCCCAACCAACTGATTTTAAAAAGTAGAGTTAAGCGGGCTGTTCATTGACGACGAGTTTCATCCCCATTTTTTCAGCGCGCTGGGCTAGTTGCCGCAACACTCTTTCGCGATAGCGTTCTTCGTAGTAGTCCTGCCCTTGGTCGGTATATTCTTCTCCCTTGGTAAGCATGGTGTAAATCAGGCGTGCCAACTTGTGCGCGGCGGCGGTTACGGCTTTAGGTTTGTCCATGCGCCCGCACATCCTGCGGAAATATGCGCCCAGCGCCGACTGGCTGCTGCGCAATGCTGCTGCGGCCAATCTCAAGGCTTGGGCCGCCCGGTTGGCTACGCGCTTGGTCTTGCCGCTCATCACTTTGCCTCCGGTAATCTTGGTGCCGGGGCATAGCCCCAGCCAACTCGCGAAGTGCCCTGCCGTGGGGAAGCGCGACATGTCCGCCCCGGTCTCGGAGATCACCGCAAGCGCGGTGGTGACGTCGATGCCGTCGATGCGCGTAAGATCAACTCCGCACATCCTGAACAATTGCGTGCGCAGATCAAACTTCGGCGCGTTGCGGGCGCGACCACGCTTCTTTCCCTTCGCTGGTTCGCCGTCATGAACTTGCAGGCTTTGCAATTGCCCCTCGATCTCACGGTCGCACTCGGCTAGCTGTGTGCCGATGAAATCGAACATATCCAGCGCTTGCTTGAGCGCAAACAGATGCTCTGCGCGCCAGTTGCCTTGCAGGCTTTTTGCGATTTCGTCAGCGGTAGCGCGAATGCGCACATTCTTCATTGCGGCCAGCACTTGACCGTCGCGCTCGCCAGCGACAATGGCGCGCAGAATCTTTTGCCCCGTCTCGCCGACCACGTCCGAGATGACGTTGGTGAGCTGGATGTTCATCTGCGTGAGCGCCTTTTGCATGCGCTGCACATGCGTGCCCTGGCTTCTCAAAAGCATCCCGCGCTGGCGCCATAGAGAGCGCAATACGCACACGGCTTCGGTAGGACGAAATGCGCCGCGAAGCAAACCGTAGGTCATGAGTTGCTGCAACCATTGGCAGTCCAGCACGTCAGACTTGCGGCCCGAGACATTTTTGACGTGGCGCGCATTGACCAGAAACACTTTGAAGCCGCGCGATTCCAGAAGCTCGAACAAAGGGATCCAGTACACGCCCGTGGATTCCATCGCGACCGTGTCCACCCCGCAAGCGTCGAGCCAGTCGGCCAAGGCGTTGAGGTCAACCGTAAAGCTCGAAAACTCCCGGACAGGCTCGTCGTCCCTGTCCGGCGGCACAGATACGTAATGGGACGAACTACCGATATCGACTCCAGCCGCATGGGGATGGGTGATCGTTAAAGGCTCTCTGGATTTGCCGGGTTTGATACTGATTTTTTGCTTGCGTTGCACCATGATTATCTCCATCATTCGTTTTGGAATGTGGTGCCACATCGGGTACGTCGTCAAGCTCACTCTCTTAAACGGGATATCGGCCAAGCGTCCCAACAACGCCAAGCCAATTCACCAATGTCGATGACGTCACCCATGACCACGCTAACCCTCGGGCAATATGCACCATTGCTATTCCGGTCTTCCGTGGCACCTCATTCCACTTTGCCACATTCGGAGAGCGACGTGTTTCTTCGGCGCGATTTGCGGCACGGGGCCGATTACTACGCTAACTCAGCACCAATTTTTAACCCACGTTCATAGCTTTTCAAATGGCTCTTGGGAACTTTCTGCTCATTGTCACTGCATTTAAACAAACCATCCGCGACGCCCTTCTTGAAGGATAAACCATGACCATGAGGAATTTCTTGGATTTCAATTTCAAAGATAGCCATTTGATGTTTCCAAGATGTTTTTATTTATTTTGAGTGAACGTCACGCATATACCAATATTTTTAACAGTCCAATGCGCGGCAGTCGGTGATTCCATGCAAAGCTGCCAAGTCACTTACCTCAATTATGATCTTTCTTGGCAAGGTGTTGAATAGTAAATCTAATGATCATTTTGAATATAAATAGCGGCATATTTGGGAAATAATTGAGGGGGTAGATTAACTAGGAAAGATATCAGGTCTGATCGGCGCATCTTGGTGCAAATTCTGAAGTCCGATAGACTGCTAGGGAAAATCCTGACTTCCAAACCATCGGCAATTAATTCCTCTCAGATGATTTCTCGATGAGAGTGTATATGCCAATAGGGATTTGTATAAAATGCTCAGTGTATGATTTAAACTAAACATTTTTAAACGGAGAAAAAATGAATTCTATTATCGTAAGCATGGCTGTGACTGCAGGCTTGATTACTTCAGGCCACACACTGGCAGTAGATATGCCTGTAGAAGGCAAGGCTAAATGTGGTACATGTCACGCCATTGATAAAAGTAGCGTTGCTCCGTCTTTTATGGAAATTTCCGAAAAATACAAAGGTGATAAAGATGCAGCAAATAAAATCGCTACTAGCATTACCATGGGCGGTTCATTTGGTTGGGAATTTGGAGAAATGCCGGCAAAAGGCTTAGGCGCAAATGATGCTGAAATCCAGTCTCTGTCAAAGTTTATTGCTAACTTGGCAAAATAAGATTGAACTTTGCATCGTTTTTAGTACTGCTCCTACAAGCAGGACTTTGTAAAAGTTTTTTTAGCGTTTAATCCTGGCCAGAAACACAGTCACTTCTTCACGGTCATGGTATAGCTGCTTCGCTTTCAAGCGATACTTGAAGCCTTTTTTATCCATTACCTCGCGGATGCTGGCGAGCGCTTCGTTCAAGGCTTCCACGCGTTTTTTCATCGGCAACTTAAGGTTAAAGAAGGCACGGCTGGTTGAGCCGCTGGCGATCCAGTCAGCGACCAGCGCGGCCACTCGCCCCGGTTGCTCTATCATGTCGCATACCAGCCAGTCTACCGCGTGTTTGGGGCGATAGCGGAAGCCATCCAGGCGCAGGTGTTTAACCGAGGGGTGATCGGCCACCACGCCTTTGAGCGGGCCGTTATCAACTGCCTCCACTTGCATGCCTAAACTAACAAGGTGCCAAGTCCAGCCACCGGGAGCTGCACCCAGATCTACTGCGCGCATACCCGGCCTTATCCATTGTATTTTTTCGTCTTCCGATAAAAACACCTCAAAAGCTTCGGCCAGCTTCAGTACAGAACGACTGGGCGCTTCATAGGGCATCTTCATTCGCAGGATACCCATAGCTGCGGTGTTGCTGTTGCGCGGATCACTTGTACCAATCAGTGCACGATTCTTGTCAGGGAAAAAGATATGCAGGCGGGGCAGACTGGGGTCTTCAGCCATACGCCCGCTGGCGCGCAGCTTTTCTTCCAGCAGGGGTTGAAAGCGCTTAATAAAACCGGACAGGGTTTTGCCATCGTTGGTATCAGGCGTTTCCAGCCACAGTGCACTGAATTGAGCGGGTGTATCGGGTATGGCTGCAAATAGGGGAGTAAGGCGGTCGCGATCGGGCAGCTCGCTCACTTCGGCTAGCAGGGTGATCAACTGGCGGGTAAAGGTAAGTTGGTCATAATGCAGGCGCGGTTTGCCCTGGAGGATAAGAAAGCCGCTGTTGACACTGGCTTCGAGTGGCGATGCTTGCGTTTCCTGCAGGCAGTCTCGTTCAAAGCCGGGGCGACAATACAGCAGCCATTGTTGTGATTTTGTTGAATTTGGTGTGCTCATGACGCATATGTTAGCAGCCTGTAGGTGAGGTTTATTTTTTTAATATACCTCTAATCCATATTCAGTTTAACCTGAGCCTACGTCAAGCAGGCGTTAAGTAGGCATAATGGCAATTCAGATTCCCATGCACACCGATTGAAAGTGATAACAAAACTCATTGGCGCACCGGTAGACGGGCGGAAACATGGCCAGTCAGATGCGCGGCGGTCTGAGCCATGCGCACAGCTAATTTAGCTTGTGCAATTAACCTATCCTTATGGTGAATAGTATGAAACAACTTTATACAAAAACGCTGACACGTCCCCACAGCAAGAATTCTGTATCATTCCTGATCCTCTTCTGTCTCTGGGTTTGTCTTGGTACAGGTTGCACGTCACTGCGCCCGAACTTTGAGACGCCGTCAGTCGGTGTCACTTCTTTTAAGCCACTCACATCTCAGAGCCTCATACCAGAGTTTGAGATCGGCATGCGCGTAGTGAATCCCAATGCAACAAAACTAAGTCTGCGTGGCATGAGCTACAAAGTATTCTTAAATGATTCCGAGGTCGTAGCAGGTGCAACCAATGTGTTACCTGAAGTACCAGCATATGGAGAGGCCGAATTTAAAGTAATTGCAACTATCGGCCTGATTGAGGGCATCCGGTTTGTTGGTGGACTGCTACAGAATATCCCAGGTCAAGTAGCTTACCGGATTCAAACCAAGCTTGATATCGGAGCGATGGATCCAGCAATTCGAATTGATCAAACCGGCAGCTTTTCTCCCTAGCCGAATTACTATCAACAGAAACCAGCTACTTTACCTACATCAGCATGTATCTACTGCCTCAGGCAATGTGTTTTTTCACCCAAGTCACCTACGCACTTCGACTTGCTTGGCGACGTGATTGATTGCCAAGGCAGTTACATTTAACTCGACGTTGAATGAAGCCAAGATCACCGTAAAGATGATCCAACTGAATGGGATAGGAAATCAGTTATTTTCCAGCCAGCACAACTGTATCGTCCGACTATTCAATATCTCAGCACTTTCTGATAACAAAACTAAATGCGATAAATTTTTTATTCTGTTGTTAACTCTTTGCTTGTCAGATAAAAATTTGACTAGTGTACGCCATCGTACAGACACACTTACTTTGCCAGCTTATAGTTTTAAAAGTTGGTAATGTTGTCAAAAAAACTGGTTAATGCCAACAACCGCCACATAAACCCACGTTAAAAGCCGGTAGGCTGGCGTTACTCACCAAGGAGATTAATCTTGAGTATGGAAAAGAAAACGAATAACTCTGAAAAACCCAAACATAATAAAGGTTCGGCCTCGAACGGAGATTCACAACTGGCTGCCGGCGGCGAGCTACACCAGATTGCGGGTGGAGAGCACCCCACTCTTACCACGAACCAAGGCGTCGGACTTTCCGATAATCAGAATTCGCTCAGGGCTAATTTACGCGGACCTACTCTTCTGGAGGATTTTATCCTTCGCGAAAAAATTACTCATTTCGATCACGAACGTATTCCAGAACGTATTGTTCACGCCCGAGGAACGGGTGTACATGGATTTTTTGAGCTGACCGCCTCATTAGAGCAATACACCACTGCCAGGATTCTCACCGAAGTAGGTGAAAAGACGCCCGTCTTCACTCGCATATCGACCGTCGCAGGCGGAGCAGGTTCGGTCGACACCCCACGTGACGTACGCGGGTTTGCCGTCAAGTTTTATACCAAAGAAGGCAACTGGGATTTGGTTGGCAACAACATTCCAGTTTTCTTTATCCAGGATGCCATTAAATTCCCCGACCTCGTCCACGCCGTAAAGATGGAACCCGACCGTGGCTTTCCACAATCGGCGACTGCACACGACACGTTCTGGGATTTTATTTCGCTCACGCCTGAATCCATGCATATGGTGATGTGGATTATGTCTGATCGCACACTACCGCGTTCGCTGCGCATGATTGAAGGCTTTGGTGTGCATAGTTTCCGGCTGATTAACGACGCTGGTAAATCAACCTTCGTCAAATTCCACTGGCGTCCCAAGCTCGGTTTGCAGTCAACCATTTGGGATGAGACCGTCAAGATTTCCGGCGCTGATCAAGACTTTCATCGCCGCGATATGTTCGAGGCCATCGAAGCCGGCCATTTCCCCGAGTGGGAATTTTCGGTTCAACTTTTCACACAGGAAGAAGCGGACAGATTCCCGTTCGATCATCTGGATGCGACCAAGCTGATTCCCGAAGAACTGGTGCCCTTGAAAGTGATCGGGCGCATGGTGCTGGATCGCTGGCCGAACAATTTTTTCGCTGAAACTGAACAGGTTGCTTACTGTCCTTCTCATGTTGTGCCAGGCATCGATTTCTCGAATGATCCACTATTGCAAGGCCGTTTATTCTCCTATCTCGATACGCAACTTTCGCGCCTGGGTTCGCCCAACTTTCATCAAATTCCGGTCAACGCGCCCAAATGCCCCTTCTCCAACCATCAACGTGACGGGCACATGCAAATGGCGCAACCGGTGGGCCGCGTTGCGTATGAGCCCAACTCCTTGTCTGAGAACTCGCCACGCGAAACGCCGATCAAGGGCTTTCATAGCGCCACAGTAACTGAAAGTGGCGAGAAAACCCGCATCCGTGCCGAGAGCTTCGCCGACCACTACAGCCAGGCACGGCAGTTCTATCTCAGCCAAACCGCGTATGAGCAGGCGCACATCGCCTCGGCATTAGTGTTTGAGCTCTCCAAGGTCGAACATGTGCACGTGCGTGAGGCGATGGTCGGTCACCTGCGGCATATTGATGACGATCTCGCCAAACGGGTTGCCACAGGTCTTGCATTTGACAAAATGCCTGATGCACCGGAGGCCGCAGCGCCCGTGCGAGAAATGGAGCCTTCGCCCGCATTGCAGATTATTGGCAAGATGAAAGACACGCTCATGGGGCGCGCGATTGGTATCCTGATCGCGGATGGTTCAGACGGCGCTGTCATCAAGAACATTAAAAAAGCCGCAATGGATGCGGGTGCTAACGTGAAGATTGTTGCGCCCAAGGTGGGCGGCACGAAGCTTGCTGATGGTTCGATGCTAGGGGCTGATGGGCAGCTGGCTGGCACGCCTTCGGTGCTATTCGACGCAGTCGCCATCATCCTCTCTGACAAAGGTGCGAAAGCGCTGTCGATAGAAAGCGCCGCGATCGATTTTGTACGAGATGCTTTCGGTCATCTCAAGGCAATCGCCGTCGACCAAGGCGGTCAGGTACTTTTAAAAATAGCGAATGTCGGACAAGACGCAGGCGTCGTGGATACTAATGACACGAACGCATTTATTGCTGCGGCAAAAACACGCCAATGGGATCGAGAAAAATCGGTTCGAACATTGGCATAACATCTGGTTGCGCGGCCACTGAAAGCCAGCATTCTAAGGACATGAGAAGTGTCGACGACCTCGTCGATAAACTAAGGAGGCAAACAATGAATACGATCACTACGAAAGACGGTACGCAAATCTACTACAAGGATTGGGGCACGGGACAACCCGTGGTGTTCAGCCATGGCTGGCCCCTCAGTGCGGATAGCTGGGAGGCGCAGATGGTTTTTTTGGCCTCCAATGGTTATCGTTGTATTGCCCATGACCGTCGCGGTCATGGGCGGTCGAGTCAGCCCTGGAATGGCAACGAGATGGACACCTATGCCGACGATCTCTCGGAGCTCATCGAAATGCTCGATCTGAAGAGTGCCATACTGATCGGTTTCTCTGCGGGTGGTGGCGAAGTGGCCCGCTATATCGGGCGCCATGGCACGAAACGGGTGGCCAAAGCTGCGTTGATCTCAGCCGTCCCGCCGCTAATGCTGAAAACGACAGATAATCCCGGCGGCTTGCCGATTGAGAAGTTCGACGAGATTCGCCAGGGCTCTATCGCCGACCGCTCGCAGCTCTACAAGGATCTCGCTAGCGGCCCATTCTTCGGAGCCAACAGACCTGACGCCAAGGTTTCGCAGGGCATGATCGATTCGTTCTGGCTCCAGGGAATGCAGGCCGGTCACAAAAACACCTTCGACTGTATCAAGGCGTTTTCCGAGACGGATTTTACCGAGGACCTCAAAAAGTTTGACGTGCCGACGCTGATCCTTCATGGCGACGACGACCAGATCGTGCCTATTGGTGCCTCAGCTCTCTGCTCATCGAAGCTTGTTAAGAACGCGACCCTGAAGATTTACGCCGGCGCACCCCACGGACTCACTGACACACACAAAAATCAGCTCAACGCTGATCTGCTGGCATTTCTTAAGACCTGAGATTGCTTTGCCTGCACTTGCTTGATTGGCGTAGAGCGGGCCTTAAAATGGTTGTGAGCAACATAATAGGTGATGGTGAAGCCAACGGGCATTTATTATTGATTGAGCCCATTGTTGATATAGTGAGTGTACCGTTGGTATAGCTATTTCATTGGCAAAGAGCGAAACCACTTATAAAAATAACTATGTATTCTATGGAACAATTCGATGCCCTCCTTTTGGCGCGCATTCAGTTCGCATTCACCATCAGTTTTCATATCATTTTTCCAGCCTTCTCGATCGGTCTTGCCAGCTATCTTGCCGTGTTGAATGGCTTGTGGATAACTACAGGCCGAAATGTTTACTTAAGTCTGTTCGACTATTGGAAAAAAATCTTTGCCGTTGTTTTTGGCATGGGAGTAGTTTCTGGAATTGTAATGAGCTATCAGTTCGGAACCAATTGGAGTGTATTCTCGGACAAGACCGGCCCAGTACTGGGCCCATTGATGGCTTATGAGGTATTGTCTGCCTTTTTTCTGGAGGCCGGATTCCTTGGAATCATGCTGTTTGGCTCGAACCGGATTAGCTCGAAATTGCATTTCTTTGCCACCGTTATGGTAGCGCTCGGTACCATCGTATCAGCGTTCTGGATTCTGGCTGCCAACAGTTGGATGCATACCCCGAGCGGCTACGCTATCAACACTGCCGGTCAATTCATCGTTACCGATTGGTGGGTAGTGATTTTCAACCCATCTTTCCCGTATCGTCTCGTGCACATGCTACTCGCCGCTTATCTTACTACCGCATTTGTTGTGAGTGCAGTGGGTGCATACCATCTGTTAAAAAATAATGCGAATGCGGGTGCACGTATCATGTTCTCCATGGCAATGTGGATGGTGGTTATTATCGCCCCCATGCAGATCATTGCTGGTGACCTGCATGGCTTGAATACGCTCAAGTATCAACCTGCCAAGATCGCCGCCATGGAAGGTCACTTTGAGACCCAAGCGGGTGCACCACTGATTTTAATTGGTTTGCCGAATCCTGAAAAGGAACGGGTCGATTACTCAATCATCATTCCAAAACTTGGTAGCTTCATCTTGACTCATGACTGGAACGGTGTGGTGAAGGGCCTGAAAGAATGGCCAAAAAATAAGCGCCCCTCTGTCAATATTGTGTTCTGGAGTTTTCGAATCATGCTTGGCATCGGCTTTGCAATGCTAGCCATGGGGGCTTGGAGTCTCTATCTTCGTAGTCGCCGTCGCTTTTATGAAACGCCATGGATGTATCGGGCTGCGTTGTTGATGGGCCCTGCTGGGTTTATCGCAGTTTTAGCTGGCTGGATCACGACTGAAGCGGGGCGTCAGCCTTATACAGTCTATGGCCTGCTGATGACAGCGCAATCAGCGTCTTCGATTAACGCGACGGCGGTGGGTGTCACACTGATAGCCTTTATTATGATTTACTTTATGTTGTTTGGCGCCGGGGTGTTCTATGTTGTGCGTCTCATGAGCAAGCCACCGAAGGATGGAGAACCTGGTCTTTCGCCAGATCAACCCATTCGCGCCGCGGGCCTCATGCCGGCACCAACACTCGTGCCTGCTAGTGTGCTGGATCGAACCAGACAGGGGCATCCGCATGACACTTGATCTTCCCTTAATCTGGGCCGGCATCATTGCCTTCGCAGTCCTCGCCTATGTCATCCTCGACGGCTTTGACCTGGGTATCGGCATCCTGTTTCCTTTCGCCAAAGACGAAGCAGATCGTGATCAGATGATGAACTCAGTCGCGCCCGTGTGGGATGGCAACCAGACGTGGCTGGTGCTCGGTGGCGGCGGTTTGTTTGCGGTTTTTCCGCTTGCTTACGCGGTCATCATGCCGGCTCTCTACGTGCCTATCATTGCCATACTGCTCTCTTTGGTGTTTCGCGGTGTCGCCTTCGAGTACCGCTGGAAAACCAAACGCGGCCAGTATCTTTGGGACTGGGCATTTGCCAGCGGTTCGACCTTGGCGGCTTTTGCGCAAGGCATTACGCTGGGGGCGCTTGTTCAAGGCATCCCGGTCATTGGCCGGGCCTACGCGGGCGGATGGTGGGGTTGGTTAACGCCCTTTAGCCTCATGACAGGCGTGGCTCTTGTAGTGGGTTACGCCCTGTTGGGTGCAACATGGCTGATCTACAAAACCGAAGGTGATGTCCAGCGTGCGGCCTATCGCTTTGCCTGGATTGCCGGTCCGTTGACATTGGCGCTGATCGGTGTCGTTAGCCTGTGGACGCCGTTTCTCAATGAGCGTTTCATGATGCGATGGTTTTCATGGCCACAATTGCTCTACGTCGCCCCCGTTCCTATTCTTGTTGCCCTGTGCGCTCTGGGTCTGTATTGGGGCCTGATAAAGAAACGGGATTTAATACCGTTCCTAGCTTCGCTCGGGCTTTTCATACTCTCGTTCATCGGCCTGTGTTTCAGCTTTTATCCATATATAGTGCCACCATCGGTCACGATTTGGTATGCAGCCGCTCCCGACAACAGTCTTTCATTTCTTTTAACAGGATCCGCAGTTTTGCTTCCGTTAATTTTAATTTACTCCGGCTACTCTTATTGGGTATTCCGCGGCAAAGTAGGCGCCGCAAGGACTTATCATTGATGAAATTTAGATATCTAATAGCCGCATAAAAAAATTCAAGTAGATCAATCGATCCGTCTTAACAAATACCGTAATTTGAACGGTATACCGCATCAGAGATTCCCTGCCTCATTTGACACCTCCTTTTAGCCTATCAAAAGTTCTGTCCTTTTTTCTCAAGCTTCATATTTGTTAGCGTGTGATACCGCACAGACAGCCCAAACACCCTCATCTAATGTGCTAATAGAGTTTGCCCACTGGAAATTTGAGTAGACTCAATAAGAGCCTATATAAGCAAGGCGTGGCTAACCTTACCGAGATATTTTCGCACATTTCATCTCAAGGAGAATTTCATGAAAAAGACTATTATTAATCTTGCTATAGTTTCTTGTTTCACATTAGCTGCTACGTTAGTGTATGCAGATTCTGATACATCCATGTCTGATCGGTCTGGAGATTCTGATCAATCAAGGTCAGATATGTCGGTACCATCTGACACATCAGGATCGAATATGCCTGGACAATCTGACACATCAGGGTTGGATAAATCCGAGGCCTCTGAAACATCAAGATCTGATATGTCAGGACAATCAGGTATATCTGAGGAAAATAGTTCTGACGCCCCTAAGGATTCCGACCATTAACGTGTATGTATCTTAATTTGAATATTCATAAGAAGCATGAACGATAAGGCCAGCATATGCTGGCCTTATCGTTCATGAAGCAATGCATTCTTTAAATCATAAATATGGACTTGTTACTCTCAACTTTCGACCTCCTATAGCAACGGTCATTCATAATTTATGGGTTCAAATTTAACCTAGTAGTTCTTATGAATCATCATGGAAAGGATTATTCTTTAATTCTCGCCATCCAAATCTCAGCTGGCTCCGGTTTGCCAAACAGATAGCCTTGATGAATAACCAGCCCACGCTGATTGAGAAACGCGGCCTGCTCAGCTGTCTCCACTCCTTCCGCCACTACCCTGAGGTGCATATGTTGGGCCACGGACAGGATGATTTCCACTAGTGACGCGTCGTTCGCGTTGGTTGTCATGTCTTGCACGAAAGTCTTGTCGATCTTAATTTCGTGGATGGGCAAGCGCTTGAGGTACGATAGAGAGGAATAACCGGTGCCAAAGTCATCCATGGAGAAGTGAATTCCCATCGAGCTCAACTCGCTCATTTTGGCAATCACATCATTGATGTTGTCGATCACCACCCCCTCCGTTACTTCCAGGGTGAGGTGCGTCGGATCTGCCCCAGTGCTGGCGAGGCCATGTTTAATCTGATCGACAAAATTAGATTGGCGGAAATGACGCGGACTAATATTGATCGCGATCCGCATCGGGCAGGCCACCATGTCCTCACGCGCCACCAAGCGGCATACTTCGGTGAATACCCATATGCCTATCTCAATAATGAGATTTGATTCCTCTGCAATAGGAATGAATGCGCTCGGCGGTATCAGCCCTCGCTGCGGATGTTGCCAGCGCACCAGTGCTTCCGCGCCGACGGTCTTACCTGTTGCATCCACTTGCGTTTGCAAAAACACGCGCAACTCGCCGGACGTGATGGCCTGACGCAATTCGCGCTCGATATTGAAGCGTTGTTTTGCGATTTCATCCAGGCTACCTTCAAAAAACGCGGTCTGTCCACTTCCTTTTGTCTTTGAGTGGTGAAGGGCAGTATTAGCGCGGCGCAAGATGTCCAGCGGCGAATCTTCATTGCTTTCCGGAAAAAGCGCGATGCCGAGGCAGACAGTGATAGTGATGCATTCATCACCGAGGCGGAAGGGTTCGTGCAGGCTGGCATGTATTTTTTCAGATACATGCAGGGCGAGATGTACGGCAGAGTGTTGCTGGAGTGCGAGGTCGCTCAGCAAGATTCCAAACTCGTCTCCTGCGATGCGTGCTACGACATCTCCTTCCCGTAGATTGTGAGTCAGCCGTTCGCCCACGGCCTTGAGTAGCGTATCGCCCAGCGTCTGACCACCCGCATCGTTTACGGTTTTGAAACGATCGATGTTGAACGATATTAGCGCGCTGTGATGGCCAACTCGACGGTTCATAGCCAGTGTTTGTGCCATGCGTTCTAACAGCAGAGCGCGATTGGGCAGACCGGTAAGCGTATCATAATAGGCCAGACGGTGAATTTCAGCCTCAGCAAGTTTTTTTTCTGTAATGTCTTCTTTAATCTCGACGTAATGCGTAATACACCCATTGGGCTGGCGGATAGGGCTGATAATGGTGTGCGCGATAAACTCGCTGCCGTCCTTGCGTTTATTGTAGAACTCTCCCTGCCATATTCTGCCCTCAGCCATGCTCTTCCATAACGCATCGTAAGTGCTCTTTGGGGTCTTGTCTGAATGCAGCATGCTTGGATTTTGACCGATAACCTCTTCGCGACTATAACCAGTGATGCGCAAGTAAGACTCATTCACATATTCGATATTGGCATCAAGGTCGGTGATGGCTATACCCTCCGGACTTTGTTCTACAGCCTGAGCAAGCTTGTGCAACGCAATTTCGGCAGCTTGGCGGGCTCGGCGTTCATTGGCTTCGACGAGAGCCCGTCGGATGGCGCTAGGTAGACGAGCCAAATGATCCTTGAGGATGAAGTCTACTATGCCCAGGCGCAGCAACTCGACCGCTGTTTCCTCGCCGACGCTGCCAGACACCATAATCACCGGCAGATCGGGATCATGCGCTTGGATACATAACAAGGTCGTGCGGAAATCCATGCCTGGCACATGGAAGTCTGTGAGCACCACATCCCATGTGGTTTGCAGCGCGTCTTTCAGTTCCGCGTCGTTTCCGATACGCCGCCACTCGGCCGCGACCCCATTTTTGCGCAGGTTGCGCTCAAGCAACAGGAAATCGGCGGGAACGTCCTCAATGATAAGGACTTTCAGTGGACTGTCTATCATGATCTTTATCTTCCTGACGGCGGTTCGTTGGTCGCCAGCCAGTAGACACCCAAGCGCACGACGGTCTCGGCAAAGTCGGCGAAATCCACCGGCTTCCTGACAAAACTGTTGGCACGGTTTTCGTAGCTCTTCAGACGGTCATGCTCTTCGTCGGAGGAAGTCAGGATGACCACCGGTAGCAGTTCGGTGCGACTGTCTGCGCGCAACCGTGCCAGCACTTCCAAGCCGGATAAACGCGGCAGACTAATATCGAGCAGAACTATGGTGGGGAGGCAGAAAGCTTCGCGGTCGGTAAATTCGCCTTCTCGAAATAGATAATCCAACGCCTGCTGACCATCCCGTACTACGTCTATGCGGTTAGCCAGATTGGCGCGGCGTAATGCGCGCAGGGTAAGCATTTCGTCCTGGGAATTATCTTCCACCAGCAGGATGGTTTTAGTATTCATTATTAAATCTCCTTTTTATCTTGTGCCGAATCCGCGGGCGTGTCTGACAACGTAAAACAAAATATCGCGCCCTTGCCCGGCTCTCCTCGTGCCTCAATAGCTCCAGCATGGCGGTTCACAATACGCTGTACGGTAGCCAAGCCGATACCGATACCGGGAAACTCGTCCTGACGATGCAGGCGCTGAAAGGGCTTGAATAAGCGGTTGGCGTGAGCCATGTCGAAACCGGCACCATTGTCGGCAACGCAGAAGAGGCGTGCATTATCCCGTTCTTCGGCGTACATGCGGATACTCGGCTCCGCGACGTGTGCTGTGTATTTCCAAGCATTGCCCAGTAAGTTACGCATTATCACTTCGATCATACGCGCATCACCGCGCGCCTGAAGTTCGGCTTCCACCTCCACCGTCACCTGCCGTTCGGGGTCGCTTTGCGCCAGTTCGACCAGCAAGCGTTTTGACAGGGCGGAGATGTCCACCAAATCATATTGTAATCCGCCGCGCGTACTGCGCGAAAGGGTGAGCAGACCGTCGACCAAGTCGTTCATCTTGCGGCTGGCGAGGTTGATCTGATCCAGGAAAACCAGTGCTTCGCCCTGTAACTGGCCGCCGTAATCCTCTCGTAAGGCCTGGCTGAAACCACTCATAGCCCGCAGCGGCGCGCGTAGATCGTGCGCGACAGCATAAGCAAAGGTATCTAATTCGCGATTGGCAGCGGTCAGTTCGGCGGTGCGTTCGGCCACGCGCTGTTCCAGGTCGACGTTGAGACGAGAGATTTCTTCTTCAGCCAGTTTGCGCTCGGTAATGTCCTGCACCGTGCCCTGCAAGTTCACGATGTTTCCATCGGCATCGCGGATTGCTTCGCCACGAGCAGCAATCCAGCGGCGGGGGCAGCCAGGGGGGCGCACCACCTCCGCATCACATTCGTAGGGAACGCCTTCCGCCAGGCCCTTCTCCACGGCGGCGGAAAGAGTTGCCCAACTTTCTGGGGTGAAGTACTTCTGAACCTCCGGGTAAATGGCCGGAGGCAAGGCCGGGTCGCGACCGTAGATGCGATAAATCTCCTCCGACCAGACATGCGTATCGCTCTGGATATCCCAGGCCCAGTTACCAACGCTGGCCAGTCGTTGCGCTTCTTTCAGCTTCTGGTAAAGCTGGAAGGTCTTTTCGTTGGCTGACTCGGCCATAGATAAGGCCTCGTTGGCTCGGTGCTTTGAGCGCTGCAGCTGATCGAAAAAGAAGCTGAAGAGAAAGCCAGTAAAAATAAAAATTACGATGGAAAAGAGAGATGCGGGATTGTCCAGCGGAAACGAAAAGGCAGGGGGTATAAAGATATACCAAGCCAGGAGTGTGCCAATGACTGTCGCAGCTAGACCGCCGAGCAGACCACCGACCCAGGCGCTGAGAAATACTGTGGGAATAAAGAGAAACCAGACGTAAGGCTTGAGGATATCCCAAAGAAGCCATTGCACGGCACAAGCGACGAAGGGTAGCAAGACGGCGAGAGTCAGACGTGCGTTCATTGCAACTCGCTTCTCTTCGATTGCGACGCCGATGCGACGAATTGATCTTCAAATACATCAAACTCCATTTGCGCACTGAACTTTTCATCGGCAACTCCGTGAATGCCGTGACGACGCAAATCTCGTGCGCCGCCACTTATATACTCGTTTTTATTGTCAATAAGGGGCTCCAACTTGATACCTCACACTACGCTCGATGCAAATTTTATTGATGCCTGACTTTGAGAATACTCAACTATTCCAAAGCTTCGCCAAAGGTAGCTAGACTTCCAGACCACTTGACTTTCCTGAGCAATTAAATTAATTATTTTTTAAACAGTCGCCTAATTAAAAGTTAATCTTCGGTTAGGCATTACATCGGCTTAGATGGAATAAACTTAAGGAGGTCTTAATTATTAATTTTATTTATGCACACCATATTTTATAAAACATTCATAAAATCATTGTAATAATGATATATTTTATGAATATCCTTTCCTTTTATGTTACTACGGACATTTAGGACTTATCCGTAAATAATATTAACCGGCAGCATAATCTTGCGCAGGGCGATAATGGTTGCGGCAAGGTGATTGAGAGCCAGGAAGGTGTGTTCCAACTTCTCGTAGCGCACCAGTAACTTTCTGAATCTGTTGAACCAGCCATGGCAGGCCTCCACCACCCAGCGGCGGGCCTTCTTCTTCGAATCGCGTTTTTTCTGATCAGCCTCGCTTTTACGGCCCACCATGAGCGATGTAGCCGTAGGCCAGGATGATGCTCATGGCGTTCTTGCCTCGATATCCAGCGTGGGCGCACAGATGCCTGGAGCGCCGCTTGTGCGGCGATGGGCACTTGACCACGATGGCACCCAATACCGCCACAAGCTGCGTCACGTCGTGCGCGTTGACCCCTGTCACGACGAGCGATAAGGGGACGCCACGTCCGTCCACCAGCAGGTGGCGCTTGCTGCCTTTTTTCCCCCGATCCGTCGGGTTTCGTCCCACCGCCTCTTGGGCCAGGGGCGCCTTGAACATCGCCCCATCAATGCTTTGCCATCGCCAGGCGATGCTCTCAAGGTCGTCGTACTCGGCAAGACCGGCCTTCCACAGCGCCTCGAAGAACCCAGCCTTGGACCACTGTGTGATTGATCTATATCACATTGTTTAATAATTATATTAGGCTGGTAGCCTAGTACAAATAGATGCTAAATGTGATAATACCGGACACTGTTCCATACCTCACAAATGGCGCTGCTCGGTTATTTAGTAGTAGAGATATTGTAAATTTGGAAAGCTGCGTCAAATAATATCGCATCATGCAGGGGGGTCTATAGTCGGCCAATTTAAAACTTGAAACCGTCCTGCCTGAATTTGTCCAACTCACCTAACCTTATAATAATGAACAGAGTGAACCGCTCACTATTTGATGATCGGCTCAATAAATATGAAAAAGGTAAGGATTTCTAATTTCCTCCTCGGTACCTTATGGACCGGTTGGCGCCTCTGGATTGTATGGTCAATCTGTGTCAGTGTATTTTTTCTTATGATTGCGTTTCGGATAGTAACTTACGCCGAGTTCGATTTTGTATCCTTAGCAGTGCTGCCGGTACTTGTAATTACATGGATAGGTGGGAAAAGGAATGGTTTGTTTATGGCTGTTCTTGCATCTACGATATCTCTCGTGGGCGATATTGCTTCAGAGCGACAATACAGCGCCCAGTGGATTCCATGGGTAAACGCATTAACCCACTTAATGACCTACAGTTTGGTAGCTCTTCTTGCCAATCAGGTTCGTCTGCAATTTGAAAGAGAACATGAACGCGCGACCCGAGATGCCCTGACTGGGCTTTATAACAGACGTGCCTTTCTCGAGGCTGGGGCCTCCGAAGTTGAGCGCACGAAGCGCTATGCACACCCATTGGCCGTTATTATTCTGGATTTGGACGACTTTAAACAGCTTAACGACACCAAAGGCCATGATGCGGGGGACGCGGCACTTCGAGCGACAGCCATAGCGCTACGCAGTATCTCGCGCTCTAGCGATCGAGTCGCGCGATTGGGTGGTGACGAATTTGCCGTTCTGCTCTTAGAAATTGGATACGAAGCAGCTGTCGAGGCAGGTCGGAAAATTTCCACTGCAGTAGACACCGCTCTTCAAGGCTTCCCGCCAGTAAAGGGTAGCATCGGGATAGCATGGTTCAGCGAAGCTGATCGTTCGTTCCCTGCAATGCTTAAAGCTGCCGATGAATTAATGTATGAGGTCAAGAAAAGCGGTAAAAACAATGTGCGTTCACGACATTTTCCTGAGACAAACAGGTCAGACTCTAAAAGGTAACTCTCTTTCAGCGCCGCGATCGACGACTGGCCTTACCTGCATCACATTCGGAAGCATATCAAGAGCAGCGTTCTAACCAAGATACCAGCTTCCATTGCAAGTGCGCGACCATTTTGAAATCAAAACCAGGAGTGGACGTGTCGCCACGCAAGTGATGCAAACCAATCGTGCCTCTGCTCTTGCAGTGAAAGCGAGACAAAGCCATTTTGCGACGTTAGCCATGTGCCCGTCGGATTCACGTCCACTTGAAATTTGGAGGTCAACGAAGTGAGCAACACGCATATCAGCAAACTGGATCCACCGGTACATAGTGGATCTGACCACACGCTGGGTGATCCCAGTGCTGAAATCACGCTCGTGGAATACGGCAGCTACAACTGTTCGTACTGTCAGGCCGCACATGATGTTGTTGCCAATTTGCGGGATCGATTTGACGGACGGATGCGCTATGTGTTCCGCCATCGACCTATTCTCGGCAATAACAAGGCACGTCAAGCCGCCGAGCTGGCCGAATACGCTCACGAAACCACAAATCGATATTGGGAAACGCACGATGCACTGATGAAACTCGGGCCCTCGCTCGAGCACATTGATTTTGAAACCTTAGCTACCCAACTTGACCTGCCTCCGCGTGACGCATCCACGCAAGAGGCTTGGAACCGAGCGCAAGCGAAAGTCGAGGCGGATATCGCCAGCAGCAAACGTAGCGGCGCGCCCGTATCACCAACTTTTTTCATCAATAGTCGGCGCTACGAAGGGCCATGGGACGAAAATACACTGGCCGAAGCCATTCTTGGATCGCTCGGTCACCGGGTGCAGACTATAGCTCTGGACTTTGCGCGATGGGCTCCGTCGACTGGTTTGCTGCTCCTGGCGATGACGATCCTGGCCGTTGTTACAGTAAATTCGCCGCTCGGTCCTATGTTCGAAGCATTGTGGAACATTCCAATCGGTCTGACGGAGGGAGACGTGGCGTTTCGGCTACCGTTGCGCGAATGGATCAACGATTGTTTGCTGACGATCTTCTTCTTGGTTGTTGGGCTGGAGATCAAGCGCGAATTAACGGTCGGCCGCCTTGCTGCGCGGCGCGCGGCGGCGCTGCCGTTGGCTGCAGCTCTCGGGGGCATGACAGTCCCTGCAATCATTTATCTACTGCTGGTACCGGCTGGACCACTGGCCAGTGGATGGGCAATCCCGACTACCACGGATACCGCCTTTGCTGTGGCCCTGATTGCCCTACTGGGAAGACGCGTGCCCGTCGAACTCAGGGTATTCCTGACGGCGGCAGTGGTGGTTGATGATCTTGTTGCCATTGTGCTCGTTACGGCGTTCTATTCCGGGCACATCGATCCGTTCAATGCAGCCGCCGCAGTTATTATTACCGGGCTGTTGGTTCTGCTCAACCGTGGTGGCGTCTACCGCGCGCTTCCCTACGCGCTACTGGGGATCCTTTTATGGATATTCCTGCATGCCGCCGGGCTGCACGCCACCCTCGCAGGAGTGATCGTTGCAGTCCTTACGCCAACCCGCCCCCCCGCGAATCTAACGGCATTAATGGCACAGGCCGAATCGGTACTCCACGCCGAACTGCGCAGTTCGGAAGAGAGAGTCCTGCGACACGGGCCATCGGAGTCATCAATGCGCGCCCTCGATGCCATTCACGACCGGATCGAATCCCCGGCCGACAAGCTACTACGGGCGGTGGAACCGTGGTCCAGCTACTTGGTGCTACCCTTATTTGCGCTCGCCAATGCGGGCCTCGTTCTTTCCATGGAAGTCGTCGACGGACGAGAGTTCTTGATCCTTGCCATCATGCTGGGGCTGGTCGTGGGTAAGCCGCTTGGCATGGTCGCGGCAGCCGCGATCGCGGTTCGAATGGGATGGGCCGTCAAACCCGATGCCTATTCCTGGCGGCAGATGATCGGCGCCGCTGCACTTGCCGGCATTGGATTTACGATGTCGCTTTACATCGCTGCGAAGGCATTTCCGCATGCCCCGGACTTCGCGGCTGCAAAAATCGGAGTGTTCCTTGCGTCCATTCTTGCGGGCGCGCTGGGAGTTTTTTTACTCTGGCAGCAAGGCAAACGAATGATAAAACATTCCTGAGCAGCAACGAGCTCAATCCATCTGCAGAAGCAGGATGAACGATCCCCCGGGCCGCAGGTACAGCCCGTTTCCCTGCTTCAGTCCAGAAACTTTCGCGCCGCCACCGCGTAAGTGGTCTCGGCGTAACGTACGTAGTCCTCATCAATCATGCCACCATGCACAATGGTGAAATCGGTGCGCCATTCATCCCACCACAGGTGCGCCCACAAATGCATTGAATACATGCCTGAAAAATCCTCGTCAAGCCCCTCAAACAGAGTATGCACGCCCACCGGGTCGGCGCCGTGCCGGTGGAAGCAGCGCTTGGGCAGCACGCGCACTGCATCCGGTATCTGCTGCCGTACTCGCGTCGCCTCCTGGCAGGAGTGACGACTCCAGGTGCCGTCGAACACCCGGTACATATTCTCCAGCCAGCGCGCCAAATAGGCTGATTCCGGCCGCGCCAGCATTAGCGCATTACACAGCGAGCGTTTCATCGGATCGTGCTCCGCTAACTCATCCTGCTCCGCACCGATAACAAACTGCTCGCGATAGAATTCGTCCGGCATCGGCTGTAGGAATAGCGTGTCCATGTCCGCATACACCCCGCCCCAAGTCTGCAGCACCTTCATGCGAATGAAGTCTGATTCATGAGCGTAATCGAGGTTGCGCTGGCGGATGATGCGTCCCTCCGGCGTGTTGGCATAGCGGGTGGTATCACGAACGAATGGCTCCGGATCGACACGATGCAGCACCAGGTGCGGCTGGATCCGATCCCACCAATACCCCCAAGGCTCGTTAAGATAGTGGAAGTGGATTGCCTCGGGCTGATTGACCTGCCGGCATGATTCCAGACACAGGTAGTGCAGCAGATGAAATGGCTCGTCCTGCGATCGCAGCCCGAATACAAAATGGAAGATGCGCGGTATTTCAGTCATCCAGACTCGCCAGTAAATGTTCGGTCATTCGCCCCATCGATAGCCTCTGACGCAGCGCTTCGGCAGCCTGCGTGGCGTGCGTCATGGCGGTTGGCAGATCACGGTGCAGACCGCGCATCAATTCAGCAGCATGCGCCAGGTCGGCCTGCGCCCATCGCTGCGAAGCAAGGAAACTGGCCTGCTGCGGCCATGGCGTCACCTGCGTCAGCCGATAATTCACCAACCACGGCCACTCACTACCGAGGTAATCGAGCTGACCGCTCCATCCGGTCATCAGTACCGGGCGGCTGCGCACCAGTGCCTCGCAGCCGCCCATGCCCCAACCTTCACCGCGTGTCAGCGAAACAAACACGTCGCCGGCGCGGTGCAGGTCTTCGATCTGTTCGCCAGACAGGTTATCCCCGATTACACGGATCGACGGCAGGCGGGCGTCGCGACCGCGCGCGGCGCGCTGATGCCATTTCGCAAGCAACTCCGCCACCGGCGCAGCAGTGTAGGACGGCGGCGCACCGATACCTCGTGGCGAGGTCTTTAACAGCAACAACACGTCATCCGCATCGGAAAAAGCGCACGCAAAGGCGCTCAGAAGGTCGTAAACGCCCTTGCGCGGCTCCCAAGTGTTGATCGAATAGAATACCGTGGTGTGCGGACCAATGCCAAGCCCGGCACGTATCTGTCTACGATGCTCGTCCGACACCGGCGGCGGCACCTCGCGCAGCATAGGTGGCACCACACGCACCGGCACCACAACGCCACAACGCTCGCACACCTCGCGGTTCATGCTGCTGAGCACCAGCACGCGCTCGGCCAGATTGAGCAGCGAAGGCCAGTGCGGCGGCAAACGATCGGTTTCCCATGCGGTGAAACCGACATTGCGCCGCCCCGGTTCGAAATACACCGGCCAATATTCCGGTGGCAAATGCACCAGTACCGTATCGTAATCGCAAGGCCTGCAACAGCGCTCGACAAGCTGCCGCAGATCGGCATGTATCGGATCATTCGACAATGCTGGAAAAAAATCGAGTGCATCCATGCCAAGATCTGCGCGCCATGGCATGTAGCCATCTGGCCCGGAACACAGCGGCATCCATTCAACCGATACCTGCTGCGCCACCAGACCGCGCAGATAATCTAGCGCCGACAGCGCATAACCCGATGTGCCCGACCAGGAAATCAGTTTTATGCCGCGCATCAGACCTCCAGACCCATGTGAACGCACGTCCAGCGCCCCAAATCCTGTACTGCCCAATACCGGCGAGCAGTCGCACGAGCCTCTTCGGAAATGGATTGCATGAGTTTCGCATCCTGGCGCAGCAGCGCAATGCGCTCGCAGATAGTAGTCTCATCTCCGGCGGCGACTAGAAAGCCATTACGACCATCCATGATCAACTCGGCACCCGGCAGCCCATCCGCGCAAATCAGCGGACAACCTGCTGCCAGCGCGCCAGCAACGAAGCCAAGCGCTGCCTCACCACTTGCCAGCGGTGCGCGTCGAAGCACCAGGCAGTCGATGTTGGCGAAAAAATCTTCCTGCGAAGCATCGAAGCCATGCAACTGCAGCCCCGACGGCAGCGCAGATGGCGGAAAATGTCGCAGCAGAGGCGTGCCACCATGCACACTTACCGACAGTCTGCTGGCCAGCAGACGACGGATCAGTACTGCATCAAGCGGATGCAGGCCATCAACCTCACAACTACCGCGCAGCCCTACCCGAAAAGGAATCCCGGGCGACGGGCGCGCGATCTCAAATGCAGCTGGCGGCAGCGTCGGCCGCAAAACAAAACCAGGTAAACCGACCTGTCGCGCAGTGATATCGTCGGGATAGACGAGGCCAATTCCGCCAGGCACTGCATGAGCGATTTCGAACAGCATGGCTGGACAATCCCGGGTAACTCGCATCAGTACCTGTGTGCACAGTTGCGAATCCAGGAGGGGAGGTAGAACCTCGGGCACCCCATCAATCACCAGCACACCGCCCTGTTCCGGCCACGTCGAAAGCGCGACATCCGGCAGTCCCTCTATATCGCTCTGGAAGAAATGTACCCTGCCCTGCCAACCATTGAAATCAACTTCAACAAGCGGCAGATGCACATTGCAGCGCAGCACCAGCATAGCCTGCGCAGATTCCAGCGCAAGACGCACGCCATCTGATGACAAAAGACGTCCAGAAACACGCAGTGCTTCGCGCAACAGTTGCGCTTCGGCGATGCGGCGCCGTCGGTAATTCAATTGGCGATGAAAGTTCGTGATAACCGGATCGGTGGTAGCCGCTAGGGCAACATCGGCATAACGCGCAGCCTCGTCAAGCGCACCCTGATCATAGGCCAACAGCGCCAACGCATGATTTACCATCGGCTGGCCCGATAGCAGCGCATTGGCCGCTGCCAGATATTCGCCGGCGGCTGGCAGCTCGCCACATCGGTACTGCTCGATACCGGCCACCTGTAGCCGGTCGCATTCCGCCTGCAACGACTGGTTTGCAGCCGCCAGCTCAAGCCGTGCACTTTGATGTCCGCAACAATGTTTGTAACGTGCACCGCTGCCACAGGAACAAAGCTCGTTTCGGCCAATGCGTCCACCACCCGCACCATTTCCAGGAAAAGTCTGGCGGCTGATGATCAGACGTCGCAAACGGGTGATTTCGGCATCCACCACCTGCATCTGCTTTGACAGCGCTGGACGCGCTTCTTCCAAGCATGACAGTGCGTCCTCTAGCGAACCCTGTGCCTCCCAAAGCCGTGCCAGCGACAGTATGAATTCCGGGCAGCTGCGATTATGCGAAACGGCCGATTCATAAAGCCGGCGCGCACTAAAAACATGGCCTTCCGCGAGATAGCTGCGCCCAAGATGGAATTCAATATTCGGCTCCTCCGGATAGCGCCCCAGCAGCGCCCGCATTGCCGGACGCAGTTCAGCACGCTCCCCATCGTGAAAGCGCGCAAGCAGATCATGCACCAGTGCGGTGTACTCGCGCCACAGCGTCGAACTACAGGGCTGCCAGCGCTGACGCACGCGTTTCGAGTAGTGTCCGGCACGTGCCGAATCGGCGTTCAAGCCGATGCTGCAGCCGGATGTTCCGGCCTCGATGAAGTAGTACTGCGTCGGCACTTCGATGCGCTCTATGCGCACATGTGGCGCGAGCTGGAGCCAGAAATCCCAGTCCTCGAAGACTTCCAGGCTCTCATCGAAACGGCAGCCAAGTTCAATCACACGACGGTGAAACAGCACCGAGATTGCCGGGATCAGATTGAAGAACTGAAACATCAGCGTATTGAACGGATTGCACTGTCTTCGGCAAAGACGGTGATAACGATCAACCAACCACAGACCGGCATATACCAAGTCTGGATGATCCGGCTCGAGTATGCGGCGAACCAACAGCGCAACGTGTTCGGGATCAAACAGGTCGTCGTCATCCAGGAAACCGAGGTATTCGCCAGTGGCCGCTTCGAGACCGAAATTTGCCGCCGCCGAGCGCTTCAGTGGACGTCCAGCACACACCAATCGAAATCGCACATCTGCCGCAATTGTTGCCGGCAATGGCGGATGACGCCCACCGGTGGCATCCACCACCACCACTTCGAGCTTGCTATAGGACTGCGCGGCCAGCGAACTCAGGGCATCAGCCAGACAGTTACGGCCCATGCTGCGCACGACGATTGATACTCGCGGCTCGCTGCATGACGGTGTGCGTCCGGAGCGCTGCCGCGACGGGTCGATAAATCGATCGGGCAGTGGTACTGGCTGCGGACGCCGATAAGCGGCCAAGTTGCCCGCCTGCTCCAACGCAACAGCGTAATTCAGGATCGGCAACCGACGACCAAGCAGTTGCAAGTAGTTTGCATAAGCATGACGGCCCGCAAACTCACTGGCAGCGTTGTAGATGCCCAGAAAATGCTGGTAGTGGAAAGTATTACCGCCGTGAATGGTATAGCAGTACAGCTCTGGCGCATTCATCAGCACCACGCGCTTGTCTGCAATGATCTGCCCGGTGAGCACGCTGTCCTCGCCTCGCCGCTGGTCCGGATAGGTCGGCACTGCCGTACGCTGCGCCAGCATGCTGCCTTCCCATATGCGCTCGCCGGACACTGCAATGCGACGCTCAGCCGGCCACCACAAGGTCCATCGACGCAAGAAGCAGGCTTGCGCCCCGCTCGTCTGCAGAGCCTCCACCTGCCAGGCGATGCGGCGCGCATCATACAGATCATCGTCATCCCACTGGCACACCAGGTCGCCGCGCGATTCGGCCAGCGCGCGATTGCGCAGGCTACCTAGACTTCCTTGGCTTGCCGGCAACATCACGTGTCGGATCAGCGGGTCATCCATAACCGCCAGAAACTCCCTCAGCTCAGATGCCGGGTTGTCATCGATGATTACCAGTTCACGCCGCCGGTAGGTCTGCCGACGGAAACACTCAATAGCATGACGCGCCGGCAACAGTCGACCGCGACTGACCATCAGGCAGGATACCAGTGGCCCCTCCAGTGCAACAGGTGATGGCACCAGCACAACGTCTTGCGGATTGGATTCTGGCTCCAGCAATTTCAATACAAGACGGTCGCCCGATGCAGGCCATTGAGATGCGTGATCAGCGATCGGTGAAAGTGCGCATGATGCGTTCATTTGAATTTCTTACAAAACATCCACTATCTGATTTTTTATGCAGGTGGGGGAACAGCCGACAATTTATAAGGATGACGCGGTTATCGAAAGCCGCTCCATGACATGAAGATGTACCAGGCTTCTAACAATAAGCCCTGAGCGAATTTATATTGCAGGTTCTTGTGCAAGAATCACACTGAACAACTAAGCTCGCCAGAATACCAGCATTCTGGCGAGGGCTGGATCAAACTAACCAATACCACGCATTGCCAATGCGGGATGTTACATTTTATATTTTTCTCGAAACCAGTAAATATATTAACATTTCTTATAGTCAATGAGTTGGCGCTCTAACCTTCATAACGAAGCTAGCAGAAATACTATCAAGATAAAATGGATTAAAAGTTGTAAGCCCGTTCGCCGTGACTTGTAGTATCCAACCCCTCGCGCTCCTCTTCTTGCTTCACACGCAAACCGATGGTCATATCCACAATCTTGTAGCAAACAAAGGCAACCACACCAGACCAGATGATCGTGGTCAGCACGGCTTGCGCTTGTATCCACACCTGTCCGCTGATAGTAGTGTCAACGATAGTATTATTGACATAATCCACGATACCGGTGCCACCCATGCTCCAGGTGTTGAACACGCCGGTGAGTAACGCGCCCAAGATTCCACCGATACCGTGGATGCCGAACACATCCAGCGCGTCATCTGCCCCCAGCAATTTCTTCAGACCGGTTACGCCCCAGAAACAAGCCACGCCAGCCAGTGCACCGATAATTAGTCCGCCGCCTACACCCACCCAGCCGCAGGCGGGAGTGATGGCAACCAGGCCAGCGACCGCTCCGGAAACCGCCCCCAGCACGGATGGCTTGCCTTTCAATAACTGTTCAGCCAGCGTCCATGTGAGTGCGGCGGCTGCAGTAGCAACCAATGTATTGACAAAGGCCAATGTGGCCGTACCGGATGCCTCTAAAGCCGAGCCCGCATTGAAGCCGAACCAGCCAACCCACAGCAGAGAGCCGCCTATCATGGTCATGACCATGTTGTGCGGTGCCATTGGTTCTTTACCATAGCCGATGCGCTTGCCAACCATGAATGCACCGACCAAACCCGCAACAGCCGCGTTGATATGCACCACGGTGCCGCCTGCAAAATCCAATGCGCCCTTCTGGAACAGCCATCCTGCCGCTGCCGTTGCAGTATCCCCCGCAGCCTGAGTGGTGTAGGCATCCGGCCCCATCCAGAACCACACCATGTGTGCAATCGGCAAATACGCGAAGGTAAACCACAATGCAGAGAACAACAGCACAGCGGAGAACTTCATCCGTTCAGCGAAAGCACCCACGATCAATGCAACGGCGATAGCGGCGAAGGTGGCCTGAAAGACCACGAAAGCGAATTCAGGAATCACCACGCCCTTACTGAAGGTTGCTGCATTGGCGACACTGCCGGTGACCGGATCAAAGATGCCCTTCAGGAACAGCCTGTCAAATCCGCCGATAAATGCATTGCCCTGCGTGAACGCCAGCGAATAGCCATAGATGGCCCACAGCACGATGATCAGCGCGAAAATGGCAAACACCTGCATCAGGATGGACAACATGTTCTTGCTGCGCACCAGGCCGCCGTAGAACAGGGCAAGACCCGGGATGGACATCATGATGACCAGCAGGGTGGCGGTCAGCATCCACGCCGTATCACCCTTGTTGGGCGTGGGCGCGACAGCGTGTGTGGCTACCGCTTGGACGGGCTTAACTGCATCAATTGCCGTAGCAGTCTGGACTGTGGCTGTTGTCGATACTGCTGCTGGGGCGACCTCCTCCGCAAATGCTGGGACTACCAGACCATACAACATACCCAGAAACGCAAAAAGCACAAACAGTTTTTTCATATCGTTCTCCTTACAAGGCTTCTGCGCCAAATTCGCTGGTGCGAATGCGAATGCTTTGTTCAATGTTGTGGACGAATATCTTGCCGTCACCAATATTGCCGGTGTGTGCAGATTTTTCGATGGCTTCGAGCACCAGCTCTAACATGTCCTTTTTTATAGCCACTTCCAACTTGACCTTGGGCAGAAAGTCCACCACGTATTCCGCACCGCGATACAGCTCAGTATGGCCTTTTTGCCGGCCAAAACCTTTCACTTCCGTAACGGTGATACCCAGTACACCAATCGCAGTCAGAGCCTCACGTACTTCGTCGAGTTTGAACGGCTTGATGATTGCAGTAACCATTTTCATAATTATTACTCCTCATGTGTATTGGTGCATAAATCGCGACAATCAGAATCCCCTGTAAATGATCCAACGATGCTTCCCTTATGAGAAATCATAATTTCACTGTGAGCGCTATGTTTGAAAAAATCAGGTTTCGCCCCAATCCTAAAATTGCTAAATCAGAAAGAGAGTAATTAGGGCCATTGAATCCATTGCCTGGGTTATTGCGTTGTAAGTGACTCTCTTATGGATAAGCGAATTCATCGGTCAGTGCTGCGAAATAGGTTGAACAAAGCTCCTAGAACAACAATGAGCAATTAAAATTTATGTATTCGCTTCTTTCTAAAACTGAAAACGATAACACCTCAGTCAATTTAAAGCAGTTTCCGTGCCAATATAATTTAATTAATAAAAACAATATATTGTCATATGTTATAAAAATAGAAGGACTTTCCTATGCACCAATTTATGCGCTGCAAATATGCGATGCACCAATTGAGTGAAATAGTAAGGAACGAACTTGATTGCTTTTCTATTTCCCGGACTATTGAAGCGCTGCGCGCGCAGATGGAGTTTACCTACCTCAAAGGCGCTGAAATTTTCCAGAACCCGCTAAATCTTTGCACGTGAGCTAGTGACAGGCAAATAAGAATGATCGGGGCGTATTACCGCAGGCCATACCACACGGGGCACATGTATGCCTCAATGAGGCTCTCGGGCGGAGAAAACTCAATCTGGGTGGCAAAACAGATGGGGCATGTCGACGGGACCATGATTGCCAAACTATATGGCAAATGGATACCGAACGCACAGCCTGATGATGCAGGAAATAAAGCTCGTTGCAGTTTTTGGTAAGACTACAACAAGCACCTGACCTCATGTGGGTGGTAATGGAATCTGCATTTTATCCACGGAGCCACCGCTGAACGCCCCATCATCCCAACGTTGGACAACAGCCACAGCCTGGCAGAACGCCATTCTGCTAGACTGCGAATGCGCTCCTGCTGCGCATCCGACAGCGCAGTTTGTGTGTTGAGGATTTCCAGGATGTCAGCGGCACCTTTTCCATATTTTCGCTGCGAAGTACTCAAAGACTCTTGCGCAGCACTGAGCAATTTTCTGATGCCTGCAAATTCTGCAAGGAAGCTGCATCTGCATACGCTTTGACGACTTCCATCAGGATGGTGTGTTCAGTATCCTGCAATTCGGCTTCACGTTGCTCTACCTTAGCTTCAGCACCGCGTATCTTGTAAGTGCGCGAGAACCCGTCGAAGAAAGGAATGGAGAGAGAAATGCCAATGCTACTTACCCGTGATTGAATTTGTGGCAGACCTTGCCTTGGGTAGCCATTCTGGTAACTGCTGACTGAGAAATCCATAGTCGGCAAACCGTCTGAACGCGTCACAATAATTCTTTGTTTTGCAGATTCCCATTGGGCACGCGCCGCCATAATCGCAGGGGGTATTTTCTCGGCAATGTCCAACCAAGCTTCCAGATTTCTCGAATCCAACACTTCTTTATCCATCAAATCATCGGCTAGGATAACGCGCGTTTGCGGGGACACGCCGAGCGTATACACCAACACCGATAGTGCCTTCTGATAACCACCGATTGCGCGATTTTTTTCGAGGGATGCCTTGGCTAAAGCCGTAGTGGCTTGCAGCGTATCACTACGTGATACGGCACCACGCACTTCCCGTCGTTGCGCGCTCTCAAATGTGCTTTTAGCAATCGCCTCATTCTGCTTTTTTGCTTGTAACGTGGCCTTCTCCATTTGAGCATCGAAATAAGCCTGAATTACCGCAACTATTGACCCGGCCATTAAATAGTTTCAAGCGGCATATTTTACGCGTGGGTCTTGAAAGTAAGAAGCGACGCGTCTAGGGTTGCTCTCCAGCATTGTCATGTGATCGTTGGCAGCGGCACGCAATTTCTCCTTGGTACGCACCTGCACTTTCGATCCGATAGCCTGCTTCAAGTCTGAATTCAACCGCTCTTCCGGATTCAATTCCGGACTGTAGCTGGGCAAATAGAAGCATTCGATTTTTTCCTTGTTTTTTTCCAGCCAAGCCTTCACGGGTTTGCTGTGGTGCACTCTCAAATTATCCAGAATCAAGAACACTTTTCTCCCCGCATCCTTGATCAGTAGTTCAAGGAATTCAATGAGCCGATCCGAGTCGAAATTTCCGTCGATAATCTGCCAACGTGCACAGCCTTTGTTGGTTACAGTGGCAATCATCGATAGCCGCTGCCGCGTACCGGGTGCATAGGCCACCGGCGTTTTTCCCTTAGGCGCAAAACCACGCCCGCGTACATCGGTATTAACCAGTGCCGTCTCATCACCCCAGTGAATTTCTCCGCCCTCGGTACGGGCGCGCCTGGCAATCTCCGGATACTGCTCGTCGAGCCATTGCTTTACCGCCTCCGGTCGCTGTTCGTACGCTTTCTTGATTGGCTTTTGGGGTGTAAATCCCCAACGTTTGAGATAATGCCCTACCGTCCGGATCGGCATGGAAATATGGTACTCCTGCTTGATTAACTGACTTACCGCGGCACGATTCCACAACGCAAAATCCATTTTCATCTGCTCAGGGCGTTTCTCGCAAATGAACTGTTGCAATAGCCGCTCTTGTTCTTCGGACAGGCTGCGGTTCTCACCTGCACGACGGCCTCGCTTTCCGGGTTTTATTCCAGCCGTGCCGCCTGTTTCATAGAGTCGAATGATCTTCCTTACAGCGGGGTAGCTCAACTCCGAAACTTGAGCTATTTGCGCGGGGGTGCCACCACGCTTATGTAGCCGGATAACTTGCCTGCGGCGTTCATGCAGTGCTTCGTCTTTGAGGGTTCTGGCGTCTATTTTTTCCATGCAACTATGGCATGCAAAATCACCAAAAGTTCAAACTATTTAATGGCCGGATCTATAATGCCTTTTGCAACGATGCATCGTGATTCGCAATCGCAGCGACCAATAGGCTATTGGCTGATTCTCGGTTGGCTTCTCTGCCGCCAAAATCGAAGAGGCGCCAAGCCAAGGTACCCGAGATCGCGTATCCATTCGTTGTCGTGGCAGGGAGATTCAATCCTGGATTACTGGTATGAGTTTTCAGAAGACTCGTCGTACCCGGCAGGGTCGGCAGATAGGCGGCGCGCGCTTCGCCTAGAGCGCCAGCCTGTACTTTTATCGCGGCCCAGACTGCCTTGATCTGCGGGTTGCTACACAAGGCCAGATCGACGGCTTCTGCCAACGCCAACGGACTAGAAAAATTTTTACTGATCGGGCATGGCACCGGTTGGCTATCACCGGGCAGCAACACACCAGACTTGATCATCAGCGGAACAGTTTGCAACGGATCGATAAACGGTGCAGCAAGATCGAAAGCGAACGCGGGTAGCATAATAACCATCAACACGGCTCCGATGACATTTCGCAGACAGGTGACAGTGCAACCAATTTGGTTGCTTTGCTGTCCATCAATTTCCGTGTTGATCAAATTTTCTGGATTTATTTGGTGCCTAACGCTCATTGAGACTTTCCCGCTTATGCCGCATCAAGGGGCTCAGAACATATTCAATAATGCGCCGCTCGCCCGTCTTGATTTCCAAGTTGACTGACATGCCAGCGGACAAGGGCATTTCTTTACCTTCAACGGCAATCGTCGCCTTATCCAGCGTGATTTTGGTTGAGTAGATCGATCCCTTCTTCTCGTCCGCAATGGCGTCACGCGAGACATGTATGACCTTTCCAGTGACGGTGCCGTATTTGGTGTATTCGAAGGCATCGATCTTGATCTCGGCAGTGTGCCCCTCCTGAACAAACCCCACATCCTTGTTTTCGAGAAAGGTCTCCACTTCGACTCGGGTTTCTTTTGGAACAATCTGCATCAAAGGCTTGGCAGCAGACACCACGCCGCCGACTGTATGGACATCCAGTTGTTGCACCGTCCCATCCACGGGTGCTGTAAGCCTCAAGAGCTTGCTATGGGCATCCGAGCGCAAAGCGTCTTGTTGGTAAGCGGCCGCTGCCTTATTCCCTTCGGTCATTTGATCATAAGCTGCTGACGGGATAATTACCAAAAGCGAATCCAAAGCTTTCGGGGCAAAGAAATTTCAAGAAATGGATGCGAATGGTGATGGTCAACTCAGCTCCGAAGAAATGAAAGCTTCATATAAGAAAATGATGAGCGAAAAGAGTACTAAGGAGACGCTGATTAATTCAAAATTTCGCGGAATTTCGCGCGTAACCAATTGATTCTTAAATATGTTAAATTTTTAAACGCGAATTAATCAGCGCTTCCCTAGAATGAGCGATAGCGATATGGATTCCAATAAGGCACGTTCCAAACAGGACAGCGCCAATCCCAAGCGCGAAGCTAGGTCTGCCGATAGCTCCAACAACTCGTGCTGTTGGACTCCAAATTCCGGCAATTGAAGTATTTACACCCGCTTCGGCAGATTTGTTACTCCATTGCAAACTGGAGAAGAGTGAGGCTTAAATTATTGCAGATTGCTTAGACCCATTACTATTCTCGTACCACAACAACGAAGAAATAATGCGTAGATTTTTCTTAGAGGCTGCGATTTCATGATTTAAGATGGCAATAGACTTACTCGCGCCTTGCTTGAGCTAAAAATACTCTGGAATTCTGGCATACATAACAGCGAAATAAATTACCGAACTTACTTAGCACCTCCTAATCAAATCGTCTTCGGGCGGTTTCTCTTCGCCCAAATTTGAGCGTGTGGCATTCAATATCGTAAAATAAAACCTACCTCTATCTATTCTTACCCCTCACAGGGAAGTGACCTCAACAACAACGAAAGAAACCTACATGGACGTTCAGAATGAACTGAATAACGAATTTAGAGATGCTCTAAAAGAATTGTTATCCTTCACCAAGGAAACAAGCGATCTCGTAAATGAATATAAAAAACAATCTATTCGAAATCACGAAAGAAATACGCTCTTATTTACTGCTGCTTTTAGAGAGATTTACCATCTTAATCCTGAATCGAAGCAACGCATCCAATTATTTATTGATGAAATTCTCTCGGATAATGACGACCCTGAGTTCACCTTAAACGTCGTTAAGGACGCCCAGGAAGTTTTAAAGGCCCGCTGAACGCACTATAGTTTCCTAGCATATCCATTGAATTTCAAAATTCAATTCTTTCAAATCCACTACCAGCTCATCACTCGTATTTGATTGAGCTGGTTCCCAATTTATTGGTGTCGTAAAATAACATCAATCTTTCTAGCAAACTATATTAGTTTGTAGCTCAAAATTGAAAACTAGACCGTCCAGCTCGGATTATTTACGAACTTTCAGTGCGCTTGTAATTATACTATCAACTCCTCTCGTCACACGTTGCCTAAAAAGAGTCACACTATGTGTTGGCGGGACCCATACGCAGTAAACATAGCTATGGTGTAACGACTTTGACAACGAGTTTATTGAGTCCCCATAAATACAAATGCCACACCATCATTTTCGATAACGGCAAAATAATTTGCTGAGTATGAAAGCATCGCAGCAGAGCTACAGGCTTCAATTTATTTCGCGCATCCATACAGTTCCTGAAAGCGAGGACTAAAAATAGTCATGGAGTATTCCGGCAGTAGTTTCCCAAGAACATGAAGTTAACTGATATTACCGAGGAGCAAGTGCAGCGGGCGGCAGAGTGACTCAACCAGCCACGCCGGTGCTGGGTTAGATCACCGCATGAAGTACTTACTCGGGATAAAAATGCGCTGCACCCAGCCACCTTAGCTGTTGCACTTCGAACTGAATCCGCAGAATATAGTTCTAAGGTTATGCATTGCAATTTATCTCAGAGTTTGTAAGTTCTTGATGGGCTACACTATAGCCACCCCCAGCTGCTAAACGACAAGACAATTAATGAAACCACTTCTACTTTCTATCCTTATTGCGGTATTGCTGACTACTAGTACTACGTGGGCTGGGCAATATGAAGATTACAATGCCGCTCATACTGCGTATAAGAAAGGCGACTACAAAAAAGCTTTTAAATTGTACCGTTTATATGAATCTCAGGGAAATACAGATTATCGAAACGCTATAGGCATGATGTATCTGATGGGAAAGGGCGTTAAGCAGGACTATGGTCAAGCATTGCTCTGGTTCAGAAAAGCAGCAGCGCAAGGGGATCCAGATGCCCAATTGAATCTCGGCGACATGTATAACAAGGGGAAAGGTGTTGCAAAGGACGACACCGAAGCACTTAAGTGGTGGCGGCTGGCGGCAGTACAGAAAGTAGCAATTGCCCAATTCAATCTCGGTGTGAAGTATTCGAAGGGGTATGGTGTTAAACAAGACTACATAGAAGCCGTGAAGTGGTATCGTCTGTCCGCAATGCAAGGGTACGCAAAGGCCCAATATAACCTTGGCTTGTTATATAACAAAGGTGAGGGCGTTGCCCAGGACTACTCAGCAGCACTCAGTTGGTATCGCCAAGCAGCAACGCAAGGGTACGCTAAAGCCCAATACAATCTTGGCTTGATGCATGACAACGGGCAGGGTGTTACGGATGAGGTCTCAGAAGCAGTGAAGTGGTATCGTCTGGCAGCGGCGCAAGGTTATGCAGATGCACAATTGAATCTTGGTGTGATGTATAACGAAGGTAAGGGCGTTGCCCAGGACTACGCAGAAGCAGTCAAGTTGTATCGATTAGTAGCAGTCCAAAGGGTTGCAATTGCACAATACGATCTTGGTGTGATGTATGACAATGGTCACGGTGTTACGCAGGACTACACAGAAGCAGTGAAGTGGTATCGCCTGGCAGCGGCGCAAGGTTATGCAGATGCACAATTGAATCTTGGCGACCTGTATTACGATGGGAAAGGCGTAACGCAGAATTATGGTGAAGCACTCCGTTGGTATCGACTAGCTGCAGCGCAGGGGGATATAAATGCGCGATACAGCCTTGGCTTTATGTATGAATATGGTCACGGTATTACGCAGGACTACACAGAAGCAGCAAAATGGTATCGTCTGGCAGCAGCGCAAGGTCATGCAGATGCACAATTAAATCTTGGCGACTTGTATTCCGAAGGAAAAGGTGTTGCGCAGGAGTACGCAGAAGCAGTCAAGTGGTATCGATTGGCAGCCGCACAAGGGGATGCAAGTGCGCAAAACAATCTCGGCACCATGTATGACAATGGGCGTGGGGTTGCGCAGGACTATATTCTGGCATACATGTGGTTCAATCTTGGCGGTGCATTGGGCGATTCAAATGCAATGGAGAATCGCAATCTCGTAGCAAAAAAAATGTCAGCTCAGCAAATTTCAAAAGCACAGAAAATGACAAGTGACTGTCAGCAGAAAAACTTCATAGGATGCGATTGAATAAATTATGAGCTCGATGCAGTTTGAGAATAACTCGTTTACGATACCTATGAAGGATGCCGCATAATTGGCGCGGTAAGAAATACGGAATATAGGGACAATGTTAAGAAGGACCTTACGCCTTAATCTGAACTAGTCTCAATCTGATCTGACATTTTTCCCTGGCCAGGTGTTGGCCTTGATTTTGGTGCCTCTCCAGTCGCAGAGGCGCGCTGCCGCTACTTCCTGAATCTGACCCTGATAAAACTTTTACAGCCAACACGACGCAGGCGCGGCAGGGCAGCTTGATCAGCCTTCATGCAAGCCATGGGCTTGGTTAATGACCCTATCCATGGGTGCAATGCGCGAATGACCGTGCTCGCGGTAAATTCGGCCTTCCACCCGCCCGTGTTGAAGTCTACTCGCACCCAATAGGCATCTAGTTGGTTTGATGCTTCCCCCCATTTCTCTCCAACCACTTCAAGCTTGAATCCACCCTTCTAACCTTGAGATCAATTACTTCGCCTAGTTGCTGCAAATATATTGCACTGAGCCGGGTCGCCGGTTTCCATCCCACGCTTAAACCAGGCGACACGTTGTGTCGATGATCCGTGAGTAAAGGTCTCAGGCACGGCATACCCAAGTGCTTTCTTTTGGAGAGTATCATCTCCAATCGCGGTGGCAGCCGCAATAGCTTGCTCAATTTCACCGGGTTCGAGAATATGTTTCTGACTATCCGTGCGCCGCGCCCAAACTCCGGCATAACAGTCTGCCTGTAGCTCCAGTTTTACGCTCGCAGCATTCGCCTCCGCTTTGCTTGATGCCCGCTGTTTGGCGGCATTTACCTTAGCGGAAATTCCTAGAAGGTTCTGGACGTGGTGGCCGACCTCATGCGCCAGCACATAGGCCTCAGCAAATTCACCCGGCGCATGAAAACGATTTTGAAGTTCCGAGAAGAACGATAGATCGATATAGATTTTGCTGTCCAACGGGCAGTAAAACGGTCCCATGGCAGCGGCACCGTTGCCGCATGCAGTTGTTGTGCTACCGGTAAAAAGCACTAGCTTCGGCTTGCGGTATTCCTTGCCCTTTGCCGCAAATGCTTCACCCCATGTATCTTCCGTTTCCGCTAGAATCTTCGACACAAAAACGGCTGTCTTGTCATTTGCTGCAGGCTTGTGCGCGCTAACCTGCTGAACAGGGGCCGTCTGCTCCATCAAGCCCAACAAAGTGGCCGGGTTTATGCCGGTTAAATAACTTCCAATCAAGGCAAGAAAGACGCTACCAATACCAATCCCTTTAATAAGCCCGCCACCGCCACGACGATCCTCAATATTTTCACTTTCTCTTTCATTGTCTAGCAGCATGATTTATCAGCGTCCAAATTTTTGGTGGTTATTTCATGAAATGGATTATAACTATGCACGTAGCAAACGGGTTGGGCGACAAACTGGTTCGTCGCTGAATTTCGCTCAGGGTGAGATGTTCACGAAAATGCATCCGCCTTATCTTTGCGTATACGACCTTGGTAATCACCTTTGTTTACTTACGCTTAAAAATTAAGCAGGATACGTAGATTATGTGGTCAAAAATCCACCAACACAACTATCGTTTAATCGTCATATTTAAACTGGAGACTACAGCCACCATTTGGTACACTTTTGGCGACATCACATTGCAGAAATACCTAACCGGTTTAACAGCAATCGTGACTCGGCGAACGGCGCTGTGTTGTGATCGGGGAAGTAGGATTTTCAACTACAATTGCATCGCCACGGTGCGTGGCGTATTCTTTAGCTAATCCAAACAATAGAAATAGAAGTCGAGTTATGCCGAATCAAATCGCTCTCATTGAACAAGTGCGGAGCACTCTCGTCGACCTAGCCATCAAGTTTGGTTGCCGCATTTGACATCTCCATTGCGCAACAGCAGCTTTATCAAGCTGCTAATTTTCCGCTTTCAGATTTCGCTGGCCTACCAGATGATCGCTGTGGTTGTCGGCTGGCACATCTATCAATTAACGCACGACCCTTTTGCGCTGGGTCTGGTCGGATTGGCGGAAGTCATTCCCTACTTTTGTTGTGCGCTATTCGCGGGTTATGTCGTAGACCATCACTCCCGACGAATGTTTGGTGTGCTGGCAAGCATCGTGCTAAGTTGCAATGCGCTGGTGCTCGTGTTTATAGCCAGCGGCGGGATAGCGGGCGACACGGTAATGTGGATCTATGCATCTATCGCCGCTGGTGGCATCGCCCGCGCCTTCATCGGGCCTTCTTACAACGCACTGCTTGCTCTGACTTTGCCGCGTGAGCACTATGCGCGTGCCGCCGGTATCAGTAGTTCGGTTTTTCAGTCTGCGATGGTGCTTGGTCCTGCGTTGGGCGGGATACTGGTTGGTTGGGCCAGCCTTACTACCGCTTACATGGTGGCTTCGATCCTCAGCATCAGTGCCGCCGCTTCTTTATTCATGCTGCGCATCGCAGAGCCACCGAGAGCTGTGAGCGCACCGGTATTTTCCAGCATTGCGGAGGGGCTGCGCTTTGTGTTCAGCAACCAGATCATTCTGGGCGCGCAAGTGTTGGACATGTTCGCTGTGTTATTCGGCGGCGCGGTCGCTATGTTGCCAGTATTTATCCACGATGTTTTCCATTATGGTCCGGAAGGCTTAGGCATCCTGCGCGCAGCACCTGCAATAGGCGCAATCGCCACCGGCGTCCTACTTGCACGCTATCCCGTGAACCAGAATGCGGGCAGGATATTGTTGGCAGCTGTGGCCGGGTTTGGTGTATGCATCATTTTGTTCGCCCTCACCAGCCATTTTTGGGTGGCGGCCCTCTTGCTAATGCTCTCTGGCATGTGCGATGGGGTCTCGATGGTGCTGCGTACCACTATTATGCAGCTAATGACGCCAGACGCTATGCGCGGTCGTGTTTCTGCGATCAACGGCATTTTTATCGGCTCGTCCAACGAGTTGGGCGCTTTCGAATCAGGTTTGGCTGCCCGGGTGATGGGATTAGTTCCCTCTGTAATATTTGGCGGGGTAATGTCTTTGGCTATCGTCGCAGCGACGGCGCGTCTGGCACCTAAATTGCGCAAATTGAATCTACAACAGTTACGCTAGGGAAACGCTGATTTATCCACCTGTTCTAATGATTTTGGATCTAGATTTTAGAAAACACCCCCGGGGTTGTTCGCAGAGGAGTCAGGTCATGCAAACATGTTTTTCCGAACCGGAACACGCAGCAGAAAAAAGCAAACACGCGCGCCCGATTACTGACTGCGATAGAACCAGTAACTCGCTGCCGCACTAAAAAGAGGTACTAAGGGGATATTAGACGCGAATGGATCAATTCACGCTCAGCAGGGTCGTGCGCGGGAAGATAATTGAACACGCCTGCAATCGATGTCCCCACGGGCACTCCGTCGCGGAACAGCACCCTGTTGGCAGCCAGCGCCGGTACTTTTGCGCCTGCAAGCAAGGTACCGCACAGGTTGAGCGGATCGACTGCGGAGATGCAGACAAAGCTGCCGTCGTGCGAACGCCGGCGCATTTCGCGCAACAGAGGAATCGCCTCAGGTAGGGCGAACTGTTCTCCTGACAGGCCGGCCACGAAGCGACCACCACGAACCTCGCCGCGAGCCTCCAGTCGGTGATACACAGAAAGCAATTCGCGCCAGGAAGGTAGCCACGAGGGCTCCCGTTCCAGCATGTGCCAGAACATCACCCCATAACGACGCAGAAGCGTCATGGCAATATGTTCCAATGTATCCGGGGCGGTTTTCGGCTTGCGCGTCACCGGCTGCCGCGCGACACGCTTAAGCGCTTCGCCGACGGCCACGACCTCATCGTTTTTCTCGATGCCACCTTCCTGCGTATCGGCATTGATCTCACTGACACGCTCGGTGATCGTGACGGCGTCCGCGCGGCGTACCAATGCCCAGCGGCCTGCTTCCTCCATCGTTGGAGCCGCGCCGCGGCGGCCGCACTTTCTAGACTTGGCGCGTTTATGGGCTGATAACAACATGGCACGCAAGCCGGCGAAGCTGTCTGCATTGACCAGACCGGTGGCCACCAGTTCACCCAACGTGTTTTCGAGTTCGACCGGCAGCTGCCGCGCGTCCTTCGACAATTCATCGAAAAACATCGCACCGTTCTGGCGCAATGCGTCGAGTACACGTACACCGCGCGGGGAAACCTCCACCTCGCTTGCGACCGCCGGCAGCGCGTGCCACAAGCCCAGCTGCCGGCGCGGCAGGAGTACCAGCGGTGTGCCGCGCACCGGGCCGCCTGCAGATGACGAAGGTGCGCCCACTCGCGTCCAGACGATTTTTCCGGCCCGGCACAGCTCATCGAGCCATGTGGTCGAGTAGTCCTTCATTCGCAGTCTCAGCAACTCGCTCTCCCAGCTCCCGGCTGCAGCCTCATAGCCTTCCAATTGGGACAGAATTTGCGGCAGCGCGTCGCTGCCCTGAAGCTGCGCGCCCTCCGCCAAATGCTGCCATTCAAACAAGAACCGCATGAAATCCTGCCGTTCGACCGGCTCGATTTCGCGCCGCAAGCGCTTGATGGTGTAGCGGTGTATGCGCGCCAACAAATGTCGTTCGCACCATTCTTCGGCTACCGCCCCAGGCGTAAAGCTGCCGCGAATGACATACCCTTCATTTTCGAGCTGTGCCAACCCGATTAGTGTGGCGTTTTCCGACATGCAGAGTGTGGCGGCAATGTCGGCAATCGATTGTGGTCCAAAACCGCTGAGACGCGCGCGCAGAATTTCCACCAGCGCGGTATTTGACGTCCATGCCTCGGCGTCACTCGCGGAAAGGTCATTCGGCATCGTCATTGGCGGCGCGGAACGGCCGTTCGGATAGGCGACCTGCAGGCAGGATAACCGTTCGCGCGCGATCCAGGCATTCGGGCCGCTACCGTCAGCGCTGGCGAAAACGGCAGCACGACCGCTAGCGGCCAGTTCCGCCAGCCATTCACTCCATCCTTCATTGGCCATTGCTTCCTTCGGCGTGATAAATGCCAATGACATCAATGCCTCGTGCATCTCGTCGCTGTTGATCGCACGCGGCCAGGCTTCACCGGCCACCGCTTCAATGGCGCCGGCATCGAGGGTACCCAGGTCGTCGGGAGACGTCGGATCGCTCCAGCGGCGGGAACTGACGGCAAGGGTACGGCGTTCTTCCAGAGGTGCGTCATCCAGGAAAGCATACGGTCTGGCGCTCAGCACTTCCATTGCCAACGGTGACGGCGAAGTGAGATCGCGCGAAAGCAGCCGAACCTCGCCTGCTTCCATGCGCCGCAACAGCACCAGCCAGCCTTCGCTGTCCATCGCTTCGTGCAGGCAGTCTTGCAAGGTTTGATCGACCAGGGGATGGCTCGGCAGTTCGCGCTCGCCGACAATGTTTTCGAGGCACGCTGCCTGGTCGGGGAATACGGCGGCCAGCAAGTCGTCACTGCGCATGCGCTGTATTTGCGGTGCCACCTTGCGACCACCGCTGTAGCGGGGAAGAACCAGCGCGGTGGTGACGTTCCAACGCCATCGAACATTGAACAGCGGTGCCTCAAGCAGGGCCTGAGTCAGCACGTGCTCAGCGTTACTCGAACGCAGATATTTCCACACTTCACTCAATACGAAGCTGTGTCCATCGGACAAGGACAGCACAATGGCGTCTTCAGTCGCGGCTGCCTGCAGTTCAAAATTAAAAGTGCGGCAAAAGCGTTTGCGCAGTGCCAGACCCCAAGCGCGATTGATGCGGCTGCCGTACGGAGAATGCAACACCAGCTGCATACCACCCGACTCGTCGAAAAACCGCTCCAGTACCAAGGTGTCTCTGGTCGGCAGCGCCGTCAGCGCGGCACGCGCAGTGGCCAGGTATTCCGCTATTTGACGGGCGGCGTTGTCATCGAGGCCGAGGTGCTCGAAAAGCCAATCGACGGCATGTTCAATTGCTTCCGCGCCATCATCTTTTTCCCCGAGGAGACGGTCGATCTCGCCCCGCAACCTGGAGACGCCAAACGATAGTTCATCACTGCGGCCGGGGGCCTCGCCCAACCAGAATGGCAGGTTGGGCTCAGCGCCGTGCGCGTCCTCGACACGTACCTTGCCAGCCTCGATGCGCTGGATACGATACGAAGTATTGCCAAGTTGAAAAACGTCGCCCGCCAGGCTCTCGCTGGCGAAATCCTCGTGGACTGTCCCCACGTTGAACCCCTGAGGCTCAAGAATGACAGTGAAGTCAGCATTATCGGGGATGGTGCCGCCAGAGGTGACCGCTGTCAGTTTGCTTCCACGCCGGGAACGCAGCGTGGACGTGACGCTGTCACGATGCAGATATGACCCACGTACCCCTTGGCGACCGGTATAGCCTTCAATTAACATACGCAGAACCGCGTTATACTGCGCGCGCTCCAGTGTGGCGAAGGGCGAAGCCCGGCGGATCAGGTCGAACAGCTCGTCTTCTCCCCATTCGCGATTGCTCACTTCAGCGACAATTTGCTGTGCCATCACGTCAAGCGGAGCAACAGGAATGCGTAACGCGTCCAGTTCATCGCGACGAGCGCAATCGAGCAGTGCAGCACATTCAATGAGATCGTCACGTGAAGTCGGAAACAACCTGCCTTTGGGAAGACCACCGACGTGGTGTCCAGACCGCCCCACGCGCTGCAAAAACGAAGCAATACTGCGTGGCGAACCCATCTGGCACACCAGATCGACATCGCCGATATCGATCCCCAGTTCCAGCGATGAGGTAGCGATCAATACCCGCAATTCTCCCCGCTTGAGACGCTGCTCAGCGTCCTGCCGATATTCCTTGGCAAGGCTGCCATGGTGAGCTGCAACGTGTTTCGAACCAAGCCGATCGGCCAGGTGACGTGCAATGCGTTCGGCCATGCGTCGGGTGTTGACAAAAACCAACGTGGTGCGGTGCAGGACGGTCAACTCCGCCAATCTGTCATAGACCCGCTCCCATACCTGGTTGGACATGATCGGCTCAAGCGGAACCGGAGGCAATTCAATGCCGAGGTCTCGTTCGCGCACGTGGCCGACATCGACGATCGCGCATTCGCGTCCCACGCCAGCCAGGAATTCTGCCACTGCTGACAACGGCTTCTGGGTGGCCGACAAACCAATCCGGACAGGGGCTCGTGCGCACAACGCATCCAAGCGTTCGAGGCTGAGCGCCAGATGGCTGCCGCGCTTGCTGCCAGCCACGGCATGGATTTCATCAACGATTACTGTCCGCACGGTGGCCAGCATCGCGCGCCCGCTATCTGAGCCGAGCAGCACGTATAGCGACTCTGGTGTCGAAATCAGGATATGCGGAGCGCACCGACGCATCGCGTTACGCTCCGGCTGAGTCGTATCCCCTGTCCGTACAGCAGTGCGGATGCCATGCGGTGGTAGGCCGAGTGCCTTCAATTCTCGGTCGATGCCCTCCAGCGGATTGAGCAAATTGATGCGAATGTCGTTTGACAGCGCCTTAAGAGGCGAGACGTACAATACGCGCGTTTCGTTAGGCAGACCGATTTCGCTACTTTCGCATACCAGAGCATCGACAGCTGCCAGAAAGGCGGTCAGGGTTTTGCCCGAGCCAGTCGGCGCCGCGATCAATGTCGTTTTGCTATTGCGAACAAGGGGCCATGCCTGCTGTTGAGCCTCCGTAGGACTTGAGAAAGTAGCGTCAAACCAAGCAATTACGGCTGGATGGAAATTTTTCCGGTTCGCGGCACTAGAGGATGTATGCATGTCCAATAGATGGTACAGGCGCTGAGTAAGTTCCCCATATCGGAAATCGATCCACGCTAACGGTTACAGTCATTCGCGCACGGCTGCAATTTGAATGCCTGATTGGTGATGTGGCTAAGTAAAGCTTTGCTGAAGCCGATATAAAGTTCATGCAACTTCACTATAGATTGGTGGTGGATCATGGACAAGAAACAATTACCCGCTAGACTTCCCTCTATGCTTTCTTATACGGTTGAGCCGAAGCACCTGAGGATGCAATATGTCAACGATGAAAACCCCCAAGGCAAGTTCGATTGGGATGTGGATGATCCCTTTGTGATGGTAATCCGCGAATATCTAAGATACATCGCTTACAAGTCGTTCAGATGAAATATATCTCGCAACGACCAATGCTCAAGTTGTCTTGCGACACATTACCTCCGGCCACAACGCCCAAAATGTCTGCGGACACCGTCGCACCATTCCTCCAATAATACCCCACAGCGTATTCGGATGCACTTGGATTGAATGCACGTTCGGGAATTGAACCGGCGTCCCGCAGGAATGGAGTCAGCACAGTTCGTACCCAACAAATGAAAAGCAACTTGCTATGCTAATTCAACCGTATGAACTTCAATTCCAACTTTCAAACGCGCACGGATAGCACCAAAAATTGCAGCGAGGTTATCCATGCTTGGGTTGCCTTTGGGCGATAGCATGCGGTGCAGGCTTTTGCTGGGTTTGTCAGTCAGCACGCCCAACTGTTCAAATCTCACCGTGGCATTCACGAGGTCACTAAGGATGAGGCGCGCCGTTTCCGGTTCGTCACTCAGAAACAAAGTTGCCGCTTCATCAAGCAGTGCTTTTGCAAACTCAGGATCGCGTTCAACGCGCTCAATAACTGTTTGTTTAAAATCACGAGTTAGTGCCATGTGATCACCTCTTTGTTTTTTAAATTTTTCTGGCGGCAGACTTTACCTTCTTTCGCACCTTGTGTTCGTGGTGCAATGCCTTTCCTTATCAATATCCTTCTGCTGGCCGCGCTTGGTGCCACCGCCAAACAAGATGATGAGTGTGTCACCATCCTTGGCAAGGTAAACACGGTATCCCGGCCCCCCCGTCAATAAGGGATTGAGCAGGGTTGTTCATGTTTTGCGCTCCGAAGTGGTTGTATTATCTTCAGCAGAGTGCAATTCGTCAGCCTCTCCGGTGAAGATCAGGAATTTGGCGTTGCGGTTGCGGGTCGGCTTCTTGTCGCGCTCGGTCATGGCACCCTCATTTACGCCACCGTGACCTGACCGTTCATCAGCATGGGCAGGAGCCAGTCTCTTAAGGCTTCAAGTTCATCATTTTCCTGCAACAACTTTTGTTTCTTAATTTGCAACGGACTTACAAACTCTAAGAATCGCTGAGCGAGTTTTTGAGGCGGCTTGCACACGAGATACTTACTAACGAATGCATCAAACAATAGGTTTTTTATCCCGCTTGTTTTTCCTTCCCAGCCAAACAAAATTTTGTTGTCGTATGCAGACTGCCATTCGTAGGCAAAGTTAAAAAAATAGGCGTTGTCTTTTAGCGAGATAGCTTTGCAGAAATTTGAACAGATTATTGGGTGCACAAATCTATTGATCGTTTCAGCCAGAACGAATGCCATTCGACCGGTTGATTGGGTCGGGCTTCCGCCAGATATTTCTATAACGAAGTCAAAAGGCTCAAGGATTTTGTCTCTGTTTTTTTCGAGTATGAAGCGAGTGGGTGCTGATGTGCCTCCAGCTCCATTCAAGCCATTGATGTCAGTTCCGCGTATGCAGTCAACTTGTAACGTGTAGTTCCCTTCGATTGACTCTTTTCCCCAATCACCTGTTTTGTTACATGCAATCCATTCTGAAAGTGGTCCAGACTCCCACCCCGCCGGAATTTCCCGTTTCAGGGTGGGGTTGTAGACCATCTTGCCACCGGAGGATTTGTAGGGTTTGCCGGTAGCGTCGGGGAAGTCGAACTGCACGAACCAGTAGTCATACAGTGTCTTGGCCATCGCCTCCAGTTCGGCATTGATGCGGTTGTTGCAGGCTATCTTGGAATCGAGGGCGGAGAGGGCTGCGGCGATTTTTTGCTGTTCTTCGACTGACGGATAAGGGAACTCGACTTGTTTGAGACCAACGCCGGTGAGGTGTTTGATGGTTGAACCTATAAAATGCTTACTGAGCTCTCCATTTCTTCCAGCAAGCAACAGTCGGTAATAGACGAATTCGTTGTTATGGCTACCGCGAACTCGCACCCTGTGAAGTGCTTTCTGGATTTTCATTCCAGGCACTTCATCTTTCCAAATAGCACAACGTCCCGGTTCGCCACCTTCACAAATTACAAGATCGCCATGTCTCAAGCCATACCGCTCTTGCTCACTTTTTTCAAACCGCATCTTGTTCAGGTTAGAGAAATTGAATCCTCCCCATCTGACATTGATATTGGCGAGGTAAGGCTCAAGCTCACCTTTATTCTTTTTCTCATCCAACATTTTTCCGAGACACATCTCGGAAATGTCACCAAGTTTGCTTGTCTGCCACTTACTCATACCTCAACCCCGCCAACTGCTTCCTGATCTCCTGCCCCTGCCTCGCCGATTCCTTGAACAGCTTATCCAGATTGCTGGTAAAGCTCTGCATTTTCGCGGCGAACTGCGCAGGGGTGAGGTCTGAATATTCGATCTTCACGTCGAAATATTGCCCGGCGCTCAAGGAATAATTCTTGGCTGCGATGTCGTCGTAGTTCACCACCACCGAAAAATCCTCCACCGCTTCTTTGCCATTGAAGGTGGCGATGATGCGGTCTTCCTCGGCATCGGAGAGCAGGGTCTTTTGATTCTTACCGTCCTTGATCTTGGTGCCGAGGTTGGAGGCATCGATCAGCACCACGCCTTGCTTGTTGGCGTCGTCGATGAACAGGATGGAGACATTGGTGCCGGTGGTGGCGAAGATGTTGCTGGGCATGGAGACCACGCCGGCGAGCATTTTCTTGTTCACCAGATGTTCACGGATTTTTTTGTCGATACCGCTTTGCGCGGTGATGAAGCCGGTGGGCACCACGACCGCCGCCTTGCCGCCAGGTTTCAGCGAATAAATGATGTGCTGCAAAAAGAGCTGGTAGATGGCCATCTTGTCGACGGCCTGCTTGGGGATGTTCGGCACCCCGGCGAAGAAGCGTTCCTGATGCTCCTTGGCGTCCAGCTCATTCCTGAAATCGCTGAAATCCATCTTGAAGGGCGGATTGGAGACGATGTAGTCGAACTTCTTCAGTGCCTTGCCTTCCCGGTGATAGGGGTGGAGCATGGTGTTGCCCTGGATGATGTTGGGAATGGAGTGAACCAGGTTGTTCAGGATCAGATTCAGGCGCAACAGGCTTGATGACTTCTGCGAAATGTCCTGCGAGTAAATGGCGCAGCGCTGCTCGCCGATGGCATGAGCCAGGTTCATCAAGAGTGAACCAGAACCGGCGGAAGGATCGTAGCAGCTCACGTTGCTCACCTTGCCGCGCACCGCCTCCGGCACCAGGATGGCGGCCATGATCTTGGCCACGGCGTGTGGGGTGTAGTACTCGGCGTACTTGCCGCCGCTGTCCTTGTTGTAGTCCTTGATGAGGTATTCAAACAGCGCGGCGTAGAAATCGTATTTCTGGGTGAAGATGCGCTCGAAACTGAATTCCACCAGCTTGTTGATGAGGGCGCGGCAGAAGGCGTCGCGCTTTGATGGATCGGTGATGAATTCGCTCACCCGGTCGAACAGGGTGATTTTGGCGCCGCCGTCGGTCTTGACGGCGAAGATGTCGTTGTTAGTTAGGGCAATGTCGCGCAGGGTGACGTCGAAGAGCTTGGCAAAGTCCGGCGCGTTCTGGCGGCCGAAAAGGTGGGCGATGAAGTGCTCGGGCTTCAGGCGTGCGGTGTCTGCGCCCATCTGTAGTTGCAGCATTTCCAGATCGTCGGTACTCAAATTCACGATAGCCTGTTCCCAGCTTTCGGCTTGGGCTAGCGCCGGCCGGATCTTCTTAGCTTCGAAGGCGAACTTGTCGTTCAGGAATTTGTAGAGAAAGACCTGGGTGATGATCTTGAATTCGTTGCCGTCGTTGCCGAGTCCATAGGCGGCACAGATCGCTTTGAGGTTGTCGATCAATTGTCGGGTGCGTATTTCAAAATCCTGCGTGATCAAGTGCGTGCTCCTGTTCTGGTGCCTGAGACAAATTCATTCATGTATTCGGCTACCACCAGATGGTTGATGGTGTGGGCGGCGTCCGGGTCGAGCTTGATTTTCTTACGGGTCTGGAATTCGCCGATCACGAGCGGCATCATCATCCGCTCGAAGTAGCTTTCGTTCACCAGAAGCTGGGTGTTCTGCAATACCTGCTCGTCGGCTTGCTGCTTCACGCCGGAGAGCGCATCGCAGAGGCTGCGCTCGGTCTCCATGATTGTCCCGCGTTCTTGCAGGCGTTTATGGATGCGTGTGTATTTGGCGTCTCCGAGATACTTGGCACGTAGTTGATTGTTCTGCCGGTTAAGTTCCTTAACCTTGTCGTGGATCGCGTTGAGCGCGCCGATATTGGCAGTCATCTCTTCCTGGGTGACTTCGTTCAGCTTCTTTTTCTTGAACAGCCGCTCCAGCTCTTCCTTGAGGGTGATGAATTTGGGGTCTTGCGGGTCGAAGTTGTCAACCAGAGCCTCGCGGGTCTGGCGCAGGGTGTTTTTCAGCTTGTCGGCCAGCACCAGTTCCTCTTCTCGGATCTTGGTGAACATGAACAGGACGTCTTCGAGGGCGACATTGAGCAGGTTGCTGGTGTCGGTGCTGGATTCGATGCTTTCCTTGAGGTTGAGCAGGTCAAGGTGATTACAGGTTTCGCGGTAAAGCTGATTCAGTTTCTGGAAATCGAGTTGCTGGAGGAGTCCGTATTCGGCCTGCAGGCGGATCAGGTTGTAGAGGCTGCGGGCATCGGCCAATGCTTTTTTCAAGGCCAGCACCGTGGCGCGATCCTGGATCTGGCTGATCTGCCGTGAAAATTCCTCGGCGTTTTCGACATTGAAGCTGAACAGGATGTCCTTGATTGCCTCGATTTCCTGAGCAATCTCCTCGGAGGACTTAAACAGGTTGGAGTAATGCTCCACTTCGTCGCCCAACTCGGCTTGCAGTTCGTCGAAATAGGCCTTATTGGTGGCGTCGAACTCCTTGCGGATGTCAGCAAAATCGACGACGTAGCCGTAGCGAAAATCCTTGTAGGGGCGGTTGACACGGGTGAGTGCTTGGAGCAAGTTGTGCTTGCGGATCACCCGGCCGAGGTAGAGCTTTTTCAGCCGCCGGGCATCAAAGCCGGTGAGCAGCATGTTGTAGACGAACAGCAGGTCGATCTTGCCTGCTTTGAAGTCCTCTACCCAGTCTTTGCGTTCCTCCTTGCTGCCAACATCGTGCAGGATCAGCGCGCCGTTTTTGGCCTTGTTTTCAAGCATCATTCTGGCGGCATAACTGTCAGGCTGACGGGCTGCGATTAACTCTTGTGCCGAGTCTTGCGCTACGTAGGAAGGCTGGGGCTGAGCCGCATAGACCGTATTGAAGATCTCGAACATCTGCCGGGCCTGCTCGGCACTGTCACAGATCACCATGCCACCGATGGTGGCGTCGTTCAGCGCACTTCGGCTTTTTTCAAAGTCGCGGATGATGTAATCGAGCATCGGCTCGACAAAACGCGGGTGCGCATAGACGAGCTTGCGGTCGATATCGCCCTGCTGAAGCTCCACTGCGGCGAGAGCCTCTTGCAGTGAAAGCTTGTAGTTGGTAGTGATCTCCTCGCGGATCAAGCGCAGGGTGTAGCCGTCAGCGATGGAGGCATTGTAGTAGTACTTGTGGATGTAGTCGCCGAACAGGGCGCGGGAGTTGTAGTCGTCACCTAACAGCGGCGTGCCGGTGAGACCGATCTTGACGGCGTTCCGGTCGGACTGGCTCAGGTTGGCAAGAAAGCTGCCCTGCGGGTTGTAGCTGCGGTGCACCTCATCGAGAAAATAAACGCGCTGGATACTGACGTCGTAATCCTCGGTACGAACCACATCCGGGTCATCCTGAAACTTTTGGATGTTAACCACGGTGATCTCCGGCCTGCCGGAGTGGTTGTGCAGGGCTTGGGTCGCCTTAATTTCACGGGCAAAGGCTTCGCGCGAGTCGATGGTGTGCACCGTCAGCCCACGACAAGCAAACTCCCGCTGCGCCTGGGTGAGTAGGTCGATCCGGTCCACGATGAAGTAAAACTTGGAGATGATGCCCCGGCGCTGGAAGTAGTCGGTGAGAAAACGTGTGTTGTAGTAGGCCAGCGCGGTCTTGCCGCTGCCCTGGGTGTGCCAGATGATCCCCTTGCGTACACCGGCATCCAGCTTCCGTTCAATTGCCTTGGTGGCGAAGATCTGGGGATAACGCATGACATGCTTATGCAGACCGTCGGCTTCGTTCACATAGACTAGGGCGTATTGCAGAAGGAACGACAAGCGGACGCGGCTGAACAGCGAGGTGCAGATCCGGTTGGTCGGCGAGTCCAGCGATTTATTGCTGATGAATTCAGGGCTGTGCTTGATGACGTTGAGGTTGTTGTCACGCAGCACCTCGTTTTCAAGCGCGTCATCCTCGTCGGCCAGCAGGTCTGCCAGATTCAGCTCCTCCTCTTCGCGGAAGTAGTTGAAGATCGGCGCGTCATACGAGGGGCTGGCATAGAACGCGCCCTCGATGGGCTGCGGCGAGCCGTCTTCGTACTCCATGTTGTTGGAGAAAACCATCAATTGGGTAATGTTGATGAAGCGACGGAAACGGGGATTGCGGCAGCGCGTGATGATGCGGTTGCGCTCGGCCAGCACGCCTTCGCGGTTGTTGGGTTTCTTGACCTCGATGAAGCCCAGCGGCATGCCGTTGATGAGCAGGGTGATGTCCGGCCGGAACTCGTCGTCGCCATTCTTGCAGGTTAACTCGGTGACGACATGGAAGCTGTTGTTGCTGAAGTTTTCGAAGTCGATCAGCCAGTTACCTGAGCGCTCCGTGAGCTTTTCGTAGAAGGCTTTGCCGAGGTCTTCGTTATCCAGTAGGAGTTTGACGTCGGTCAACAGTCGGTCGATGTCGTCACTCTCAATGCCGGGATTGATCCGGGCGATGGCGGCACGAAACAAGTCTGGAAAGATATTGGTCTCTTCGTCCCATACGGCATTCTTGAGCGAGAGGTAGCGGTAGCCAAGCCGCACCAGATGCAGAATGCATGGGATTTTGACTCTTGAGTCTTCACTAAAAATCATCAGATCAAATCTCCCTGTAAAAGACTTTCACCTCAAAGTAAGTGTGCCCTTCCGGGCGCACAAAAAGAAACAGCCAAACCACTGAAATGGCTTGGCTGCAATGATCCCCGGTGGTTTCTGGAGACCTTTAGATTGGTGGGGCGGCGCCTACCGAATAACGCGCTGCAAGCCTTATAGACAGGCATTATACGCTTTTTTATTTTCAGAGTTACCCCGAAAGTTACCCCTCAAAAATTTATGCTACCTCACCGGTAGAATTCTTCGCATCATTTCGCCGCCTCTTCTTTAATCATCATCGTCGTCACCGGGATATTCTGGATAACCATGAATGGCATTGTCATCCCAGTCGCAGGCGTCATAAAGTACACATTGGACGGGCCACGGGAATTCGGGGCAGGCACGCGCTCCAAATTCGCCAGGTGTTAAGGGTGTCCATATGTCGGGAGCATGGCGTATCTCTGCTTCTTCATGCAGCATGTAATCAACCAGTGCCAGCCACACGCGTAAAGATAGGCGCATGCTGGCATCGTTTTGGATTTGTCGCAGCAGCCCGCGTAACTGCGTTATTCGAGTTGCGGCCGTGTCTTGATTGCCACGTGTCAGAGCGCTATCGATCAAGTCCGCCACTTCTTCCACGTTAGCCATCGACACGTAGAACTCAGCATCAGGCGGGCTGGCCAGTTTTGCTGGCGTGGGTGCCGGATTAGGAATGGATGTAAAGCGTGTGCCCTTTACTCGGCCTGGTTCAAGATGCCGTTTGCGCCATTTTTCGGCACGTTCAATGGTATCCGTGGGCATGCCTCTTTTTACATGGCGAGAAACTATGGAGGTGGATACGCCTAGTAGCTTCGCAAGTTCTTTTTGTTGCATGGTTTACCTAACGTAAAAAATGAACCATAAAGGCTCGGATTGATCACTAATTAACCTAATAAAAAAACTTATTCACTAGCGCGACTTCGGGCTTCGAATTACCCTTGCCACCCGGTTTGGTGGAAGTACCTAGATGAGGGGTCATCGAGGTATTGTGTTTGGACTGCGACAACTGAGGGCAGTGCGACAATATTGATTGCATTGAATTTTATTTGTCCGCAGTCGCCCTCAGTCCGTGCGACAACTGAGGGCAATTTATTCCATGTTCGTCCGTGGGAATATGGTGATTCTTTTTCTGGGAGTATGAAATCAGGTATTGCGTGATTTGCAGCGCGAAGAAAGTTCCCGCAGGCCCCGCCTACCGGCGGCGGGACTGAATAAAACGCAGCATAGATAAACATCAAAGATGGAACCATGGCAAGAAGGGCGGCGCATCGCTGGCCAGTGCTTCCGTCTGGTCGCTGTTGGTTAGCTTATTCACTGCAAGCACTGGCTGGACGGCATCGCCTGGACAGTGTTGTTGCCCTGCGAAGCGGGTAATGTATTCAGCTGCAAGAATCGCTTGGGCGGCATCACCGGCGGTGGAGTTGCCGTCATACTTTAGTCTATTGATCATCGCTTCGTGGCCCGGAATAAGCTGGGCTTCAATAGCTTGGATGCGGGCGCGTTCTGCAGCCGCTCCCTGGGCACGGAAAAATTCTGCAATTTCGGGATGCTCCAATGATATTTTTAATGCTGTTTGCATCACTCTTCCTTTTCTTTAATGTATGTGGGTAACGGAATAAACATAGTACGGAGAATCAAAAGATCGTAACTTCTGCAAATAATAAAACTGGCCGTTATGTTTGATTAAAACGTGACCGATCTACAAGCCGACGCTTGCTTTAAAAATAAGGTTGGGTAGTTGCGTATGGTCAGCATATTAAAAGCCGCCCAGGTTAGTCCGTGGACGTCTGAAGATGATCTTAAGTAGGAATGCGCATCGCCGTATGACTGAGCGCTACCATCAGAAGCAGAAAATGGTGAGTACTACCACCAGAAACGGCAAATGGTACGATCAGATTGCATACCTGGAATGCACTGCCCGTTGCAGCAGACAACGGATACCAGTCGAAGCCCATTATTTCTAAACCACACTGCACCGAACAAATCGAACTAACGGTATGGCTCTGCACGCACCTATGAGCTCCGACTCTCGGCTTGCGTGATTAAAATACAATTATTCGACGTTAATGCCTGCACTCTTGGCGTCATCCACTAGCTTGGCTTCAGTCGCTCTGAGCTTTATCAATTGTGCATCTATATTGGCAACTTCATTGCCCCTTTGAGACATCGGCAGCCCAGCATTAGCTGGCCAAGGCAAGGCATCAATAGTTTTTTGCAGTGACTCCTTTAGCAGGTTTCCAAATAAACCAGCCATCGCCAAATCGATGTCGATGTGATGTAACTGGATTCCATCTCCCGATAGACCCGCAGTTCTAAGCCGGACGTCCACTTGAGCGGGATCAGAGGCAGTCCCAGGAACATTGATTAATGCTCTCAAGATTTTCTCCAAGCGTCCTGCGTACTCCACACGCCGCCGCTCGGCCCATGCTGTCATACCAGCGGTCACATCAGAACGGCAGGCAGGTGCATAAAGAATATCTTCACGCTCGCGCTCAAGCTTTTCAATGTTGTTTCTAACTTGGCTCAATTCGGCAGCAAATCCCTTGAGGCTTTTTGCAAAAAATTGGAAGTCAAACGCCATGCTTATTCTCCTCGTTGTAGTCAATTGCAACACTCATTCGGATGGGAGTGGTAGAGCGAAGCGCCACAAGTTCGGCGGTGCCATTTTGTATCAATATTTCAGCCTCTGCATCAGGCAGAAAGGCAACGATCCCGGGTTGAAAAATTCTTAGTCCGTTATCGCACTGTTGAAGAAATTTAATTTTCATTTGTACCTCTGGTAGCGTTCATTAAGCTTGAATAATAAAATCTTGTCGGGGACATTGCTGGGTGTATTTATGTCCCACGATGCGCCGCATCTGCTTCACCGAAAGACTCTTACCGTTGGTAGCTTTTGCCGCATGAAATAATGCTATTCGCAGCTTACTTGTGCCATCAGGAGCGGCGCTCAATCCACGCCAGGCTCGCCATGGCCCACTGCTTAGAAACGTATCGTATTCATGCACCAGGCTTTGCACATTAGGTAACAATTTTGCTGCTTGAACCAGCCAGATATTACGCTGTGCTAGGCGCAATCCTTGTGCCCCTGGCAAGCACAAACACCGTTCAAGTGGGATCATGCCACCATGCCGAAAAAACACCGCGAAGCCCTCTTCCGCCCAGCGCAAAACGCGCTGGTCAGGGTCGCCGTTTGCCAGCTTGGCAGCCAGTTCAACCGGGTTATTTAAACTTAAATCTATTCTTAACATTCCAGATCAAATATCGCGGGCGTGATCCGGTAGCAGGTAGCAGGCCCAACACCCGGTAAACGAGGTCTGCAATCGAACGGGCGGCCCTTGTCAGGAGAAAGGCAGCCATGATCGAGCAAGACACGGCATACGGCCTGATAATCGAAGCCTTGGCACACTTCTGCACGGAATGTTTCAGCAAGGATGAAATATTCAAAGCTCACATCCTCACCCAAGGTAGCTGGCATCTTGTCGCCAAATTCAATGGCGTGGTGGTTATTGGTCTTAATAGGCTTGCCGTCAGCGTTCAACATACGCCGCACGCCAGCACGTTGCAAAGTCTTGGGGGCGTGATCGTCTGCGCTCCGATGCCACATAGAGAAGCGGCCTTCGCCGTGGGCTTCAAGAAAGCGCCGCACGGCTCGGAGCATGGCCACCACTTCGCCGTTACCGTTGCCCCCACGGGCTGCCAGCCAAGCATTAAAGCAGGCCGTAGCGGCCCGCTCACTCTCACCCACTGGCCAGCCGGTCAGACCCGCCGCCGTGGCCATCTCACCAGCCGCACCCACCAGCGCAAAGCGCGCCCCCACGCGTTCAACCTGCCCACTTGAATCCTTGGGGATCATCTGCGCGGCCAGGGCGTTAGACTTGGCGCGAATGCTGCCCTTAATGGTGTCCGCGTTGGTAGTCAACCATTCCAGCCAGGCGCGGCCCGGTGCCCCGTACATGGCTTGTGCTAGATCTGTAATGCGTTTCGAAAAGGCAGCTCCGCTCGCGTATCCGTGCAAATTCTCAAACGCCCCCAGACCAGCCCCGGCATCCGCTGGAATGTCTGCCATACGCACTTCTTGCCCGGTACGGGCACGTTTTTGTCCTTCTGCCATGTGGTCAGCCAGCCCCACCTCACCCGCACTTAGGAATAGCACCCGCCAGCTTTGCCGCGTGCGTGGAGTCCCGGCGCGGGTTGCGCGGGCTTTGCCCTGTTCATTCGCTAGCATGTAGGCGCATTCGCCTGCCGTCTTGGGATCAATCTGTGCTAGTTCGTCCAGAATTAGCAGGCAGTCGCTATGTTGAGCGGCAATAGCTTCCAAAGCGTTATCGGTCGCTCGCCACCGTTGCAGGTAGTTCGCCCCACCGTTCACACTCGCAGCCAGTTTCAGTGCCGTAGTTTTTCCGCTGGATGAATTGCCCCGGAAGTGAAAGCCGCCGGACTCCATGCCCGCCGGGCGTAATAGTGGCCCGGCAAAAGCACTGGCCACAGCAAAAGAAAGGCGCGAATTACCCACACACAAGGCCCCCGGCCCATCCCGCCAGCGTTCAGCCGTACCCTTGACTTTGAATGTATTTTCTACAGCGTTATCGCTCTGAAAAACAATACGTTCAGCATGATCCCCTATCGTTTCGCGGGGCAACACAAAGGCCAGACCATGCCAGCCAATGCGGTCGGTACAGCTTGCAAATTCTTCAGGGGTGCGTGTCTGAATAAAGTAAGTCAGCAGGTTACGGGAGCGGGGTGTTGTAGCGATACGCAAACCCATATTCAACAGAATGGCACGGTATTCACCGCCATCAGCGGACAACATACGGGCGGGCATTGCCCACCGTTTTTCGTTGCCTAATGGATCGTCAAACACCAAATAATAGCCCCAGCCGTTGCCGTCCTGGTCACGGGTGAATGCTTCCACTTTTAAGGGACTGCAAATCCACTCAGGGGGCTTGCGTTTGCCGTCTTGGTCAGCACCCGTAAACCCCACGCCAGAAGCGCTAACAGTGAATGGATCATGGGCGCGATCACCACCAGCATCATCGGCTCCGCTGGGCTTGCTCCGTTTGTTCTGGCTGGCTCCGCTTTCCGTGTCCAATTGCGCAGCGTGGGCCACCGTTTGGCTTGCCTGGTGCACATCTATTGCAGCCTCCACGATACAGCACACCGCTTCCAGTCCCGCTCCCTGGTGTAAGTCGTTAAAGTCGCTGCCACCATCGCTCAGAGGCGAAGGAAACACCGAAAGCCCCTGCACGGATCGGGCCGCCGCGCTAGCCTTGTCACGACCGGGGTTATTGCCAGTGCGTGACAAGTTTTGCGCGTCATCATCGCCACATATCACCAGCAAAGCAGTGGTGTATTGCTTGCGCAGTAGCTTGACAACATGCGCCATATTGCCAGCGTCAAAAGCCACAATAACCGGGCGGCCCGTGGCTTCATGCAAGCTTGCGGCCGTGGCGTAGCCCTCCGCCACCAGCACTACCGCTGGCCGGGCGAGATCGCTGGCCACAGACCCCAGCACATGATATAGGCCAGACTTGCGTCCGCCCTTCAAAAAGAACTTATCAGGGCCACCGTCTACATGCTTTGCAGGTGCGATGCGCTGCATATTCCATAGCTTTCCCGCTTCATCGCGCATGGGCACCAGTAACCAGCCGTCAGACGTAAAGCGCACGCCGTAGGGATGTACACCTTTGCGTGTCAGATAGGGACTTTCGCCGGTTTCGCTGGCTTGCTCCCATAGTAGCGCCGCTTCATTGGCTGCATGGGCGTGGGCGGCCTGTCGTGTGGCTTGTTCGGCTTGCTGTCGTTCGGCCCGTTCGCGGGCCAGACGGGCCGCTATCTCCGGGTCTGGTGTACTTGGGGCCTGGACTGACTTGGGCAGGTTGTAGCCGTTTTGTTTGGCCAGGTGCAACAGCGTCCCAATGCCCACGCCACCGCCTGCCTTAATGCTTTGCCAGGTGGAACGCGTGGCCTTCGGGTCATAGCCTTCATCGGTTGAACTCCAGTCAGTGAACAGATTGCAGCCGGCTGAATTTGGAAACTCTGACTTGATCGCCATTCCCACCCGCGCCCATTCATCGCGGGGCAGTTTTGCTGAAATGAAGTGCAGGGCGGAACGGATCAACTCGGGTGTTATATTGTTTTTCATGAGCCGATCAATGGACGGGGTTATGCCCGAAGGCATCTTGGTTTCCAACAATTCCCCTTATCAGCGGTTGCGACGTGGTGGGGTTGTCGAATACATCAACCCGTGCCAGACCAATAGAACAGCGTACCCAGTACACGCGGCCCTCCATTTCAAACTTGGTCGGCAATGCCTCGATCACGGCCTTAAAGGCATCAGTAAGCAGTGCAGCCAAGGCCGGTGTTTCATCGGCATCGTACGGCATAAAGGAATGGGATTTTTTTGCCTGCTTGGATTCGGACTGGATGCGTTCGTGTACGTTGCCAGTTTGCCCTGTTCTTGCCTTACTTTTTCGAGTTGAGGAATTTTTCATCATTGGCCCCCAGCTTTGATGCGCTCTTGAATCCACGCATCAATTGCCGATGCTGGCCAGCACACGGCCCGGCGGGACAACTTTAGGGGACGGGGAAAGGCGGGAGGGGTTCTGCTCATCATCTCATAAATGCTGGATTTCCCCAGCCCCACGAGATATACAATTTCATTCAATCTGAGCAAACGCTCAGGCTGGTTGTTTCCGCTTGGATTCACTTTCATTTGTTTGACCCTTCATGTAATTGACGGGCAGGATTTTGCGCGGCGAGAGCCACACAATCTAGGACAAATTTGATGTAATTTAGATGTGGATTTGTACTTGACTAAGTCTTAACAACTATGCTAGCAGTAGCATCATTTTACTCGCAATGCACGCTCTGACATCATCACACCGGCATCCGCAAAAACAGCGATAGAAACCTCCTGAAATACACCGGGCTTTATATTGGTCGATTTTAAGGCTTGGGCGATGCATCGGATAAAGTCAGCATGACGCTCTGGTTTCACAACATGTTTGATCCTGGCTCGAACATTCATTGCCGCGTTTTCGATATCTGGAATCAATTTACCCGCCAAATTCAAGATGGCGGGGTCTTCAATGAGGTCAAGTGCAAGATCAAAGCGCGGATCCCCTGGCTGCCCAAAATACTCATCATCCAAGTTAAAACGATCCTCGAACGTCAACCCCATAACTAACAGCTTTAACTCGGCAGCTTTTTCTTTTACCAGCTTAAGCTCATTTTTGCGCTGCCCTGCCGTCTTTGATTTTGACCAAACCTGGTCTTTGACCATGCGCATATCTTTCACAAGGTTTTGTAGCTTTAACTCAACCTGAGCGGATATCACATACATTTTACAAGCTCTGTGAACCGCATTGTTTTCGAAGTGCGTATGGGTTTGAGATTTGTCCTCAATCACGGCATCCGGCCACAGCGGTAATGGATTCGGCGCATCGCTGGCCAATGCTGCAGTTCTTGAAAACCAGAAACAGGGCAGGCAAGCACGCGGTACTGGATTCGGCGCATCCCTGGCCAATGCTGCAGCCCAGTCATTGAGTGTCCAGTCACTACGAGTGGTTTTCTCCGTGGTCAATTTCAGCCTCCTGTTCGTGAACAGCGCATCATCCTATTTTCACTTACTTGCTCAAGCTCAACATTATGCCTCCCTTCAAGGTACAGCCTTCAAAGGTACCAGCGCCAAGCCGGTGAAGGGATTTCCGGCTGTTCGCCCCAGGGAATTACCCGGGGCTAGACGTGGCAAAACTATTTAGTCCGTCACTCTCAATATCCGCGTTAAATGGGCGTTGGTCTTCACTTCTTCATCCAATCCACTCATTAATAATTCTGACAGTGACTTGATGCGGCTTGCAATTCCACGCACCACGAGATGTTCCATCTTGTCGTTGCCTTCGACCACGTCTGGCAGCAGCTTTGCCAAGGCATCAAGCTCATATGCTGCACCAAGGCAAATAGTGACCCGGTCATGGTTCAGGATCACAGACTCGTCTTTATTAATAGTAAGCTCCCGTTTTGGCTTAAGCATGAGCCACCTCGCTTTCTAATTGGATTTCAAGATCCTCAAAAAATCGGTGCATATTCTCAGTGTCTATACTCAACATCGATAGTATTCCATTCAATAAAGCCAATGTGGCATCGCTGCCATCTGGCTCTACAGATTTGATAGTCAATCGCGTGAGGTCTTGCATCATCATCAGGCGTTCAACCTGTGTATTAACTTTGTGGGAGATATTGGCAAGGGTTAAAATGTTCGCAATCATATTGCAAGGTCCTTTGTAATATGGTCAGGGGCTGGTCAGTTTGTCGGCACTTCCCGGCTCCGTCATTATTTCCCTGGTAAAGCGCCAGGGTATCGCTTTATTCCTCTATCTTTGGGGGCACCACATAAAGGGCACTCAATCGCTTTACTTCCAGTAGCAGTGATAAATGCTTGGGCACCCATTCAGGTATAGGTACCGCCTCATTACGCCAGCGGCTCGGGGTATTGCGATGCAGACCTGTTGCCCGGCAAAAATCACTTACCTTCCATTCCAGCGCAGCCAAGGCAGTGTCAAGCTCTTCAACTGTCATTGGTTCTCTTTTGTTACCTGTTTTTATTTCGATCATATTCCCTTAAATATGCAATAAAAGTTTAATTTAACACATTTAAGGAATATTGCAAATACCCAGACGTGGGGCGGTGCGCCAAAGGGAAATCCTTCTCGCGCTGAATTCCAAGAAAGGGCAAGAACATACCAACAAGACACGGAAAAAGTAAAAACGTAATTAGTAAGAGAAAAAGTTAATCAATTCATTTAATAAAAGTGTTCTCACTTTGTTCTCAGACTGTTCTCATTTTGTCTCCAGTCCCTAACAGGCTTGAAACCTGCAGGGTCTCTTGGTTTTGTTGGTTTGCCCTCAGTGTCGCAGTGTTTTTGGATATCAGCAGTCGGGATAGATCAAACAATATTACATAACCCCCTTAGCAAACCCAATAAACAGCGCGAAATCGGGCTTCGAATTGCCCTTGGCGGCCGGTTTGGCTGGAAGTACCTTAGTGGGGGTTCGGGGCGACCAACTGTCTGCCTGCTATCATGCCGCCCGCTGTGGAATAGGTACGACTTCCGCTCCCGCCTTCAATTTATCCAGATAATCCGCCCACTGTTGCATCATTTTCTTCCGTTCTGGAAGGTGAGCCGTACGGTTGTAGGCTCGCCCGTTCGGGTCTTTCACGGCATGGGCAAGCTGGTGCTCGATCAAGTCAGGGCGCACACCCATCACTTCATCAAGGATGGTGCGCGCCATTGCTCGAAAGCCGTGCCCGCTCATCTCATCTTTGCTTATGCCCATACGCCGCATGGCCGCAAGAATGGCGTTATCGCTCATTGGTCGCCCGTTGCTACGCGCCCCCGGAAAGACGAAACGCCCCGTGCCGGTCAATGCATGAAGTTCCTGCAAGATCGTCACTGCTTGCATTGCCAGAGGGACAATGTGATCTGAATCGGTCTTTGTGACGTGGTAGCGCCATTCTGCCGCATCAAGGTTAATGTCTGCCCATTCGGCATTGCGTAGTTCGCCTGGCCGCACAAAAACCAAGGGCGCAAGGCGAAGCGCGCAGGAAACAGTGAGCGTACCTTGATAGCCATCGAGTGTCCGCAGTAATTCCGCTGCTTGTATTGGTTCAGTCACTGCAGCAAAGTGTTCGCCCTTCACGGGGGGGAGTGCGCCACGCAAATCGCCGGATGGATCGCGCATTGCCCGCCCGGTCGCAACCGCATAGCGAAAAACCTGCCCACAATTGCCTAGCGCCCGGTGTGCGGTTTCCAGTGCGCCACGGCTTTCAATCCGGCGCACCGCCGCCAGCAACTCGGGGGCGTTCACGTCAGCTATCGGTCGCCCGCCAATCCATGGAAAAATATCGCGCTCCAATCGCCGTATAATGCGATCGCCGTGATGTTCTACCCAATTGGGGGCGTGTTTGGCATACCACTCTCGCGCCACCACTTCAAAGCTGTTTGCTGCACGATCCTGTTTTACAGCTTTCATAGCCTTGCGATTTTCACCGGGGTCTATGCCATCAGCAAGCAGCTTGCGCGCGTCATCGCGTCGTTGCCTAGCATCCTTCAGCCCCACGTCGGGATACACACCAAGAGACAGCAATTTTTCCTTGTCATCGAACTTGTAGCGGAAGCGCCACCACTTACCCCCGGCTGGGGTAACAATTAAAAACAAACCACGTTCATCAAATAGCTTGGCAGGCTTTGCGCCAGGCTTGGCATTGCGGATTGCGGTATCAGTTAAAGGCATTGGGGTAACTCCTTTTTCAGTTCTGAGGTTACCCCGAAGAGTTACCCCTATTTAAAGCCGGATGCTATTGGATGATGTTACCCCGTATTGGAAGCTAAAAACAAGAAAAAACCCGCACTTAGGCGGGTTTAAGGATGTTACTGGACTTCTTAAAACACTCAATTGGTGGAGGCGGCGGGAATTGAACCCGCGTCCGCAAGCACTCTACAGGCAGTTCTACATACTTAGTCAAGTTATTTAATTTTATCCGGTAGACGCCAACCGACAGGCTGCTACCGAACGAGTTACCTAAATTTAATGCCATACAAAGTAACCCTGCATGACACGATTCCGTGTATATGACCTCACTCATCGCGGCCTTGCGGCCTTGAGCCCCTCCACGGACAGCAGGGTGTGAGGTCTAACCACTTACGCGGCTAAAGCGTACTTTTCGTCGTTTGCGACTATTGGTTTTCCAGCTGATTTACGAGGTTGCGGGTCCTCGGTATGCCCTACACTGCTTTGCAACCCACGTCGAAGCCAAGTCGCCCCCGGTTTCGATATGATCTGCTACAAAACTTCGCAGATTGTAGCAGTTCTGAGTGGCAAAAGCCGAAGAAGTTCCGTACCTTCTCAATTAACGGTAATAGCTGTTTAAGAGGGTATCTGGTACAAATCGCATCGGGGCTACCGTTCTCTGAATCAGGCTCCAGGAAATCACCGGGGACATTTGTGTCATCCATAACCGGCAACGGAAACAGACCTGCCCCGGTTATCTGTCACCCGTTGCTTTCATGCAGTGATACCATGCAAATCAATTCGCTGCTTGACTCGTTGGACTACTGTTTTAACAATGATAGATAAAAAAATCGCATTCCTGTTTTCGCCTGATGGTGCGCTGGCAGAGCACATCCCAAATTTTCGTGCGCGTCCACAACAGGTGGAAATGGCACAAGCCATCGCACAGGCGATTACCGTGAATGGACAGCTGATCGCAGAGGCAGGCACAGGCACAGGCAAGACTTTCGCCTATCTCGTCCCTGCCCTGCTCGCAGGCGGCAAGGTAATTATTTCCACCGGCACAAAAAATTTGCAAGACCAACTGTTCCAACGCGATTTACCCACAGTGCGTGATGCGCTAAAAGTACCGGTTTCGATAGCATTGCTCAAGGGCCGCTCCAATTATCTGTGCCATTATCACCTCGAACGCACGCAATCTGATGGCCGCTTTACCACGCGCGAGGATGCACGCCATCTAGCCAAAATTGTGAAGTACGCGAAAATTACCCAGTCCGGCGACAAGAGTGGTGTGAGCGATGTGCCAGAGAATGCACTTATCTGGATGCAGGTGACTTCAACGCGCGATAACTGCCTGGGCCAGGAGTGCCCGCATCATAAAGATTGTTTTGTACTTAAGGCACGCAAGGAGGCGATGCGGGCTGATGTGGTGGTGGTGAACCATCATTTGTTTTTCGCCGATTTGATGCTGCGTGACGAAGGTCTGGCGGAATTGCTGCCAGCCTGCAATACGGTTATTTTCGACGAAGCACACCAATTACCTGAAACCGCCAGCTTGTTTTTTGGCGAGAGTATTTCGACTTCACAAATCATCGAGCTGGCACGAGACGCGCGGTTGGAGGCGGCGATTTCCGCTAAAGACTTTGCCGCGCTTCCCACTGCTACCGACTCGTTGGACAAAGCCGCACGTGACTTGCGCCTGGTGTTTAAACAAAGCGAGGGCCGCATGACTGCCATCGCCATGGAAGATTTATCCGGCTGGACGGACGCCATGGTCGTGTTAAGCGATAAGCTCAAGCAGGTTAACAGTCTGCTGGAGAAGCAAGCAGAGCGTAGCGAGGGACTAGAGAGTTGCTGGCAACGGGGGCAGGTGATGGCGCAAAAAATCTTGCAATGGCGGGATAAAGAGCAAGTGGATATGGTGCGCTGGCTGGAAATATTTCACCAATCCGTGCAACTCAACACCACACCGTTGTCCATCGCAGAAATATTCGCCAAGCAAATTAATGGTCATCCACGTGCCTGGATTTTTACGTCAGCCACGATTACAGTTAAGCAGGATTTCTCGCACTATCAATCCGAGATGGGGTTGCTTGAGGCTCAAACTGCCTGCTGGGACAGTCCTTTCAATTACCCTGAGCAGGCGCTGTTATATGTGCCCCAAAATATGCTCGATCCGAATAATCCTGGTTATACCGAAGCGGTGGTGCTGGCGGCTCTTCCGTTGATCGAGGCCAGTAAAGGACGGGCATTTTTGCTGTTCACCAGCCTGCGCGCCATGCAACGCGCGCATGAAATTTTAACGACTGAGTTCGAACGCAAGAAGCTAAACTATCCCTTGATGTTGCAAGGCGAAGGTTCGCGTAATGAGCTATTGAGCCGCTTCCGCGAACACGGCAACGCCATACTATTGGGCAGTCAGTCATTTTGGGAAGGAGTGGATGTGCGCGGTGAAGCTCTTTCGCTAGTGGTAATAGACAAACTGCCGTTCGCTCCGCCGGATGACCCGGTACTGGCGGCGCGCCTTGCACAGATCACCAGTCAGGGACGTAACGCCTTCATGGAATATCAGTTGCCCCGCACGGTAATTAATCTTAAGCAAGGTGCGGGACGCTTGATCCGAGATGAGACCGATCGTGGCGTACTGATGATTTGTGACCCGCGTTTGATAGCAAAATCCTACGGCAAACGAATATGGCAGAGCTTACCACCATTCAAGCGCACGCGGGATTTAAGTGAAGCGGTGGATTTTTTTGCGTAGTGCATGGAATCATTAATTACGTACCGGGATATGATCACACAGGACGAGATAGGCAGTCCCTATACCACCCGCTTTTTTGTTGCTGCTGCTTTGACTATGGATTGTTCCATAATGTGTGCCCGGTCGTTTAAATGGGGCACTAATTAGCCAAGGGTAAGTTCAATTGAATTAAACAACCCCTAAGTCACCTCTTAATTTATGCGGGCTCAATCGCTATTTCGCTGGCGATGCGGAGAATTTCTTCTGACGTATCCGAAAACTTATTTATAAAGTCGACATTCTTTGCAGGCGCAACTAAATCAAGGAATTGTTGACGGAGCTGGGCAACTCGATCAGGGTTTATACCCGTGAGCACCGCTGGCACGCTAATCAAAGCCGCTGCTGTTGCACCGTCGTTTTGGGTGAAGGCGTCAGCAAGCATCTTTGCTTTCCCTGCATCGTCAAGACAACGGTAAATCGAGCGAATCTCTGTGGCATACTCATTTGGCACCAAATTTGCCGATTTAAGTTGCTCAGCTTTCACGTTCTCGCGAAATTGGGTAATGCTAGAACGTAAGAGATCACGCACCGCATCGATGGTAACTTTAAGTTTGTCTTGCGCGGTTGCAATGTCCTGACTGATGGCGAGCGCCGTCATCATAGGGTCTGGATGTTCTCTCAATTCTGTCACCACGAAAGCATCCTTTTCAATGCGTTGCATTAGGCCCCGAAGTTCAGTTCCAAGCTGCCCATCTTCAGGGATGCGAGTGATTAAATGTTTGATTGATGCAAATTTGGGTGATCTCATTTTTTCTCCATTTAAATTTTGTGGCCATGCTACTTCGTACACGAATTGAATTTCGCCATTTTTGATTTTTAATCATCCACACTATCTTGTAGAATTTATGAAAAATTGCATATCGGCCCTTCATGGAATTTCTTTGGGATATTAGGCCAAATTATCTGTGTGGCAGTATTCGTAATACTTGACGGTCTTCGTGATTTTCACAAGGGCGATGAATATCAAGATTTCACTATTGCTGCTAATGTGCTTATTTTCTCCTAAGGCGCACATATTTTGTGCGAGCATCTTTTAGAAAAATGAGCACCTTAGATGTTTTCATCTAAAAGTTGAAACAACTATAATTAACTACATCACAAAGATTGGGCGTATTAAATATGTTACCAAGCAAAAATAATTTAGAAACTCCAGTTGTAGGAAACAACGCTTGGGGGAAATCAATAGAAATAGGAACGATATTGGTGACAGTCTTGGCGCTAGGATTTATGCTGATAGCAGTCACCGATTGGTTTCCTTGGACTATCAGCATGAGTAGCATACTTGCTTGAATAGGAAGCAGATTTTAATTATTAATGGTGTTCTAGTTATTATCAATGCGTGTGATCCCGCACAAATGATGGAAACGGGTGAACTTTCATTCCACACTCTCTCGTGTTTCCGGCCTAACAGTGATTAGCCAAAACCGGGCGTTATTTTTCTTTAATCAGTAACTCTTAGCGAAGTAACATTTTCAATATTCAAAATTGCGCTTTCATAATCTGTTTTATTATTCCCATTGATAGCAACCGCTACCCGTTCCATTTTCGTTAATTGCTCTTTGGCATTTAAAATTGATTTTAATTGAGCATAATCCACTCCAGCTTCCATTCCTTGGGTTACCAAAATATTCATTACCGCAGAAAAAATGTTCAAATGGACTATTAGCGCATTCATATTGGGATGCGGTACTTCTTGGCGGCAATAAAAACCGTAAATCTTTGATTGTCTTAATACTGAATTACAATTTAAAAAGACCCGTTCCCAAACTTTCTCTACGCGTTTTTTTACTTCTTCAGAATCATATAAATTCATTGGTCAATATATTGTTTGTTAATTTCTTACGATTCAGGATACCCTAAGCAACTTCCCCACTCACCCCTAAGCTTTATATAAAAATTAATAAACATCCTTTGCCATCATGCAAAGATTAGTTAGCTCCTCTTCGCGCACCTCGGCATTCATATTGTTCAAGGTAGTGCTACCTGATCCAGCAGTTCTAGCCATTTCTTTGTCAGCATCTTGTTTACAAATTGCCAGATCCTTTTTATATTGTTCACTCTTTGTAGATGGCGCTTTGTCAGATTTAGGAGTACAACCTATGAGTAAGATTAATGTAATTAATGCGATAATTTTCATGTGTTCGCCTCGTTTTATATAGCTATTAGCATAACCTGGCAGTTCAATTATTTCCTGTTTTAAATCGTCTTTTGAATTTTGAAGTTTACTTGTTGCAATTTCATTCGAGACTTTTTTTAATTTTACTGGTGATTGCGATCTCGAGTAGCTTAATACTCCCCGAACAGTATAGCCTTTGTCGTAGAAGACAGCACCACACAGATATTGTTAATATCGTCGTCGCCCCTCCATCCTGCTCATCTGTTTTTCAAGCGAATCAATCTTGCTGGATAGTACTTTTATTTCATTTGCCTGAGTCTGAACCATATCTCTTAGCTGATTGTACTGATGCGCCGATCCTAGAATTTGGGGAGGCGGCGATGGTTTCGGCAATATTTTGACCGGCGTGGGCTTGTCAGTAATTTCTCTTGGAACTTGTTGCGCGATGGCATTTGCAGAAACAACGATAAAAACTAAAAATATGTAAATTTTCATGAAGTTACTCCTTTTTAATTTTTAATAGTCTAATCGATCTTAAAAGCTAGTCTGTGCGATATCGTTCATAGCGGCACATCGATTGAGAGATTACACTGAAACTGGGAGCTGAGACTTGCGTAAGTTACTAATATTCTAAAACTTAGAAATAGACAAGGATGAGTTACGGATATTATGGGGTTTTCTGCCAAATACCAATAGTGGATCGCGTCATAAATGCCACAGGGAATCATATAGAGAATTACATTTAGACGACGCAATATTTCAAGTTAAGCTTGCAATCTTATTCATCTCTAATTAGAATAATTCTCATTATCGAATCAAGATGGATAGATAAACATGGCACTTAAATATTTGCTCGTAGAATTACTACAACTAATTAGATTTAATAGCGGCACAGAAGCACAGGTCGATGCGTATTTGGCTGAATGGAACATGGCTAATGAGCGCCCAAGTATGCCTACTCCATGCCCGCTTTGTTTTTTGGAAGGCGAAGCCCAGCGATTAAACCATCTCGAATAAGAAAAAGTAGGAATATGCGCCAAAGACTTAAACTACGTGGATTGGCACGATGGGTTCCTTGACTGCACTATGGCGCAACCATCAATTTCGGCCTTCCCGAAATCATAGATATAGCCGTCCCAAACTGAGAATCTGAAAACTGCTGTCATGTTATTGCGGGAGCAGACAAAGTAACGTATTTGACAATCACTATTTAATATTGGCAACGTAAAACCCCATCGATTGTGCCTCATCGCACAGACACTCCATCATCCTTCACACTTATTCTGTAACTGTTCTCTGCTTCTTGCTAGAGAGCGCAGATAGATCCAAGCCCCTATGTGCACTTTCAGTCTCCACTGACTAAGTATTAAGCGGAAGGCGATTTCACAGGTACATCCAGAAGTTAACAGAAGTTTAGAATTTGCTGAGATTAAAAATCTAAACTGATTTCCAGAGGAAAATTATGTTGATATCTAATCAAAACTTAAACAAACGAAATATTGAAGCTATTAATGTAAAAGGCTTCTTCTTTTCTATAGCGTCAGCAATAGTAATAGCCTTGCTAGTTGTGGCAACAATTGATCCCAAGTTGCTGCCCTGGTGAATTAATTACAATAAGCGCAGCTCTGTTTGATACCGCACGGATAATTTTAAAGACGGCGGTTACTATGCAATCGTTCTCCGCTTGTTGCTTAGGAATGCAAATAGTTTCACAGTTCTATTTGTGCCTCTAACTCCTAGGTGACATTAAGCGGAGGGCTTCATGTCATCTCTCTTTTCCGCTCTTTCCCTAGGGGACGATTTTTTATCTCCCTCTACCCCCCGTGCGTTTAGACTTCATAACTACTTAATAAACACCTTTTGCTTTCATGCAAATATTTATTAAGTCGCCTTCACGCAAAGAAAAATTGGAGTCGTTTACTGTGCTGCTTTCCATACCATATCGAGTGGGATTGGCAGCCATCTCTTCTTTTGCCTTATCCATGCATGTAGATCGATCCTTTTTTTCTTGCTCACTCATTTGAAGCGGTTTATGGTCAGCGCTCATAGCGCAACCGGTAAGCAAGGTTAATGTGACACAAGCGATGAGTTTCATGTGAACTCCTTAATATTTAATACAAAGGCCAATAAGCTCAGATTGCTTGAATATATTGCTAACGTCTTTAAACATGGAAATATTAATAAGAAAACTTCAACTGTCGTGAGTTAAAAACACTTTGCCAACCCACCTCGTCCAAATATAACTCTTCTTTTCGCTTTGCCATCCTCTGTCCTAGAGTGGGTAAACGCATAGACGTTACCCCCAACAAGGGAAAGATTTCACTTTCTACATCTGTTGCATGAATTTCTACATGTTCAAATAATTGCGCTGCTGTAGAGTCATATTTATGATCCTGTGGGGTCAAAGATTGAATTAAATCCATAAAAAACTTTACCTTCGCAAACTTATTGATTGCTCCAAAAATAGTATCATGTGCTTTCTGGGATCCTCGCGTAACAGCTGGATAAAGAATTTCCTTTTTAAGAACATCATCCTTTTTAAGAACATCATCCTTTTTAAGAACATCATTCTTTTTAAGATCCGAGCATGTTGTATCTATCAGAGCTTTTTTTGAAATGTAATCTCTGGGTCCAAGTTTTTGATACTCTTGAAACGCACCTCTGACCTTATCATGGTCGGCTGCTAGTAATTCGAGTGCTTGATTGCAAGTTTTTTTTGTCATTTTATTCTCCTGGAATGTAAGTCAACATTACCTGAAGACAGATAAAGAATATGTGCGAAAGCGAACGTAACCTTTGAAGGTGGGTTTCCGAGCGGCCTGAAGGTTTTCTGGTCTGAAATGAACTGACTGCCTAATCAATCTCTGCTAGCAAAGAGTTAATCTTCAGCATTTTTGTTCTAAGGAAGCGCTGATTAATTCGCGTTTCAGAATTCGCACGGTTAAGAATCAATTTGTTGCGCGCGAAATTTTGAATTAATCAGCGTCTCCCTAACAACCACAGCGGTAAGGACGACTTAAGATGGACTTGACGTACCAGCTCAGCCAAGAACGAATGATGAGCGGGTAGCAGTTTTAAAAGATTGCATTTTAAAATTAAGCGGATTCGCCGGTAAACACTACGTGATCAACGGGCCTTTAAAACTTCCTGGGCGTCCTTAACGATGCTTAAGATAAACTCAGGGTCGTCATTATCCGAGAGAATTTCATCAATAAATAATTGGATGCGTTGCTTCGATTCAGGATCAAGACGGTAAATCTCTCTAAAAGCAGCAGTAAATAAGAGCGTATTTCTTTCGTGATTTCGAATAGATTGTTTTTTATATTCATTTACGAGATCGCTTGTTTCCTTGGTGAAAGATAACAATTCTTTTAGAGCATCTCTAAATTCGTTATTCAGTTCATTCTGAACGTCCATGTAGATTCCTTTTCGTTGTTATTAAGATTACTTCCTCTGTCAGAGGTAAGCACAGATAGAAGAAGTTCTTTATTTTACGGTATTGAACGCTACACGCTCAAAACAGGGCGAAGAAAACCTGCTTGAGATAAGGATATGTCGGGATATACTCCAATTGCCAACGTCTTACGCTTGCCAGCAAAGCTGGTATCCACCCGCCAACATTTCGATCCTGACATTTGTATCAGCAAATACATGTCGCCGCCATCAGCGGCTGTATCCGTCGAAGAATACCGCGCAGTCCATGAATGCTAGAGACTAAGAAGACTATCTTTATAAATCCCCCAGTTATGCCCCCTAACATTCACGGCTAGTGACAAATTTTCATTCTACAGAAGTGACGCTAAGAGAATGCTGCTAAGCTATCATATCTGATTGTCTCCACCGCACTGCTCCGGTATCAATTGATAGCGGGCGGGGAAATTTACCCGTTTTAATTAAACGATAAATTGTTGCTCTGCTTAAATTAAACCTGACAATTCCTCAACAGTTTTGTGAAAGATAAGCCAGTCAATTAATTAATTAGGGTTATTCAATCGTAGTACTTTATTTTTAATAAATAATTCAAAATGCTTAACAGAATTATAAAAAAATTTCGATTATCCATCTTGCCTTGCCGTAATTATGTGAGGTTATCAATAATTCACCCTCCTACAATCCCCAATGTTTGAACACGTCGTCCTACGCCGCGCTGAAGGCGGTTTGCCAATTTCAGCGGGCCGCATCGCTGAAACATTGCTTTACTACCAAAAAGTGCAACTCTTTATTGACCGTGAAACATTGTTTAATCTCATCCAGCAGATAGGAACAGGTCGTATCTTAACCTTGCTACATCGCACCGACGTATCTGCCGTTTATTGCGAGGAGATGCTCGCTACGCAAACAGAATCAGCCGGGGTATCTCAGTACCACAATTTCATTACAACGAGGCTGGCCGGTCATGAGAATGTAGGTAAATTAAAGACACCGGCAGAGCGCCTGCAATACGAACTCGAACGGCAAAGCATTCCTAAAGCGGAAGCAAAGCGCTTCTCCAAAGCCTTTTTAGAACTAGTTCCGATTCGTAAATTTTCTGGGAATCACTTTCTCCAAAACGGCATTACTCTAGCGGCTAAAAGTGATGTGTTGGACACCAAGTACGCGGCACAAGCGATGCGTCAAGCCATTGCCCTCACACCGGGAGGTTATGTAATTGGAGATGATATGAAATTCGAAGTAATCGACTCTGTTATAGGGCTCTATGTTTTTACAAACATCGATCTAAATTCAATTAATAGAGAACGTAGCAAATTTGTACCACCCCTTGACCCTCTGACGATTGCTTACCTATTGAATAACATTTTGAATGCGCGCGCTGATCTAGCTTTGGCATCTTTCTATGGTGGCGATTTTGTAACTTCCGCTGTCACATCTTCGATCATTCAGCTTCGGCACGCCGAACTTCTTAGAAGATCAAAGCTTAATGTTGACTCGCGTCGAAAGTTCACAGAAGTCATTTTGCCGGACTCACCCAGCGTGGCAGAGGTAATCGACTCAGGAGAGCGTTCGTTCGATGAATTTCTCAGCTTGTTGGATCGTGCAGCAAGATTTAAGGATTGGCTCAAAGCCGTCAACCCAGATGAGGATTTGATTCGAACTTATATGCGTGACGTTTCCTCAGAAGGCTGGATTCAGCGACTTCCTGTAAAAAGTCTTCGCTACGTGTTGACCCTAGCACTAGATGCAACAAACCCGGTAGTGGGGTTAGCCTCAGGATTTCTTGATAACTTCATTGTAGAGAAACTGCTCTCCGGATGGCGTCCGAACCATTTCGTTTCTGGAAAGCTCTCTCCATTTTTACAGGGACATTGATTGGGCGGGTAATCATACGGCAGGATGGTCTTTGTTGAATGCGAACCTTTTTTGATAGTGCGGATGGAAATGAGGTAACTCCAAAACTCCTCCCTAAATTGCCCCGGTCGGATGGCCCCTGAGTTGGTAGGCCTTTATTTGCTCCGACTCCTGGCAGCAACAACTTTCCATAGCTCGATTTTCAACATGGGCAAAAAGCTGTGTCAGTCGAATAGTTAGTTGGAAGCTTTGCCACTATTGGGTTCCAATTTTATATATATTAAATATACCCGCAAATATACCCCCAAATGTTTTGGCTTGCCTCCAATTATCGGCTGCTAGAGGCTTTGACTAAGTGACTGTTGCCAAGCAATCACTTCCGACTGCCTCCAACGTACTGATCCCGTGCCGATGGATAATGGTCGTGGAAACTTTCCTGATTTAATTAAGCGGTAGATTGTTGCCCTGCTTAGCCCGGACAATTTTTCAACGGTCTTGCGTGGTATGAGGTAGTCAATAATTTGATTTTGTTGACCGTGTGCAGGTGCGTTTTGTTGTAAATTAGATTGCATCATTACCACCTTTCGATGCCCTGCCGTATTCGACAGCAGATTTATTCCTCTCTAACTGCGTCCATTCCGCATCTAAACAATTTTGGATCGTGTTGAATTCCTTGGCACGCAGACGAACTTTTTCGATAAGAAAACTTTCCGCTGACAACCCCAAAAACTCTCCACGGGTTTGAAGATATCCGTACAAGTCGCATTGAAACCGATCAAGACCGTCGCCATAATCGGTGATGCCATGCTTCGCCATGTAGGAGGCAATCGAACTTGCCCCCAATGAAAATATTCTTTTATCTTCGGGTAATCTTGTGGCATTAAATGACCTTGTGAGAGGCCCTCCATCGGTTTCCCAATCAATCGAGGATAGATGTCCCCAAAGTGGATGAACAGGCCAGCGCGAGCGCGTCTGGTCGTCCAGGTTAGGGATAGTTAAGCGCAGCCATTCCGTTGAGGCATAACGCCATAGGCCGTTCAGATTCGCTAATACATTATCGAGATTGACAAGACCGTGCTGTGCTAATACTTCGCGTCTAAACTGAAACTCAATGCGCCAAGTCGATTCATCATACTTCCACCCCGCTGCTTGCCACAAAGGAATAAGGTCACCACGGCCACTGGAAAATATTTCCAACAGTTTGTTATACAGCCGACACGCCATGATTCCGCCCAGACCAACCGTCCAGCCAGTGAACTTTTCCGCAACAGCGTAGGCAGCTATATTTTTGCCGCGTGTTACCCAAGCTTTACGATCCCAAGACTCCATATCTTCATTTGAGACAAAATCAGCACACAGATCGAGGCGGCTAACGTGGGCCGAATCCGTAAGTTTGCCTAATTTTTCCAAAATTGAGCGCAGGTGCAGTTCTGCCTCTTTGGGTGTGACGCTGGACAGATACTGCGACGATAGCTTTACATAGGCCATAGGAGTGCGTTTACTGGCTTTGGATATGCTTATACGAAATGCACCGTCTTCCAGGACATATGGGAATACCGACGAGCCCTTATCTTTAACTTCAAAGATATGACCTGCAATGGTGTATTGCGCGAGAGCTTGCTGATCTATTTCCGGATGCTGTGCTAATTGCTTAAGCTTGGTTAGACGTTCCAGAACCTGCGGGAAAATTTCACCCTGATAGGAAAGATAAAGACTATCAACCCCAAACCTTAAAAGCTTGAAATACTCATTATTGCTGTTATAGGGTACTGTGTTACTAGGCGACGTACCCTGCAAGCCGTCGAAGTTTCCCCCGCGTTCGGCTACGCCGGCCGCAGTTGAAACCTCGTCGGCTGCCTTAACCACTTTCGATTTAGCTAAATTTTCTGAATTGTGACGCCACGATTTCAACATATAGTTCTCCGTTTCGGCAGGCATACATTTGTTTCCTGCGACGGATACGAACTTTATGGATCAAGATGTTATCGGGCGACCATCTCAAAAGTCATTTTGAAATGGTTTGTTTTTTGCGAAATTTACGAATTAACTCATCCAAATTCTTTTCAGCGCTAGGATTATCTGCATAGACTTCGAGTTCTAGGCATAACTTTTTCAACTCGCTAATAGGTTCATTTAGTAAATTTTGTTCGAGTAATATTTGCATCAATAATTTAAATTTTTTGAGATAACTTGCCTGACTTCCTGTTTTCCCATTAAGTGCATTTTGAAGGCCATGAAAGAAAGCAGTGTCAGCTTCTACGACAGCACGACTAATGCGGTGAGAAGAGGTTTTACATGTCAGCACAACTGGGTCAATTCGAATTGCATTAAAGAGCGCTGTATCATCGTTTTGTTCAGCAGAAATAGCGATGTATTCATTGATGTAATAGCCATAAAGAACAAGGCATTCCAAAGATCCTACCAATGCGTAGAGTGCCCCTAGAAGTTTGTGATACTCGAATAGCTTCTCAGCCCCACCATTCCATTCCTGATAGTCTGGGTGGTCGTCTAGTTTCATCATTTCGCTAGTAGGATCGGATGATTGGGCGGCAGCAATTACATAGTCGGCAAGACCAGCGATCATCAAGAAACAAGCAATATGTTGTGTTATAGATAGATCATAATAATCACCCCATGCTAGACCTGGCTTCCAAAACTCCACAGCGTTGTCTGGATGCAAAATTAATTTCTCTGCAAGATCAGGTTTTATCTGCTCTAGGATAGGGACAAACTGAATCAAATGTTGAATATGGTGAATTGTAAGTTTTCCGATTCGCGTTTGTTCTGTCATGCGGGCTCCAGTCAGTGCATATCGTCGACAAACCCAAGATACCACATCACGAAAAAATCAAAAGCTAAAGGATGCGTATATGACTAGGCACTTAAAACGGGATACCGCTACAGCATTTTCAGGCGGCACGTTGTAGAAAGTCAGCGGATATTATGGAAAAACCGACTTGCAGGGGGAGTGGCGGAAAAAGCATCGAAGCCTGACCCAACTGCCCCGATATCGAGTGGGGTTGCACATACGGCCTAACGCCCGGGAGCAGATCGGGTAACGTTCAGGTCACTCATTAGTCGCTAATTACAGAGTCAATCCATAGCACGCGAAACCAAAGGGGGAAGCACTTGCGTTTATCTTACGATATTTTAGAAATCCTCTCTTATTGTGCATTTTTGGGGAGGCAAGGAAAATCGTTATGCCAAATTGAATACTATGGGCTGTAGATCATTAGTATCCATAATGGGATTATTAATTATGAGAACACTGAATCAATCAATTGCTCAAGCATTGATTAAATATCGGCATTTATCTCAGCTGTCTCAAGAAGATCTTGCAGATTTGGCTGGTATTCATCGTACTTATGTGAGCCAAATAGAGAGGGGTTTGAAGATGCCCACTCTTGCAATATTGTTCAAAATAGCAAGCGCTTTAAAGATTAAGCCGAGTGATCTTGTACAGCAAATTGAAATGCAACATGGCGAACTTTATAGTTAATACTGGTTTTGAAATTAATTGTGGCTTTTTGGTAAGCAGTGATTCAATACGCAGCGGCATAGTTCAAACAAATCAAATTTTGTCTGATCTTCCATCCACCTTATATAAAAGCATTGATTACAAAACAACTAGCGCAATGATTGGTTCCGTATTCTGCGATAGTCTAACGTCGTTTATTGATGCCATTGTCAACCCTATCGAAAAAGGGCATCCTGATTTGATTCCTCCCAAAGCAGCAACATGCTCAGAAGAACAATTAAGAAACTACCCAGAAGGATTGGAAATTAAATGTACCGTTGGCAACATAAAAACGAGCGCGAATCTTCGCGCGGGCCAAACTCGGATTGAAATGCTGACTGGTATTACATGGCAGGCTCATCATAGAGAGGTTTCTGAGTTACTTGGTCTGGTGTGGGATTTTGTTGAGGACGGGCACTCCTTTAACTTTCCCACAATTACCGGGGCGTTTTATAGCAATGAACTTTGTACTGATGATTGGGGGGAAATAAGCGGTACTACGGGAAGGAACACGAAAGTTACCGGAATGGGTATAAGCGGAAAGAAAAAAATGGGTAATGGCTGGGTAGTATTAATCGATAATCAAGAGTATGTATCGGCCTACTCCCGATTTTTGAGATTTAGCATCACATAGCCCAATAAAAACTAATTACGTGATCAGCTCGAGTTGCCTTGCTCCATAAGGCGACCTATAAAAAAGCTTCTCTTTGCTTGATTTTCCTGCAATACCCTTCAACTCTAGGAGTGTAACAAACGGCAAATAATTCCCATTTTCTCCTTCACAACAGATTATTTCGCCATGCCTTGCCATGCACCATTTAGCCAATTGTTCATAATCCATACGTGCACTACTATGCCCATATCCCATGCCGGGTTCGAACCTATATGGCGGATCAATAAACCACGTTGCTTCAATATCGGGGGCTGAAGTGTAATCTCCACATATTATTTGCCAGTGCTTTACCTTACCCAGATTCTCTGCCATTACTCTTTTGCTTATTTCCCAATTTCTTGCTAAAACAGGGGTAACTTTTATGGTTTTGTATTTGAATGCCATTTTAGTTGCAGCATGGATTATATGTAGAAACTCTGAGCTTTTTTCTCCGGGATGAAGATCAGGCATTTTTTTTATAGTGTTTGGTGTGGCTTCGTTAATCAGCCATTCCCAAATTGCAGAAACTCGCACATCCTTTTCAATAAGAATTACTTGCTTACGCCAGTTATCGTTATGGAAAGAATAAGCGGCAGAGCCCGCGAATGGCTCAATTATACAACCATAATTTGGTGCTGGATAATGTCTAGCAATCTGTTTTTTTCTGCCGTAGTAATAAAACATGGGAATCACCGAAAACGCTAGGGTAAGAATACTATAGTATTCCTTAACTACACGTCAACCAAGTATCTGGATTCTGTAATCCTTTAGGTAGCTTTGTAGTCGAGTCTCCTACAGCTTGGTTTATCTGTTTTTGAGTCAGTCCTATGGTACTGCTTAAGTCTGCACCAGATAAATCTGTGTCGCTAAAATCCGTTCCGCTAAAATCCGTTTTAGTTAGATTAGCTCCCGCAAGACTTGATCGAGTAAGCACGCAATTACGAATCAGACTATCTGAAAGGTTAAAGTTAACGAACCGAGTATGGGACAAATCCGCATTGAAAAGCTTTGAATTTGAAAGGTCAAAAGATGTATTATTTTGTTTATTTTTTTTAAAATCTTCAAACCCGCCAGTATCGTACTGTAGTCGATTTTTAAGTACAGATAAGGCTGCTTCAACATCAATTCTCATTGGCATGCCGTCTAACTGTTCTATTGCTTTGTCTTCATTACTATTAACAATTTTTAGTTCTTCTCTAAAGTAGTGTTGGCTTTTATGTCGTATGTAAGAAGTGACAATTTTCACAATTGTTGGATAAAAGCTTTCATCACGCATCATTCTCTGGAGTGAAAAAAGTCCTCCATGGCGCACTGCTTCATCACTATTTCCTAATAATTCAATAGATTTTGTAAAATTTTCATTTATTACGCGGGCTTGATCGTTTTTTACCTGATTCATCAGTGCATGGGTGCGTCGACCTGCTGTCACCATGGCGATAGTTGCTACGCCGATACCGCCTATAAAATAGCCAACTGTCTGACCAGTTTCATCCATAGGCAATTCCACGAGATGCGCTATAAAAAGCACATACCACAACCCGCCTATCAAAACCACCCATATAACAGAAATCGCCCAAAACCAAAAATGGCTCTCTTTAGCCCAATTGTAGCAACATCTAAACCAGTAAATCATTATTGTTAAACAATAGCCAAACCTATATCTCTTAGTGTTGGTCGGATATCTACTGACATACTATTTGCTCTTTTCCCACAGTTAGGACAACGGTTTGAACGTGGCCAGAGTTCCGCTGAGGGTGTGGAACCAAAAGTCATCTTGTAAGCATCAAGTGTTGCGTACCATGCAATTTCCAAGTTTTTTTCATCATGATTTCCCCTCATTCCAAAATATGGAAAATGATGGAGAAAATAACCAAAGAAATTTTCACAATCGACCGCATATTTTTGTGTATCCAAAATATGCAAATGCCAAAAATCATCCACTACGTTGGATGGCACCATGGAATCATCTGGAAATAACAAACACAAAGCTAAGAATCGGCGATATTCCTCAGCGACCTCTATTGCTTTGTCGAAGCTCCATCCATAACCATCTATTGCGTCGATCGCCTTCACAATGATTGGCTCTAAGTCAAGGTTATCGAGGGATTCCAAATGTAGTTTGATCATTAAAAACTCCAATTAATTATATTAAGTGCGATGTAAATACTTGACTGAAGATAGCACGATAATCTTGATGGATATTTCGGATTTTTATTTTAAGAATAATTTGGTAATCGATCTGAACGATAACTCTATAACCAAAGTTAAGCCCATTATAGTACTGAGTATAAAGTCGTCAACAATTATGTCCCATCCGTCGCAATTTTGAGTAATACAAATTTGTATTCCATATCCACATAGCAATCCACTTTCTAGTTCTTTTATGAACAATCGTATTGCTTTGGTTTTTCTGTGGAGGAAAACTATGCAATTTTGGTGCAGTGGATAACATGCACAAGGGCGATGCTTTGTGCTGATTTAATCGCGGGCGGTGCTGTCATTTTGCAGAACATTTGAAGGATAAAACTACTCCTTCCTATATTAAATATTACCACTCGCTTGCGTTAGCATGAGTTTAATACTGTAGTCAAAAACGTATCACTTTTACACTTTTGAGGGTATTGCTGTAGCTGTTTAGGACTGTTCTTGAGTGTGACGAACACTGTAAGGTATTGATAAATAATGTAGGTACGTGAGTCTTCGATCCTACGAACCAAGTTTTCAGAGTGACGGCTGGACGTGTTGATCTAATAGGTGTCAGCCATGGCGTCAATTATCATGCTCGTAACGGTATCACTTCCGCGCCTGCCTCCACTTTGGCAAGATAATCCGCCCACTGTTGCATAATATCGCGCCTCTCCTCAAAGTATGAAGTCCGCACGTATGCCGCCGCCGTCTGGTTCACCAGCGCATGGGATAGCACTGCCTCTAGTACTTCCCAGCGATGCCCCATATCACCCAGGACAGTGCGCGCCAAACTCCTGAAACCGTGGCCAGTCATCTTGCCTTTGTAGCCAATGGTCTCAATGATTTTCAGCACCGTGTTTTCGCTGATTACTTTGCCCGAATAGTTGCGGTTCGGGAATACATACTCCCCCTGCCCTGTGAAAGGTATTAATCCGCGCAAAATTGCCATCGCTTGAGTGGATAGCGGCACAGCATGATCTTTGCGCTTGTCGCCCTTGCCCTTGCGTCCAACCTGTTCTGCAGGAATAACCCAACATCTGGTGTCTAGGTCGAAGTCCTTCCACTTCGAATAGCGTACTTCACTTGTGCGAGTTGCCGTCAACATCAGTAGGCGTAGGGCAGATATAGCGATGGGCGAGACTTTATCCATTTCCTGATAGGCGGTTACAGAGCGCAGGAATGTGGGTAGTTCTTCAGTTGGAATGCAGTGGAAATGCTCTACCTTTGGCCTGTCAACCAATGCCATGCGGATTTCTGCCGGATTGTATTTAGCCCTGCCTGTGGCGATTGCATACTTGAATACCGCGCCGATTGATTGAAGCAAGCGATCCCGTGTCTCGAATGTGCCATGCTCCTCTATAGTCCGCATGATGCCAACTAATTCCATCGGCTCAATCTCAGCTATCGGGCGATTACCGATGACGGGCAAAGCATATTTTTCCAAGTTGCCAAGCCACTGCTTCGCGTGTCCGGGTGTCCACATCGGAGACTTAACTTTGTGATATTCAATGGCAAGTGTGACAAAGCTATTTTCGCGGGCAACCTGCAAAGCTTTGTTGTTAGTTTGCTTCGCTTCTTGCTTTACCGCGCTTGGGTCTGCCCCGTTCGCCAGCAGCTTGCGTGCCTGTTCGCGCCGTTCCCGTGCTTCAGATAAGGTTACGTCTGGGTAGACGCCGATTGCTAGAAGCTTTTCTTTTCCGCCGACACGATATCTTAACCGCCAATACTTGCCGCCGTTCGTGTGTACCAGCAGGAACAGTCCGCCCCCATCTGTTAGCTTGTAGGGCTTATTCGTAGCTTTGGCCTTCTTTATCTCCATCTCTGTTAGCGGCATGATGTGTCCTTTGGAGTAACAGCGCGGGTTGCATCGAGGAAAGTGCGAAGCTCGCTTGTTTCAATCGGGGTTAATGCGATGTAGCGAGAACCGAAACGAAAGGCCAGCGCGCCTTCGTTGTCGAGAATGAAACGGGTTGCGGCAATCTGTCTGGCGTCGTCAGCAATCTGCGCGTCCTTCCGAGCCTGTCTCTCAGCCTTCTGCGCCTGCTTAACCTCGCCGGGGTCTATACCATCGGTCAGTAGCTTGCGCGCCTCATCACGGCGTATACGTGCATCCTCTAGTGTCACGTCTGGATATATGCCTAATGCAAGCGCTTTTTTCTTCCCGCCGAAACGATAGGACACGCGCCAATACTTTGCACCATCAGGCATGACAAGTAGGTACATGCCTGCGCCGTCTCCGATCTTGTACTGCTTGCCCTTAGCCTCAGCTTGCGTTGCAATAAGCTCTGTCAGTGCTGCTTTTATTTCCATTTTTTTGCTCCTGCGGGTACATTGCAAAAGATAGATTACCATGTATCCGCAAATGTACCCACAAAAAACAGAGCTTCGCTGAGATCGCCTGATACCGCTTGGGCGTTAAAAAACCCGCTAAAGCCATATGCCATGCGGGTTTGAGAGATTATTTGAGACAGGTTAATAACGAGTTCTGGCGGAAGCTGTGAGATTCGAACTCACGGAACATTGCTGTTCGGCAGTTTTCAAGACTGCTGGTTTAAACCACTCACCCAAGCTTCCAAGTTTGAATACATCACTAAGTATGCGACTGTGTTACAACATAACTAAACAAATCATATTGAAGTTGCGCGCACCTGAAGTGGGCGCATGATACCCGAAATACATTACTAATTTAAAGTCACTTTCAACTATTACACATTAATCAACACAAACATTGCAACTTTTCTCCCGCTTCGATACTCTTACGTATGTTGTTAACACACCTTCTGGAGAAAATACCATGCAATACCAAACCATTTCGCAACTAGGCACGCTAGGGCTGGAACAAAATAAAGTCCTGCGCAACACTTACATGATGCTGGCTCTCACCATGGCTCCTACCATTATGGGAGCCTTTATTGGCACATCCGCTAACTTCTCGTTCATGGCACAGAATCCCATCATGGCTCCGCTGCTGATGTTCGCCGTAATGATGGGTATGCTATTTGCTGTCTCTGCGTTGCGTAACAGCGTATGGGGCATTGCCATGCTGCTGGGCTTCACTTTTGTCGCGGGTGTTTTCCTTGGGCCAATTCTGCAACATGCACTGCATCTGCGAAATGGCGCCCAACTTGTGGGCATGGCTGCTGGTGGAACCGGACTAATTTTCTTTAGCTTGGCGACCATCGCTTCTGTTACCAAAAAAGATTTCAGCTTTATGGGTAAATTCCTGTTCATTGGCTTGGTTTTGCTGGTAGTCGCTTCACTGGCCAATATCTTTTTTGCCATTCCCGCTTTATCGCTAACCATCTCGGCTATTGCCGTGATGCTCTTCTCGGCTTACATTCTTTACGACATTAGCCAGATCATACATGGCGGCGAGACTAACTATGTAATGGCAACCATGTCGTTATATTTAAATATTTATAATATTTTCGTCAACCTGCTAAGCCTGCTGATGGCCTTTAGTGGTGAACGCGATTAAAGCCGAATGACCTTAATTCGAAAAGGCGGCGCAAGCCGCCTTTTTTATGTCCCAGGCAGAGCGCACGCACATACTTGAAGGTGAAAATCCTCTTCAATTTTTCTAAATGAAGCAGATACCAGGGCACAGCGTTTCATGGCTTATTGTCGTGCCAGAAGCATTTGGAGCTTGGGTGGTATTCTTGTTTTAGGTTAGAATTCACTCCGTTTTGTAATCTGGGTATAGGAATCCGTGGCATTAATTGTTCAGAAATATGGTGGCACTTCGGTAGGCAGTCCGGAACGCATTAAAAACGTAGTGCGTCGCGTAGCGAAATACAAAGCACTCGGACATCAATTGGTCGTTGTGGTTTCCGCCATGAGCGGTGAGACCAATCGACTTATCGGGTTGGCGAAAGAAATGCAAGCTCAGCCTGATCCACGTGAGCTTGATATGGTAGTTTCTACCGGCGAACAGGTGACCGTTGGGTTAGTGTCGATGGGGCTGATTCAAGAAGGACTGAAGGCTAAAAGCTACACGGGCGCGCAAGTCAAAATTATCACCGACAGCGCATTCACCAAGGCACGTATTCTTAGCATAGATGAGCAAAACATTCGCACCGATTTAGCTAACGGATACGTGGTTGTAGTGGCTGGATTTCAAGGCATAGACAAAGAGGGGAACATTACCACCTTGGGACGGGGCGGTTCCGATACTACTGGGGTAGCTATTGCCGCAGCGCTTCACGCCGACGAATGCCAGATTTATACCGATGTTGATGGCGTATACACGACCGACCCTCGCGTGGTGCCGGAAGCACGCCGCCTCAAGACCATTACCTTCGAGGAGATGCTAGAAATGGCTAGCCTCGGCTCCAAGGTATTGCAGATCCGCGCAGTTGAATTTGCCGGGAAATATAAGGTTAAGTTGCGCGTGCTATCAAGCTTCGAGGAAGAAGGCGATGGTACGTTAATTACTTTTGAGGAAGACGATAAGATGGAACAGGCGATTATTTCAGGTATAGCCTTCAACCGTGACGAAGCCAAAATCACCGTGCGTGGTGTACCGGATAAACCGGGCATTGCTTACCAGATACTGGGGCCCATCAGTGAAGCCAATGTTGACGTGGACATGATAATTCAGAATGTCGGCGTGGATGATTCCACCGATTTTTCCTTTACCGTACACCGCAATGAATTCGATAAGGCGATGGATATTCTGAAAAACCAAGTACAACATCACATTGGTGCACGAAATGTGGTGGGTGACAATAAGACTGCCAAAGTATCAGTAGTTGGAGTCGGAATGCGTTCGCACGTCGGCATCGCCAGCAAAATGTTTCGTACTTTAGCGGAGGAGGGAATTAATATTCAGATGATTTCCACTTCGGAAATTAAAATCTCTGTTGTTATTGATGAAAAATACCTGGAGCTGGCTGTGCGTGTGCTTCATAAAGCATTCGATCTAGACCTGGAGCCCGTATAGCAACGAGTGCGTCTGTTGTAATGAATTGATATCTACTTCCCTGATAGGCGGACATTGTGCCGACCATACAGACATGGGCTGCACTCGCGAGGGCAATACTGCTGAGGGCCACGCGCTCGATGCAATCGGATTTCCTTGATTGTTAATAGATTATCTTGCGAATGAAACAAGGGTTCGATGGGCAACATAACAGCGGCTAGTCTTCTCGCTTGACATAAAGTAGCGTCCGAGATTTTCCATAGAAAGTAGCTTTAGGATCAGTAAAGCTTCATGCTATTAGTAGCGAATATATGACCGGAATAAACGAATTATTGCGGGTACAACCAACATTTTCACCTTGCTTATTAACATATTTTTACTGAAGGCAAGATTCTTCTTTAAAAGATTTCGCAATGACCCACGCGATCCTGCCAACGCTGCAATGAATGCTATGCCAATAAGATAGGGATGATGCGTTAAAAGTTTAAAAGTATGGCTTCGTGGAAACGCTCCCGAATTACCAGATAAAGCCGTTGCAGTTTCAGTACTAGAAAATTGCTGAATAAAATTATTTCGACAGTTACGCCGATTTTCCTCCATCCGATCCAAGAGAATTTTTTTTTGCTCTTCGAGAGACAATGACATTGTCATATCGTATCCTTTACCAGCTGTGCATCTTTCTCTAATTCGGTGCGTAACGTTTCAAATGGAGATATTGGACGTGTTCTATTCTGGCTTACCAGAAAAACCCCACAGGCTGACAATGCATATAAAGCCACAACACTCCATGCAGATGCCACACGATATGGGGTCTCCCAGTAGCTAACGATAATAGCCACACCTAAAAAAATCAGGCTTAACAATGCCAACACAAACAAAACGACATAACTAATTATCTGGGCGCTAAAGTAATGCCATTGGATCTTCATTAAGATCGGCACCAATTCTATGTAATCGCCCATACGATGACGCGCAATTATGCCAAGTTGTTTAGCTTTTTTGATTTTTTCAAACATGACATTTATCTCAACTTAAGAATTTAAGTGCTCTGCAGTGAATCAAATTAGCGCCTTGAAATTAACAGGCCCAGTAAAAAACCAATTGCCGCTGCATATCCAACTGCTTGCAAAGGGTTTTCTTTTACATATCCTCTGGAGCAATCGACGCCATCATTAAAATGCTTGCGCGCATCGGCCGCCACAATTTTCGCAACTTCTTTTGCAGATGCCATTTTTGTCATCAACTTTTCCTTGGCCTCTTCTAAGTCAATATCAGATAAGCTAGGTATACGAGAAATCAAATCGTCTAAATCGGCCCGCAGATTGGACATTTCGCTACTGGCGGCTGCCCCTACTTGTTTTCCAGCGGATTTCGTAGCGTCCACAACATTGCCTACAGCCGTTCCAGTCCGTTGAGCCATATTTTCTGCGGCTGCCACTGCACCTTCTACTTTATTTGAAATTGTATTCTGCATAGCTAAACTCCTTATATTTTATTAGTGATGAATTTTATGGCAAAAAAGCTAAGGTTAAGTATCTTACATTTATTAATTTCGGTCTGTTCGCTGGCACACATATATTCAATGCTAACTGGATATATGTAGTACATCCAAATACATGTAAAAAACTATTTCTTGTTGTTTATCTTATACTTATTAAATAAATTCTAAAATATCCACATGAACTATTCATGCTTGGCGGTTTCTTCCAGTCGAATTCTTCGCTCGGACAATTCCTGTAATAACTGTTCCGCCAAATCGCCCATCGGATCGCCACCTCTCAACTCAGCTCTTTCAATTGTGGCTTTAAGTTTATAAATATCCGATTGTCTTTTTTCTTGCAATTCTTGCTGAATTTCATCCATGCGGCGGCGTAATTGTCCAGTACGACGGATGATTTTCAAGATTTTTAATTCCACGCCCTGATCAGCAATTAACTCGGGATCCTCAGTTTCTTCCTGCATTGCAGGATCCTGAATAAATTCCAGCACCAGTTTTTCAATGGCCTGCTGGTCCCCGCGCTCGTAAGCAAGGTTCACCTTTATCATCAATCCATGTCGACGCAGGCGCTCGGGTTCCGTGGTGGCGCGGTCGGGGTGCATCATCATGGCAGCGCGCCTAAATGCCTGCTTAAGTTGCGGCGTAATAACCAGTGGGGGAGGAGGTTGAGCTTCTATCAAACCCGCTTCTTCGGCTGACTTTCTAGCCTGCTCTTGCGCTGCTTGTGCATGGACTTGAGCAGCTGCATCATCGGGGGATAGCCCCGCCTGTGCGTTAGCAATTTGCGCGTCCAGTTCATCTAACTGAGCGTAGAATCTCCCAACCATTTCATAATAGCGGCGCTGGAACTGTGCTGTTTCTGTTTTGGCTGTTTCCAGTTCCAATTCAGCCGAAATAACCTGCTCTGCAAGCTTAGCCTGATCGCTCACCAAACGGGTAAGCTCCTGATCTAAAGTGGGTTTCATTCAGGTGTTTTCCAACTGAGAGTGAATTCGTTAAGTTGCTCCCACGCGGCGAGATCGATTTTCTCTCTAGTACCGATCCCTAATTCTTTCAATTGCTCCAACGCTCTAGTTTCACCTTGCTGCCCGGCCTTGCGATACCAAGACGCAGCCTGCTGTTCATCCCGTGTAACACCCTGGCCTTTGCTGTACATCAATCCCAGATTGAATTGTGCTTCTGCATGCCCTTGCTCTGCAGCTTTGCCGTACCAAAATACCGCCTGCTGATCGTCCTGTATAATGCCTTGGCCATTGCCGTACATAATTGCTAGCGTGTATTGCGCACACATATCTCCCTGCTCTGCAGCCTTTAGAAACCAAAATACAGCCTGCTGGTCGTCTTGGGTAACCCCCAGCCCGTTGTTGTACATGAATCCCAGATTTAATTGGGCCGAAGCGTGTCTCTGTTCTGCGGCTTTGTTATACCAGGACACGGCCTGCTGGTTATCCTGTGTAACGCCTTGACCTTTTTCATACAAGAATCCTAGATTGAATTGTGCCTCCACATGCCCCTGTTCTGCGGCTTTGCCATACCAGAATGCGGCCTGTTGATAATCCTGGAGCACGCCCCGCCCTTTACTGAACGTGGCTCCCATTGCATATTGTGCCCGCACATGTCCCTGCTTAGCGGCCTTGAGACACCAAAACGCGGCCTGCTGATAATCCTGTATAACGCCTTGACCTTTGCTGTACATAAAGCCTAGTTCGTATTGCGCACGCGCATGTCCCTGCTCTGCGGCCTTCATATACCAAAATTTAGCCTGTTCGTGATCTTGCTCAGCCAATTGACCGCTGTTGTACATAGCTGCCAAATTGAATTGCGCACGTGAATGTCCCTGCTCTGCGGCTTTGCGATACCAAGGCAAAGCAAGTTCGTAGTTCTGTGTGATGCCTTGACCTTTCTCGTACATATATCCGAGGGATTGTTGCGCCCATGCATTTCCTTGCTCTGCACCCATGTGGTACCAAGACATGGCCTGCTCATAGTCCTGTGTAACCCCTTGCCCGTTGTAGTACAGGGTACCTAGAGCATATTGTGCCCGCGTATGTCCTTGTTCTGCGGCCTTGAGATACCATAATCTTGCCTGCTGATAATCCTGACTGACGCCCTGCCCGTTGTAATACATTGCCCCCAGATTATATTGCGCCTGCTCAAGCTCCGCTTCTGCGGCCTTCTGATACCAATAAAGCGCCTGCTCATAGTCTGTGCTGACCACTTCGCCGAGCCAATATAGCCTGCCCAAGTCATTCCATATTTCAGGGTCATTTTTATTTTGATTGGCTATACACCAATCGAAGGCCAGCCTTGCGTAATGCTGAGCGTGTTCCTTGTGCACCGGGAAGCTCCGCCCACCATTATGGAGAAGCGATAATGGGAAATAGGCTTTGCCATATTGTTTATCCGTCAATTGCGTGAAGGCATCCAAGGCATCTTTCAGATCGTCGAGGTCACTGCGTGTCCAGACGATACCAAAACCTGATTTATCGCCAAGCTCTGTAATATGATTATAGGCAGCCCGTGCTTGACGATAAAACGCGTCGAGGTCTTCTGCCAGTGACGGATCTTTACTACTCATAACTGCCGCCATTCCTCTCGCAACAAGGCCGCGTTGCTCTCTATGCACCACAACTTCCTGAGTGGACACCTTGGCTGGAAGATTTTTTTGTTCTGTCATAAGCATTTACTCGTCTAGTGTGTACGCTTTTAATGCGTGGATTGATTACTCTCGATTTTCGCTGTGTGTTATGCAAGAGCCCTATGAATAATTATTCTTAATATGGTTTCTAACCAGGATTGACTTATAAAAATCCTGAAGGATTATATTCATCAACAAGAAACACTTACGATAATTATTGATGTAAACCACAAATGTAATATCCATTTTTTGAATGGCAAGGTTTTAGTACGCAAACAAAGATTAGGCTGGCCTTGAATGGCTATATTATGGTTATTGATAAAACTCAATTTTTCCTGTTTGAGTGTCATACATGCCGCCCACAATTGCTATCTGGTATTTCTCCAGCATCTCTCGCAGAACTTCACTTCGGTGTTTAATGTTGGCAATTGTCAGGAATATATTAGTCATGGCAACCTTCTCTACAAATTCTGAATTTTGCGAATTGCGATCGGTTATTGGCTCGCGAACACGTGCCACTGCTAGCTTAAGTTTGTTAACTAAAGCGGTAAAGCTACCAAACTTGATATCGTCGCATGCGGCCATGATCGCGCCGCAACCGCTATGCCCTAACACAACAATTATTTTCGCTCCGGCGACTTTGCACGCAAACTCCATGCTGCCGAGAATATCTTCGTTAACGATGTTTCCTGCTATCCGAATGCTGAAGAGATCGCCTAAACCTTGATCAAAAACAAGTTCAGCCGATGTCCTGGAATCGATGCAACTCAAAACTACTGCAAAAGGGAACTGCCCTTCTGAAGCATCTTTTAATTGCCCTAATAGATCGCGATTGACGGTGAGATTTTGTGCAAAACGTTCATTTCCCTCTTTAAGAATTTGAAATGCCATCTCCGGCGTAAGAGATGCTTGAGTTTCTTTGGTATGCGTTCTCATTTGATTTCCTCTAAATAAACACCCTGCCGAACTTTGACTCGATAAAAACAACGCTACATTACAATGCGTGGCGTGTTAATTCAATTTTTAACTATTAACCCAATCAGTGAAATTTGAAGTTTTTATGCCGCACATTTTACGCGAGGATCCTGGAAATTTTTTGACACACTCAGGTAGTTGCTCCAATGTTTGCATTTGCTCTGTTTCCGCGGCTTTCATTCTTGATCAGCTTTTGCAGGTTAACTCCCCAACGTTTGAGTCAGTATTCATTACTTCATTTGACACTTCGGCTCAAGTTTAACAAAATGCTAACGTCCATTTCGTTCAGCTTACCTCAGTATCGGTGATCACGATGCGGTCAAAGCAGATAAAAAACCTAACAGTTCATTTTTGTATCGTTTGGTTAAAGGCTGCAATATTTCGACCTCCATCAGAAATTAGTTGTGCTTTATCCATTTTTGTTCCGACTCGTCCGGCTTTAGTACACCTAAAGTAACGACAACATGACGTATCAGTCAACGAAGAGTAAAATACACCTTTAGATAGATAGTTGATTACGAATGTCCATTCAGTGGTTTCCCGGTCACATGGTTGCGGCGCGCAAAAAGGCAGCCGAAACCATGGAGCGCATCGATATGATAATAGAAGTGCTGGATGCACGCGTGCCGGAAGCAGGCAGCAATCCTGTCATTAAAGAGCTGCGCTTGCATCGGCAAAGGCCCTGTCTGAAAATTCTTAATAAAGCCGATCTGGCGGATCCTGCTGTCACTACAGCTTGGCTGAACTTCTACAATGAGCAAAAAGGAATTAAGGCCGTAGCGCTATCCTGCAAAAAACCGGGCGATGTCGCAAAAGTTCCGGGTTTGTGCGAGATGCTTGCCCCCCATCGTGATAACAGGCTTAAGCCATTGCGCATGATGATCATGGGCATTCCCAATGTAGGGAAATCCACACTAATAAATGCGCTGCTGAAGCGTCGGGTGGCAGCTGTAGGAGACGAGCCGGCGGTGACCAAAAATCAACAGGGATTTGACCTGAATGAACGGATGACGCTGATCGATACGCCGGGGCTAATGTGGCCCAAGATTGAGTATGACAGCGACGGCTTCATGCTGGCCGCAAGCCACGCGGTAGGACGAAATGCCATAATAGACGAGGAAGTAGCCAGTTTTCTGGGCGACATTCTACTGGGATCCTACCCCAAACTGCTTGCAAACCGTTATGGATTCTCCGTTGAAGGTCTGGATGGGGTGGGCATTGTCGCAGCAGTCGCAAAGCGGCGCGGTTATCTGCTCAAAGGCGGTGTTCCAGACCTGGAAAAAGCTGCTCTCATGCTGCTACAGGATTACCGCACTGGAGCACTTGGACGCATCAGCCTGGAAACACCACAAAGCCGCGATATAATGTTAGCCGAACAAGCGTTTATTAAAGCAAGGGAACAAGCTTCAAATATAACCAATTCGTGCGAATAGCAATCCCATAAATTCCCTTGCTCCTTGATGCTGCCGTTAAAAACTGGTTCGACAAATACTTGAATCTCCCTTCCACACTCGGCTGCATCGACATAGTTTTATTTATATAGGTCACCACCCGTGCAGTTAAACAAACTTTACTTATTCGTTTTTTCCGCTTGCATTGCGCTCTCCGCAATGTCTGCGGTCCATGCGGAGGAAAAAGTTTTTTTGAATAGCCCGCTCGATGACTTACAAGAAGATGCCATACCACAACCACCCACGGCTTCCGATGACCCGGATCTGATACTTACCGTCGACTCTAACCTTAACCTTTCGCAAAACGACTTATGGCAACGCATTCGTAATGGTTACGCGTTGCGCCAATTGAATAGCCCGCTGGTGGCAAGCCACGAGCAATGGTACGCAAAACGTCCGGACTATATGCAACGAATGACCGAGCGCGGGCAGCGCTATCTCCACTTTATTGTGGAAGAAGTTGAGCGGCGCGGAATGCCATCGGAAATCGCACTGCTACCCATGATCGAAAGCGCGTTTAATCCAGGAGGCTATTCCACCGCTAGCGCCTCTGGCATCTGGCAGTTCATTCCATCTACTGGCAAACATTTTGGCATGCAGCAGAACTGGTGGTATGACGGGCGACGCAATATCATCAGTGCGACCCTTGGCGCGCTTGACTACCTGCAAAAACTGCATGGCATGTTCGGCGATTGGGAATTGGCACTTGCCGCTTACAACTGGGGCGAAGGCGCAGTACAGCGAGCGCTCGCACATAACCGCAAACTAGGCCTGCCCGCGGATTACGCCAGCCTGAAAATGCCATCAGAAACAAGGAATTATGTCCCGAAACTGCAAGCAATAAAAAATATTATCAGTAATCCAGCCAGCTTTGGCCTGGTGTTACATCCCGTTCCGGATCAACCGTATTTCGTTGCTGTCAGTACGTCAAAAAATATTGACATGGAGCTTGCCGCAGGGTTGGCGGGCGTTACACTGGATGAATTTCGCGCGTTGAATCCCGCGCACAACCGTCCGGTTATCCTGCAAGAAAATTCCGAGGTGCTATTGCTGCCCGTGGACAAGGTGGAAACCTTTCGGGCCAATCTGGCAAGCAACAGCCTGCCACTCGTATCATGGCAGGCTTACAAGAGCAGGAAAGGCGAGCACTTAAACGGACTCGCAACACGCTTCGGCCTGTCACCAGAGACACTTCGATCCATCAACGGCCTGCCAACGCAAATCAAGGTGAGTACCGGGCAGATGCTACTGGTACCACTTAATGGTAAGAATACAGAAAATGAATTCGAGGCATTTAATATACACCCTGCCCTTACCAATCAGTTACTTGGGAACACTGTTAGATACACGGTGCGTAAAGGTGACACGTTGAGTACCATTTCTCGCCTCTACAAAGTAAGTGTGGAAAAGCTGCAAGACTGGAATAACAACATAAAAACACTCAATCCAGGTCAACACATCTTCATCGTAAAACTCGACAAAACACCTCACCTATCCCGTGCCGATAAGAACCGCGGCAAACTTGGCATGGCCAGCAAAAGGACGAAGAAGTTTATGTACACGACGCAACGCATAGCTCAATATCCTTAAGCTTTTCTTACTTTACGCTTTACCTCTATTTTTTGACAATTCAGTATAGGCATCATGCTTATGGTAGTGCAAATTACATAACTTTACTTCGCCGCAAGATAACAATGTACGCGGTGCGTGACGCTAATTATGGTTTCACTTGGATAAACTTCGCAACATTCCGCCATGGCTTGTGCGCAACGTGTGTGAAAGTGGCAGCCCTGCGGCGGATGGGAGGGAGAGGGTGTTTCCCCAGGCAGACGAACAATTTTCATACCCTGACCATCTATTCTCGGTACTGCAGACAGTAAGGCCTGAGTATAAGGATGTTTAGGGTCATGCAATACTTCCTCTACCGTGCCGCGCTCGACGATACGTCCCAAATACATTACGTATACCTCGTGCGCGAGATATTCCACCACCGCCAGATTGTGCGAAATAAACAGGTAGCTTAATCTTAATTGCTGCTGCAGTGATTTAAGCAAATTTAAAATTTGCGCCTGCACCGAAACATCCAGCGCGCTGGTCGGTTCGTCGCAAATCAGCAGATTCGGATTAACTGCCAGCACCCGGGCGATAGCAATACGCTGCCGCTGCCCACCGGAAAACTCATGCGGATATCGCCACTTGGAAGCTTTCTCCAGCCCAACTTGTTCCAGCAATTCATCTATGCGGCGTTGCCGCTCATCGCTATTTTTGGCGATAGACAGTGCATCCATGCCCTCCTGTAAAATCTCCGCTACACGCATCTTGGGGTTTAAAGATGCATAGGGGTCCTGGAATATCATTTGCATCCCGGCACGATGTTTGCGCAATTGCCTCGCATTGATACCAATGAGTTCGTGGCCCGCAAAACGCACGCTGCCTGCGGTAGGTGTAATAAGTTGCAGCAGCGCCTTGCCTACCGTGGTTTTACCGCAACCGGATTCACCTACCAGCGCCAGCGTACGACCCACTGGAATGTTCATTGACACCCCATCTACCGCTTTAACGTGACCTACCGTGCGCTGCAATATGCCTTTGCGGATGGGAAAGTGGACTTGCAGGTTTTCAACTTGCAAAAGTGAAGTGCCCCTCCCCTCTTCCCCAGTCCCTTTCCCACCTATGGTAGGCGGAGCGTGGGAGAGAGGTGCTTTCAAGTTTAATTTCTCACTCCCCATCTGCGATGTGTACAGATGGCATCTTACCCCCTGGCCATTTTCCAGCTGCGTCCACTCCGGCACCTGCTCGTGACACAATGCCCACGCTTTATCGCAGCGCGGAGCGAATCTACAAGCTGCAAGTGGCGCACCCAATGGGGGGACATTGCCCGGAATGGCCGCTAAGGGTTGTCCAGTGCGTCCAGCATCCGGCAATGCGGCAAATAGTTTTTGGGTATAGGGATGAGCGGGACGTGCGAACAATTGCTCACGCGATGCCTGCTCAATAATTTGTCCGGCATACATCACCCCAACCTGATGTGCCATTTGAGCGACTACGCCCAGATCATGCGTTATCAGCAACAACGCCATACCGGTTTTCTGCTGCGTATCGCGCAGAAGTTTAAGCACCTGCGCTTGTATGGTCACGTCCAGAGCAGTAGTCGGTTCGTCTGCGATCAGCAACTTTGGCTGTCCGGCCAGCGCCATTGCAATCATCACACGTTGTTTCATGCCACCGGAAAGCTGGAATGGATATTCAGACGCACGGCGAGGGGCATCGGAAATACCTACCTGCTCCAGCAATTCAACACAACGCGAACGAACTTCTTTACCGCGCAGTTGCTGATGCAATGTCAATACCTCGGCAATCTGATCGCCGACCGTCATCACTGGGTTCAAACTCAACCCCGGCTCCTGAAAAATCATTGCCATCTGACCACCACGCACTTTGCGCATGGCATATTCTGGCAGCGCCAAAATATCTTCTTCGTCAAGTTTAATATCACCGCTGGCGACGCGTATTCCATCCGGCAGCAAACGCATTAGTGATAATGCCGTCATAGATTTGCCACAGCCGGATTCACCAAGCAGCGCAAAGGTCTCGCCCTGTTTAATACTGAACGATATGTCGTCCACAATGCGCGCACCATTGTTCAGGCGCGTCACCAAACCATCTACCTTCAGTATAAATTCCCCTCGTCCAATTTCTGAGGGAGCGCTGGGAAGGGGGCGAAGCTGGTTAAGAGAGAGGTCAGATTTCATGCAGCTGCCTACGTCCGATTCAAGCGCGGATCAAATGCATCGCGTACCGCATCAGCAAACAGATTGGCGGCCAGCACCAGCACCAGCATGAATCCGAACGCAGCCGCCAGCGTCCACCACACCATCGGCTCTCGCCCCATCTCCAGGCGCGCGGAGTTTATCAACGTGCCAAAGCTCATGGTACTAGGATCAACCCCCACACCGACATAGGACAGCACCGCCTCGGCCAGTACCAGGCTGCTGAAATCCATCACCACCGCAATCAGTACGATGTGCATCACGTTTGGCACGATGTGACGAGTAAGGATACGCGAAGATGAAACGCCGAATGCCTGCGCCGCCTGGATGTATTCCAACTCTCGCAACTTAAGTGTCTCGCCCCGTAACAGGCGACATAGTCCGGTCCAACTGGTCACACCGAGAATCAGACACAAAAACAATAAGCGTAAATCTGCGCGTGCAGCAGAAGTTTCAAACCACTCGGGATGCATCTCAATATAAACCTGCATCATTAACACCGCAGCCGCAATCAACAACACGCTGGGGATAGAACTTAGTACGGTATAAAGATACTGAATCACATCATCCACCCACCCACGCAAGTATCCTGCCGCTATACCCAGCAGCAATGCAAACGGCAACATCACCAGCGTGGTAACAGTGCCGATCACAAGCCCGGTGCGAATACTTTTCAGCGCGAGATACAGTACATCCTGCCCCACTTTGTCAGTACCCAGCACGTGGTAACTCGCGGCCAGATTGACAGTTATGCCAAGCAACATGGCTATTAACAAAGCCGTTATCAATAATGCTCTGAAAGGCCTGTTTTTCATCGCTCTCGTAAAGGTGGATATCCCATTACCTGTACTGATTTCCCGTCCTGTCGATGACAAGACTGTCCTGAATTTAACGAAAAAATGGAATAACATATTGCTGGCTGCAATCAATAACACGCCGATTAGCAACCCCTCTAAAGCACCGATCCCTATACGTTTCAGCACATCGCCCAGAAGTTCGCGCTGTGGATCAGCCAGATGGGCACCACCGTAATGCAAGCGCGGATAATCTCGAAGTATCTTGCCCTCCGACGTTTCCATACTTTCCTTGGCATACAGATAGGCCGCCAGTGGCGCAGAATATGTTTTCTCGGTACGACTTTTTATGCCTTTGGCAAGTGCATCGAAGACACTCAACACCTCAGCCGAATAAACTGTCTGACCATTGCTCTTCTCCGGCAACGCAGCGCGGTAGTGCATGGTGTCAAGCAACCCCACCAACACGAATAACGATAACAGCAGCAGCGACACCATGCCCACACTACCCTTAGCCACGCGTTGCCAAGGTAGAACAAGATGAGGACGTTTTCGTATCCACAATGCCGCAGCAAGAACCGTTGCGAGCAGCAGGTAGATCATCGCATCTGTCCAAAGAATAACGGGCATATTACTTACCCCGACATTGAATTCTGAAAATCGCTCGTTCTGAGCATAGAATAAAATTGAAACATGGGCGGCTTGCTTCCCACATTAAGCTCGATTTGAGCTTATCGAGTGACTCATTGCGAACGGGAAATATATTTATAAAGGTCATTGCAACCTCACTCGCGGGTCAACAATGGTATACGAGATATCTGTCAAAACTAAACCAGCGATATACAACATCGAACCAAGAAATACCATGGCACGCACCACGCCGAAGTCCTGCGCATTGATTGCGTCTATTGTGTAACTACCCAGACCGGGGATACCGAAGAAAGATTCGGTCAGCAAACTACCCATGAAAAGCAGCGGTATTACCACCACCACACCGGTTAAAATCGGGATCATTGCATTTTTCAGCACGTGTTGGAATAAGACGCGCAATTCCGACAAGCCCTTGGCGCGAGCGGTTCGCACATAGTCCTTACCGATCTCTTCCAGAAAAATCGTTCGATACCAACGGCTACTGGCGCCGACACTACCCATTACGCCAATCAACACGGGCAGCAGCACAAACTTGATACTGTCCATACCGCCCGCATAACCAGAAATCGGCACCCAGTGCCACAATTTACTCGCTACGAACTGACCGCCAATAATGTAAAACAGACCGGAGATGGACATCAGCAAAACACATAGTGACACCCCCAGCATATCCAGCGCAGTCGCTCTGAACAATGTCATCAACAGCGCGAACGTAATGTAAATGAGTAGGCCAATAAGAAAAGTGGGTAGCGCGATGGCGAGGCTAGGCATCATGCGGGTCTGGATTTCACGCGCAACATTACGCCCGTCGTTGGATGAACCAAAATCAAATGCAAACATCCTGGCCGATTTCTGGAAAAAAATCGTATCGCTGATTTTTCTTACACCCTCTGCATGGGCATTAAATAGCAGCGGTTTGTCATAACCATGCTGCTGCTTCCACTTTTCGATCGCTTCAGGCGTAACACGCTTCATGCCTAATTGCATCCGCGCCATATCATCTGCCGTGTTCACCACGAAAAAAAGAGAAAAAGTGAGCAGGTTCACACCGATCAAAATCGGGATAGCATATAAAATGCGGCGAATAAGATAAGCGATCATTGAGAGAGAGCTGTAGGGTACACTTACCCACCATAATGAATAAAAGGCGATACATAAACGTATCTATGTTCGCCAAAGAAAATAAGTTGCAAATTTTAAGTTAA